>NZ_KB373321.1:428327-1296853 GCF_000314775.2 Streptococcus sp. F0441 | reverse complement strand
GATGCCGAGAACCAAGACGGCAAACGTCCAGGATCAGTCACAGTTAAACTTCTTGCAGATGGTCAAGATACAGGTAAGACCCTTGAATTGACTGAAGCGAACGGTTGGGCTGGAAGCTTCACAGACCTTGATGCTGATAAGGGTGGCACACCTATCCAGTACACTGTAGTAGAAGTAACTGTTCCTGGTTACACTTCAGAAATTACTGGTGACGCTGCATCTGGGTTCACCATCACAAATAGCTATTCTCCAGAAACAGTTGATGTAAAAGCAACTAAGAACTGGGATGACGCGAACAACCAAGACGGTAAACGTCCAACCAAGATTACAATCAATCTTTTAGCAGACGGTCAGAAAGTTGATTCGAAAGAAGTTCAAGCAGCCGCAGATGGAACTTGGACTGTCGAATTCACGAAATTAGCAAAATATAAAGATGGTAAAGAAATCAAATACACTGTAACCGAAGAAACCGTAGCAGAATACGAATCAACTATTACAGACTTTACCATCACAAACAAATATGCTCCTAAAGCAATCGACTACAAAGTAACAAAAGTATGGAACGACGCGAACAACCAAGACGGCAAACGTCCTGAGTCCGTAACCGTTCAACTTTATAAAAAAGTAGGAAATGCGGATCCAGTAGCCGTTGAAGGTAAGAAATTGACCTTGACAGCTAAGGATAAGACTGACGCTAACACTTGGGTAGCATCCTTCACAAATCTTCCACAGTACGAAGCTGGTAAAGAGATCGCTTACTCAATCAAGGAAGTAGATGTACCAGCTGGTTATGAAGCCTCTGTGACTGGTCAAGTAGTGACTAACACTCACAATCCAGATACAGTTATCCTTTCAGGAACTAAGGTGTGGAAAGATAACAACAACCAAGACGGCAAACGTACAACATCTGTAAAAGTTCAAATTCTTAAAAACGATAAAGAAGTCGTTCAAGAAATTGAAGTTTCAGAAGCAACTGGTTGGAAGTTTGAATCAAAAGCACTTCCTAAGTATGAAAATGGTAAACTAATCGAGTACAAAGTCAAAGAAGTGGTTGTGAAAGGATATACTTCAACAATCACAACAGAAAAAGAAGGTAAGTACACCATTACCAATGAATATACACCAGAAAAAACTTCTATAAAAGGTCGTAAGATCTGGAAAGATGAAGATAACAAAGACGGTATCCGCCCAGCATCTATCACAGTGAAACTTCTTGCCGATGGTCAAGATACTGGTAAGACTGCGGTAGCCTCAGAAGCAACTGGTTGGACTTATGAGTTTACAGAACTTGAGCGTTATAAAGATTCTAAAGGTACAAAATTCAAATACTCTGTAGTAGAAGTCCCAGTTGATGGTTATACATCTGAAGTAGAAGGCTTCAATATCACAAATACATACGTTCCAGAAGAACCAACACCAGGTAAACCAAATGAACCAAGAAAACCAGGTCCAAAACCTCAACTTCCTAACACTGGTGAAAAAGCATCTAACGCAGCAGTAGTTGCAGGACTTGCTTTGATGGCAGTGACTGGTGGATTGTACTTTGTAAGCCGTAAAAATAAATAATCTCTAGATGAGAGATGATTTTCAGTTAGTTCTTAGGAAGTAATTGGAAAGGAAATAGTCCAGAACACTTGTTCTGGACTATTTTTTATCTTGAGAAATAAGGAAGGTTTTTCAATCGTTCTAGGAGGGGACGACCAATAAAACTAATCGCAATGATCTTACCAAGGTCAGGAAGGATAAAGGGAAGGATACCGACAGCGAGTGCTTTGTCAAGTGGCATACCAGCAAGGAAGTGGAGGCTGAGAATACCTCCGACAAAGACGAGTGAATCACCCAAGAGGTTGGCTAGGAAAATGTGAATATAGCCACTATTTTGATGGATGAGATAAGATGTAAGTCCTGCATAGACAAGGTCAAACCAAAGATAGCCTGAGCTTGGACCGACTAAAACGTGAAATCCAGCTCCTCCCCCTGCAAAAACAGGTAAACCAATGGCACCCAGTAGGAGATAGAGAGCTACAGATAGAACGGCTTCCCTGGGTCTAAAAATAGTAGCAATCAGACCGATCGCAAAGTTTTGCAGAGTGAAGGGGACAGGACCGATAGGGAGACTGATTTGTGCCAATACGGCGATGAGAGCAGCACCGATAGCAGGGATAGCATAGATATGAGCTTTCTTCAAAACTGTTAACCTCTTTTCAAAATTATAGTAACTATTATACTAATTCAGAAACAAAAGTCAACCTATTCTTCCAATCAAGGTAACATTTTTTGTAACAGCCGATTTTGCATGTAAAAAAGACCTTAAGAGGTCTCTTCTAGTATTTAGCGCATAGTCACAAATTCTTCTGAAGCGGTTGGGTGGATAGCTACTGTAGCGTCAAAGTCTGCCTTGGTTGCTCCCATCTTGATGGCAACAGCGAATCCTTGAATCATCTCATCCACTCCGTAACCGAGTCCGTGAAGGCCAACAACTTTTTCGTCAGCACCAGCTGTGATGAGTTTGAAGCGAGATTCCTGACGATGGCTTGTAACGGCTGAGTACATAGATGCAAAGCTTGACTTGTAGACTTTGATGTTATCTTGGCCGTATTCTTTGATAGCTTGATCTTCAGTTAAACCGACAGTTCCGATTGCTGGGTGGGAGAAGACAACAGTAGGGATAGTCGTGTAGTCCATCTTGGCATTTGTTTTTCCGTTGAAGAGGCGTTCAGATAGGGTGCGTCCTGCCTTGATGGCTACTGGGGTCAGTTCTTTCTCTCCAGTAACGTCTCCAAGGGCGTAGATGCCATCTACAACTGTATTTTGATACTCATCCACTTGGATAAATCCACGTTGGTTGAGTGTAACGCCGGCCTTTTCTAACTCCAATCCATCTACATTTGGACGGCGACCGGTAGCCCAGATAACTTGGCTTGCAATGTGACTAGAACCGTCTTCAAAATGAATCGTAATGCCTTGCTCCGTTTCTTCGAGCTTGACGGGTACCTTATGCGTGTGCAAAGGTAAACCTGTTTTTTCCATTTCATTGACAAGACCTTCAACGATGTAGCTGTCAAAACCACGCAAAGGACGATCGCGACGGACAAACAAATCCGTTTTTACTCCTAGCGCGTGGAGAACACCTGCTAATTCAACGGCGATATAGCCAGCTCCAAGAATCGCAACGGATTCAGGAAGTTGCTCCCAAGCAAAGACATCGTCTGAGCTACCACCGAGTTCAGCTCCAGGAATAGTTGGGATGCTTGGACGAGCGCCAGTCGCAATCACGATATGCTTGGCATGAATCAATTCACCATTGACGCTGACCGTATGAGCATCAACGAAATGAGCACGACCTTCAATCAAATCAACCCCATTGCGCTTGAAACTTCCGTCATAAGATGAGCGAGCACGGTCGATGTAGGCTTCACGGTTTTGACGAAGTTTAGCAAAATCAAATTGAACATCTGAACTTGTAAAACCATAGTCAGGGCCGTAGTGGTGGAAGCTTTCAGCGATTTGCGCTCCATACCACATGATTTTCTTAGGAACACAGCCGACATTGACGCAGGTTCCACCTAATTTTTTCTCCTCGATAACAGCTGCTTTAGCACCGTGTTCGCCAGCGCGGTTCATAGTGGCAATGCCACCGCTCCCTCCACCGATGGCGATAATATCATATTCTCTCATAGAAAACTCCTTATAGCTTTGATAGACATATTCTATCGTTTTTACCATTTGAATGCAAAAATCTGCTACGGTAAAAAAATTATAAAAACGCTTGCCAAATTCAAAAAGATATTGTATTATATATCTAGCACAATAATCCAATAAACGAATACCGAACGAAATAATGATCCTGAATTGTCATTGTTTCCATCTGAACTGTCATTGTTTGGGCTTGGTGTTTCTGATATAATGGTTTTTGTAATGCAAAATAATAAAGGAGCTTGAAAATGAAAAGAAATAAAAAGGCAAAAAAATGGCAATTATACACAGCGATTGGTGTTGCCAGTGTTATTGTTATCGGTGCTGCAGGGATTTTGATTTTTAGACAACCTTCCCAGTCAGCAGTCAAGGATGAAACCTCTCATATCGTTATTGCTAAGGAAGGTTCCGTTGCTTCATCGGTTCTCTTGTCAGGTACGGTTACAGCAAAAAATGAACAATACGTTTATTTTGATGCTAGTAAGGGAGATTTAGATGAAATTCTTGTTTCGGTTGGGGACAAGGTCGAAGAAGGGCAAGCTTTGGTCAAATACAGCAGTGCGGATGCTCAAGCTGCCTATGATGCAGCAGATCGTGCAGTTGCAAAGGCAGACCGTCATATCGAGGAGTTAAACAAAGCTCGTGAAAATGCATCAGCTGCACCAACTTCTCCACAGGTTCCAACAGAAGCTGGACTCCCAGAACAAGCGCAAGCAGCGACTTCTTCAGTATCTTCTATTGATTCTCAAATCAGTGATGCCAAGGATAACCGTGCAGATGCTGTGGCTCAGCTCAACAAGGCTCAAGCTCAGCTAGATGCTGCAACCGTCCTCAGTACACTAGAAGGGACTGTAGTTGAAGTCAATCGTAATGTTTCCAAATCACCAACGGGTAACAGCCAAGTGGTGGTACATGTTGTAAGTAATGAAAACTTGCAGGTCAAAGGGGAGTTGTCTGAATACAACCTTGCCAACCTTTCTGTTGGGCAAGAAGTTACCTTTACTTCGAAGGTCTATCAAGATAAGAGCTGGACTGGTAAGATTAGCTATATCTCAGATTATCCTAAAAACAATGGAGAAGCAGCAAATGCAGCCCTTGGAGGAAATACTGGGTCTAAATACCCTTATACTGTTGATGTGACCAGCGATATCGGTAAGTTGAAACAAGGCTTCTCAGTCAGTGTTGAAGTCAAAAACAAGAGTAAGGCTATCTTGGTTCCTTTGACAAGTGTTGTTACCGAAAATGATAAAAACTATGTTTGGCTCGTTGACAACCAGAAAAAAGCGAAGAAGGTAGAAGTTACTTTGGGGAATGCGGATGCAGACAACCAAGAAATTACTTCAGGTTTGACAGACGGTGCCAAGGTCATCAGTAATCCAACATCTTCCTTGGAAGAAGGAAAAGAGGTGAAGGCTGATGAAGAAACTAATTAGTCTCAAAAATATCTGCAGGAGCTATCGAAATGGTGACCAAGAACTACAAGTCCTTAAAAATATCAATCTAGAAGTTCATGAAGGTGAGTTTGTCGCTATTATGGGACCATCTGGTTCTGGAAAGTCTACCTTGATGAATACCATCGGAATGTTGGATACACCAACCAGTGGAGAGTACTACCTTGGAGGGCAAGAAGTTGCAGGTCTTGGAGAGAAACAACTTGCCAAGGTCCGCAACCAGCAAATCGGATTTGTCTTTCAGCAGTTCTTCCTCTTGTCCAAGCTCAATGCACTTCAAAATGTCGAATTACCCTTGATTTACGCTGGAGTTTCGGCTTCTAAACGTCGGAAATTGGCTGAGGAATTTCTGGAAAAGGTTGAGCTGACGGAGCGCAGTCATCATTTGCCTTCTGAGTTATCAGGTGGTCAAAAGCAACGTGTAGCGATTGCGCGTGCCTTGGTAAATAATCCCTCTATCATCCTAGCAGACGAACCCACAGGAGCCTTGGATACCAAGACGGGAAATCAAATCATGCAGCTGTTGGTGGAGTTAAACAAGGAAGGGAAAACCATTATCATGGTCACGCATGAACCTGAGATTGCGGCCTATGCCAAACGCCAGATTGTTATTCGTGATGGGATCATCTCGTCCGACAGTGCTCAGGTAGAAAAGGAGGAAAACTAGATGCAGAATCTGAAATTTGCCTTTTCATCCATCATGGCCCACAAGATGCGTTCCTTCCTCACCATGATTGGGATTATTATCGGGGTTTCGTCTGTCGTCGTCATCATGGCTCTAGGGGACTCCATGTCTCGTCAGGTCAATAAAAACATGACCAAATCACAGAAGGATATCCATGTCTTTTTCTCTCCTATCAAAAGCAAGGACGGCTCCTTTACGCAGAAACAATCCGCTTTGACAGTCAGTGGTAAAGAAGAGGATGTTCATGTTGAACCACCAAAACCACTGGAGTCTTGGGTCAAGGAGGCTGCTAAACTCAAAGGAGTAGACAGTTACTATGTCACCAACTCGACTAACGTTACCCTATCTTATAAGGATAAGAAGGTTGAACGAGCGACTCTGACAGGCGGAAATAGCACCTACATGAACGCAGTTGAAAATGAAATCGTTGCGGGTAGAAGTCTAAGACCGCAAGACTACAAGGAATTTGCCAGTGTGATTTTGTTGGATGAAGAACTAGCCAAGAGTTTGTTTGATAGTCCAGAAGCCGCGGTTAATCAAATCATCTCTGTCAATGAATTTAGTTACCGTGTGATCGGTGTTTATACTAGCAATGAAGCCAAAACTGCTAAAGCCTTTGGGATTGGTGGTCTTCCAATTACGACCAATATCTCTCTTGCAGCCAATTTTAATACTGATGAAATCTCGAACATCGTCTTTCGTGTCAATGATACTAGTCTAACGCAGACCTTGGGTCCAGAGTTGGCTCGAAAACTGACTGAGATTGCAGGTCTTCAACAAGGGGAGTACCAAGTTGCGGATGCTACTGCCGCCTTCCAAGAAGTGCAACAAATCTTTGGTTTTATGACCACTGTTATCAGTGCCATTGCAGGTATCTCTCTTTTTGTTGGAGGAACAGGTGTCATGAATATCATGCTGGTTTCGGTAACAGAACGCACGCGTGAGATTGGTCTGCGGAAGGCTCTCGGAGCTACACGAGCTAATATCTTAGTTCAGTTTTTGATTGAGTCCATGATCTTGACCTTGCTAGGTGGTGTTATCGGTCTTGGGATTGCTGCTGGAATGACCATGTTAGCTGGAGTATTGCTTCAAAACATGATTGCAGGTATCGAAGTTGGGGTTTCCCTCCCAATTGCTCTCTTTAGCTTGGCTGTGTCAGCAAGTGTTGGGATGATCTTCGGAGTCTTGCCAGCCAATAAAGCGTCTAAGCTCGATCCGATCGAAGCCCTTCGTTATGAATAAGATATAGAGCAGAAAAAACAAGATGGACATTTGTCTGTCTTGTTTTTGTATGGATTTTCCTATCGAAAATCACTAAAAATATGATATAATGAAGTATTAGAAAAACAGGTTTCATTTGCCTGGAAAGGAAAAATTATGTCTGAAAAGAATTTTTATATTACAACACCGATTTACTATCCATCTGGTAAACTTCATATCGGTTCTGCCTATACTACCATCGCTTGTGATGTCCTAGCTCGCTACAAACGCCTCATGGGCTACGATGTCTTTTATTTGACAGGTCTTGACGAGCATGGTCAAAAAATCCAGCAAAAAGCTGAAGAAGCTGGTATCACACCTCAAGCTTATGTTGATGGGATGGCGGTTGGAGTCAAAGAACTCTGGAAATTACTCGATATCTCATACGATAAATTCATCCGTACAACTGATGACTACCATGAAAAAGTAGTAGCTCAAGTTTTTGAACGCTTGCTTGCTCAAGATGATATTTACTTGGGTGAATACTCTGGCTGGTATTCAGTTTCAGATGAGGAATTCTTTACAGAAAGCCAGCTTGCGGAAGTTTTCCGTGACGAAGCTGGAAATGTAACGGGCGGTATCGCTCCATCAGGACATGAAGTGGAATGGGTTTCAGAAGAGTCTTACTTCCTTCGTCTCAGCAAATACCAAGACAGTTTGGTTGAATTTTTCAAATCGCACCCTGATTTCATCACTCCAGATGGTCGTCTTAATGAAATGTTACGTAACTTTATTGAGCCAGGTTTGGAAGACTTAGCGGTTTCTCGTACAACCTTTACCTGGGGTGTGCCAGTACCATCTAATCCAAAACACGTTGTCTATGTTTGGATCGATGCCCTTCTCAACTATGCGACTGCTCTTGGTTATGGTCAAGACGATCATACTAACTTTGACAAGTTCTGGAACGGAACAGTCTTCCACATGGTCGGAAAAGATATTCTCCGTTTCCACTCAATCTACTGGCCAATCTTGCTCATGATGCTCGATATCAAGTTGCCAGAACGTTTGATTGCCCACGGTTGGTTTGTCATGAAAGACGGCAAGATGTCTAAGTCTAAAGGGAATGTCGTTTACCCTGAAATGCTAGTAGAACGTTATGGACTGGATCCACTTCGTTACTACCTCATGCGTAGCCTCCCAGTCGGTTCAGATGGAACCTTTACTCCTGAGGACTATGTAGGCCGTATCAACTATGAATTGGCAAATGACCTAGGGAACCTCCTCAACCGTACGGTTTCCATGATTAATAAGTATTTTGATGGAAAAGTTCCAGCCTATGTAGAAGGTGTGACTGAATTTGACAATGCTCTTGCTCAAGTAGCAGAGCAATCTATCTCTGACTACCATACACACATGGAAGAAGTTGACTACCCACGTGCACTTGAAGCTGTCTGGACTCTTATCTCTCGTACCAACAAATACATCGATGAGACAGCCCCATGGGTCTTGGCTAAGGATGAAGCACTCCGTGACCAATTAGCAAGTGTTATGAGCCACTTGGCAGCCAGTCTTCGTGTCGTAGCCCACTTGATTGAACCCTTTATGATGGAAACCAGTCGTGCAGTCTTGACTCAGCTTGGTTTGGCAGAAGTTGCTAGCCTTGAAAACTTGAGCTTGGCTGATTTACCTGCAGGTGTGACTGTAGTTGCCAAAGGAACTCCAATCTTCCCGCGTCTGGATATGGAAGAAGAAATCGCCTATATTAAGGAACAAATGGAAGGCAACAAGCCAGACGTCGAGAAAGAATGGAATCCAGAAGAAGTCGAACTCAAACTAAGCAAGGAAGAAATCAAGTTTGAAGACTTCGATAAGGTTGAAATTCGTGTCGCAGAAGTCAAAGAAGTTTCTAAAGTGGAAGGTTCTGATAAGTTGCTTCAATTCCGCTTGGATGCTGGTGATGGTGAAGACCGTCAAATTCTCTCAGGAATTGCAAAATACTATCCAAACGAACAAGAATTGGTCGGCAAGAAAGTTCAAATCGTTGCCAACCTCAAACCTCGTAAGATGATGAAAAAATATGTCAGCCAAGGGATGATTCTCTCAGCTGAACATGATGGCAAACTAACCCTTCTCACAGTTGATCCAGCTGTACCAAACGGAAGTATGATTGGGTAATAGCAAAAAACCAACGTTAAGTACGTTGGTTTTTCTTGTTATATGCGAGATTATCTAAGAAGTGGTCCATCTCCTTTTGCGACCGGAGGACAATTACTTTCTCTGGATAGGTTTCTTGAACCCATTGATAGCGTTCTTTAGCATTCTTTGTCCGCCCATCCCAGAGAATCCATCGGATAAACGCCCAGTCAAAGCGTTCAGGGCAACCTGCAGCCATACTTTCTCTGACCTTGCCTCGGTATGTGAGATACCGTTTAAAGGCTCGAAAGAGACAAGTCCATGGTGAAAAATTGAGAAAGATGATTTGGTCGGCTTCCAGCATTTTTTCTTCGTAATAGCACCAAGAATAATTACCATCAATGACCCAAGCTTTATATTTAGTGAGAAAGTTTTTCATCTCGTCCAGCATCCATTCGCGGTCACTATCTTGCCAGCCAGGTTGAAATTGGAGTGTGTCCATATGCAGTTTAGAAATGGAGTAGTGGTTTGATAATGTTTCAGCTAGAGTTGACTTGCCTGATCCAGAATATCCAATAATTGCGATTTTCATTTTCTACCTTTTCTTATTAGAGGATAAAAAAACAGCCTCTATGGACTGTTTCTTATTTAGCAAGTTTAGCTGAAAGACGAGCTTTATCGCGGCTTGCTTTGTTTTTATGAATCAAACCTTTAGTTTCTGCTTTGTCGATAGCTGAGCTTGCAGCACGGAAAAGTTCTTCAGAAGGGTTTGCTTCGAAAGCTTTGATAGCAGTACGCATAGCTGATTTTTGAGCTGAGTTTTTTTCGTTTTGTTTAACGTTCAATTCAGCGCGTTTGATAGCTGATTTAATGTTTGCCAATGTTCTTACCTCCATATTTACTAACTATACCATTATATATGAAAACTTAGGTTTTGACAAGGGGAAATTATTTTTTTAGGTAAATTTCATCGATTTCGTGGTTTTTAGTCTTGTGGAGAATGACCTCGGCGCGATTCCTTGTCGGTTCGATATAGTTTTGTAGATTTGTGAGATTAATACTGGTCCAAACCTGATGTGCAAAGGCTTCAACTTCTCCAATCGGCATTTGCGTAAACCGGTGGTAGTAGCTTTCAGGATCATTCTGGGCAAAGCTGAGCAGTTTCAAGAAACGATCCAGATACCAGCTTTCAATATCCTCGACAGCAGCATCCACGTAGATGGAGAAATCAAAGAAATCAGTGATGTAAAGGCGCTCATTTTGAGGATTTTGAAAGACATTGATGCCTTCAACAATAACAAAGTCCGCAGCTTTGACACGTTGTTTCTCTCCAGGAACGATGTCATACACTTCATGAGAATAGACGGGGATATCGACATCTTGCCCATTCTTTAGGCGATCAAGAAAATTCAGCAAGGTTTCCATATCATAACTTTCAGGAAAACCTTTGCGATTTAATATATCTTGATCCATCAAGGTTTGATTGGGATAGAGAAAGCCATCCGTTGTCACTAGCTCTACAGTAGCATCAGTAACTGTACGAGAGAGAAGGATTTGCAGAAGTCGGCTAGTTGTTGATTTCCCGACAGCAACACTACCAGAAACCCCAATGATAAAAGGCTGTGATTTGCTTTCACGTTGGAGGAAAATTCCTTTTGAAAATGCCAAATCATCCTTGGTGCGCTTGTAAATATGGATAAGATGGACAAGGGGAAGATAGACATCCGTTACGTCCTGCAGACTAATCTGGTCATTGAAACTCTTGATGGATTCTAACTCTTCCTCTGTCAAGGGAGGGGTTGTTTTGCGATGCAATGATTGCCAAGTATGGCGGCTGATTTTCTCAAAATGTAAAAATTCGTTGGTCATTTGTTTTCCCCTAGATATTTTGTCTATCATACCATAAAAAGCTAAAAAAATAAAGCGGTTTCTTGATGGTAGTAAGTCAATATCGTATAATAGAGGTAGATGGAGGTTGAATAATTTAATGATGAGATAGGGAATGGTTTCTGAAGAGTTATCAGTTATTAAAAGTGGGTTTTTTAGTTCGCAACTTATAGGAGGTATACAATGAAAATCTTGAGATGTTACATATTGGAACTCTGTTTTATTTTAAGTTTTACACTACCTTTTATAAGGGGAGCGAATGCGGATAATGGTAGACGCTTTGTGGAAATCTATTACGGTTTTACTTTTTTGATGGAACATGCCATTGTAACAGTTATCTTTATCTGTTCACTCTTGATTGCTTGGCTAGTAAAAAAGCAGTGGACGAAATGGCTTGCTGCTGGTAGTTATCTATTTTTGATTTTGTGGATTGCTACAGAAGGATATCTATTCCGTATGTCGCTAGAAGACTTGATACGACTTTGGACAAGTTTGGAAATTCTGACACAAACTTATCAGTTGGGCTTTTATCTAAACATCATATTGGGAATCCTGTTGATAATAAAGCATTTTAAGGTTAGTTAAGAAATAGTGATAAAAATGCGTCTAATTACAAACGATCTGTTTTTCCTGACTATGATAATTTGTAGTTCCCGATAGATTGTAATGTATTTCTAATAATTGAAAGAGATTGAAGAAAAGGTTTTTTGACTAGGATTCTTCAGTTTTTTTCATTTTATCATCACTTTGTAAACGACTTACAATTCAAGCCAAATTATGGTAAAATAGTTTCATGAGTAAAATGTATTATGCAGAAAATCCTGATGCAGCTCACGATATTCATGAATTGAGAGTAGAGTTGTTGGGAGAAAAAATGACCTTTTTGACAGATGCGGGTGTTTTTAGTAAGAAAATGGTTGACTTCGGGAGTCAGCTTTTATTGAAGTGTCTAGAGGTTAACAAAGGAGAAACGGTCCTTGATGTGGGTTGTGGATATGGGCCTTTGGGCTTGTCCTTGACCAAGGCTTATGGAGTTCAGGCAACCATGGTTGATATCAATAATCGTGCTCTAGACTTGGCTCGACAAAATGCTGAACGAAATAAGGTTGAAGCAACGATTTTCCAATCCAATATCTATGAACAAGTTGAAGGGAAATTTGACCATGTTATTTCTAATCCGCCTATTCGAGCGGGTAAACAAGTTGTTCATGAGATTATCGAAAAGAGCAGAGATTTCTTGAAAGATGGAGGTGATTTAACCATTGTCATTCAGAAAAAGCAAGGTGCTCCGAGTGCTAAAAGTAAGATGGAAGACGTTTTTGGAAATTGTGAAATCGTAAAGAAAAATAAGGGATACTATATACTTAGAAGTGTGAAAGAATGAGAGCAGTTGATTTAATTCAAAAGAAACGAGATGGTCAAGAACTTACTTCAAATGAAATCAAGTGGCTAGTAGAAGGCTATGTGGCAGGAACTGTTCCAGACTATCAGATGTCTGCCTTTGCTATGGCGGTTTATTTCAAAGGAATGACGACACGAGAGATTTCTGACCTGACGATGAATATGGTTAAGACAGGTCAGGAGTTTGACTTGTCAGCTATTGATGGGGTTAAAGTTGACAAACATTCTACTGGTGGTGTAGGTGATAAGGTGACCTTGATTTTAGCTCCCCTTGTTGCTAGCTTTGGTGTGCCCGTGGCAAAAATGAGTGGTCGTGGACTAGGACACACTGGCGGAACTTTAGATAAGTTAGAAGCGATCAAGGGCTATCAAGTCGAGCGCAGTCAAGAAGATTTCATTCGTCAGGTACAGGACATTGGTGTATCTGTTATTGGGCAGTCAGATCAGCTTGTTAAAGCAGATAAACTTCTCTATGCCCTCCGTGATGTGACAGCGACTGTCGACACGATTCCTTTGATTGCAAGCTCTGTCATGAGCAAGAAAATCGCTGCTGGGGCAGATGCCATTTTGCTAGATGTGACAGTTGGTGAGGGTGCCTTTATGAAGACTGTTGAGGAGGCGCGCGAATTGGCTCAAACCATGGTTGATTTGGGGAAGGCAGTTGGTCGAAAAACAGTTGCAGTCATTACAGATATGAGCCAACCCTTGGGACGAGCCATTGGCAATCGTCTCGAAATCCTAGAAGCAATTGAAATTCTTCAAGGAAAGGGTCGAGAAGATATTAGTCACTTTATTTGTGAACTAGCTCAGATTATGCTTGGTTTGGCAAATGTTGAGAAGACAGTTGAAGAAGTACGTCAACATCTTGAAAACGGCCAAGCGCTGGCTAAGTTTGAAGAAATGGTGGCGGCTCAAGGCGGTGATTTAGAAGATCTTTATCGCCCAGTCAAGGTGGCGCATGTAGTAGATATCCTGGCTCAAGAGTCAGGTGTCATTTCAGCCCTTCCAGCGATGGAATTTGGTCTCTATGCCATGAGATTGGGAGCTGGTCGTGCAGTCAAGACTGATGACTTGGACTATGAAACTGGAATCGTTTTTGAGAAGAAGATCGGTGACTCCGTTCAAAAGGGAGAAATTGTCGCAAAAGTTTATACAAATGGAAAAATTTCCCCTCAACTAGTTACAGAATTCCAAAAATATGTTAAAATAAATGATGGAGTGAAACGTTTGCAGGAAATAATTGAAATCATCTCATGAAAAAGAGAGGAATCCGAATATGAAATTAAACAAATACATTGATCATACGCTTTTAAAACAAGATGCAAGTCAAGAACAAATTGATCGTTTGCTATCTGAAGCGCGTGAGTATGACTTTGCCAGCGTTTGTGTTAATCCCACATGGGTTAAACATGCGAAAACAGGACTTGAAGGCTCAAATGTAAAGGTTTGTACAGTAGTTGGTTTCCCCTTGGGAGCGACAACTTCAGCTGTAAAAGCTTTTGAAACCAAGGAAGCCATCCAAAATGGTGCAGATGAGATTGATATGGTTATCAATGTCGGTGCCCTCAAATCAGGTAATCTTGATTTGGTTGAATCGGACATCCGTGCTGTCGTAGAAGCAAGTGGTGACAAGTTGGTTAAGGTCATTATTGAAGCTTGCTTGTTGACAGACGATGAAAAGGTTGTGGCTTGCCAATTATCCCAGAAAGCAGGTGCTGACTTTGTCAAAACATCAACTGGATTTTCAACTGGTGGTGCCACTATAGAGGATGTTAAGTTGATGCGTAAAACAGTCGGGCCAGATATGGGAGTTAAGGCTGCTGGTGGTGCTCGTTCTTATGCGGATGCTGTTGCTTTTGTGGAAGCGGGCGCTACCCGTATCGGAACATCAGCTGGCGTTGCAATTTTAAAAGGAGAATTAGCAGATGGCGACTACTGAGTTGATTGAACTAGCAATTGAAACCAGCAAACAAGCCTATGTACCCTATTCTCATTTTCCTATTGGAGCTGTTTTAGTAGCTAAGGACGGTAGCATTTATACGGGTGTTAATATTGAGAATGCTAGCTATTCTTTGACAAACTGTGGAGAGCGTACAGCGATTTTCAAAGCAGTTTCCGAAGGCCAAAGAGAGTTTTCAGAGTTGATTGTCTATGGACAAACTGAAAAACCCATCTCGCCATGTGGTGCTTGCCGCCAGGTCATGGTTGAATTTTTTGAAAAAGATCTAAAAGTGACCTTAGTCGCTAAAGATAAATCGACGGTCGAGATGACGGTCGGGGAGTTACTTCCATACTCATTTACAGACTTAAATTAGTCTGGGTCACTCTTGCAGTGGCTGTGGTCTGTGTGACCAAATAATCCAAACTTGCAACATCGTTGCACATCTTATTTAGGAGGTTCAGTAATGAACAAGAAACAATGGCTAGGCCTTGGTCTAGTTGCAGTAGCAGCAGTTGGACTTGCTGCATGTGGTAACCGCTCTTCTCGTAACGCAGCTTCATCTTCATCAGAAATGAAGACCAAAGCAGCGATCGTAACAGATACTGGTGGTGTTGATGATAAATCATTTAACCAATCAGCTTGGGAAGGTTTGCAAGACTGGGGTAAAGAACACAATCTTTCTAAAGATAACGGTTATACTTACTTCCAATCAACAAGCGAAGCAGACTATGCTAACAACTTGCAACAAGCGACTGGAAGTTACAACCTGATCTTCGGTGTTGGTTTTGCACTTCACAATGCAGTTGAAGAGGCAGCAAAAGACCACTCTGACTTAAACTATGTCTTGATTGATGATGTGATCAAAGATCAAAAGAATGTTGCGAGCGTAACATTTGCTGATAACGAAGCAGCTTACCTTGCTGGTGTTGCAGCAGCGAAAACAACTAAAACAAAACAAGTTGGTTTTGTAGGTGGTATCGAATCTGAAGTTATTTCACGTTTCGCTGCTGGATTTAAGGCTGGTGTTGAGTCAGTAGACCCATCTATCAAAGTACAAGTTGACTACGCTGGTTCATTTGGTGATGCTGCCAAAGGTAAAACAATTGCAGCTGCTCAATACGCTGCAGGTGCAGACGTTGTTTACCAAGCAGCTGGTGGTACAGGTGCTGGTGTCTTTGCTGAAGCAAAATCTTTGAACGAAAGTAAAAATGAAGACGAAAAAGTTTGGGTTATTGGTGTAGACCGTGACCAAGCAGCAGAAGGTAAATACACTTCTAAAGATGGTAAAGAATCAAACTTTGTTCTTGTATCTACATTGAAACAAGTTGGTACAACTGTAAAAGATATTGCCAACAAAACAGAAAAAGGTGAGTTCCCTGGTGGACAAGTTATTGTCTACTCATTGAAGGATAAAGGGGTTGACTTGGCAGTAACAAACCTTTCAGAAGAAGGTAAAAAAGCTGTTGAAGACGCAAAAGCTAAAATCCTTGACGGAAGCGTAAAAGTTCCTGAAAAATAATGGATAAAAGTCATTTCTTAGGAAGCGACCATCGGTCGCTTCTTTAAGAATTGAGGCAATTTTTTGTCTCAATAGAACTTGTTAACACGATTAGCAGGTTTTATTGAAACAAAATAAACCTCGGAAAGGAAAAGCATATGGCACACGAAAATGTCATTGAGATGCGGGATATTACCAAGGTGTTTGGTGAATTTGTAGCGAACGACAAGATCAACTTGCAACTGCGAAAAGGTGAAATCCATGCACTTTTAGGAGAAAATGGAGCGGGTAAATCCACTCTGATGAATATGCTGGCAGGACTTCTCGAGCCAACTAGTGGTGAAATTGCCGTGAATGGTCAAGTTGTCAAACTAGATTCACCTTCTAAAGCCGCTAGTCTTGGAATTGGGATGGTTCACCAACATTTTATGTTGGTTGAGGCTTTTACAGTAGCTGAAAATATCATTTTGGGGAGTGAAATCACTAAAAATGGTGTGCTAGATATAGCTGAAGCTACTAAAGAAATCAAGGCTCTTTCTGAACGTTATGGTTTGGCAGTGGATCCTGCTGCCAAGGTGGCAGATATTTCCGTTGGTGCTCAACAACGTGTAGAAATCTTGAAGACACTTTACCGTGGTGCTGATATCCTCATCTTTGACGAACCTACGGCAGTATTGACTCCTTCAGAGATTGATGAGTTGATGGCTATCATGAAAAACCTTGTTAAAGAAGGAAAATCCATTATTTTGATTACCCATAAACTGGATGAAATTCGTGCGGTATCCAATCGAGTGACGGTTATTCGTCGTGGGAAATCAATCCAGACGGTTGAAATTGCAGGGGCAACCAATGCAGACTTGGCAGAGATGATGGTAGGACGTTCTGTCTCCTTCAAAACGGAGAAACAGGCACCACAACCAAAAGAAGTAGTCTTGTCTATCAAAGACTTGGTTGTTAATGAAAACCGAGGTGTACCAGCTGTGAAGAATCTTTCTTTGGATGTTCGTGCTGGTGAAATTGTCGGTATTGCAGGTATTGATGGCAATGGCCAATCTGAACTCATTCAAGCCATCACGGGTCTTCGTAAGGTTGAGTCTGGTAGTATTGAATTAAAAGGCAAATCAATCGTAGGGATGCACCCTCGACAAATTACGGAACTCAGTGTAGGGCATGTTCCTGAAGACCGCCACCGTGATGGTTTGATTTTGGATATGATGATTTCAGAAAATATCGCTCTCCAAACTTACTACAAAGAACCACTCAGCAAGAATGGTATCTTAAACTATGCGAATATCACTTCACATGCCAAAAAATTAATGGAAGAATTTGACGTCCGTGCGGCGAGCGAATTTGTCCCAGCAGCAGCTCTTTCAGGGGGAAATCAACAAAAAGCGATTATCGCTCGTGAGATTGATCGTGATCCTGATCTCCTTATCGTCAGCCAACCAACTCGTGGTTTGGATGTCGGTGCCATTGAATATATCCACAAACGCTTGATTGAAGAACGTGATAACGGAAAAGCTGTGCTTGTTGTCAGCTTTGAATTGGATGAGATTTTAAATGTTTCAGACCGAATTGCTGTTATTCATGATGGGAAGATTCAAGGTATTGTGTCGCCAGAAACGACTAACAAACAAGAACTTGGTATCTTGATGGCAGGTGGAAACTTGGGAAAGGAGAAGGATGATGTCTAAAAAGTTACAACAAATTTCGGTTCCCTTGATTTCCGTATTCTTAGGAATCTTGCTCGGAGCCATTGTCATGTGGATTTTCGGCTACGATGCTATCTGGGGTTATGAGGAGTTGTTCTATACAGCTTTTGGTAGTCTCCGTGGGATTGGTGAAATTTTCCGTGCCATGGGTCCTCTTATCTTGATTGGTCTGGGGTTTGCAGTTGCTAGTCGTGCAGGTTTCTTTAACGTTGGGCTTCCTGGTCAGGCACTAGCGGGTTGGATTCTTAGTGGTTGGTTTGCTTTGTCGCATACGGACATGCCACGCCCAATGTTGATTTTAGCTACCGTAGTAATTGCTTTGATTGCAGGTGGGATTGTAGGTGCTATTCCAGGTATTCTCAGAGCCTATTTAGGTACATCAGAGGTTATTGTAACCATCATGATGAACTACATTGTTTTGTACGTAGGGAACGCCTTTATTCATTCTTTTCCGAAAGACTTTATGCAAAGTACGGACTCAACGATTCGTGTGAGTGCCAATGCCACTTATCAAACACCATGGTTATCTGAGTTGACTGGTAATTCTCGTATGAATATCGGGATCTTCTTCGCCATCATTGCTGTTGGTGTGATTTGGTTCTTGCTCAAGAAAACGACTCTCGGTTTTGAAATTCGTGCAGTTGGTCTTAATCCCCATGCCTCAGAGTACGCTGGTATTTCAGCAAAACGTACAATCATTCTATCGATGATTATCTCTGGTGCCTTGGCTGGTCTTGGTGGAGCGGTAGAAGGTCTTGGAACTTTCCAAAACGTTTACGTTCAGGGATCATCATTAGCTATCGGATTTAACGGGATGGCAGTTAGTTTGCTTGCTGGAAATTCACCAATTGGAATTCTCTTTGCAGCCTTCTTATTTGGAGTTTTGCAAGTAGGAGCACCGGGTATGAACGCAGCGCAAGTTCCGTCTGAGCTTGTCAGCATTGTAACAGCGTCCATTATCTTCTTTGTCAGTGTTCACTATATTATCGAACATTTTGTCAAACCAAAAAAACAAGTTAAAGGAGGTAAGTAAGGATGTCTATTACAACATTACTCACCCTCTTGGTCTCTTCTATGCTGATTTACTCAGCACCACTTATTTTTACGAGTATCGGAGGAGTTTTCTCTGAACGTGGTGGTGTCGTTAACGTCGGTCTTGAAGGAATTATGGTTATGGGAGCCTTTTCTGGGGTTGTCTTTAACCTTGAGTTTGCAGAACAACTTGGAGCAGCGACTCCTTGGATTTCCTTGTTAGTTGCTGGTATCGTGGGAGCCATTTTCTCCCTCATCCATGCCGTCGCAACGGTTCATTTCCGTGCGGACCATGTTGTCAGTGGTACAGTATTGAACTTGATGGCTCCTGCCCTAGCGGTTTTCTTAGTTAAAGTTCTTTATAACAAAGGACAAACGGATAACTTAAGCCAGACTTTTGGACGTTTTGATTTCCCAGTTTTGGCTGATATCCCAGTGATTGGAGATATCTTCTTCAAGTCAACCAGTCTACTAGGTTATATCGCGATTGCCTTTTCATTCTTTGCTTGGTTTATTCTCTTTAAGACACGCTTTGGTCTTCGCCTTCGCTCTGTCGGTGAACACCCTCAAGCAGCGGATACCTTGGGGATCAATGTCTACAAGATGCGATATCTTGGAGTTATCATATCAGGTTTTCTTGGTGGAATTGGGGGAGCGATTTATGCTCAATCCATTTCAGTTAACTTCTCAGTGACAACTATTGTCGGTCCTGGATTTATCGCTCTTGCGGCAATGATCTTTGGTAAATGGAACCCAATCGGTGCTATGCTTTCTAGTCTTTTCTTTGGACTTTCACAAAGTTTGGCAGTTATCGGTTCTCAATTACCTTTCCTACAAGGAGTGCCAGCGGTTTACCTTCAAATCGCCCCTTATGTCTTGACCATCCTTGTCTTGGCAGCCTTCTTTGGAAAAGCAGTCGCACCAAAGGCAGACGGTATCAACTACATCAAGTCAAAATAAGCATACAAAAAAACGTCAGTTTCAAACTGGCGTTTTCTATTTTTAAAATTTCAGTTTTGAAATATATGATAGTAAATTATAGCGAATAAGCAACTCTTAAATTTTAAGTTCTAATTAAACTTAGTTTTCAATTTTTAGTATTCTAAAAATTTTAGGCAACATTATAATTATATATATTAGGAGGGTTCCTCCTCCAAATATGAATATCACCCCTCCATTCACTTCTTTTTGAAAAAGATAAGTGAATACTAGGGTACCTATTGGCATGATAGATGTATTTAGTGTAAATAAAGTACTCATTACTCTGCCTAAAAATTTTGTTTCGATGGAACTTTGAAGGTAAGTCATCACAATAATATTTAAAACAACAAGAGTAAACGCTATGATTCCCATAAATATACTACCAAGAAAAGAAATAATAATTTGAGAGTTAGTTGATGCAAATGTGATGCCTAAACCAATAATAGCCATAGTTAAGAGAACAAGCGGCATGGTTATCTTACTCGAGAGTAAGATGTTGTTTTCTTTCTTATCTGGCAATAGTGACATTGAAATACTGGCTAAAAGCATTCCTACTGCTGCCATAGTTTCAAGCATTCCTACTGTTGAGTTACCTAACAGAAGTTGTTCCTTTACTACAAATGGCACCCCAATACTGATAGATGTGTAGAAAAAATTGAGGATAACACTTACAAGAATAATGTATTTTACAATTTGATTTTTTTTAAGAAATTGAATAATTTCTTTGACTCCATGCAGAGGATTTTCACAACTCGTAGCCTTGTTCTCTTTCTCGTTATATTCATAGTAAAATTTCATACTAAGTAGAACTCCTAAAGAGAGGAGATTTGCAAAAATTTCAATTAGAATAAAACCTGCAAAACCTAACCAACCATAAAAAATGACTCCAATAGCTGGAGAAATCATGGTTGCAATTGCAATGGCAGTCTGTGTAACAGAACTTAATCTTTGAATTTTTTTATCATTTACTAATTCATGAATTGAGGCTGAATAACAAGTATCACTTATATTGACTGTAATAGAGTGGAGTATTACAAATGGAATTACTAGATATAAGATACTAGAAGAATCCATAAGAAAATAAAAAGTATAAAACAAAAGAAAGATAAAAATCCTAAAGATGAAATTATATATTAAAATTTTCTTGTGTGGGTATCTGTCTACTAGATTACCAATGGGAATTAAGAAAATCAAACTGACTAAAGGATAAATAATCATATTAATCCCAAAACTCATTGCAGATTTTGTTTGATCCAGTAGCATCAGACCTAAAGCAAAATTGAAAGATTTCCCGCTCAAAGAGCCAATGAAATTGCTAATAAAATCTTTTATAATTTGCTTATTTGATATACGATCACTAATTATATTTTTCATTTTTATTTCCACCATGAAAATTATTACTTAGAAAGTTTATATATTAAAATTCTTCACTAGGATACTAGTGTAATAGAATATTTTTAAACGCCAGTTTAAACTGGCGTTTTATTTTTTAGGATTTTGATGTGTCAAGTTTAGTCCCCAAGGAACGAGATTTTCAGTTTTGTTTTTGATGCGTGTGATATTATCCTTGTGACGAATGATAATCAAGCTAGCAAGTGCTAGGATAATCAAAATGAAGAGAGGGTCATAGCTGTTTAGGACAAAACCAAATAGTGGAAATAGGAGAACTCCGATAACGGCTGCGATAGAAGCGGCAACGCTAGACAAGGAAATCATACTACCAAGATAGAGGGTTCCAAAGAATACGACTGCTAGGTAGAGACAGAAGATAGGCGCAAATCCGAAAACAACTCCAGCGCTAGTTGCGACAGCCTTGCCCCCTTTAAATCCTGCAAAGATAGGAAAGGTATGTCCAATTACAGCTAAAAGTCCAAAGACAAGAGGCGATACACCTTGTAGGTGGAAAAGAATAGGAAGTAGAGTGGACAAGGTCCCTTTAAAGAAGTCAATCACAAAGGTTGCCATACCAGCTTTCTTACCTAAAATGCGAAAGGTATTAGTCGTTCCAGTATTACCAGAACCATGCTCGCGCAGATTTGTTTGAAAGAAGATTTGTCCAATCCAAAGACCAGACGGAATCGAACCTAGCAGATAAGCTAAAATTAATAATACAAATGTCATCATAGACCTATTATACCATGAAATGCTTTCGAAAGTCAGAGAATATCCTGTAAAATTGTGACGGCTGAATGGGAAAAATTTTGCAAAATCCCTAGAAAACCTGTAAAATAGAAAAGATGAACGAATAGGAGGTTCCTTGTGTCAAAAAAGGAAATCAATATTAATAACTACAATGATGACGCCATTCAGGTGCTAGAAGGGTTGGATGCAGTCCGTAAACGTCCGGGGATGTATATCGGATCGACTGACTGTGCTGGTCTCCATCACCTAGTCTGGGAAATTGTGGACAATGCAGTCGATGAGGCCTTGTCTGGCTTCGGTGATCGCATTGATGTGACTATCAATAAAGACGGAAGTTTAACAGTAGAAGACCAAGGTCGTGGGATGCCGACTGGTATGCACGCCATGGGAATTCCAACTGTCGAGGTTATCTTTACCATTCTTCACGCCGGAGGGAAATTCGGTCAAGGAGGTTATAAGACATCTGGAGGTCTCCACGGGGTGGGGTCTTCTGTTGTTAATGCCCTATCAAGCTGGTTGGAAGTTGAAATCACCCGTGATGGTGCAGTCTATAGACAGCGTTTTGAAAATGGTGGGAAACCCGTCACAACCTTGAAGAAAATCGGTACAGCGCCCAAGTCTAAAACAGGTACCAAGGTCACCTTCATGCCTGATGCGACGATTTTTTCTACGACAGACTTCAAGTACAATACCATTTCAGAACGACTCAATGAGTCAGCCTTTCTCTTAAAAAATGTTACCTTGTCTTTGACAGATAAGCGAACAGATGAAGCAATCGAATTCCATTATGAGAACGGGGTACAAGACTTTGTTTCTTACCTCAATGAAGACAAGGAAACCTTGACGCCAGTCCTATACTT
The DNA here is from genome assembly GCF_000314775.2 of Streptococcus sp. F0441. Lineage (NCBI taxonomy): Bacteria > Bacillati > Bacillota > Bacilli > Lactobacillales > Streptococcaceae > Streptococcus > Streptococcus sp. F0441. The sequence continues at coordinate 1,274,233 of NZ_KB373321.1, read as the reverse complement.
TGAAGGCGAAGACAATGGCTTCCAAGTGGAAGTTGCCCTCCAGTACAATGATGGATTTTCAGATAACATCTTGTCTTTTGTCAATAACGTTCGTACCAAGGACGGTGGGACGCATGAGACGGGACTCAAGTCTGCCATTACAAAGGTCATGAACGACTATGCGCGTAAGACGGGACTTCTCAAGGAAAAAGATAAAAACCTAGAAGGTTCAGATTATCGTGAGGGACTAGCAGCTGTTCTTTCTATCCTAGTTCCGGAAGAACACCTTCAATTTGAGGGACAGACCAAGGACAAACTTGGAAGCCCTCTGGCTCGTCCTGTTGTGGATGGCATAGTATCTGATAAGTTGACTTTCTTCCTAATGGAGAATGGAGAACTAGCTTCAAATCTCATCAGAAAGGCTATCAAGGCTCGTGATGCCCGTGAAGCGGCCCGTAAGGCGCGTGATGAGAGCCGAAATGGCAAGAAAAATAAAAAAGACAAAGGCTTGCTGTCTGGAAAATTGACCCCAGCCCAGTCTAAAAATCCAGCAAAGAATGAACTCTACCTGGTCGAGGGTGATTCTGCCGGTGGTTCTGCTAAACAAGGTCGTGACCGTAAGTTTCAGGCTATCTTACCTCTTCGAGGTAAGGTTATCAATACAGCCAAGGCTAAGATGGCGGATATTCTCAAAAATGAAGAAATCAATACCATGATTTATACCATCGGTGCGGGTGTGGGAGCAGACTTCTCCATTGAGGATGCCAACTATGACAAGATTATTATCATGACCGATGCGGATACCGATGGTGCCCACATTCAAACTCTTCTTTTAACCTTTTTCTACCGCTACATGCGTCCACTAGTCGAGGCAGGACATGTCTATATCGCCCTTCCGCCTCTTTACAAGATGTCCAAAGGGAAAGGCAAGAAAGAAGAAGTGGCCTATGCTTGGACAGACGGTGAGTTAGAAGAACTCCGCAAAAAGTTCGGTAAAGGCGCAACCCTTCAACGCTACAAAGGTCTTGGTGAGATGAATGCGGACCAACTCTGGGAAACAACTATGAATCCAGAAACCCGCACTCTCATTCGTGTTACGATTGAAGATCTAGCACGTGCTGAACGCCGCGTAAACGTCCTCATGGGAGACAAGGTCGAACCACGCCGTAAGTGGATTGAGGATAATGTCAAGTTTACGCTGGAAGAGAGTGGGGAAATGGTGTTTTGAGGAGATATTGAAAAGGATGTTTATAGTAACACAAAATGTACAGCAAAATAATCTACCATTATCACAACAGTGGTGGTGGATAATAATAGCTCTGATGGTGACTACGATTTTGGGGCCGATTACAGTACATGTTTTAAAAAATAGATTTGATAATAAAAAAAGAATAACTATAATTGGGAGTAATATTTCAAACATAAATAACAGGAATGGAATGCCTGAACAAGTGACTTCTGGACAACGATTATACTCAAATTTTATATTAAATATTTTAACTGTAGAAAATAAAAGAAGTACTACTCAATCAGTAACAAATATTGAATTATATAATATCAAGAAACAAAATAATGATTTTTCAGATATTCAATATGATGGCGGTTTTTATGATGGTAATCAAAAATTTGTGCTGCTAGCTTATAACAATGGAACTAAGGAAGAGTCGCTACGGAAATGCAGTGTTAAATTTTCATTCTGTGAGAAAGACACTTATAAAATAATTAATGAAATAGAGAAAGTTATAGATGGAGCTCATGTTTTAAAGTCTGGAGATATCAAAAGTTTACTTATATATCAATTTGATGAATTTATTTCTGAGTTCAAAAAGAATAGAAGTTTAGAAACTCTAAAAGTTTCAGTATTTGATGATAATGGAAATGAGTTTCCTCGTCTAAAGTTGGTTGTAATCTACAACAGAAAGGAAAATCGATTCTATAGACCTCAAGAGGGGCGTGGCGGTTTTAATGGTGGTGGAATTCCGATTCTTGATTTGCGCGAGGATATCAATAGACAATCTGTTAGTTGCTCTCAAAGTTTAAAACAGGGTACTAATGATGTTATGTTTCATGTATTGGTTGATAGAAGTTGTAACCTGAGATATCGCGTTGCCATTAAGTGCGGTAAAAAAAGATAAAGAGCAAAGAAAAATATTCTTTGGATATTCGAATTCCTGTGTATAAACAGGAGACGGGAGTTTTTTATGGAATTTTCTATTTACTTTTACAAAAATATGCTCCTACTTTAATGAAGGATATAGACTACAACAAAGATTTAATAGAATCTTTAGATGAAAATTTAATTTATGACAAATATTATGCTGCAAGTCTTGCTACTAATGCAAATATAGAATAGAGCATTATTTTTATCTAACTATTATATCGCTGAAGAGAATTATTACTTTATAAATTACAAGATTACAGTATGTTTAAGTGTACTAATGTGATTTTTTACACTTTTATAACAAGATGAAAATTAATAAATCAGATATGATCATGAAAACAGAATCCAAAATGCTTGGTTTAATTTTTCAAACCGCAAAAGTGCTCCAAATCGAGGCTGTCGCCATGTCTGGTTCACGAACTGATCCAAAAGCACCAAAAGATGAGTTTCAGGATTACGACGTGGTTTATGTTGTGGATGACTTAGATATTCTAACAAGCAATCTTGCTTGGTTAGACCAGTTTGGCACTCGTATGATTGAGCAGTATAATGTCCTAGGCAACCGTCGCCTCTATCTCATGCTTTTTGAAGATGGCAATCGGATAGATTTAACCCTCTGCCCCAAAGACCACATTCAAGAGTGGGTGGATAGCGAAGCTGATTATACAGTTTTGAAAGATGAGAAAGGCTTGTTTGAGTCCTATACTACAAGTCCTCAACGTTACTGGACGGATCCAGCTAGCCCGATTGATTTTGAAAAAGCCTGCAATGAATTTTGGTGGGTATCAGCCTACGTGGTTAAAGGGATTTGTCGTAATCAGCTCATCTATGCGATCGACCATCTCTACGGTATTTGTCAACAAGAACTCTTGAAGGTCTTAGCCTGGCAGGTAGCAAGTGATAGGGGGACTGTCGACATCGGCAAGAACTACAAGTATCTCTTTAACTATTTGTCTGCTGAGAAAGAGAAGGAATTCTCGAATCTGCTTGATTTCTCATGTAGTGACAAAGTCACTCAGTCATTGTTTGCTACGACGCAACTTTTCCACAGAGAAGCTCAAATCCTTGCTCAAAAGATGGGCTTTGCCTACGATAAGGAAGTGGCTGAGAAGATGATGAGATATGCTGAGGAGAAACTTCCTAATCGCTAAATAATTAAGCAACGTATTTTAAACTACAGAAAGGGTCGTTTTGGTTACTTATCGTAACTGAACACGGGACTAATCCTTTCTACATCCTTTTATCATTACACATACTCTACATTTTTTGAAAGGAGTTGAATACGCCCTAAATGCTGTGTGAAAAAGATAAATTCCCTTGTGAACATCGCTCACTGCAATAATTTCCTATTTTCACTTTGCTTTTTACGGGCTCTGTATCCTATATGAGTAACATTCAAAACATGTCCCTTGAGGACATCATGGGAGAGCGCTTTGGTCGCTACTCCAAGTACATCATTCAAGATCGGGCTTTGCCAGACATTCGAGATGGCTTGAAGCCGGTTCAGCGTCGTATTCTTTATTCGATGAATAAAGATGGCAATACCTTTGACAAGAGCTACCGCAAGTCAGCTAAGTCTGTCGGGAACATCATGGGGAATTTCCACCCACACGGTGACAGTTCTATCTATGATGCCATGGTTCGTATGTCTCAGGATTGGAAGAACCGTGAGATTCTAGTTGAAATGCACGGTAACAACGGTTCTATGGACGGAGATCCGCCTGCGGCGATGCGTTATACCGAGGCTCGTTTGTCTGAGATTGCTGGTTATCTTCTTCAGGATATCGAGAAAAAGACAGTTCCTTTTGCCTGGAACTTTGACGATACGGAGAAAGAGCCGACGGTTTTGCCAGCAGCATTTCCAAACCTCTTGGTCAATGGTTCGACTGGTATTTCGGCTGGTTATGCCACAGATATTCCTCCGCATAATTTGGCTGAAGTCATTGATGCGACTGTTTACATGATTGACCACCCAACAGCCAAGGTGGACAAACTCATGGAATTCTTGCCTGGACCAGACTTCCCTACAGGAGCTATCATCCAGGGGCGTGACGAGATCCAAAAGGCTTATGAAACTGGGAAAGGGCGCGTGGTCGTTCGTTCTAAAACTGAGATTGAAAAGTTAAAAGGTGGCAAGGAGCAAATCGTTATCACTGAGATTCCTTATGAAATCAATAAGGCCAATCTGGTCAAGAAAATCGATGATGTTCGTGTCAATAACAAGGTAGCAGGTATTGCTGAGATTCGTGATGAGTCTGACCGTGACGGTCTTCGTATCGCTATTGAGCTCAAGAAAGACGCTAACACTGAGCTTGTCCTCAACTATCTCTTCAAATACACCGACCTACAAATCAACTACAACTTTAACATGGTGGCGATTGACAATTTCACGCCTCGTCAGGTCGGAATTGTCCCAATTTTGTCTAGCTACATCGCCCACCGTCGTGAAGTGATTCTGGCGCGTTCACGCTTTGACAAGGAAAAGGCTGAGAAACGTCTCCATATCGTCGAAGGTTTGATTCGCGTGATTTCGATTTTGGACGAAGTCATTGCCCTTATCCGTGCTTCTGAGAATAAGGCGGATGCCAAGGAAAATCTCAAGGTCAGCTATGAATTCACAGAGGAGCAGGCTGAGGCTATCGTTACCTTGCAACTTTACCGTTTGACCAATACGGATGTTGTTGTCTTGCAGGAAGAAGAAGCAGAACTTCGTGAAAAGATTGCCATGCTTGCGGCTATCATTGGCGATGAACGCACCATGTATAATCTCATGAAGAAAGAGCTTCGTGAGGTCAAGAAGAAATTTGCGACACCACGTTTGAGTACTTTAGAAGATACTGCGAAAGTAATCGAGATTGACACAGCTAGTCTTATCGCTGAAGAAGACACTTACGTTAGTGTAACAAAGGCAGGTTACATCAAACGTACCAGTCCTCGTTCCTTTGCAGCTTCCACTCTGGAAGAAATTGGCAAACGTGATGATGATCGTCTGATCTTTGTACAATCTGTCAAGACAACGCAACACCTCTTGATGTTCACAACTCTTGGAAATGTCATTTATCGACCAATCCATGAGTTGGCAGATATTCGCTGGAAGGACATCGGAGAGCACTTGAGCCAGACCATTACAAACTTTGAGACTAACGAAGAAATTCTTTATGCAGAAGTCGTGGATCAGTTTGATGATGCGACAACCTACTTTGCTGCAACTCGTCTTGGTCAAATCAAACGTGTTGAACGCAAAGAGTTCTCTCCATGGCGGACCTACAAGTCTAAGTCTGTCAAGTATGCTAAGCTCAAAGACGAGACAGACCAGATTGTAGCAGTAGCACCAATCAAACTGGATGATGTACTCTTGATTAGCCAAAACGGTTACGCCCTTCGTTTCAATATCGAAGAGGTACCGGTTGTTGGTGCCAAGGCTGCGGGTGTCAAGGCTATGAACCTGAAAGCAGATGATGCGCTTCGGGCTGCCTTTATCTGTAACACCTCATCCTTCTACCTCTTGACCCAACGTGGTAGCTTGAAACGTGTCTCTTGTGAGGAAATTCCGGCAACCAGCCGTGCCAAACGAGGCCTACAAGTCTTGCGTGAGTTGAAAAACAAACCGCATCGTGTCTTCTTGGCTGGAGCAGTTTCAGAGCAAGGATTCGTTGGTGATCTCTTTAGTACAGTAGTAGAAGAAAACGATCAAACGTTACTTGTCCAATCTAACAAAGGCACAATCTATGAAAGTCGATTGCAAGATCTCAGCTTGTCAGAACGAACTAGCAATGGAAGCTTTATTTCAGACACCATTTCAGATGAGGAAGTTTTCGCTGCTTACCTCAAAGAAGTCTTTAAAGAGGACAAAACAAATTCATAAAAAGAATCAGTCCAGAGGGCTGATTTCTTTATGTTGAAAAAATTTTCAGAAAATTACAAATAATACTTGAAATTTTACTAGAAAAGTGTAGAATAGAACACATAGTTTGAATAGTATAAAGGAGAAACACATGACAGTTGCAATTGATTGGGAAAACCTTGGATTTTCTTATATGAAATTACCTTACCGTTATATCGCTCACTACAAGAATGGTCAATGGGATCAAGGAGAATTGACAGAGGATGCGACCTTGCATATTTCAGAGTCTTCTCCAAGTCTTCACTATGGACAGCAAGCATTTGAAGGTTTGAAGGCCTATCGTACGAAGGATGGTAGTATTCAACTTTTCCGTCCTGATGAAAATGCCAAGCGTCTGCAACGTACCTGTGACCGTCTCTTGATGCCACAAGTTCCGACAGAAATGTTTGTAGAAGCTTGTAAAGCAGTTGTGCGTGCAAATGAAGAATACGTCCCACCATATGGAACAGGTGGAACACTTTATCTTCGTCCACTTTTGATTGGTGTTGGAGATATCATCGGGGTTAAACCAGCAGAAGAGTACATTTTCACCATTTTTGCTATGCCGGTTGGTAACTATTTTAAAGGTGGTTTAGTCCCAACTAACTTCTTGATTCAGGATGAATACGACCGTGCAGCTCCAAATGGTACGGGTGCGGCCAAGGTAGGTGGGAACTACGCTGCTAGTCTCCTCCCAGGTAAAATGGCCAAGTCACGCCAATTTTCAGATGTTATCTACCTAGACCCATCTACGCATACAAAGATTGAGGAAGTCGGATCAGCCAACTTCTTTGGAATCACGGCAGACAATGAATTTGTTACACCATTGAGTCCATCCATCTTGCCATCTATTACCAAGTACTCTTTGCTTTACTTAGCAGAGCACCGCTTGGGCTTGACACCGATTGAAGGCGATGTCCCAATCGATAATTTGGATCGTTTTGTAGAGGCAGGAGCTTGTGGTACAGCAGCAGTTATTTCTCCAATTGGGGGGATTCAACATGGCGATGATTTCCATGTTTTCTATAGTGAAACGGAAGTAGGTCCTGTTACACGTAAACTCTACGATGAATTGACTGGTATCCAATTTGGTGATGTGGAAGCACCAGAGGGATGGATTGTCAAAGTGGACTAAAAGACACGAAGTAAAGAAGAACTCCATAGCAGTTGTAATGGCTGAAATGGAGTTTTTTCTTGCTAGTTTGAGTATTTTCTTGTACAATAGAAAAAGTGAAAAGAGGTACAGTATGAGTAAAAAAGATAAGAAAATTGAAATTCAATTAACAGATGCTAAAGTGACTGTTGGAAAAGACAGTTATGAAGGCTACGTTTTGACAATCGGGAAAAAGGTCATTGGTGAAATTGCCGAATTAGATAACCAATTTGCCATCATAAAGAATGGAAATGTCGATAGTTTTTATAAAAAACTTGAAAAAGCTGTGGAAATTTTGATTGAAAACTATAATTTGACAAAATAATACTTGTTTTATTGAAAATTTCATGATATAATAGTTCTCGTTAAACATTGGAGAGATAGCGAAGAGGCTAAACGCGGCGGACTGTAAATCCGCTCCTTCGGGTTCGGGGGTTCGAATCCCTCTCTCTCCATTTATCAATGGGGTATAGCCAAGCGGTAAGGCAAGGGACTTTGACTCCCTCATGCGTTGGTTCGAATCCAGCTACCCCAGTTCTTAGGTAATAAATTCAAGATAAAAAGAAAAATATCTTAGGGTATTTTATTTTTATAATTGATAGACGTGAACGATATGAACATGTCCTTGCGGGTGCTTAGGAAAAAAATTATAAGTATGTCAAGTTTGGAAAGACTTGATTGTTGGAGGATTTTTTAGATGAACGAATTTGAAGATTTGCTAAATAGCGTTAGCCAAGTTGAGCCTGGTGATGTTGTTAGTGCTGAAGTATTGACAGTTGATGCGACTCAAGCTAACGTTGCAATCTCTGGGACTGGTGTTGAAGGTGTCTTGACTCTTCGCGAATTGACAAACGATCGCGATGCAGATATCAATGACTTTGTGAAAGTAGGAGAAGTATTGGATGTTCTTGTACTTCGTCAAGTAGTTGGTAAAGATACTGATACAGTTACATACCTTGTATCTAAAAAACGCCTTGAAGCTCGCAAAGCATGGGACAAACTTGTAGGACGCGAAGAAGAAGTTGTTACTGTTAAAGGAACTCGTGCCGTTAAAGGTGGACTTTCAGTAGAATTTGAAGGTGTTCGTGGATTCATCCCAGCTTCAATGTTGGATACTCGTTTCGTACGTAACACTGAGCGTTTCGTAGGTCAAGAATTTGATGCTAAAATCAAAGAAGTTGATCCTAAAGAAAACCGCTTCATCCTTTCACGTCGTGAAGTTGTTGAAGCAGCTACTGCAGCAGCTCGTGCTGAAGTATTCAGTAAATTGGCTGTTGGTGATGTCGTAACTGGTAAAGTTGCTCGTATCACTAGCTTCGGTGCTTTCATCGATCTCGGTGGTGTTGACGGATTGGTTCACTTGACTGAATTGTCACACGAACGTAACGTATCACCTAAATCAGTTGTAACTGTTGGTGAAGAAATCGAAGTTAAAGTCCTTGATCTTAATGAAGAAGAAGGACGCGTATCCCTTTCACTTAAAGCAACAACACCTGGACCATGGGATGGCGTTGAGCAAAAATTGGCTAAAGGTGATGTAGTAGAAGGAACAGTTAAACGTTTGACTGACTTCGGTGCATTTGTTGAAGTATTGCCAGGTATCGATGGACTTGTTCACGTATCACAAATTTCACACAAACGTATCGAAAATCCAAAAGAAGCTCTTACTGTTGGTCAAGAAGTTACTGTTAAAGTCCTTGATGTTAACGCTGACGCAGAACGTGTATCACTTTCTATCAAAGCTCTTGAAGAACGTCCAGCTCAAGAAGAAGGACAAAAAGAAGAAAAACGTGCTGCTCGTCCACGTCGTCCAAAACGTCAAGAAAAACGTGATTTCGAACTTCCAGAAACACAAACAGGATTCTCAATGGCTGACTTGTTCGGTGATATCGAACTTTAATCAAATTGATAATCGCAAAATCCTTTGTTTAAAACAAGGGATTTTTCTTTTGTCTCTTTCCCATTTTTGATATAATAGTTCTATGTTAGATTCAGAAAAACAATCACAATATCAATTGTTAAATGAGGAACTCTCTTATTTACTTGAAGGTGAGAGCAATGTTCTTGCCAATCTTTCGAATGCTAGTGCCCTCCTAAAATCTCGCTTTCCAAATACTGTATTTGCAGGGTTTTATCTGTTTGATGGTAGCGAGTTGGTTTTAGGGCCTTTTCAGGGGGGTGTTTCTTGTATTCGCATTCCGCTTGGGAAAGGCGTGTGTGGAGAAGCTGCTGAGTTTCAAGAGACTGTTTTAGTTGGCGATGTGAGCACCTATCCAAACTACATTTCTTGTGATAGTATGGCCAAGAGTGAAATCGTAGTCCCTATGCTCAAGAATGGAAGACTAGTCGGTGTCTTAGACTTGGATTCTTCTCTGATTGATGATTACAATGCTATTGATCGTGATTACTTGGAACAATTTGTCGCGATTTTGCTTGAGAAGACAGAATGGGACTTTACGATGTTTGAGGAGAAAGCCTAATGTATCAAGCACTTTATCGAAAATATAGAAGCCAGACTTTTTCACAATTGGTAGGACAAGAGGTTGTTGCTAAAACCCTAAAACAAGCGGTTGAGCAGGAAAAGATTAGTCACGCTTATCTTTTCTCGGGCCCTCGTGGAACTGGGAAAACTAGTGTTGCAAAGATTTTTGCCAAGGCAATGAACTGTCCGAACCAAGTGGACGGGGAACCATGTAATAACTGCTATATCTGTCAGGCTGTGACAGAAGGTAGCCTAGAAGATGTTATCGAAATGGATGCAGCTTCGAATAACGGAGTCGATGAAATCCGTGAAATTCGTGACAAATCTACCTATGCACCTAGCTTAGCACGTTACAAGGTCTATATTATTGACGAGGTCCATATGCTGTCTACGGGAGCCTTCAATGCGCTTTTGAAGACGCTTGAAGAGCCGACTCAGAATGTCGTCTTTATTTTGGCAACCACTGAATTGCATAAGATTCCTGCAACCATTTTATCGCGTGTTCAACGTTTTGAGTTCAAATCGATTAAAACTCAAGATATCAAGGAGCATATTTATCATATTCTAGAAAAAGAAAATATCAGTTCTGAACCGGAGGCTGTGGAAATCATTGCCAGACGAGCTGAAGGTGGATTGCGGGATGCCTTGTCCATTCTGGATCAAGCCTTGAGTTTAACACAGGGAAATGAGCTCACGACTGCTATCTCTGAGGAGATTACAGGCACCATTAGTATATCGGCGCTAGATGACTATGTAGCTGCCTTATCCCAGCAGGATGTTCCAAAAGCGCTTGATTCTTTGAATCTTTTATTTGAGAATGGCAAGAGCATGACTCGTTTTGTGACGGATCTCTTACAGTATTTGCGTGATCTACTAGTTGTTCAGACGGGTGGCGAAAATACTCATCATAGTCCAGTTTTTATGGACAATCTAGCTTTATCTCAAGAAAGCCTCTTTGAAATGATTCGAATAGCGACTGTGAGCTTGGCAGATATGAAAGCAAGCCTGCAACCTAAGATTTATGCTGAGATGATGACCATTCGTTTAGCTGAGATTAAGCCTGAACCAGTGTTTTCAGAAGCTGTCGAAGGTGAAATAGCTGCACTGAGACAGGAAGTCGCTCGTCTCAAACAAGAACTTGCCAATGTTGAAACAGCTCCTAAACAAGTGGTGCCAGTTCCTAGCCGTCCAGTCACTTCCAAGACAGTCTATCGAGTGGATCGCAACAAAGTTCAGACTATCCTGCAAGAAGCTGTCGAAAATCCTGATTTGGCACGGCAAAACTTGATTCGCCTCCAAAATGCATGGGGAGAAGTGATTGAAAGCTTAGCTGGTCCGGATAAGGCTCTGCTCGTTGGTTCTCAACCAGTTGCAGCAAACGAACACCATGCTATTTTAGCCTTTGAGTCTAATTTCAATGCAGGGCAAACCATGAAACGGGACAATCTCAATACCATGTTTGGCAACATCCTCAGTCAGGCAGCAGGTTTTTCACCTGAAATCTTGGCGATTTCCTTAGAGGAATGGAAAGAGGTTCGAGCGGCCTTTTCAGCTAAAGCTAAATCTTCTCAAGTTGAAAAAGAAGCAGAAGACAGTCTGATTCCAGAAGGATTTGAATTTTTGGCTGATAAAGTGAAGGTAGAGGAAGACTAAAGAAAGATTTCATGATACAATAAGTTTATGAATAGACAACAATTTATTATGATAGCGTTATTTACGGCTGCTGAGACTTATTTTTTCAATGAAGCTTGGATGACTGGTCGCTATTTCATGGCAGCCTTTTGGGCCATTCTACTTTTTCGAAATTTTAGGTTAAGTTACGTGATGGGAAAAATTGTAAACACCATTGATCAGCACCTAAACCGCAAGGACTAGCTCCCAGCTTCTAGACAAAATCAAAGCCTTTTAGGCTTTTTTTTGTTATACTAGTAGAGTATATTTATGGATCTTTTCTTGTATTTTTTAGAGAAATGTAAGTGATTTCTTTAATGATAAAGGAAGTAGGCCAGAAAAAGAAAGGAATTATCATGTCAGTATTAGAGATCAAAGATCTTCACGTTGAGATTGAAGGAAAAGAAATTTTGAAAGGAGTCAATCTGACTCTGAGAACAGGAGAAATCGCAGCTATCATGGGACCAAATGGTACTGGTAAATCGACTCTTTCAGCCGCTATCATGGGAAATCCAAACTATGAAGTTACCAAAGGTGAAGTCTTGTTTGATGGCGTAAATATCCTTGAGTTGGAAGTGGACGAACGTGCGCGTATGGGACTTTTCCTTGCTATGCAATACCCATCTGAAATTCCAGGAATTACCAACGCTGAGTTTCTTCGTGCAGCCATGAATGCTGGTAAAGAAGACGATGAAAAGATTTCAGTTCGTGAGTTCATCACTAAATTAGACGAGAAGATGGAATTGCTCAACATGAAAGAAGAAATGGCAGAGCGTTACCTCAACGAAGGTTTCTCTGGTGGTGAGAAAAAACGTAATGAAATTCTTCAACTCTTGATGTTGGAACCTACATTTGCCCTTTTGGATGAGATTGACTCAGGTCTTGATATTGACGCCCTTAAAGTTGTATCTAAAGGTGTGAATGCTATGCGTGGTGAAGGCTTTGGTGCTATGATCATCACTCACTACCAACGTCTTTTGAACTACATCACACCAGACGTGGTACACGTGATGATGGAAGGTCGTGTGGTCCTTTCTGGTGGGCCAGAATTGGCTGCGCGTCTAGAACGTGAAGGATACGCAAAACTAGCTGAAGAACTTGGCTACGACTACAAGGAAGAATTGTAATTCCCTCGTATCTTTTAGGAGAAGTAAATGACTAAAGAAACTATTAAACTTTTTTCAGAAATGCACGCTGAACCAAGCTGGTTGTCCGACCTCCGTCAAAAAGCTTTTGATAAGATTGAGAGTTTGGAATTACCAGTTATTGAGCGTGTGAAATTTCACCGTTGGAATTTGGGAGATGGAACCATTACTGAAAGTGAACCATCAGCAAATGTTCCTGACTTCACAGCTCTAGACAATCACTTGAAATTGGTACAAGTAGGAACGCAGACTGTTTTTGAGCAAACTCCAGTTGAGTTGGCTGAACAAGGTGTTATATTTACAGACTTCCACTCAGCTTTAGAAGAAATTCCAGAACTTGTAGAAGAATTCTTCATGTCATCTGTCAAGTACGATGATGACAAGTTGGCGGCCTACCACACAGCTTACTTTAATAGTGGCGCTGTTCTCTACATTCCTGATAATGTTGAGATTGCAGAACCAATCGAAGGGATTTTCTACCAAGACAGCGACAGCGACGTGCCATTTAACAAGCATATTCTTATCATTGCTGGTAAAAACTCTAAAATAAGCTATCTTGAACGTCTAGAGTCACGAGGTGGAGGCAGTGCAAAAGCAACTGCCAATATCACAGTTGAAGTGATTGCTCGTTCTGGTGCGCAAGTGAAATTTGCTGCCATTGACCGTCTAGGTGAAAATGTCACTGCCTACATTAGCCGTCGTGGTAAACTAGGCAACGATGCAAGCATTGACTGGGCAATCGGTGTCATGAACGAAGGAAATGTTGTTGCTGACTTTGATAGCGACTTGATTGGGAATGGTAGCCATGCTGACCTTAAAGCCGTAGCTCTTTCAAGTGGTCGTCAGGTACAAGGGATTGATACGCGAGTGACTAACTACGGATGCAATTCTATCGGAAATATCCTCCAACATGGGGTTATCCTTGAAAAAGCAACTTTGACCTTCAATGGTATCGGTCACATCATCAAGGGCGCTAAGGGAGCGGATGCGCAACAAGAAAGCCGTGTTCTCATGCTTTCAGACCAGGCTCGTTCAGATGCTAACCCAATTCTTTTGATTGACGAAAATGACGTTACTGCAGGACACGCGGCCTCTATCGGTCAGGTGGATCCAGAAGACATGTACTATCTCATGAGCCGTGGCTTGGATAAAGCAACTGCAGAACGTTTGGTTGTCCGCGGTTTCCTTGGATCTGTAATCGTAGAGATTCCAGTCAAGGAAGTTCGTGACGAAATGATTGCAACTATCGAAGAAAAATTGTCAAAACGCTAAGGGGAAGCCTATGTTAGATGTAGAAGCGATTCGCAAGGATTTTCCAATTTTGGACCAGATTGTCAACGATGAACCTCTGGTCTATCTGGACAATGCTGCGACGACACAAAAACCACTAGCAGTTCTTGAAACGATTAACCGCTACTATGAGAAAGACAATGCCAACGTTCACCGTGGTGTTCATACCTTGGCTGAGCGAGCAACAGCTTCTTATGAAGCTGCTCGTGAAACCATTCGTAAGTTTATCAATGCAGGCTCTACAAAGGAAGTTCTCTTTACCAGAGGAACGACAACCAGTCTTAACTGGGTGGCACGCTTTGCTGAGGAAATTTTGACTGAGGGAGACCAGGTCTTGATTTCTATCATGGAACACCATTCTAATATTATTCCTTGGCAGGAAGCCTGCCGTAAGACTGGAGCAGAGCTTGTCTATGTTTATCTCAAGGACGGTGCCTTGGATATGGATGACTTGCGAGCTAAATTGACTGATAAGGTTAAATTTGTTTCCCTAGCTCATGCTTCCAATGTTCTTGGTGTGGTCAATCCGATCAAGGAAATCACTCAATTAGCCCACCAAGTTGGAGCTATCATGGTGGTGGATGGTGCTCAATCTACGCCTCATATGAAGATTGATGTCCAGGACTTGGATGTGGACTTCTTTGCCTTTTCGGGTCACAAGATGGCTGGTCCGACTGGTATCGGTGTTCTGTACGGAAAAGAGAAGTATTTAGAACAAATGTCACCAGTTGAGTTTGGTGGAGAGATGATTGATTTCGTCTACGAGCAATCTGCTAGTTGGAAGGAATTGCCTTGGAAATTTGAGGCTGGAACGCCAAATATGGCGGGGGCAATCGGACTTGCTGCTGCAGTAGATTATCTTGAAAAGATTGGCATGGATGCCATTGAAGCTCATGAACAGGAATTGATTGCGTACGTCTATCCAAAACTGCAGGCAATTGAGGGATTGACCATTTACGGTTCTCAGGACTTGTCTCAACGTTCAGGTGTTATTGCCTTTAACCTAGGTGATCTTCATCCTCACGATCTTGCGACTGCTTTGGATTATGAAGGAGTAGCCGTTCGTGCGGGTCACCACTGCGCCCAACCTTTGCTCCAGTATTTGGACGTCCCAGCAACTGCTCGTGCAAGTTTTTATATCTACAATACCAAGGCAGATTGCGACAAACTAGTCGATGCCTTACAAAAGACAAAGGAGTTTTTCAATGGCACTTTCTAAACTAGATAGCCTTTATATGGCAGTGGTAGCGGACCATTCGAAAAATCCACATCACCAAGGGAAGTTGGATGATGCTGAGCAAATCAGTCTCAATAATCCAACCTGTGGGGATGTCATCAACCTCTCTGTCAAGTTTGACGCAGAGGACCGTTTGGAAGATATCGCTTTTCTAAACTCGGGTTGTACTATCTCAACTGCCTCTGCTAGTATGATGACAGATGCCGTTTTAGGGAAGACCAAGCAAGAAATTCTAGAACTTGCAACCATCTTTTCTGAAATGGTTCAAGGTCAAAAGGATTACCGTCAAGACCAACTTGGAGACGCGGCATTCTTATCAGGTGTTGCCAAATTCCCGCAACGGATTAAGTGTGCAACTCTAGCTTGGAACGCTCTTAAGAAGACAATTGAAAATCAAGATAACAGATAAGACAAGTTTCTTTTGTCTTATAAATCATTAGAAATGAAGAAAGAAAGGATATTATGGCTGAAGAAAGAGTAGAACCAAAACCAATTGACCTTGGTGAATATAAATTTGGTTTCCATGATGATGTAGAGCCTGTCCTATCGACAGGAAAAGGACTCAACGAAGGTGTTATTCGTGAATTATCTGCTGCCAAGGGGGAACCTGAGTGGATGTTAGAATTTCGTTTGAAGTCTTATGAAACCTTCAAAAAAATGCCCATGCAAACATGGGGAGCAGATTTGTCAGAGATTGACTTTGATGACTTAATCTACTACCAAAAACCATCTGATAAACCTGCTCGTTCTTGGGATGAAGTTCCTGAAAAAATCAAAGAAACCTTTGAACGTATCGGGATTCCAGAAGCTGAGCGTGCCTATCTAGCTGGAGCTTCTGCCCAGTATGAGTCAGAAGTAGTTTACCATAACATGAAGGAAGAATTTGAGAAGTTAGGTATCATCTTTACAGATACAGATTCTGCCCTCAAGGAATACCCAGATTTGTTTAAACAATACTTTGCCAAGTTGGTACCGCCGACTGATAACAAGTTGGCAGCCCTCAACTCGGCAGTGTGGTCTGGTGGAACCTTTATCTACGTACCAAAAGGGGTCAAGGTAGATATTCCGCTTCAAACTTACTTCCGTATCAACAACGAAAATACAGGTCAGTTCGAGCGTACCTTGATTATCGTTGATGAGGGAGCAAGCGTCCACTACGTAGAAGGATGTACAGCACCAACATATTCAAGCAATAGCTTGCACGCTGCCATTGTAGAAATCTTTGCTTTGGATGGAGCTTACATGCGCTATACAACCATCCAAAACTGGTCTGATAATGTCTATAACTTGGTAACAAAACGTGCCAAAGCCTTGAAAGATGCGACTGTTGAGTGGATTGATGGTAACTTGGGTGCCAAAACAACCATGAAATACCCATCTGTTTACCTAGATGGAGAAGGTGCGCGTGGAACCATGCTCTCCATCGCCTTTGCTAATGCAGGGCAACACCAAGATACGGGTGCCAAGATGATTCACAACGCTCCACATACAAGCTCGTCTATCGTGTCTAAATCCATCGCTAAAGGTGGAGGAAAGGTGGACTACCGTGGACAAGTAACCTTTAACAAGAACTCTAAGAAATCTGTTTCTCATATCGAGTGTGATACCATTATCATGGATGACTTATCAGCGTCAGATACCATTCCATTTAATGAAATCCACAACTCGCAAGTTGCATTGGAGCACGAAGCCAAGGTATCTAAGATTTCAGAGGAACAACTCTATTACCTCATGAGCCGTGGATTGTCAGAATCTGAGGCGACCGAGATGATTGTCATGGGATTTGTAGAGCCCTTCACAAAAGAACTTCCAATGGAATACGCGGTTGAGCTGAACCGCTTGATTAGCTATGAAATGGAAGGTTCAGTCGGATAAGAATATGCAAAATCTGAACAGGAATCCTTTCTGTTCAGAATTTTTTTCAAAAAAGAACCTAATAAATATTCACAAAAATGCTTTTATATGGTAAAATAAAACAATTACATTTAGTGGAGATGAAGTATGAATATTTTTAGAACCAAGGATGTTAGTCTGAGACAGACAGAGATGCGTCGCCATTTGAAATTGTGGGATTTGATTCTATTGGGAATCGGTGCTATGGTAGGGACGGGGATTTTCACCATTACAGGAACAGCGGCGGCTACTCTAGCTGGTCCCTCACTAGTGATTTCCATTGTGATTTCTGCCTTATGTGTTTCTTTATCAGCTCTCTTTTTTGCAGAATTTGCCTCTCGTGTACCTGCAACTGGAGGTGCTTATAGTTATCTCTATGCGATTTTAGGAGAATTGCCAGCCTGGATTGCTGGCTGGTTGACCATCATGGAATTCATGACAGCTGTTTCAGGTGTGGCGTCTGGCTGGGCAGCTTACTTTAAGGGCTTACTCAGTGATTATGGTATCTCCATGCCCCAAGCCTTAAATGGCACCTTCAACCCTGAACAAGGAACCTATATCGACCTTCTACCTATTTTGGTGCTGACCTTGGTAACAGGATTGGTTTTATTAAATTCCAAGGCAGCCTTACGCTTTAATTCGCTTCTAGTAATCTTGAAATTCTCTGCTCTAGCCTTATTTATCCTAGTTGGTATTTGGTACATCAAACCTGAAAATTGGTCGAATTTTGCTCCTTTTGGCTTTGGCCAGATTTATGGAGGAAGCACTGGGATTATGGCAGGTGCATCTTTGATGTTTTTTGGGTTTCTCGGATTTGAGTCTATTTCCATGGCAGTTGATGAAATCCAAAGCCCGCAAAAAAATATTCCTCGTGGAATTGTACTTTCTCTGACAATCGTCACCATTCTCTATGCCTTGGTAACCTTAGTATTGACAGGGATTGTTCACTACAGTAAGCTCAATGTGGACGATGCAGTAGCATTTTCATTACGGAGTATTGGTATCGGTTGGGCAGCTAACTATGTTTCGCTTGTAGCCATTCTAACCCTGATAACGGTATGTATTTCCATGACTTATGCTTTGTCTCGAATGATATATAGCTTAGCACGTGATGGACTTTTACCTCAAAGTTTCAAACAACTAAGCAAGACCAGTCGCGTTCCTAAAAATGCGACCCTCTTAACAGGAGTTGTTTCAGCCCTTGCTGCCGGAGTGTTTCCTCTAGCCAGTATTGCAGCCTTCCTAAATATCTGTACGCTAGCTTATCTCATTTTACTAGCCTACGGAATAATAAAACTCAGAAAAGATAAGGGTATGCCCCAAAAAGGAGAGTTTAAAACTCCTTTGGTGCCACTTTTGCCAATCCTTTCCATCCTTATCTGTGTTTCCTTTATGCTTCAATATAGTCTAGATACCTGGATTGCCTTTGGCATTGCTCTTGTAGTTGGTCTAGTCATCTACTTTACTTATGGTTATCATCATTCAACCCTCACAGAAGAAAAATAAAAGCTGGGAATTCCCAGCTTTTTTAATCTTTCACATAAGTAAATCCTTCACCCAGAATTTCATGAGCCTCAGTGATGGTGATAAAGGCTTGAGGGTCGATTTTGTGAATCATATCTTTCATTTTTACGATTTCGTTTCGACCGACGATACAGTAGATAATTTTTAAATCCTTTTTGCTGTAGTATCCTTGACCAGATATAAAGGTAACGCCACGGCCAAGCTCCTCATTAATCTTATCAGCCAGTTGGTCAGGATATTGAGTAATGATGATAAATCCTTTGCCAGCGTAACCCCCTTCGCCAATCAGGTCAATAACGCGAGCGATGATGAAGTCAAACAAGAGAGTGTAGGTCACAAGACGGAGATCTTGGAAAATAAGCAGAATTAACATTAAAATGAAAAAGTCAATTCCAAAAAGCAATTTCCCAATCGAAATATTGGTGTATTTGTTAAGGATGCGGGCAACGATATCAGAGCCACCAGTGGTTCCACCAGCATTAAAGATAATTCCTAAACCAACTCCCAGTAAAACCCCTGAGACCAAAGCGACAATGATGAGATCCCCTTGCAAGTCGATGTGCAAAGGAATACGCTCAAAAATTGCTAGCCAAACGGAAAGTGAAATAGATCCTAAAAGACTGGAGTAGAGGGTCTTAGGTCCAAATATTTTCCAAGCTAGGATAAATAAAGGGATATTAATCAAGAGATTCATCAATGAGACAGGGATTTTAAAAAGATAGTAGGTAATCAAGGTGATACCTGTCGCCCCTCCCTCAAATAGATGATAAGGAACAACAAAGTAGGTGAGACCAAAGGCATAGATAGCTGCTCCAAATATAATCGTAATAATCGGTTGAACTTTTCGAATCATAGCTGTTCCTCGCTTTTCTATAGATAGATTATACCAAAAATTCAGTTTTTTTAATTGGATTACTTATGATTTTTTATCATTTTTTTGATATAATAAGAGTGAAAAATCCCAATCCTATTGAGAAGAATAGAAAGATTGAACTTATGACACAAGTAAAAATTGTAACGGACTCTTCTGTTACTATCGAACCAGAAGTAGTTAAAGAATTAAATATCACTATTGTCCCCTTATCAGTTATGATTGATGGCGTACTCTACTCAGATGCTGATCTAAAAGAGGGGGAATTCCTTCATCTCATGCAACAAAGCAAGAATCTCCCTAAAACGAGTCAACCACCTGTGGGAGTGTTTGCTGAAGTCTTTGAAGAGCTGGGAAAAGATGGCAGTCAGGTTGTTGCTATTCATATGTCTCATGCCTTGTCTGGAACGGTTGAAGCTGCTCGCCAAGGCGCAAGTCTCTCAAGTTCAGATGTGACTGTTATTGATAGTTCCTTTACAGATCAGGCTATGAAGTTTCAAGTTGTTGAAGCTGCAAAACTTGCTAAAGAGGGTAAAGATTTAGAAACTATTCTAGCACATATAGAAGAAGTGAAGAATCACACAGAGCTTTATATCGGTGTTTCGACTCTAGAAAACCTAGTGAAAGGTGGGCGTATTGGACGTGTGACGGGACTACTAAGCTCACTATTAAATATTCGTGTAGTGATGCAGATGAAAAACCACGAACTCCAACCAATCGTCAAAGGACGTGGTGCGAAAACTTTCAAAAAATGGCTTGAAGAGTTAACGGTGGCCCTTACTCATAAATCAGTTGCAGAAATTGGAATTTCCTATGCTGGAACGAATGAATGGGCAAATGAGATGAAGAGTTTATTGCAAGCCTATGTTGAGAAACCAATCTCTGTACTGGAAACTGGCTCTATTATTCAAACTCATACTGGAGAAAATGCTTGGGCAATTCTAATCCGCTATAATTCCTAAAAAAATAGAGAAAAATGTTTGAAATAGTGTTTTTGACTTGACCTATGGGCGATTTTAGGATATGATTATATTTGTTAATCAGAAATTATTTGGAGGATTTGTTAACATGGCAAACAAACAAGATTTGATCGCTAAAGTGGCAGAAGCTACAGACTTGACTAAGAAAGATTCAGCAGCAGCAGTTGACGCTGTATTCGCAGCAGTAACTGAATACCTTGCAGCTGGTGAAAAAGTTCAATTGATTGGTTTTGGTAACTTTGAAGTTCGTGAACGTGCTGCACGTAAAGGTCGCAACCCACAAACTGGTAAAGAAATCGAAATCGCAGCTTCTAAAGTTCCAGCATTCAAAGCTGGTAAAGCTCTTAAAGACGCTGTTAAATAATGAATTTAGAAAAAGCCTATTGTATCAAGCTTTCTAGCTTGGTCAATAGGCTTTTTTTGTTGCTTTGGGGCATTTTGGGGGCAAAGACGAAAACTTTTTCATGACACATACCACTGTTGATTTCATTTCTTTAGTTATATATGTATAAATTTAGGTATTTTTCAACTGAGTCTTTGATATGATATATAACTTCTGAGATAAGTAGTCTTTTGAAAAATAGGGCTTAAGCCTTTACAGTAAAAGAAAAAAGGTTCCCATGTTTGGGAACCTTCTTTTAATTAGTTTTTAGAAGCTGCTTGGAATTCAGGGTTTTTCCATGCTTCATCAATGATAGCTTGCAATTCTTTAGCAGATGCTTGCATTTTTTGAGTTTCAGCGTCGTTCAATGGGATGTTTACTGGACGAACGATACCGTGTGCACCAACAACAGCTGGTTGACCGATAAAGACGTTTTTAACACCGTATTGACCTTCTTGGAAGACTGAAAGTGGAAGTACTGCATTTTCGTCATCAAGGATTGCTTTTGTGATACGAGCAAGTGCTACTGCGATACCGTAGTAGGTAGCTCCTTTTTTGTTGATGATTGTGTAGGCAGCGTCACGAACACCTTCGAACAATTCAATCAATTCAGCTTCTTGAACGTTTTGAGTATCTTTAAGGAATTCTTCAAGGTTTACACCAGCGATGTTGGCATGTGACCAAACCGCAAATTCAGAATCTCCGTGTTCACCCATGATGTAGGCGTGAACTGAACGAGCATCAACATCCAATTTTTCAGCAAGTGCTTGACGGAAACGTGCTGAGTCAAGTGAAGTACCTGAACCGATAACACGTTCTTTAGGGAATCCAGAGAATTTCCAAGTTGAGTAAGTCAAAACGTCAACTGGGTTAGCCGCAACAAGGAAGATACCATCAAAACCTGATTCAACAACTTGTGTTACAATTGATTTGTTGATAGCCAAGTTTTTACCTACAAGGTCAAGACGAGTTTCACCTGGTTTTTGAGGAGCACCTGCAGTGATAACAACAAGATCAGCGTCTGCACAGTCAGAGTATTGAGCAGCGTAGATTTTTTTAGGTGAAGTGAAGGCAAGGGCGTGGCTAAGGTCAAGCGCATCACCAACAGCTTTTTCGTGTAATTGTGGAATTTCGATAATTCCAAGCTCTTGTGCAATTCCTTGGTTAACAAGTGCAAAAGCGTAAGATGAACCTACGGCACCGTCACCAACAAGGATCACTTTTTTGTGTTGTTTAGTTGAAGTCATTATCTAAACATCTCCTTCATTTTTTTTTAGGGGAATCCCCAGACACTTTCATTCTATCACTTTTAAAAAACTTTGTCACGAATATTCTATTCGGTTATCGATGTAAACGTTTTAGTGGTTTTCAAAGACTGAAATGAAGGACAAATTATGGTATAATATATCTAATTACTAATAGTGAAATGAGGCATTTATTAATGCAGGATAGAAATTTAGTGAATGTCAATCTGACAAAGGAGATGAAGACCAGCTTTATCGATTACGCTATGAGTGTTATCGTTGCGCGGGCTCTTCCTGATGTTCGAGATGGTTTAAAACCTGTTCACCGCCGTATTCTTTACGGAATGAATGAACTAGGTGTTACACCAGACAAACCTCATAAAAAATCAGCCCGTATTACAGGGGATGTTATGGGTAAATACCACCCACACGGGGATTCATCTATTTATGAAGCCATGGTTCGTATGGCTCAGTGGTGGAGCTACCGTTACATGCTTGTCGATGGGCATGGAAACTTTGGTTCCATGGATGGAGACGGTGCTGCAGCGCAGCGTTACACCGAGGCACGTATGAGCAAGATTGCTCTTGAAATGCTTCGTGACATCAATAAAAACACAGTTGATTTCGTAGACAACTACGATGCTAACGAACGTGAACCCTTGGTTTTGCCAGCTCGTTTTCCAAACCTTTTGGTCAATGGGGCAACTGGTATCGCTGTTGGGATGGCAACCAATATCCCACCTCACAACCTGGGTGAAACCATTGATGCGGTGAAATTGGTCATGGACAATCCTGAAGTGACGACTAAGGACTTGATGGAAGTTTTACCTGGTCCAGATTTTCCAACTGGTGCCCTTGTCATGGGGAAATCAGGTATCCACAAAGCTTATGAGACTGGTAAAGGTTCCATTGTCCTCCGTTCTCGAACAGAGATTGAGACGACTAAGACAGGGCGTGAGCGCATCGTGGTAACAGAATTTCCTTATATGGTCAATAAAACCAAGGTACATGAGCATATCGTTCGTTTGGCGCAAGAAAAACGAATTGAGGGAATTACAGCTGTACGTGATGAGTCTAACCGCGAAGGCGTTCGCTTCATTATCGAAGTGAAGCGTGATGCTTCTGCAAATGTCATCCTCAATAACCTCTTCAAGATGACCCAGATGCAAACCAACTTTGGTTTCAATATGCTTGCTATTCAAAATGGCGTACCAAAGATTTTGTCCCTTCGTCAAATTTTGGATGCTTATATCGAGCACCAAAAAGAAGTGGTTGTTCGCCGTACTCGTTTTGACAAGGAAAAGGCAGAAGCGCGTGCGCACATCTTAGAAGGCCTTTTAATCGCGCTAGACCATATCGACGAAGTGATCCGCATCATCCGTGCTAGTGAAACGGATGCGGAAGCACAAGCTGAGTTGATGAGCAAGTTTAAGCTTTCTGAACGTCAAAGTCAGGCTATCCTTGATATGCGTCTTCGTCGTTTGACAGGATTGGAACGCGATAAGATTCAGTCTGAATATGATGAATTGATTGCCTTGATTGCAGACCTAACCGATATTCTTGCTAAACCAGAACGCGTAGTGCAAATCATAAAAGATGAATTAGATGAAGTAAAACGTAAATTTGGTGACAAACGTCGTACCGAGTTGATGGTTGGAGAAGTCTTAACTCTTGAAGATGAAGACTTGATTGAGGAGTCAGATGTCTTAATCACTCTTTCTAACAAGGGCTATATCAAACGTTTGGACCAAGGTGAATTTACTGCTCAAAAACGTGGTGGTCGTGGAGTCCAAGGTACAGGAGTTAAGGATGATGACTTTGTGCGTGAGTTGGTTTCAACCAGCACCCATGATCACTTGCTCTTCTTTACCAATAAAGGTCGCGTATACCGACTAAAAGGTTATGAAATTCCTGAATACGGTCGCACGGCCAAGGGATTGCCGGTTGTCAATCTTTTGAAGCTGGATGAAGGGGAGAGCATACAAACCATCATTAATGTTAAATCTGAACGTAGTGATGACGCCTATCTCTTCTTCACAACCCGTCACGGTATCGTGAAACGAACCAGTGTTAAAGAATTTGCTAATATCCGTCAAAATGGACTTAAAGCTTTGAATCTTAAGGATGAAGATGAACTGATTAATGTCTTGCTGACAGAAGAAGATACAGATATCATCATTGGTACTAAGTTTGGTTATGCCGTTCGCTTTAATCAATCAGCCGTTCGTGGTATGAGCCGTATCGCGACAGGTGTCCGAGGTGTTAACCTCCGTGATGGAGACACTGTAGTTGGTGCTAGTGTCATCACTGACCAGGACGAGGTCCTTATCATCACTGAAAAAGGTTATGGTAAACGTACTCTTGCAACTGAATATCCAACAAAAGGTCGTGGTGGTAAAGGGATGAAGACAGCCAATGTTGCTGAGAAGAATGGTCCTCTGGCAGGTCTCCT
Organism: Streptococcus sp. F0441; assembly: GCF_000314775.2. NCBI lineage: Bacteria > Bacillati > Bacillota > Bacilli > Lactobacillales > Streptococcaceae > Streptococcus > Streptococcus sp. F0441. The sequence continues at coordinate 1,249,886 of NZ_KB373321.1, read as the reverse complement.
CACTGTTAAAGGTGATGAAGACCTGATGATTATCACGGATACAGGGGTCATGATTCGAACAAACGTTGCCAATATTTCACAAACAGGACGCTCAACTATGGGAGTTAAGGTGATGCGTCTAGACCAGGATGCCAAGATTGTGACCTTTACAACGGTGGATGCGGTAGAAAAAGAAGAAGTTGGGACTGAAAACGAAACAGAAGGTAAAGCATAATGTCTCATAAAAAAACGAAAAGTAAGAAGAATAAGCGTAGGAATCTATTTCTCAATATTTTAGCGGTTTTCTTAATTCTTTTATCCTTAGCTTTGATTTTTAATTCAAAGATTCGAGATCTCTTTATGGTGTGGAACACCAATAAATACCAAGTCAATCAGGTTACTAAAGAAAATATAGATGAAAATCTCAAAACAGAAGGAAATTTTGATTTTGATTCGGTTAAATCTATCTCATCTGAAGCAGTTCTAGCCGCTCAGTGGGACGCTCAGAAGCTTCCTGTTATTGGAGGAATTGCTATTCCCGAAGTGGAGATTAACTTGCCAATTTTCAAAGGGTTGGATAATGTAAACTTGTTCTACGGAGCAGGAACCATGAAACCAGACCAAAAAATGGGAGAGGGCAACTATTCTCTAGCGAGTCACCATATCTTTACTGCTGAAAATGCCAGTCAAATGCTCTTCTCACCTTTAGTTAACGCTAAAGCGGGCATGAAAATTTACCTGACCGATAAGGATAAGGTTTATACTTATGAGATTACGGAAGTTAAACACGTTACTCCGGACCGAGTAGATGAAATCGAAGATCGTGAAGGAGTTAAGGAGATTACGCTGGTAACTTGTGTGGACTATAATGCGACTGAGCGTATAATTGTTAAGGGGATTTTTAAAGAATCAAAAGCTTATTCAGAGACTTCTGAGGATATTTTGAAGGCCTTTAATCAACCGTATAGACAACGTTATTAACCTCAAAAACCAGTGAAATTGCTTCTTCACTGGTTTTTTCTCAAATAGAGTCATCATTCAAAGGAGAATAATACATGTTCGAATATTTTTGGATTGGAATGAAAATGATGTGGGAAAGTCCTGTCTTTAGTTTTGCCTTTTACTTATTAACCTCTATTCTTTTACTAATCTTTTGGCGACGTTTTATAATTGTCCGTCGTAGTGGTGGTAATTTTTTTGCCCCATTTCACATTGCCAATGGGAGACTTTATATTCACAATGCTTTCGTATTTGTGAAGCGAATCATTCCGCTGAATAACATCAAAAGGATTGAAGTCAAATATATTCGAAGTGTCAAATTGAATGGGGCAAGGTATCATGTGTTTATTGAACAGAAAAACAGAAAGACTCTATCATTTTTCTGTGGCAAATCAAAACAGAATGATCTCCTTGTGAAGAATCTAAAGAATGAAACTAAAAACTACCATATTAGAATTGTAATAGATGGATAAGTGTTTAGTTTAAGAAAGGAATGATCATGGATAAGCTACAAGAAGTCAGAGAAAATGAACAGTTAAGGACCTTACTGATGACTGAATGTGATATTTATTTTTATGACAAGATAAGTGAAGTCCAGTTTTCAGGGAACAATGAGGAATACTCTCTTGCCTGTAAGGCATTTGCCCAGGATGGCAGTGGGGGCGAATATGTTTTTCTTGAAGATAACAGCATAGGCTTTATCGGAAGTGAGGGCCAAGTGGGAAGAGTAGCAGAAAGTCTGGATGACTTACTGACATTCCTACTTCACGCAGGTTGTATTTCGGATTTTAGCTGTCAGTATCTTTATCAGAATACAGACTTATTGAAAGCATTTTGTAAAGGTTATGTGTCTAAAATACGAGAAAGCTATCAGATTAAGCAGGAAGATTGGGATCAGATACGAGGAAATATGGCTCAAAAACTATCACTTGATTTCAATCCTAAAAAACTAGAAGAAGTAGCCATGACATTTTATCAAGCGGCGACAAGGAAGCCTGTCTTTTCCTGTAAGCATATAGACGGTGAAGAAGAATATACCTGTGATTCAGTCTTGTCGAACATTGTGGGCTTGTGGACGACAGAACTTGTAGGAATGAGTAGAGAAGAAATCGAAAGCTATAAAACTTGATAATGTATGATGCTTGCAAGATGATCATTCAACTTTAATGGTATCTTTTCAATGTGATAGGAAACTGGTCAGTAGGTTGAAAGGTTTATCGTAAGTAACCGAAGGATGCCTGGCATAAGAGAGGATAGATAATGAGTCAGTTAAGAGAAAAGTCTTTCGTTACGCTCAAAGAAGACATAACAAGTAGTTTTCCATTTGACAAGGATCTTCCTATGATATTCTTGGGAGAAATTGCCAATATGGCTGGACACGGAATCTTCATAGGGAAATCTGGGAAGTCTTATTCTGGATATCATATTTCACATTTTAGAGAACTAAGTGAAGATGAGATATAGGACTTTCGCAGTAGGAAAAATAGATGAGGAGTTGACAATGAATAATCAGATTGACTTGGTACTTCCAAACCTATACGCAGAATTCTTGAGTAAAATCGACAAAGCAGGAGAGTTGATAATAGAGAATACAGGCATCACCTTATACTCAAGACTAGATTTGTTAGAAAAAAACCCCACCTACCAAATAGAAGAGTGGGAACCTGATTTTTTCCTGATTGGGAAAGATGGGGATGTCGCTTTTTTTATAAAGAAAGATTCTGACGACACTATTTATATGAATGATTTGGGGACATTAGATTCACTGGAAATGAAACCCATATCTTTGAATATTTTCGAGTTTGTGAAACAAGCGAGTGAACATTATGATGATATCTTCTAATCATTGCAAGTGTTGTTATTTTATCGTACGCGTGTGTGGAAGACATTTTTATGAAATCATTTGAACATTTTGATTAATGTTAATAAATTTTTAGTAAATGATAATGATTTGGAGAGTGAACAATGAATTTTGATGAGAGTTTACAGCAATACACTTATGAGCATGAAGGAGTGACCTTTGTTTGGGACGAAGAGCCTGATTGTGACTTTATAGATAAAGTTGAACTGTTATCAAAAAATTATCAGGAAAATCTCAATAGAATTATCAACTTCATGCTAGCTGATCTTAAGGAAATGTATGGAGAAGTCAGCGAGGAAGATGTGAAGAACAAACTGGGGAAACCTATCATTGACTACAATCAAGGAACAGTTAGTTATTGTGAGCAAACCTTCGATGACTGGCACCTATTTGAGTTTGAATTTTTGGATGATCAATTTGAAACATTGAAATGTTTTTCTGTTAATGGGTAAAGGAGAGATTTATGGAATTCCTCCAATGCCTTGATTTTCTTTGTAGAAAACGTATACAAGAAAGGCTTTTCAAAATGCGTGCTTTATGTTATAATATTCACAAATAAAAGTTTAGGAGTTTTTTTATGGTCTCTTCAGAATTTATCTCAAAGATTGAATTTGCTTGTAAGAAGAAAGAAAGTCTTTATAGCCAAAGTAAGTTTAAGTATGCGATTCGTTCCATGTTTGCAGGTGCCTTTTTAACATTTAGTACGGCTGCGGGCGCAGTTGGGGCTGACTTGATTAATAAGATCGCACCAGGCAGTGGACGCTTCCTCTTCCCATTCGTTTTTGCTTGGGGATTGGCCTACATTGTTTTCTTGAATGCTGAGCTAGTAACTTCAAATATGATGTTTTTGACAGCTGGTAGTTTCTTGAAAAAAATCTCTTGGAGAAAAACAGCTGAGATTTTACTTTACTGTACCTTGTTCAATCTCATCGGAGCTTTGATAGCAGGTTGGGGCTTTGCCCACTCAGCAGCATATGCAAATCTAACACATGATAGCTTCATTTCAGGGGTTGTAGAGATGAAGTTAGGTCGTTCCAATGAGTTAGTCTTACTTGAAGGTATTTTAGCCAATATCTTTGTAAACATTGCCATTCTTTCATTTGTTTTGGTGAAAGACGGTGGGGCCAAACTTTGGCTTGTCTTATCAGCAATTTACATGTTTGTATTCTTAACAAACGAACACATTGCGGCGAACTTTGCTTCTTTCGCGATTGTTAAGTTCAGTGTTGCAGCTGATTCAATTGCTAACTTTGACATACCTAATATTCTTCGTCACTGGGGTGTAACCTTTGTCGGGAACTTTATCGGAGGAGGTCTCTTGATGGGCTTGCCTTACGCCTTCCTCAACAAAAACGAAGATACTTATGTAGATTAAAAAACAGGCACGAGTTAATCGTGCTTTTTTGTTTGAGACGTAAGACTAGTCATAGTTGTTCCTTATATCAAAATATAGAAAAACGGTATTGGAAAAGACTAGCCCAAGATGGTACAATATCCGTAATGAAGCTATTTGGAGGTCGTCTTATGACTCGTGATTTTAAATTTGAAACTCTACAATTACATGCTGGGCAAGTAGTTGATCCAGCAACTAAGTCTCGTGCAGTACCGATTTATCAAACAACATCCTTCGTTTTTGATGACACGCAGGAAGGTGCAGATCTGTTTGCCTTGAGAAAACCAGGCAATATCTATACTCGTATTACCAACCCTACAACAGCGGCATTTGAAGAAAGAATAGCCGCTCTTGAAGGTGGTGTTGGAGCACTAGCGACAGCATCAGGTATGGCTGCTGTAACCTACACTATTTTGGCGCTTGCTCACGCAGGTGACCATGTGGTAGCGGCGTCAACTATTTACGGTGGGACCTTTAACCTCTTGAAGGAAACCCTTCCTCGTTATGGGATCACAACTACCTTTGTGGATGTGGATAATTTGGAGGAAGTTGAAGCAGCTATCGGTGACAATACCAAACTTGTCTTGATTGAAACCTTAGGGAATCCCTTGATTAACATTCCTGACTTGGAAAAATTGGCTGAGATTGCGCATAAACACCAGATTCCTCTCGTTTCTGACAATACTTTTGCCACACCATATTTGATTAACGTTTTCTCTCACGGTGTAGATATTGCCATTCACTCAGCAACTAAGTTTATTGGTGGACATGGTACGACTATTGGCGGTGTCATCGTGGACAGTGGTCGTTTTGATTGGGAAGCGTCAGGGAAATTCCCTCAATTTGTTGAGGAAGATCCTAGCTACCACAACTTGAGCTATACTCGTGATGTTGGGGCAGCAGCCTTTATCATCGCTGTTCGTGTCCAATTGCTCCGTGATACTGGTGCAGCCTTGTCGCCATTTAATGCCTTTCTCTTGCTCCAAGGGCTTGAAACTCTCTCTCTTCGTGTCGAACGCCATGTGCAAAACGCAGAGAAAATTGTTGATTTCCTTGTCAACCATCCTAAGGTAGAGAAGGTAAATTATCCAAAACTTGCTGACAGTCCTTACCATGCCTTGGCTGAGAAATATTTGCCAAAAGGTGTTGGTTCAATCTTTACCTTCCATGTTAAAGGTGGAGAGACAGAGGCTCGCAAGGTGATTGATAATTTGGAAATCTTCTCTGACCTTGCAAACGTAGCAGATGCCAAATCGCTTGTTGTCCATCCAGCGACAACCACTCACGGTCAGTTGTCAGAAAAAGATCTAGAAGCAGCAGGTGTCACACCAAACCAAATCCGCTTGTCTATCGGTCTTGAAAATGTAGAGGATTTGATTGAAGATTTGCGTTTGGCCTTGGAAAAAATTTAAAGTAACAGATATAAACAGTGGGTTTCGACTCGCTGTTTTTGATTTTCCCTCAGGCATGATATAATGGTTACAGAAGTCTAGAAAGAGGAAGGTTATGAACGAAATCAAATGTCCCAACTGTGGGGAAGTCTTTACAGTAAATGAAAGTCAGTATGCCGAACTTTTATCCCAAGTGAGAACAGCTGAGTTTGATAAGGAATTACACGATCGAATGAAGCAGGAGCTGGCCTTGGCTGAGCAAAAGGCCATGAATGAGCAACAGTCTAAACTGGCTCAAAAAGACCAAGAAATCGCGCAACTGCAGAGTCAAATCCAAAACTTTGATACAGAGAAAGAGTTAGCTAAGAAAGAAGTGGAACAGACAAGCCATGAGGCCTTATTAGCAAAGGAAAAGGAAGTGCAGGCCTTGGAAAGCCAATTGGCCACCTTGCGTTTAGAGCATGAAAACCAACTCCAAAAGACTCTCTCTGATTTAGAAAGAGAGCGTGATCAGGTCAAAAACCAGCTCCTTTTGCAAGAAAAGGAAAATGAGTTATCTCTAGCTTCCCTCAAGCAAAATTACGAAGCCCAGCTTAAGGCAGCCAGTGAGCAAGTCGAATTTTATAAGAATTTCAAAGCCCAACAATCCACAAAAGCTATCGGTGAAAGTCTGGAACAGTATGCAGAGAGTGAGTTTAACAAGGTTCGTAGTTTTGCCTTTCCAAATGCCTACTTTGAGAAGGATAACAAGGTCTCTGCGCGTGGTTCTAAAGGCGACTTTATCTTCCGTGACTTTGATGAAAATGGGTTAGAATTCATTTCTATCATGTTTGAGATGAAAAATGAAGCGGACGGAACAGAGAAGAAGCATAAGAATGCAGATTTTTACAAGGAATTGGACAAGGACCGTCGGGAGAAGAACTGTGAGTATGCTGTTTTGGTAACCATGTTAGAAGCAGATAACGATTACTTTAACACGGGTATCGTGGATGTCAGTCATGAGTATGAAAAGATGTATGTGGTCCGTCCTCAGTTCTTTATCCAGTTGATCGGTCTTTTGCGAAATGCTGCGCTCAATTCTCTAAAATACAAGCAGGAGTTAGCGCTTGTTCGTGAGCAGAATATCGATATCACCCATTTTGAAGAAGACTTGGATGCCTTTAAACAGGCTTTTGCCAAGAACTACAACTCAGCTTCAACCAACTTTGGAAAAGCTATCGATGAAATCGATAAGGCCATCAAACGGATGGAAGAGGTCAAGAAATTCCTTACAACATCCGAAAACCAACTCCGCTTAGCTAACAATAAGCTGGAAGATGTTTCAGTTAAAAAATTGACTCGCAAAAATCCAACTATGAAAGCTAAGTTTGAAGCGCTGAAGGGGGAGTAGAAAGCAACACATGAACGGTATTATCAACTTAAGAAAAGAAGCAGGGATGACCTCGCATGATGCGGTTTTTAAACTGCGTAAGATTTTGGGAACCAAGAAGATTGGTCATGGTGGGACCTTGGATCCGGATGTAGTGGGTGTTTTGCCCATTGCGGTTGGCAAGGCGACTCGTATGGTCGAATTTATGCAGGATGAGGGCAAGGTCTACGAGGGGGAAATCACTCTCGGCTATTCAACAACGACCGAAGATGCCAGTGGTGAAGTGGTCGCAGAGACACCCGTTTTATCACCCTTGGATGAAACCATTGTCGATGAAGCCATTGCTAGCCTGACTGGGCCTATTACTCAGATTCCGCCTATGTTTTCGGCAGTCAAGGTCAATGGTCGCAAGCTCTATGAGTATGCGCGTGCTGGTCAGGAAGTGGAGCGTCCAGAACGTCAAGTGACCATTTATCAATTTGAACGGACAAGTCCGATTTCTTATGATGGTCATCTTGCACGCTTTACTTTTCGTGTAAAATGCAGTAAGGGAACCTATATCCGTACCTTGTCAGTTGACTTGGGAGAGAAACTGGGTTATGCGGCTCATATGTCCCATTTAACACGGACTAGTGCAGCCGGTTTACAGCTAGAAGATGCTCTTACCTTGGAAGAAATTGCTGAAAAAGTGGAAGATGGGCAACTGGACTTTCTCCATCCTCTAGAGATTGGGACAGGGGATCTTGACAAAGTTTCCCTAACTCCAGAACAGGCTACAGAAGTTCGTTTTGGTCGTTTTATCGAGTTAGAACAGTCGGATAAAGAATTGGCCGCCTTTGAGGGAGATAAATTGCTAGCTATTCTAGAAAAACGTGGTAATCTCTATAAGCCAAGGAAGGTTTTTTGCTAGTCTAGCTAAGTGCAAGTATTAGAATTGTTACCCATAATCTATCCAAAATCAGACTATAAATTTTACAAAAAATATGATAGAATAGACGACGGATAAAAAAACGGAGGATAGCATGCAAAATAGACCAATCATTATCGGAGTGACAGGTGGTTCTGGTGGTGGTAAGACCAGTGTTTCAAGAGCCATTTTATCTCACTTTCCTGATGAAAAGATTTCCATGATTGAGCATGATTCTTACTACAAGGATCAGTCTCACTTGACCTTTGAAGAGCGTGTCAAAACCAACTACGACCATCCATTTGCCTTTGATACAGACTTGATGATCGAGCAGATTAAGGAATTGTTGGCAGGGCGCCCGGTGGACATTCCAACTTATGACTATACAGAGCATACACGGAGTAGCAAGACCTATCGTCAGGAGCCTCAGGATGTCTTTATCGTTGAGGGGATTCTGGTCTTGGAGGACAAGCGTCTGCGCGATTTGATGGATATCAAGATTTTTGTGGATACAGATGATGATGTGCGTATTATTCGTCGGATCAAGCGTGATATGGAAGAGCGTGGACGTAGCCTTGACAGTGTCATTGAGCAGTACTTAGGTGTAGTTAAACCTATGTACCACCAGTTTATCGAGCCGACCAAGCGCTATGCGGATATCGTCATTCCTGAAGGGGTCAGCAATACCGTTGCTATCGACCTTTTGACCACCAAAATTGCAAAGATTTTGGAAGAAGCACGAAACAGCAAATAATCAGATGAGGAGGCCTAGCCTCCTTTTTCTATTTTTCCTTTGGTTTCAGTATGCAAAAGGAGATTTTTAATCATCTTTTTGGTATAATAATACCCATGGAAAAGCAAGAAAATGAATAGTAGGTGGAGATGGAAAAGTATTTATCGGTAACAACTTTGACTAAGTATCTGAAAATGAAATTCGATAAAGACCCTTACTTGGAACGGGTCTATTTAACTGGTCAAGTTTCCAACTTTCGTAAACGACCTACTCACCAATATTTCTCCCTAAAAGATGATCACGCGGTCATCCAAGCGACCATCTGGTCAGGGATCTATCAGAAATTAGGCTTTGACCTCGAAGAAGGAATGAAGATCAATGTGATTGGGCGTGTTCAGGTTTATGAGCCAAGTGGGAGCTACTCTATCATCATTGAGAAGGCTGAACCTGATGGGGTTGGTGCGCTTGCGATTCAGTTTGAACAACTCAAGAAAAAATTGACAGAAGAAGGCCTGTTTCAAGAACGGTTCAAGCAGCCTCTGCCCCAGTTTGCTAAGCGTATCGGCGTAGTAACCAGTCGCAGTGGAGCCGTTATTCGAGATATTATCACAACCGTCAGCAGACGTTTTCCTAGTGTCGATATCCTTCTCTATCCGACCAAGGTGCAAGGAGATGGAGCAGCAGAGGAAATAGCACGGAATATTGCTCGTGCCAATCAGCGTGAGGATCTAGATGTCCTCATCATTGGTCGTGGTGGGGGTTCCATCGAGGATCTCTGGGCCTTTAACGAAGAGATTGTGGTACGGGCTATTTTTGAATCTCGCTTGCCAATCATTTCTAGTGTGGGGCATGAGACGGATGTGACCTTGGCAGATTTTGTAGCGGATCGCAGAGCGGCGACCCCAACGGCTGCAGCTGAACTGGCAACACCTGTCACTAAGTTGGATCTCTTGACGCATTTGCAGAATCAAGAAAAACGATTGGCAACAGCGGTTCAGAATGTCCTGTCAAGGAAAAAAGAAGCTCTGAAAAAATGCAGTCAGTCAGTCATCTTTAGACAGCCAGAGCGCTTGTATGATGGTTATTTGCAACGGTTGGATCAGCTGCAACTGCGATTAAAACAAAGTTTGCGAACGCGGATTTCTGATAGCAACCAATTAGTACAAGCTAGAACACACCGACTGGTACAATTATCACCTGTTACCAAAATCCAGCGTTATCAAGACCGTCTAGGTCAGTTGGACAAGCTCCTACGTAGCCAAATGGCTCTGGTTTATGATGCCAAGGTCGCTGAAGTGAAGCGACTTTCAGAAGCCCTGCTGATGCTGGATACCAGTCGAATCGTGGCGCGTGGCTATGCTATTGTCAAAAAAGAAGAGTCCGTAGTAGATTCGGTTGAGAAGTTAAAGAAAAAAGACCAAGTAACGCTTTTGATGCGAGATGGTCAGGTAGAATTAGAGGTTAAAGATGTCAAAACAAAAGAAATTTGAGGAAAATCTAGCAGAGCTGGAGACCATTGTCCAAAGTTTGGAAAATGGTGAAATTGCTCTGGAAGATGCGATTGCGGCCTTTCAAAAGGGCATGGTCTTATCAAAAGAACTCCAAGCGACGCTAGACAAGGCTGAAAAGACCTTGGTCAAGGTCATGCAAGAAGACGGAACAGAAAGTGATTTTGAATGAAGAAGCAAGAAAAATTAGCTCTTGTGGAGTCTGCTTTGGAAGACTTTTATGGAGACCAGCAGTTTGCTTCTAGTTTGCGAGAGTCCGTTCTCTATTCCATTCATGCTGGTGGCAAGCGTATTCGACCTTTTCTCTTGCTAGAAGTTCTGGAAGCCTTGCATGTTGCTATTAGACCAGCACACGCGCAGGTGGCTGCGGCTTTGGAAATGATTCATACAGGAAGCTTGATTCATGATGATCTTCCTGCTATGGATGACGACGATTATCGTCGTGGACGCTTGACCAATCATAAGAAATTTGGCGAAGCGATGGCCATTTTGGCTGGAGATGCTTTGTTCCTAGATCCTTATGCCTTGATTGCGCAGGCAGATTTGCCAAGTCAGATCAAGGTGGACTTGATAGCCAACTTATCCCTTGCGTCAGGTAGTTTGGGCATGGTGGCAGGGCAGGTTCTGGACATGGAGGGTGAACGTCAGCACTTGTCCTTGGAAGAACTTCAGACCATTCATGCTAATAAAACAGGTAAGTTACTTGCCTATCCTTTCCAAGCAGCTGCTATCATAGCTGAATTAGCACCAGAAATTCAAGCAAAATTGAAAACGGTTGGTGAATTGATTGGGCTGGCCTTTCAAGTTCGAGATGATGTGCTGGATGTGACAGCTAGTTTTGAGGAAATCGGGAAGACTCCACAAAAGGATTTGCAGGCAGAAAAGTCAACCTATCCAGCCTTGTTGGGTTTGGAGGAGGCGATTGCCTTTTGTAACCAAACCTTGGATCAAGCTAATGAAAAATTAGAAGAAATTTCCCAGCAAGTCAGCTTTGAAACAGAGGCGATTGTGAAAGTAGTAGAAAGTTTGAGAATCAATGGCTAAGGAAAGAGTGGATGTACTAGCTTATAAACAGGGCTTGTTTGAAACACGCGAACAAGCCAAGCGTGGTGTCATGGCTGGTCTGGTTGTAGCTGTCCTCAATGGGGAGCGTTTTGACAAACCAGGAGAGAAAATCCCAGATGACACTGAGCTAAAACTCAAGGGTGAAAAACTCAAGTATGTCAGTCGAGGTGGTCTAAAACTGGAGAAGGCCTTGCAGGTCTTTGATTTGTCAGTTGAAGGAGCGACAACGATTGATATTGGAGCCTCCACTGGAGGATTTACCGATGTCATGCTTCAGAGTGGTGCTGAGTTAGTCTTTGCAGTTGATGTTGGTACCAATCAGTTGGCTTGGAAATTACGTCAAGACCTTCGGGTTATCAGTATGGAGCAGTTCAATTTCCGCTATGCTGAAAAGACTGATTTTGAGCAGGAACCAAGTTTTGCCAGTATTGATGTGAGTTTCATTTCCCTCAGTCTGATTTTGCCTGCCTTGCACCGTGTCTTGGTTGATCAAGGTCAGGTGGTAGCACTTGTCAAACCTCAGTTTGAAGCAGGTCGTGAGCAGATTGGAAAGAATGGAATCATTCGAGATGCCAAGGTTCATCAAACTGTCCTTGAATCTTTCACTGCTATGGCGGTTGAACAAGGTTTTTCAGTTCTTGGATTAGACTATTCACCTATCCAAGGTGGACATGGAAACATCGAATTTCTGGCATATTTGAAAAAGGAAGACAGAGCAAGTAACCAAGTTGCCCCTGAAATAGAAAAAGTTGTAGAGAGAGCGCATAGAGAATTTAAAGATGAATAAAAAAGAAAGACTTGAAAAAATTAGAAGATTTGTTACGGATTATCAAATCGGGACTCAGGAAGAAATCGTTGAGTACTTGAGGGAAGCAGGTATTTCTGCTACGCAAGCCACTGTCTCAAGGGACATCAAGGAGCTTGGTATTGTTAAAATTCCTTTGAAGAACAACACCTATATCTATGAGTTGCCAAAATCAATCGTCAAAAGTTTGCAGTTGGCTGAGGACAATATTGTGAGTTCTGAGTTAATGGGAAATATGATCAACCTTTCTGTCATCCCTGGAAATACCATTTTTGTGAAGAGTCAGTTGGTTGAAGCATTTTCTGAACAGATTTTTAGCTGTCTAGCGGATGATGATTCTATCTTAATTGTAGCTAGAACAGCAGAGGCAGCTGAGGAAATTGTTGAACAAGTCAAAAAATGGTAGGTCAGTATGTTACTTGAAATTTCGATAAAAAACTTTGCCATTATTGAGGCGATTTCCCTCAATTTTGAAAAGGGTATGACTGTTTTGACCGGGGAAACGGGTGCTGGAAAGTCTATCATTATCGACGCTATGAATCTCATGTTGGGGGCTCGTGCAACGACAGACGTTATTCGTCACGGTGCGCCAAAGGCAGAGATTGAGGGGCTTTTCTCGGTTGAAAACAGTCGCCTTTTACAGGAACTTTTTGATGAGCAAGGTTTGGAATTGGGCGATGAAATCATCATTCGCCGTGAAATTCTCCAAAACGGACGTAGTATTAGTCGCGTCAATGGGCAGATGGTCAATCTTTCTGTCCTGCGTGCAATTGGGCAACACCTTGTAGATATCCATGGTCAGCATGACCAAGAGGAGTTAATGCGTCCACAACTTCATATCCAAATGTTGGATGAGTTTGGTGATACTGCCTTTTTTGAGCTTAAACAAGCCTATCAGACAAGCTTTGACGCCTATCGCAAAATGCGTAAACAAGTTCTTGAAGTCAAGAAAAATCAGCAGGAACATAAGGCTCGTATTGAGATGTTGGAATTTCAAATGGCAGAGATTGAGACAGCAAACTTGCAGGCTGGTGAAGACTTGGCTCTCAACCAAGAACGAGATAAACTCCTCAATCATAAAAATATAGCGGATACGCTAACTAATGCCTATAGCATGTTGGACAATGAGGAGTTTTCTAGCCTAGCTAATGTTCGTTCAGCCATGAATGACATGGAAAGTGTTGAAGAATACGATCCTGAATACCGTGAAATTTCAAGTTCTCTGTCTGAGACCTACTATGTTTTAGAAGATATTAGCAAGCGTTTGGAAGATATTATTGATGACTTGGATTTTGATGGTAATCGTCTCATGCAGGTTGAGAATCGCTTAGACCTTCTGAATACTATTACCCGCAAGTACGGTGGGACTGTAGACGATGTTTTGCTTTATTTTGCCAAGATTACGGATGAGTACAATCTCTTGACGGGTAATAACCTTTCTTCTGAAGACATGGAAGCAGAGCTCAAGAAATTGGAAGTTAATCTTGTTGATTTGGCAGGGCAGCTTGCATCTGCTCGTCATGATTTGGCCCAGCAGCTCGAAGCTGAGATTAAACAAGAACTTCAGGATCTCTATATGGAGAAGGCACAGTTCCAGGTTCGCTTTAGCAAGGGCAAATTTAGTCGTGAGGGGAATGAAACGGTCGAGTTTTACATTTCTACTAACCCGGGTGAGGACTTTAAGCCTTTGGTCAAAGTTGCGTCCGGTGGGGAATTATCCCGTCTCATGTTGGCTATCAAGTCTGCCTTTTCTCGTAAAGAAGGCAAGACCAGTATTGTCTTTGATGAGGTGGATACTGGAGTTTCAGGTCGTGTGGCCCAAGCCATTGCTCAAAAGATTCATAAGATTGGCCAGCATGGTCAGGTTCTTGCTATCTCTCACTTACCTCAAGTAATTGCGATTGCGGATTATCAATTCTTTATTGAGAAGATTAGTGATGAGCATTCTACGGTGTCGACGGTTCGTCTCTTAACTTTAGAAGAGCGAGTAGAGGAAGTTGCTAAGATGTTGGCCGGGGAGAATGTAACCGAAGCTGCCCTTACCCAAGCCAGAGAATTATTGCAAACGAGGGAGAAATAAATGACAGACTATTATGTAATTGGAGATGTCCATGGAAAAGCAGGTATGCTGGAAGACCTTCTCAAAACATGGGATGGTCACACCCAGTTGCTTTTTCTAGGGGATTTGATTGACCGAGGTGAAGATAGCCGCCGTGTTCTAGAAATGGTCAAGGACTTGGTGGACAATCAAGGGGCTATCTGTCTATCAGGCAACCACGAGTATATGTTTTTAACTTGGTTGGACAATCCCGAAGAAAGCTATGACCACTATCGTCGAAATGGTGGTGATACAACCATTAACTCGATCCTAGGTCGTCCCTTGGATGCACCTGTGGATGCAGTTGAAGACGCTAAACGAGTCAAGACGGAAGCAGCAGATTTAGTTGAATTTATTCGTCAGATGCCTTTTGTTGTTGAGACAGACAAGTATATCTTTGTTCATGCTGGTATTGATTTGACCTTGGAAGACTGGCATGAAACGACTGATTACAAGAAAGTCTGGCTCAGAAAGCCATTCCATGAAGCTGAAAATCATACCGGGAAAACCATTGTTTTTGGGCATACACCAGTTTATGGTTTGCTGAAGCAAGACCGAGGTACTGCTGAGCTTTGGATAACAGAAGATGGTAAGATTGGCATGGATGGAGGAGCTGTTTATGGTGGTGTCCTTCATGGAATTGTCTTTACTGACCAAGGCATGACAGAACACCACTTTATTGAAAATGATGGCTTTATTGCCGAAGATTAGTACTCCTAGCAGGGTATGGTCTTGTCAAAATGTTAAAAACAATTTATAATTAATAGATACCCTGAAAGGAAGAGCAGCATGAACTTAGAAGAATTAAAGAAACGACAGGAGAAGATTAGAAACTTCTCTATTATCGCCCATATTGACCATGGGAAGTCAACGCTTGCAGACCGAATTTTGGAAAAGACAGAGACGGTTTCAAGCCGTGAAATGCAGGCCCAGCTTCTGGATAGCATGGATCTAGAACGGGAACGTGGGATTACCATTAAACTCAATGCTATCGAGCTCAATTACACTGCAAAAGATGGCGAGACCTATATTTTCCACTTGATTGATACGCCGGGGCACGTGGATTTTACCTATGAAGTGTCGCGTTCGCTAGCGGCCTGTGAAGGAGCGATTTTGGTGGTTGATGCTGCCCAAGGGATTGAAGCTCAAACTCTTGCTAACGTTTATCTAGCCTTGGACAATGATTTGGAAATCTTGCCCGTCATTAACAAGATTGACCTACCGGCAGCCGATCCTGAGCGTGTTCGTACAGAGATTGAGGATGTCATTGGACTGGATGCCAGTGAAGCAGTATTAGCTTCTGCCAAGGCTGGTATCGGGATTGAAGAAATCCTCGAGCAAATCGTAGAAAAAGTGCCAGCACCAACTGGTGATGTTTCAGCTCCATTAAAAGCCTTAATTTTCGACTCGGTCTATGATGCCTACCGCGGGGTTATTCTCCAAGTTCGTGTTATGGACGGAGTGGTTAAACCTGGCGATAAGATTCAGCTTATGAGCAATGGCAAGACCTTTGATGTGACGGAAGTTGGTATTTTCACGCCGAAAGCAGTCGGGCGCGATTTCCTAGCGACAGGTGACGTTGGTTATATTGCGGCTTCTATCAAGACAGTTCAAGACACTCGTGTGGGTGATACAGTTACCTTGGCAACCAATCCTGCGGCAGAGCCATTACATGGCTACAAGCAGATGAATCCTATGGTCTTTGCAGGACTTTACCCAATCGAGTCAAATAAATACAATGACCTTCGTGAAGCCCTAGAAAAATTGCAGCTCAACGATGCCAGCTTGCAGTTTGAACCAGAAACATCTCAGGCGCTTGGATTTGGTTTCCGTTGTGGATTCCTTGGGCTTCTCCATATGGATGTTATCCAAGAACGTTTGGAGCGTGAGTTCAATATTGACCTCATCATGACAGCTCCGTCTGTTATCTATAAGGTTAACCAAACTGACGGTGAGTCTATGGATGTCTCTAACCCATCAGAGTTTCCAGATCCAACCAAGATTGCGACTATTGAAGAACCGTATGTTAAGGCGCAAATCATGGTACCACAGGAGTTTGTTGGAGCAGTAATGGAATTGACTCAACGCAAACGTGGGGACTTTGTGACCATGGACTATATTGATGACAATCGTGTCAATGTTATCTATCAAATCCCACTTGCTGAAATTGTCTTTGACTTTTTTGACAAGCTCAAGTCTTCGACGCGTGGTTATGCAAGCTTTGACTACGAATTGTCAGAGTATCGCCCATCTAAGCTGGTTAAAATGGACATCCTTCTCAATGGAGACAAGGTGGATGCCCTTAGCTTTATCGTCCACAAAGACTTTGCCTATGAACGTGGGAAACTCATCGTTGATAAGCTCAAAAAAATCATCCCTCGTCAACAATTTGAGGTTCCAATTCAAGCAGCAATTGGGCACAAGATTGTGGCCCGTACTGATATCAAGGCCCTTCGTAAGAACGTACTTGCCAAGTGTTACGGTGGTGACGTTTCTCGTAAACGCAAACTCCTTGAAAAACAAAAGGCAGGTAAGAAACGGATGAAAGCTATCGGATCAGTAGAAGTCCCACAAGAAGCCTTCCTTAGCGTCTTAAGCATGGATGAAGAATAGAAATAAAACTCTTGAAGATTATTCAAGAGTTTTTACTTTAAATGAGAGCGAGTAAAATCATCAACTGACAAAATAGATCAGGTTAGAATTTGACAGAAGTTCTTATTTTTCTTATAATGCAGATGGAAAGGTGGTAGGATGAAAAAATTATTAATTTTAGGAACTGTTGTTACTGCTAGTGTTTTTCTAGCTTCATGCTCTAATAAATCGCAAACAGCAACCGAAGAAAGTTCGACTGCGGCTGTTAGTTCTTCTAGCAGTCAGGAAACGAGTAGCTCTAGCTCTACTGTTTCCGAAGCGAAGAAGGAAGAGACTCAAATCATCGGTTCGAATGAATATGGTTTTGTCAAGGTACCCAAATCATGGGTTCGATTCCATGAAGTAGAAGGTGGAAATGATATACAGTATTGCGATGGAACAGATATCAACATTGTTACGCTGAATACCTTCAAGGCTGAGCAGTTTAATATCAGCGAAGAAGAATATGCTAAACTGGATGTTGTGACTGTCTCATCTAGTATTTTAACTTCCAAAGAACAAAGCTCTGATTTCAGTAAGGTTTGGGGCTCCAAATCGACCATTGGAGGTTATGAAGCCTATGTTGTCAATGCAATTGCTAAGTCAGGGAAATACCTCGTTACCTGGGTTTTCCGATCAAATGATGGTAAAATCCGCTATGTTTCACTTGAAGGGGATGGGGAAACTTTAAAAACAATCTTACCGATGGTTGAAAGTAGCTGGTCAACTACTAAATCTGAATAAATGAAAAAAAGAAGATCCTTGGTCTTCTTTTTATTTTTTTACGAATAGATAGATGAGTAGAAAAAGAAATGGAGTTGTATATGAAGATCACAAACTATGAGATTTACAAATTGAGAAAAGCTGGGCTGACAAATCAACAAATTTTAACTGTTCTTGAATACGATGAGACTGTAGATCAGGAGCTCTTGCTAGGTGATATTGCAGAACTATCGGGGTGTCGTAATCCTGCTGTCTTTATGGAACGCTATTTCCAGATAGATGATGCACAGTTGGAGAAGGAGTTCCAAAAATTTCCATCCTTCTCGATTCTTGATGACTGTTATCCTTGGGATTTGAGTGAGATTTATGATGCTCCAGCACTCTTGTTTTATAAAGGGAATCTAGACTTGTTAAAGTTTCCAAAGGTTGCTGTTGTAGGGAGTCGTTCATGTTCTAGTCAAGGAGCAAAGTCTGTTCAGAGGGTCATTCAAGGTTTGGAAAACGAGTTAATCGTGGTCAGTGGTTTGGCCAAAGGGATTGATACGGCTGCTCATATGGCTGCACTCCAAAATGGTGGAAAAACTATTGCAGTGATTGGAACAGGTTTGGATGTGTTTTATCCTAAAGCCAATAAACGTTTGCAAGACTACATTGGCAATGACCATCTGGTTCTCAGTGAATATGGACCTGGCGAGCAACCTCTGAAATTTCATTTTCCAGCTCGAAATCGTATCATAGCAGGACTGTGTCGTGGGGTTATTGTAGCAGAGGCAAGGGTGCGTTCAGGGAGCCTCATCACCTGTGAGCGTGCTATGGAGGAAGGACGTGATGTCTTTGCCATTCCAGGAAACATTTTAGATGGCTATTCAGATGGCTGTCACCACCTGATCCAAGAGGGAGCAAAACTGGTCACAAGTGGTCAGGATGTGCTGGCTGAGTTTGAATTTTAAGGAGAAATTTGTTCACTCAGATAAACTTTTCTTCTTATATATAAGACTTAGGTCTTGACAGCTATAGAAAAATGGTTTACACTTTATAAAGTTTATTACTTTGAAAAGGTGTGATAGTGTGGCTACGGCAACAAAGAAGAAAAAATCAACAGTTAAAAAAAATCTAGTCATCGTAGAGTCGCCTGCTAAGGCGAAAACGATTGAAAAATATCTAGGCAGAAACTACAAGGTTTTAGCCAGTGTCGGGCATATCCGTGATTTGAAGAAATCCAGTATGTCAGTCGACATTGAAAATAACTATGAACCACAGTATATCAATATCCGAGGAAAAGGTCCTCTCATCAATGATCTGAAAAAAGAAGCTAAAAAGGCCAATAAAGTCTTTCTGGCAAGTGACCCGGACCGTGAAGGAGAAGCGATTTCCTGGCATTTGGCTCACATTCTCAACTTGGACGAGAATGATGCCAACCGTGTAGTCTTTAATGAAATTACTAAGGACGCTGTAAAAAATGCCTTTAAAGAACCTCGCAAGATTGATATGGACTTGGTCGACGCCCAACAAGCTCGTCGAGTTTTAGACCGCTTGGTAGGGTATTCGATTTCGCCAATTTTGTGGAAAAAGGTCAAGAAGGGCTTATCAGCAGGACGCGTTCAGTCTGTTGCCCTTAAGCTCATTATTGATCGTGAAAATGAAATCAATGCCTTCCAACCAGAAGAATACTGGACAATTGATGGTGTCTTTAAGAAGGGAACCAAGCAATTTCAAGCTTCTTTCTATGGTATGAATGGCAAAAAGATGAAATTGACCACCAATGAAGAGGTCAAAGAAGTCTTGTCCCATCTAACGAGTAAAGATTATACAGTGGATCAGGTAGATAAGAAGGAGCGCAAACGCAATGCGCCCCTACCTTATACGACCTCAACCATGCAAATGGATGCTGCCAACAAAATCAATTTCCGTACTCGTAAGACCATGATGGTTGCCCAACAGCTCTATGAAGGAATCAATATCGGTACAGGCGTACAAGGTTTGATTACCTATATGCGTACAGACTCGACTCGTATCAGTCCTGTGGCTCAAAATGAAGCGGCAAGCTACATCAACGATCGTTTTGGCAGCAAGTATTCCAAGCATGGTAGCAAGGTCAAAAATGCCTCAGGTGCTCAAGATGCTCACGAAGCCATTCGTCCATCTAGCGTCTTTAATACTCCAGAAAGCATCGCTAAGTACTTGGACAAAGACCAGCTCAAGCTCTATACCCTTATTTGGAACCGTTTTGTAGCGAGCCAGATGACAGGCGCTATCTTTGATACCATGGCTGTCAAGCTCTCTCAAAATGGAGTCCAGTTTGTGGCAAATGGTAGCCAGGTTAAGTTTGATGGTTATCTTGCTATCTACAATGACTCTGACAAAAACAAGATGTTGCCAGATATGGCTGTTGGAGATGTGGTCAAGCAGGTTAATAGCAAGCCAGAACAACATTTCACTCAACCCCCTGCTCGCTATTCGGAAGCGACTCTTATCAAGACCTTGGAAGAAAATGGTGTTGGACGTCCGTCAACCTACGCTCCGACCATTGAAACCATCCAGAAACGCTATTATGTTCGTCTGGCAGCCAAACGATTTGAACCAACTGAGTTGGGAGAAATTGTCAATAAGCTCATCGTTGAATACTTCCCAGATATCGTAAACGTGACCTTCACAGCTGAGATGGAAGGAAAACTGGATGATGTCGAAGTTGGTAAAGAACAGTGGCAACGTGTTATTGACGCCTTTTACAAACCATTCTCTAAAGAAGTAGCCAAGGCTGAATCTGAAATGGAAAAAATCCAGATCAAGGATGAGCCAGCTGGATTTGACTGTGAGGTTTGTGGCAGTCCGATGGTGATTAAGCTCGGTCGTTTTGGTAAATTCTATGCTTGTAGCAATTTCCCTGACTGCCGTCACACACAAGCGATTGTCAAAGAGATTGGAGTCGAGTGTCCAAGCTGCCATCAAGGACAAATCATCGAACGCAAAACCAAGCGCAATCGTATCTTCTATGGTTGCAATCGTTACCCAGAATGTGAATTTACTTCCTGGGACAAACCAATTGGACGAGACTGTCCAAAATGCGGGCATTTCCTTGTGGAGAAAAAGGTCCGTGGTGGTGGTAAACAGGTTGTATGTAGTAATGGCGACTACGAAGAGGAAAAAATTAAATAGAATGCAGAGTCCTGAAAATGAATTTCAGGCTCTTTTTTTGTTGATGCTTGACAAATTTCCTCACTTTGTGGGAAACTAGTAGAAGATTATTTCAATTAGGAGAAGACATGCGTATTATTTACCTTGGTATTGGTTTTATTTCTTTAGCCTTGGCTATTGTTGGGGTAGCCTTGCCCCTCTTGCCAACAACGCCCTTCCTTTTGCTATCGATCGCTTGCTTTTCCAAGTCTTCAAAGCGATTTGAAGACTGGCTGTATCACACCAAGCTCTATCAGACTTATGTTGCTGACTTTCGCGAGACCAAGTCTATCGCGCGTGAACGAAAGAAAAAAATCATCGTATCTATCTATATCTTGATGGGGATTTCTATTTATTTTGCCCCTCTTTTGCCAGTCAAAATCGGTCTGGGAGCCTTGACCATCTTTATCACCTACTATCTCTTTAAAGTCATTCCTGACAAAGAATAGATAAAAATAGTAGGTATTTGCCTTGATAAAAATGAAAGTATATTTAAAATAATATGATATAATAAATTTAAAGAAAAGATCAAGGAGAATCAAATGATTTACGAATTTTGTGCTGAAAATGTGACCTTGCTTGAAAAAGCGATGCAGGCTGGAGCTCGTCGAATCGAACTTTGTGACAATCTAGCAGTAGGAGGAACAACACCTAGCTATGGAGTGACCAAGGCAGCGGTTGAACTGGCATCTAACTACGATACGACCATTATGACTATGATTCGTCCCCGTGGTGGCGATTTTGTCTATACTGATTTTGAAATAGCAATTATGCTGGAAGACATCCGTTTGATTGCGCAGGCTGGAAGTCAAGGAGTCGTTTTTGGAGCATTAACTGCTGATAAGAAGTTGGATAAAGCTAATCTGGAGAAGCTGATTGCCGCATCTAAAGGAATGGAGATTGTCTTCCATATGGCCTTTGATGAATTGAGTGATGAAGAGCAATTAGAGGCCATTGACTGGCTCAGCCAAGCTGGTGTCACTCGTATCTTAACTCGTGCTGGTGTGTCTGGGGACTCGCTAGAGAAACGTTTTGAACACTATCACAGAATTTTGGAACATGCAGCTGGTAAAATTGAAATCTTACCAGGTGGGGGGATTGACTTGGACAACCGTCAAACCTTTATTGACAAGCTGGGCGTGACACAATTGCATGGAACTAAGGTTGTCTTTTAAAAAATAGAAAGGAACTGCTAGCTTTCGGTAGCAGTTTTCACTTATGTTTGAAATTTTTAAATCCTATCAGTTTAATAAAGAAAAAGCTCATGCCTATGGTTTTGTAGAAAATGGGGAAGTCTGGAACTATAGTCGCCAGATTTTGGATGGCGACTTTGTCATGAATGTGTCCATCACAACGGATAATGTGAGTTTTCAGGTCTTTGATAAGGAGACTGGTGACCTCTATCCTCAAGTCCACATGGAAAGCATGAGGGGAAGTTTTGTCGGAAGTGTCCGTGAGGCTTGTTTGGAGATTCTTTACCAGATTCGGAAGGTTTGCTTTGATGTTCAGGATTTTATCTGTCCTCAGACTAAGCGTATCATGACTAAAGTTCAGGAAAAGTATGGTAATCAGTTGGAGTATTTGTGGGAAAAATCGCCTGATACAGCAGTGTTAAGACATGAAGACAATCAAAAGTGGTATGCTGTTGTGATGAGAATCCCATGGGATAAGCTGGAAAAGGGCAGAGAAGGGCTAGTCGAAGCAGTTAACCTTAAACACGACCAAGTAGCCGATTTGCTTTCAAAAAAAGGCATTTATCCAGCCTTTCATATGAACAAACGCTACTGGCTTAGTCTGGCACTTGATGATACTTTGTCAGATGAAATGGTACTGGAATTGATAGAAAGAAGTTGGAACTTATCCGTGAAAAAATAGGGAAATTCGCTTGAGTTTTCAAATGCTTTCAATTAGCAAAATATTCTTTACTGAAGAAATTTTCAGAAAATAATGGATTTTTTCTTGACAAGTGTTTTTAGCTATGCTAGAATACTAGACAAGATATCAAACGAAGGAGAAAGTCAAACATGAAAACAGCTAAGTTTAACCAATTTACTTTGTTGTTGAGGTACTCGGGCTAGTGCAAAAGCATTAGTCCTGTTTGGCTTACCAAGCGGGAGTTAATCAACATCTCGCTTGGGTTTCTAAGCGAGATGTTTTTTTAAAACCACATTTGGAAAAGGGGAAATCATATGCGTAAAGTTGAATTTTTTGATACAAGCCTTCGTGATGGGGAACAAACACCTGGTGTTAACTTCTCAATAAAGGAAAAAGTTTCCATTGCAAGACAGCTGGAGAAATGGGGAATTTCTGTAATTGAAGCTGGTTTTCCGGCTGCTAGTCCAGATTCATTTATAGCCGTTCAAGAAATTGCTAAAACCATGAAAAAAACAGCAGTGACAGGATTAGCTCGTTCTGTAAAATCTGATATTGATGCTTGTTATGAGGCACTTAAGGATGCCAAGTATCCACAAATTCATGTCTTTATCGCTACCAGTCCGATTCACCGCAAGTATAAGCTCAATAAGAGCAAGGAAGAGATTTTAGAAGCTATTAAGGAGCATGTTTCTTATGCACGTTCTAAGTTTGAAATCGTCGAATTCTCTCCTGAAGATGCGACTAGAACAGAGTTGGATTTCCTCTTGCAAGTTGTGCAGACAGCAGTGGACGCTGGGGCAACTTATATCAATATCCCTGACACGGTTGGCTTTACGACTCCAGAAGAGTTTGCACGCATCTTTGATCACTTGACCGAAAATATTAAATCAGATCATAAAGTTGTCTTTGGTGTCCACTGTCACGATGATCTCGGTATGGCAACTGCAAATACTTTGACAGCAATTAAACACGGTGCTGGACGTGTCCAGGGAACTATTAATGGTATCGGTGAACGCGCAGGTAATGTTGCTCTTGAAGAAGTAGCTGTTGCTTTGAAGATTCGTGAGGATTTCTTCCAAGCAACTAGTGATATTGTTTTGGATGAAACAATGAATACGTCAGAAATGGTTTCTCGCTTCTCTGGTATTCCAGTTCCTAAAAACAAGGCCGTCGTTGGTGGCAATGCCTTCTCTCATGAATCTGGTATTCACCAAGATGGAGTCCTTAAAAATCCTCTCACTTATGAGATTATCACACCTGAATTGGTCGGGGTTAAGAGTAATAGTCTTCCGCTTGGTAAATTGTCTGGTCGCCATGCCTTTGTTGAAAAACTAAGAGAACTGGCCCTAGATTATACAGAAGAGGATATCAAACCACTCTTTGCTAAGTTCAAGGCGTTGGCCGATAAGAAACAAGAAATCACAGATGCAGATATTCGAGCTCTGGTCGCTGGTACCATGGTTGAAAACCCAGAAGGCTTCCACTTTGATGATTTACAACTTCAAACTCATGCAGATAATGACATTGAAGCTCTCGTTAGCCTAGCAAATATGGATGGTGAGAAAGTCGAATTCAATGCGACAGGGCAAGGTTCCGTTGAAGCAATCTTTAACGCTATCGATAAATTCTTTAACCAATCTGTCCGCTTGGTGTCCTATACTATTGACGCAGTAACAGATGGTATCGATGCCCAAGCTCGTGTCTTGGTCACTGTTGAAAACAGAGATACCGAAACCATCTTTAACGCAGCAGGTCTTGATTTCGATGTATTGAAGGCTTCCGCTATTGCCTATATCAATGCCAATACCTTTGTTCAAAAAGAGAATGCAGGTGAGATGGGGCGCAGCGTTTCCTACCGAGACATGCCTAGTGTGTAAAGGAGAAGGCTATGACAAAGAAAATAGTAGCTCTAGCAGGGGATGGAATCGGTCCAGAAATCATGGAAGCTGGTTTAGCGGTTCTGGAAGCTCTAGCTTCAAAAACAGGCTTTGACTATGAGATAGACAGACGCCCCTTTGGAGGTGCGGGTATTGATGCTGTGGGGCATCCCTTACCTGGTGAAACCCTCAAGGCATGTAGAGAAGCAGATGCTATTCTCCTTGCGGCTATCGGTAGTCCTCAGTATGATGGGGCAGTGATTCGGCCTGAACAAGGCTTGCTGGCTCTTCGGAAGGAACTCAATCTCTATGCTAATATTCGCCCTGTTAAGATTTTTGACAGTCTCAAGCATTTGTCACCTCTCAAACCGGAACGAATTACTGGTGTAGACTTTGTCGTGGTGCGTGAGTTGACAGGTGGGATTTACTTTGGAGATCATATCCTTGAAGAGCGCAAAGCGCGTGATATCAACGACTACAGCTATGAGGAAGTAGAGCGGATTATTCGCAAGTCCTTTGAAATCGCAAGAAGTCGGAGAAAAATCGTTACTAGTATAGATAAGCAAAATGTTCTAGCGACATCAAAACTCTGGCGCAGAGTAGCTGAGGAAGTTACAGAGGATTTCCCAGATGTAGCTTTGGAACACCAGTTGGTAGACTCAGCTGCTATGCTCATGATTACCAATCCAGCTAAATTTGATGTCATCGTGACAGAGAATCTTTTCGGAGATATCTTATCTGATGAATCAAGCGTTCTATCTGGCACACTTGGTGTTATGCCGTCAGCTAGTCATTCTGAAAAAGGTCCAAGCCTCTACGAACCTATTCATGGTTCGGCACCTGATATTGCAGGTCAAGGAATTGCCAATCCTATCTCTATGATTTTGTCAGTTGCCATGATGCTGAGAGACAGCTTTGGACGTTATGAGGATGCGGAGCGTATCGAGCGTGCTGTTGAAGCTAGTTTAGCGGCTGGCATTTT
This sequence comes from Streptococcus sp. F0441, assembly GCF_000314775.2. Taxonomy (NCBI): domain Bacteria; kingdom Bacillati; phylum Bacillota; class Bacilli; order Lactobacillales; family Streptococcaceae; genus Streptococcus; species Streptococcus sp. F0441. Next base: position 1,224,516 of record NZ_KB373321.1, on the reverse strand, counting down.
AACAAGAGATATAGGAGGACAGGCTTCAACCAAGGAAATGACAGAAGCCATCATTGAAAGATTATGAAGATAAATGAAGGAATCACGCTTGTCCTCTTGATTTGGAATTTGCTGATTTTCTTGATTTATGGCATTGACAAATCCAAGGCAAGGAGAGGTTTTTGGCGGATACCAGAGAAAATTCTCTTGACTATAGCACTTGTCTGTGGTGGATTTGGTGCTTGGTTGGCAGGAATCACCTTTCACCATAAGACTCGAAAATGGTATTTTAAAACAGTTTGGTTTCTCGGGATGGTGATCACATTAGTAGCCTTATATTTTATTTGGAGGTAATGGATGGCAGGAAAATCGATTTTTGATAAATTATGGGACCGCCATGTCATCACAGGAGAAGAGGGGCAGCCCCAACTCATGTATGTGGATCAACACTATATTCACGAGGTGACCAGTCCTCAGGCTTTTCAAGGATTGCGAGATACAGGTCGCAGATTGAGACGACCAGACTTGACATTTGGAACCTTTGACCACAATGTCCCGACGGTCAATATCTATGATATTCGAGATGTGATTTCTAAAGCGCAAATTGACAAACTAGCTGAAAATGTTAAGGAGTTTGGGATTGAACATGCAGCCCACGGTTCTGAAAAGCAGGGAATCGTTCACATGGTTGGACCAGAAACTGGAAGAACTCAACCAGGAAAATTCATCGTCTGTGGAGACAGCCATACGGCTACACACGGAGCTTTCGGAGCCATCGCCTTTGGGATTGGGACTAGTGAGGTTGAGCATGTCTTTGCTACCCAGACACTCTGGCAGGTCAAACCCAAGAAAATGTTAGTAGAATTCATTGGAGTTCCTCAAAAAGGAGTTTATTCCAAGGATTACATTCTCGCCTTGATTGCCAAGTACGGTGTCGCCTGTGGTGTTGGCTATGTTGTGGAATATCGTGGGGAAGCGATTGATGCACTGAGCATGGAAGAGCGAATGACCATCTGCAATATGTCCATCGAGTTTGGCTCTAAGATGGGGATCATGAATCCGGATCAGACCACCTATGACTATCTCAAGGGACGAGAATGTGTTCCAGAAGCTTTTGAGGAGGCTGTTTCTGACTGGAAAACCCTTGTCAGTGATGAGGATGCTGTCTATGATAAAGTTATCCAGATGGACGTCTCGGGCTTGGCTCCTATGGTAACCTGGGGAACCAATCCTGCTATGGGGGTTGACTTTGACAGTAGCTTCCCAGAAATTAAGGATATGAATGATGAGCGAGCTTATCATTACATGAACTTGGAGCCTGGTCAAAAGCCAGAGGATATTGAGCTAGGCTATATCTTTATCGGCTCTTGCACCAATGCTCGTCTCAGCGATTTACAACTGGCTGCGCGATTTGTTAAAGGGAAGAAAATTGCTCCCAATCTAACAGCAATCGTAGTACCAGGCTCTCGTCCTGTGAAACGAGCTGCTGAGAAGTTGGGCTTGGATAAGGTTTTCTTAGACGCTGGCTTTGAGTGGAGGGACCCAGGTTGCTCTATGTGCCTAGGGATGAATCCTGACAAGGTCCCTGATGGGGTCCACTGTGCCTCAACCAGTAACCGCAATTTTGAAGACAGACAAGGATTTGGAGCTAAGACCCATCTCTGCAGTCCAGCCATGGCAGCAGCGGCGGCTATCGCAGGGCGCTTCGTAGATGTTCGGCAAATGCCAGAGGTCCAGTAAGGAGAGGATATGGAGAAATTTACAGTTTATACGGGAACGACCGTTCCTCTTATGAATGATAACATTGATACTGACCAAATCCTTCCCAAGCAGTTTCTCAAGTTAATTGATAAGAAAGGCTTTGGTAAGTACCTCATGTATGCTTGGCGTTATCTGGACGATAACTACACAGAGGATCCAGATTTTGTCTTTAACCGACCTGAATATCGTAAAGCCAGTATTCTTATCTCAGGGGACAACTTTGGCGCAGGATCGTCCCGAGAACACGCGGCTTGGGCTCTAGCAGACTACGGTTTTAAGGTCGTGATTGCAGGGTCTTTTGGTGACATTCATTACAATAATGAACTCAATAATGGCATGTTGCCCATTGTTCAGCCTAGGGAGGTTAGAGAAAAGCTAGCCCAACTCAAACCAACCGACCAGGTAACTGTAGACTTGGAACAACAGAAAATCATCTCACCAGTTGGAGAATTCACTTTCGAAATCGATAGTGAATGGAAACACAAGCTATTAAATGGTTTGGATGATATCGGAATTACTTTGCAGTATGAAGACTTGATTGCTGCCTATGAAAAACAACGACCAGCCTACTGGCAGGAATAGAATAAATAGAAAAGGAAATAGAACTATGACAAAACACATTCAATGGACGGGAACACTTTCTCAAGAAGGCTATGACATTTTAAAAGGTGAAGGCGGATGTATCGTTTGCCCTACCAAAGTTGGTTACATCATCATGACGAGCGATAAGGCAGGTCTTGAACGCAAATTTGAAGCTAAAGAGCGTAACCGTAACAAACCAGGTGTTGTACTTTGTGGTAGCATGGACGAGCTTCGTGCTTTAGCACAACTCAATCCTGAAATTGAAGCCTTCTACCAAAAACATTGGAACGAAGACATTCTACTTGGTTGTATTCTTCCTTGGAAACCAGAAGCTTTTAAAAAACTCAAAGCTTACGGGGATGGTCGTGAAGAACTCATGACAGACGTTCGTGGTACTAGCTGTTTTGTCATCAAATTTGGTAAAGCTGGTGAACAACTGGCTGCCAAACTTTGGGAAGAAGGCAAGATGGTTTATGCCTCATCTGCCAACCCATCTGGAAAAGGAAACCGTGGTAAGGTAGAAGGAATCGGAGAACGTATCGAAGGAGCAGTGGACCTTGTCATCGAGGCAGACGACTACGTGGCATCCATCCAACCTGACAAAACAATCGAAACTCGCTACGAGCAAGGCGTGATGGTGTCTATGGTTGATAAAGACGGCAATCTCATCCCAGAACAAGGTGGAGCACGTTCAATCTCACCAGCACCAGTCGTTATCCGTAAAGGGCTTGACATAGATAAAATCATGATGCACCTGTCAGATACCTTTAATTCATGGGACTACCGTCAGGGAGAGTATTATTAAGATAAAAAAGAGTCTAGTGGTATGAGGGAATAAAACCCTCTACTCTAGGCTTTTTCTTTAGAAATTCTTTTCTTTTTATATAGGATATGATATTCTATATATGAAATATATAGTTTTTTATTCGAACATTATTATAAAAGGAGTAAGATTGATGGATAAAAGAAAGGTTAGCTTGGAAGATTTTTATGCTTGGTATCAAGAAAATAAAATAAGATTAAGAGAAGATGCATTTAAATATAGTATTCACAATGAACAATTACGTGAAGAATTTCTTAAAGAATGGCCACTTGATAGAATTTTAACCATGTCTATCGATGAATATGTCATTGGGAAAGGTGCTAAAAGTAATTCTTTTTGCTATGCTCTTGAGACAGGAAAGTACCAATCATTATTTATGGGGATTGGTGGAGGAGGTTCTTCAAAATTTGGTATTTATTGGAATGAGGATACCAAAAGCTATAAGAATCAAGCAAATAAAATCATTCCAGAATCGGAACTAGAAGGCCGATTTAACAAATTAAAATCGGATTTGTATGAGATCATCCAAGCTGGTAGAATGTTGGATTTCAATAATCCTATCTTTGACATGAAACAGTCAAAGAATGAATTTATTAGGCGTTCTGCAGTGGTAACAAAACTACTTTGTATTTATTCTGAGAATCCTTCTTTTTTAGGAGTAAATATGAATAGCCAGAATGAATTTTGGAATAGGTTGATTCCCCAAAGCAATCAAGGAGGGCCCTATCGTCAGAATCATGAGATTTGTAAACTGTTTTCTAAAACATATCCTGAACTAGAATCTTCAATGTTGGGTAGTATTTTATTTGAATATTCAAAAGATTTTATAGACAGTGATAATAAGCAAGGAGAGAAAGAAATGTCTGAACAAAATAATATTCATCATCCCTTGAGTAATATCTTGTTACAATCCAAAAACCTCATCCTCCGTGGTGCTCCTGGCACAGGAAAAACTTATCTTGCTAAAGAAATTGCGGCAGAGCTAACGGGTGGTAATGAAGATCAAATCGGCTTTGTACAGTTTCACCCATCTTATGATTATACGGATTTTGTAGAGGGTTTGAGACCGGTATCAAATGGCGATGGAGCTATTGAGTTTAGGCTACAGGACGGTATTTTTAAAGATTTTTGTCAGAAAGCAAAAGAAGCCCAATTGATTGGAGGACAAGATAATTTTGATGAGGCTTGGGATTCTTACTTAGAATATATAAATGTTGCTGAAGAAAAAGAATATATAACAAAAACATCTTACTTATCTGTTAATAGTAGACAAAATTTGTCAGTAAATTATGATAGTGGTGTTCCAGGATGGTCACTACCTCGCAAATATGTTTACGAGTTGTATAAAGATAAAAATTATAATAAGCAAGAATACTACAAAAGTGGTGGAAAAACTATCCTAGAAACATTGAGAAAGAGATTTGGTTTGAAAGACTATGTTTCCCCAACAGAAATTGACACAGACAAGAAATTCGTTTTCATCATTGATGAAATCAACCGTGGTGAGATTTCTAAGATTTTTGGTGAACTCTTTTTCTCTATTGACCCTGGCTATCGTGGTGAAAAGGGAAGTGTTTCTACCCAGTATGCTAATTTACATGAGACGGATGAAAAGTTTTATATCCCCGAAAATGTTTACATCATCGGAACTATGAATGATATTGATCGTTCGGTGGATACCTTTGATTTTGCTATGCGTCGTCGTTTCCGTTTTGTTGAAGTTATGGCTGAAAGTCAACTTTATATTCTAGATCAAGAACTAGGTGAAGATGCTGAAGAAGCTAAAATCCGACTAAGGAACTTGAATACTGCTATCGAAAATATTCAGGAATTAAACAGTCATTACCATATCGGACCAAGTTATTTCCTTAAATTGAAGGATGTAGATTTTAACTATGAATTACTCTGGTCTGATTATCTCAAACCACTTTTGGAAGATTATTTACGTGGTTCTTATGAGGAATTTGAAACTCTGGAAACATTGAAAAAAGCATTTGAGCTGACAAATAACGAGCGAACAGATCAGCAAGATACTGGTGATGATAATGCGGATAACTGATAATCAGCATAGAATTGCTAAAGAAGATTTTGTCGCAGAATATCCCAAACTAAGTCAAGCACTCCTTGATATAACACTAGATAACCTTTCTAGAGAGGACAGTATTTTTATTTTTCCAAATGATTTGATGAATTCTCCTGATTTAGATAAGGACCAAAAGATTTTGGAAACAGTTAATCAGGAAATCAAGACAGGAAACGTGATTGGTTTTCTTGGATATGGTCAGGAAAGATTAACGATTTCCTCGCGTTTTTCGATTAATGGTGATGACTATTTTTTGCATTATCTTTTACAAAAGGTTCTCAATATGAATCTGACTAGTTTGGATGTTGGACTATCTCAAGAGGATAAACTTTATCAGTTCTTGATTTACCTCTTTCCAAAATATCTGCAAGTAGCTCTCAGAAAAGGTCTGTATAAGGAATACCAAAGATTTTCTCATAACGATAGTCATGTAAAGGGGGTGATAGATGTTGGAAATCATCTTAAGAAAAATCTTCCTTTTATGGGAAATGTTGCCTACACAACGAGGGAGTTCACCTATGATAATCCCCTCATGCAGTTGATTCGGCATACGCTTGAGTACATAAAGACTCAAAAAAGTTTTGGAGCACTACTCGATAGTAATCGTGAAAATATGGCAGAAATCGTGCGAGTAACCCCATCTTATAAACTAGCTGATCGTGCTAAGATTATTCGGGGAAATCAATCTAAACCTATACGTCATGCATACTTTCACGAGTACAGAAAGTTACAAGAACTTTGTCTTATGATCCTAAGCCAAGAAAAGCACGGTCTAGGGTATCAGGAACAAAAAATCCATGGTATTCTTTTTGATGTTTCCTGGCTCTGGGAAGAGTATATTTACACCCTGTTGCCAAAAGATTTCATACATCCACGAAATAAGGATAAGACGGACGGAATTTCAGTATTTTCTAATCGTGAAAGAAAAGTATTTCCAGATTTTTATCATAAAGAGTTAAAAATAGTTCTAGATGCAAAATATAAAAAACTTGAAGATACTGAAAAAGGAATCAACCGTGAGGACTTATTCCAGCTGATTTCCTATTCTTATATTTTAAAAGCTGAGAAAGCTGGACTGATTTTTCCTAGTATGGAGCAGTCAGTAAATAGTGAAATAGGAAAAGTAGCTGGTTATGGAGCTCAAGTGAAGAAGTGGTCTATTCGAATCCCTCAGAATGCCTCATTCTATAGTGCATTTTGTAAAATGATGGAAAATTCAGAAGAAAATTTTAAAGCGATTATTGATGAAGAAGTGGAGAGAAGGTAATCTCTTCACTTTTTTGCTATTTATATAAGTAATTTCCGAACGATATAATGTGATTATTACAAATATTTGACAAAAACTGTACTTTGATTTATAATAAATCAAGGAAACGTCGGAAAAGACGTAGTGATGCGAAGGCATAGGTAGGTCATTACAAAAGAAACGAGACATCGATATGTTAAATGAATTTCCAATTTTTGATTACGAAGATATTCAATTGATTCCCAATAAATGTGTGATTAAAAGCCGTGCAGAGGCGGATACAAGTGTCACACTTGGAAATCACACTTTCAAACTACCTGTTGTGCCAGCAAATATGCAGACGATTTTGGATGAGAACGTAGCAGAACAACTTGCTAAAGGCGGTTACTTTTACATTATGCACCGTTTTGATGAAGCGGGGCGCATTCCTTTTATCAAACGCATGCACGATCAAGGGCTCATTGCTTCCATTTCTGTTGGTGTTAAGGATTACGAGTATGACTTTGTTAGCCAGCTCAAGGCTGATGCTCCGGAATACATCACGATTGACATTGCTCATGGTCATGCGGATAGCGTGATTTCTATGATTCAGCACATCAAGAAGGAATTACCAGATACTTTTGTCATTGCTGGGAATGTTGGGACACCAGAAGCTGTGCGTGAACTGGAAAATGCTGGTGCGGATGCTACCAAGGTTGGAATCGGTCCTGGTAAGGTTTGTATCACCAAGGTCAAGACTGGTTTTGGCACAGGTGGTTGGCAGTTGGCAGCACTTCGCTGGTGTGCTAAAGCGGCTCGCAAACCGATTATTGCTGATGGAGGGATTCGTACTCATGGCGATATTGCCAAGTCTATTCGTTTCGGTGCTAGCATGGTCATGATTGGTTCCCTTTTTGCAGGACATATCGAAAGCCCAGGGAAAACAATTGAAGTCGACGGCGAACAGTTCAAAGAATACTATGGTTCAGCTTCTCAATACCAAAAAGGAGCTTATAAAAATGTGGAAGGAAAACGCATCTTACTTCCTGCCAAAGGACATTTGCAAGATACCCTTACTGAGATGGAGCAGGATCTGCAAAGTGCCATTTCCTACGCAGGTGGACGCAAGGTTGCTGATCTCAAGCACGTTGATTATGTGATTGTGAAAAACTCTATCTGGAATGGTGATGCATCCCACTAATGGACACATACTCCACCCATAAAAAACTTGTTATTAGAGCAAATTTCTGTTATAATAAGACAAGTTTCCACCCTTAGTGTAATGGATATCACGTAAGATTCCGGTTCTTGAGATGGGGGTTCGATTCCCTCAGGGTGGATGCAAATAGTCTAAGAAAGCCTTTAAATAAGGCTTTTTTCTTTATCTCTCTCCAAATTTTCCCCTAAAATTGAAAATTATCTTCTAAAAAATGCTCAATTCCTCTCTAGTTCCGTTTTAAAGTGACTCAGGGGGCTTTTTTTGATATAATGAAAGAGACTGTTATCAGTTAGAAAGAGGTTGGTATGAAAGAATTACAAACTGTACTAAAGAAGCGTTTTGCAATCGAATTTGCAGACAAGAATTTATTGGAAACGGCTTTTACTCATACGAGTTATGCCAATGAGCACCGCCTCTTAAAAATTTCACACAATGAGCGCTTGGAATTTTTAGGAGACGCTGTTCTGCAATTATTGATTTCAGAATATCTGTATAAAAAATATCCTAAGAAACCAGAGGGAGATTTGTCCAAACTCCGTGCTATGATTGTCCGTGAGGAGAGTTTGGCTGGTTTTGCGCGTGATTGCCAGTTTGATCAGTTTATCAAGCTAGGGAAAGGGGAAGAAAAGTCTGGTGGGCGTAATCGTGATACCATTCTTGGAGATGCTTTTGAAGCCTTTCTGGGAGCGTTGCTTTTAGACAAGGATGTTGCTAGGGTAAAAGAGTTCATCTATCAAGTCATGATTCCCAAGGTTGAAGCAGGTGACTTTGAAATGATTAAGGATTACAAGACACATCTGCAAGAGTTGCTCCAAGTCAATGGAGATGTGGATATTCGCTACCAGGTGACATCTGAAACGGGACCTGCCCATGACAAGGTTTTTGATGTAGAAGTTCTAGTTGAGGGCAAGAGTATCGGAAAAGGTCAAGGCCGTTCTAAAAAATTGGCAGAGCAAGAGGCCGCAAAAAATGCCGTTGAGAAAGGGCCTGATTCATGTATTTAAAGGAAATTGAAATCCAGGGATTCAAGTCCTTTGCTGACAAGACCAGGGTTGTCTTTGACCAAGGTGTGACAGCTGTCGTTGGGCCAAATGGATCTGGAAAGTCAAATATCACAGAAAGTCTGCGATGGGCCTTGGGAGAGTCCAGTATCAAGAGCCTTCGTGGTGGTAAGATGCCTGACGTTATCTTTGCTGGAACAGAAAGTCGCAAACCACTCAATTATGCCTCTGTTATCGTGACCTTGGACAATGAAGATGGCTTTATCAAGGATGCAGGGCAAGTCATTAAGGTAGAACGCCATATCTATCGTAGTGGAGATAGTGAGTATCGAATTGATGGCAAGAAAGTCCGTCTACGTGATGTACATGACCTTTTCTTAGATACAGGTCTGGGACGGGATTCCTTCTCTATTATTTCCCAAGGGAAGGTTGAGGAGATTTTCAACTCCAAGCCTGAAGAACGCCGAGCTATTTTTGAAGAAGCTGCTGGAGTTTTAAAGTACAAGACTCGTAGAAAAGAAACAGAAAGCAAACTACAGCAAACTCAAGACAACCTAGACCGCTTAGAGGATATTATCTATGAGTTGGACAATCAAATCAAGCCTCTTGCAAAACAAGCTGAGAATGCTCGTAAGTTTCTCGACCTGGATGGTCAACGTAAGGCTATTTACTTGGATGTACTGGTTGCCCAAATCAAGGAAAACAAGGCTGAACTAGAACTGACAGAAGAAGAACTATCTCAGGTTCAGGAACTTTTGACTAGTTATTATCAAAAACGTGAAGAGTTAGAAGAAGAAAATCAAAGTCTTAAAAAGGAACGCCAAGATCTCCAAGCTCAAATGTCCAAAGACCAAGGAAGTTTGATGGATCTAACGAATCTGATAAGTGATTTAGAGAGAAAATTAGCCTTATCAAAACTGGAGTCCGAGCAGGCAGCCCTCAATCAACAAGAAGCGCAAGCCCGTTTGACTGCTTTGGAAGATAAGAGAAAGACTCTAAGTACAGAGAAGGCTGAAAAAGAAGTAAACCTGGCTCAGCTAGAGGAAAGTCTAGCTGAGAATAACAAGGAACTCAATCGTTTAGAGGCAGAATTGCTAGCTTTTTCAGATGATCCTGACCAGATGATTGAGCTCTTGCGTGAACGTTTTGTGGCGCTTTTACAAGAAGAAGCGGATGTCTCAAACCAGTTGACACGAATAGAGAATGAACTGGAGAACAGCCGTCAACTCTCTCAAAAACAAGCAGATCAACTTGAGAAACTGAAAGAACAGCTGGCTACAGCTAAAGAGAAGGCTAATCAGCAAAAGGATGAGCTTGAAACAGCCAAGGAGCAGGTTCAGAAATTATTGGTAGACTACCAAGCTAGTGCCAAGGAACAAGAGGAACAGAAAGTTTCTTTCCAAGCCCAGCAGAGCCAACTCTTTGACCGTCTGGATAGTCTCAAAAACAAGCAGGCTAGAGCCCAAAGTTTAGAGAATATCCTTAGAAATCATAGCAACTTTTACGCGGGTGTTAAGAGTGTTCTCCAAGAAAAAGACCGTCTTGGTGGGATCATTGGTGCAGTCAGTGAACATTTGACCTTTGATGTGCATTATCAAACTGCCCTAGAAATTGCGCTTGGAGCAAGCAGTCAGCACATCATCGTAGAAGATGAAAACGCAGCAACTAAGGCTATTGATTTCCTAAAACGTAACAGAGCTGGTCGTGCGACCTTTCTTCCATTGACGACTATCAAGGCTCGTACGATTTCTAGTCAGAATCAAGATGCTATCGCAGCAAGTCCAGGATTTCTGGGAATGGCAGATGAGTTGGTGTCGTTTGATAAGAGACTAGAAGCCATTTTCAAAAACTTGCTAGCCACAACGGCTATCTTTGATACCGTAGAACATGCGCGTGCCGCAGCTCGTCAAGTTCGTTATCAGGTTCGTATGGTGACACTGGATGGGACAGAGTTGCGTACAGGTGGTTCCTATGCAGGTGGTGCCAATCGTCAAAATAACAGTATTTTCATCAAACCAGAACTAGAGCAATTACAAAAAGAAATTGCTGAAGAAGAAGCTGACTTGCGGTCAGAAGAGGCGAGTTTGAAGACCTTGCAAGACGAGATGGTAGTATTAACAGAAAGATTAGAAGCCATCAAATCTCAGGGTGAGCAAGCTCGTATCCATGAGCAAGGCTTGTATCTTGCTTATCAACAAACCAATCAGCAAGTGGAAGAGTTAGAAACGCTTTGGAAACTTCAAGAAGAGGAATTAAATCGCCTATCTGAAGGAGATTGGCAAGCGGACAAGGAAAAATGCCAAGAGCGCCTTGCTACTATTGCCAGAGAAAAGCAAAATCTGGAAACTGAGATTGAAGAAATTAAGTCTAACAAAAACGCAATTCAAGAACGTTATCAAAACTTGCAGGAACAGATCTCTCAAGCGCGCTTGCTTAAGTCCGAACTGCAAGGACAAAAGCGGTACGGAGTTACTGATATTGAACGCTTAGGTAAGGAACTGGATAATCTGGATATCGAGCAAGAGGAAATCCAGCGTCTCCTCCAAGAAAAGGTTGATAATCTTGAGAAAGTGGATACGGCTTTACTAAGCCAGCAGGAGGAAGAGGCCAAAACTCAAAAAGCCAATCTTCAACAAGGTCTGATTCGTAAGCAGTTTGAGTTGGATGATATCGAAGGTCAGCTGGATGATATTGCCAGCCATTTGGACCAGGCTCGTCAGCAGAATGAAGAGTGGATTCGAAAGCAAACACGTGCTGAAGCTAAGAAAGAAAAGGTCAGCGAACGCTTACGCTATCTACAAGCTCAATTAACTGACCAGTACCAAATCAGCTACACAGAGGCTCTAGAAAAGGCTCATGAACTGGAAAATCTCAATCTGGCAGAGCAAGAGGTTAAGGATTTGGAGAAGGCTATTCGCTCACTGGGTCCAGTCAATTTGGATGCTATTGACCAGTACGAAGAAGTTCACAACCGTCTGGATTTCCTAAATAGCCAACGAGATGATATTTTGTCTGCGAAAAACCTGCTCCTTGAGACCATCACAGAGATGAATGATGAGGTTAAGGAACGCTTCAAATCAACCTTTGAAGCTATTCGTGAGTCCTTTAAAGTGACCTTTAGACAGATGTTTGGTGGAGGTCAGGCAGACTTGATATTAACTGAGGGCGATCTTTTAACAGCTGGTGTGGAGATTTCTGTCCAACCACCAGGTAAGAAAATCCAATCTCTCAACCTCATGAGTGGTGGTGAAAAAGCCCTATCGGCTCTGGCTTTGCTCTTCTCAATTATCCGAGTCAAAACTATTCCTTTTGTTATCTTGGACGAGGTAGAGGCGGCACTTGATGAAGCCAATGTTAAACGTTTTGGGGATTACCTCAATCGATTTGACAAGGATAGCCAGTTTATCGTAGTGACCCACCGTAAGGGAACGATGGCGGCAGCGGATTCTATCTATGGAGTTACCATGCAAGAATCAGGTGTGTCTAAGATTGTTTCAGTTAAGTTAAAAGACTTGGAAGAGACAGTAGACTAGTTACTAAACGATAGCATCTCTTAGGAGGTGCTATTTTTTAAAACTCATAACTTGAATTGTCTATCAAGGTCAGTTCAGACGCAAAAAACGACATTTGGGATTTCCTCTTAGCGAAAAGACTTGCTCTATGATATAATAGTTTCATGATTACAACAGTACCTATTAAGAACGAAAAAGACATTGCAGTACCGGGAAAAACAGTCCTTGTACTAGGTTATTTTGATGGTATCCACAAGGGGCATCAGAAACTTTTTGAAGTGGCCAGCAAGGCTTCGATGAAGGACTATCTGCCAGTTGTCGTGATGACCTTTACGGAGTCGCCAAAACTTGCCTTACAACCTTACCAACCTGAGCTCATGCTTCATATTGTCAACCATGAGGAACGGGAGCACAAGATGAAGTGGCATGGGGTAGAGGCTCTTTTCTTACTTGACTTTAGTAGCAAATTTGCTAGTTTAACAGGTCAAGAATTCTTTGATACCTATGTTAGAGCTTTAAAACCATCCATTATCGTAGCAGGATTTGATTACACCTTTGGTTCAGACAAGAAAACTGCGGATGACCTGAAGGATTATTTTGATGGAGAGATCATCATTGTTCCTCCGGTTGAGGACGAAAAGGGCAAGATTAGTTCTACACGGATTCGTCAAGCTATTCTTGATGGAGATGTCAAGGAAGTCAAGCATCTGCTCGGCACACCACTCCCATCTCGTGGGATGGTCGTTCATGGAAATGCTCGTGGGCGGACTATTGGTTATCCAACAGCCAATCTGGTCCTAAGAGACCGAACTTACATGCCAGCGGACGGTGTTTACGTAGTCGATGTGGAAGTGCAGCGTCAGAGATATCGTGGCATGGCAAGTGTTGGAAAAAATGTTACCTTTGATGGAGAAGAACCACGTTTTGAAGTCAATATTTTCGACTTTTCAGACGATATTTACGGTGAGACAGTCATGGTCTACTGGCTGGACCGTGTCCGAGATATGGTCAAATTTGACTCCGTAGAGGAACTGGTAGACCAACTCCAGAAAGACGAAGAGATTGCTCGGAACTGGAAGGATGGAGAGTAGAAAAGTTTAAAAAAGTGAACCCTATTTTGTGTTTGCTTTTTTTTTATTTTTGAAAGAAATTTTTATAGAGAGAAACATAATTGAAGGTTGATTGAAAATCTGTTAAAATAGTGATATTCATAACTTAAAAAAACCAAAGAAAAGAGAATGGAGGAAACGAGAATCCTCTAACAAATATTGAATATATGATAGAAAGAGCAAAATCACAATTGGCAATTCAAAAACCTATGGAAGAATTGGAAACCTTGAAAAAATCACTTATGCTGAGTATTCTGGTTAAGATCTGAGATGAAATAGCACTTTTACACTATCATTGTAATTACCGTAATTATTTGTTATAATACTTCAAAGGAGGAAATCAGATGGTCGTAAAAACAAGAAAACAAGGAAATTCAATCACCATTACGATTCCAAGCGAATTCAATATTCCAAGTGGTGTTAAATATGAAGCAAAATTGTTACCAAGTGGCGAAATTATCTTTACTCCTGAGGAATTGGATCATCAGGTCTCTTATGTTTCTGATGATGCCTTTAACTTAAAATTGGATACAATTTTTGATGAATACGACGATGTTTTCAAAGCTTTGGTGGAAAAATGACAGTCTATCTAACAGAAAAGCAAATTGAAAAAATCAATGCTTTAGCAATTCAACGGTATTCTCCAAAGGAGCAAATTCAAACAGTTAGCTCTTCAGCGTTAAATATGATTGTGAATTTACCAGAACAATTTGTTTTTGGCAAGCCTCTTTATCCAACAATTTTTGATAAAGCAACAATATTATTTGTCCAATTGATAAAGAAGCATGTTTTTGCAAACGCCAATAAACGAACAGCCTTCTTTGTTTTGGTGAAGTTTTTACAATTAAATGGTTATCACCTTTCTGTTTCCGTGGAAGAAGCGGTTGATATGTGCGTGACTATAGCGGTAGAAGCTTTAACTGATGAAAAAATGATAAGCTATTCTAAATGGGTTTCTGAACATTCTGTCAGAGAAAAGGTCAAAAAGTAAGATAGTATGCTGGATTGAAAGAGCATAAGAAAAAATGAAAAGACAATATTAGAATTCTGTAATGCAGAAACTCTAATATTGTCTCTTTTTATTAAAACACACGATAGACATAAGGATTTTCTGGTTTGTCTACTTTTGTGAAACTCTCAACTTCCAGTGTTGGGAGTTTTTGTTTGAGTTCTTTATGATAGTGGAGGGTCAGGGTTCCTCTGGCGGTAATCCAGGTATTGTCAGGATACTGGCGTGAGTTCCCCTTGGTCAGGAGTCCATATACTCCAGAGTCTGCGATACAGTGGATGATGCCAAAGCGAAAGAGGAACTGGCTATCTGGATGGCTAGGATCGTTATAAACAAAGCCTGTAAACTCGATTTTCTTTCCTTCAAACTCTTGAGGGTAGTCATAGAGAACTTCCATGACCTCCATATAGTTTTCATCAGTGACTTGAATTGTTGCCTGGGAGAGGTATTTATCAGCTGTAGCCCTCATTTCCTTTTCATAAGCAGATTTAGAAAAATAGGTGCTGGTATCGGGTTTAAGGTATTGACTGGATGTTCCTTCGATTGCCTGAATGGCTGTGTTGATTCCCTCAGCAAGTGGGAAATGATAACCTTTGGCAGATACAGTTCTCGAGTCCAAACTTACTGTCGGAAAGGCAACCCCAATCAACAGAGGTAGTGACAGTAACAGGATACTGATTCGTCTAGCTCGACGACTTTCCAAATGGCTGTGAGAGTTGATTTTCTTGATCCAGATATAGAATTGAACCAGAGCCAACAGAAGAGAAAGGACCATTGAGATATAGACTAGATAGGAATAGTGGAGGTTAATGTAGTGACTGAGCTTGCCAGATAGCTGCAGATACAGAGTTAGGGCAAAATAACCCAGTAAAATGAAAAATCGGATCATAGCATCACCCCTATCATGTAAGAATAAAGCAAGACAAGCACTGTCACGATGCCCATGAATTGCCAGATGAAGCGCGCTTTGAGATAGTGTTTCATCATGAGGAGATTTTTGATATCAAGCATGGGGCCAATGATGAGAAAAGCAAGGACTGGCGCTAGGCCGAAGCTCGAGAGGAGAGAAGCACCGATAAAGGCGTCCGCCTCGCTACAAAGAGAGAGGAGAAAGGCTAGAAACATGAGCAAGAGAATCGCAAGTATTGGACTTGCGCTGATAGAGGTCAGGATCCGAGTTGGGACATAGACCTGAACAATGGCCGCAAAGAGACAGCCAAAGACCAAGTAACGGCCCATATCGAAAAACTCATCAATAGCTTGTATAAAGACCTGAAAGACCTTTCTAGCAGGATTCAAGTGTGAAAAGTCATGCTCATGACAAGAAATAGGATTTTCTTTTTGAATGGGTTCCTTCCAGAAAAATCCTAGGAAAATCCCAAGCACCAAAGCAATCACAATAGCTCCCAGAGCTCGCAAGAAGGCAAATTTTATTGAATTGCCAAAGGCAGAATATGTAGCGAAAAGAACGATAGGATTGATGATGGGAGCAGTCACCAGAAAAGGAACCGCTGTGTAGCTGGGTACTTTCTTTTCCAGAAAACGATTGATAATCGGAACGATTCCACACTCGCAGGATGGAAAGAGAAAGCCAATGAAGGTACCAAAAAAGATCCTTCCCCAACGATTGCGAGGAAGAAACTCATAAACTTTATCAGGTGTGATATAGACCTCAATCAATCCCGAAATAAGACTTCCAATCAAGACAAAAGGAAGGGCTTCAATCATGATGGAGAGAAAAATAGCCCCTGCTTGTAAGATGCTAGGAGGAAGAGATTGGAAAACAGTCATCTATTTTTTCTTCTCAACTTTTTCTTTTTTGTTTTTGTCATCTGGGAAAGTGACTTGTGTTAAGTCAGGAAGTTTGGCGAATTCTTCAAACATCTTGTCCAAGTCATCCGTTTTTGTAAATTTAACAGCCATGGGCCTACCTCTTTTCTACATTCTACCTCTATTATACTATTATTTTGTGGAAATGGGATTATTTTGATAATCAAAGATGCAAAAACAGGTAAGGCAAAACAAGAGCAGTTCCTTATGGTATAATAGGTATATGGACAAAAAATATGAAAAAATCTCCCAAGATTTGGGAGTAACCTTAAAGCAAATTGATACCGTTCTTAGTTTGACGGCTGAAGGAGCGACAATTCCCTTCATCGCGCGTTATCGAAAGGACATGACTGGTAGTCTGGATGAGGTGGCGATTAAGGCCATTATCGACTTGGATAAAAGTCTGACAAATCTTAATGACCGCAAGGAAGCTGTCTTGGCTAAGATTCAAGAACAAGGCAAGCTAACCAAGGAATTGGAAGTAGCTATTTTGGCAGCTGAAAAATTAGCAGACGTTGAAGAACTCTATCTTCCTTATAAGGAAAAGCGTCGGACCAAGGCAACCATTGCTCGTGAAGCTGGACTCTTTCCTCTTGCTCGCTTGATCTTGCAAAACGTAGATGGATTAGAGAAAGAAGCTGAGAAGTTTGTCTGTGAAGGATTTGCGACTGGTCAAGAAGCCTTGGCTGGTGCAGTTGATATCTTGGTCGAAGCCTTATCTGAAGATGTGACCTTGCGCTCACTGACCTATCAGGAAGTGTTGAGACACTCTAAAATCACTTCGCAAATCAAGGATGAAAATCTCGATGAAAAACAAGTTTTTCAGATATATTACGATTTTTCAGAGACAGTTGGCAATATGCAGGGCTATCGTACCTTGGCTCTCAATCGTGGGGAGAAGCTAGGCGTCTTAAAAGTCGGTTTTGAGCACGCGACAGATCGTATTCTAGCTTTCTTTGCTGCCCGTTTCAAGGTGAAAAATGCCTATATAGATGAAGTTGTTCAACAGTCAGTTAAGAAAAAGGTCTTGCCTGCTATCGAACGACGCATTCGGACAGAATTGACTGAGAAAGCAGAAGAAGGAGCTATCCAACTCTTTTCTGACAACCTGCGCAATCTCCTCTTGGTTGCTCCGCTGAAAGGGCGCGTGGTTCTAGGATTTGACCCCGCCTTTCGTACAGGCGCCAAGCTAGCTGTCGTTGATGCGACGGGTAAAATGCTGACGACCCAAGTCATTTATCCAGTAAAACCAGCATCAGCTCGTCAGATTGAAGAAGCCAAGAAAGATTTGTCAGACTTGATTGGTCAATACAGTGTGGAAATTATTGCTATCGGAAATGGGACGGCCAGTCGGGAAAGTGAAGCCTTTGTAGCGGAAGTTCTGAAAGATTTTCCAGAAGTCAGCTATGTTATCGTCAATGAAAGTGGCGCTTCGGTCTATTCTGCTAGTGAACTAGCTCGTCAGGAATTTCCAGAACTAACCGTTGAAAAACGCTCTGCTATCTCTATCGCTCGACGTTTGCAAGATCCCCTTGCTGAATTGGTCAAAATCGATCCTAAGTCAATCGGTGTCGGGCAATATCAGCACGATGTCAGTCAGAAGAAATTGTCTGAAAGTCTGGACTTTGTCGTTGATACGGTGGTTAACCAGGTCGGTGTCAATGTCAATACAGCCAGCCCAGCACTTCTCTCCCATGTAGCTGGACTCAATAAAACTATCTCTGAA
Organism: Streptococcus sp. F0441; assembly: GCF_000314775.2. NCBI lineage: Bacteria > Bacillati > Bacillota > Bacilli > Lactobacillales > Streptococcaceae > Streptococcus > Streptococcus sp. F0441. The sequence goes on along the minus strand of NZ_KB373321.1, from coordinate 1,206,657 downwards.
AATATCGTCAAATACCGTGAGGAAGAAGGAAAAATCACTTCACGCGCTCAAATTAAGAAGGTCCCTCGCCTAGGTGCCAAAGCCTTTGTGCAGGCTGCTGGTTTCCTCCGTATCCCTGAAAGTAGCAATATTCTTGATAATACAGGAGTTCACCCTGAAAACTATACTGCGGTTAAGGAGCTCTTCAAACGCTTGGATATTAAGGACTTGAATGAAGAGGCACAAAATAAGCTGAAGTCCCTTTCAGTCAAGGAGGTGTCGCAAGAGCTAGAACTTGGCCCAGAAACCCTTAAAGATATTATTGCTGACCTTCTCAAACCAGGTCGCGATTTCCGTGATTCTTTTGATGCTCCAGTTCTCCGTCAAGATGTCTTGGATATCAAAGACTTAAAAGTCGGCCAGAAGTTGGAAGGTGTGGTACGGAATGTCGTTGACTTCGGTGCCTTCGTTGATATCGGGATTCACGAGGATGGCTTGATTCATATTTCCCATATGAGTCGTAAATTTATCAAACATCCCAGCCAAGTGGTGTCGGTCGGAGATTTGGTAACGGTTTGGGTCAAGAAAATCGATACTGAACGTGAAAAAGTTAATCTGTCGCTCTTAGCTCCAGATGAATCTGACTGAGTATGTTAAGTCTGTTTCCCTAGAAGACTTTGGTAGACCTTTCACGCACCAAGCTCAGTGGAATTCTCGTCTGCGAACGACAGGTGGACGATTTTTCCCCAAAGATGGTCATTTGGATTTTAATCCCAAGGTTTATAACGAACTAGGATTGGAAGTCTTTCGCAAAATCGTACGTCATGAACTCTGTCACTACCACCTTTATTTTCAGAAAAAGGGTTATCGACATAAGGATCTAGATTTTAAGGAACTTTTGAAAGAAGTGGATGGACTGCGCTTTGTACCACCTTTGAGAGCCCAAAGTAGTTACCTAGTCTATCAGTGTCAATCCTGCCAGCAATCCTATCAACGAAAGAGGAAGATTGACACGAAACGCTATCGCTGTGGCATCTGCCGTGGCAAACTCGTCATTTTAAATCGGCCTAAGGACTGATGTTCTTGGTTCCGTTTCATGCTATACTAGTTGTAAGAATACCGAAAGAGGAAACAATCATGAATACAAAATTTTATAAAATGAGACGAAATCGCATGGTGTCAGGAGTTTTAGCTGGTCTATCAGACAAGTGGAATTTTGATGTAACCCTAGTCCGCTTTCTCTTCGCCATTTTTACCGTAGCAAATTTTGGAGTCGGAGTGATAATCTACATCATCCTTGCCTCTATCCTACCAACTAAGGAAGACATTGAAGCCGAAATGTACGGAACAGGACCACGAAAAATCAAAGAAGCCCAACCAATCAATGATGATGATGGCTGGTTTTGGTGAGGTATAGAAAAGTAAGTAACCTTGTTTATCAAAAGTATATTCATAGTAAGACCCTTGTAAAAACAAGGGTTTTCTTCTTGTTTTGCATTTATGGTAAAATATTGATAGCGAAATTGCTTGATATTCTTCAATCTTACAAAAATGTAAGATTAAAGTCTCTTTTGTAAGGTTAGGTTATGGCAAGCCGTCTTTTTTTGCGATAAACTAGATTCATAAAGAACAAAGGAGCAAAACCATGAAAAGAATTATACAAAAGAAAAGAAGAAAACCAAGTCAAAAAGATATCGAGCGTGTTCAACTAGGATGCGCTATGATGCAAGCACAATTTCAATTGATGGGATATTAAGAAGGAGAAAATCATGACACTTTTAGATGTAAAACACGTTCAAAAAATCTACAAAACACGTTTCCAAGGCAACCAAGTAGAGGCCCTCAAGGACATTCACTTTACTGTGGAAAAGGGTGACTACGTTGCCATCATGGGAGAGTCTGGCTCAGGGAAGTCTACTCTACTCAACATCCTAGCTATGCTGGACAAACCAACTCGGGGGCAGGTTTACCTAAATGGAACAGACACAGCATCCATTAAAAATTCTCAGGCTTCGAGCTTCCGTCGTGAGAAGTTAGGTTTCGTCTTCCAAGACTTTAACTTACTAGATACCCTGTCTGTTAAGGACAATATCTTGCTTCCGCTAGTTTTATCACGAAAACCCATCACAGAGATGATGAAGAAATTGGTGGTAACAGCTGAAAATTTAGGCATCAACCAATTGCAAGAGAAGTATCCTTACGAGATCTCAGGAGGTCAAAAGCAGCGGGTAGCAGTAGCACGCGCTATCATCACTGAACCTGAAATTCTCCTTGCGGATGAGCCAACAGGAGCTCTTGACTCCAAGTCATCTGCAGCTCTTTTGGATGTTTTTGATGAAATCAATGAGCGCGGGCAAACCATTCTCATGGTAACTCACTCAACCGCAGCAGCCAGCAGGGCCAAGCGCGTTCTCTTTATCAAGGACGGCATTCTTTACAACCAAATCTACCGTGGAGATAAGACAGAGCGTCAGATGTTCCAAGAAATCTCTGATACTTTGACCGTTATGGCAAGCGAGGTGAATTAGTATGTTCCGATTAACCAATAAGTTAGCGGTATCTAACTTGATTAAAAACCGCAAACTCTACTATCCCTTTGCCCTTGCTGTTCTCTTAGCAGTGACCATCACCTATCTCTTTTACTCTTTGTCACTTAATCCTAACATTGGCAAGATCCGAGGGGGAGAAACTATCTCTATGACCCTGGCTCTCGGTATGGTGGTTGTTACCATCGCTTCTGGAATTATTGTCCTTTATGCCAATAGTTTTGTCATGAAGAACCGCTCCAAAGAGCTGGGTATATATGGTATGCTGGGTCTTGAAAAGCGCCATTTGATCAGTATGGTTTTTAAGGAGCTTCTTATTTTTGGTTCCTTAACGCTGACAGCTGGTCTCGGCCTAGGAGCTCTCTTTGATAAGCTAATCTTCGCCCTTCTTCTGAAGCTGATGAAAATGAAGGTAGAGCTCGTTTCGACTTTCCAACCAATTGTCTTTATCCTAGTTCTTATCGTTTTTGGCGCTATTTTCCTAGGTTTGATTTTTATCAATGCCTTTCGCATCGCCCGTATGAATGCTCTTCAGCTCTCTCGTGAAAAAGCCAGTGGTGAGAAAAAAGGACGTTTCTTAGGTCTTCAAACCATTCTAGGTCTAATCAGTTTGGGAGCTGGTTATTACCTAGCAGTTACAGTTGAAAATCCACTTTCTGCTGTTCTGATTTTCTTTGTAGCAGTCTTGTTGGTAATTTTGGGAACTTATCTTCTCTTCAATGCAGGAATCACAGTTTTCCTACAAATCTTGAAGAAAAACAAGCGTTACTATTACCAACCTAACAACATGATTTCCGTATCCAATCTCATTTTTCGTATGAAGAAAAATGCTGTTGGTCTAGCGACGATTGCTATTCTCTCAACCATGGTCTTGGTGACTATGTCTGCTGCAACGAGTATCTTTAAAGGCTCTGAAACTTTCAAGAAAGTCATGAATCCACATGATTTTGGAATTACAGGACAGAATGTTGAAAAAGAAGACATAAATAAACTCCTAGACCAGTATGCTAGCGATAAAGGATTGACTGTCACAAAGAAAGAAGTCCTTACATACAGTAACTTTGGTGTGGCAAACCAAGAGGGTACGAAATTGACAATCTTTGAGAAAGGTCAAAATCGTGTTCAACCGAAAACTATTTTTATGGTCTTTGATCAAAAAGACTATGAGAATATGACGGGGCAAAAACTTGCACTTTCAGGTAAGGAAGTCGGATTGTTTACTAAAAACAAAGCACTTCAAGGACAGAAAGAACTGACTCTAAATGACCAGACCTATACAATAAAGGAAGAAATCAAAAATGATTTTATTCTTGAACATGTCCCAAATCAGTACAATATTCTAACTTCGGACTATAACTATCTGGTTGTTCCTGACTTGAAAGCCTTTCTTGACCAGTATCCTAATTCTTCCATCTTTAATCAATACTACGGTGGTATGAACGTAACGGATAGCGAGGAAGAGCAGCTTAAAATTGCAGATGACTATTCAAAATTCGTCAACAACTTTAATAGAGAATTAAACAAAGAAGGAAGCTATGTTTACGGAAGTAATCTGGCTGATAGCAGTGCGCAGGTGAGTGCTCTCTTTGGTGGAGTTTTCTTTATCGGTATTTTCCTCTCTATCATCTTTATGGTGGGAACTGTTCTTGTCATCTACTACAAACAAATCTCTGAAGGCTATGAAGACCGTGAACGCTTCATTATTTTGCAAAAAGTCGGTCTCGATCAAAAGCAAATCAAGCAAACCATCAACAAACAGGTCCTAACTGTTTTCTTCCTCCCATTGCTCTTTGCTTTCCTACACCTTGCCTTTGCCTATCATATGCTTAGCCTCATTCTAAAAGTCATTGGGGTGCTAGATGCGACCATGATGTTGACTGTCACTTTGTCCATCTGTGCTATCTTCCTCATCGTCTATGTTTTAATCTTTATGATTACCTCAAGAAGTTATCGCAAGATTGTGCAAATGTAAAAAAGATACCTCGATGCTTGTCGAGGTATTTCTTTTATCTTAAATACTAAAGAGTTGTCCCAAGAGGAAGGTTACCCCCATGGTCAGAAGTCCGATACAGAGGTTACGGATCATGGCAGTTTTTGTAGGTGCCTTGCCTAGTTTAGCACTGGTATAGCCAGTGACGAGAAGGGAAAGGGCTACGATAAGAACAGTTGCTGGAATACGATAGTCACTTGGAAAGACGGTGATGGAAAGCATAGGAGGAAGACTTCCCAGTACAAAGGCGATAAAGCTAGAGATAGCAGCATGCCAAGGGTTGGTAAACTCTTCGTACTCGATTCCATACTTCTCTTCGACCAAGGCTTTGAGGGGATTTTTTAAAAAGGCTTTGTTGGTCAAGAGTTGGGCGGACGTTTCACACTCACCATTTTGAAGGTAAGCTGCGTAGAGGGATTGTTTTGCAGATTCAATGTCCTTATCCAAGAGCAGCTGTTCTCTGGCAACAGCGGCCTCCTCCGTGTCTTTCTGAGTGGATACAGAGACATATTCACCACCGGCCATTGAAAAAGCACCAGCGAGGATAGCCGCCAATCCTGATAAAAAGATAATCCAAATATTGCTTGTCGCACTGGCAACTCCGATTACCACTCCAGCGATGGAAATAATTCCATCATTGGCACCGAGAACACCCGCGCGCAGGATATTGAGTCGGCCTGCAAAGTTTGCATCAATTTCATGTTTTATTTCTGTCATAGTCATCTCCTTTCTCTCCATTATAGAGAAAAGAGAAGGGGAATACAAACTTTTTAAACTATCTGAAAAAAGTTCTACGATTCTAATTTTTAGGCCTTTTGAAGTTTCTCCGAAAAAGTAGTGCTATCCTACTGTACTGGACCTTTTTAAACTTATCTATGGTATAATAGAAGGTAGATTTATCAATTGGAGTATGAAGGATTTTATGATTAAACTTGTAGCAACCGATATGGATGGAACCTTTCTAGATGGAGAGGGTCAGTTTGATATGGAACGCCTCAAAAATTTGCTTGTTTCCTACAAAGAAAAGGGGATTTATTTTGCTGTGGCTTCAGGTCGTGGTATTCTGTCCCTGAAAAAGTTGTTTGCGGATGTGCGTGATGAAGTGATTTTTATAGCTGAAAATGGGAGCTATGTTGAGTTTCATGGTGAGGATATGTACGAGGCTACTATGTCTCGGGACTTTTACTTGAGCACTTTTGAAGCTTTAAAGAAATCGCCTTATTTTGATGAAAGAAAAATGCTCTTGACTGGGAAAAAAGCTTGTTATGTATTGGATACAGTGGATGAGACCTATCTGATGTTTAGCCGTCACTACAATGAAAACATTCAAAAAGTAGCGAGTTTGGAAGATATCACGGATGAGATTTTTAAATTTACCACGAACTTTACTGAAGAAACGATAGAGGCTGGAGAGTCCTGGGTCAACGAAAATGTTCCTGGTGTGAAAGCCATGACAACTGGTTTTGAATCCATTGATATTGTCTTGAACTACGTTGATAAGGGTGTGGCTGTTGTTGAGCTAGCAAAAAAACTTGGTCTAACCATGGATCAGGTTATGGCGTTTGGAGATAATCTCAATGACCTTCACATGATGCAGGTTGTGGGACACCCAATCGCTCCTGAAAATGCGCGACCAGAGATTTTAGAATTAGCAGAAACAGTGATTGGCCACCATAAGGACCAGTCAGTGATGGCTTATATGGAGGGCTTATAATGGCAGATATTAAATTGATTGCACTTGATTTGGACGGTACTTTGCTGACAACGGATAAAAAGCTGACAGATCGTACCAAGGCGGTCCTCAAAGCTGCGCGTGACCGTGGCATCAAGGTCGTATTGACAACGGGGCGTCCTCTGAAGGCTATGGATTTCTTTCTCCATGAGCTAGGGACTGACGGTCAGGAGGATGAGTACACCATCACCTTTAATGGTGGTCTGGTGCAGAAAAATACGGGGGAGATTCTCGATAAAACAGTCTTTTCAATCGACGATGTGGCACGCTTGTACGAGGAAACTGAAAAACTCGGACTACCGTTAGATGCCATTTCTGAAGGAACAGTCTATCAAATCCAGTCGGACCAAGAAAGTCTCTATGCTAAGTTCAACCCAGCCCTGACTTTCGTACCTGTCGCTTTTGAAGATCTATCTAGTCAGATGACGTATAATAAATGTGTGACTGCCTTTGCCCAAGAACCTTTGGATGCAGCGATTCAACAGATTTCTCCAGAATTGTTTGATCAATATGAAATCTTCAAATCGCGTGAAATGCTATTGGAATGGTCACCGAAAAACGTCCACAAGGCAACAGGTTTAGCGAAATTAATTAAACACTTGGGAATCGATCAAAGTCAAGTCATGGCTTGTGGTGATGAGGCCAATGACCTTTCTATGATTGAGTGGGCAGGTCTGGGAGTTGCCATGCAAAATGCTGTTCCAGAAGTCAAGACAGTCGCGAATCTTGTAACCCCCATGACAAATGATGAGGATGCCGTTGCTTGGGCGATTGAAGAATATGTGCTAAAGGAGAGTTAAAAAATGGGATTATTTGACCGTTTATTCGGAAAAAAAGAAGAGCCAAAAATCGAAGATGTTGTAAAAGAAGCACTGGAAAGTCTTGATTTGTCAGAAGAGGTTGAAGAAAACCAAACGGCAGTCGAAGAAACAGCGACGGACAAAGTGGAAGAAACACTTGCTCAAGAAGAACTTCATCAGGTCTCGACAGAAGAGGTCATTGAACCAGAAGCAGTTGAGGAAGCTGCTCAGGAAGAGGAGTTTGAGTTAGAAGCTGATGAATTGGAGCAAAGCCAAGAGCCTGAAGAATTTTTAAAAGAAGAGAACCAAGAATCTCTAGAAACTGAAGAAGAGCTAGCTTTTGAAGTAGTAGAAGAATATCCACAAGTTGAAGAAACTGTTCAGGAAAAATATGACCGCAGTCTTAAGAAAACGCGGACAGGATTCGGTGCTCGTTTGAATGCCTTCTTTGCCAACTTCCGCTCAGTCGATGAAGACTTCTTCGAGGAATTGGAAGAACTGCTTATCATGAGCGACGTCGGTGTGCAGGTTGCTTCAAACTTAACAGAAGAACTACGCTATGAAGCAAAATTAGAAAACGCTAAGAAGCCTGACGCACTTCGTCGTGTCATTATCGAGAAATTGGTTGACCTCTACGAAAAGGATGGCAATTACGATGAACAAATCCATTTCCAAGATGGTTTGACAGTTATGCTCTTTGTTGGTGTTAACGGTGTTGGGAAGACAACTTCTATTGGGAAATTAGCTCATCGTTACAAGCAAGCTGGCAAGAAAGTCATGCTGGTTGCTGCGGATACCTTCCGTGCTGGAGCCGTTGCCCAGCTAGCAGAGTGGGGCCGTCGTGTTGATGTTCCTGTCGTGACAGGCCCTGAAAAAGCTGATCCAGCAAGTGTGGTCTTTGATGGGATGGAACGTGCTGTAGCAGAAGGTATTGATATTCTTATGATTGATACAGCAGGTCGTCTGCAAAACAAGGACAACCTCATGGCCGAGTTGGAAAAGATTGGTCGTATTATCAAGCGTGTCGTTCCAGAAGCACCCCATGAAACCTTCCTGGCACTCGATGCTTCAACTGGACAGAATGCCCTAGTACAAGCTAAGGAATTTTCTAAAATTACCCCTGTGACAGGAATTGTACTGACCAAGATTGATGGAACTGCCCGTGGTGGTGTCGTTCTGGCAATTCGTGAAGAACTTAATATCCCTGTAAAATTGATTGGTTTCGGTGAGAAAATCGATGATATCGGAGAATTTAACTCTGAAAACTTTATGAAGGGTCTCTTAGAGGGCTTGATTTAATAGAAAGTAAATAATCCTGCAAGATTAACTTGCAGGATATTTTTGTTATTCTAAACGACCTTCTTTACGATAGGCGATATCTGGTTGCCAAGTCCATTTGGCTCCAAACTTCTCAAGTAAGTCAAAGCTAGCTTGTGGTCCCATGCTTCCGGACTTGTAGTCGTGGAGCGGAGCTCCATTTTGAGCCCAGAGCTCTTCGATACGGTCAATCAATTTCCAAGAAGCGCTCACCTCATCCCAGTGGCTAAAGTTGGTAGAGTTATTGTTCAAGACATCGTAGATTAGCTTTTCGTATGGATCTGGAGAAGCCCCAGTAGCGGTAGCATCTGTACGATAATCTAAAGAGCTTGGCGCCAGGTTAAATTCTTCACCTACTTGTTTACCATTGAGACTAAGAGAGAAGCCTTCAGTTGGTTGGATATAGATGGTCAAGATATTTGGTGCCAAAGGTTCTCCAAAGATAGAGTCCATTTGCTTAAAGACGATATTGACATGAGTGCCTTTTTCTGTTAGGCGTTTACCAGTACGGAAGAAGAAAGGAACGCCACGGAAGCGATCGCTGTCTACAAAGAAAGCACCAGAGGCAAAGGTTTCTGTTGTAGATTCAGGGTTAACGTTTGGCTCGCTACGGTAGGAAATGTATTTCTTACCATCGATCTTTCCAGAACGGTATTGACCACGGATAAAATGTTCTTTTAATTCTTCCTCACTTGGTTGGTGGAGATTTTTAAATACTTTAATCTTCTCAGCACGAATCTCATCTTTTGTAAAGCTGGCAGGCTTGTCCATGGCTAAAAGTGATAAAAGCTGGAGAGTGTGGTTTTGAACCATGTCACGGAGGGCACCAGATTCATCATAGTAGCCACCACGTTCCTCAACTCCCAAGCGCTCAGCAAAGGTAATCTGGACATTATCAATGTGCTCACGGTTCCAAACATTTTCAAAGATCATATTGGCAAATCGAACCGCAAAGATACTTTGAATCATTTCTTTCCCCAAGTAATGGTCGATACGGTAGATCTGTTCTTCATCAAATGTTGCTAGAAGATCCTCATTCAGTTTGCTTGCAGTTTCATAGTCTGTACCAAACGGTTTCTCAACAATCAAGCGCTCAAAACCTTTGCCATCAACAATGTTTTCAGATTTGAGGTGCTTGGCAATGGTTCCAAAGAATTGAGGAGCCATTGAGAGGAAGAAGAGTTTGTTGTGGTCCGTTTGGTATTTCTCATCAAGCTCAGCCTGTAATTCTCGTAAAGCGATGTAATTATCAGTATCATTAACATCATGACTTTGATAGTAGAAATGACTAGCAAACTCTTGGGCTTGCTCGGTACTATCTGCCAAATCAAGGATGGACTCAACAACAACAGATTCGAAATATTCTTTACTCCAAGGTCTACGAGCTGTTCCGATAACTGCGAAATGCTCAGAAAGATTGCCTGATTTATAGAGTCTAAAAAGGGAAGGGTAGAGTTTGCGTTTAGCTAAATCTCCACTCGCACCGAAAATTGTAACAATAACCTTTGATGACATCTAGCTACCTAATTTCTATATTTTTTCCTAGTTGGACTAGGGATGAGATTTCCTCATTTTCATAGTCTTTATTTTATCATAATTTTCAAAAAAATCAAAAATCCAATACGCAATTAAAAAACTGTAAGGATTTCCTTACAGTTTCCTTTTATACGTTTAGGACCTTGTCCAAGAACTCTTTCAGTCGAGGGTGTTGTGGGTTATCAAAGATTTGGTCTGGAGTTCCATCTTCAAGAAATTCTCCATCAGCCGTGAAAATAACACGGTTAGCTACCTGACGAGCAAATCCCATCTCGTGGGTTACGATGATCATGGTCATACCTTGCTCGGCCAATTCTTTCATAACGTTCAAAACATCTCCAACCATCTCTGGGTCGAGAGCGGAAGTTGGTTCGTCAAAAAGCATGATGTCAGGATTCATGGCTAGTCCACGTGCGATAGCCACACGTTGTTTTTGACCACCTGAGAGACTATCTGGATTGGCATGTGCCTTATCAGCTAGACCGACTTTTTCCAGCAACTCCATTCCCAATTTCTCAGCTTCAGCCTTGATCATCCGTTTGTGTTCAATAGGAGCAAAAGTGATATTTTCTAGGACGGACATGTGAGGAAAGAGATTGAAGTGTTGGAAGACCATTCCGACGTTCTCGCGAACATGGTCGACATTGGTTGATTTTTCAGTCAAATCATAACCATTTACTGTGATGTGACCGCTCGTTACCTCCTCGAGAAGGTTAAGGCTGCGAAGGAAAGTGGATTTACCAGAACCGGAAGGACCGATGATACAGACAACATCTCCTTCATAGAATTTAGTTGTAATGCCTTTTAAAACTTCATTTTTTCCATAATACTTATGTAGATCATTTACATCAATTTTTAGTTTTGCCATTAACGAATCCTCTTTTCTAAGCGTTTCGCTAGTCTAGTCAAAAGCGTAATAATTACAAGATAGAAGATAGCAAGGATTGCATACATCTTGAAACTTTGGTAGTTACGGGCGATGATAATCTTACCAGTTTGGAAGAGTTCAACCAGACCGATAGCAGACACGATAGTTGTATCTTTAAGAGCGATAACGAATTGGTTGACGAAGTTTGGCAACATCAATTTAGTCGCTTGTGGCAAGATAATCTTACGCATGGTTTTTCCATAAGAGATACCAAGACTGCGGCTGGCTTCCATTTGCCCAACTGGAACAGCTTGAATCCCACCACGAACGATTTCAGCGATATAAGCAGCAGCATTGAGTGAGAGGGCTATGGTACCAGCTACAAAGTCGTTAATTGGACTTTGATGGTCTGTAATGGACTCGATGAAGTTTGGAATCCCCCAGAAGATGAAGGCTGCAAGAATCATCAATGGGATACCGCGAATAACGTCAACGAAAATCTCAGAGATGACACGAAGAGATTTGTATGGGCTAACGCTAAACATACCGAAGATAATCCCGATGACAATGGCAATTGCAAATGAAATAAGCGCTAGAGCAAGAGTGATTCCAAGTCCACTAAGAAGTTGTTTGTAGTTGTTTTGAAGCAAGCCCCAGATAGTTGTTTCGTCAACCGTACTTGTAGAGTTAGTTGAAGATTCGCTAGCTAGATACTTGTCAAGAATCTTTTGGAATTCTCCGTTAGCTTTGAGGTTCGCAAGTCCGTTATTGAACATCTGGATCAATTCAGGGTTTGTTCCTTTTTTAACGGCAAAGGCTGTTTCACCGATTGGAGTTCCAGCGATTGGCGTTTTCAATTTTTGTCCTTGGCTGATAGAATATTTGAGAACAGGCTCATCATCCATCACAGCATCAATAGCTCCAGTATTCAGACTGTCATACATTGAAGCGCCATCTGCAAAGGTTTTAATCTTATAGCCGTATTTGTTTTGATTCTCAGTAAGGAACGTTTGAGACGCAGTTCCGTTTTTAACACCGACAGTTTTATCCTTGAGGTCTTCATAAGAAGCAATCGTGCTTGATTCTTTCACACCAAGAATCGTATTTGCTGTGTAGTATGATTCTGAGAAGTCGAAGGTTTCCTTACGGGCATCTGTTACAGACATACCAGCAATGATACCATCTGCTTGTCCTGCTTGAACAGCACTAATGGCTGCGTCAAATCCTGGGTTGGTAATCTCAATTTCAAAACCTTGATCTTTGGCAATGGCCTTGATGAGGTCCATATCAATACCAGTATATTGATTGCTTGAATTTTGAAAGACGAATGGGGCGAAAGATGAGTCGCTGGCAATAATGTACTTGCTTTTCACTGGAGTAGCTTTTTGTCCAGCAGCAGTAGTTGTCGTTGGGGTTGCCGTAGTTGTAGAAGCTGTCCATTTTTGGATGATTTGCTCCAAGCTACCATCCTTCTTCATTTGTGCTAGGGCTTCGTTAAACTCGGTAACCAAGTGTTCATACTTGCTCCCTTTCTTGACACCAAAAGCAAAGCTTCCAACAGCCTCACCATCCATATTGATGCTGAGATCTTGTCCTTGGTTAATCGCATACTCGATAACAGGTTTATCATCCATGATGGCATTTACAGCACCAGCACTTAGACTGTTATTCATCAAATCACCTGTATCAAAGGTTTTGATAGAGAAACCGTATTTATCTTTGATACTTTCGAGGAAACGTTGAGCGGCAGTTCCGTTCTTAATTCCAACTGTTTTGCCGCTAAGTTCCTCATATTTGGTGATTTTATTTGCCTTTGTGGTAGCAATGACAACTTTTGTATCATAATAGGTATCAGACATGGTAAAGACATTTTCACGTTCTTTTGTTTTTGTCATACCTGCCATAATGGCATCTGCTTGACCTGACTGCACTGCATTTACAGCTGCGTCAAAGCCGGGATAAGACATTTGGATGTTCCATCCTTTGATTTCTGCGACTTTATTGATAATATCAACATCAATTCCTTTATAGGTTTGATCTGAATCTTTAAACTCAAAAGGCGCGTAAGCTGTATCAGACACAATCTTAACAGTATCAGCTTTTGCCATACCTAGTGAGAAAATGGGAAATAAAATGAGCAAACATGCTAGTATTTTTTTCTTCATTTTTAGTCTCCTTTTCCGAATATTTTCTCATTATATCAGAAAATGGATGAAAAGGCAAATTTTTATATTTTTGTGTCAGAAAATATGACATCTATGTTTTCTTTTCCTTCTTGAATTGCTACTATAAAATGATATAATAATAGTATGTAATAGAAGAAATGAGGGCGGGAACATGAAGAATAAAAGAATATTTAAAGACTTCCAATCTTCCCAAATGAGTTTAAATATTTACACAAGTCCTTTGTTAGCCTTTGTTTTTGTCTTTATAGGAGAGTTTGTTGCATATACTTTGTATGGTATTAGCTTGTTAGCTCTCATCGGACTTGCTAGAAATTTTGGAGAGGCTGGTCAAAATCTTGCAACTTACTTGCAAACCTTGCAGCAGAGCTTGACGGATAAAACAAGTGACTTTCGTTTAATTTTAGCATTGCTGTCCTTTGGTTTTATTCTCAACACTGTGTTCAGATGGACTAAAAAAGTTGAGAAAAGATCTATTAGAACCTTGGGATTTTATAGAGAAAATTTCCTTAGCAGTCTTCTGAAAGGATTTGGCCTAGGTCTGGCACTTTTTCTTCTGACCTTGTTAGGTTTGGTGGTCTTGGGGCAATATCGTTTGGAATCCATTCGCTTGAATCCTTATTCGCTTACTTTTGTCGTCTTTACTATCCCATTTTGGATTTTACAGGGGACAGCAGAAGAAGTGGTGTCCCGTGCTTGGCTTCTTCCACAATTGGCCTCAAGAACCAATCTAAAACTTGCTGTTGTCATATCTAGCATATTCTTTACTCTGCTTCATGTGGGAAATTCTGGTCTAACACCTCTATCTCTAGTGAATCTCTTCTTATTCGGAGTTGCCATGGCTCTTTACCTTCTCAAAACTGATATAGTTTGGGGTGTTGCAGGTATTCATGGAGCTTGGAATTTTGCTCAGGGCAATCTTTTTGGCATTTTAGTTAGCGGTCAACCGTCAGGAACGTCTCTGATGACCTTTTCACCACAAGGCAATCAAGTTTGGCTATCAGGAGGATCTTTTGGGATTGAAGGTTCTATCATGACAAGTTTAGTCTTGTTACTTCTGATTGTCTATCTCGCTAATCAATTAAAGAAAGAAAATGAAAGGATGTGACTTAGGTCCGTCCTTTTCTTCGTGAAAATGCTATAAGTATGCTAAAATAGGAATAGCACATGGAGAGAGGATTCTTATGATCAATCGGATTACAGATAATAAATTTAAACTAGTATCAAAATACGAACCTTCAGGAGATCAACCCCAGGCAATTGAGCAGTTGGTTGATAATATCGAAGGTGGAGAAAAGGCTCAGATTCTGATGGGGGCGACGGGTACAGGGAAGACCTATACCATGAGTCAGGTCATTTCCAAAGTCAATAAACCAACTTTGGTCATTGCCCATAACAAAACCCTAGCTGGTCAGCTCTATGGAGAGTTCAAGGAATTTTTCCCTGAAAATGCTGTTGAGTACTTTGTGTCTTATTATGATTATTACCAACCCGAGGCTTATGTTCCTTCGAGTGATACCTATATTGAAAAGGATAGCTCGGTCAATGATGAGATTGACAAGCTCCGTCACTCAGCGACTTCAGCCCTTCTGGAGCGCAATGACGTCATTGTCGTGGCTTCTGTCTCTTGTATCTATGGTTTGGGTTCGCCAAAGGAATATTCTGATAGCGTCGTTAGTCTCCGTCCAGGTCTTGAAATTTCTCGTGACAAACTCTTGAATGACTTGGTCGATATACAGTTTGAACGCAATGATATTGATTTCCAACGGGGAAGATTTCGCGTTCGTGGGGATGTGGTGGAGATTTTCCCAGCTTCCCGTGATGAACACGCTTTTCGAGTAGAGTTTTTCGGGGATGAGATTGACCGTATCCGTGAAGTAGAGGCTTTGACAGGTCAGGTATTGGGAGAAGTGGATCATTTGGCGATTTTTCCAGCCACTCACTTTGTGACCAATGATGACCATATGGAAGTTGCGATTGCCAAGATTCAGGCAGAGCTGGAGGAGCAGTTAGCTGTCTTTGAGAAGGAAGGTAAACTACTAGAAGCCCAGCGTTTGAAACAGCGGACAGAGTATGATATCGAGATGTTGCGTGAGATGGGTTATACAAACGGGGTTGAGAACTACTCTCGTCACATGGATGGACGAAGCGAAGGAGAGCCACCGTACACCCTTCTTGATTTCTTCCCTGATGATTTTTTGATTATGATTGATGAGAGCCACATGACCATGGGGCAGATTAAGGGCATGTATAATGGAGACCGTTCGCGTAAGGAAATGTTGGTCAATTATGGTTTCCGTTTGCCGTCTGCTTTAGATAATCGTCCTCTCCGTCGGGAAGAATTTGAGAGTCACGTTCATCAGATTGTTTATGTTTCAGCGACACCTGGTGACTATGAAAATGAACAGACCGAGACAGTGATCGAGCAAATCATTCGTCCAACGGGACTCTTGGATCCAGAGGTGGAAGTCCGTCCAACTATGGGACAGATTGATGACCTATTGGGTGAAATCAATGCCCGTGTTGAAAAGAATGAACGAACCTTTATTACCACTTTGACCAAGAAAATGGCAGAGGACTTAACCGACTACTTCAAGGAAATGGGTATCAAGGTCAAGTACATGCACTCGGATATCAAGACCTTGGAACGGACGGAGATTATCCGTGATCTGCGTTTGGGTGTCTTTGATGTCTTGGTCGGAATCAATCTCCTTCGTGAAGGGATTGACGTTCCTGAAGTAAGCTTGGTAGCCATTCTCGATGCTGACAAGGAAGGCTTCCTACGTAACGAACGTGGATTGATTCAGACCATTGGACGTGCTGCTCGTAATAGTGAGGGCCATGTCATCATGTATGCTGACACAGTTACCCAGTCTATGCAAAAAGCCATTGATGAAACGGCCCGTCGTCGGAAAATCCAGATGGACTATAATGAAGAGCATGGTATTGTTCCACAAACCATTAAGAAAGAAATCCGTGACCTGATTGCTGTAACCAAGGCAGTTGCTAAGGAGGAGGACAAGGAAGTCGATATCAACAGTCTCAACAAACAAGAGCGCAAAGAACTCGTCAAGAAACTAGAGAAACAAATGCAAGAAGCCGTCGAAGTGCTTGACTTTGAATTGGCAGCTCAGATACGTGATATGATGCTGGAAGTCAAGGCGATGGAGTAGAGAGGCCCTTAAGTCAAATTTAATTAGCCAAATTGCTATGTCTTTATTTCAGTAGTCTAGATATGAAGAAAACGGTGAAAATGAATAAAAGAAATTCAAATACAAAAAAGAATCTACCAAGGAAAGAAAGTTTTCAGCATTGGCTAAATTCTCATAAAATTATAGGTTTCTTCCTAGTCCTTGGTCTAATCTTAGGAATAGGGCTAGGTATTAATTTTATTTTTAAAAGTCTCCCCCTTCCTTCACTATACAGAGATATCAACTATAGTTTTCCAATATATATAAATCTTTTTTGCCTGGTATATCAATTCTTTGACTATTGGTTCCTAGACTTGTCTAGGAGAAGGATGACAATAAAAAGGTATGCGGATTTATTTATCTATCTTAATAGTATCGGTTTACTAGTTCATCTATTTTTAGGAGTTGGTGGGAAAAATAGTAAGGGCCTCCTGCCTTCTCTCTTATCCCTAGATCATCGCTATATTTGGTTCCCTATTCTTACTTATGTGTTCTTCTTCCTAGTGGCTACTTTAACCATTTTAATTTCCAAGAATATTGAAAAGAAAAGGAGTTAATCATGCTAAAACATCTAACTATATTTAGGGTTATTTACCTTCTGTTCTTGGTATTTGTCCTGATTCATTTTATCTTAGGCTTGTTTGGTTTAGCTTTTACACCATTTTTGTGGAATATTTGGTTCTTTGGTCTCTGTTTGACCTTATTTATCCATCCATGGACTATCTTCTATAAAACGAGAATCTTTCAATGGCATCATCTGATTTTTCAAGCTCTCAGCGGATTTTTTGCTCTCCTTATCTGGTTTGTGATTTTCTTTATTTTATCTATAGTTCCAGACTCATCCATGCCTATCAATTTAGACTACTATGTGAATAAGGAAAAAAATGAAATTAGAATCATCCGAGGATCCTTGCTCCATGAAACTCATGAATATCACGACTTGGTTAATCCTTTGATTATAAAGTCTAAAGTTAAGTACAAGATAGAAAATTAAATTTTAGAAAGTGAGTCCTATGTCTCGAGCACAATTAACCATTTTAACTAATATTTGTCTGATTGAAGATCTTGAAAAGCAGCGCGTGGTCATGCAGTATCGTTCGCCCGAAACCAACCACTGGTCTGGTTATGCTTTTCCAGGTGGTCATGTTGAAAATGGAGAGGCCTTTGCAGAGTCAGTTATTCGAGAAATCTATGAAGAAACAGGATTGACTATCCAAAATCCCCAACTGGTCGGTATTAAAAATTGGCCACTAGACACAGGTGAGCGTTATATTGTCTTTTGTTACAAGGTAACTGAATTCTCTGGAAGCCTGCGTTCCTCAGACGAAGGAGAAGTTTCCTGGGTACAAAAAGACCAGATTCCAAACTTGGATCTGGCCTATGATATGTTACCTTTGATGGAAATGATGGAAGCACCTGACAAGTCTGAGTTCTTCTATCGCCACCGTACAGATGATGGCTGGGAGAAAGAAATTTTCTAGTCTTTTACCAAATAACCTAACTGATCCAAGGCCTCCTCAATATAGTGGAGGTCTTGTTGTGTCTCGGCTTCAACAAGGTGGTAATGGATGCCGTCTGTCAATTCAGAAAGGGGTCTAAAGTCTGAATTCTCGACTTGTTCCAGAAAGTGCTGGACATCTCGGCGACAGGTGAGTTTGAGATGGGTTTCAATTTCACCATAAACGGGATGATCGATTAAGATATTTTGAACGCGTCCGCCATTATCTACAATGGCTAGAAGTTCCTGACCGATTTCTTCCAGTTCATGTTTCACTTTAAAGAGTTTGTGAACGTAAGGGCTGGCATCAATTTCTTTGTAGATATAACCACGATTGGTGGATAGGATAGGAGCCCCATCTGCTCGGAGAATAGCGATATCCTGTACAATGACTTGGCGCGTAACATGAAAGTGCTCAGCCAAGGTTTGACCATTGAGAGCTTTTGGTGCCTCTTTTAACAGTTTGAGAAGAGCTTGTTTGCGATCCTTTGTCATAGTTTTTCCTTTTAGCGACGTTTTCGAAGCACTTTATAGACAGCTAGTGCTAATGTATAGTCTACCATACTATGAACGATTGTGCCAAAACCAACTAGGACAAAGAGAACATAAAACATATTTTCAACGTTTGTCCCTGAAGTAGCATAAAAGATGATACAAGCTAGTACTTCAGCGATAGCGTGAACAACACCCAAAACAAAGTTAAAAATCCAAGATGCCTTTGGTTTATCCAAGGTTTCAGGGAATTTCTTTAAGTAAAATGCTCCCAAAATACCAAAAACGATGTGAGAAAAGGCGCGCAGAACGATAACCATAGGGTAGCCTGCCATCAGGAAGCCGAGACTAGAAGCAATAATCACAAAAGCAGCCATCAAAGGTGATAGGAACATGGCGATAAAGATGGCGATATGGCTTCCTAAAGTGTAAGAAGCTGGTGGGATGACGATTTTAAAAGGCATAATAATTGGAATTAAAATCGCGATTGCAGTGAGTAGGGCAGTCATGGTCATAAACTGCGTTTTTTTCCGTATATCCATAAGAACCTCCATTTATCTGTATATACACAAGTATAGTACAATAAATAATCAGTTAAGTCAAGAAGCATTAGCGTTTTTAAGGAATATTTGATTAAATGTGGTAAAGAATACTGGGAACTTAATTCTTACGTTTTAACTACTAAACTCCACCTTCAGGACGAAAGTGGAGTTGTTTTTTTTATTTCTTCAAGGTTTCGAGACGTGGGACAATTGCTACTGTTAGAACGGCAGAGATGACAAGCTCGGCAATTGAGTTTGTAGAAATAACTGTTGCCAGGAGTTTTTGGATATTGCCGTCGAAGACATTTCCAAAAAGGAAGAAGATTCCCCCAAGGACAAAGACGGTGTTGGTGAGGGAACCGAGAGCACCAGCAAAGATGAGACCCGTTCTGTTTCTTAATAATTTATAAACTAAGTAAGGTGTCAGACCGATCAAAACGCGAGGGACAATAGCGATAATCGCAGAATAGATGTTTCCGTTCGGTACGAATGGAGAGAAGAGGTAGCTGGTTGGAAGGATTGTAATCGTATTTACCGTTAAGCTCAATAGCCCCATAAGAAAACCAAGTGTAACTCCAACTCGTGGGCCGTAAATGATACTAGCAATGATTACTGGAATATGAACGATAGTTGGTTTAATTGGAAATGGGAAAAGATTAAATAGGAGAGAGCTCAAAAAGTGGATAACGAGCATAACTGCAAAAAAGATAGCAATTGGGGCAATGTTAGAGCGTTTGTTCATCGAGGGTTTCCTTTATTCTTTCTAATATAGTATTCAGGTCAGCTAGGGCGCCTTTGCCGTGATCGCCACAGGCTAGTAAAGATTCTTTTGGGGAGATAATCTGATAACCATAGGTCTCTAATGTTTTTAGATTAGCCTGAGTTGCCGGATGGTCATACATTTTTGTATTCATGGCTGGCGCTAAGAGTTTAGGGATGTGACTTGGTAGGGCAAGCGCTGTGCTTGTCACCATGTTATCCGCAAAACCGTGCGCAAGTTTGGCAATGGTATTAGCAGTAGCAGGGACAACGATAAAAAGATCAGTTCTTTTACCTAGTTCGATATGATTGACTTGATCAGGATAGGGTTCCTTCATGACATCAAGGTGAACTGGATTCTGTGAGAGTACCTGTAGTGTCAAAGGCTGGATAAACTCTCTCGCTGCCTCGGTCATTAAGACAGTGACATGATGGCCTTGTTTTTTCAAAGAACTGACCAGGTCAGCTGATTTATAGGAGGCAATGGAACCTGTCACTGCAATGAGAATATTTGCCATGGCTTTCCTTTCTATGAATGATAGGTTTGAATTTTTTCAAGGAGGAGTTCTGCAATTTCCTCTTTGGTTTGAACAGTTTGAAGATGATCATTCTCAACAAAGATTGCCCGATGCTGATTTGCTGAAATTTGAGTGAGGTCATTTGCAATGATTAAGTCTGCTTGGTTCTTGATAAGGCTTTTTCTAGCAATTTCTATGAGATAATCTTCAGAGACATCAACCAACAGTTTGAAACCAATCAAATGAATGGCAGGATTCCATTCTTTGACTAGAGAGATGATTTTGGGTGTTTTTTTCAGGAATAAAACCTGAACCTCGTCAGTTGAAGAAATCTTAGCTTGATGATTCTGCTTGTTTAAAAAATCTTCCAAATTAGAGCTAGCCTGAACCTCCTCAAGCCCCGTCATATAAACAGGTGTGTAGTCAGATACAGCCATTGAATGAATCAAGACCCGGTAATTTGGAACTCGCTCTTTCATCTCAAAAAGGAGATCATTGGTGTTCTTAATTTCTCGAATGCTTAGGTTGGGATGAGGTTCTGGCTTAATAGCACTAGGAGTAGTAATCAAACAAACCTCATGACCAGCAGCAAGTAGGGCTTCGGTGATGATTTTCCCCAAGCGACCAGTCGAGTGATTAGTGATAGAGCGGACGCTATCGATTGCTTCACTGGTACCGCCTGACGTAACTAAAATTTTCATAGGACTATTGTACCAAAAAATAAAATAGAATCAAAAGAAAGCGTTTGTTTTTTTCTAATTTTCCAGCAAGATTATAGTTTTTGGCTATAAAAACTTATAAAAAGTAAAAAAGACGACTAAAATCGGCCTTAAAACTTTATGTTTATAAACTTTACTAAGCTTTTTGTATGTGAAAAAACTTTTTTTGTGTTATAATGAGTTATCATATTAGAGGTTAGAGGAGTTTGCTATGAAAACAGATATTGAAATCGCACAGAGCATTGAGTTAAAGCCAATCGTGGATGTTGTGGAGAAACTTGGGATTTCTTACGATGATTTGGAGTTGTACGGAAAATACAAGGCTAAGCTTAGTTTTGATAAAATTCGTGCGGTTGAGAACAATCCAGTTGGGAAATTGATCTTGGTTACTGCCATCAACCCAACACCTGCTGGTGAAGGGAAGTCAACCATTACTATTGGTCTTGCAGATGCCTTAAACAAAATCGGCAAGAAAACCATGATTGCTATCCGCGAACCGTCTCTTGGACCAGTAATGGGGATTAAGGGTGGTGCCGCTGGTGGTGGTTATGCGCAAGTGTTGCCAATGGAAGACATCAACCTCCACTTTACTGGAGACATGCATGCTATCACAACTGCCAACAATGCTCTTTCTGCCTTGATTGACAATCACTTGCACCAAGGAAATGAGTTGGGAATTGACCAACGTCGTATTCTCTGGAAACGTGTTGTGGACTTGAACGACCGCGCACTTCGTCATGTGACCGTTGGACTTGGTGGCCCTCTAAATGGTATTCCTCGTGAGGATGGTTTTGATATTACAGTTGCTTCTGAAATCATGGCGATTCTTTGCTTGGCAACAGACATTGAGGACTTGAAACGCCGTTTGGCGAATATCGTTATCGGTTATCGTTATGACCGTACACCAGTTACTGTTGGTGATTTACAGGTTGAGGGAGCTTTAGCATTGATTTTGAAGGATGCTATTAAGCCAAATCTCGTTCAGACAATTTACGGTACACCTGCCTTTGTACACGGTGGTCCATTTGCCAATATCGCTCATGGATGTAACTCTGTCTTGGCAACAACAACAGCCCTTCACTTGGCTGATTATACAGTCACTGAAGCTGGTTTTGGTGCGGACCTTGGAGCTGAGAAATTCCTTGATATCAAGACGCCAAACTTGCCAACATCTCCAGATGCAGTAGTTATTGTTGCAACCCTTCGTGCCCTTAAGATGAATGGTGGCGTAGCTAAAGACGCTCTCACAGAGGAAAATGTGGAGGCAGTTCGTGCAGGTTTTGCTAACTTGAAACGCCACGTTGAAAATATCCGTAAATTTGGAGTACCAGCAGTTGTTGCGATTAACGAATTTGTTTCTGATACTGAAGCTGAAATTGCAGCTTTAAAAGAACTCTGTGCTTCTATTGATGTGCCAGTTGAACTAGCAAGTGTCTGGGCTGATGGCGCAGAAGGAGGCGTAGCGCTTGCCGAAACGCTTGTCAAGACTATCTCTGAAAATCCAGCAAACTATAAACGTCTTTACGACAACGACCTTTCTGTTCAAGAAAAGATTGAAAAGATTGTCACTGAAATCTACCGTGGTAGCAAAGTGAACTTTGAGAAGA
The DNA here is from genome assembly GCF_000314775.2 of Streptococcus sp. F0441. NCBI lineage: Bacteria > Bacillati > Bacillota > Bacilli > Lactobacillales > Streptococcaceae > Streptococcus > Streptococcus sp. F0441. Next base: position 1,184,380 of record NZ_KB373321.1, on the reverse strand, counting down.
AAGCTCAAACGCAAATCGCTCAAATCGTTCAAAACGGATGGGATAAATTGCCAATCTGTATGGCTAAAACTCAGTACAGTTTTTCTGACAATCCAAATGCACTTGGAGCTCCAGAAAACTTTGAAATTACCATTCGTGAGTTAGTACCAAAATTGGGTGCAGGCTTTATCGTTGCCTTAACAGGTGATGTCATGACCATGCCAGGACTTCCAAAACGTCCAGCCGCTCTCAACATGGATGTTGAAAGTGACGGAACCGTTCTAGGATTGTTCTAATAGTTTGATTGAATTCAAATGAGTTTGGAAAAGCTATCCAAGCTCATTTTCGATTTTAGAGAGAGGAATATATGCCAAAGATTCGAACAGTAGGGGAGTCTGATATTCCAGACCTGCTTGATATTTATGCTCCTTATGTCCTTAATACAGCCATTACATTTGAATATGAGGTGCCAAGTGTTGAAGAATTTCAAAGAAGAATCCAAAAGACCTTGCTTAAATATCCTTATCTAGTGCTAGAGGAAGAAGGCAAAATTTTGGGATATGCCTATGCTTCCACCTATTATGATAGGAGAGCTTATGATTGGTCAGTTGAAGTGTCAATTTACTTGCATCAAGAAGCCGAAGGTCGAGGGTTAGGGAGTCTACTCTATGACTGTCTGGAGGAAGAACTAGTGTCTAGGGGTTACTTACGCTTCTTAGCTTGTATCGCTTTGCCAAATGATAGGAGCATTTTTCTTAACCGAAAGAGGGGCTATGAACAAGTGGCTCATTTCCCTAAGATAGGCTATAAGTTTGGAAAATGGCATGATATCGTTTGGATGCAAAAGTCATTGACTCCTCCTGATGATATGAGAGAATAGAATTCAACTCACAACCAATCTAGGTAAAGATATTTTCCCTGTTTTCTGATATAATAGAAACATTGACTTCAAGAGTAAGGAAGAGAAAATGAACGCATTATTGAATGGAATGAATGACAGTCAGGCTGAGGCGGTAAAAACGACAGAAGGTCCATTATTGATCATGGCGGGGGCTGGTTCTGGGAAGACCCGGGTTTTGACCCACCGTATCGCTTATTTGATTGATGAAAAGCTGGTCAATCCTTGGAATATCTTGGCCATTACCTTTACCAATAAGGCTGCGCGTGAGATGAAGGAGCGTGCATATAGCCTCAATCCAGCAACTCAAGACTGTCTGATTGCGACCTTCCACTCTATGTGTGTTCGTATTCTGCGTCGCGATGCGGATCATATCGGCTACAATCGTAATTTCACCATTGTAGACCCTGGTGAACAACGTACCCTTATGAAACGAATCCTAAAGCAATTAAACTTGGATCCGAAGAAATGGAATGAACGGACAATCTTGGGAAGTATTTCCAATGCTAAGAATGACCTGATTGATGATGTGGCTTATGCTGCCCAAGCTGGAGATATGTACACGCAAATCGTAGCTCAGTGTTATACAGCCTATCAAAAAGAGCTTCGTCAGTCTGAGTCCCTTGACTTTGATGATTTGATTATGCTGACCTTGCGTCTCTTTGATCAGAATCCTGACGTTCTGACCTACTACCAGCAGAAATTCCAGTACATTCACGTTGATGAGTACCAAGATACCAACCATGCCCAGTACCAACTAGTCAAACTCTTGGCTTCACGCTTTAAAAATATCTGCGTAGTTGGAGATGCGGACCAGTCTATCTACGGTTGGCGTGGGGCTGATATGCAGAATATCTTGGATTTTGAGAAAGATTACCCTAACGCCAAGGTGGTTTTATTAGAAGAAAATTACCGTTCAACCAAAACCATTCTCCAAGCCGCAAACGACGTCATCAAAAACAATAAAAATCGCCGCCCCAAGAATCTCTGGACCCAGAATGCCGATGGGGAGCAAATCGTTTATTATCGTGCAAATGACGAACAAGACGAAGCTGTTTTTGTAGCAAAAACCATCGATGAACTTGGTCGCTCTCAAAACTTCCTCCACAAGGATTTTGCGGTTCTTTATCGGACTAATGCGCAATCCCGTACTATTGAGGAAGCCCTGCTCAAGTCCAATATTCCTTATACCATGGTTGGAGGGACCAAGTTCTACAGCCGTAAGGAAATCCGTGATATTATCGCCTACCTCAACCTCATTGCTAATTTGAGTGACAATATCAGTTTTGAGCGCATTATCAACGAGCCGAAACGTGGAATCGGACCAGGAACTGTTGAAAAAATTCGTGATTTTGCGAATATGCAAGACATGTCTATGCTAGATGCTTCAGCTAATATCATGTTATCAGGTGTCAAAGGCAAGGCAGCCCAGTCTATCTGGGAGTTCGCCAATATGATTTTGGATTTGCGGGAGCAACTGGACCAATTAACCATCACCGAGCTGGTTGAGGCTGTTCTAGAAAAAACAGGTTATGTAGATATTCTCAATGCTCAAGCGACCTTAGAGAGCAAGGCTCGAGTTGAAAATATCGAGGAATTCCTTTCTGTTACCAAAAAATTTGATGATAATCCTGAAAGCCAAGAGGAGGAAACTGGCTTGGATAAACTCAGTCGTTTCTTGAATGATCTGGCCTTGATTGCAGACACTGATTCAAGCAGTCAGGAGACATCTGAAGTAACTTTGATGACACTCCACGCAGCTAAAGGACTGGAGTTTCCGGTTGTCTTTATCATTGGGATGGAGGAAAATGTCTTTCCTCTTAGTCGAGCAGCTGAGGATCCCGATGAGCTGGAAGAAGAACGCCGTTTGGCCTATGTAGGTATCACACGCGCTGAAAAAATCCTCTATCTGACCAATGCCAACTCTCGCTTGCTTTTCGGTCGTACAAGCTATAACCGTCCAACACGTTTCATCAATGAAATTAGCTCGGATTTGCTTGAGTATCAAGGTTTGGCTCGACCAGCTAATACCAGTTTCAAGGCTTCTTATAGCAGTGGTGGCGTTGTTTTCGGTCAAGGAATGAGTTTGGCTCAGGCGCTTCAAGACCGTAAACGCAGTGCTGCTCCAAGCTCTATCCAGTCAAGTGCTCTCCCGTTTGGTCAATTTGCAGCTGGCGCAAAATCAGCGTCTAGCGAGACAAATTGGTCTATTGGGGACATTGCTCTTCACAAGAAGTGGGGAGAGGGAACAGTCCTTGAAGTCTCAGGTAGTGGCGATACGCAGGAATTGAAAATCAATTTCCCAGAAGTGGGTCTGAAAAAACTCTTAGCCAGTGTTGCCCCAATTGAGAAAAAAATCTAATTTTTCATCCTTCTCACGAATAATATAGTGAGGAGGATTTTTATGTACAGTATTTCATTCCAAGAAGATTCACTCTTACCTAGAGAAAGACTAGTTAAAGAAGGAGTAGAGGCTCTGAGCAATCAAGAATTGCTAGCTATACTACTCAGAACCGGAACGCGTCAGGCCAATGTTTTTGAAATTTCCCAGAAAATCTTGAACAGTTTGACCAGTCTAACTGATTTGAAAAAAATGACCCTGCAGGAATTGCAGAGTCTGTCTGGTATTGGACGTATCAAAGCTATTGAACTACAAGCAGTGATTGAACTGGGGAATCGCATTCACAAACATGAAACCCTTGAGATGGAAAGTATTCTCAGTAGTCAAAAGCTAGCTAAAAAAATGCAACAGGAACTTGGCGACAAAAAACAAGAGCACCTAGTGGCGCTCTATCTCAATACTCAAAATCAAATCATTCATCAGCAAACCATCTTTATCGGATCTGCGACACGTAGTATTGCTGAACCAAGGGAAATCCTTCACTATGCCATTAAGCATATGGCCACCTCTGTGATTCTCGTTCACAATCATCCATCTGGTGCTGTATCTCCTAGTCGAAATGATGACCATGTCACTAAGCTAGTCAAGGAAGCCTGTGAGCTGATGGGAATCGTTTTCTTAGACCACCTAATTGTCTCGCACTCGGATTACTTTAGTTACCGTGAAAAGACAGATTTAATCTAGAGTTCGTTAACAACATAGTCAAATAGTGTTTTATCCTTGGGGCGGTTCTCAAAGAGAAATTCAGGATGCCATTGAACACCAAGATAAGGGAAGCCGTCCGTAGTTGTCACAGCCTCAATGATTCCATCTTTAGGATCATGTGCTACAACCTTAAGATTTGAAGCTAGATCTTTAATGCTCTGGTGGTGGAAGGAGTTGATGTGAGAGATTTCTCCATAGATTTCTCGGAGAATGGTATCAGGTTCCGTTACGAGGCGTTGGGTCGTGTATTCGGCTGAACAGTCCTGCCAATGATCCTCAATATCTTGGTGAAGCGTGCCGCCCATGGCGACGTTGAAAAGCTGAGTACCTCGACAAACAGAGAAAATTGGTTTCTTTTGCTTAATCGCTTCTTTGATAAGTGCTAGTTCAAAAATATCTCTTTGAAGGTGGTAGTCATCACTATCAATAGCCTTTGGTTCACCATAGTATTTTGGATCAACATTTTGCCCACCTGTTAGGATGAGTTTGTCAATCATAGCGACGTAATGGCTTGCCATTTCTTGATCACCAATCGGTAGGATGATCGGAATTCCGCCAGCGTCCTTGACTCCTTCAACAAAGCCCTTTGCTGCATAGCTCATCATGATGTCATCATCTGGATGAGCTTTTTCATTTCCTGTAATCCCAATAACTGGTTTTTTCATAAATGCTTTCGCTTTCTAATCCTCTTTACGCATAAAATAGAGGAGGGTTTGGAGTTCGCTTGTCAAATCGACATACTGAACGACCACATCTTTTGGAAGGTGAAGGTGGACGGGTGAAAAACTAAGAATACCTTTTATACCTGCATCAACCAAAAGATTGGCAACTTCTTGTGATTTAACACTTGGAACAGTTAGGATAGCAGTTTTGACATCTGCTTCTTTGATCTTTTCTTTAATCTGAGAGATGCCATAGATTGGAATCCCGTCAGGTGTCTGGGTGCCAACTTCTGGATGGTCATCTAGGTCAAAGGCCATGATAATCTTCATCTTGTTGCGCTCATGGAAGCGGTAGTGAAGAAGAGCATGCCCCATATTACCAATTCCAACCAACATTACATTGGTGATGGAGTTATCATTTAGGAGTTCAGCAAAAAACGTCATCAGTTTTTTAACATCATAACCGAATCCACGACGGCCTAGTTCACCAAAATAAGAAAAATCACGTCGAACAGTAGCAGAGTCAATACCGATAGCTTCAGCAATTTGTTTAGAATTTGCTCTTTCAATTTTTTCTGTGTTAAATCGTTTGAAAATTCGATAATAAAGAGAGAGTCGTTTTGCTGTTGCTTTTGGAATAGTAGCAGACTGTTTATCTTTCACAAAATCACAACCTTTCTATGCTTCTATTTTATAGAAAGTTTGTGAAAAAATCAACAAAAACAAGAAAAAACTAAGAGAATTCTTAGTTTTAATCTGAAAAATTAGTTTGTGATAAAAAACGGTAGAGATCGCCAACTAATCCTTGATAAATCACGTTATCATTCAGTGTTAAGGAGCTGATTAGGAGAGTGTCGGGCAGGGTAACACAGCCTGATAGTGATAGCATAAGCTCTTCGTAATCGGCAAATTCAAGTGTACGTTCTACTTGATAGCTATCTTTATAAGTCAAACGAAACATAGCCAATCATCTCTCTTCTTTTGTGAAGATTCCGCGTTCTACAAGACTGTCCATGAGGAAGTAGAATTTCTCTTGGTGGATATGGTGTTCTTCAGATTTAAAGATATTCACCAAACGAAGACCTGATTTGTCAGTGATATTAATTTTAACACCTGTAAGCTCTTTGTTGATGATAATTTTTAGTAGGAAGCCTTCACCACTATTAGGAACTTTTTCAAGTAGACGAGTCAGTTCGTAGTTTCCGACCTTTGTTTCAAAGAAAGTATTGTCTTTTAGTGTAAACTTTTTTACAGATGGACTAAGTGTATAGTCGTAGCGGCAGTTTTGTAGTTTAATGGTTTTTTCGAATGCCATTAGGTAAATCTCCAATAATATTTTTTAAGGTTTGAGCCAGTTGTTTCAGTTCTTTCTCGGTATTAAGGGGAGAAAGACTGATACGGACAGACTCTTTTAAACGATGGGAATAGGGTCCATAAAGAGCTTCTAGGACATGGCTCGTTTGCACAATACCAGCAGTACAGGCTGAACCAGTTGAGATTGAAATTCCTTCAAGGTCTAACTGGAGTAAGAGCAAATCATTTTTTTGACCAGGGAAGCCAATGTTGAAAACATAAGGAAGTTGGTGTTTGCTTTCATTGAGATAGTAGTTGAGACCTGCAATTCCTTCTAGAAAAGCAGTTTTTAATCTTTCTAGTTTTTGGTAATGCTCAGCCTGATGATCCAGATCTTCTTTGAGGGTAGCAACCATACCGACTATGGCAGCAAGGTTTTCTGTTCCAGCCCGTTTCTTTTGTTCTTGGTCCCCACCGTGAAGATAGGAATCAAAGTCCATAGACGAAGCGTAAAGAAAACCAATTCCTTTTGGTCCATGGAATTTATGAGCAGAAGCACTGAGGAAATCAATTCCTAATTTTTCTGGATGGACAGGGATTTTTCCGATAGCTTGAACAGCATCAACATGATAAGCAGCAGGATGCTCTTTTAAAATATGTCCAATCTCAGCGATTGGCAAGAGACTGCCCGTTTCATTATTGGCATACATGGTAGAAACTAGGATGGTATCGTCACGCAACGCTTCTTGAATCTGCTGGGCAGTGATTTCTTGATTTACTGGTTGGATGATGGTCGCTTCAAAACCAAAATGTTGAACCAGATAATCAATGGTCTCAAGGACAGAATGGTGTTCAATAGCTGTCGTGATGATGTGTTTTCCACGCTCTTGATGACGGAGACAATAGCCGATGATAGCGGTATTGTTACTTTCTGTACCGCCAGATGTGAAAAAGATTCGTTGTGGCTTAGTTCCAAGTAAGTGAGCCAACTCCTGACGGGCTTCACGGAGCAATTTGCCAGCATGGCGACCATGACTGTGAATACTTGAAGGATTCCCATGGGTTTCCTGCATGACCTTGGTCATTTCTGCGATAGCTACTGCTGACATAGGAGTAGTGGCAGCATTGTCCAAATAAATCAAAGAATCACCTTATTCCTTTTTATTATATGCAAAGAGTGGGCTAACTGGTTTTCTTTCGTGGATACGGACGATGGCATCACCAATCAATTCGCTAGCGGTGATATAACATACATTTTCCGGAGTTCTTTCTTTGGTTGCTACAGAGTCTGTCACAAGGATTTCTTTAATGTTAGCAGTGTCAAGAAGCTCAGCAGCTCCTTCTACAAAGAGTCCGTGACTAGATACGGCATAAATCTCAGTAGCACCTCCGCGGTCGACGATTTTTGCTGCTTCTGAGAAAGTACGTCCAGTATTTAGGATATCGTCAATCAAGATGGCCTTCTTGCCTTCAACATCACCGATGATATAACCTTGGCTACGCTCTGAATCGTCTTGAGCATAGTCGATTATTGCGATTGGTGCATCTAAATATTCAGCTAAGCTGCGGGCACGTTTGACGCCAGAGTTTTTTGGACTAACAACAACGACATCTGATCCCAGCAACCCTTTATCGCTGTAGTGTTTAGCAAAGAGAGGAATTGTATAGAGGTTATCTACCGGAATATCAAAGAAACCTTGAACCTGAACAGCGTGGAGGTCAAGCGTTAGAACACGACTTACACCAGCCTTGACAAGCATATTGGCAACCAGTTTTGCAGTGAGAGGTTCGCGAGAAGAAGCGATACGATCCTGACGAGCATAACCAAAGTAAGGAAGGACAACGTTGATACTATGAGCACTGGCACGAACACAAGCATCGACCATGATTAACAACTCCATCAAGTGGTTGCTAACGGGGTAGCTGGTTGATTGGATGATGTAGACATCGTAACCACGGACACTCTCTTCAATGTTGACCTGGATTTCACCATCAGAAAATTGGCGTGAAGATAATTTTCCGAGAGGTACCCCAACCGTTTCTGCGATTTTTTGTGCAATTTCATGATTGGAATTAAGTGCAAAAAGTTTCATGTTGTTTCTATCTGACATTATAGACCGTCCTCTGTAAACTCTAAATATTTTATCTCCATTATTTTACCAGAAAATGGAGATTATTTCAGCTTTTTTTCATGCTTTTAATAAAACGAATTAATTTTGAAGGAGCTTTTTGGTAAGTGATATTATTTTCTGAAAGAAATTGTTGAAAATCTCGTTTTCCTTTCTCGTGATCAGTGACCTCTAGCTCCAGTTCGTAGTCTGTATGATCAAAGTAGTGGCTTTCATCTAAGGCCATTAAGCCGATTTCTGTTTTCGTTTCATAACGAAGAGTCGAAAGGCAGCCTAAAACAAGCCAGTCATGACTTTCAATACCAATCTTAGCGAGCTTTTCTAGAACGAGCCCTTGAGGTAGTTTTTGTTTTTCTAGGTACGATTCAGCTTCTGGAAGAGTTAGTTTCTGGTTGTATTCCATATTTCCTACAGTTTGAGGCACTTTCAAGGTCAATTCCGCCCAATCTGCAAAAGTGCGAATGCGCATGGCAACCTTCTTTTCACGCAATTGAAAATCAGGTGTGTCAATGTAGTAGTTTTTCTGAAGGACGGGTTGGATATGGGAAAACTGTTTTTTTAGATAATCATATTCCTCTTTTTTCAGAAGTGTTTTCAATTCTATTTCTAAATGTTTCATTTTTTCAACCTTTTCTATATCTTTGAAAGCGATTTATGGTATAATGGACAATGTATTTATTGTATACGAATGTACTGAAAAAATCAAAGATTTTCGACAGAGCAATCAAACATTACAAGGGAGAAAGTATGACCATAGAATGGGAAGAATTTTTAGATCCTTACATTCAGGCTGTAGGTGAGTTGAAGATCAAACTTCGGGGAATTCGCAAACAGTATCGTAAGCAAAACAAGCATTCTCCGATTGAGTTTGTAACGGGTCGTGTCAAACCGATTGAAAGTATCAAAGAAAAGATGGCTCGTCGAGGAATTACTTATGCAAATCTAGAACATGATCTGCAAGATATTGCTGGTTTACGTGTCATGGTTCAGTTTGTTGATGACGTTAAAGAAGTAGTTGAGATTCTACGTAAACGCCAAGATATGAGAGTCGTTCAGGAACGAGATTATATTACTCATCGTAAGGCTTCAGGTTATCGTTCTTATCACGTGGTTGTCGAGTACACGGTTGATACGATCAACGGAGCGAAGACGATTTTGGCGGAGATTCAAATACGGACTTTAGCCATGAATTTCTGGGCTACGATTGAACACTCGCTCAATTATAAATATCAGGGCGATTTTCCAGAAGAAATCAGGAAAAGGCTAGAAATCACAGCGAAAATAGCCTATCAACTGGATGAAGAAATGGGTAAGATTCGTGATGATATCCAGGAAGCGCAGGCTCTCTTTGATCCATTGAGCAGAAAACTAAACGATGGTGTAGGAAATAGTGACGATACAGATGAAGAATACAGGTAAACGAGTTGACCTCATAGCAAATAGAAAGCCACAAAGTCAGAAGGTTTTGCATGAGCTGAGGGAAAAACTCAAGAAACAACATTTTATACTGAACGATACCAATCCCGACATCGTCATTTCGATTGGTGGCGATGGAATGCTTTTGTCTGCCTTTCACAAGTATGAGAATCAGTTAGACAAGGTTCGATTTGTAGGTGTTCATACAGGGCATTTGGGATTTTACACAGATTATCGTGATTTTGAGTTGGATCAGTTGGTGACTAATCTTCTGCTAGATACTGGTGCCAAAGTTTCTTATCCGGTCTTGAATGTTAAGGTAACGCTTGAAAATGGAGATGTGAAAATCTTCCGTGCTTTAAATGAAGCGAGCATCCGTCGATCAGACCGCACCATGGTTGCGGATATCATCATTAACCATGTTCCGTTCGAGAGATTTCGTGGAGATGGAGTGACTGTTTCAACGCCGACGGGAAGTACTGCCTACAACAAGTCCTTGGGTGGAGCTGTCTTGCATCCTACCATTGAAGCCTTGCAGTTGACGGAGATAGCGAGTCTTAACAACCGAGTCTATCGCACTTTGGGTTCATCAATCATTATTCCCAAAAAAGATAAGATTGAACTTTTGCCGACACGCAATGATTACCATACGATATCAGTCGATAACAGCGTCTATTCCTTCCGTAATATCAAACGGATTGAGTATCAAATCGACCATCACAAGATTCACTTCGTAGCGACTCCAAGTCACACTAGTTTCTGGAATCGTGTCAAAGATGCCTTCATCGGCGAGGTGGATGAATGAGGTTCGAATTTACCGCAGATGAGCATGTTAAAGTCAAGACCTTCCTCAAGAAACATGAGGTTTCTAAGGGACTTTTGGCTAAGATTAAGTTTCGAGGTGGGGCTATTCTGGTCAATGGCCAACCTCAAAATGCGACTTATCTCTTAGATATTGGAGACAGGGTGACTATTGACATTCCAGCAGAGGAAGGCTTTGAAACGTTGGAAGCAATTGAGCGTCCACTGGATATTCTCTATGAGGATGACCATTTTCTGGTTTTGAATAAGCCTTATGGAGTGGCTTCCATCCCCAGTGTCAATCACTCCAATACCATTGCCAATTTTATCAAGGGCTACTATGTCAAGCAAAACTATGAAAACCAGCAAGTTCACATCGTGACTAGGCTTGATAGAGATACATCTGGTTTGATGCTTTTTGCCAAGCACGGCTACGCTCATGCACGTTTAGACAAGCAACTGCAGCGAAAGTCTATAGAGAAACGCTACTTTGCTTTGGTTAAAGGAGCTGGTGTTTTGGAGCCTGAAGGGGAGATTATTGCCCCGATTGCGCGTGATGTGGACTCCATTATCACAAGACGAGTTGCCAAGGGTGGGAAATACGCCCATACATCATATAAAGTTGTAGCTTCTTACGAAAATATTCACTTGGTCGATATTCAACTGCATACTGGACGAACTCATCAGATCCGAGTGCATTTTTCTCATATTGGTTTTCCTTTGTTGGGAGACGATCTCTATGGAGGAAGCTTAGACGATGGGATTCAACGTCAGGCTCTGCATTGTCATTATTTATCTTTTTATCATCCTTTTCTAGAGCAAGATTTGCAATTAGAAAGCCCCTTGCCGGATGATTTTAGCAATCTAATTACTCAGTTATCAACTAATACTCTTTAAAAACTATTTGGAGTATAATTTATTTTCTTAAAGGAGAAAACTCATGGAAGTTTTTGAAAATCTTAAAGCCAACCTGGTTGGCAAAAATGCTCGTATCGTTCTCCCTGAAGGGGAAGAGCCACGTATTCTTCAAGCAACAAAACGCTTGGTAAAAGAAACAGAAGTAATTCCTGTTTTGCTTGGAAACCCAGAAAAAATCAAAATTTATCTTGAAATCGAAGGGATTGTGGATGGTTATGAAGTGATCGATCCTCAACACTATCCTCAATTTGAAGAAATGGTTGCTGCTTTAGTAGAGCGTCGTAAAGGCAAAATGACTGAAGAAGAAGCGCGCAAAGTTTTGGTTGAAGATGTCAACTACTTTGGTGTGATGCTAGTCTACTTGGGCTTGGTTGACGGTATGGTATCTGGTGCGATTCACTCAACTGCCTCAACAGTTCGCCCAGCCCTTCAAATTATCAAAACACGCCCAAATGTTACTCGTACTTCAGGTGCCTTCCTTATGGTACGTGGTACAGAACGTTATCTATTTGGAGACTGTGCCATTAATATCAATCCAGATGCAGAAGCCTTGGCTGAAATTGCGATCAATTCAGCAATCACAGCTAAGATGTTTGGTATCGAGCCTAAAATTGCCATGCTAAGCTATTCTACTAAAGGTTCAGGCTTTGGTGCAAGCGTTGATAAGGTTGTTGAAGCGACTAAAATCGCTCATGATTTGCGTCCAGACCTTGAGATTGATGGTGAGTTGCAATTTGATGCAGCCTTCCACCCTGAAACTGCAGCATTGAAAGCTCCAGGAAGTAACGTTGCTGGGCAAGCAACTGTCTTTATCTTCCCTGGTATCGAAGCAGGAAATATTGGCTACAAGATTGCAGAACGTCTCGGTGGTTTTGCGGCTGTAGGTCCAGTTCTGCAAGGTTTGAACAAACCTGTTAACGACCTTTCTCGTGGATGTAATGCAGATGATGTTTACAAGTTGACCCTTATCACAGCAGCTCAAGCAGTTCATCAATAAGATTTAGTCCTCTTTCCCATGGAAAGAGGCTTTTTAGTACTGAGAAAAGGACAGCTAGAAGCTTCTATGTTATACTAGATATATGTTAGATTTGAAAAAATACGGTATCGTCATGTGGCCGGAGGAGAAGATCATTTCTTTTCGTGAGAAACTCCTCAACTGGTATGATGAAAAAAAAAGAGATTTACCTTGGCGGAGAAGTAAAAATCCTTATCACATCTGGGTATCTGAAATCATGCTCCAGCAGACCAGGGTGGATACAGTTATTCCCTATTATGAACGATTCTTGGACTGGTTTCCAACTGTTGAAAGTCTGGCAAATGCCCCTGAAGAGCGTCTGCTGAAGGCTTGGGAGGGTTTGGGCTATTATTCTCGAGTACGCAATATGCAGGCTGCAGCTCAGCAGATTATATCTGACTTTGGTGGTCAATTTCCAAACACCCATGAAGGAATTTCTGGCCTGAAAGGGATTGGCCCCTATACTGCGGGAGCAATTTCCAGTATCGCTTTTAATTTACCCGAGCCAGCAGTTGATGGCAATGTCATGCGAGTTTTAGCGCGCTTGTTTGAGGTAAATTATGATATCGGAGTTCCCAGCAATCGCAAGATTTTCCAAGCTATTATGGAAATCTTGATTGACCCGAAACGACCAGGTGACTTTAACCAAGCTCTGATGGACTTGGGCTCTGATATAGAGTCTCCGGTTAACCCTCGACCAGAAGAAAGTCCTGTTAAGGAATTTAGCGCAGCCTATCAGAATGGAACCATGGATCGATATCCAATCAAAGAACCCAAGAAAAAGCCTCTCCCAATATATCTCAAGGCTTTGGTTGTGTGCAATGACCGTGGTCAATATCTTCTTGAGAAAAATGAAAGTGAGAAACTGCTAGCCGGTTTTTGGCATTTCCCCTTGATAGAAGTAGAGGAGTTTTCACAGGAAGAGGAACAGCTGAATCTGTTTGCTCAGATCGCTGAAAAAAGTGTTACTTTCGGTCCAACACCCCAGGAAAGTTTTGAGCAGGATTATGATTTAGAAGTGAATTGGTCCCAGCAAGTATTTGACCAGGTCAAGCATGTATTTAGTCATCGGAAATGGCATATTCAAATCCTAGCAGGTCAAGTGACAGATTCGAAACAGTTTTCTGACAGAGAAGTTCGTTGGGTTTCTCCTCAGGAGTTTTCTGATTATCCACTTGCTAAACCTCAACAAAAAATTTGGCAGGCTTATGAAAACAACTCTCGAAAATGAAGGCTTACAGTAGCCATTTGTGCCTTCTTTGTATTTTTTTGTTATAATAGATAGAGAAAAGGTGATAAAATGAAAAAAATATTAATTGTAGATGATGAGAAACCAATCTCGGATATTATTAAGTTTAATATGACCAAGGAAGGTTACGAAGTTGTAACCGCATTTAATGGTCGTGAAGCAATTGAGCTATTTGAAGCAGAGCAACCAGATATTATTATTCTAGACTTGATGCTTCCGGAAATTGATGGTTTAGAAGTTGCTAAAGCTATTCGTAAGACTAGTAGTGTTCCGATTATTATGCTCTCAGCTAAGGATAGTGAGTTTGACAAGGTTATAGGTTTAGAGTTAGGTGCAGACGATTATGTTACAAAACCTTTCTCAAACCGTGAGTTGCAAGCACGTGTTAAGGCTCTCCTTCGTCGTACAGACCTGGTTTCTGTGGATAGCCAAGAGTCCGATGAGAAGAAGACGCAGTCTTTACAAATTGGTGATTTGGAAATCGTTCCAGATGCTTACGTGGCTAAGAAATATGGTGAGGAGTTAGATTTAACCCACCGTGAGTTTGAACTCTTGTATCACTTGTCATCTCATATTGGACAAGTGATTACACGTGAACACTTGCTTGAGACTGTATGGGGTTATGACTATTTTGGTGATGTTCGTACAGTGGACGTGACCATTAGACGCTTGCGTGAGAAAATAGAAGATACTCCAAGTCGTCCAGAGTACATTCTCACACGTCGTGGTGTAGGATACTATATGAGAAATAATGATTGAAGATATTAGACAAACTATTCTGACCAGCGATTTTATCTTTATCCTGATTTTACTTGGCTTTATCCTGGTGGTGACCTTGCTGTTACTTGAAAATCGTCGGGATAATATCCGTCTGAAGGAGATAAATCAAAAGGTTAAGGACTTGATTGCAGGTGATTATTCTCAAGTTTTGGACTTGCAAGGAAGTACAGAAATCACCAATATCACCAATAATCTGAACGATTTGTCAGAAGTTATTCGTTTGACCCAAGAAAATCTGGAACAAGAGAGTAAACGATTGAACAGTATTCTTTCTTACATGACAGATGGCGTTCTTGCGACCAATCGCCGTGGCCAGATTACCATGATCAACGATATGGCCAAGAAACAGCTCGGTGTGCAGAAAGAAGATGTTCTGAATAAAAGCATCCTCGAATTACTAAAGATAGAAGATGAGTATGAGCTGCGTGACCTGATTACACAGATTCCTGAGTTAACGATTGACTCCCAGGATGTAAATGGGGAATACCTAAGCCTTCGTGTACGTTTTGCTCTGGTTCGCCGTGAGTCAGGTTTCATCTCTGGTTTGGTTGCCGTTTTACATGATACGACCGAGCAGGAGAAGGAAGAGCGTGAGCGAAGACTCTTTGTTTCGAACGTGAGTCACGAGTTGCGGACTCCTTTGACCAGTGTAAAATCTTATCTTGAAGCCTTGGACGAGGGAGCTCTTTATGATCCTGTTGCCCCTGATTTTATCAAGGTTTCACTCGATGAAACCAACCGTATGATGCGGATGGTGACAGATCTCTTACATCTCTCTCGTATTGATAATGCGACTACTAAACTGGATATAGAGTTGATTAACTTTACAGCCTTTATCACCTTCATCCTCAACCGTTTTGATAAGATGAGAAATCAGGATGAAGAGAAAAAATATGAGCTAGTGAGAGATTATCCAATAACTTCAGTTTGGATTGAGATTGATACGGATAAGATGACCCAGGTGATTGATAATATTCTTAACAATGCCATCAAGTATTCACCAGATGGTGGGAAGATTACGGTTAGCATGAAAACCACGGATGACCAGATGATTTTATCAATTTCTGACCAGGGTCTTGGGATTCCAAAACAAGATTTGCCTAGGATTTTTGACCGCTTTTACCGTGTGGATCGCGCAAGAAGTCGTGCTCAAGGTGGGACTGGTTTGGGTCTGGCTATCGCGAAAGAAATCATCAAACAACACAATGGTTTTATTTGGGCAAAAAGCGAATACGGTAAGGGCTCAACCTTTACCATAGTGCTCCCTTATGATAAGGATGCCGTAAAAGAAGAAATATGGGAGGACGAAATAGAAGACTAGAATGAGTGAAAAAGGCTTTAAATACAGTATTTTAGCATCAGGTTCCAGTGGAAATTCCTTTTATCTGGAAACTCCAAAAAAGAAAATCTTAGTGGATGCAGGCTTGTCTGGTAAGAAAATCACCAGTCTTTTGAGCGAAATCAATCGTAAGCCAGAAGATTTGGATGCGATTTTGATTACGCATGAACATTCAGATCATATCCATGGAGTCGGTGTCTTAGCTCGCAAATATGGCATGGATCTTTACGCCAATGAAAAGACTTGGCAGGCTATGGAAAATAGCAAGTACCTCGGTAAGGTGGATTCATCGCAGAAGCATATTTTTGAAATGGGTAAAACCAAAACCTTTGGCGATATTGATATTGAGAGTTTTGGGGTTAGCCATGATGCGGTAGCACCCCAGTTTTACCGCTTTATGAAAGACGACAAGAGCTTTGTCATGCTGACCGATACAGGTTACGTCAGTGACCGTATGGCAGGAATTGTCGAAAATGCAGACGGTTATCTCATCGAGTCCAACCACGACGTAGAAATCTTGCGAGCAGGATCTTACGCTTGGCGTCTCAAACAGAGAATTCTATCGGATCTCGGTCACCTCTCTAACGAGGATGGTGCTGAGGCCATGATTCGTGCAATGGGAAATCGAACCAAGAAAATCTACCTCGGGCATTTGTCCAAAGAGAACAATATCAAGGAGCTGGCTCATATGACCATGGTTAACCAGCTAGCACAAGCTGATCTGGGAGTAGGAGTAGACTTTAAAGTTTACGACACTTCCCCAGATACTGCAACACCATTGACAGATATATAAAAAAGAAGGCGAGTGCCTTCTTTTTTATATTTTTTACAATCCAGCAAATTCCTTGATTTCTTGTGCGGACATGGAAGAGTCACAACAGACATTGATTTGTCCATCAGAGATGTGGACAAAGCCTGGTACGGTTGGGATTCCATAACGTGAGCGGAATTCTTGCAATTCATTGAGTTGGCTTGGTTCTTCACTGTTGATGAAGTAGATGTGGGCTTTGGTTTCAGATACGACACCTGCCAATGTACCAGCAAATTTACGGCAGTAAGGGCAAGTTTTACGACCGATGAAGAAGGTTGCAGTTTCTTTATTATCAAGTGCTTCTTGAGCACGGGCAACAGTTGTGACTTCAAGATCTTTAATATTTTCTAAAAACTGATTCATAAGAATACCTCTCTTTTTTTGATAAAACTAGTATGCCACAAAGTTCCTAAAATTGCTTAGATTTGATACGAAAAAAAGATGAGACTAGTTTATCTCATCTTTATAGAGTGTTATTTCACAAACGCATTGATTTCCGCTTCGATGTTAGCAATCTTAGCTTGTGAATCTTCGTTGCTTTCACCCACAACGGCAATGTAGAACTTGATTTTTGGTTCTGTACCTGAAGGGCGAACTGCAATCCATGAACCGTCAGCAAGTGTATATTTCAACACATCACTTGGAGGAGTAGTCAAAGTTGTCACAGTACCATCAGCAGCAGTAGCAGTTTGAGCCTTGAAGTCTTCTACGACAGTGATAGCTGTTGTGTTCCATTCTTTTGGAGCATTGTTACGGAACTTAGCCATAATCGCTTTGATTTGTTCTGCACCATCGACACCAGAAAGGGTAACAGAGATGGTCTTTTCAGCGTAGTAGCCGTATTCTTTGTAGATTTCTTCGATACCATCAGCAAGTGTCAAACCACGTGAACGATAGTAGGCAGCAAGTTCAGCAACGACAAGAACGGCTTGGATAGCGTCTTTATCACGTACGAATGGTTTAATCAAGTAACCGAAGCTTTCTTCAAATCCCATCATGTAAGTGTGATTGTGTTTTTCTTCAAATTCTTGGATTTTCTCTGCGATGAATTTGAAACCAGTCAAAACGTTGAACATGGTTGCGCCGTAGCTTTCAGCAATCTTCGTTACCAAGTCAGTTGATACGATGGATTTGCAGAGAGCAGCATTTTCAGGAAGAGTTCCAGCACTCTTATGAGCTTCCAAGATGTATTTAGCCATGATAGCACCGATTTGGTTACCTGAAAGGTTGAGGTAGCTACCATCTTTTTGAAGAACTTCAACACCAACACGGTCAGCGTCTGGGTCAGTCGCCACAAGAACATCAGCACCAACTTGACGGCCGAGTTCTTCAGCAAGTGCAAAGGCTGCTTGGTTTTCTGGGTTTGGAGATTTAACAGTTGAGAAGTCTGGGTCTGGAGTTGCTTGAGCTTCAACGACTTGAACTGAGTCAAATCCTGCTTGTGCAAGAGCACGGCGAGCCAACATTTCACCAGTACCATGAAGTGGTGTGTAGACAATCTTCATGTCTTTACCAAACTCTTCAATCAAGGTTGGGTTGATGTTTACGTCTTTGACTTCTTTGAGGTATTCTGCATCAACAGCTTCGCCGATAACTTCAATCAAGCCAGAAGCTTTTTCAGCTTCTACATCAGCAACTTCGATAGCGAATGGGTTTTCGATAGCACGGATGTAAGTAGTCAAAGCGTCCGCGTCATGTGGAGGCATTTGCCCACCGTCTTCACCATAAACCTTGTAACCGTTAAATGGAGCAGGGTTATGGCTGGCAGTAATCATGATACCTGCAAAACAGTTGAGGTGACGAACTGCAAATGAGAGTTCTGGAGTTGGACGAAGGCTTTCAAATACGTAAGATTTGATACCATGTTTTGCAAGAACTGCCGCAGATTCAAAGGCAAACTCAGGTGAGAAGTGACGACTATCGTAGGCAATTGCCACACCACGATCTTTTTCATTTCCACCTTTTGACTCAATCAAACGAGCCAAACCTTCAGTTGCTTGACGAACAACATAGATGTTGATGCGGTTTGTACCTGCACCGATCAAGCCACGCATACCAGCAGTACCAAATTCAAGATTGGTGTAGAAAGCATCTTCTTTTGTTTTTTCGTCCATGTTTTCTAAATCTTGACGAAGATAGTCGGGAAGGTCGGCAAAATCGACCCATTTTTGATAATTTTCTTGGTAAGTCATAGAGCATCTCCTTTTTTGTATATTCTTTTAATCGCTTTCATTATATCACGATTTATCAATTTAGTAAAACGTTAGCATAACTTAAAATGTAGGAAATTTACTTTTATTTCATTGTAGAAGAACAGCCCTATACGCTTTCTAATGAAAAAGAAGATGAATAGTTCGGGTTTATGACTCGAACTTTTTTCATTGCAATTGTGCAAAAGAGAAAAAGATAGTAAAATAGATGTATGATTATTTTACAAGCTAATAAAATTGAACGTTCTTTTGCAGGAGAGGTTCTTTTTGATAATATCAACCTGCAAGTTGATGAACGAGACCGAATTGCTCTTGTTGGGAAAAATGGTGCAGGTAAGTCTACTCTTTTAAAGATTTTGGTTGGAGAAGAGGAGCCAACTAGTGGAGAAATTAATAAGAAAAAAGATATCTCTCTGTCTTACCTAGCCCAAGATAGCCGTTTTGAGTCTGAAAATACCATCTACGATGAAATGCTTCACGTCTTTGATGACTTGCGTCGGACAGAGACACAACTTCGTCAGATGGAGTTGGAGATGGGTGAAAAGTCTGGTGAAGATTTGGATAAACTGATGGCGGATTATGATCGTTTATCAGAGAATTTCCGTCAGGCTGGTGGCTTTACCTACGAAGCTGATATCCGCGCTATCTTGAATGGTTTCAAGTTTGACGAGTCTATGTGGCAGATGAAAATTGCTGAGCTTTCAGGTGGTCAAAATACCCGTCTTGCACTGGCTAAAATGCTCCTTGAAAAGCCCAATCTCTTGGTCTTGGACGAGCCTACCAACCACTTGGATATTGAAACGATTGCCTGGTTAGAAAATTACTTGGTAAACTATAGCGGTGCCCTCATTATTGTCAGTCACGACCGTTACTTTTTGGACAAGGTTGCGACGGTTACACTCGATTTGACTAAGCATTCCTTAGATCGTTATGTAGGTAATTACTCTCGCTTTGTTGAGTTAAAGGAGCAAAAGCTAGCTACTAAGGCAAAAAACTATGAAAAGCAACAGAAGGAAATCGCGGCTCTAGAAGACTTTGTCAATCGCAATCTAGTCCGAGCTTCAACGACCAAACGTGCCCAATCTCGTCGGAAACAATTGGAAAAAATGGAGCGTTTGGACAAACCTGAAACTAGTAAGAAATCAGCCAACATGACCTTCCAGTCGGAAAAAACATCGGGCAATGTTGTCCTGACTGTTGAAAATGCTGCTATTGGCTATGATGGGGAAATATTGTCAGAACCTATCAACCTAGACCTTCGTAAGATGAATGCTGTCGCGATTGTCGGACCAAATGGCATTGGGAAGTCAACCTTTATCAAGTCTATTGTGGACCAGATTCCTTTTATCAAGGGAGAGAAGCGTTTTGGTGCCAATGTTGAGGTTGGTTACTATGATCAGACTCAAAGTAAGCTAACACCAAGTAATACTGTACTCGATGAACTCTGGAATGATTTTAAACTGACACCTGAAGTTGAAATCCGCAACCGCCTAGGTGCCTTCCTTTTCTCAGGAGATGATGTTAAGAAATCAGTAGGCATGCTGTCAGGTGGTGAACGAGCTCGTCTGTTGCTTGCCAAACTTTCAATGGAAAACAATAACTTCTTGATTCTGGATGAGCCAACCAACCACTTGGATATTGATAGCAAGGAAGTCTTGGAAAATGCTCTGATTGATTTTGATGGAACCCTTCTTTTCGTCAGCCATGACCGTTATTTCATCAACCGAGTAGCCACTCATGTTTTGGAATTGTCTGAGAATGGCTCAACCCTCTATCTAGGAGATTACGACTACTATGTTGATAAGAAAGCAGAAGTAGAAATGATTCAAACTGAGGAAGCTTCAACTAGCAATCAAGCAAAAGAACCGAGCTCAGTCAATGACTACCAGGCCCAGAAAGAAAGTCAAAAAGAAGTTCGCAAACTCATGCGACAAATCGAGAGTTTGGAAGCTGAAATTGAAGGGCTAGAGACCCAAAGTCAAGCCATTTCTGAACAAATGCTGGAAACCAACGATGCAGGTAAACTCATGGAATTGCAGGCTGAACTGGACAAAATCACTGATCGTCAGGAAGAGGCTATGCTTGAGTGGGAAGAATTATCGGAGCAGGTGTAAGAAATGGAACATCTTGGAAAGGTATTTCGTGAATTTCGAACTAGTGGAAAATACTCCTTGAAAGAGGCGGCAGGTGAATCATGTTCAACCTCTCAGTTATCTCGCTTCGAGCTTGGGGAGTCTGACTTAGCAGTTTCTCGTTTCTTTGAGATTTTGGATAATATTCATGTGACTATTGAAAACTTCATGGACAAGGCTAGGGAATTTCAAAATCATGAACATGTTGCCTTGATGGCACAGATTATTCCGCTTTACTACTCAAATGATATTGCAGGTTTTCAAAAGCTTCAAAAGGAACAGCTCAAGAAAGCGAAGAGTTCGACCAATCCCCTCTATTTTGAGCTGAATTGGATTCTGCTACAAGGCCTGATTTGCCAAAGAGATACTAGTTACAGTGTGGAACAGAGTGATTTGGATAAGGTGGCGGATTATCTTTTTCAAACAGAAGAGTGGACCATGTATGAGTTGATTCTTTTTGGTAATCTCTATACTTTCTACAATGTGGACTATGTGGCTCGGATTGGCAGAGAAGTCATGGAGCGAGAAGACTACTACAAAGAAATTGGTCGCCATCGAAAACTTGTTTTGATTTTGGCTCTTAACTGTTATCAGCATTGTTTGGAAAACCGTTCCTTTACGGATGCGGACTATTTTGAGGGCTATGTGGAGAAGTTGATTGGAAATGGTATCAAGCTTTATGAGCGTAATATCTTCCATTATCTCAAAGGTTTTGCTCTCTACCAGAGAGACCTGAAAGAAGAGGGTTGTTGTCAGATGCAGGAAGCCATGCATATTTTTGAAGTACTTGGACTTCCAGAGCAAGTGGCTTACTATCAGGAACATTATGAAAGATTTGTAAATGCTTAAATTTCCCAAATAAGGGAAAAATAAAGAGACTCCTTTCAGTTTTGATACAATAGTTTCAAAATTTGAGAGGAGCTTTTTATATGAACCGACATGCAATCCAGTTGATTAGTCGTGGGGCTATTAATAAGATAGGGAATATGCTCTATGACTATGGAAATAGTGTTTGGTTGGCATCAATGGGGACGATAGGACAGACTGCTGTTGGGATTTATCAAATTTCTGAGTTGGTTACATCGATTCTAGTCAATCCCTTTGGCGGAGTGATTTCAGATCGCTTTTCGCGTCGCAAAATTTTGATGACGACAGACTTGATTTGTGGCCTTCTCTGTTTAGCTATTTCTTTCATCAGAAATGATAGCTTGATGATTGCTGCTCTGATCTTCGCAAATATTGTTCAGGCGGTTGCCTTTGCATTTTCTCGTACAGCCAATAAAGCCATTATAACTGAGGTTGTAGAGAAAGGCGAGATTGTGACCTACAATGCTCGCTTAGAGCTCGTTTTGCAGGTTGTAGGCGTTAGCTCCCCTGTACTGTCTTTCATCGTTTTACAATTCGCCAGTCTCCATATGACGCTCGTTTTAGATGCCATTAGTTTTTTCATTGCATTTACCTTAGTAGCTTTACTTCCCAAAAAAGAGACTCAGGAACAAGTGAAAAGGACTTTCTGCTGGAAAAATATTTTTTCTGATATGAAAGAAGGACTTGACTATATCTGGCGCCAGCAAGAGATCTTTTTCCTTTTGTTAGTAGCTTCGAGTGTTAATTTCTTTTTTGCAGCTTTTGAATTTCTCCTCCCTTTTTCAGAACGACTTTACGGGGTAGAAGGAGCTTATGCAACTATTTTGACTATGGGCGCTATTGGTTCGATTATCGGAGCTCTTCTAGCTAGTAAAATAAAGGCAAGTGTTTATAATCTTTTGATTCTATTGGCGTTGACTGGAGTTGGAGTTTTTATGATGGGGTTACCACTGCCAACTTTTCTTACCTTTTCTGGGAATTTAGTTTGTGAACTGTTTATGACGATTTTTAATATTCACTTTTTTACTCAGGTGCAAACCAAGGTTGAGGGGGAATACTTGGGGAGAGTATTAAGTACAATTTTTACTTTAGCCATTCTATTTATGCCGATTGCAAAAGGCTTTATGACGGTGCTGCCAAGCGTACATCTCTCTTCTTTCCTGATAATCGGAAGTGGAGTTGTTATCCTGTCTTGTCTATCCCTTATTTATGTACGAAGTCATTTTGAAAAAGAGTCCTAATTTCTATTTTTTTAGAAAATATTTCACTACGAACCATTTTTCAGCCCTTCTCTATTGTGAGGAGGGCTTCATTTGTGGTAAAATAATATTATGAATGAAAGAATGAATGAGTTAGTTGCCTTACTCAATCGCTATGCAACCGAGTACTATACAAGTGATAACCCCTCGGTTTCAGATAGCGAGTATGATCGCCTCTACCGAGAGTTAGTCGAGTTGGAAGCTGCCTATCCAGATCAAGTTTTAGCGGACAGTCCGACCCATCGTGTTGGTGGTAAGGTTTTAGACGGTTTTGAAAAATACAGTCATCAGTATCCTCTTTATAGTTTGCAGGATGCTTTTTCACGTGAAGAGTTAGAAGCTTTTGATGCGCGTGTTCGAAAGGAATTACCCCAACCGACCTATATCTGTGAATTGAAAATCGATGGTTTGTCTATATCGCTTACGTATGAAAAGGGGATTTTGGTTGTTGGTGCCACACGTGGGGATGGTTCTGTTGGTGAAAATATCACCGAAAATCTCAAGCGCGTCAAGGACATTCCTTTGACCTTGCCAGAAGAACTTGATATCACTGTCCGTGGAGAGTGTTACATGCCACGCACTTCATTTGATCAAGTCAACCAAGCTCGCCAAGAAAATGGAGAGCCTGAATTTGCTAATCCTCGTAACGCAGCTGCAGGAACCCTCCGTCAGTTGGATACCGCAGTAGTGGCCAAGCGTAATCTTGCGACTTTCCTCTATCAAGAAGTAAGCCCTTCTACTCGTGATAGCCAAGAAAAGGTCTTGAAGCATCTTGAACAGCTCGGATTTGTGGTTAATTCTAAGCGAATTCTGGCTGAAAGCATGGATGAGATATGGAATTTCATCCAAGAAGTTGGACAAGAACGGGATAATTTACCTTATGACATTGATGGAGTAGTGATCAAGGTAAATGACTTAGCAGGTCAAGAAGAGCTCGGTTTTACCGTTAAAGCGCCCAAGTGGGCAGTTGCCTATAAATTTCCTGCTGAGGAAAAAGAAGCCCAGCTCCTTTCAGTTGACTGGACAGTAGGCCGTACTGGTGTTGTGACTCCGACTGCAAATCTAACACCTGTTCAGCTTGCTGGGACAACTGTTAGCCGTGCAACACTGCACAATGTAGATTATATTGCTGAAAAGGATATCCGCAAAGATGATACGGTTATCGTTTATAAGGCGGGGGACATCATTCCTGCTGTTTTGCGTGTGGTAGAGTCTAAGCGTGTTTCTGAAGAAAAACTAGATATTCCAACTAATTGTCCAAGTTGTGACAGTCACTTGCTTCATTTTGAAGATGAGGTTGCTCTACGTTGTATCAATCCTCGCTGCCCTGCCCAAATCATGGAAGGTTTGATTCACTTTGCCTCTCGAGATGCCATGAATATTACAGGACTTGGTCCATCTATCGTCGAAAAGCTTTTTGCTGCCAATTTAGTCAAGGATGTGGCGGATATCTACCGTTTGAAAGAAGAAGATTTCCTCCTTTTAGAAGGTGTCAAGGAAAAGTCTGCTTCTAAACTGTATCGGGCCATTCAAGCATCCAAGGAAAACTCTGCTGAAAAGCTCTTGTTTGGTCTGGGAATTCGCCATGTCGGAAGTAAGGCTAGTCAGCTCTTGCTCCAACATTTCCACTCTATTGAAAATCTAGCCCAAGCAGACCCAGAGGAAGTAGCAAGTATCGAGAGCTTGGGTAGTGTGATTGCTCAAAGCCTTCAGACTTATTTTGCTACAGAAGGATCGAAGATTCTCTTAGACGAGTTGAAAGAAGCTGGAGTCAATCTGGACTACAAGGGACAGACAGTAGTAGCAGATGCGGCCTTGTCAGGTTTGACAGTTGTATTAACTGGAAAATTGGAACGTCTCACGCGCTCAGAAGCCAAAAGTAAACTCGAAAGTCTTGGTGCCAAAGTTACAGGCAGTGTATCTAAGAAAACGAATCTTGTCGTAGCAGGAGCAGATGCAGGAAGCAAGCTCCAAAAAGCACAAGAACTTGGTATTGAAGTTCGAGATGAAGCTTGGCTAGAAAGTTTGTAAAGAATAGTTGATAACTAGATCTTAGATAGTCTGAAACTATCTCTCCTGATGTGTTTTTATATCTATTAATGCTATTCTCTATTGTGCTGAAATTCCCGCTAAATTCTTCAGCACCACATAAAAAATTGAAATTAGGAATTAGGAAAAGAAATGTATAGATACCCATTAGTCATCCATTTTCACCGAAAGAATGGGGATTATGCCACTTGTTCATTCAGTAGAAAACAGGCGGATATTAAAGAAAATTTGTATTATGAAAATGACTATTTTGGAGCAAAATTCTCCTTTACAGTTACAAGTGCAGAAAGGCTCGATACTCTGACCTTTTCTGTCGAAATAGATGGAAAGGCAAAAGACTATCTCCTACGGTTTAACCATTATCCACTGTTGACTGAGGTTTGGATTTTGGATGGTGATGAGACAGTCTATTATTCTGAAAATCCAGCCATTGCAAGTCCTTACTATAAAGATCAAAACCCGTTTGCTTTTGATAAAGCCTTTCACAGTGAAAGTTTTGATCATCATTGGGGATACCAAGGAGAGTTGGGTTATAGTATCTCTGACTACCAGACAAGCTTTAAACTCTGGGCTCCTACAGCTACAGCTGTACAGGTGGTTGTCTATGAAAATACAAGTAACGACGCTCCGATTTGGAAAACCTATAATCTAGAGCGTGGGAATAGCTATTCATATAGTCATAAGTACAATACCATTGGTCTTTGGAGTGTAGACTTGGATGAAAATCTTGCAGGTAAAGCTTACCAGTATCAGATTGAGTTTCCACACCACCAGACTTTGACACGAGACCCTTATACAACTGCTACAAGTCCTGACGGGAAACGTTCCGTCATTCTCTCTCAGCAAGATAGACAGGTAGAAGGATTCGAAGTTAAACATGGGACAGACGCTCCTTGGCGTTTGGAAAATCCATGTAAAGCAGTTATCTGTGAAATGCATATTCGTGATTTTACAAAATCACCGACATCTGGAGTTCCAGAAAACCTTCGAGGGACCTTCCTTGGGGCTGCCCAGACTGGAACGGTTAACCAGTATGGTCAAACAACTGCCTTTGACTATATCAAAGCGCTCGGTTGTAATTATGTTCAGCTTCAACCAATCTCTGATCGCCATAAAGAATATGATGAGGATGGAAATGTAACCTATAACTGGGGTTATGACCCTCAAAACTACAATGTACCAGAAACAAGTTTCTCTAGTAATCCAGATGATCCTGGGCAGGTTATTCGAGATCTCAAAGCCATGATTCAGGCTTATCATGATGCAGGAATCGGTGTCATTATGGATGTCGTTTATAACCATACCTTCTCAACAGTTGATGCACCTTTCCAAACAACTGTTCCTGATTATTACTATCGTATGAATCCAGATGGAACCTTCCAAAACGGTACAGGTGTTGGAAATGAAACCGCAAGCGAACACGAAATGTACCGCAAGTATATGATTGACTCACTCCTTTATTGGGTGAAAGAATACAATATTGACGGTTTTCGTTTCGACTTGATGGGAATTCACGATGTTAAAACCATGCAGGCAATTCGTTGGGCACTTGATGAAGTTGATCCACGTATTCTCACCTATGGAGAAGGTTGGGATATGGGGACAGGTCTTGCACCTTATGATAAGGCCAAGAAGGACAACGCCTATCAGATGCCAAATATTGGATTCTTCAATGATGATCAGCGAGATGCGGTTAAAGGAGGAGAAGTTTATGGTGCAGTCAAGGCAGGATTTGTTAGTGGTGCAGCTACAGAATCAATTGTAGCTAAGGCTATTCTTGGTAGTCGGGAATTGGGTTCCTATCTTAGTCCAAACCAAGTCCTTAACTATGTGGAAGCCCATGATAATTACAACTTGCATGATTTGTTGGTGACCCTTCATCCAGATCACAGTTTAGATAAGATTATGCGCCAAGTTGAGACAGCAACAGCGATGAGCATTCTTATGCAAGGGATGTCCTTTATAGAGTTGGGGCAAGAATTTGGCCGCACTAAACTCCTTGCTACTGGAGAAAATGGCGAGCTGACTGCGGCAGATAGAGAACGTGCCATGAATAGTTACAATGCTCCAGATAGTGTCAACCAAGTCAACTGGGATTTAATCAATGAGAGACAAGAGAGCATTGACTTTATCCGTCAGATTATTCGCCTGAAAACACAGACCAGTGCCTTCTCTTATCCTACATACGAAGAAGTCTATCGCCATGTCTTCGTCCATACAGCTGCTGAAAATAGTGGGTGGATTGTTTACGAAATTCACGGTGGACCAGAGCACTTATTGGTAGTCTTTAATGCGAAGGGAACTTCCTTCTACTTTGAGAATGCAGGAAATCTTGAAATGCTTGTATCTAATAGTCGTTCTAAAGAATCAAATGTGATTGATGATACCAGTGTCGTGGTCTTAAAGGTACTCTCGTAAATTAATGTTCTAAAAAGGTTTAGATTAACTAGACCTTTTTTGATTTTTATTGAAAAACCAATATCTAATAGGAATAAAATTCAAATAATTTGAAGAATCAAGTTTGTGAAAAAAATATCAATATTTTCGCAAAAAGGGTTGTAATTTTCTGAAAATTTGATAAAATAAGTTTTAATCATTTTCGGGAGGAAGAGAATTTGACAAATTATCAGAATTTAGTGAATGGAAAATGGAAATTATCAGAGAACGAGATTACGATCTATTCTCCTATCAATCAAGAAAAACTAGGCACGGTACCAGCTATGAGTCAGGCTGAAGTAGATGAGGCTATGAAAGCTGCGCGTGCAGCTCTCCCTGCGTGGCGTGATTTAGCACCCGTTGAGCGTGCAGCCTATTTACATAAGACAGCAGATATTTTAGAACGTGATAAAGAAAAAATTGGTACAATTCTTGCCAAAGAGGTTGCAAAAGGGATTAAAGCAGCCATTGGAGAAGTAGTACGTACAGCAGATTTGATCCGTTTTGCTGCTGAGGAAGGTATCCGTATTACTGGACAAGCGATGGAAGGTGGCGGTTTTGAAGCTGCAAGTAAAAACAAACTAGCCGTTGTCCGTCGTGAGCCAGTTGGAGTTGTCTTAGCTATTGCGCCATTTAACTACCCAGTCAACCTTTCTGGATCCAAGATTGCTCCGGCTTTGATTGCAGGGAATGTTGTTATGTTTAAACCACCAACGCAAGGATCTATTTCTGGTCTCTTGCTAGCTAAAGCATTTGACGAAGCCGGAATTCCAGCAGGTGTCTTTAACACCATCACTGGACGTGGTTCTGAGATCGGAGACTACATCATCGAACACAAGGAAGTGAACTTCATTAACTTTACAGGTTCAACACCGATTGGTGAGCGTATCGGTCGTTTAGCTGGTATTCGCCCAGTTATGCTGGAGCTTGGCGGGAAAGATGCAGCAATCGTTTTAGAAGATGCAGATTTGGAAAATGCAGCTAATCAAATCGTAGGTGGTGCATTTAGCTACTCTGGTCAGCGCTGTACCGCTATCAAACGTGTCTTAGTTGTAGAAAGCGTAGCAGACAAGTTAGCCGAATTGCTCCAGGCTAAAGTCGCTAAGCTAACAGTCGGTGATCCATTTGACAATTCTGATATCACACCTGTTATTGATAACGCTTCAGCTGATTTCATCTGGGGATTGATTCAAGATGCACAAGAAAAAGGTGCTAAGGCTCTTACACCAATCAAGCGTGAAGGCAATCTTCTCTGGCCAGTGCTTTTTGACCAAGTTACAAAAGATATGAAAGTGGCATGGGAAGAACCGTTTGGACCTGTTCTACCAATTATCCGTGTTGCAGATGCGAATGAAGCAGTAGCAATTGCCAATGAATCAGAGTTCGGTCTTCAATCCTCAGTCTTTACAAATGACTTTAAGAAGGCGTTTGAAATTGCTGAAAAACTTGAAGTGGGAACCGTTCATATTAATAATAAAACACAACGTGGACCAGATAATTTCCCATTCCTTGGTGTAAAAGGTTCTGGAGCAGGAGTGCAAGGAATTAAATATAGTATCGAAGCGATGACAAATGTTAAATCCATTGTATTTGATGTGAAATAATATATAAAATCAGGGAATCGATTTCCTGATTTTATTTTTTTCAAAAAAATACAGTTTAAAATTGTTAAAAAACGAATATTCTGGTATTATAATAAAAAAATATATGGAAATTGTTTCGTATTCTATTTTCGGGATATCTTTTTTAAAATGCTCGGTAATTTTTTGAAGACTTTCATAAAAAAATATTATTTTCTTCGTAAATTACTTGAAAGTTATCTTAAAAGAGTGTATAATAGAATTATAGAAAACGCTTACAAAAGAGAGGGGATCGAATGAATAACCAAGAAGCATTAAGAACCTTTACTACAGGTGAAAACTTTCACCTCCAGCATTATTTAGGAGCACATAGAGAGGAGAAAAACGGAGAAATTGGCTATACTTTTAGGGTTTGGGCACCAAATGCACAAGCAGTTCATCTAGTTGGGGATTTTACTAATTGGGTCGAGAATCAAATTCCTATGGTTCGTAATGAAGCAGGTGTTTGGGAAGTCTTTACTAGTCAGGCTCAGGAAGGTCAGATTTATAAATATCATATCACGCGTGCAAATGGTCACCAGATTATGAAGATTGATCCGTTGGCAGTTTATTTTGAAGCTAGACCGGGTACAGGAGCAGTTCTGACCAATATCCGTGAAAAGAAATGGAAAGATGGTCTTTGGCTAGCACGTCGCAAACGTTTGGGATTTTTCGATCGACCAGTTAATATATACGAGGCCCATGCAGGATCTTGGAAGAGAAATCCAGACGGTAGTCCCTATACTTTTTCGCAACTGAAAGACGAGTTGATTCCATACTTAGTTGAGATGAACTATACACATATTGAGTTCATGCCTTTAATGGCTCACCCACTTGGCTTGAGCTGGGGCTATCAGCTTATGGGTTACTTTGCTTTTGAACATTCCTATGGTAGACCTGAGGAATTCCAAGATTTCGTTGAAGAGTGTCATATAAATAATATCGGTGTTATCGTAGACTGGGTTCCAGGTCATTTCACTATTAATGATGATGCATTAGCATATTATGACGGCACACCAACTTTTGAATACCAAGATCACAACAAGGCTCATAACTACGGTTGGGGTGCGCTGAATTTTGACCTCGGGAAAAATGAGGTCCAGTCTTTCTTGATTTCAAGTATTAAATTTTGGATTGATTTTTACCACTTAGATGGTATTCGGGTCGATGCTGTGAGCAATATGCTTTACCTAGATTATGATAATGCTCCTTGGACTCCAAACAAAGACGGTGGAAACCTTAACTATGAAGGTTATTATTTCCTTCAACGTTTAAACACAGTGATTAAGTTAGCTCATCCAGATATCATGATGATTGCAGAAGAAAGTTCATCAGCAACAAAGATTACTGGTATGAAAGAAATGGGCGGCCTTGGATTTGACTATAAATGGAATATGGGCTGGATGAATGATATCCTCCGTTTCTACGAGGAAGATCCGATTTATCGCAAGTATGATTTTAATCTTGTGACCTTCAGCTTTATGTATGTTTTCAATGAAAACTATCTCCTACCTTTCTCACATGATGAAGTGGTTCATGGCAAGAAGAGTATGATGCATAAGATGTGGGGAGATCGCTACAATCAGTTCGCTGGTCTGCGTAATCTCTACACCTATCAAATTTGTCATCCAGGTAAGAAACTCTTGTTCATGGGTAGTGAGTACGGGCAATTCCTAGAATGGAAGTCTGAAGAGCAGTTGGAATGGTCCAATCTAGAAGATCCGATGAATGCCAAGATGAAGCATTTCACTTCTCAACTAAATCAATTCTATAAAGAGCATCGTTGTCTTTGGGAAATTGATACTAGTTATGATGGTATTGAGATTATCGATGCTGATAATAGAGATCAGAGTGTTCTTTCCTTTATTCGTAAGGGCAAGAAGGACGAAATGTTAGTCTGTGTCTTTAATATGGCACCAGTTGAGCGTAAAGACTTTACAATCGGGCTTCCTGTTGCAGGGATCTATGAAGAAATATGGAATACTGAATTAGAGCAATGGGGTGGTGTCTGGGAAGAACATAATCAAACTGTTCAAACTCAAGAAGGGTTATGGAAGGATTACAAACAGACGTTGACTTTCACTTTGCCAGCAATGGGTGCAAGTATCTGGAAGATCAAACGTCGCTTGAAATCTGCTAAAACTGTCACAAATACAACTCAAAAAGGAGTAGAAAATGAAGAATGAAATGCTAGCTTTGATCCTTGCGGGTGGGCAAGGAACTCGTCTCGGAAAACTCACTCAAAGTATTGCTAAGCCGGCTGTGCAATTTGGTGGGCGCTACCGTATCATTGACTTTGCTCTTTCTAACTGTGCCAACTCTGGAATCCACAATGTTGGAGTTATCACACAATATCAACCTCTTGCTCTAAATAGTCATATCGGAAATGGTTCTAGCTGGGGACTAGATGGTATTAACACAGGTGTTTCCATCCTTCAACCCTACTCTGCAAGCGAGGGAAATCGTTGGTTTGAAGGAACTAGCCACGCTATCTACCAAAACATTGACTACATCGACAGTATCAATCCAGAATATGTTTTGATCCTTTCTGGTGACCACATCTACAAGATGGACTATGATGACATGCTCCAATCTCACAAGGATAACAATGCCAGTCTGACTGTAGCTGTTCTAGACGTACCTCTAAAGGAAGCTAGCCGTTTTGGTATCATGAATACTGACGCAAACAATCGTATCGTCGAATTCGAAGAAAAACCAGCAGAACCTAAGTCTACTAAAGCTTCTATGGGAATCTATATTTTTGACTGGAAACGTCTACGCAACATGCTAGTAGCCGCTGAAAAGAACAAGGTAGATATGTCAGACTTTGGTAAAAACGTTATTCCAAATTACCTTGAGTCTGGAGAAAGTGTCTATGCTTATGAATTCAAAGGCTACTGGAAAGACGTTGGTACGATTGAATCTCTATGGGAAGCCAATATGGAATACATTGATCCAAACAACGCTTTGGATAGTCGTGATCGTCAGTGGAAAATCTACTCACGGAACTTGATTTCACCACCAAACTTTATTGGAAAACACGCTCATGTAGAAGATTCTTTAGTTGTGGATGGCTGTCTCGTGGATGGAACTGTTAAGCATTCCATTCTCTCAACAGAAGCGCAAGTACGTGAGGGTGCTGAAGTAGTAGACTCTGTAATCATGAGTGGTGCCATTATCGGAAAAGGTGCAAAAATTAAACGTGCCATTATTGGTGAGGGTGCTGTTATTTCTGAAGGTGTCGAAATTGATGGAACAGACGAAGTACAAGTAGTAGGATACAATGAAGTAGTGGGGGTAGCATCAGATGAAGATTGATAAATATTCAGCCATTTTAGGAAACACAGTTGGTTTTCATGATATGTCAACGTTAACAGAACACCGTCCGGTGGCTAGCTTGCCATTTGGAGCAAAATATCGTTTAATTGATTTCCCTCTTTCTAGCCTTGCAAATGCTGGTGTTCGTAGTGTCTTTGGAATTTTCCAACAAGACAATATCAGTTCAGTCTTTGACCACATTCGTTCAGGACGTGAGTGGGGCTTATCTACCCTTCTCAGCCACTACTATCTAGGTATTTATAATACGAGTGTTGAAAGTAGCACAGTTGGGAAAGAATATTACCAACAGCTTCTCACTTATTTGAAACGTTCAGGATCAAATCAGACGGTTGCACTTAACTGTGATATCGTGGTGAATATTGACCTCAATCAAGTATTCCATTTACATACTACTGCCGGTCGTCCGATTACAGTTGTTTATAAGAAATTACCTAAAAAGGATATTTCAGATGTTAATGCCATCTTGGAAGTGGATGAAACAGACCATGTTCTTTCTCATAAACTTTTTGATGCCAAATCAACAGATGAACTTTTCAACATGTCTACAGATATATTCGTCGTTGATACTCCGTGGTTGATTGAACGACTTGAAGAAGAAGTTCAAAAAGAATATCCAGAAAAATTACGCTATGTACTCCGCGATTTAGCTGTAAAAGAAGGTGCTTTTGCTTACGAATACACGGGCTATCTAGCCAATATTCACTCCGTTCAATCCTATTATCAAGCCAATATTGATATGTTGGAGTCTCAAAAATTCTACTCTCTCTTCTCACCTAACCAAAAGATTTATACCAAGGTTAAGAATGAAGAACCAACCTACTATGCGAATACTTCAAAAGTAAGTACTTCTCAGTTTGCTTCTGGTAGTATCATTGAGGGTGAAGTAGTTCAGTCAGTCCTATCTCGTAACATTTATGTTCACAAAGATAGTGTGGTGAAAGACAGCATTTTATTCCCTCGTGTTGTGATTGGTCAGGGTGCCCAAGTTGAATATGCCATCCTAGACAAAGGAGTTGAAGTTGCGGACGGTGTTGTCATTCGAGGAACAGCAGAACATCCAGTTGTAGTTAAGAAGGGTGAAACAGTAACAGAGGACATTTATTCATGAAAATTTTATTTGTAGCGGCAGAAGGAGCACCCTTTTCAAAAACAGGTGGTTTGGGCGATGTCATTGGCGCCCTTCCCAAATCACTTGTAAAAGCAGGGCACGAAGTTGCAGTTTTCTTGCCTTACTATGATATGGTAGAAGCTAAGTTTGGTGACCAGATAGAGGATGTTCTCCACTTTGAAGTTAGTGTAGGATGGCGTAGACAGTACTGTGGTATTAAGAAAACGGTCTTGAATGGGGTTACCTTCTACTTCATTGATAATCAATATTATTTCTTCCGTGGCCATGTGTACGGTGATTTTGACGATGGTGAACGCTTTGCCTTTTTCCAACTGGCTGCTCTTGAAGCCATGGAACGCATCGGCTTTATTCCTGATCTTCTCCATGTTCATGATTACCACACAGCCATGATTCCCTTCTTGTTGAAAGAAAAGTATCATTGGATTCAAGCATATCAAGGAATCAGAACAGTTTTAACTATTCATAATTTGGAATTTCAAGGTCAATTTTCTGAAGGAATGTTGTGGGATTTGTTCGGTGTTGGGTTTGAACGCTATGCTGATGGCACCCTTCGCTGGAATGATTGCCTCAACTGGATGAAAGCAGGTATTCTCTACGCGGATCGTGTCTCAACCGTTTCCCCTAGCTATGCGCACGAGATTATGACCAGTCAGTTCGGCTGCGGTTTGGACCAGATTCTTCGGATGGAGTCAGGTAAGGTTTCAGGTATTGTCAATGGTATTGACGCAGATCTTTATAATCCTCAAACAGACCCACTTTTAGATTATCATTTTAATAAGGAAGATTTGTCTGGAAAAGCACAAAATAAAGCAAAATTGCAAGAGAGAGTTGGGTTACCTGTCCGAGCAGATGTTCCTCTAGTTGGGATTGTCTCTCGTTTGACCCGTCAAAAAGGCTTTGATGTTGTTGTAGAGAGCTTGCATCGTTTCTTACAAGAGGACGTTCAAATAGTCCTTTTAGGAACAGGTGACCCGGCTTTTGAACATTCCTTCTCCTGGTTTGCGCAAGTCTATCCTGACAAACTATCAGCAAATATCACTTTTGACGTCAAGCTCGCTCAAGAAATTTATGCAGCTTGTGACCTCTTCCTCATGCCAAGTCGTTTTGAACCATGTGGCTTGTCACAAATGATGGCTATGCGCTATGGAACTCTACCATTGGTTCATGAAGTGGGTGGCTTGCGTGATACGGTTCAATCCTTCAATCCTATCGAAGGAACTGGTACTGGATTTAGCTTTGACAATTTAACACCTTACTGGCTTAACTGGAGTTTCCAAACAGCCTTGGATGTTTATAAGTACCAGCCGGACGTTTGGAAAAATCTACAAAAACAAGCTATGGAATGCGATTTCTCATGGGATACAGCCTGCAAATCTTACCTGGACTTGTACCATAGTTTAGTCAACTAATAGATAAAATCGTATGATTCTTTCATACGATTTTTGGGCTGTTTAGAAAAGAGGAGAAGTGATGACTCAAGTAATGGGGCTCTGTGTCATGGATGTTGATGGCACCCTGATAGCAGAGGAAGTGATTGATTTTTTAGGAAGAGAAGCAGGTTGCGAAGCCGAAATTTCGCAAATTACAAGCCAGGCAATGCGAGGTGAACTGGATTTTAAAACAAGTTTAAGAGCAAGAGTGGCTTTGTTAAAAGGGCTTCCGATTTCGGTCTTTGATACAGTTTTCAAATCCATTCATCTTTCCAAGAATGCTCGGGAATTTATCTCCATTCTCCAAAAGAATGGCATCCTCGTCGGTTTAGTGTCTGGTGGCTTTACACCAATCGTTGAGAGATTAGCAAAATCCCTTGGTATCTCCTATTTCTCTGCTAACCAGTTGGAAGTCAAAGACGGTTTTTTAACAGGAAAATTAGTTGGTGAAATTGTGACAGGTCAAGTAAAAAATGCTACTCTTGAGAAATGGAGAAAGGAATTAGAACTACCCAAAGAAAGAACGATTGCTATCGGTGATGGTGCCAATGACCTCTTGATGTTAAAGACAGCAGGCCACGGTATAGCCTTTTGTGCCAAAGAGGTCGTAAAAGCAGAGATAGCTTGTCATGTAGATACGAGGGATTTTTTGGAAGTTCTTCCTTTGATTGATTTCTTAGAATGAGAGGGAACTATGAAAATTGTAATCGCACCTGATTCTTTTAAAGAAAGTTTGACAGCAGAAGAGGTCGCTCAAGCTATAAAAAAAGGCTTTGAACAGTCAATATCGGATGTAGAATGTCTGCTCTGTCCTGTTGGTGATGGTGGGGAAGGAACTGTAGATGCTATTCGCCATTCTCTTGAACTCGAAGAAAAATGGCAAGAGGTGACGGGGCCTTTTGGGCTAAAAGAATCAATGCGCTACTTTCAAAAAGATCAAATAGCGCTCTTCGAAGTTGCTGACTTGGTTGGTCTTGGAAAGATTCCGCAGGAGAAACGAAACCCTCTCCACATCCAAACTCGCGGTATCGGAGAATTGATTCGCCATCTCATTGATCAAGGAATGAAAGATATCTATGTCGGCGTTGGCGGTACGGCTAGTAATGACGGTGGGATAGGCATTGCTGCTGGTCTGGGTTATTGTTTTTATGATAAGAAGGGAAAGGAATTACCA
Organism: Streptococcus sp. F0441; assembly: GCF_000314775.2. Lineage (NCBI taxonomy): Bacteria > Bacillati > Bacillota > Bacilli > Lactobacillales > Streptococcaceae > Streptococcus > Streptococcus sp. F0441. The sequence goes on along the minus strand of NZ_KB373321.1, from coordinate 1,148,340 downwards.
GCTTGCGGTCAGACTTTGCTTGAGTTCGAGTCAGTTTCAGACAGCGAGTTATATAGAATTCCTGAAGATGTGAAAATCCGCATTTTAGCGGATGTCGTGAGCCCTCTATGTGGTCATCAAGGGGCAACCTATACATTTGGAAAACAAAAGGGCTTGGATCCTGCTTTATTTGAGACGGTAGATCTGGCTATACAGGAGTTCTATGAAAAATTCTCACCTTCAACCCTGTCTCTTAAAGGAGCAGGAGCTGGTGGGGGTATTGCTGCTGGTCTCTGCGCCTTTGCTGAGGCTAGTATCGTATCTGGGATTGACACTTGTTTGGACTTGATTGACTTTGACAAGAAAGTTGAAGATGCTGATTTAGTTATCGTTGGAGAAGGTAGGCTAGACAGTCAAAGCTTTGCTGGGAAAGCTCCTATCGGTGTAGCAAAAAGAACCCCTAACGGAGTTCCTGTTATCGCTATTTGCGGAAGTCTTGCTGAGGATTTGCCTCCTCTACCATTCGAAAATATACAAGCAGCCTTTTCAATTTTAGAGAAAAGTGAACTTTTGAAAGATAGTTTGAAAAATGCAAGTCTCTATTTGGAGCATACAGCTACTAATATCGGTCATTTATTAAATATGAGGAGGGATTAGCCTAACCATTTTTTCCAGATTGATTTTTTAGGAGTTTCTGTCTTTTTCTCTTCCCAGAGGCTTGAAAAAGCAAGTCTAAGGTCTTTTTCTTCTACTTGAACAGGTTCGTTCGTGTGAAGGACAAGTCCAAAAGGAGAGGTGATATGATCGTCTGAAACAATAGTCGCCTGGCAATTACTTTCCTTTGCTTGTCTTAAGTAAAAGACCTGTTTGTCAAACTCAATATTTGGTGAGATTTTCACAAAAAGTATCTCTACCTTTTCTTGAAAACTTTCTAAAATAGAGAAAAATCCATGTTCTAATTCAGGACTATTGGCAGTATTGATATCCGCGTAGCCAAGAACTCTTTCCTCGAAAGTGCCGAGAAAACGACGTTGCTCATCCGGGTTTAATTTTGGCCCACCATGAGCCTTTTCAAGTAGTTGTTTTGATAAATCTGTCATAAAAACAGTATATCACAAAAATCGCATGAAAACAGACAAAAGAAAGCGATTACTTTATAAAGTTAAGGAAAATTTGCACAAAGATAACGTTTTTTCTTGAAAAACGCTTATTTTTAAGGTATCATAGAGGTGTAAAAAATTTAACTCAAAGGAGAGTAAAAAATGTCAATTATTACTGATGTTTACGCTCGCGAAGTCCTAGACTCACGCGGTAACCCAACACTTGAAGTAGAAGTTTATACTGAATCAGGTGCTTTCGGACGTGGTATGGTTCCATCAGGAGCTTCTACTGGTGAACACGAAGCAGTTGAACTTCGCGACGGTGACAAATCTCGTTACGGTGGTCTTGGTACACAAAAAGCTGTTGACAACGTAAACAACATCATCGCTGAAGCTATCATCGGCTACGATGTACGTGATCAACAAGCTATCGACCGTGCTATGATCGCTCTTGACGGTACTCCTAACAAAGGTAAATTGGGTGCGAACGCAATCCTTGGTGTGTCTATCGCTGTAGCTCGTGCTGCTGCTGACTACCTTGAAATCCCACTTTACAGCTACCTTGGTGGATTCAACACTAAAGTTCTTCCAACTCCAATGATGAACATCATCAACGGTGGTTCTCACTCAGACGCTCCAATTGCTTTCCAAGAATTCATGATTGTACCTGCTGGTGCGCCAACATTCAAAGAAGCTCTTCGTTGGGGTGCTGAAATCTTCCACGCTCTTAAGAAAATCCTTAAATCACGTGGTTTGGAAACTGCCGTAGGTGACGAAGGTGGATTCGCTCCTCGTTTCGAAGGAACTGAAGACGGTGTTGAAACTATCCTTGCTGCTATCGAAGCTGCTGGTTATGTTCCAGGTAAAGATGTCTTTATCGGATTTGACTGTGCATCATCAGAATTCTATGATGAAGAACGTAAAGTTTACGACTACACTAAATTTGAAGGTGAAGGCGCTGCTGTACGTACTGCTGCAGAACAAATCGACTACCTTGAAGAATTGGTAAACAAATACCCAATCATCACTATCGAAGATGGTATGGATGAAAACGACTGGGACGGTTGGAAAGCTCTTACTGAACGTCTTGGTGGTAAAGTTCAATTGGTTGGTGACGACTTCTTCGTAACAAACACTTCTTACCTTGAAAAAGGTATTGCAGAAGGCGCTGCTAACTCAATCCTTATCAAAGTTAACCAAATCGGTACTCTTACAGAGACATTCGACGCTATCGAAATGGCGAAAGAAGCTGGTTACACTGCAGTTGTATCACACCGTTCAGGTGAAACTGAAGATTCAACAATCGCTGACATCGCAGTTGCAACTAACGCAGGACAAATCAAGACTGGTTCACTTTCACGTACAGACCGTATCGCTAAGTACAACCAATTGCTTCGTATCGAAGACCAACTTGGTGAAGTAGCTGAATACCGTGGATTGAAATCATTCTACAACTTGAAAAAATAATCGTTGATCTAACAACGTTTGAAGCCCCTCGGATTTTATCCGAAGGGCTTTTTGTGTGCAATACTCAAAAATGAAAAATAACTTATGGTATAATAGACAAAAACACTTGTATTAGAAAGAAACTATGTCTAAAGAAATTGATATCGAGTATTACCACCAGTTAGCCTTGCAAAAGCAGAAGGAACATCGTAAAGTGTTAGCCAATCTCAAGAAAAAACCTCCTAAAAATTTAGATAAGATAGCCCAACAGATTCACGAAGAAGTTTTTGCGGAGATTGATTGTACTGCCTGCGCTAACTGTTGCAAAACATTGGGGCCTGACTTTAAAGAAGCGGATATTACACGAATCGCCAAGTATTTTAAGATGAAATTACCAGCTTTTGAAGCTGAATTCCTTGAGGTAGATGAAGATGGGGATAAGGTTTTTAAATCTATGCCTTGCCCCTTTCTAGGAGGAGACAATCTCTGCTCAGTCTACGATGTTCGTCCAAAGGCCTGCCGAGAATTTCCCCATACAGATCGTAAGAAGATTCATCAAATCAACCATCTGACGATTAAGAACACCTTGACCTGCCCAGCAGCTTATCTCTTTGTTGAGAAATTAAAGGATAAGTTGTAGAAATTTACACCTTTAACTCTTGTACAAAGATTACACGATAAACTATGCCTAGACCAAAAGAAAAAAGAAGCTCATTGGAAAAGAGATAAAAATCTAAGAGATATTCTAATCCATCTCTATGAATGGCATCAGTTACTTTTGACCTGGGTACATTCCAATTAAAAGGGTCATGAAAGACCTTTTCTCCCTGAACCTTATAATTGGAAAACTTATGGGGAAATGAATGTCGCTTTTTGGAAGAAGCGCCAGAGAACGTCCTTAGAAAAAGCGACCAAACTCCTCAATCAATCGCATAAAGAGGTGTTAAAGTTGATGGAAGGCTTCAGCAATGACGAATTGTTTACAAAAGGTGTCTATAAGTGGACGGGAGGGACAAGTTTAGGTTCCTACTTTATCAGTAGCACCTCAAGTCACTATGACTGGGCTATGAAAAAACTCAAAGCTCATCAAAAAAATTGCAAGAGCAACTAGTTGAAGTGCTAATGAGATTTAGAAAAGGTTCTTCTAAGCTTCGAATAGCTTCATTCTCGTGATTTTTGAACAATTCTAGCTTTAGAATCCTTCAAAAATTAAAATTTAAGGCCGTCATAGACTTAGAATAGCCCTAAAACATTTATTTTAATGTAATTCTAAACTTAGAATTGCTTTGATATTAAAGGAATTGAACTGTTCGATGCTTAGAATGCCTTGATTCTGAGAAATGTTGACTAGAAAATGCTTCGAATGGTTTTTTTCTGATATAGGATGATAGATGGAGGAGATGATGAACATACAAAAAGAGAAAGTTAGAAAAGAGTTGGTGTCCCTTTGTTTGGGAGAGATCACAGCCGTCCTAACCTTTTGGTTTTGTTTTTTCCTTTTGAAAAATCGGCTTGCTGATTGGAATAGTCTAGTAACCATTCTCTATCCTTTGTCTTTACTAACATTTATTTTGCTTCAAGGGTCAATCTATTGGGCGATTTTGATTAGAAGACTCTCGAAACCCCAGTTCGGAAGTAGAAGTGTTCCCAAACTATATGTTGGTTTCAGAATACTAGACCTTGTTTTACTTATTTCAGGCTTTCCTTTTATAGTCTGGAATATGCAGAGTGTCCACGTGGGCATCTTAGCCACACTAATACAGCTTTTTGCCCTAATCGAATGGATCAATTATTACCTCCTACGATTATCCTATAGTCTGAATCCACTTGTTTTATGGAAACGAATTACCAAGAGAAAACTCGAAAAGAGCAGAATAGCCAAGGAATTGAGGTAGGGGGTAATAAAGAGGTTACCCATTCGTTTTTGTAATATGCTATAATTAATCTATCAAATCTTTTGAATAACTACTTGAAGTGTGATAGATATGCAAAGAAACTACAACAGAAAAGAGAAACCAGAAATTGTTATTTCTAAACCGTCAGCCATTGAAGTTGAAAAATACTTAAAATCGTGGAAAAATCTTAAAAATTATCAGTTGCAAGAAGATGCTTTAGATAAATTGTTTTTTGAGCTATTACCAAGTAACGAAGAAATTTCTGATATCTTATTAAAGGTTGCTACATTAAATGATTTTTATAGCACAAATATTTTTTCAGTTTATCCAGTTGCAGAGCATATACTGAGTCTTAGAATTGATGAGAGGTTGAAACAAGGTGATGTAACTTTAGTCAATGAAATTCAAAATGTTACTATTAATGGAGTCACTAGAAAGTTTTATTCTTTTTCTACCAAATACTGTTCTCATCATAACCCTAACGAATACCCTATTTATGATAGCTATGTAGAAAAGGTATTAAAATATTTTAGAAAAACAGATAAATTTTTCAACTTTAAGAATGCAGACCCAAAAGATTATCAAAAATTTAAAAATATAATTATTGCTTTTAGAGAATACTATGGATTAGAAGAATTTAATCTTAAAGAAATTGATCAGTACTTATGGCAGTTGGGAAAAGAATATTTCCCAAATAAATATTAGCAACTTTTTCTCACTCAGAAAGGAAAACCATTAAATTGCCCTACAAATTTTTACTTTTCGACCTTGACCATACCTTGCTTGATTTCGATACTGCTGAGGATGTGGCTCTGACGCAACTTCTAAAAGAAGAAGGAGTTGCGGATATTCAAGCCTACAAAGACTATTACGTTCCCATGAACAATGCTCTCTGGAAGGACTTGGAGCAAAAGAAAATTAGTAAACAAGAGCTGGTCAACACGCGCTTTTCTCGTTTATTTGCCTATTTCGGACAGGAAAAAGATGGTATGTTACTTGCCCAGCGTTATCAATTTTACTTAGCCCAACAGGGGCAAACTCTTTCGGGTGCTCATGAACTCTTGGACAGCCTCATCGAGAGAGATTATGAGCTATACGCTGCGACAAATGGGATTACTGCCATTCAGACAGGACGTTTGGCTCAATCAGGTCTGGCTCCCTATTTCAACCAAGTCTTTATCTCCGAGCAACTGCAAACACAAAAGCCTGATGCACTATTCTATGAAAAAATCGGTCAGCAGATTGCAGAATTTAGCAAAGAAAAGACGCTGATGATTGGAGATTCCCTGACAGCTGACATCCAAGGTGGCAATAATGCTGGTATCGATACTATCTGGTACAACCCTCATCACCTCGAAAATCACACACAAACCCAGCCAACCTATGAAGTTCATTCTTACCAAGACTTGCTGGATTGTTTGGATAAACTGTAAAAAGTGGTTTAGATAGCCACTTTTTGCTATAATAGAGGCAGTAAAAACGAAGGAGTTGGCGATGCAACACTCATCTTGGCATGCTTTGATTAAGGAGCAATTACCTGAGGGTTATTTCGGGAAAATCAATCAGTTTATGGATCAGGTCTATGCTCAGGGAACTGTTTATCCACCTAAGGAAAAGATTTTTCAGGCTCTATTGACTACACCGCTTGAAGAAGTTAAGGTGGTGATTCTAGGGCAAGACCCCTATCACGGGCCAGGTCAAGCTCAGGGCTTGAGTTTTTCTGTACCCGATGCTATTCCAGCGCCACCGTCCTTGCAAAATATCTTGAAAGAATTGTCAGATGATATCGGGGTTAAGAAATCCCATGATTTAACGGCTTGGGCTGAGCAAGGAGTCTTACTTCTCAATGCTTGCTTGACGGTTCCTGCTGGTCAAGCCAATGGTCATTCTGGGCAGATATGGGAGCCTTTTACAGATGCTGTGATTCAGGTTGTCAATAATCTAGACAGACCTGTAGTCTTTGTACTCTGGGGCGCTTATGCACGTAAGAAGAAGGCCTTGATTACTAATCCTCACCATTTGATTATCGAATCAGCTCATCCCAGTCCTTTATCTGTTTTCAGAGGATTTTGGGGTTCCAAGCCTTTTTCCAAGGCTAATGCATTTTTAAAAGAGACAGAACAAGTGCCAATCGATTGGCTTAGATAAGGAGAGAATATGCCTCAGTTAGCGACGATTTGCTACATTGATAACGGAAAAGAACTGCTCATGCTGCATCGCAATAAGAAGCCGAATGATGTCCATGAAGGCAAATGGATTGGTGTGGGTGGTAAGCTAGAGCGAGGGGAGACACCTCAAGAATGCGCTGCGCGTGAAATCCTCGAAGAGACCGGCCTCAAAGCCAAGCCAGTTCTAAAAGGTGTCATCACTTTTCCAGAATTCACGCCAGATTTAGACTGGTACACCTATGTTTTTAAGGTGACAGAGTTTGAAGGTGAGTTGATTGAATGCAACGAGGGAACATTAGAATGGGTTCCCTATGATGAAGTTTTGAGCAAGCCAACTTGGGAGGGTGACCACACCTTTGTTGAGTGGCTTTTAGAGGACAAACCCTTCTTTTCAGCTAAGTTTGTTTATGATGGGGATAAATTGTTGGATACCCAAGTTGATTTTTATGAATAAAGGAGAAAGCAGATGTTATTAATCAAAAATGGTCGTGTAATGGATCCCAAGTCTGGTTTGGATCAAGTGTGTGATGTTTTGGTCCAAGATGGGAAAATTGTCAAAATTGCCCCTGAAATCAAGGAAGAAGGAGCAGAGCTAATTGATGCTACTGGTCTTGTAGTTGCGCCTGGACTAGTTGATATTCATGTTCATTTCCGTGAACCTGGTCAGACCCACAAGGAGGACATCCATACTGGGGCACTAGCGGCTGCTGCAGGTGGTTTTACAACGGTTGTCATGATGGCTAATACCAATCCAACCATCTCAGACGTAGAGACTTTGCAAGAAGTTCTCCAGTCTGCTGCCAAGGAAAAGATTAATATCAAGACAGTTGCGACCATTACTAAGAACTTTAATGGCCAAGACTTGACTGACTTTAAGGCACTCTTAGAAGCTGGTGCGGTTGGTTTCTCAGATGATGGTATTCCACTCGAAAGCAGCAAGGTTCTCAAAGAAGTCTTGGAAACTGCTAAAAAACTTGGCACCTTTGTTTGTCTACACGAGGAAGATCCCGGATTGAACGGTATTCTTGGCTTTAATGAAAACATCGCTAAAGATCACTTCAAGATCTGTGGTGCGACAGGGGTGGCAGAATACGCCATGATTGCGCGTGATGTCATGATTGCCTATGCAACTAAGGCCCATGTTCACATCCAGCATTTATCTAAGGAAGAAAGTGTCAAAGTAGTAGAGTTTGCTCAAGGTTTGGGGGCCCAAGTCACAGCAGAAGTGGCACCACAACATTTTTCTAAGACAGAAACTCTTCTTTTAACTCAAGGTAGCAATGCTAAAATGAATCCTCCGCTTCGTTTGGAGTCAGACCGCCGTGCCGTTATCGAAGGTCTCAAGTCAGGTGTCATCACAGTTATCGCAACGGACCACGCGCCTCACCATGCAGATGAGAAAAATGTAGAAGATATCACCAAAGCGCCATCTGGTATGACTGGTTTGGAAACCTCTCTTTCTCTTGGTTTGACTTATTTGGTGGAAGCTGGTGAACTAAGCTTGATGGAATTACTAGAAAAAATGACTGTCAATCCAGCTAAATTGTACAACTTTGAAGCAGGCTACTTGGCTGAAAATGGTCCAGCGGACATCACTGTCTTTGATGACAAGGCTGATCGTACTGTTGGTCCAAACTTCGCTTCAAAATCAGCCAATTCTCCATTTATCGGGGAAACTTTAAAAGGGCAGGTCAAATATACTATCTGTAAGGGACAAATCGTCTATCAAAACTAGATGGGACTCTGCTCTATAAACTATAAGAATAGAGAGCGTATATGTACCCAACCCATCAATTTAAAGATAAGTTTGTCTTATTTCTTAAGATATTTTTTCCTATCCTGATTTATCAGTTTGCCAATTATTCTGCCTCCTTTGTCGATACAACCATGACTGGGCAGTACAATACCATGGACTTGGCGGGGGTGTCAACCGCAACGAGTCTATGGAATCCTTTCTTCACTTTTTTAACAGGGATTGTTTCGGCCATGGTTCCCATCATAGGCCATCATCTGGGACGGGGCAAAAAGGAAGAAGTTGCGTCAGATTTTTACCAGTTCATCTATTTGTCCTTGGGTCTATCTGTGGTCTTACTGGGACTGGTACTTTTCTTGGCACCTCTTGTCTTAAATCATATCGGACTAGAAGCTCAAGTAGCGGCAGTTGCAGTTTCCTATCTTTGGTATTTGTCTATCGGCATTATTCCCTTGTTGCTTTTTAGTGTCATTCGGTCTTTGTTGGATTCTCTTGGTTTGACCAAGCTATCTATGTACCTCATGCTTTTGTTACTTCCGCTAAATAGTGGTTTTAACTATCTTTTGATATATGGAGCTCTTGGTTTTCCAGAGCTTGGTGGTGCAGGAGCAGGTCTAGGAACTTCTCTAGCCTATTGGGTTTTATTGGGAATTTCCCTGCTTGTTTTGTTCAAACAGGAAAGATTAAAAGCGTTACATCTTGAAAAACCTATTCCACTCAATATAGATAAAATCAAGGAAGGTGTTCGATTAGGTCTACCAATCGGAGGAACCGTATTTGCGGAAGTGGCTATTTTCTCCGTGGTGGGACTAATCATGGCTAAGTTTTCATCGCTCATCATCGCCAGTCACCAGTCAGCTATGAATTTTTCGAGTCTCATGTACGCTTTTCCCATGAGTATTTCCTCTGCTATGGCAATTGTTGTGTCTTACGAGGTGGGGGCTAAACGTTTTGAGGATGCAAAAACCTATGCTCGTCTGGGGAGAATAACAGCCCTTATTTTTGCTGGTCTTACCCTGTCCTTTCTCTACATTTTTAGAGATCGTGTAGCAAGTCTATATGGGAATGACTCTCAGTTCATTGAAACAACTGCTGTATTTCTGACTTACAGTCTCTTCTTCCAGTTAGCAGATACCTTTGCGGCACCGCTCCAGGGGATTCTAAGAGGCTATAAGGACACTATCGTTCCTTTCTATCTTGGCTTAATCGGGTATTGGGGAGTAGCGATACCTCTAGGATATCTACTAGATCAGGCAACTGACTTAGGAGCATATGCCTACTGGATTGGGTTAATTGCCAGCTTGATTGTTTCTGGCTGTTTGTATCAATGGCGTTTGAAATCCATAATGAAAAGATTGGGCTAATTTTTGGAAAACATCCCGAAAAACAAGTTTGTGAAAAAATACTCTAACTAAAGAAAATCCCTGTTAAAACGGGGATTTATTTTTTTACCTTGTGAAATTTTAACGGTCATATACTTTGACAGTGTTTTCTAAAAACGGTAAAATAGTAAAGTAAGTACAAAGTTAGAAAGGCAAGAAGATGTCAACTTTAGATATAAATCTTTTGCTAGAGATGTTCCGTAAGATGGAAGAAATCCGTCGTATGGACTTAAAAATTGCGCAATTAGTAAAGAAAGGGAAAGTGCCAGGAATGACGCACTTTTCTGTTGGAGAAGAGGCAGCTAACGTGGGTGCTATGTTGGCTCTCAATCCAGATGATCTAATTACCTCAAACCACCGTGGTCACGGACAAGCTATTGCCAAAGGAATTGACCTCAATGGAATGATGGCTGAAATCCTTGGCAAATACACTGGAACTTGTAAAGGTAAAGGTGGTTCTATGCACATCGCTGACCTGGATGCTGGTAACCTTGGTGCCAATGGTATCGTAGGTGGTGGTATGGGAATCGCTGTTGGCGCAGCCCTCAGTCAGCAAATGAAAAATACCGGTAAAATCGTTGTTTGCTTCTTTGGAGATGGTGCGACCAACGAAGGTGTCTTTCACGAAGCAGTAAACATGGCTTCTATCTGGAACCTGCCAGTCATTTTCTATTGCATTAACAACGGTTACGGTATCTCTGCGGATATCAAGAAAATGACGAATGTGGAGCATATCCATCAACGTAGTGCTGCTTATGGAATCCCTGGAATGTTTATCGAAGATGGAAACAATGTCATCAATGTCTATGAAGGATTTAAGAAAGCCGTAGACCATGTTCGTGGTGGCAATGGACCAGTTTTGATCGAAAGTATCACTTATCGCTGGCTTGGTCACTCATCATCTGACCCTGGTAAATATCGTACTCGTGAAGAAGTGGAATTGTGGAAACAAAAAGACCCAATCGAAAATCTTCGCAAATACCTCATTGAAAACAATATTGCAAGTGCAGAAGAATTGGAAGAAATTCAAGCGCAAGTCAAGGAAGCAGTAGAAGCTTCTGTTAAATTTGCGGAAGAAAGCCCATTCCCACCACTAGAATCAGCATTTGAAGATATTTACGCAGACTAAGGAGAAAGAGATAAAATGGAAACAAAAACAATGTCGTTCCGTGACACCATTATCCTTGCTATGTCTGAGGAAATGCGTCGCGATGAAAATGTATTCTTGATGGGAGAAGACGTCGGTGTCTTCGGAGGAGACTTCGGAACTTCTGTCGGAATGCTTGAAGAATTTGGTCCAGAACGTGTCCGTGACTGTCCTATTTCTGAAGCTGCCATCTCGGGAGCAGCAGCAGGAGCAGCTATGACAGGACTTCGCCCAATCGTTGATATGACCTTTATGGATTTCTCAGTCATTGCTATGGACAATATCGTCAACCAAGCTGCTAAAACACGTTATATGTTTGGTGGTAAAGGTCAGGTTCCAATGACAGTTCGATGTGCAGCTGGTAACGGAGTTGGTTCTGCGGCCCAGCACTCACAATCTTTAGAGTCTTGGTTCACTCACATTCCTGGACTTAAGGTTGTAGCACCAGGTACACCTGCTGACATGAAAGGACTGCTAAAATCTTCTATCCGTGATAATAACCCTGTTATCATTCTTGAGTACAAGTCAGAATTTAACCAAAAAGGGGAAGTGCCAGTTGATCCAGACTACACAATCCCACTTGGAGTTGGCGAAATTAAACGCGAAGGAACGGATGTAACAGTTGTTACTTACGGTAAAATGCTTCGCCGTGTGGTTCAAGCAGCTGAAGAATTGGCAGAAGAAGGAATTTCGGTTGAAATTGTGGACCCACGTACCCTTGTACCGCTTGATAAGGATATCATCATTAACTCAGTTAAGAAGACTGGAAAGGTCGTTCTGGTCAACGATGCCCACAAAACAAGTGGCTATATCGGCGAGATTTCAGCAATTATTTCAGAATCAGAAGCATTTGACTATCTAGATGCACCAATCCGCCGTTGCGCCGGAGAAGATGTGCCAATGCCTTACGCACAAAACCTAGAGAATGCAATGATTCCAACAGTTGAAAGCATCAAAGATGCCATCCGAAAAACTTATAACAAAGAATAATCTTGCATAAATTAAATTATGTAATATTTTAGAGATTTTTAACTTTAGTAACTTAAGATATGTTTTGTATCTAACTTATTTGTAAAGTTGTGACAGTTTTTTGGCGAATCGATAATATTCGTCAAAAAACTTAGTAAGTCTACTAGGTTGGTCGCCTGATAGCGGCAACCGTAGTAACTTGAGACACGTTCCGTGTCCAAGTTACTTGTAGAGTTGAACACGGGCTAAAAGCTCGGAAAATGATAAATCTCCTTGATTTCCTATTTTTCGGTCGCTTTTAAACACCCTTAGTATCATTTAATTGAATTCGGACGGAGGTCTGCGAAAAAAAGATAGATTTCCTTGTGTTCATCGAACACATCGTCAATCTCCTATTTTTTCATTGCCCTCTTCGTCCTTACTATCTTAGATTAGAGCACGGGCTAAAAGCTCGGAAAAAAGATAAATCTCCTTGACTTCATCAAAGTCTGCGTAGATTTCCTATTTTTCAGTCGCTTTTTACGCCCTTAGTATCATAATTAGAATTGGAGAGGTCATGGCTGATGACAAGCTAAGAGCGACTCCTGCGGCTAGAAAGTTAGCGGATGATCTAGGGATCAACCTCTACGACGTTTCTGGCTCAGGTGCAAACGGTCGTGTCCACAAAGAAGACGTGGAAACTTATAAAGACACAAACGTGGTTCGCATTTCGCCACTTGCAAAACGAATTGCCCTCGAACATAACATTGCTTGGCAGGAAATCCAAGGAACTGGTCATCGTGGTAAGATCATGAAGAAGGACGTTTTGGCCTTCCTTCCTGAAAATATCGAAAACGACACCATCAAATCTCCTGCTCAAATCGAAAAAGTGGAAGAAGTTCCAGACAATATCACTCCTTATGGTGAGATTGAGCGTATTCCAATGACACCAATGCGTAAGGTTATCGCCCAACGTATGGTTGAATCTTACCTAACTGCGCCAACTTTCACACTCAACTACGATGTCGATATGTCTGAAATGCTAGCTCTTCGTAAGAAGGTTCTTGATCCGATTATGGAAGCAACTGGTAAGAAAGTAACGGTTACAGACCTTCTTTCACTAGCTGTTGTTAAGACATTGATGAAACACCCTTACATCAACGCTTCATTGACTGAAGATGGTAAGACCATTATCACTCATAACTATGTCAACCTTGCTATGGCGGTTGGGATGGATAATGGATTGATGACACCTGTTGTTTACAATGCTGAGAAACTAAGTCTGTCAGAGCTGGTTGTGGCATTTAAAGACGTTATTGGTCGTACCTTGGATGGTAAATTGGCTCCTAGTGAACTTCAAAATTCAACATTTACTATCAGTAACTTGGGAATGTTTGGTGTTCAGTCCTTTGGTCCAATCATCAACCAACCCAACTCAGCTATTCTGGGTGTCAGTTCGACAATCGAGAAACCAGTTGTTGTCAATGGTGAGATTGTTATCCGACCAATCATGAGTCTAGGATTAACCATTGACCACCGTGTCGTAGATGGTATGGCTGGTGCTAAGTTTATGAAAGACTTGAAAGCCTTGATTGAGAATCCAATCTCAATGTTGGTTTAAGTCAGCTATTATTATTTTAGAGATTTAGATAAAGGAAGTAAGACATGGCCTTAGAAGTAATTATGCCAAAAGCCGGCGTGGATATGACCGAAGGACAAATTGTCCAATGGAATAAAAAAGTCGGTGAATTTGTAAAAGAAGGAGAAATCCTTTTGGAAATCATGACTGACAAAGTCAGCATGGAATTGGAAGCTGAAGAAGATGGATACTTGATTGCCATCCTTAAAGGAGATGGGGAAACTGTTCCAGTAACTGAAGTTATCGGTTATCTTGGCGAAGAAGGGGAAAACATCCCAACTGCTGGAGCAGCTGCGCCAGAATCAAAACCTGCACCTGCAGCAAGTGCCTCAAACGACGATGGTAAGAGTGATGATGTCTTTGATATCGTTGTGATTGGTGGAGGTCCTGCTGGTTATGTTGCGGCGATTAAAGCAGCCCAACTCGGTGGGAAGGTTGCCCTTGTTGAGAAATCTGAACTCGGTGGAACGTGCTTGAACCGTGGCTGTATCCCAACTAAGACATACCTTCACAACGCTGAAATCATCGAAAACATCGGTCATGCAGCAAACCGTGGTATCGTCATCGAAAATCCAAACTTCACTGTAGATATGGACAAACTCCTTGAAACCAAGTCTAAGGTTGTCAATACTTTGGTTGGCGGAGTTGCAGGTCTTCTTCGTAGCTACGGAGTTACTGTTCATAAAGGAATTGGAACCATCACTAAAGACAAGAATGTCTTGGTTAATGGTTCAGAATTGCTTGAAACCAAGAAAATCATCCTTGCTGGTGGTTCAAAAGTCAGCAAGATCAACGTTCCTGGTATGGAATCATCACTCGTGATGACAAGTGACGACATTCTTGAAATGAACGAAGTTCCAGAAAGCCTTGTTATCATCGGTGGTGGTGTTGTCGGTATCGAACTTGGTCAAGCCTTCATGACATTTGGTTCAAAAGTGACTGTTATCGAAATGATGGACCGTATCGTTCCAGCTATGGATGCTGAGGTGTCTAAGAACCTTCGCTTGATCCTTGAGCGTAAAGGAATGACCATCTTAACAGGTACAAAACTGCAAGAAATCATCGAGGAAGATGGTCAACTTCGTATCAAAGTTGAAGGAAAAGACGATATCATCGCAAGCAAAGCTCTTCTTTCAATCGGTCGTGTTCCAGATCTTGAAGGTATTGGCGATGTTGAGTTTGAATTGGATCGTGGTCGCATCAAGGTCAACGAATACATGGAAACTTCTGTTCCGGGTATCTATGCTCCAGGTGACATCAATGGTACCAAGATGTTAGCCCACGCAGCCTTCCGTATGGGTGAAGTAGCAGCTGAAAATGCACTTAAAGGAAACCACGTCGTAGCGAAACTTAACTTAACTCCTGCAGCCATTTACACTCTTCCTGAAGTAGCAGCAGTAGGTTTAACAGAAGAGCAAGCTCGTGAGAAATACGATGTTGCTATCGGTAAATTCAACTTTGCAGCTAACGGTCGTGCTATTGCTTCTGATGCGGCTCAAGGATTCGTTAAAGTCATTGCAGATAAGAAATACGGAGAAATCCTTGGAGTTCATATCATCGGTCCTGCAGCTGCAGAATTGATCAACGAAGCGTCAAGCATTATTGAAATGGAAATTACTGTCGAAGAAATGCTGAAGACTATCCACGGACACCCAACATACTCTGAAGTTATGTACGAAGCATTTGCAGATGTTCTAGGAATGGCCATCCATTCACCTAAGAAAAAATAAATCGAAGATAGAATAGACTGGAAAGGTATTTTCCAGTCTCTATCGTATAAAGGGATATCATGAAATACATTATCAATCATTCAAACGACACTGCCTTTAATATCGCCTTGGAAGAATATGCCTTTAAACATCTTTTGGATGAGGATCAAATCTTCCTACTTTGGATTAACAAACCATCTATCATTGTCGGGCGTCACCAGAATACTATCGAAGAAATCAACCGTGATTATGTTCGAGAAAATGGTATTGAGGTGGTCCGCCGTATCAGTGGCGGTGGAGCTGTTTACCACGATTTAAACAATCTCAACTACACAATCATTTCAAAAGAAGATGAAAACAAGGCTTTTGACTTCAAGAGCTTCTCAACTCCAGTTATTAATACCTTGGCTCAACTTGGGGTTAAAGCTGAGTTTACAGGCCGTAATGACCTTGAGATTGATGGCAAGAAATTCTGTGGCAATGCCCAAGCCTATATCAACGGTCGTATCATGCACCACGGTTGCTTGCTCTTTGACGTTGATTTGTCAGTCCTTGCTAACGCACTTAAGGTTTCAAAGGACAAATTTGAATCAAAAGGTGTGAAATCCGTCCGTGCCCGTGTAACCAATATTGTCAATGAATTACCAGAAAAGATCACAGTTGAAGAATTCCGTGATTTGCTTTTGGAATACATGAAAAAAGAGTACCCAGAGATGACCGAATACGTTTTTTCTGAGGAAGAATTGGCTGAAATCAATCGCATCAAGGATACCAAGTTTGGTACATGGGACTGGAACTATGGTAAATCACCTGAGTTTAACATTCGTCGTGGAACAAAATTCACTAGCGGTAAGGTTGAAATTTTTGCCAACGTCATTGAATCAAAAATTCAAGACATCAAGATTTATGGTGACTTCTTTGGTATCGAAGACGTTGTAGCTGTAGAAGATGTCCTTCGTGGCGTGAAATATGAACGCGAAGATGTCCTTAAAGCTCTAGAAACTATTGATATTACACGCTACTTTGCTGGTATTAGCCGTGAAGAAATCGCTGAAGCGGTAGTGGGGTAAAAGGAAAAGGAGCTGGTTGTATGACCAGCTTCTTTTTGAGTCATCTTATATATAATAATTTGTATTTTTTTAAAAAAGTGATATAATACAGATGTGAAGAATTGTTAGTAAATGAGTGTGTGACTTGAGGATCTAACTAAGGGTTCAGCAAAAAACATAATCTAAGTAGTTTATGTTTTTTGAAATGAATTTGTATAAATGTCTTACAAAGTACTTGAAAAGCTTGGAGTATTTATCTCCAAAGTCCATCTAGGAAGGTGTGATGTTATGAAACGTTTATTTATACTTTTTTCGAACCTTTTTATTCTAATCTTTCTTCTTTGGATTGCCTTTATTTCTCCAAATACGGTTATCTACCGAAGTCTCCCTGTGGTAGGAGTTATTAAGCAAGAAAGAACTGTCACCAATGAGGAGCTTTCGTCCAACTTAGATCAGTTAGCAAGGGAAAGCAATAGTCTAATCGCTCGCCAGATTGAAAAAACGGATTCTAAAGGGCAAGTTAAGTTTTCGTATGATATCTACGGAGAAGGGGCACTTCCTAATGGCATCAAAAAAGAAGAGAAAGAATTCGCTGCAAAGGAAAGTTTGCTTACCAATTACTATATACTATCTGGGAATTTAACCCTTGAAAAATTGGATCAAAAACTCCACGATCTTGGTTTTTCAAAAAGTTTCATGAATAACCCTAATCCCCTGCAAAATTTTATCGCATTTTTTGGTTCTGGTGCCCAATCTCTAGCCTTGGTTATTTTTATCATCAGTTTTGGTGCATTGACCATTATTCAAAAAACACTTGAAATGAGAAGTGCAGGGATTCGTTACATTTCTGGAATAAGACGATACCAACTCTTTGGACATTCTCTCATGGAAGATGCTAAAGAATTGTTTTTAGGATGTATTGGCGGCAGTGTCCTAGGAGCTATTCTGATTTATTATTTACAATTGACCCCTTTTGCCTATTCCCTCATCATTTCAGGTAGTATTATTTACAATACACTTTTATTTATTTTATCTGCTTTCCTATCCTTTTTCTTTGCATTCAGTATTCAGACAGTACACTTGGTCAGCCTTTTAAAGGGGAAGATTCCATTAAAAAGAGTCTTGTTTTTTCTCTTTACATGTCAATTTCTTGCAATCACTGTCATTGGTCTCTCAATTCATCGTGTCAGCATCTATGGCTCTATCTGGCAGACTTATCAAGAGGGGAAAGTGGCTTGGTCTAAAGAGACGAATTGGGTTCAAATTGGTGTAAATCGGGAGGATTTTTCACAGAATACAAATAAAGAGATGCAAATTGAAATAAGAGCCAAATGGTCTAAGCTAATCGAGTCTGGCATCGAAAAAGGTGGTCTCTTGGTCCAACATCAGCTCGCATCTTTTGATTCAAAAGGATTCATGAACGATCCTAGAACAGGAAGAGATCTTTCGATCACAGATTACGATCCTCTTGCCAATACCCTGTATGTCACTCCAAATTACCTTGATATCCAAAGGATCTCAGTTTCTCCTGAGGAAAAAGAGCGCTTGAATCACTTACAAGCTGGAGAATTTGGACTCTTGCTCCCTGAAAAGTTGAAAGGTCAAGAAGAGGAGTTGAAAAAACGCTATGAAGATTATCTGACTCCTAGTGATGAACAAGGAAAGAGTCAGTTGCCTATGAAAGCACGGGTGACCTATCTTCCTAACAACCAAAAACGATTTATCTATAATAATACACCGATGAGCTATCAGCAATTCTTGACCGATCCGATTTTAGTTGTTGTTCGACCTAAAAGTTTTGGTGGCTATGACAATCCTTATTTCTCTCATCTCAATTCTTATCTGTATTTTGATGGACTTGAAAAAAGCAAGAAGCTAGTAGCTGAGAATGGGCTTGAAAAAAACGTGAGTCAATACGACTATGCAGCAGCTGTCTATCAGCAGATGATGCAATCCATTCAATTAGAGAACCTCATGACCATTGCTGGAGGTGTATTCGGAATGGCGACCTCCATTCTACTCTTTAACACCATGAATTTCCTCTATTTTGAAGAGTTTAGAAGACCGATCTTTCTGAAGAAGATTGCGGGTATGGACTTTTTGAAAATTCACAAAAGTATGCTTGTATCAGAGATTGCCATGCTATTATTAGGTAGTGTCCTGATTTTCTTTCTCACACAGGAATGGTGGATCGCTCTCGTCACGCTTTTATTATTTACGATTAATGCATGGCTGATTCTCCTTTATCGCTCGCATAAAGAGGAGCATTTCTTGCCCATTATTCTGAAAGGAGCCTAATATGATTAAAATAGAACATCTGGCAAAATCATTTGGAGAACGGACTGTCTTTCAGGATATCAATCTGCAATTTGTAGCAGGTAAGGTCTATGCCCTAATCGGAAATAGTGGTTGTGGCAAAACAACCTTACTCAATATTCTGGCTAAGCTGGAACCTTATGAAAAGGGAAGCATCAGCTATCGAGGGCAAGAACTTAAGCAAATAAAATCTCATCACTTTTTTAAAAATGAATTAGGCTATCTCTTTCAAAACTTTGGTCTTCTTGAAAACGAGACCGTAGCGGCCAATTTAGAACTTGGATTGATTGGTCAAAAATTGACGAAACAAGAGAAGAAGCAGCGAGAAGAAGAGGTCTTAGAAAAGGTGGGATTGGATTATCTCACTCTCGATCAAAAAATCTATGAACTATCAGGCGGAGAAGCGCAACGTGTCGCCTTGGCTAAAGTCATCCTCAAGGATCCTCCTTTGATTTTAGCAGATGAACTGACTGCAGCGCTCGATCCAGAAACTTCACAAGAAATTATGAACTTACTTTTATCATTGAAAAAACCAGATCGCTTGATGATTCTTGCAACGCATAACCCAGCGATTTGGGAAAAAGCTGATGAAGTGATTCGGTTAAACACTATCTAAGTAAAAATACTCTATGATTAAAAATCGTAGAGTATTTTCTATTTGTGTCATAATTTTAATTATGTAAATCAAAGCTTATCTAGAGCATTCTTTTGTTCATCATTGATGATATGGGTATAAAGGTCAGTGACTTGTGTGCTGGCGTGACCTAGCTGATGGCTGACCAAAACTTGAGATTTAGTTGCATCATAGAGCCTAGTTGCTAGGGTATGGCGGAGTTTATGGGGTGTTACACGAACTTTGAAGTCCTCAGAGTACTTTGCGACCATTTTTTCAACACTGGAAGCATCGATACGATTGGGAACACCTCGGTAGAGTGTCAGAAAGAGCGCTGTATCTGTCTTTTCCGTCTTATAGCGTTGATTCCGAATGGCGAGATAATTTTCTAGATAAGGCTTAGCAAAGGTAGCGACATTAACTGAGTCACGTTTACCCCCTTTTCGAGTGACATCGATCACCATCATCTTGAGATTGAGGTCTCTTAGATCCAGATTAACAGCTTCAGATAAGCGGACACCTGAGGCCAAGAGAAGGGCAATAATGGCTAAATCACGTTCTTTATTTTTATTGAATGATGAGAGAGCGCGATTTGAGAGTTGTTGAGGATACTCTTGATCGATATAAGTTAGAAACCCCTCTGTTTCATCACCTAAAAAAAGTTTTTGCTTGATGTTTTCAGCTCTAGCAGCAAGTGTTTCTTTCTTTTTCTTGGTTGAAACTTTCTTCATTACATTGCGATAGAAATAGGGTTCGCCCTGATCATTTTCAACTTCCTCAGTTAGATACTTGTAAAGACTGGAAAGTGCTGATAAGGTTCGATTGATAGTTGTCTGAGAGACACCTTGTTTGGTTGTATTAGCATTCAGCAAAGGTCGTTCTCGTAGATAAAGGATAAAGGATTCCATATCTTTCTTTGACATGTTTTCCAAGATCGATAAAGGAATATCAGCCATTTTATCAGCATTTGAAATCCCAGACTCTAAAACCCAGCTGAAAAATCGATCGTATTCCTTGAGGTATTCGTACAAGGTTGCAAAACTATAAGGAACAGCAAGCTTAGATTGGTAGTATTCCAGAACATACCAGGGCATGATTTGTTTTAGTTTGTCGATTCGTTCTAGTAAAATCTCACGTTTCATGTATTTTCTCCATAATTAAGTCTACTAGTAGTATAGCATAGACTAATTTATTTTTCAAGAAAATTATAGTTTTTCGGAAAGATGCTGTAGAGTTTTTTAGAAGTAATAAAAAAGAATAAAAAATATAACCAAAAAATTTTTTTCAGGCAAAAATTGTTCAAAAATGTACTTTATTTAAGTGAATACTGAAAATTTTAAAAGCTTTTCATCTACTCTAAAATGTACTTTATTTAAGTGAAAACTAAAAATTTTTCAAATGTACAATTTTGACAGAATAAGAACACTTTATATTATTTAAAGTGTTCTTATTTTTTTATATCTTTTTTAAACTGTACAAAATGTTCTTGCTTTCTTCTGTATCCTTTGCAAATTGAATATGCCTTTTTATTTCGCTTTCTGTACGTCATTCTTTCTTTAACTTGAATTTTATAACGATGATCTGGATTTTCTTGACATATCCACCATACAGACATATTACTCAACTCTGTGATTTCAGTTGGATTTGCTATTAGGAGGTTATTTACATAATCCCACTCATTCATTAGACTTTGTTGTGTTGTTGCTAAGTCATTAAACCCTTTTAAAACTTTTTGATTTCTACAATATGGACAAGAATTATCTCTGTAAAATTTTTCTTTAATGACTTGCTGATATTCTCCAGTACATACAGGACATTTCCACCATGCGGTATATGTTGAATTAGCCCTTACTGAAGACATTTCTTGTTTATTTAATGTAGACCATTCTTTAATTAACCAAGGATGTGTTGTTTCTAGATCGTTATAACCCTTTGCAGTCTTTTTAAAAGAACAATAGACAACATATTGGTCGTTTTCGTAGCGTTCAGAAATTTTCGCTTTAAAATTCCTGTGACATTATCGACAAATCCAATCAACTAATACATTTGAATAATAGAAGAAAGTATCAATATCTCCGTTAAGTTCTTTCGCCCATTCATTGATTAAGTAGGGCTTAACATAGTTTACTGTTTCATTTGGTTTAGGGAGTTTTTTATTGCAGTAAGGACATATAGAGTTAAGTTTACTAGAATTATTTTTTGTAAATGCCTCTAAAACAATCCCTAATCTTTCCTGAAATTCTAAATTGCAACAATCACAAATCCAAGTAAATATTTTATTCTCAGCTTCAACCGATCTCGTCACCTCATCAGTTTTTACTAAGTTCTTGCTACTCCAATAATCACATAATTCAGGATAAATATCTGGAATTGTATTATAGCCTTTTAATGCTTGTTCGTTATTGCAATATGGACAAGTATTAGGCACTTCTCTTCTAATTGGAATTGAACACAAGTATTCACCTCTACAAACGGAGCAATTCCACCAATATTTTTTTGTTTCAATGTGACTCAATGCTAAATGAACAGGCAATCCATTTTTATCGCTCCATTCTTCCTGTAATTATGGAAATTGTAGAGTATATCATTGTTAAAAACAAGTGTATCCCAATCACAGTTGTTAGGACATGTTTCAAAATTACTATTCTCTAAGTCGGTTCTTGAAATCATTTCAATAGGACTGCAATAAAAACTGACATGGCAACAAGGGCATTTCCAATTTATACATTCAGAAGGCTTATACCAGTATTCAGAAATAGATTTATCATTACTTTTATCCCAAAATTTCTCTAAATAAGGATGAGTTTCTTGTAAAGTATTATACCCTTTTAACATCAACTTATCATCACAATAAGGGCATCCTTCAAGATGCCTTTTAACAACACAACAGTCATATTGACCATGACACTTAAAACACTGCCATCTTACTAAGATGTCGGATAAGCTATCAATCATATTACTTTTTACAAGAGTTGGAATAAATTGCTTAAAAAGATTTCTATCTGTATGTAATTCCGATAAAGTATCTGAAATAAAAAAGAATGCTGATAAATCAACATTCTCTTCTTGTATTTTTTGAGAAAAAATGTTCCTTTTGTCTGTTTAGCTACCAAAAAGATACCATATAACCTTATTTAAAAACAGTTGATTTGCTCTTGCTGATGTATTCATTTTTATATTCAACAACGTCCTCAATAAGCTGTTTCTTTATTACTTGAATATATTTTTCCATGTATTCAAAATCAATAGTACCACTTTTTGTCACTGGAAGTTCAATATCAATATTTGAAATAACATCAAGAGCAAAAGAAGATTGACCCCAAGAAAAATTTGTAAAAGCTTTTTTCATCGAACTAATTAAATACAAAGCAATATTTTCTGTTAATTTCCCATATTTTTTATTTAACTTAAATATTTGAATCTTATCTCCTGTAAAGTAGGCATTTGGTTGATAATACATAGTTACAGTATCTTGACCGAAAGAAATAGTATTGGAGGGATTTAAAAATTTTTCATCAAAATCAATATATCCTCTGATTCCATTTTCACCTTCTCCTCTAGCAACATATGGGAATTCACCGTTAAAAGTAACAATATTCGCATTTATCTTCTTCTTAGTAGTAGGTATGATATCAAAAAAAAGTTAACTACAGAAACAACGGAATTAAATTTGTTTTTTGCGCTAAAATGATGCGCACGTTTAGAATAAAACAAGTATTAAAATTAATACAATTTTAACATAGCGGAAAAGAGGTGTAAAGAATAAATACTCTGAAAAGCTTGTATACATTTTTGATTCGTGCACAAGTATGTAAATATTGTAAAACAATTTCAAAATGTGGTAGACTAGATATGAATTTTGATGGACGATAATTAGGTCAGAGAAAAGGTTACAGATGGAAAAATTTGTTTTTATCGGAATGCTAGTGTTCTTGGCATTTGTGTTTATTGGAATATTGTTTTGGCTGCGTTTTAGAATGAAGAACACCTTTGAGAACGGTGTTCCAGTGTACGATGCCCCAGCAAATAATCAGACTAGGACGAGTAAGCTAAGCGTAGGAGAGTATGCAGTGCACATAATTTTAATACTAATTAGCGCTGTAATTGCCTTTAAGGTCATGAGCATGTTCCGTCATGGGGCGGCGCCAATTGGTGCTGCTATAATCACGCCTTCTATAATGTCGCTTTTCAATGCACGAAGGAGAACCGGGAAATCTTGGATGGGTATCGTTGCAGTGCTTATGATATTCGTGTTTTTGATG
The DNA here is from genome assembly GCF_000314775.2 of Streptococcus sp. F0441. Classification (NCBI taxonomy): domain Bacteria; kingdom Bacillati; phylum Bacillota; class Bacilli; order Lactobacillales; family Streptococcaceae; genus Streptococcus; species Streptococcus sp. F0441. The sequence goes on along the minus strand of NZ_KB373321.1, from coordinate 1,124,934 downwards.
TTTGTATATATAATTATAGGTCTACCTAATAACGCACCTCCACTTAAAATTGACGGAACTGAAATTCATCTTACAGAGACTAAGATTTCGGATTTGATAGACAAGGGGTTTGAAATTTATGTGTCAAATGGTAGACATGATTATCCTAATTATAACGAGCTTTTGACAACGGGAAGCTATACTAAATACCAAGGAGCTGGGGTTAGCGTACCAAACGGCTTTAAGTCATATGACTCAGCAGTTTCGCGATCTACCTATCTTCTTGTAAAGAAGAATGTAGTTCTCGGATGTATAGGTGTTTACGGAGATAAGAGGAAGAGTACGGAGCTGAAGGACTGTGTAGTTACGCAGGTTTGCTTCGATTCTGAGTGCACAGCTGTTGCCAAAAAATATGAAATTTCATATAATATAGATGGTATAGATTTGCTAAAGAAGCTTGACGAAAACGAGTTCACGAAAGTATTTGGGAAAAAAATATGGCTGACTCCAAGCGAGCCAAGAGATGAATATTTGGGTCATTATGGCGTGCAGTGGGGAGCAGGTAACAATGAATTCTTTTGGAATCATTATTTTATGAATTTAGACCTTGATTCGAATAATGATATAGTTAATTTTAATTTTAGTTCTAATATTGCAGCAGAGCGATAGAAGAATTTGCAGGGATAATTAGGCAAAATGAAAAAGAAAAAAGTACTAAGTAAGACAAAGTATGCTATTTATCTTCTAGTGGTCCACCTTATATGCATACTTTTCACTATAAGCAAAATAGTGATACCTTCATGGGGTCACTGGTTAGAGACGACACGCTTTCTTTGGACAAGCTTTCCTACCTATGTATGCGTGTTAATAGCCATTCTCCCAATGGTATGCTTTTGGCCATATTTGATTAGTGCAGATTTTAAGCCGGGTACAGCAAAGACCTTGCTTGCGACTTTTGGTCTAATAGTAGGTAACGTGACTCTGATTTTGATATATACGACTATTTTGCACAAGGTATTATAGGTATAAAAAATCCCTTTATAGGGATTTTTTGATTGCTTCAAGTAGCTCGTCATATTCTTCAAATGCTGGAACCTCTGGGTGATCCTTCTTGATTGATTCGGTGCTTCTAAACAAGAATCCTTGTGGGTGTCTCCTTGAAAGAAGTCGGTTTAATCGACGGTCAAGGCAGTTGATTTGGTTAGTCCAAATTATTCGGCAAGCCATAAATACTCAAATTTCTCCCAATAACATTGTCATCATAGATAGTTTCCCCTTATCACTTTGTCAACCAGTCCGTAACCATAGAGCACATGTTTTTAATGAACTAGCCGACATTGGTTACAATTCCTCTAAGCACCTTTGGTTCTATGGATTCAAAGTACATATGCTGGTCACCCCTATCAGGCTATATTCTGAATTATGTTGTAACGCCTGCCTCAGTACATGATATTAGGGCAGTTGATGACTTACTAGAAAATTGTTCTCAACCATATGTTTTAGCTGATTTAGCTTATCTTAGCTATGAACTCAGAGAACAGTTGAAACAGAAAGGTTACCATCTTTGGACGCCTTTACGTCAAAATATGGCAAGAGCTAAACAACATAATCATTTGTGCTTTTTTTGATGTCGAACAAACACTAGCTAGAGGCTTAACAAGATTGTAGTTGAGAATGGAGCAAATTGTACTGACTTATAATCTGAGATACTTTGAGATTAACTAGCACCACGAGTAAAAATCTATATCTTACTATCAATAAGACCTTAAATGAGCAGCAAAAAATGTACAATTGAACCACTACTTCTTCTGCACCTATTAGAGTAAAAATGTACAAATCAATTCCTTAAATCAGATGATGTTATGAACTAGAAAATATACAAAATAACACTTCAAAATAATGTACAAAATAAAAATAAAGTACACTCCTTAAAGAATGTACTTTCTGCTTCTAATTCAGTTGTATCAATGGTTTAGCTCTAGTTTAGTCAATTGTACATAAACTTTTAGTTTTAGAAGTAATAAAAAAGACTTAGACCTGTGTAATACGGATCTAAATCTTTGGAGTTTCTATTGTGAATCATTATCTAGTACTTTTTCTAGCTTCCAAATACTAAACCAGAATGAAATAGTCAGCAGAATAAGGAAAATAAAAAAGAGATTATCAGTAACGAAACTTCTGTTCATTCTACACATCTCAAGAGCTATATAGGGAGCTATGGGATACAAAATACATTCTGTATAGATTAAATACAGTAAACTCCTTTCTAGCTTTTATGCTTTATCATTTCTAACTTAATTATTATCTTATTTTTAAGAAAATTCAATTACTTGTATGTGAAATACCTTATCAGTAAGAAATAACCGATCTCATTACTGAGAATCGGTTTTCTAAATACATTAAGAAAGTATTTTACATAATTTATGTTATGCAAAATACTACAACAACAAATCTTTGACTTTTCCAATTTCACTTTTTGGAATCACTAGGTGAATCATATCACCCAGATACATTCTAGTTGAGCCGTGAACTGTTTGGCTCTTACCATTATGGACTTGGGTGGTGATGAGTACGTTATGTGGCAAGTTGAGCTCGTGAACCTGTTTTCCTGCTATTTTATCTGAAACAGGAATTTCAATTAGTGTTACTTCTCCTTCGTCTGTTGCTTCTTCTGGTAGCATTTTTTCTAGCATGGCCTCATAGACCGGAGCACCCTTGAGCAGATCCATGATGATGTAGGCGACTAAAGTCACTAAGCCAAGTGGCATGAGGTTGCGAATATCTCCAACCATCTCGGTTACGAGTATCATAGCAGTTAAGGGAGCCTTGGAAATTGCTCCAAAGTAGCCACTCATTCCTAAAATGACAAATATAGGGAATTGTTGCTGACTGACAAGTCCAAGATTGACACAAATAACACCAACCAGGGCACCAAGTAAGGAACCGAGAGCCAGAATGGGAAGGAAAATTCCTCCTGGGAGACCACTTCCATAACTAATCATGCTCCAAACAAAGCGAATCAAAAAGTAAGCTAATAGAATTTGGAAACTAAAATTTTGCTCAGTCAAGGAAAGAACGACCTGATTTCCACCACCGAGAATTTGTGGCAAGAAAATCCCGACTGGTATGATAAGGATAAAGGCTAGGATTGGATAATAAGCTCTATCTAAATGGATTGTTTGGCCAACCCAATCATAAACTCGACCAACATTGAGTACAGCCTTCTCATAGAGAAAGCCAGAAAGCCCGAGAAAAACTCCCATAAGGAGGTATATCCAATACTGGTCTAGGGTCATGAGAGGGATGTTATCTGGCATATCCAGTACGGGGGTTAGGCCAAATATGAGCAGAGAAATAAAGTTTGCTACGAGACTAGCTGCTAAAGTTGAGACCCAAAAAAAGCGTGAAAAATGGTGGTAAACTTCTTCTATAACAAAGAGAAGACCTGCGATTGGTGCATTAAAGGCAGCTGCTAATCCTGCTGCAGCACCACTGGCAATCAAGGAACGTTCCTCTACTGGGCTAGATTTGAGCCACTTGGCAATGCCTTTACCACCAACTGCTCCAAGTTGAATACTTGGCCCTTCTCTACCTAGCATAAGGCCACTGGCAATAGCAAGAATCCCTAGAATATACTTTTTCCAGAGGACACTCCACCAGTTAAGAGTCATGAGTCCTTTTAATTCGGCTTCGACTTGAGGAATTCCTGAACCTTTGATATCTTTTTCCGATCGAGTCAATTTCGCACTGAGCCAGCTAACAATTAGATAAAATAGACCAATGATAAAAAGATTGCGGACTAGGTGCGCTTGATCTTGATAGAGTCCTTGTATCAGGTGGAATCCCTTTTCGATTAAGAAACGAAAGGATCCGACGATTAGCCCGACGACAAGACCAACAATGATTCCACGACCAACTTGGGATAATATGGTGCTTGAGGCAAAGGCAAATTCTTTCTTGGAACTGAGTGTTTCTGACTGTTCCTCCATAATCATTTCCTCTTACTTGTCTTTCTTAGTTAAAACTAGTGTTTTGACTGGTTCAAAACTGGTTCGGTGAATTGGGGTGACACCTAGTTTTTCCAGCCCTTCTAGATGTTTAGCTGTCCCGTATCCTGCATTAGCTGTAAAATCATATCCAGGATATTGATCATCATAGTCCTTCATCAATTCATCTCGTGTCACCTTGGCCACTATAGATGCAGCTGCAATAGAGAGAGAGTTTGCATCTCCTTTGATGATTGCTGTTTGAGAAATCGGCAACTCCAGTTTCATGGCATCTATCAAGAGGTGCTCGGGTTGGGGACTGAGCTGGGAGATTGCTTCCTTCATGGCCAGTTTGGTCGCTTCATAGATATTGACTTGGTCAATGATGTGATTATCCATGATACCAATACCGATTGCCAAAGCTTGGTCTTGAACGGCTTGATAAATTTCCAGATGTTTCTTTTTTGGGATCTTTTTGCTGTCGTTGAGACCTATAATCTTACAATTTTTTGGTAAAATAACGGCTGCAGCGACTACAGGCCCAGCCAGAGGACCACGACCGACCTCGTCAACACCTGCTATTAGGGTCAATCCTTGTTTATAAAGCTCTTTTTCATAGGAAAGCATGGATTCCAAACGAAGGTTTTCATCCAGTTCTGCCTGAATGGCTTTTTTACGCTTGCTGATTTCCTTTTGAACTCCAGAACGAGTATCTTTTTCGAATTCTAGAAAAAGAGGATTGTCTAATTCTTTGGCAGCAGCAAGAAGTTCTTTGATTTCTTTAATCGTCGTCATCGATGTCGTCCAATGCATCTAAGGTATAGTTACCGAGTTTTCCATCACGGACTTCCTTCACGAAGAGGCTATAAAAGCGGTCGTAGTCGTCTCGGAAACCAAGGGCACGTGTCATATCCATAATAATAACAGGTGCTTCTTCTTCTATCTTCATTTGTTTGAAGCGTTCAGCTAGCTTTTCTGGATAATGTTTTTTGAAATAATTGAGACCAAAAATGGTCACTTCATCCATAGGAAGCAACTGGTCTTTAATTGCTCCTGTTAGGGCTAGTTTCAAAGCTACGGTTTCGTCTTCGAACTTAGGCCAGAGAATCCCTGGTGTGTCTAGGATTTCAAGGTCTTTGTTGGTTTTGAGCCACTGTTGCCCCTTGGTAACACCTGGTTTATTGCCGACAAGCGCAATCTTTTTCCCAGCCAAACGGTTCATGAGAGTTGACTTACCGGCATTTGGAATTCCGATAATCATGGTACGCAAGGTTTCGATTTTGATACCGCGTTCTTTCTGGCGTGCAATCTTATCAGCCATGAGCTTTTTAGCAGCATCAGTCACAACTTTTACAGTCACTTGCTCTTTGGAGTTGATAGCCAGAGTTTGGATTCCCTGTGATTCAAAATACTGACGCCATTCTTTGGTCATTGCTGGATCTGCTAAGTCCGCTTTATTTAAAATCAAGAGTTTTGGTTTATCACCCACAATCTTGTTTAACATAGGATTTTGACTAGATAAAGGTAGCCGAGCATCCACCAAAATCGTCACAAAATCAACAAATTTTAGATTCTCCTGAACTTGTCGCCGAGCCTTAGACATGTGGCCCGGGAACCATTGAATTGTAGCCATAAATTTCCCTTTCCGACTAAAAAAACGTAGTAAAAACGTTTTCTCTCTTACCATCTATTCTATCATAAATTAGGAACTTTTGCACAGGCTTTGACCACAACAAATGATAAATAGTAATCGTGCGAAATATCCTTGATGCCAGCAACGATTGACTTGACTTTTTTTACTGACGAGTATATACTTAGTGTATACAAATTCGTGGAGGTAGAGCGATGAATACAGTAAAGACTCGGAAGGTGGGGAATTCTCTCACTGTGACGATTCCTAAAAATTTGGGTATGACAGAAGGACAAGAAATGGTCGTCTACAAGGGGATAGATGGAGTCATTGTCTTAGCTCCAAAACTAAAAGATCCTTTTGATGGGATTACTGATTTGAGAATGACAAATGATTTTGAAGAGGTAAGGTCACTTGATAGCGAAATCTGACTATATTCCTGAAAAGCAGGATATCATTTGGCTGGACTTTGATCCTTCAGTCGGTCGAGAAATCCAGAAACGGCGACCTGCCTTGGTCGTTTCTAGGAGAGAATATGCCTTGCAAACTGGTTTTGTGGCTGTCTGTCCTATCACTCACGGCCAACAACGGTTGGCAGAAAAAGGCTTGCTCGTTCCCGTCTCGTCGGATAAGGTAGATGGCGCTGTCAATCCATTTCAACTGTACACTTTTGATTTTCGGGTGCGTAATGCTCAAAAAATAACTAGAATGGACACACAATGTTTTCAGAAAGTCGTCCAACTGTACCAGTACATCTTTGGAGATACATAAATCCTACCTTGCATAGACAAGGTAGGATTTTTTCTATATGAGCAATCTAGCTAGAAACGGGTGAAGGCAATTTGTCAAAATCCCTCTAATCCAGCTTTCCTGTGCTGATGATAGATGTTCTGCCTGAAGGCATTCTTTTAGAAAATCGCGGACTTGTTCTGGTGCAATCTCAAACTCAAAGGCTTTCATCTTGTAGAAAAAGTCGATGAGATGCTCAGATAAGTAATCATCTGAAAAGGGTACTTCACCATTTTTTCGATACTCTAGTAAGAGTCGAGAAAATCTAGCTTTTTCATCAGGCAAATCCCGAAAATAGGAATTAAGAAGCCAAGTCTGCTTCTGCTTTCGTTCAATCGGATCTTGATTTGCAATACGCTGGTCCTTTTCCAGCTCTTTCTGGTTTTGCTTTGCCTTGATGGCCCGTTCTTCTCTATTTTTACCAAAAAGGATTTTCTCCCATTTTCGTTCTTCTTGAGTTAGGGTTTCTGTAAAACCAAAGTAATCTTGATAGGCGCGTTCAGCGGGACCCATGGCAAGGATGAGATTATCTGCGTATTGCTTGGCAATTTTATCTCTTTTCTTACGTTCTTTCTCTGCCTGAATCCGTAAATGCTGCTCGTAATCTATTTTCTCCTTGCCTAATTTGACAAGGTAGAGTTGGTCATCGGACTTACCAAGTAGAAAAGGTTTGATACACTTTTCCAGCACTTCTTCCATACGGGCCTTCTTCTTTGGCTCTGCCTTGGTCCAACTTCCTCCTTGAAAGACTTCTAGGAAGAGCCGATAATCTTTCTCAGGCGAGAATTGATTGCCACGATTGGCTTTGAAAACACCTTTCTCCCAAAACCATTTTAGAAGTCGTTCGTCAAAGTCGCTTTTATTAACCTTGATTTTTTCCTTTTTCTTGACTTTTCCAGTCAGATTTTCAAGCTTTCTGAGAAGTTTTTCTTCCTCTTCTAGTTTCTGGTCGAGGCTAATACGATGAAAATGCCGAACACAGTCACTGCCGATAGGAAAGAGACGTTGTCCTGTGACATTGTTAAAGAGTTCGTAAGCGTATTTAATAGTATTTCCGCAGATACAATTACTGCGCCCAATACCATTAAAAATCAAGGAAACTTCATTCCATTCCTTGGTAGCTTGATCCCAAGTATCAGCTTTTGAAGCCTGTAACACTGCATCATGCAGGGATTTTCTAACTGGAAGTGGCATGAGGTCTCCTTTCTAGATTATACTTTTACAACTTGAACCTCGTCTTTGCCGAGCAAAATCAAGTATTTTTCTATGTTTTCAATCAAATAGGCTCGAGATAAAGCCTCGCCATATAGGGCTAACTGACCACGATAGCGGTCTATGAGTTGACTTGGTGCATCGTAACGGTCTGTCTTATAGTCGAAAAGAATAATTTTGTCCTCATAAAGTAGATAGCCGTCCAAGATTCCACGAACAACAAAGTCTTCCTGACTCTTTTGGTCACGTTTGAGCATGGAGAAAGGCTGTTCCCGATAGAGGTGCTCTGTGTTAGCAAGAATTTCTTGACCAAGTGGTGTTTCAAAGAAAGCAAGAATTTTAGAAAGATTGATCTTGTCTCTAACAGCTGGACTAGTTTGAACTTGTTTGAGAGTATCTTTCAGGCTAGCAAGTGTCAGTTGCTGACTAAGGTCAATTCTCTGCATGAGTTCGTGAGTGGCACTACCAATCTCGGCTCCTGTTACCTTTTCTTTAGTTGAAAAATCTGGTAAATCAAAGCTGATTTTCTTTTCTACTGACTGGCTTTGACCTGCAATCTCGACACCTTCCATATCCATAACCGGTTCGTAGAATTTCTTGATTTGGCTTGGGGTTTGAACACTTGGTAGTTCAATAGCTGCGCGGTGAAGAGTATTATAAACTTCCACCTCTTTCAGCATTTCCAAAGCCTCTTTGATGGTTTCAGACTGGCGGTTGTCTGCTTGAGAGCTATCTTGTAGAGGACTCTTGTTTTCCAATTCTCCGATAGCTTCTCTAGTCAACTGGTCTTCACCAACAAAACGATAGCTAAAGTTGAGATTTTCCTTGGCAAATACTTTACTAATCGCCCAGATCCAATCTTGAAAATTCTTGGCTTGCAGTCTGGTATTGCTATCTAATTTTCCGTTATTTGCTGCTGTGTATTCCTTTGCTTCCAGCTTTTCACGAGAACCCTTACCGACAAGATAAAGCTTTCTCTCAGCCCGTGTCATGGCAACATACAGCAGGCGCATCTGCTCTGAATAGCTAGCCAGTTGCAGCTCTTCTTCATTCTGTGTATAAGTTAGGCTAGGAATGGAGAGTTTGATGGTTTTAGGATAGTGTGCTTCCACTGCTCCTGTTTTCACCTTGGCAATGTATTTGACACCAAGCCCATTTTGACGGCTGAGAATGACGTCTGACATTGAGTCTTGCTTGTTGAAGTCCTGATCCATGTTGAGGATAAAGACATAAGGAAACTCCAGCCCTTTGCTCTTGTGAATAGTCATGAGTTCCACAGCATCTTTTGGCGGGGCGACAGCTACGCTTGCAAGATCATGCTGGGCTTCTAGGACTTGGTCAATCATACGTATAAAACGAGACAAGCCTTTGAAATTGCTCTTTTCAAACTGGTCAGCACGTAGCGCTAGGGCATAGAGATTGGCCTGTCTAGCAGGACCATTTGGCAAAGCCCCCACATAGTCATAGTAAAAACGGTCGTTGTAAATCTTCCAAATCAAGTCATAGAGAGAGTGGGTTTTGGCATATAAGCGCCAAGAATCCAAGATATCCATGAATTGATTTAGTTTTTCAGCTAGTTCTGTGTGGATCAAATTTTTCTGGCTAGCTGCTTGTTTTTGAGCATTGACCAGTTTCTCATAGAGATTTTCTTGGATTTTGTCCTCTGCTTTCTGAAGGGACAAGCGTGCCAACTCGTCCTCATCAAAATCAAACATGGGGGACTTCATAAGGGCAACCAAGGCATAGTCTTGCAGAGGATTGTGGATGACACGAAGAGTATCTAGCATGACTTGTACTTCTAGGGATTGGAGATAGTTGTTTTGCTCGCCGTCTGTTTTAACAGGAATCCCATACTCAGACAGGGCAAGTAGAATCTGGTCATTTCGACTGCGGCTAGAGGTCAAAAGGGCAATTTCCTTAAAGGCAACACCTTTTTCCTGATGAAGCTTCAGGATTTCCTTGTTGACCAGGCGCATTTCCCCAGTGAGTTTCGTGTCTGCCTGACTCTCTTCCTCTTCTTGCCCACTATCGTCCTTATCGTAGAGGAGAAATTCTGCCTTGTTGTCTGGATTAGGAGTCAGTTTGGTATTGGCAAAAACAAGCTGGTGCATGCTGTCATAGTTGATCTCTCCAACCTCTTGGTCCATAAGGCGTCCAAAAACATCGTTAGTTGCCGATAGCACTTCTGAACTACTACGGAAATTTTCCTTGAGGAGAATCAACTTGCCTTCTTGAGGATTTTGCGCATAGCGTTGGAATTTCTCATTGAAAATCTGCGGGTCTGCCTGACGGAAACGGTAGATGGACTGCTTGATATCTCCCACCATAAAGCGATTGTGACCATTCGACAGCAATTCCAGCATCCGTTCTTGAATGTGGTTGGTATCCTGATACTCATCGACCATGACTTCATGAAATCTCTCTTGATAAGTCTCGCGAACTTGTGGGAAATTCTCTAAAATCTCAATGGTGTAATGGCTGATATCAGCGAATTCAAAGGCATTTTCCTCACGTTTACGTTCACGATAAGCCTCCACAAAATCACTCATGAAGTTTTGGAAAGTTTTAGCTAAATCCCATGTGTCTTTATGATAACGTTCTTGGTAGTCGAGAATCGTTATCTGGTCTGCTAGTTTTCCTAGTTTAGCAAACTGGGCCTTTCTCTCTTCGTTATAGGTATCAGCCAGTGGTTTTAAATCGGCCTTACGACTGGAGTTAGCCAGAGCCCGACCATTTTTCTCCTTAGAGATGGCGATAATACGCGCAAACACTGTATGATAAGCCTGACTATCGGACTCTTGATTTAAGGAGCTAATTTCATCCAGAACCTGTTGAACAGCTTCTAAATAGGTAGCTTTTGGAAACTCCTTTGCATCATTATCCAGATGATAACGGAGGAAACTTTCCAAATCCCAGAGCGCCTGTTTGATTTGCTCAGTTAGTTTGTCTTTTTCATTTGCAAAGTCAGCTTTTTCAAACCCTTTGAGAAAAGACCCGTTCAGCCATTTTTGGGGACTGCTGGTGGATTGAAGAAAATCATAGATTTTGTAGACTTGCTGGCGCAGACCTCGTTCATCCTTGCCACGTCCAGCAAAGTTCTTCACCAAACGGCTAAATTTCTCTTTATTCTCACCTTGGTAATGCTCTTCAAAAACCTGATGAAAAACTTCGTTCTTTAAGAGTAGCTGTTCACTTTCATTTTGCAGAATACGGAAGTTTGGTGCGATATCAATCAGATAGCCATGTTTGCCAAGGAATTTTTGTGTGAAAGAGTCCATGGTTCCGATAGCAGCGTTTGGCAGATCTGCCAACTGGCGTCCCAAGTGTTGTTTGAGATCGACATCGTTGGTTTCTTGGATTTGTTGGCTAATTTTTTTCTCCAAGCGTTCTTTGAGTTCTGTAGCAGCCTTAACGGTAAAGGTCGAGATAAAGAGTTGACGAATTTCCACACCACGCGCTAATTGGTCCAGAATGCGTTCGGCCATGACAAAGGTTTTCCCTGAACCAGCAGACGCTGAGACTAGGATATTTTGCCCAGCAGTATAAATAGCTTGGATTTGCTCGGCAGTTCTTTTCTGTTCCTTGCTTGAACTCGCTTCTGCTTCTTGCAATTTTTGAATTTCTTCCTCAGTTAAAAAGGAAATGGGCTTCATCGGTTCAACTCCTCTCTCATTTTTTCAAACCAAGCTTGCTTGAGTTTTTCTCCGACCAAACGCTTGCCATCAGCTGCTTCTAACTTTTCTAGAAAACGGGCTTGTCCCAAGTGGTAATTAGCTTCAAATCCAGTGATGGCTTGGTGTTGCTGAACATACGGGGCAATACTTCTGCCATTTTCGGTATAGGGATTGATGGCGAACTGGCCTTCTAGAATCTTTTCAGCAGCCTTCTTGTAAAGATGGGCATTATAGTCTAGTAAGAGTTGGAACTCCTCGTCTGTCAGCTGATTGGCCTTGTTTTTGTTGTAAAAATCGCCCAAATGACTGCTTTCTTTTTCTAAAAAGAGTCCCTGGTATTTCATAGACTTGCTGGCTTCTGCTACTGCTCCAGCCAAACTTTTAACGGTTAGCAGAGATTGGACAGGTTCAGCCATTTCCAAGTACATAGCGCCGAAAAAGTTCTGCTCCCCTTCACTTTTTAGGGCAGCAAGATAGGTAGGCAGTTGGGAATTAAGCCCATTAAAGAAATGAGGAAGCTGGAACTGGGTCAAACTAGACTTATAGTCCACCACTCCTAGCGCTCCATCAGCTTTCAGGCGGTCGATACGGTCAACCTTGCCTCGAACATGGACACTGCGACCATTATCCAATTGAATAAAGGCCTGGTCCTTACCGCCAAATGTTGCCTCCTCTTGGATGGTTTCGATAGCTGGATTATGCCGAAGGATATGACCAGTTGTCCGCGCGACATCAAACAGAACTTCCTTGGTAAACTGGGCTTCCAAACTTTCTTGATAAATGGCCTCAAATTCCCGTTCTTGACTGGTTTCCTTAATGGCTTGCTCCAAACGTTGGTCGAATGGATTTTTATCAGGCAGTTTCAAGGCTCGTTCAAAAATACGGTGCAAGAAATTCCCATGACTGCGGGCATCTGGACGCAGTCGCAATTCCTCCTGCAAACCTAAGACATAACGGAGAAAATAACTGTATTCATTGCGGTAAAACTCCGTCAAACCAGACGTAGACAGGTAAAACTCCTTGTCAACTGGATAGAGAGCCTGCAAGGTCTCTTTTTCTAATTGCTTGCTGCTTGGACTGGTTGGGATGGCTGGATTTGTAAGGCCTTTTTGATCAAGTTTTTTCCCCATCACACGCGCCAAGACCTTGACAAAAGTCACATCTTGCTCATTTTCACTAGATTCAACCTGCTGATGGTAGGCAACCAAACTAGACAAAAGACTGTGATAAGACCCCATATCATCCTTAGACAGACTTTTTTGATGAATCTTCTTCGTTGTCCGATTAAATCCAAAACTCACCAATTCCTCAAGATAGGCCGATTCCTTACTCTCATTTTCATTGAGAAGACTTGGAGCTGACAAAATCAACTGCTTACGAGCAGCATTGACCAAGGAAAGCATGGTATAGCGATTTTTTTTGAGATTTTCACTGCTTGCAATCAGCAATTGTGCCCCCTCTTTAGTAGCTTGATTTAAAGTCTGTCTTTCCTCGTCTGTCAAAAGGCTAGTGTATTGCGCGATTTTTGGTAGATGATCCTGAGTCAGCCCAATAGCATAGACAAAGTCAGCAGTCAGAGGGGCAATCAAATCGTAACTCTGCACCAGAACGGTGTCCACGGTTGCTGGAATGGTGCGATACTGGGACAAACTCATTCCAGAATGGAGCAAGGATAGAAAATCCTCCAGACTAACTTGTGAACCAGCAAAAACCGTCGCAAATTGTTCTAAAACATGACAAAAGGATTTCCAAACTTCAGCTTGTCTTTCCTGTTCTAGAGTTTCCATAGTAGCTGTCAATTCTTGCATCTGCTTGCTTAAAGCAGCATTTTTTAGAAAAGCATTCCACTTTTGTAAGAGATTTTCAGCCTTTTGCTTCCGACTGGCAAATAAGGTTTCAAGAGGTGACAAAATACGCAAACGAAGAGTATTTAAATGAACTAAATCAAATTTTCCATGGTGGGACTTTGTGAAGGTCTGCTGAAAAGCTGGCAAGCCATTGATGCCAAGATAGCGGAGATATTGCTCAAAAGCATCAATATCCGCTTGGCTAAGGTCAGTATACAGACCAGTTCTGAGGAGATTAATCAAATCCTCCTGACGAAAACGGTAGCGTTTCAAACGCAAAATAGACTCCACAAACTGAGTCAAAGGGTGGTGAGCCATGGATTCGCTTCTACCAAGATAGAATGGTATCTGGTACTGGTCAAAAATGGTTTTCAGTGATAACTGGTAAGAAGCCACATCTCCCAAGAGAATACGAAAATGCTTGTAACTCAAGTCTGGATTGTCATGTAACTTTTGACGGATGCTGCGAGCCACCAACTCCAACTCCTCTTTTTGCGTCAAGCAAGACCAAATTTGCAGGTTTTCCCTGTCCTTCTCATTGATATCCATGGTGAGTTCTGAGAAGTCATAAGAAGACTCCAGCAAACGAGAGGCCTTGTCAAAGCTATCCATCTTCTCATGCGTCTGAGAACGGTCTTGAGCAGGGGTTTGGTATTTTGCCCCCAAATGATGGAGGAATTCCACACTGGCTTGGTAGAGATTGCCTTCAGTGAACGGACTGGTATAGGCCTTCTTGCTTGCATAAGCACCAATAATAATCTCGGCACCTTTGCGATGGAGTAGATCCACTACACGCTCTTCCTCAGCAGAAAAACGGGTAAATCCATCAATAACCAAGGCAAGTTGACTGAAATCACTACTTACCTTGTTATTCTCAATAGCCTCAATCAAATGGGACAACTGACTTCCCTGAGCCAACTGACTTTGATTGAGATAGGCTGTTACTTTCTCGAAAATCAAGAGTAAATCTGCTCTCTTGTCCTCATCGGTCAAACTTTCCAAGTCCAAAAAGCTCATCTGAGCAGTTGTCATCTCGTGATAAAGTTCAATCAGCTGCTGGATAAATTGAGGGTCCTGTTTAATCGCACCATAAACTCGTAACTCTTTGGAGTCCAGTTCCGCAAGACATTTATAAAAGGCCATCCCAAGACCGATATCATCAAGACTGGTCTTTGTAGGCAAGTCATTTAAAACCAGGTAACGAGCCATCTGAGCAAAGCGCGTGACGGTAATCGCAAAAGAAGCCTGCTGGGACAAGCATTCCAGCACGGCACGTTCCTTTTCAAAAGAAAGAGAGTTGGGAGCAATGTAGAAAACCCGCTTACCAGCAACAACCAACTCTTCCGCCTCTCTGGTCAAGATTTCTGTCAAAGAAGTTCGAATATCAGAATACAGTAATTTCATCTCAGCCTCGTTATACTTTCTGTCATTACCCTATATTATACCATGTTTTAATAGAAGTTTCTGTCTCCTTATCACCAAAATATGCTATAATAAAAGCAAAACACATAGAAAAGGAAGTCTTATGATTAAACTACTAGCCTTGGATATGGACGGAACCCTCCTTAATGAAGCCAAGGAAATCCCACAAGCCCACATTACTGCCATTCACCAGGCTATTGAAAAAGGCGTCAAATTGGTTCTCTGTACGGGTCGACCGCTTTTCGGTGTTCTTCCTTATTACAAAAAACTGGGTCTTGATCTCCAGAATGAGTATGTCATTGTCAATAACGGTTGCTCAACTCACCAGACTAGTGACTGGAGTCTAGTTGACTGGCAAGAACTCAGTCCAGCTGACATTGAATACCTCTATGACCTGGCTGAAAAAAGCGACGTCCAGTTGACTCTTTTTGATGAAGAACATTATTTTGTCCTCGGTGGTAAGCCAAATGAAATTGTTCAAAATGATGCCAAGCTAGTCTTTTCAGACCTGACTGAAATTTCCCTTGAGGAAGCCACTAGTGGCAAATATCGGATGTTCCAAGGTATGTTTTTGGGCAACGAAGAGCAAACAGACGATTTTGAGCAGCATTTTGCCAAGGAACTCTGCCAACGATTCAGTGGAGTTCGTTCGCAGCCTGTCATTTATGAAGCAATGCCCCTTGGAACGACCAAGGCTACTGCTCTTTCACGACTAGCTGAGATTTTGAAGATTGATTCCTCAGAAATCATGGCCATGGGCGATGCTAATAACGATATCGAAATGCTCCAGTTTGCAGGGCTTGGTATTGCTATGGGAAATGCCAGCGACCATGTCAAATCCCTTGCTAATGACGTTACAGCTAGCAACGAAGAAGACGGCGTTGCGCGTGCGATTGAGAAATATATTTTATAGAGAAAATTCCCAGTTAAATCCTTAACTGGGTTTTTGACATTTTAAAAATCAGAAAACTTTAGAAACTCTTTAGAAATACTTGAGCTTTCTTTGATTTCTATAGCTTATACTAAAGTTAGAAAAATAAATCAAAAGGAGAAAATCATGAAAACAGTACTCGAAATTCATGGACTGACCAAAGAATTTGGTAAACAAGCTATTCTTCAAGATCTTAGTCTAACGATAAAAGAGGGAGATATTTATGGTTTAATTGGAAAAAACGGAGCAGGTAAAACTACTCTTATCAAAATCATTACACAACTACTGTTTGCGGATAAAGGAACTATTTCCCTCTTTTCTAGTCAAGAACAAAATGAATGGACCAAAGCTCTATCTCGAGTAGGTTCAGTTATCGAATCACCTGTAGCCCATAATCACTTAACAGCATACCAGAATCTGAAATATTATTGTATGATACGTCACATTCCAAATGCTGATAAAGTCATTCAAGAAACACTGGATTATGTAGGTTTGTCAGATACAGGTAAAAAAGTCTTCCGTGATTTCTCGCTAGGAATGAAACAAAGACTTGGTATCGCCATTGCGCTTCTATCCAAACCTGATTTCCTGATTCTTGATGAACCCATTAACGGTCTAGACCCAATTGGGATCAAAGAATTTCGCCTCATGATCCAGCGACTCAATCAAGAAAAAGGCATAACTATCCTCATCTCTAGCCATATCTTGTCAGAACTCTATCTCTTAGCTAATCGCTTTGGTATTCTGGATCAAGGTAAGATTATCCGTGAAATCAGTAAAGCTGAGTTTGAAACACTGAGTGAGGATTATATTGTGCTTAGAACAGGCGATAAAGAAAGAGCTTGTCAGGTATTGAAAGAACAAATCCAGCTCCAGTTTAAGGTTGTGAACCCTGAAAATGAAATCCATATCTTTGGAAATGAACAAGATGTCAAACAGATTCTTAAGCAACTAACTTTGGCTGATGTTGCTATTGATGAGATATACTTTGCCCGTCAAAACCTAGAAGAATACTTCACACAATTGGTAGAATAGGAGAAAAATCATGATACATACCATTCGAGCAGATTTTTACCGTCTCTTTCGCTCCAAAGGATTCTGGATTACAGAGTTCATTCTCTTTGCTCTCATGCTAATGGGCGCAACAATAGGAGCTACAGGACATCTAATGTCAGTAAATACTACACCTGAAACAGAATTTCCGACCAAAGGTTGGGACGGGGTCCAAGCTCTTATCAACGCGTCTAGCAATGGTTCAAACCTCGTTTTTCTCTGCATCGTCCTGACATGCCTCGTTCTTGGAGTTGATTTAATCGGCAAACTCTATAAAAATAGTTTGACAGTTGGCGTTTCTCGTACAGAGTTTTTCCTTGCTAAATCCTTTGTTCTAGCAAGTATTGCTCTCTTACAACTCATCGCCAGCCTTGTTATTGCCTTTATTCCAGCAACTATCTTAAATGGATTTGGGACCATGCCTGATGGATTTATTGGCAATCTATTGATAACCATTTCCCTTCAATTTCTCTGCCTTCTCGCTTGGCTTTCGATTGTTTCCTTTATTCTCTACCTGACTCATTCTTATCTTGCTGTATTTATCGGCTATCTGATTAGTTCTATCATTCTTTCTACGCCAATGCTTCTTTTCCCAGACATTGAAATTCTACGATATTTAATCCTAGATTTTGCCTATGCTATGACTAGTAATAGTCAATCTATTCTCTATACCATCACGGTTTGCGTAACGGTCATACTTTTCTTCTCTTTCAGTGGACTGATTATTTTCAAGAAGAAAAGCTTATAAAAAGGACCTCCTCTAGAATATAGAGGAGGTTTCTTCTGTTAAAAATAAATAAAGACTGAAAACCATTCTCCATCAGTGGCTAGCTTCATATCCGCTCCAAGAAGATGAACTAATTCCTCAGTAATATAAAGACCTAAACCAGAGGATTCTTCTGTATCCGACATATTTTCAGAATAAAAACGATTACTGAGATTGTCTATATTCTTAATAGGTTTTTTGACTAGATTATCTATTTCCAAAACAAGTCCTTTTTCTTCCTTTTTCAAAGAAAGTCGAGCCTTCTCCTTGCCGTGCTTGAGAACATTTCCAAGGAGGTTTTGTATAATTCGATCAAGCAAGTCCTCATCAGTCGTCGTTTTCAATCCTGGTTCGACGTTAAAATCAAGAACAATACGTGAAGATTGAAAAACGTCGTAATAGGCTAAAGTCTTTTTCGTTATAAAAGTTGATAAATCAAGCTCTTCCAGTTTCGGTTTGACTGCTCCTTCCATCAAATGACGATATTCAAGAAGAGCTTCCAAACGTTTGGAAACCAAATCCTGATGATGGGCTATTTTGCTTAAAGTTTCCTGACTATTATCGGGGTGTTTTATTAGTTGCTGAGTATATCCTGAAGCGATTGTCAAAGGTGTCCGAATATCATGAGCGATGTTACTGATTGCCATATCTAGGGTGCGTTTTTCACGCTTCATGATTAGCTGATTTTGCTCCACTTCTTGAAATAGATTCTCAATTTGGTTATGTAGACGCAAAATGGTCTTTGAAAAGAAATTTACACCGATCCTCTTCATGCTACCAGAGCGAATCTTTTCTTCAATTTGTCTGCTTAAATCTCTAATTGCTATATGATAGCGAATCAAAGAAATCGACAAAATAATGTTAGTAAGGAGTAATATTGATATCAAAATGTAATTCATTATTTGTCTCCTTTTAATCGAACACCAACCCCCCAAATGGTTTCAATGTATTCGTGATTCGTATCCAGTTGGTGCAGTTTTTTACGGAGATTGCTTAGATGGGTGTTGAGCGTATTGTCTCCAGGCAGGTAACTTTCTTCCCAAATCAATTCATAGAGTTCTTCCTTGGTGAAGATTTTTTTAGGATGACGGAGCAACATTTGGAGAATCTGGCACTCTTTCTTAGCGAGGCGAATGGTTTCAGTCGCGCTACTTATTTCAAAACTATCCACATCGAACTGGATAGTTTTAAAGTTTTGCACCGAATTTTCATCATTTATTCGATTTTCTGACTGATGTTCACCACTTTGGCGTAATTGCACAGTGACTCTGGCAAAGACTTCGTCCAAATCAAAAGGTTTTACTACATAATCATTGGCACCATCTAAGAGATATTGGCTGATGAGCTTTTTATCACCCAAAGCAGTAAGCATGATGACCGGAGTCTGACTAGTTTGTCGAATAGCTTGCAAGACTTGGTCGCCATTTTTCCCAGGGAGCATGATATCTAGTAAAACGAGATCAATGCCACCTTTATCAAATTGCATTATACCTTCTGTACCAGAAAATGCTTGAATCACCTCATGTTCCTCTGCAAGAAGGGTTCTTAAAATTTCCTGGATTTCATTATTATCTTCAATTACAAGTATGCTCGCCATAAACCTCGTCCTTTCTAAAACTATTATAACATGTTTTGTTGGGAATTCCAGATACAGAAAAGCTCCTCTCACATTTTAAGCAAGAAGGAGCTAATGAATATTGAATCTACTTAACCAAATAGGCAATCAAGGCTATAATCCATAGATGAGCTGGGTAGAAAATATAAAAGAAATATTTACTCCAATTAGTTTCTTTTCCTCGCTGTCCATTATACAAGGCCATAAAAGGAAATACGGTGATAAAGAGCCAGTCAGAATTGAAAAGCATCATTTCCAGTGTTTGGTGCCAAGTGTCGTAAATTTGGATGGAAGTCACTAACAAGAAGGCCCACAGAAAGGCATAGAGGAGATTTCGCAAGCCCTTGCGATTCCGACAAGAGTAACTAATCAAGAGAAATGGTAGAACGGTGATGCCACCCTCAGTAAAAAGACAACCGAAAATCAAGAGACCAGCAACTCCAATTCGTCGCCACAACTTCTCTTTTTTATCCAATTCTTTTCTGGGAAAACCAATCCAAAGCATGGTGACACCGATGGCCAAAGTCAAGAAAATGTTATTATTGACCATTACCCCTTTAGATGCAAATAGGGTATTGAGGAGGCTATTTCCAGCAAACATGATAAGCGCCCCACTCCAGAGACGGATAAGATAGTCTTTAAGATTTCGAGTATGGATGAATCCCTCCATAGCCATATACGCAAACCAAACTCCCACACAACGGGTCAAGGCGTGGAAAATACCTTCCCACAGAGGAGAAACGATTCCGGTAATATGCGGAATATGGTCTAGAACCATTACTGCTACCATCAGATACTTCAACTGCGTCGCATTCCATTTTTTCATAATAAACCTCTTTCTTTTTAATCTACATAGAGTATAGCATACATTTCCACATATAATCGTACACCCATCTTACATTTAAAAAGCCTATCTTACATTTTTGTAAGACAGGCGTGAATATCAAAAGTTTATTATGAAATTTACCTTCTAGTCCGTAATTCGTTGGTACATTTCGGGTCTTCTATCTCGAAACAGTCCCCAGTTGAGGCGTTCGCTTGCTCCCTTGTCAAGGTCATAAGTTGCTAACAGAACAGCCTCACCTTGCCTTTCAGCTCGCTCTAGAATAGCTCCTGTTTCATCTGTCATAAAGGAGGAACCGTAGAAGTCAAGACTGGAACTCTGTCCACCATTTTCCTCACTAGGAGTGACTTCTTCCAAACCGTAACGATTGGCTGCAATGACTGGGACAATATTAGCTGCTGCGTGCCCTTGCATAGTACGTTGCCAGTGATCACAACTGTCTGTATCTAAGATAGGCTCTGAACCGATAGCGGTTGGGTAAAAGAGCAATTCAGCACCATTCAGAGCAAGACAGCGCGCTGTTTCAGGGAACCATTGATCCCAACAGATGCCAATACCAATCTTAGCGTAGCGAGTATCCCAGACCTTGAAACCAGTGTTACCAGGCGTGAAATAGAACTTTTCTTGATAATAATGGTCATCTGGTATGTGGGTCTTCCGATAAACGCCTAGTACCTCTCCATCTGCATCAATGACAGCAATAGAATTATATAAGACATTCCCATCTTTTTCATAGAAACTAATCGGTAGAACAACCTGTAGTTCCTTGGCAATCACTTTAAAATGCTGAATGGCGGTATTTTCTGTCACCGACTGGGCATACTGGTAGTAGTCATACTGGCGTTCCTGACAGAAATAGGGACGTTCAAACAACTCGGGTAAGAGAATGATTTGTGCGCCTTGGTCTGCAGCTTGGCGAACTAAACGTTCCGCTGTTTGGATATTTGTTGCCACCTCCTTGGCACATTGCATCTGGATCGCTGCAACTCTAACATTTCTCATCTTTTTCTCCTATTCTGGGATTTGTTGGGTGATACAGTGGATATTTCCACCACCTAAAAGAATGTCTCTGGCTGGAATTCCTACCACTTCACGGTCTGGGAAACACTTGCTGAGGATATCCAAGGCCACTTGGTCGTTTACATCCTGAAATTGTGGCACTAAGACAGACTTGTTTGCAATATAGAAATTGACATAGGAAGCTGCAAGACGTTCACCTGCATAACGCTCTTCTTCCCCTTCTTCATAGATGTAGCCTGACAAATCCTCTTCGGTTACAACTTGATGAAGCGCTGGGATTGGCAATTTATGAATGGTGAAGTGACAACCTTTTGCATCTGTTTCCTTCTCTAAAATCTCAAGGTCGGCTACAGACATGGCATACTGAGGATCACTTTTGTCGTCTGTCCAAGCTAGAACAAGCTCTGCAGGACCAACGAAGGCTACTACATTATCAACGTGCTCGTTTGTCTCATCTTGATAAATACCGTAAGGCAGCCAGATAACTTTTTCAGCGCCCAGGCTCTCTAATAAGGTGTTTTCAATTTCCTCTTTACTGAGATGAGGATTGCGACCAGGACTAAGCAAGCAACTTTCAGTTACAAGAATGGTTCCTTGACCATCGCTGTGTATCGCTCCACCTTCCAGTACAAAAGGTTTAGCCTCGTAAACAGGCATTTCCAAGGCCTCAGCAAAGCGACTGGCTACTTGGTCATCATCTTCATAATCTTGGTAGAGTCCATCGACTGCACCACCCCAGGCATTGAAAGACCAATCAACTGCCAACTTTTCTCTTGTATCATTGGCAAGAATCGTCGGACCTGTATCACGCGCCCATGCATCATTTGTCGGAATATCTAAATAAACAACCTTGTCTCCAAGATAAGATTGGGCTTCAGATAGATGGGCCTGATCCACCAAGAGATAGACTCTTTCCCCTTCTGCTATGTTTTTTATAATTTGGCTAAATGCTCTTTTGGCAGCCTTTCCTTGAAAGGGCCATGAACCTGGTCGAGTTGGCCATATCATGAGGGTGCCATGATGGGGCTCGTATTCTGCTGGCATGCGATAGCCTAATTTTTTGGGACTGTCCATCATGATAATCTCCCTTTAAAATCTTGATAGCCAAAGGATTTGACTAAGCTGCAGTCACCTTGCTCGTCCATAAGATAGAGACTTGGCAATCCAATACCATTAAAGGTATTATTTTTGACAAAGGAGTAGATTGCCATGTCTTCAAAGTAAAGTCTATCACCGATTTGGACTGGATTTTCAAAACTATAATCACCAATCACATCACCCGTCAGACAGGTATTGGAAGAAAGTCTATAGGTATGGGCTTTTTCCTGCGGTTCAAATCCATTTCTCAAAGGTGGACGATAGGGCATTTCAAGTACATCTGGCATATGGCAGGTCGCGGAGGCATCTAAAACCAAGATCTCTATATCGTTTTCTACAATATCCAATACTTCAGTTGCTAGATAACCCGCATTGAGCGCAATAGCTTCACCAGGCTCGATATAGACTTCAAGATCGTAAGTTTCTCGGATACGCTTGATTTCAGAAATCAGCAAATCGATATCATAGTCTTCTCTTGTAATGTGGTGGCCGCCACCCATATTGAGCCATTTGACCTCATGTAAATAAGGACCAAACTGCGCTTCTACAGCTTTCAAAGTTGTCTCTAAATCATCTGCCCCTTGCTCACAAAGGGTATGAAAATGAAGGCCGTCTACCAAGTCCAGCAAATCACTCGGTATCTTGTCTAGGGTAACTCCAAAACGGGAGCCAGGTGCACAAGGATCGTAGAGCGCGTGGTCACCCTGCGTTGAACATTGAGGATTGATGCGCAAACCGACACTGATACCAGCCGCTCGACAACGAGCACCATGTTTACGCAACTGTCTCTCAGAGTTAAAAACGATATGGTCCGTTATCTCCAGCAATTCCTCCAAGTCCGTATCCTTGAAAGCTGGCGCAAAGACATGGACTTCCCTCGGAAATTCTTCTCTAGCGAGCTTAGCTTCATAGAGACCACTAGCCGTCGTACCAGACAGATACTGGCTGATCAAGGGATAGGTTTTGTAGAGTGAATAAGCCTTCTGGGCCAGTAAAACCTTGCAACCGGCTTCTTCCTGAACTTGTTGAAGAATGCGACAATTCTCTTCTAATTTTCCTAAGTCAATGATATAAGAAGGTGTTGGTACTTGTTCTAACTTCATTAGTCCACCATTTGTGGATTTTCTACCACAACCCAAGGCAATCCGTACTCATTCAAAGCTTCCATGAATGGATCTGGATCCAACTCTTCAAGGTTGTAAATCCCAGGTTGTTTCCAAGTACCATTCATCACTAATTTGGTCCCAATCATGGCAGGAACACCTGTTGTGTATGAAATTGCCTGTGAACCAACTTCTGCGTAACATTCCTGATGGTCGCAAACATTGTAGATATAGATGGTCTTTTCAACGCCATCTTTGACACCTGTAAAGATACAACCGATATTGGTTTTACCAACTGTTCGTGGACCAAGGCTGGCTGGATCTGGAAGCAAGGCTTTCAAAAATTGGATTGGCACAATTTCTTGACCGTTAAAGTTAATAGCATCCGTACGAAGGAGACCAACGTTTTCCAAGCATTTCATGTGCGTTAGATAAGATTGCCCAAAGGTCATAAAGAAACGAATGCGTTTAACACCTGGAATGTTTTTGGCTAATGATTCAATTTCTTCATGGTGAAGGAGATACATGTCTTTTTGACCAACCTGAGGGAAATCATACTCACGCTTGATAGACATAGCTTCAACTTCGACCCATTTTCCATCTTCCCAGTAAGAACCTGGCGCAGAAACCTCGCGGAGGTTGATTTCTGGGTTAAAGTTTGTTGCAAATGGATAACCGTGATCCCCACCATTACAGTCTAAAATGTCGATATAATGGATTTCATCAAAATAGTGTTTTAAAGCATAAGCTGAAAAGACACTGGTCACACCTGGGTCAAAACCAGAGCCAAGAAGAGCTGTCAAGCCTGCTTCTTTAAATTTTTCTTGATAAGCCCATTGCCATGAGTAGTCAAAGTAGGCTGTAAAACCAAGTTCCTTGCAACGTTTTTCATAAATGGTGCGCCATTCTGGATCTTCTGTGTCCTCAGCCTCATAGTTGGCGGTATCGATATAGTGGACACCTGTTGCCAAGCAAGCATCCATGATGGTTAAATCTTGATAAGGAAGTGCTACGTTCAAAACAGCTTCTGGTTTGTAGCTTTCAATCAAGGCAATGACTTCTTCTACCTTGTCAGCGTCAAGGGCAGCTGTCTCAATCTTTGTACTTGTTTTACCTTCCAGTTTAGCCTTCAAGTCATCACATTTTGACTTGGTACGGCTAGCAATCATAATCTCTGTAAAGGTTTTGCTATCTTGGCAAATCTTTGAAATAGCAACTTGGGCAACGCCCCCACATCCAATAACTAATAAACGACTCATTTTTTTCCTTCCTCTTCTTCTAAAATGTCTTCTACATACTTAGGCAACATAAAGGCACCCACATGTAAGTTTGCAGTGTAGTATTCTGTGAAAAGCTGACGTTTTTTCCAGCCTTCCTTGTCAAAATCTTTGACAGGGTGATATTTTTTCGAAGCAAATCCAAATAACCAATAGCCAGCAGGACTGGTTGGGATATGCGCCTGATAGACCCGGCTGATTGGAAAGGCTTGATTGACCTTGCGGTGCATGCTTCGGCAAGCTGACTCATCCTCGTCAAAGAAGGGACTCCCATGCTGGTAAATCATGATTCCGTCCTCTTTCAAGGCCCTGAAACTGTTTCCGTAAAATTCCTTGGTAAAGAGCCCTTCCGTATGTCCAAATGGATCTGTCGCATCGTTGATGATAATATCGTAGTCATCTTCACAGTTTCGCAAAAAGCGTAGTCCATTTTGGTAGTAAATGGTAACACGAGGATCATCTAGCCCTGCAGCAAAATCTGGGAAATACTCACGACAGACTTCAACCAGCATCTCATCCGGTTCTACAATATCGATTTGTTCCAATTCTGGATACAGTGTCAAAACTTGGGCAACACCGCCATCACCACCCCCGATAACCAAAACTTTCTTAGGATTAGGATGGACAGCCATGGGTACGTGGACGGTCATTTCATTGTAAACAAAATCATCTGCATCTGAAAACAAGACATGCCCATTTAAGATCAATATCTTTCCAAAAGCTGGTGTATCTAATACCTCTATATCCTGCCATTCACTCTTACCAGCGTAGAGTTGCTTGGCTGTTCTCAGGGACAGTTTCACATCTGGAGTATGAACTTCAGAAAACCATAAATCCATCTAGTTCTCCTTTCTATCAATAACGTTGATGTGATTGACTTCTGGATCTTCCGTCCCTTGGAGGGAGCAACCACGTTCTTTGGCAAATAGGATATAATCCACAATTTCTCGTGTAATACGTTCACCTGGTGCTAGGATTGGAATCCCTGGAGGATAGCACATGACAAATTCCCCACAGACCTGTCCAACAGACTCATCCAAGGTTAAACTTCTTCTCTCTGAATAGAAGGCTTCCTGAGGAGACAGCACTAACTCTGGTTGGATATATTCTCCAGCAATCAAGTCCTTTCCATCTCTTGAATAGAGTCTCTTAATATCAGCCAAAGCACCGACCAGACGCTCTATGTCTTGGATACGGTCGCCGATGGAAATATAAGCCAAGATATTGCCAATATCCCCAAACTCAATCTGAATATCATATTCGTCTCGCAGGAGGTCATAAACTTCGATACCTGTTAAGCCAATATCCTGAGTGTAGACTGACAGCTTGGTCACGTCAAAATCACAGACCGACACACCGTCTATTAACTCTTTTGAGTAGGCATAGTAACCACCGATAGCATTGATTTCACGACGAGCATACTCGGATAGTTCAATAACCTTCTCAAAAGACTCTTTACCACGAAGAGCTAGATTACGACGTGAAATATCAAGACTTGCCATCAACAAGTAAGAGGCAGATGTAGACTGGGTCAGGTTGATGATCTGACGAACGTACTCAGGATTCATCTGATTTCCAATAAGTAAAATGGAGCTCTGGGTCAAACTCCCACCAGACTTATGCATGGAGACCGCCGCCATATCAGCGCCAGCGTCCATAGCAGATAGTGGCAATTTGTCTGTAAAATGCAAATGCGCTCCATGAGCTTCATCTACTAAAACCAGCATGCCAGCTTTATGAGCCATTTCCGTTAAACCCTTGAGGTCTGAACAAATACCATAGTAGGTAGGATTGTTGATTAGGATAGCTTTAGCATCCGGATGTTCCTTGATGGCCTGTGCAACACGGTCATTTTCAAGACCTAAAGCGATGCCAATTTTAGGATCTACACTCATCTCGATATAGATGGGAATGGCACCACATAGAACCAGCGCATTGATAGCAGATTTGTGAACATTACGCGGCAGAATAATCTTATCTCCAGCCTTGCAGGTGGAAAGAATCATAGTTTGAACAGATGATGTTGTTCCACCAATCATGAGAAAGGCATGCGCTGCTCCAAAAGCATCCGCAGCCAGCTCCTCTGCATCTCGAATAATCGAAATGGGATGGCCTAGATTATCCAAGGGTTTCATAGAATTGACATCAATGCCAACACATTTTTCTCCCAACAATTCAACAAGTTCTGGATTTCCCCGTCCGCGTTTATGACCTGGTACATCAAAGGGAACAATCCTTTTCTTTCGTAACTTAATCAGACCTTCATAAATAGGGGCTTGGTTTTGATCTAACTTCTTCAAGACATACTCCTTTACCGTATTTTAGCACCTCAAGAAGATAAAGGCGACTAAAGGTTGACTTATGAAAAAAGAGCAGGTTTTCACCTGCTCTGCAATCTTCTGACGTTTGTATTTTGGTTTCTGTTGAGTATGTCTGTTCCTGATGTTTCCTAACTCTCTAGTAGCAAATATTACGTACTTTATTGATCGTTTCACAAGATGACGTGTGCTTTCACCACACTAAAATTTATGAATTAGGACAAGTGTCCTAACATCAACTTATAAAAGTAGGCTTTTAACCCTATCAATAATGTGGCTTTTCAACCACGCTTCGGCATTCAACCCTACCTGTCCGTAGGCATTTTTTACTCGGGTTTATATTTGCTAGAAAACATCATCTCATTTTCTAAGCCTTATAACTATATCATGTTTATAAGAGCTTGTAAAGGATTTTGAGAAACTTTTTTAAACAATTTCTTTTTTTGTTCGCAAAATGGTATTTAACGATAAAAAGGAATCGTTTTAAATTGAAATCAAAAAACAAAAACAGGAACTAAATCGATTAGTTCCTTTGTTGAATTGTAAGTATAGTCAGTTATTCAAAATCTTATCTACTTATCTCGTGCTACTTGAACAGCTAGTTCAAAATCAGTCATCATATAATTTTCATCTAGGCGGATGAGACCATAGTACTCATTCCAAAATAGCGAATCACTGTTGCTGGACCACTTTAATCCATACCATAGTTGAGTGACATCACTTGTATTTGATGGTGGAATTGACCATAGATGCTTCTTGAAAGTTTCTTGAACAAGCGAAACATCCAGTCGTGTAGTCAAGTCAAGTTCATTTAATTTGAAAGTAATAGAATGTTTTTTCGCTGCCTCAATACTGTCCTTGTTAAATCGAACCTGAATAACCTTAGAATCTTCTATAGCCACATCATGGTCCTCAGCACCGTAAAAGGAAATACTGCCCAGTACTATGCCATCTTTTGCTAGGAGATAGGGAGCGTAAGGAACAGCATTGCTATCAAGCCTGAAGCCTTTTTCGATGGTAACTGTTTTATCTCCAGGATACTTTTGGAAACTGTTACTTGTCAGGAGGTCTTCATAATCGCTACCACCATCGCCCTGTCTTACATAGAGGTCAAATCCAGCGTCCATCAGCTCACTGGATTTAGTTTCAGCTAAAATGATTTTACTTTCATTAATTTGTAAAATCGGTGCTTGAGGTGGCAAACCAATCGTGAGATTAAACGTGACTCCTACTAGAAAGACCATCAAAGTTATAAGGAGGGCAAGCATAGACTTCCCAGTTCGTTTTCTTGCATTGAAAAGGGCCATTAGAGCAGGTAGGAGGATCATTTTGGCTAAAATAGAATTCCCAACACCGCCTCTATTTAAGGTCTGAAAGGCAAAGATCCCTGCGATGGCAATCAGTGTCAGGTAGACCAAAATCTCGCCTAGACCCAGTTTTTCTGTTCGAGTTTGTTGATTTACAGGAGTTTCGTACAATGACTGTCCATTCTCTTTCCTCTTTTTTAGAAAGAGATAGAAACCCAGACCTAGCAGCAGATTAAAGATTGCAAAAGCAATTAAAGTACCTATAATCACTGTTCTACCCATGGCTCTCTACTCCTTTATGTTCTCTCTCAAATCTTATCTTACTCTTTAGTACCCAATTCCCAATCAATAAAACCAGCAAGAAGAAGGGGCCGCCTTCTATCAGCACAATGGGTAAAGCCACTAGAGCAATCATCAAAAAACTAGCTTTCTTTTGACGCCAACTACTGCCCCATTCTCCGTTTATCAGTGCCCCTAAATAGTCGATGTAATCAGTAAACCAAGTCAATAAGGGATTTTGAAAATCATTGAGCCTTAGGTAAATGAACATAGCAGAATATAGCAAAACATAAAGAATTCCAAGGACTAGAATAATCTTTTGACTAGTTCGAGTAGCCTCTAGAACGATTTTTTCTCTCTTCTCTGGTTTTATTTCCTTGAGACTTGGATTCTTACAAGAGAGTTTTTCAAATCTATGGTCCAGAAATCGGTAGAGATAATATTTTTTTATATCACGCTTCATAAAACCCCCAATCTAGGAAAGACACTCAATTATAAATCATGGTTTAAACATCTAATTTCAAGGAATTTCCTTCCAAATAGACGGCTTTTGACTCAGTGATTTTGATTTTTTGATCTTCTGAAAAGCCAATGGTTTCACCGTCCTTTAAGGTGACATCACTGCCTAAAACATACTGAAGAATAGACAGGAGGAAATAATATAAGTCATCGCTATTCATAGGAGACTCGATAATTTCAATCTCAGTTCTTCCAAACTCTTTCAAACCATAAGTGTAAATACTAGTTTTATCTCCCTGGTTGATAATTCCCATATAAATCCAGAGTTGAAGGGGAAGCATTTCTTCTTTCAAAAGGTCAGTCAGGTCTAGATAAAGATCTTTGGGTAAGAGCAAGGTGGTAGAACCCTGATAAATACCAATAGCTGATTGACTAGTTTTTAAGATAGAGGCATTGACTTTAGTTAATAGGGAATAAGTTTCTACTGGCGAAAGATTGTCAGACAGGATAGAAACAATGGCGTGTTGTGTGTGCTCCTGTGTATCCTTCTCAACATCCTGCCAGAGGTAAGAATAGGCATACAATTCTTCAAATTCTTGACTTGGGATAGGCAAATCCATTAAAGCCAGCGCAACAAGAGCACCATCAATCACAAATGTTGCACTAGAATCATCCCCAGAAACTTCAGAAATTTCAAGCGCCCAGTGAGATTTCAATTCCTGAACGACCTGGTCTAAAGAATAGGCCTTCCTGCCTTTGAAGAGGGGCATGGACAAGATCAGTTTTCTTTTCTTCTCCGATTTTTCTTTCTTACTAGAAAATAGATTTTTCAAAAATTTCATAGGACTTCTCCTTTTTTTCATATCAGTTGGGAAGCAAAGCTATCTTGCTCAAAGTGAGTCGAGATACCAAGTTTCCTCATCTTCAAAACCGTAAAATTTCTCATCAAGTAGCCAATTTCCATCCACCAATCTAAGTACAAACTGATGCTTCATTTCTAAAGCTTCTTGATAATGGGTAATGACTCTTGCTTCTTCAGCTTTTGTCATGATAAAATCTACAGAAAAATCATTCGTTTGAACATAGTTATATTCACTTGGGGAGCCATAAGAATTTCGAACTCCTCCTTCCAAGTATTTTTGAGTCACTCGTCCAGTTAGAAGTTGCATTTGTCTCTGAAAATAGTCATCCATAAGTTCATTCCACTTGGGATGAAGTTGATTTGCTGGGATGCCAAGGCCTTCTTTTTCCTTATCCAGTGCTCTGTTACGCTCAAAAATTTCCTCTTCTAACAAGGTTAAACTTTTGAGTAAATCAAGCAATGGTGGGATAATTATTTCTGCCAGAGTTTGATATTTTTCAGGGGTATTTTTATAGTTCACTCTCATAATAAGCCTCTTAATCATCTTGGATTAATTGCTTTAATTCTAGGTCTGAAAGAAAGCCTTCAATGTAAAGTTTCCTAAGTAAATCTTTATCTACGGTAATTTCATAATAGACAGTCACAAACTCATGAAATCTCTCAAAGCTATCAAAAAGGTAAGAGAGCAACCATTCTCCGCCATCCTGATCTTGGTAAGTGTGTTGATGCGCGTGACCGTCATACCAGATAAAGAAGGTTGTTTCATCTTTTTGTTCTTCTGAATAAAGTGAGACATACTTTTCATCCAGTCCATTATAAAAACCATCGATGATATCTTGATTCCACTCGTCAGCAGCAAACTGGCTTAAACTGCTTTCATGATCAAAGCCTTTTATAAGGATCATTTTATCAGTCAAAATCACATCTAAAGAATCACCAGAGCCATTGTCAATAAGGTAGCGGAGTCCATAGTCTTCCTCAGTCTTAATCACAAGTCTGAGCCAATCCTCACTCGGATCTGTTAGAAACTCATCAATGACAAGCAAGGCATCTAAGCGAGTCTTTATCTTGTCCCAATTAATCTTTTTCATCTCTAAAAACCACCATCTTATTTTTTCTATTTATCAAGATCACAAGCCCTATAACGAGCTGTTAGATAGCCTGAAAAGCTAATCTGAGGGATATTCCACTCATTAGGCAAATAAATGGAACAATCTACCTGATCACCTAGAGGGGAAATTGCTGAGAAGACATATCTTCCCAAATCCTCATTATTAAGATTTCTTTCAACTTGACTCAATCTGCTAGTATTGAACCAGTCTTTAAACAGTAGCCAGATTTGCTCGGCATCTTCGTTTAATAGGGGGACTTTCAAATTGTAGCTGATTCCGACTCTACATCTTTTTTTGAATCCTGACTCATCAGCCTTACAAACTTTTATGGATCCCTTATCATACTGCCAGTTATCACTATCTAATAGGGGAAATTGAACAGATAGATTGTCTTTAAATCCCTGCATAGTATCAAATAAATCTTTGGAGGCAGCTTCGAATAATTCTAGTTCTTCCATAGTCTTCTCTTTAATTTTCATAGCTAATCACTTTTCGATTTAATCTGCATCAACCCAGATATGGTATTTTTGACAATGTAGACATCTAAACAAATAACCACAGATAGGCCCGTCTTTGACCAAGTAGTCTTCTACCTCTTGATATTCTTCACGCGCTTCATAGTCTGCCAAGACTTGCTCAGCGATTCCCATGGCCTTCAATTCTCGAGTTCCAACTGTACCCAAGTAAGCACAATAATCTTGGCAACAAGAAAGCCAATATTCTCCCTGCCAACTAGAGTAGCCTGGGGTCTGACAAAAAAGCAGATGATTCTTTTCTGGATCCAATTCACCCTGCCACTCGGCATCTTGGATAAATTCTGCATCGAATTTTTTAGCTGCTTGACCATTTGCAATACAAAATGGACAAAGGTTCTCTATGTTGTCAATACAATAAGGGATCAAGTCATAATAAATATTGCTTTCTTTCCCACAAGATGGACAAAGCTTGGCTTCTCCTTCAACAAATGAACCTGTAGCTAAGGGATCTGGATGATAGAGAAAATGTGGCAAAGACTGTAATAACTCCTGACTCTGCTTTTTATCTTCTTTTCTTAGGGGACGAGGAAGGGCATAACGATCACCATGACTCTGATTCATTTCTTGTAAACGGCTCAGTTTCTTTTTCTGTTTTCGATCTGGTTTATCTAAGATTTCGGTAAATAAGCTATAGGCACTAGTGTAGAGACCCAATTGTTCATAGAGGTCAACTAAGACTTTTTTAGCTTCTAAATCATCAGACTTAGCTAATTCATCAGCCAAATCATAGAGTGCCGCAACACTTGAAGGCTTTCCATCTTTAGCATGGTATTCCCTTGTCCGGGTGATATATTCTTGTAAATATGGATTCATCTGACTACCTTTTCTTACATGGATAAATTCTGATTAACAAATGGTGACGAGGACAATACTATTTAAGCCTAACATTGCTTTATATAAATCTTTCATTTCATCACCTGATTTTAACCTCTTATTGTCAGACAGTTAGTAAATTTCATACACAAGCTCTCTATCAACTTGAAAATATTTGTCGAATTTCACTAAAAGATAAAGGGATCCAGATGGAGAGACACCGGCATCATAATCTAGAGCAAATTCGCCATAAGAACTACTTTTATCCAAGATTAACTCCCTTAATTCCAGTTCTGTAACTGCTTTATCAGGCCAATTATCATGGATAACCTTTTGAGCTTTTTTATCAAGGTGTTCCAAGTTTCTATATAAACTAGTCATCAAATCATCTGATAATAAGACCAAATCCTGTTCACAGTAACCTGTAAAATAAATATTTATGTCTTTATTTAGATATCGCCCTAGAAAATAGATCCCCGAATCATGTTTTTCCCAGCTTATTCCCTTCCATAATGCCAATAAATCTTCTTTGTTCATTTATTACCTCAAGCAGTTTTATTCTTTTAGGAATGTTTAATAAACTTTCTAACAAATAGTGACCAGGACATTTCCATTGAGCTCCAGAATCTTTTTGTAAAACTCTTTCATATTTACAAAACTGATTCGAATTTCATCCTTGATTTCTTCCTCTTCCTCAAGATAATCCCAAATATCAGGATACAAGTCGGCTTTCTTGCAGGCTTCCATACTAAAGTCTTCCAAGGCTCTGTGCATGTCAAAACTTTCTAGAGCTTCTATGATTTCGGCTATCTTATTTTTTTCAGTATAGGCTATGTACTCAGACACTTTTTCTAAAGGAGTCACTCCTAAAACCGCTTCTCTCAAGGGATTGTCATCCAAAAATTCTGAACTACTAAATCCTGTCAAGACAAAGACCAAGGCATCCCACATTTTGTCAATATCTAGTAAGATATCATGACTATCAGCGGAATCCTCTGCAAAATCTAACAAGTCATCTTCTTGATTGGAAAGACCTTTTATTTGATCTAATTCATCGTCTGGTAAATATTGATAATTGGCAATCATTCCCATGATTTTGCTCCTTTGAATCAGTTAGTATTATACGGATCTTTCTATCTCTATTTCCCTAGAAAATGCTATAATGGAGCTAAGAAATTGTTTTATTGAATGTTAAATAGGGGGAAATAGTAATGTTCACTAGTATTGTTTTGGGTTTTTATGCTCTTTTCTTTCTATCCTTGTCCTTTACTATCTATCTCTATATCAGACTTGTAGTTGCGGTCAGACAAGGGAAAGATGTCCCAAAATGGATCTATAAACTCGGCCATGCCATTCAAGGTAGAATTCACGTTGACTATGAAGAAATCACAGATGCTAATGCCCTTAAAGAGATTCATTGGTTCTTGCTGATCTATTTAATCGTAAATCTACTGGTATTGGCTGGCTTCTACTATCATGGCAATAGCCTTCCGCAAGCAATTTATGAATGTTTGAAAAAACAATTTTTTATCGTACTTGTTAGTATGGTTTTAAAAAGTATTGGTAAATTTATTGTACTAGCTATAAGAAAAAACTTTCATAACAGTCATGCTTATGCATCAATCAACGCTTTTGTCGGGACAGCCTTTTTAACGAGTTATGTTTTTATGTTTTGCATGATGATGAGTGGTCTTCCAGCTCAACCTGTTCCAGTAACCATTCAAGATACCACTGTCATTATCGGGGAGAGCAAGGCTTCCGAGCTTTTAGAGCAAGGTTTCACCTTCGAAGATAAAGGTGCAAATAGTCCTATCACCAATCCAAAAAACGACCATTTCTACTACGGCCAGCTTCTCGAAATCAAGCGTGAAGATCAGTCCTATGGTTTTATGATCCTTACTCCTACTGGCAAAGATACTGATCAACTCAAAAACTGTGTCATTACCTACTATAGAACGCCTAAGGATGCCCATCAATTGCAGGGAATTTCTATCAATCATGTCAGTTTAGCAAATCTCAAGCTCCAAGATTTTCAAACAAGAAAATTAATCGATATCTTTGAAGTCAATCCTGCTGATTACAATGTCGCTGAGACTGACTCAAACTACATCCTAACCATTCAAACGGCAGATTACGACCTCTGGAAAAGATACAGGATTGAAGCCAAGTTCAATTCAGATGGTTCCATAGATAGTTATGGTGTTAGAGCTCAACACAGTATGTGGGAATGATTGACCATTTTCCCCTTTATCACATAAGCATTAAACTGAAAAAACATCATCGACAAGTTTATAGGTTTCGATGCGAAGGCCAGAAGAGCCCATATCTCTAGTGATTTCTTCATAAATATCTTCTAAATTTTGGGCTGGTGCTAGCATCCAAAGACTAAAAGGTCTAAGTTTCACCTGTCCAATTTTTTCAATATTTTCTAATAATTGCCCTAAATCTTTGTGATTGAACCAGCAATCTGTAACCAGAGCAAACTTTGTATTGTCCATCTTACAGGAGATATGACTAGTCAAAAAATCAGCGATTGTAGGCTTTTTTGTCTGTAAGAGGCGCGTGCAAGCCAGATGGTACTCAAGCTTTCTAGGACTCTGATCAACCATAGATACAAAGACAAGACCATACTCATCTTGGAACTTAACAGCAAGGATATCCCCTTCTTCAAAGTAAGGTTTGCGTTTAGCTTTGGCTTTAGGAACCTTTAGAGGTCTAGGATTTTCAGTTTGCAACTGAAGTGTAAGTTTTTCCAAGACCTTTTGCCTTTGCTTCAAAGCCTTTGGATCTATTTCCAACCAAAATGGATCAGTCCCTTTTTTGATAAGCTCTAAGGTTTTATCTCTGATATCGTCTGTCAGGTGACCAATCTTCCACAACGAGTAGGCAAGAGCAGTCCAATAAATTTCTGTAAAAAAGTCTGTTTGACAGTAATCTTTTTCCGCATCGAGAATATCCTTGATGGTATTTGCTACATGTTCACCATCTCTATAGCGACCAACTACCTCATTGTAAATGTCATAACCTTGATCACTGTCAATGATTTTAACGCCATCAATAGCCATACTCAACTCCTAATGCTCAATCAACATCTTATTGATAAATCTCAAAACTTATTTAATCTTATGCTTGTTCATTTTCTCTTGGAAAATATCTGTAAGAATTTGTCGCAATTCTTGAGCTTCCTTTTCAGGAAGTTGGCCTTCTTGTTCAGCTACAGCATACAACTCTGGATACTCAAGCGAGATTCTCTTAACAGTACGTGTAATGGCATGTTTTCTAACAAAAAATGGAATCCGTTTAATCATATCTTGAGGAATTAATGCGATAATCTTATCGGCAGTTTCCTTATCGTTAAGCTTAGAGAAAGTGAGTCCCTTTTTAATCATCTCTTGTTCTTTTTCTGTAAAATCTTTAATATCCATTGTGTCTCCTTATGAGTATTTTATTTACTTCTATTATACTATTTTTTAATTGGTCGAATGAAAAATCTCTATAAATCCTCTCTTGCCCAAGAACGGAATCTGTTGTAACAGGTAGTTTTTTCAGCAACTCTTGGATATCAATATCTTTGGGAAGAGGATTCAATTCTCCCAGACTATTTTCCTGAAGATGTGCTGCAAAGATAAACTATCCCTTTTCCCAATCCATAGCACAATCATTGATAACATCCACCGGCGACAGATCCAGTAGTTCTTGCTCTTGCGATATAAAAGTTTCGTAGATAAACTCAAAAATAGCTTCCTTATCAATTTTTACAACTCTTAATGTACATTCATCCATGCTTGCTGTCCTCTAATCATATCAATTTAACTATCATTCGGTTGGTAACTTCTTATCCCACTCTTTAGGCAAATCATCCCCAAAATACTATTTTTAGAGTTGAACCCACTTATCATTATCCATAATAAAGGACTTCGCTAGATCTTCACCTGTATAGTTTTCGTATTTTGTATCTAGATATTTGTAGCAATCTTCCTTGGTTGCAAATTTGATAGCTTGATAAGGCTCCTCAAAGGTTAACTTTTCGACAAAGAGATAACCGTCCTCGCTTGGCACAAGTATGCCGACATGACCGATAAAGAGAGATTGACCATCCAAGTCATCATGAACAACAACAGACAGCATTCGAGCATTTTCATTAAACTTGAATTGAGAAAGGAATTGTTCCATCTTTGCAGCATGCACCTTAACATCTGTCGTTGCTTCGATCTTGACTCTTGAGAATAAAATATCAAAAGCATCCTTGTCTTCTGCATCAAAGACCTTACCTCTGTCAATGGCATCATTATCGACAAACAAGAGAGAATCATCTTTCTCTAATTTAGGAATTTCGATAGAATTTTTTAATAAACAATAACTGTTAATACGACAGTTGGTACCGACAAAATCACCCTTTTTAGGCGTCCAAAGATTGCTTATCTTTTCAACATCATAGTCTGTTTTGGTAAATGTAGAAAAATCTCCAGTTAAGCCTACTGAACCGACAGTCGCGTTGTAATCATTGACAAGGTTGAAAAATGCATCGACTCTATCTTTATCCAAATGTGCAGCCAAGGCTTTTCGAACTTCTTCTGAACTTTCCTTGCTATTGAGGTTGCTATAGGTTCCTTAACCACCTTAGTAGTTGAACTATTCTGTTTTTCCGTAGATTGGTTTTGGTTTGTACCACAGGCAGCTAAAGTAAAGAAAGCTAAACCACAGCAGCTCATTAATCTGATTTTTTTAGATACTTTCATAAAATATTTCCTTATTTACTAAAATTTTTCAGGTCGATTAGCTTCTCTTATATTATAGTTCAAATTTATTTTAAGTCCAAGCATTTTGCTGAATAAAGTAGATTTTAAATCATTAAAAAGGAAGCTGGCACACAGCACGCTCCCTAATAAGTGAAATATCTATGAAATCTTTAATTTTAGTCACCTTTTAGCTGTACCTGTGTATGTGCTATAAGGTCACCTAGATGTCGCTTATCCTTCCTGAAAACCATCATTACAAGTAGGGCAACTGCGAGGAGAGTAGCTAAAAACGAGAGAATAATAGATAAGGAATCAAACTCACTATAGAAACCATGTATCGTGCCCATATGACCTATTTGCCAAGGAAAAAATTTAATGGTGTTTCTAAGCAAGCTAGCTTGCACTGTTTTTTTCTTGTAAACCAATTGAAGTCCTGCTTTCGCCTTCCCGAAACTCCCATTTTTTGTATAATCTAAGAATGTAAAAAGTAGAATGATTGGCAAAACAGAGGTAAAAAATACAAGACACTGCGACTGAATTTCTGTAAACTCTGGAATACCATTAAAAAAAATAGTGTAAAAAAGCATAGAACCCAAAAACAGAAGTGCTAAATAAGCTAGAATGAAAAGATAATCAAATAGTAATTCAATCATTCTTTTTTTAAACGAAATAGAATTAATTGCTAAAATCTTCCTCATCATCTCCTCCTTTGTTATCTACTATTCTTTTCAAAAGTTTTATTCTTTCGGTTGAGAATAGACCTCGATATGCTGACCTAGCACCTTGATTTCTACTGGTAGGTCATCAGATTTGTCACCATCAACATCCGTTTCCAACTCAACATCTGAAGAAATTTTAATATGACGGGCTTTCATATACTCGATATTATCATTTACGACGACATCTCCTTTTAATAAATCAGGGATAACTGACAATTTAGTAAGAATTGACGCATCTTTTAGAATCAAAATATTAGCATAACCATCCTTGTCTTCATTAAAGATTTTTTTGTCAGCGAAATAATTTGTGAGGAGAACTAAAACATGACTGGCTGGGCCAATGTAATTACCATTATCAGTCTCAACTGTAATGTTAAATGCTTGATCTGTAACCACAGACTTCATGGTATTAATCGCATAGGCGAGCATACCAAACTTTGTTTTATCTTCTATCCCAACGTTGTGGATAGCTTCTGGCAAAGAGCCAATACTAAAGATATAACCAAAATAATTTCCATTTGATTTTCCAATATCAATCTTGTTTGTAGAACTGAAATCAAGCTCGTTAATAGCACTATCAATATCCTGAGAGATTTCTAATAGTTTCGTAATGAGATTTCCAGTTCCCCCTGGGATAATCGCCAGTTTAGGAATATAGTCTTTTTCAGCGATACCGGAAATTACTTCATTGACGGTTCCATCTCCACCAAAAACAAGAACAGCATCATAGTGCTCCTGAGAAGCTTCTTCTGCAAAGTTTGTGGCGTCTTGTGCTTTCTCCGTAATTTTAATTTCCACATCTTCAAAATAGTCTCTAGCTTTATTCTCCAGTTTCACCTTATAATCCAAGGCTTTTTCACCTCCAGATGTTGGATTGATGATTACCATAATTTTTTTCATTTATTGTTCTCCTGTCATTAGATTTTCTTACTTTAACTAACCATCTCAAGTTTGGTCCATATAAATTTTGACCGCTTGGTATTCCTGCTCTTTAGCATAGGCAAACACCTCTGAATCTCTAATGTAATCAAAGATATTTTCCTCTAAATCTTCATCCCAGATCGATTCATGAAATATTTCATTCTCTTGACATGCTTCATAGAAAATATCGAGGTGAACCTGATAAAACTCTTCATCTTCATTTGAAGCTTGTCTTACTAAGGATAGTTGAAACATTGGCTTATCAGATATAGCTGTAAATGTCCCTGTTTCAAATAAAATCATCTCATCCTCAATAGGCTGACGACACAAGTCTTCAAAGATTGCTACTATTTCCTCTAAGGGCATCTTATCGGTGATTCTTTCTCTTAAAAATTCAAGTGATTGCTTCATATTTTTTCTCTTTCTAGATGTTTTCGTTCTTAGAATAATCCTATTAAAAAATTGAATCCCTACACCTTTTATTATACTACATTAACAGAAAAAAAGACTGAACCAGACGGTTTTCACCTTGGTTTCAGTCTAGATCTTTTTGATAATCGGAATAGCCACTGTAAGGACGTCTATCCCAAAATTAATTCCCTGTACTTGGTAGTGATAGATTGGGGCTAAGCAAAATTTAAAACTCACAGATACAACTTTCTTCTCACATTCTTTAGAAATTTTCACGATTAACTTCTTCAAAATAGTCATCCAGATGATGGTAGATTTGCATATCTTCTTCTGAACCATCTTTCAAAACTGCAAATACCTTCACTTTATCATCATTGACAAATACGAAATTATGTTCACCAAAATAAGCCTGATAACCCTTGTCAACTAAGGTCCAAAGTTCATCTTTTGTTAAACCAAAAATATCTTTTTTTACAAGATAGGTTTTCCCGATTTCCGTTTTCATGATAGATATTTCTCCTTAAGAAGCTAGATAGTGCTAGATGTTTCTCTTTACTGCTCAATCCGTCTACTAAAGCAGTGGCATGCACTCACAAAAAACTTTGGTTGACTATTGAATATCTTCCATCGCTTCTTTCACATATTCTTCGACATCTTCAATCTCTACAAAAAGCGGGTCTAAGTGGCATAAGAAGTGCCAATCTTCGGCGCCTCGTTTTCCGTAGAGAATCGCTTCGCCGTCTTCACTTCCGAAAAAGCTTCTGTCAACTTCATACCCTTTGTTTTCTAGGAATGCTTTTGCCTTGCGGAAGTTTGCTTCTCGTGCTTCGACATAAGCTTTCACTTCATCGTTATTCACGACATAAGCATCGATTTTTGTAGCTCCTTCGACCACTTTATCGTTTTTAAAGGATAGATTCGAAACCTCTTTCCAAATAATGTCCACGTTTTCTTCAGAATTAAACGAAAACCTAGATAAAGGGACATTGTTGCCGTTGAAGACAATTTCCATATAATCCGGCAATTGTTTGGGTTTCACATACTCCGCTTCAAACCCATCTTCGTTTTCTAAAGTATATCCCGGGATTTGCGCTACAAAGGCTCTTCCCTCTTCTAAAGAATCAAACGCGACTAAATCCTTTTGATAATCACCTTGGTACAATTCCAATATAACCATCGATAACCCTCCGTCATTCAGTATCGGTTCGCATAACGCTTATCTATTATTTTATTACAACCGTTTCTTCCCATCGTCTAAGCACCTCTTTCAAAGGCTCATCTAGATAGCTTAAGGCCTTATCCTTAATCCACTCAGGAATTCCATAAGCTGCCTCGGCGATACTTCCTGTGATTGCTGCAAGAGTGTCGCTGTCCCCACCAAGAGAAATCGCATTTCGAATCGCATCTTCAAAATCTGTACTTTCTAGAAAAGCAACGATGGCCTGAGGAACCGTATCCTGACACGTTTCATTGAAACGGTACGTAGGTCGAATTTCATCTAGTGATTGTGAGAAAGGTTATACCCATACTGCTGCTCTATATGCTCTTTTATGAGTCTCTTACACTCTATAGGGTTATCGTTGATTGGTTGCTCTTAGTCGCCACAGTAGCCTCCGAAGTAATACCGACACATAAAGATAGCATCAGACGTCGCCATAGCGCCCTTGATACCTTCTGTATGATTATGAGTCACCTCTGCAGAAAGTCGCGCGAGAGCTCTTCTGGACGGCCAGGCTCCCGTTCGTGCACAGAAACTACAATCCATGGCCCAAGCACATGGAGAAACACGCATAGCAGATCCATTTCCAAAGCTATTATAAGGGGAGCGGTCATTACTATGAATCCATGCATCAAACCTAGCACCATAACCAGCATCAGGATACATCCTACCATATTTCTTCATGGAATCAATAAAGTCATCCTTCTGTCCACCGTTCATGATTGCTTCTGCCACAGCACAGGTCATCACCGTATCATCTGTGAAAAAGCAGTCATCCCTAAACAAGGGAAAATCCTTCGTTTTAATATTGTCCCATTCGTAAACAGAACCAACAATGTCTCCAACTATTGCTCCTAGCATAAGATTTCTCCTTGTAAACTATTGGTTTAGACTGATTTTTCTACTTCCTATACTCGTTTATTCTATCAGCATATTCAGTCAAAAGATTTTTTGAATAAATTTTTTCATTACTTGAATTTCTAACTTCTTTCCAAAGAATAGAAGCAACTTTTAATTTGTTTGAGTAGTTGCGACTATTTTCGTCTGCACAGAAATCCTTTAAAAATTGATTCCATTGACAAACCGAATGGTCATACTTGGCATAATCTGAATTTCCATAATAAACTTTTAGCATATCTTGGATTGTAAAACTCAAATCATGTTCTCTTTTGACTTTTCTCCAAGCTGTCGCCATATCAGCAGTAAATTTAAAGGGCGAAACATCTGTTAAAGTTGAGAAATATTCTCTAAAGTATGCGTTAAAGGAGAATCCACATTCAAGTAAGGGCGTATCTAAGGTAACGACTTCTACTCGTTTCTTTTTCCTTTTTACTGTTGATTTTTTAATCAATTTCCCCTTAAAGTACTGCTTAATAATATCATTGAGTTCCTGTTTTGTACCTCTATATTCAAGCCCTAATGACTTGCATATCTGTGAAAGTTCATCCCGATACCAATAGTATTTGCTAAACTCATCAAACGATGCGATTTTATCAAACTCAGGTCTGCTCTCTATCAATATAATGCCTCCTTAAAAACAGTTTAGGTTTTCATTTCTAAATAATGGAGTTTTAGTTTCTTTATTCTGAGGATTAGCTACGTTTCGCTAACAAACTCACACACTCAGCGGTTCGGACTTACCGTATCACCCGTGAAAAAACAATCCTCACGAAATAAAGGAAAATCCTTCGTTTTAATATTGTTCCATTCATAAACTGAACCCACAATATCTCCCACAATTGCTCCTAGCATCAGATTCCTCCTTATGACATATCAGATTCATTACACATTTCCAATGGTTCACTCTTTAAAAATGGTGCCACCAAATCAATCCACTCTTGAGGCAGGTAAGCTGACAAATAGCCGTGATTATAGCCCTTTGCTTCATACAAAATCGTATTCGGATGTAGCTGCTGAAATAATTTCGCTGATTCTTTCACACAGTTCAATTCTTTTTCACCATAGATATACAGAACCTGAGCCTTGCTAGCAAAAATCATATTTTTCAGCTTGTAACATCCCATATAGCTTTTGTAAATGGTCACCAATGTTTTGACAGGCGTCCTTGGCAAATCCTCTAAATAATAAACTTTTATTTCCTCTGGATAAGCCAGTTTTGGATAGAGTTTATTCATCATGCTTAACTGAAGTTTGCAAGAGAATTTATTGAACATCAGTTTACCAAATAGAGACACTAGAAAGATGCTGATTTTAGCTAACCTTGGTTGAGGAATACAGAGGCTTCCATCTATGATGGCCTTCTCAGCAATTTCACTGTCTAAAGACAAAAGCTCCATGGCAATTTGACCACCAAGTGAAACACCACCGATTGCAAACAATTTCCCACCACAGTTTGCTTTGATATAGTCTAGAATCTCCAAAGCAGAATCTTCAGTAGAAACATAATCAAGTTGATATTCCTCGCCGTGGCCATTCAAATTGGGTAGAATAATACGGTATTCTTTTGACAAGATTCGTGCTTGACGAAGATAATTCCACCAAGAACTGCCACCACCATGTATCAGTAAAATAGGAGGCAAATTCTTATCACCAAATTCATGGAATTTCATGTTTAAACTCCTTACTGTAGAACTTTCACTAGATAAATACTTGTTAAATCAGTTTGAACAAGCAGTGATGCCTCATCAAATAGAAAAGTCTCTAACATTGATTATCTAGAATGACCACACGTTACTTTCAATAATGGATATCCTGATCTAAATTTTAGAATGTTGTTTCCTTACTAATTCTATTACTCGCCAATATAGTATAAATCAAATAACCAATAAAAATGATAATAAAAATAAGATTAATTTTTAACACAAAATAGAGATTTAACAAATTTGCGAACGCATGAAATAATATACAGTATCCCACAGATTTCGTTTGACGGTAAAGAAGCCCTAAAACAAAACTTAAAAATAATGTATATATAAAAAATAAAATAAAAGGAAATCCTTGATGACTTTCTTCAACTATAAACCATAAAGGCAGATGCCAAATTCCCCAGATTGAACCTACAATCAAATTAGATTGCCAATAAGTATATTTTTTATCAAGTAAAGGTTGTAGTATACCTCTCCATCCTAACTCTTCATGTCCGCCACCAAAAAAAATTAATTGAATAAAGAATAGTGGCATCAGATAAATGGATACTCCGTTTAATTCTAAGGAAGATACAGAGAATAGTATCAAAATTGCTAACAAATGAATAATGAAATAAATTCTACTATTTTCTTTCTTACTAAATACAAAATGTTTAAATTTTATATTATTCCTTTTCAAATAAAAGCCACTTGCAATAGCTGGTCCAAGTGCACCAACTATATGTAATATTCTTCCTATAAATGTCTCTAATCCCAAAATATAAGATTGTGTAAATATGGCAAGAAGCCCCCAAGCTATATAAGTAATTCCAAATGTAAAACAAAGATAATTTTTTAAATTCTTTTTGTCAATTTCTGTCATTTTATCTTCCTAATCCTGATTATTCTATGTATAATATTTTTACTGCTTCTTAGTTGCTCTCGATTATAACTACCTATATTCTATCACAAAAATAGGAGCAGTTTAATTGACTGTTCCTGTTTTTTATTACAAATATTCTCGAACAATTATCGTCACAACAGAATATAATTCATAGTTTACGTTTAAGTACTATTTTGTTACTAACTAGCTAGCAAAAAGAGTGAGGAAATCAAACGTTTCCACCACTCTTTTGTATTCTATTATAGATAAATCGATGTTCTTTCACTATCTATTTACTCTGTAATTTCAAATGATTTATCTTTCAGATTAGCTCTTAATTCTGCCACTGTATTGGCATCGGTATTGGTCCAGCTGATGCGAATAGTATTAGCGTCTTCCATGTCAACAGCAAACTCTCCATCAAATGCTGCGCTGGTATTACGGAATTTGAGCAGATCGAACAAGGACTGCACAACTGGGCGTTGAACTTCTCGCTCAATTTCTTCCAAATCATAATAGTGACGGTTGATGTTGCGGCCTTCTTTGGTTGATTCGAGCAATTCGATATCATTTTCTCCTGACAACAAGCCAACGTAGTAAATCTGCGGAATACCTGGTGCAAAACATTGAAGCACACATGCCAAGAGATAGGCTTGGTCATCATTTCCTAAAGTTGAATAGTAGGTACAATTTATCTTGTAAATATCCAAATTGTTGTAGGCCTCTGAGCTGTAAATCTTTTTGACATTTGCTCCTTGGGTATAGAAGGCTTCTCTTGTCGCCTCTGTTTCAACATCTGTTAGCAAGTCCTTGACATCGACCACTCCGATACTATCGTGCGTGTCCAAGGTTGTAAATTGCTTGCGAGGGCAGATTTCCATCCAGTGAACAAGACGGTTGACATTACCTGAATAAAGAGCATGAATAACCAGCATCGGAAGGGCAAAGTCATAGACATAGTAGTCTTGCTCAGCGATTTTTTGCTGAATGGTGTAATGTTCATGAATTTCTGGAAGAATTTTCACTCCTTTTGG
Organism: Streptococcus sp. F0441; assembly: GCF_000314775.2. Classification (NCBI taxonomy): domain Bacteria; kingdom Bacillati; phylum Bacillota; class Bacilli; order Lactobacillales; family Streptococcaceae; genus Streptococcus; species Streptococcus sp. F0441. The sequence continues at coordinate 1,080,491 of NZ_KB373321.1, read as the reverse complement.
TGCCAATAGCTGACGCGGAAAATGAAGCATTTCCCAAATATCTGGCTCAACAAAGAAACAGTTGGTGCCGATTTTCTTATTGGCGTAGGCAAAGGCGTCCAAGCGAATAATGGAAGCTCCGTGGTCCGCCAGCTGTTCCAGATTTTCCTGAATAAAGCGACGAGTTGTTTCTGTTGTCACATCGAGGTCGATCTGTTGCTCATCAAAGGTACACCAAACTTTTTCCTCACTACCATCAGCAAACTTGGCAATGCGATAGGGAGCACGTGGCTTCCGTTTGTAAATCAGGTCTACATCTTCCTGAGTCTGCCCACTGTTTGGCCAAAAGTTTTTGTAGCGGATAAACAAATCCGCATAGGCAGACTCATCTTTCTTTTCTAGGAAATCAAGGAAAAAGGCGACTTGGCTGAGATTAAGACCTACTTCAAGTCTTTCAGTTTTTTTCCAAGACTGTCTGAATAGGTAATTAACATTGCTTGATTTTTTACTTTCATAACTTGCTCTATTTACCTTCCTCAAAGCGTTTATAGATTGCTATAAATTCCTCAGCAATCGTTCGAAAACCTTCTGCACTCATTAACTGATCCTCAGCGTGCATCAGAAGTAGACCTGTTTGGCTTAATTCTCCATTCATTTCTTTTGTCAAAAGTGAGTGGTGAGCATTATGTCCCTGTACAAATGCTTCTTCGCCTTGTTTAATTCTATCTTTAGCCTGCTCGAATTCACCCTGCTTAGCCAATTGAATAGCATTGATGTACATAGATTTTGCTGTTCCTACATAGGTGATAATTTGAAAACACACTTCGAGTACTTTTTCGTCCATTTTAATACCTCTCTTACCAATCTTCGTCTTCTAAATCGCTTGTTTCTTGTATTACAGCTTGTAAAGCTTGTTTATCCATCTGTTTAATAAACGGATAATAAACAAAGAAAGACATAACCAAAATAAGTGTTTGCAACAAGGCTGTTTTCCAACCACCGATGATAAATCCTGAAATAATTGGAGGACAAGTCCACGGAACTTGAACGGCACCATACATAGGCGTCAGTCCAAAATAAATCGCTGAATACTGGATGATACAAGATAAAATAGGCGTTAATATAAAGGGAGTTGCTAAAACTGGATTCATTACAATCGGCAAACCAAAGAGCACCGGCTCATTGATATTAAAGATGGCTGGAACCATTTCAAGACGTCCAAGAATTTTTAGTTGTTTTGATTTTGCAAATGCAACCATGTAAACTACCAAACCAATCGTAATCCCGGCACCTGTAACATTGATAAATTGATCAAAAAATTGAATCGTCACAATATGACCACCATTGGCTAGATTTAATTCAAGGCCCTTATCCAAAATGGCTTGGTTTTCCAAAGCATTCGCCTGTAGCAAGCCACTCATGATGCCACCAACTACAGTTGAGCCGTGCACCCCAAACATCCATAAGAATGGTACAAGGAAACACATAAGCACCGCACCAAACAATGAGTCAGTCAAGCCTTGCATTGGTGTTTGAATAAGATTATAAATCACTTCAATCGTTGTGACCTTAAACAATTGTTCAACAAGTCCGACAAAGATCGTTGCCGCTGTGATGATAACAGTAGCAGGAATCAAGGCTGAAAATGCGTTGGCTACACCAGTTGGTACGCCATCTGGCATTTTGATTTTGATATTTTTCTTCAAAAACCAAGAATAGCTTGCTCCTACAATCAAACCAACGATAATGGCACCAATCATCCCTTTCCCGGAAGTCCAATCCTTCAGAATAATGTTACCAACTACATCCCCATTTTTAGAAATCAAACCGGAGGGCTGGATTAGCAAGAAAACTGCTAGGGCAATGACACCTGCCCCAAGCGGCTCCTGTTTTTCTAGCTTAGCATAGGTATACGCAATACCAATGACTGTTACAATCGCACTGATATTAAAGGTTGCACCAATTGCTTGATTGAGAACAGGGGTAATACCACTAGTTTCTAACATCGTTGCTAGAGCTGGAACTGGAAGATTGGCCAAGATAAGAAAGATGGAGCCAACAATCAACAATGGCATAGAGAAAACAATACCATCTTTTATCGCTGTTACACCTTTGGTATTGACAAAGGCCATCATCCTATCAACAAACTTTTTAATCAGTTTATCCTTCATCATCTTCTCCTTATTTTTTCATCATGTAAGCTTGTTTAAGAACTGCCATACCGTTTGCAGTACCATAATCAGCCATTGCAATCACTTCTACAGGAACATTGTGAGAAGCACAAATTTCTTTTGCTTTTTCAAGTTGGAAACCAACCTGTGGGCCTAATAGAGCCACATCAATATCTCCAACTCTTTGTTCCAATTCACTGATGGAATAAGCTGCAATTGTTGCATCTTTCCCTTTTTTCTGAGCCGCTTCTTTCATACGCTCAACCAAAATACTTGTTGACATACCTGCTGCACAAAACAATCCAATATTCATTTTAATTACTCCTTATAATTCGTTTCCATTTGATGTAATCACATTTTGATACCATGTAAAGGAATCTTTCTTCATTCGTTGCAAAGTTCCTTCGCCATTATTATTCTTATCGACATAGATAAAGCCATAACGCTTCTCCATTTCACCTGTACCAGCACTAACAATATCGATACAGCCCCAAGGGGTATAACCAATGACATTTACGCCATCTTCTTCAATCGCTAACATCATTTGTTCAATGTGTTGTTTGAGGTAATCAATGCGGTAAGAATCATGGATTCCATCAGGCTCTACCTTATCATAAGCACCGAATCCATTTTCAACTATAAAAAGCGGACAGTGATAGCGATCGTATAAAAGATTTAAGCTATAGCGTAATCCCTCAGGGTCAATCTGCCAACCCCAATCGCTTGATTCAATATAGGGATTTTTCTTAGTATAAACATCTTTGAAAAGTTCTTCTGTTTCCTCAGATGCTGTAGCAGTCACTGTATCACTCATATAGTAACTCAAGCCAATATAATCTACACAACCTTCTTTTAGAGTTTCTAGATCTTCTGGTAAAATATCCAGTTTGATATTATTTTTTCGACAAAAGGCCTCGATATAGTAAGGACGCTCTCCAAAAACATGAAGATCTCCATAGTGAAATAAACGATGCTCCATTGCCTTCTGGCTAGCAAGTATATCTTTTGTATCACATGTATTCGGGTAAAATGGTACCATTGCCAGCATACAACCAATTTTGAAATTTTTATTGATTTTCCGACCCAATTGTACAACTTTTGCAGAAGCCACTGACTGATAATGGATAACCTGCTGTAGTACCTCAACTGGATTTTCATCTTCATGATAAATGACACCAGAATTAGTCCATGAGCACCAAGGAACATTAATTGCACCTTGATTATTGATCTCGTTAAAGGTCATCCAATACTTAACTTTGTCCTTATATCGTTCCATGACGACTTTCGCAAAACGAACAAAGAAATCAATCAACTTGCGATTACGCCAAGCACCATACTTAGTAACTAGATGATAGGGCATTTCAAAGTGACTGAGTGTGATGACCGGTTCAATTTGATGAGCTAGAAGCTGATCAAATAAATCATCATAAAATTTCAACCCTTCTTCGTTAGGTTCTTCTTCATCTCCATTTGGGAAGATACGAGTCCAGGCAATCGAAGTTCGAAAACACTTAAATCCCATCTCAGCGAATAATTGTATATCGTCCTTATAGGTTCTGTAAAAATCTATTGCATCATGATTCGGATAATATTCGTCAGGTAAGACGCCATCAGTAATCTGTCGAGAGTGGCTAGCACTTCCAACCGTCATCACATCGGCTATCGAAATTCCTTTTCCACCTTTATCATATCCTCCTTCAATTTGGTGAGCAGCAACTGCCCCACCCCATAAAAAGCCTTCTGGTATTTTTGCCATTTTACCAATCCTTTCTGTATTTTGTACTAGCGCTATGAACAAGTCTATTTTATAACATACTGTACCTGCTGACAATAGATATTGAGATAGAAAATAAATGTACAGTCGAACAATATTTGTTACATAAAAAAAACAAGAGTTTTCACTCCTATTTTTTTAAATAAACTTGGTAACGTAAGGATTCTAAAAAATAGACAACTGGAATCTGAGTGGTCAAATTAGTGGAACGTAGCGAGGAATCTGCGTAGGCAACTGGCATAAAGTAGGATAAATTTATATCCGATAGCTGTGATAAAGTGGAAATATCTGTATTTGTCAGACTAACAATCTTAGCATTTCTTTCTTTGAATCCCTGTACTAGAGTTAGAACTTCTTCTGTCTCACCGCTGACACTTAGAGCAATAACCAAAACATCCTCCAAATTAGAATGATGCAATTTCAGAGAATAAAATGGGTTAGTAATAGCAAAGCTAAAAATACCGATTCCAGAAAAAAGATATGAGCCATATTCTGCCAAACTTAGACTAGTACCCACCCCTAAAAAGATAACTTGTTTGGCTTGAACGATCAAGTCTGCTATCTCTGATAGTTGTTTTTTTAAAGCTTCATCTTGAACACTAGTCTGTAAAAATTGTATTGCTGGAATATCAATAGGAAAGTAGTGACGATGTTTATTTTCCTTATCTTCCGACCTTGACAAGGCATATTTTAAATCATTGTAGCTATCAAATCCCATCTTTTTCGCAAAACGAATGATGGTTGTTGTCGATAGATTTATAGATGTCGATAGCTCTCTGATAGTCATCGTAGCAACTTTATCTCTATGTTGCAATATAAAATTATACACGCTTAATTCACTATTATTTAGCCCTTTTACTTTATGATAATCAAATAAATTCATAGACACCCTTATGCTTTTGTAGTATATAGTTGTTTCATTAACATTTCAATAATGAGAATAACAGGTACCTGCGTCGTAATATTAAACCCATTTAAAAATAATTGAGGAACATGATAGGTTATGGAGCAATCAGATAGCCTTGACAATGTTGATTCCAATGTATTTGTGATGGCAATAACTGGACAACCTTTTTCCTTTAATTTTTGTACAATTTTCAATGTTTGAGAAGTCTCACCAGATTCGGATAAGGCAATGACACAAGTTTTTTCCATACTGTTTTGTAGCACTGGTTGCCAAGGATCTTCAATACACATACTAAATTTGCCAATATTTGAAAAATAGCGCGCTCCATATCGACCTAAAGTTCCAGAGGAACCAATTCCGACAAAAACAATCTGTTCAACGTTCTTTAAGATTGCCACAGCCTCCATAATCAGCTGCAAAAAAGTATCTTGCTCAGTATAATCAATGAATAGCTTCAAAGAATGATTGTCTTGATTGTTTAAAATAATTTGCTCATTTTTTAAATATTCTTTATAAGCAATCTTAAAATGGCTATATCCATCAAATCCTAGATGCTTGCAAAATCGTTGTACGGTTCCAACTGATACATGTGCAAGTTGGGCCAATTCCTTGATTGTCATAGAGGATATATTTTCATTTTCTAAAATAGTTGTATAAATAGCGTTTTCTAAGTCGTTAAAACTTGCTACAACCTCATAACTAAACATATAATTCCTTTTTCTATCTCTATTGATTTGCTTACAATGTAACAAAAAACTAATAACCAAAGTGTTCTACACTAAAATAATGGAGAGCATAATGGCTATAAAACCAAGTCAGCATTAAAATCTATTAGAAAACCAGACGAATCAGATTTGTCTAACGAGACATGGTTAAGAGAAAATACTTTAAAACAGTATTGCCTTATGTCCTAGATTATATCATATTTTTGAGCATACTTTGAGTATTGTTAGTTTATTGACTTAAAAGAAACATAACAAGAGCTTATCTCTATTAAATTGTCTCAATTTCAATCGCCCATTCTGGAGATATGTAAGGTGGGGACGTTTCTATTCCCATAAACTCCTTGTCAATGGAAACAAACACGTACCTACAGGGTAAATGGAAATAGAAACTGATAATTTCTAGCTATCACTTCTATTCATTCCAAAAATTTTCTCACTATGATACTTCCCCACGCCAATACAAAAAGCCTTGAAACCAAGGCTTTTCATTATTGCGATTTATCAAAATGTTCTAGGCTTTTACCAGCAAAGCTACACACTCTACGTGGTGCGTTTGAGGAAACAGATCCACCGGCTGGACTTTCTTCAAGTCATATCCAAACTCTTTGTAGAGTTTGATATCACGCGCCATGGTTGCCACATTACATGAAATATAAGCGATGCGGTCAGCTCCAGTTTGGCTACTTGCTTTGATAAAACTTTCGGTCAATCCCTTGCGTGGAGGATCAACCAAGATAACGGTTGGTTGGATACCTTCCTTGAGCCAGTTCTTCATGGCGTTTTCAGCTGTGTCACAAACATAGTGAGCATTGGTGATATTATTCAATGCAGCATTCTTTTGGCTATTCTCTACTGCTTCTGGAATCACTTCAACACCGTAGACTTCTTTGACATGCTTGGCGACTGATAAACCTATCGTTCCAATTCCTGAGTAGGCGTCAATCACCACATCATCTGCTTTTAACTCCGCAAAGTCAATAGCTGTTTGATAAAGTTTCTCTGCCATTTCAGTATTTACTTGATAAAAAGCTGGTCCAGCGATTTGGAAGTTATTGCCCAACATCTGATCCGTAATATAATCTTGACCATAAAGAGTCTTCCACTCCTTGCCGAAAATCGCATTGGTATTCTGGTCGTTGATATTTTGCATGACAGACACAATCTCTGGGAACTGCTTGATAAGTTGTTCAATCAACTGCTCCACTCGGAAAACTTTAGGACGTGTAGTCACTAAGATAACCATGATTTGTCCTGAATAGTGACCACGACGCACCACAAGATTTCGAATCAGGCCAGACTGCTCCTTTTCGTCATAAGGTTTTAAATCAAAACGACGAAGCAAATCTCGAAGAACTACCACAACTTGGTCAATGACAGGATCCTGGATGAAGAAATCTTCAAGGGGCATAAGGTCGTGCGAATTCTTACGGAAAAAGCCAGTTTCCAAGATACCATTCACTCGACGAACGGGCACCTGGGCCTTATTTCGATACTTAACAGGATTCTCCATACCAAGTGTTTCAGCAACCTCTACATCTCTAATGCCAGCAATCTTGTAGAGACTGTCTTTGACTTGCTTGGTTTTGAACTTAAGCTGCTCTGAATAGGCAAGATGCCCCAAGTCAGCAATTCCTGAACGTAGGTAAGCTAGGTCAAGGTCTTGATTACGATGAGGTGACTGAACAAGGTATTCTTCAACTTTTCCATAGCCGATCTTTTTATTGACTTTAAGGACACGCATAAGGATTTTCTCAGTTGGTAGAGCATTTTCTACAAAGAAAACCAAACCATCTACCTTAGCAACCCCAGCCCCTTCATGGGTCAAATCAACAATTTCAACTTCTACAATATCATTTTTCTTTAACATATTATTCACTTTCTATCAGCCAACAAAAAAAAGACGGCAACATTTCTGTTACCATCTATTATATCATGAAATGACCTAAGCACCAAAACTCTTGAAGAAGTTGACAATAGCTTGCCAAAGGGAGCTCAAAAAATTGCCCCCGTCTTCTAGCGCTTTATTGGCATCAAAGTTGAGGTTGATATTTTTGAAGCTATCTCCAGCTTGGGAGACAATGCTTTGCTTGAGATCATTTAGGGTTTTAGTGAAATCAGCATTGTTCAAAATGTCACTCTTTGAGAGGTTGAGGGCAAAATTGATGATGATGTTGACCTGATTTCCTGTTATAACCTGATCGAGTTTGTAGTTTTTTAGGGTGTCTTCAACAATTTTGCGGACATCCTCTTCTGTCAGATTTCCTTTGGCTTCTTTTGCCTTTGCGATTCCTGCCTTGATATCTGCCAAAGCGACATTGAGTTTATTGGCATCGTATCCTGACTTGTCCTTGTTCTCTGCGTTGATATCGGACAAGGCCTTTAGCTCCTCTTGAGCCAAGTCTTTATTGGCTTGCGGTACTTTGGCACCATTGGCCTCTAACGAGTAGTAAATCCCTGCTAGGGCGCTCTCTCCTGTAACTGGAATGGGAGCTGCAACTGTGATTTTTGCATGCTCCACTCCCAGCGTCACCGCTGCGTTACGGTACATATCCTGCGTCACCTTGGTGATATTTTCAGGCGTTTCAATCTTGACCTCTAGAGGTGATTTATCCCCCAGCTTTTGAATCTTGGCCGAAGAATAGAGTTGTAGACTAGCATCATTAGCCACATTCATAATTTTCGAATAGATATCAGGGGTCATAGTTTTGATATCTTTGGTGTCTTTTGATGCATCATAGCCAAGTTTACTAAGGGTTTTGTTTTTTTGGTCTTCAGATAGAGAAGAACCTAGGACATATTCTGGTTGCACATAGGTTTCATCGATTACTTTTTGAACATCTGTTGCTGCGTGGACACTCGTCATAGCTGTTGCGGCCCACAAAACTGCAGCACTTGTTAGAAAGAATTTCTTTCTCATGGGATATTCCCTCCTTTACCTTTCTAGGGTAATAAAACAATCTTAAAGAAAACTTATAGCAAAAAACACCTGGTCTAGCCAGATGTTGAAAAGAAAGTGAAACATTTGATGATATAAAGGTTTAGTTGTACCTGTCTAGAATAGTAATAGTTTCCACCATTTTCATAGAGTTCTGCACCATGAAAAATAGAAATTGGGTTAATGTAGGTGTAGGTCTTCCCAGTGGTATTTCCAAGGATAGGAGCGACCGTTTCTCGGGAATAACGCTTGGCTAATGCCAGTGAATTTTCCTTACCATTCTGAGCGATAAAATCGATATAGGCAGGTCCAAAATTATAGGCTTGAACGGCTGTCCAGACATCCACTCCTTTGTTTTGAGCAAGATAAAGGTTATCTGTAAGAGTTTGAATTCCTTGTCGAATACTAGAGGCATTATCATCAATGGTATTGGTTGTACCACTAGCAGACTCACTAGACTGCATGACGTCCCGCTCTTTTCCCTTCGTTTCGGTATAAATCATGGCGAGCACAAGCTCTTCATTGGCTGGAGTATCTTTTTCACTCAAGATTTCTCGAACCATAGGTTGATAAGTCATGACTTGCTTGACGTCTTGGTGAACTCGGTAAACTTTATAACCAGCAAAAAGGAAGACTGCTAGCACTAGCATTCTTCGTATAAATTTAAACATTATTTACTTTGAATATCCTCAATATTTTTGATTAAGATAGAATAGGTTCCATTGTCATTTTGAATAAACTCAACAGACTCCGCATCTTGATAGACGTTATTGGGAACGATGAGTTCGATTCCGTTTGACAAGGAAAGTTTTTGATTTTCAAATTTCTTGAGCTGACGACTGGCATCAATTTCATCAAACTGGACTGGTTCTGGAACAACTTCCTTGACTTGGTCGATAAAACTTAGACGAGCTGTCAGGTTGTTATCAAAAAGGTCGTTAGCCAATTTTTCAGGCGACAACTCATTGCTTTCTTCCAGATTGTTGAAAATAGCTGATTTGACCTTGGATTGAAACTGAAAATCATCCGTGTTAAAGGACTCTGCAATTCTCTGGGCTGTTTTTTCCAATTCCTTGATGGATTTCTTGGGAGAAATCTTAGGAGCGACAGCAAGAAGATTTTCTGAAAAATAGTTCAAAAAAGTCCCATTGTACTTGATTCGTTTTTCAATCAGATGGTACTTGCGACTCTGAAGATTGACCACCAAAGCCTCATCAGCTCCCGTTCCAAATCCAGGCAGGTTATTCTGAGTCAGCTTGATTGGATTATCAACTTCTCCACCGAGGTGGGTCAAGGTCTCACGTAGAGCAATTCGCAAGAAAGCAAAATGTTCAACGCCTTCTTTAGAAAATTGAACAAAAATCAAGTCATTGGTCTTGAGATTTTCAGAAATGCTAAACTCCTCTTTCCAGAGATTAGCCAGTGTTACTGATGTCTCCAACAAATCGTCAGTAATGTGATTGAAGAAGGGATTTTCTTCTTCGAAAATCCCAGTCTTGGCTTCATCTGAATACACACGTTCGATTTTTTTGCGCAAGTATTCTTCGATTTTTGGAGTAATATTGAGAAATTTATCCGCTAGAAACAGCTCGGTATCATCCGGGCTGAACTGATGGATAATAGCTTTCTTAATATAAATGTCCATAAAAGTATTAGTCCTCGTATAATGGGAAGGCATCTGTCAACGCTTTAACTTCACTTCTCACTTCTTCTAAGACAGCTTCATTTTCTGCATTATTAAGGGTTTTAATGATGAGTTCAGCCACTTTGCGGCTTTCTTCTTCACCAAATCCACGTGCAGTAATGGCTGCAGATCCGATACGAATCCCACTTGTCTTGAATGGTGACAAGGTTTCGTATGGAATTGAATTTTTATTTAAGGTAATATTGACTTCATCCAGCAAGTTTTGAGCTACTTTTCCGTTTTCTACAACCTTGGTTACATCAACTAGGAAAAGGTGATTTTCAGTCCCTCCAGAAATGATACGGAAATCAGGATCTTGCAAGAAGACTTCAACCATAGCTTTACTGTTTTTGATGACATTAGCAGCGTATTCCTTGAAGGCTGGGTCCAAAACTTCTTTGAATGAAACCGCCTTAGCCGCCACAACATGCTCCAAAGGACCACCCTGAATACCAGGGAAAATAGCTGAGTTGATTTTCTTAGCTAGATCTTCATCATTTGTCAAGATCAAGCCACCACGTGGGCCACGAAGGGTTTTGTGGGTCGTTGTTGTTGTGATATGAGCGTATGGAACTGGACTTGGATGTAGACCAGCTGCAACCAAACCAGCGATATGGGCCATATCGACCATGAGTTTAGCCCCAACAGCATCTGCGATTTCACGGAATTTTGAGAAATCGATGATCTGAGAATAAGCTGAAGCACCTGCTACGATTAGTTTTGGTTTTACTTCTTGGGCTTGTTTCAAGATAGCATCAAAGTCCAAGAGTTCTGTTTCAGGATCTACACTATAAGAAACGAAGTTGTAGGTTTGACCAGAGAAGCTGACAGGAGCTCCATGAGTCAAGTGTCCACCTGCTGCCAAGTCCATCCCCATAACCGTATCACCAGGCTCAATCAAGGCCATGTAAGCAGCACAGTTGGCTTGGCTTCCTGAGTGAGGTTGGACATTGGCAAATTTTGCACCGAAAATTTCTTTCGCGCGTTCAATAGCCAGAGTCTCTACCACATCTACCACATCAGTTCCACCATAATAACGGCGTCCTGGGTAACCTTCAGCGTATTTATTCGTCAAGATAGACCCTTGAGCTGCCATAACAGCCTTAGAAACTACGTTTTCGGAAGCAATCAATTCGATATTGTTTTGTTGGCGTTCTTCTTCTTTGGCAATAGCATTCCATAGATCAGCATCGTAGGCTTTAAAATCATCTTTGTCAAAAATCATAGGTCTTCTCCTTTTATAGTGTGACAGGTCCTTTAGTTTGTTTTACAATAAGAAAATAAACTAAAAGATGCGAATAAACCGTTTCTGCATTTTATCACAAGTATAACCAACTTTTTCATAAAATGCATGAGCACCCAGACGATGATCGGCAGAGTTTAAGCGGATAAACTCATATCCACGTCTTTTTGCTTCTTGATCCAACCCTTGCAGTAAGCTTTTACCGATACCATGCCCTTGAGCTTGAGGTGATACTGCTAAGGCTAAGATATTAAATCCTGCTTTAGAATAAAGGGATTCATAAACCTCAGCGTGAACATATCCCAGCAACACATGGCTGGCTGCGTCCTCATAGCCAAGTAGGAAATGATGGGAATCCTGAGTTAGTCTAGCTAGTTGACTAGCCGTGTCCTCTGGACTAAAAGTATAACCCAAAGCCTCTTGGTTAATGTCGCATATCGTTTTCACATCTGTTTCTTGCAAATCTCTTAGCATCTCATTCCTCCTCAAAAGAAATCTCTGGCAACTGTGCAAGAATATCCTCTCGCTTAATGGCTCCTTGGCGTAAGATTTTCACCTTTTCTCCAGACAAATCCAAAATAGTTGAATCCTGTCCTGTTAGAAAAGCATCGTCCTCCAGCCCCAAAACCTCTTGGTCAAAATCTTTCAGAATTTCCTGAAAGGTTACTCCACTTGCCCGACCTGAGATGTTGGCAGACGGTCCAATCAAGGGTCCTGTCTCTCGAATCAAATCAAGCGTAATGGGGTGACTCGGCATCCGAAATCCCACCGTTGAAAGACCAGAATTGACCCAATAGGGAACTCGGTCATTGGCTTCGAGGATAATGGTCAAGGGACCTGGTAAAAAAGTCTCTACAAGTTTTTGTAGATAAGTTGGTTGATTCTTTGAAAAGTGCAAGATATCTTCCAGAGAGGCAACATTGAGGTTAAGCGCCTTGTCTCTGGGACGACGTTTGAGTTGGTAAACGTCGTCCACTGCTTTTTCGTCTAGAGCTTTAGCAAAGAGACCATAAACCGTCTCGGTAGGTAAGACAACTGCCCCACCCTTTTTCAACTCTTTTCTAATCCTGTCCATCATCTACGGCAACCATCCTATCTTGACCAAACTGGTCCTTGAGTGTCCGAATTCGTTTTTCAGGAAGATATTTCCTAAAAAGATCAGGAACACTTTGACCTTGCTTGTATCCAATTTCAAGGTAAATCTTACCACCATCTGTGAGATAGTCTTTTGCATCTTCCGCAATTCTGCGGTAAATAGCTAGGCCATCCTCATCTGCAAAGAGAGCTAGATGAGGTTCTGAATGCAGAACATTCAAACCGACCTCTGACTCATCTTCACGAGAGATATAGGGTGGATTGGATACAATTATATCATATTTTTCAGAAATTTCTGCAAAACAATCAGATTTTTTAAAAAATATATTAAGATTTTGATTTTTAGCATTCTCTGATGCAAGCTCTAAGGCGGCTTGGGAAATATCTGCTGCTGTCACTGACCAATCTGGTCTGTTTTTAGCTAATGCAAGGGCTATGGCACCACTTCCAGTCCCGATATCTAGAATCTTAAGACTTTCCTCAGGATTTTCTGTGAGGATGAGATCCACCAACTCTTCTGTCTCTGGCCGAGGAATCAAAACTCGCTCATCCACTTTTAACTGCATTCCAAAGAAATCTGCCTGTCCGATGATATACTGAGCTGGTTTATGGGACGCTAACTGCTGGTAAATTTCTTCTACAAATTGTGTTCCTTCCTCTGTTACCTCTTGCTGGAGGGCAAAGACAAAGTCTGTAAAAGAGAGATTTTTTAAGCTACGATAGACAAAAGAGAGGCTTTCTGCTTCCTCTCCTTGTCTTATCAACTCTTCTTCAAAATCTGAAAATAATTGAGCTAATTTCATTATTTATTTAATTCTTCTAATTTTTGTGTTTGGTCATAGAGCACCAAGGCATCCACAACTTCATCCAATTTACCAGATAAAATCGTATCTAGTTTTTGGAGGGTCAAGCCAATACGGTGGTCCGTAACACGGTTTTGCGGGAAATTATAAGTACGAATCCGTTCTGAACGGTCACCAGTACCGATAGTAGACTTACGTTCAGCGTCTTGTTCATCTTGAGCAATCTGAGCAAAATGGTCAGCAACACGCGCACGGATGATTTTCATGGCTTTCTCACGGTTCTTCTGCTGGGTACGTTCTTCCTGCATCTCAACCTTGATATTGGTTGGCAAGTGAACGATACGCACGGCAGTCGCAACCTTATTGACGTTCTGTCCACCAGCACCGGATGCGTGGTAAATGTCAACACGAAGGTCTTTTGGATCAATATCGTATTCAACTTCTTCCACTTCCGGCATGACAAGAACTGTCGCTGTTGAAGTATGAACACGACCTTGACTTTCTGTCACTGGGACACGTTGTACACGATGGGCACCAGACTCATACTTAAGCTTAGAGTAAACAGACTGACCTGAAACCATAGCAACCACTTCTTTGAATCCACCGACACCATTGATAGAGGCTTCCATGACTTCAAAGCGCCAGCCTTGGGCTTCCGCATACTTTTGGTACATGGTTAGAAGGTCTCCAGCGAAAAGTGCCGCCTCATCTCCACCTGCAGCTCCACGGATTTCAAGGATGATGTTCTTGTCATCGTTTGGATCCTTTGGAAGGAGCAAGATTTTTAGTTTTTCTTCATACTCTTCTTTTTCAACCTTGGCATCTTTGAGTTCTTGCTTAGCCATTTCTTCCAAGTCCGCATCTCCGCCTGAATCCTTAATCATCTCTTCGGCGTCAACGATGTTTTGAAGGACTTGTTTGTACTCACGATAGGCCGTTACGGTATCACGAGTTGAAGCTTCTTCTTTTGAAAGCTCCATAAAACGTTTGGTATCGGAGACCACATCTGGGTCACTGAGCAATTCTCCTAATTCTTCATAACGGTCCTCTACAGCTTGTAGTTGATCATAGATGTTCATTTTTCTTTATTCTCCTTATTGATTTCAGGGGCAAAATAATGTTTACGGCAGACTGAGATATAGGTTTCATTGCCACCGATCTGAATTTGTTCGCCATCATAAATGGGCAGTCCATCGTGCGTACGCAACACCATAGTCGCCTTTTTCTTACAGTACTGACAGATGGTCTTGATTTCTTCAATCTTGTCTGCTAAGAGCAAGAGGTATTTTGAACCTTCGAACAACTCATTTCGAAAATCATTTTTCAAACCAAAAGCCATGACAGGTATGTCTAACTCATCAACAACACGAGCTAGGTCGTAAACATGGTGATGCTTGAGAAACTGAGCCTCATCGACTAGCACACAGTATGGTTTCTCAGGTAAGTCTCGGATATAACCAAAGATATCCGTCGTTTCCTCAATCGCAATGGCTGGGCGCTTCATACCGATTCGACTCGACACATAGCCAACACCGTCACGCGTATCCAGAGCAGAGGTCATAATCACAACTCCCTTTCCTTGCTCCTCATAGTTATAGGCCACCTTGAGAATCTCAATCGTCTTACCAGAGTTCATGGTCCCATAACGATAATACAACTGTGCCATGTTTCTTGCTTCACGTCCATTTCTAAATTTTTGCTACATTCTAGTATATCATAATTTTCTAAAGCTTTAAACGGCAAAATGTGGTAAAATAGAAGAAATCAAAAACTAGTGGAGGAAGCTATTATGCCATTTGTACGCATCGATTTATTTGAAGGACGCACGCTCGAGCAAAAGAAAGCTCTGGCTAAGGAAGTAACGGAAGCTGTTGTTCGCAACACTGGAGCACCTCAATCTGCTGTCCATGTCATCATCAACGACATGCCAGAAGGAACTTACTTCCCACAAGGGGAAATGCGCATCAAATAAACCAGCTTAAGCAGAATTGCTTAGGCTTTTTCAATCTCCAAGTAGCATCCATTGAAGAAATAGTTTAAATTTGTTACAATTTGAAAAGAGACTTGGAAAATTTTCCAAGAAAAGGGCTATTAATTGAAGGAAAAATTATGATTACACGTGAATTTGATACCATCGCTGCTATTTCTACTCCTCTTGGAGAAGGGGCCATTGGTATTGTCCGCCTGAGCGGAACAGACAGTTTTGATATTGCGCAAAAAATATTCAAAGGAAAAGACTTGAGCAAGGTTGCCAGCCACACTCTTAACTACGGTCACATTGTTGACCCTCAAACTGGTAAGGTTATGGACGAGGTTATGGTTGGGGCCATGAAATCTCCAAAGACCTTCACTCGTGAGGACATTATCGAGATTAACACCCACGGTGGGATTGCGGTGACCAATGAAATTCTCCAGCTAGCTATCCGTGAAGGAGCTCGGTTGGCAGAACCTGGCGAATTTACCAAGCGCGCCTTTCTAAACGGTCGTGTGGACTTGACTCAGGCTGAGGCGGTGATGGACATCATCCGTGCCAAGACAGATAAGGCCATGAACATTGCTGTTAAGCAATTAGACGGTTCCCTTTCTGATCTTATCAATAATACTCGCCAAGAAATCCTCAATACGCTTGCCCAAGTAGAGGTCAATATTGACTATCCTGAGTATGATGATGTTGAAGAAGCCACTACTGCAGTCGTCCGCGAGAAGACTATGGAGTTTGAGCAACTGCTGACCAATCTCCTTAGAACAGCACAACGTGGCAAAATCCTTCGTGAGGGAATTTCAACTGCCATCATCGGACGCCCCAACGTTGGGAAATCGAGCCTCCTAAACAATCTCCTACGTGAAGACAAGGCTATCGTTACAGACATTGCTGGTACTACTCGAGATGTCATCGAAGAATACGTCAATATCAATGGTGTTCCTCTCAAATTGATTGATACAGCCGGTATCCGGGATACAGATGATATCGTGGAACAAATCGGTGTCGAGCGTTCGAGAAAAGCCCTCAAGGAAGCTGACTTGGTACTACTAGTGCTAAATGCTAGTGAGCCACTAACAGCACAAGACAGACAACTCTTAGAAATCAGTCAGGATACCAACCGCATTATTCTACTCAATAAAACTGACCTACCAGAAACAATTGAAACTTCGGAACTCCCTGAAGATGTTATCCGTATTTCAGTTCTTAAAAACCAAAATATCGATAAGATTGAAGAGAGAATCAACAACCTCTTCTTTGAAAATGCTGGTTTGGTCGAGCAAGATGCTACTTACTTGTCCAACGCCCGTCATATTTCTCTGATTGAGAAGGCAGTTGAAAGCCTACAAGCAGTTAATGAAGGTCTTGAACTAGGGATGCCAGTTGATTTGCTTCAAGTTGACTTGACCCGTACTTGGGAAATTCTCGGAGAAATCACTGGAGATGCTGCTCCAGATGAACTCATTACCCAACTCTTTAGCCAATTCTGTTTAGGAAAATAAGAAAAATCCATGATCGTTCGGTCATGGATTTTATTGTCTTTATTAGTAATCTGGTCTTAAGACTCCTGTTACGGTTGCCTTAGTTGCTTCGTAGTCGCCATCTACAACAACCTTGATAATGCGTTTGGCATCTTCTTCTGGTGCTGGAACTAGAGGTAGACGAGTTGGACCCGCTTCAAATCCCATGTAGTTCAAAACTGCCTTAACAGGTGCAGGGCTTGGATAAGAGAAGAGGGCGTTGACCTTAGGAATGAATTTACGCTGAATAGCTGCGGCTTTTTTCATATCACTCTCCGCAATGGCAGTCAACATCTCGTGCATTTCATCCCCATTTGTATGAGATGCAACAGAAATAACCCCATCCGCACCAAGGTTCATGGCATGGAAAGCATCTCCATCCTCACCAGTATAGACCAAGAACTCTTCTGGCTTGTGTTCAATCAAGTAAGCCATATTAGCCAGACTAGTACATTCTTTGACCCCAATGATATTTGGATGGTCAGCCAAACGAAGCATGGTTTCTGGAGTCAATTCGACAACTACACGCCCTGGAATGTTATAAATGATAATCGGCAAATCCGAGGCATCTGCAATTGCCTTAAAGTGCTGATACATTCCTTCTTGAGAAGGTTTATTGTAGTATGGTACAATCGCAAGCCCAGCTGCAAAGCCACCAAATTCTGCGACTTCTTTGACAAATTCGATCGAGTCACGTGTATCATTGGTACCTACACCCGCAATCAAAGGAACACGTCCATTGACAATCTTTTGTACAGCTGCAAAGAGTTCCAACTCTTCATCATGAGTCAAAGTTGGACTCTCGGCCGTCGTCCCTGCAAGAAGAATGCCGTCTGTATGATGCGCCAACAGATGCTCAATCAAGGCTGGAATGGCATCAAAGTTGATGGAACCATCCTCATGGAAAGGGGTAATAAAGGCTGTAATGATTTTACACTCTTTTAAATCTTGATAAGACATGAGAATACCTCTCTATTTCAAA
Source organism: Streptococcus sp. F0441 (assembly GCF_000314775.2). Classification (NCBI taxonomy): domain Bacteria; kingdom Bacillati; phylum Bacillota; class Bacilli; order Lactobacillales; family Streptococcaceae; genus Streptococcus; species Streptococcus sp. F0441. The sequence goes on along the minus strand of NZ_KB373321.1, from coordinate 1,062,692 downwards.
GAAGGAGTTCATCTGAACTCCTAAACGATATGACTATTTTAATTCAAATTTCAATTCAGCTGTTGGACGAACCAATCCACGTTCGTGAAGCGTTTCTGCGATCTGTACAGAGTTCCAAGCAGCACCTTTAAGAAGGTTGTCTGAAACAACCCACATGTGAATTCCTTTTTCAGCATCCAAGTCTTTACGGATACGACCAACAAAGGTATCTCGTGAACCAACTGCGTTGACGGCTTGAGGATAGATTTGGTGCGCTACATCATCTTCAAGAACGGCACCTGGGAAGGCTGCAATAGCTGCTTTCACTTCTTCGATTGGAGCCACTTCTTTTGTTTCGATGTAAACAGACTCAGAGTGAGCTGACAAGACTGGAATACGCACACAGGTTGCAGACACTGCGATGCTATCATCTTCCATGATTTTCTTGGTTTCCTTGGTCATCTTCATCTCTTCGTAAGTGTAATCATTGTCAGTGAAGACATCGATTTGTGGAAGAGCATTGAAGGCGATAGGATAATGTTTCTTGTCACCACCTGAAGGCAAGATTTCGGCATGTAAATCACGTGGGTTCACACCATCATTCAAGACTTCACGAAGTTCACGTTGTGTCTCAAGAATCGCTCCCATACCAGCACCTGAAACGGCTTGGTAAGTTGAAACAATGATACGATCCAAGCCCCATTTTTGACGAACAGGCTCAAGAGCCACCATCATTTGGATCGTTGAACAGTTAGGGCAGGCAATAATTCCGTTGTGAGCATCAAGTGCATGAGCGTTTACTTCTGGCACAACCAAGGGTACATCTGGATTTTGACGGAAGTAAGATGTATTATCAACTACTACTGCTCCAGCTTTCACTGCGTATGGTGCATACTTGGCAGATGTCGAACCACCTGCTGAGAAGAGTGCAATATCAACACCCTCAAAAGCTGTCTCAGTTGTTTCTTCAATCGTAATATCTTGGTTTTTAAATTTCAAAGTTTTGCCTGCTGAACGTGCAGAAGCAAGATAACGAATTTTATCGATTGGAAGTGTTGATTCTTCCAACATTTTTATCATCTGAGCTCCGACAGCACCTGTCGCGCCGACTACAGCAACTGTATATCCCATAAATAACCTCTTTCGGAATTTTCTAAAAATTTCTATAATAGAAGTATTATACTACTTTTTCTAAAAATTGAAAAGTATTTTTGGGTTCTATTTTCTGAAAATTAAAAATCCCTAGCCATTGACTAGGGACTAAGAGGCATCTTCATGTGATGAGCTGGTTCACACAACTCACCAAGGTCCGCTCCTGCGTTATGACCTCCTTATGCTCAATAGTAGTCCGAAGACTACCTATCGACTCATCGCAGGTTTTATTCTACGATGCTTTGCTGACTTTGTCAAGGCTTACGCGAGGTAAATATAAAAAACTCTCGAATATCAAGAGTTTTCCTGTCTATCTAATGCTAATTGCCGGGATTGAACCGGCGACCTCATCCTTACCATGGATGCGCTCTGCCAACTGAGCTAAATCAGCTTACCTAAAAAGTATACTATAGTTCTATGCTCTTGTCAAGCGCTCTCTTTTAATTTTCTAGAATGAAAAAAGCTAGATCTAGCAAGAATCTAGCTTATAAACTTCTTATTTTGTAAGGTCGATTCGCTGTCCCAGTTTTCCGATTAGGATTGCACCAACGATAAGCGAAGCAAACTCTCCAATCCCTGTAGTAAACCAAGTAAAGAAGAATGGAGCTTCAGCAACGATATGAAGTTCTGCTGCAATGGTAATCATTGAAATAGAGAATAGGATTGAAAAGAAGAAATGATCTTTTCGAATCAAGCCATTAAACAAAAAGTCCTTTTTGTACTTGCTAAGGAGCCAGACACCTAAACTTAAAAAGACTAGGGTAGATCCCCCTCCAACAAAGACATCTATCAGACCAAAGCTAAAGAAATTTGCAATCATACAGCCAATCGTCACACCAATGATGTATTTAGGGTTGTAAAAGGCTAGAAAATTCATCATCTCAGAAATACGGAACTGGTAAGCACCGTAGCTAATAGCATTTAGTGGTGGAGTAATGGTCAAAACCACATAGATAGCAGCAACAATAGCAATATCTGCCATGTCACGAACAGTTAAATTTTTCATGTTTTCTCCTTTGGCGGTTTCCCGCGTAAAATATGCTTGGTGAAAGAAGCTAAGCACCAAGGGTTGATTGAATCAACCTTACCAGTATAGCACAATATATGACTTTATGCTATACTAAAACCATGAGAAAATTGATTCAAAATTTTTTTGACAATGAGATTCTAGCTTATCTCTTCTTTGGAGGAGCCACTACTTTAGTCTCAATCCTATCACGTTTAGCTATCTATCAAATAACTCATCAAGAGCTTCTAGCTACGGCTCTAGCTAATATTATCGGTATTCTTTTTGCCTTTATCACTAATGATACTTTTGTATTTAAACAAGAAAGAAAGAATTGGGCAATCCGTTTGGCTAAATTTTTCTTAGCTCGTCTCTCTACCCTTGGGCTGGACGTACTTTTAACTTATATCTTCGTTACATCTTATCCTAATATTATTGGTCAGTTTGTCGAACAGAATTTAGATAGGATTAATACTATTGAGACTATCTTGGCGCAGATATTAATCATTATCTTAAACTATATTATCAGCAAAATCTACATTTTTAAAAAGGGCTATTCATCTCTAAAACATTAATCTCGCAATTCGTTCGGTTTTAGGATATAATAAGAATGAAATTTTGGAAAGGAATTTATGAAAATGTTAAAGGATCTTAAAGCATTTTTGCTTCGTGGTAATGTTGTTGACCTTGCTGTCGGTGTGATTATTGCCTCTGCTTTTGGTGCAATCGTTACTTCATTTGTTAATGATATCATCACTCCACTTCTATTGAATCCTGCTTTGAAAGCAGCAAAAATCGAACGTATTGCTGAACTTTCATGGAACGGTGTTGCGTACGGTAACTTCTTGAGTGCTGTTATCAACTTCCTTGTAGTTGGTACTGTTCTATTCTTCGTTATTAAAGGTATGGAAAAAGCACAAAGTCTTACTAAGAAAGAAGAGGAAAAAGAAGAAGAGAAAAAGCCAACTGAACTTGAAGTACTTCAAGAAATCAAAGCTCTTCTTGAGAAAAAATAATCGATTAAAAGGATCTAGCACAAAGCTAAATCCTTTTTCTTTACTCTTTTGGTAACTTACCTGCTTTTTCAAGCATTCTCTTGATAAGATAAGGCATCTTAACATTTTCCCGACCTTTTTTCTCAATCAATTTTTTCACAAATTCAGGCATTTGTAAATCTTGAGATTCGGTCAAAATGTTTTTAGTATCGTCTGAAGGAACTAACTCATCAAAGGTTTCTTCTTCTGGGAGAAATTTCTTAAATTCTTGATGTTCATTGACTCTGATGGTATTGACTAAGGCATTAATCAAACGAGAATCCGTATTTGGCATTGGTGGACGATGATAGTTTACACCCAATTCCTGACATAACTCATAACATTCCACATCGTTGTCAAACAAGACTTCAATGTGCTCACTAATAAAACTAATAGGTACAAAAATATAATGATCTGGCTGTTCTGTCTGTTCTCTGAGATATTCTAATACATCTGGCTTAATCCAAGGAATCCCGATATCACTCTCACTCTGCCAAGTGTTGGTATATTGCTCGGAACTCAAACCTAGTTTTTCAGCAACTAACTTGCTATTTTCAAAAATTTGGTCGATATAAGGGTCACCAAAATCCAAGGCAAAAATGGGCACACTATGGGCTGAAAAGATGACTTTAAAGCTATCTTGCTTCACTTCTTCTTTTACAATCTTAGCAATTTCATCTGCCCAATAGTTTAAGAGCGCTTCTTCTTGATACCAGTCCTTAATAACTAAAAATTGAATTTGCTTGCTTTCTAAAAATTTCTCATAGCCCATGACAGAGTAAAAAGAATAATGAGGCTCCAAAATCAAACAAATACACTGCTCGATTCCGTCCGCTTCCATCTGACCAATCACATCTGGGATAAAGGGTCTAGAAAACTTATTAGCAAAATAAACACTATATTCATTCCCCATCCTAGCTTCTACCAAGGCAACCTCTTCACGGGTAATTTTTTGCAGAGGCGTGCCTCCAATTCGTACATAATTATCATAGAGAGTTTGAATCTCGTGGTCTTGAGGTCTCACTCCACGACGAATATTTGTGAAAAAATCAGCTACACCTTCAAAGGTAATCTCTTCTGGCGAACCAAAGGTCATCATTAAAATTGCTTTTTTCATAACTTTATCCTTGTGATTTTTTTATCAAGCTTATTTTATCATTTATCCACTGATAAGTAAACGATAACATAGTAAATTCCCCTAACTTCTGTCTTTTGTTTTTCTCTTTTTTCTATGATACAATGGAAAAAATGAATTCAAAAGGAGTTTTTTATGCCGTACCCAAATCTCTTAGACCGTTTCTTAACCTACGTTAAGGTCAACACGCGCTCTGATGAACACTCAACTACTACTCCAAGTACGCAGAGTCAGGTTGACTTCGCAACCAATGTTCTTATTCCTGAAATGAAACGTGTTGGTTTACAAAATGTTTATTATCTACCAAATGGTTTTGCAATTGGGACCTTGCCAGCCAATGATTCAGCTTTAACACGAAAGATTGGCTTTATATCTCACATGGATACTGCTGACTTTAATGCCGAAGGAGTCAATCCTCAGGTGATTGAAAACTACGATGGTGGTGTGATTGAACTAGGGAATTCTGGTTTCAAACTCGATCCAGCTGACTTCAAGAGTCTTGAGAAATATCCAGGACAAACGCTCATCACAACTGATGGAATAACTTTGCTGGGTGCTGATGACAAATCAGGTATTGCTGAGATTATGACAGCTATCGAATACTTGACTGCTCATCCTGAAATCAAGCATTGTGAAATTCGTGTTGGTTTTGGACCAGATGAAGAAATCGGTGTCGGTGCTAATAAGTTTGATGCAGATGACTTTGATGTTGACTTTGCCTACACCGTTGATGGAGGACCACTAGGGGAACTGCAGTACGAGACTTTTTCAGCAGCTGGTGCTGAGCTTCATTTCCAAGGACGCAATGTCCACCCTGGTACTGCTAAAGGACAGATGGTCAATTCCCTTCAGCTGGCGATTGATTTTCATAATCAACTTCCTGAGAATGACCGGCCAGAGCTGACAGATGGTTACCAAGGTTTCTATCATCTTATGGATGTTTCAGGTAGTGTCGAGGAGGCGCGTGCAAGCTATATCATTCGCGACTTTGAAAAAGATGCCTTTGAAGCTCGTAAGAAAGCCATGCAGGACATTGCTGACAAAATGAATCAAGAGCTTGGAAATGATCGAGTGACCTTGACTCTGACAGACCAGTACTACAATATGAAAGAAGTCATCGAGAAAGACATGACACCCGTTACCATTGCCAAAGCCGTTATGGAAGATCTTGGAATCACGCCAATCATTGAACCGATTCGTGGTGGAACAGATGGCTCTAAGATTTCCTTCATGGGTATTCCAACACCGAATATCTTTGCAGGTGGTGAAAACATGCATGGACGTTTTGAATACGTCAGCCTTCAGACTATGGAGCGTGCGGTGGATACCATCATTGGTATTGTAGCTTATAAAGACTAAAAAAGACGAGGTAGCTCAGCTACTTCGCCTTTCTTTTTATTCATTTTATTGAGCACTTAGCTCAGATTCACTTTGCGCTTGCTTTTCTGTTGGTTGAGAAGCAACTGTTTCACTGTCTTTCTCAGACTTAGATTGGCTATCAGTTTCACTTGCTTTTGAACGGAGTTCCTGGTTCAATCTAATGATTTCTTTAGCTAGAGTGAGGAGACCTTCTTTATCACTGCTTTTGGCTGCAAGTTGATCAAATAGGGCATCAACACGTTCAAAGTCAGCATCGGATCCTTTGTTATCCTCTAAGTACTTGTGAAGAGAGAGCAAGACATTATAGAGTTTTTGGTAGATGATCACAGTTTGTGGATCTTTTTCTGCTTCTTTTTCCTCTCGTTGGATAGTCGCTGCAATACGATTTAAAAGATCCTCAAGTTGTGTTTTAGCTTCGTCAAGGTCTGCATTTTCCTTTTCAGTAGCCGCTTTGATATTAGCAGCTTCTTCAGCTAGGGATTGTTTGACACCATCCTCTTTAACACGTGCTAGGAGTTGGGCAACTTTAGTTAGGAGAGCATCCACTTCTTCCTTCTTAACATGGCTAACCCGCTCTTCTGGCATAAAATCACCGTAGAGTTCTTTTAGGAATTCATAGATGGCTGTCTTAGCGGTTTGACTATCTACTTTTTCCGTATCTAGAATAGTCTTACCAGCTTTTGTAGAAACGGGTTCTTCTTTGAGAGCTTCTTCTACTTCTAGCTTAGTTTGGTAAATAGTTGGGAATAGCTTGTTCAAGTCGGTTGCTTTGAGGAAAGATTGTGACTGGTAAAGTTCCCATGTCAACTTGGCAACACGGTTCCGAAGTTCTTCTCTCAAACGACCATCAGATACATGTTCATAGAAATACTTGATGTACTCTACTGTTGTAACCCCTGTCCGATCACGGAAATCTTGCAAGGCCTGAAGTTTCGCTTCAATGGCAGCCAACTCTGTCTCATCTTGTGCTAGTTTTGCTTCCTGCAAATGTACCAAAAGATCTTTCTTAGACAAGCCATAAGTGTCCGTATCCAGTGTATTGATCTTATCTACAAGGGCTTGGTACTTCTTATCTAAAGGTGAAGTTTCAACTGGTGCCACACTTTGATCCACATGGATATACTGCTTATCAAAGAGATCCAAGGCTGCTAGGTATCCAGCAGTTGAGTTTGTTGCCAGTTTTTTCATATTTTCGGTGAACTGCCCCAAAGCAAGTTCAACACGTCTCTGCATGATTGGCTGGTCTTTGTAGAGACTTCTGCTATCTGCTAAAAGTTGATCCACTTTAGATAGAACAGTTTGTTCATCAAATGCTCCAGGTTGATAGGTCGATTGTAGGGCTGGAATCTTGTTTTTCAAAGCTACTTCATAGCCCTTAGTTTGAACCTTGATGTAGTGATTGTGGTCTCCGTGAGGAATCACAAAACTACCACTTTCTACCTGTAAACTATAAGGAGACACCCCATCACGTAGGGCAGTCGTATAAAGTTCATTTAGGAAATCCAGTTCTGGATTCCCAGTTTGGAGAGGAATACGAACATGTTCTTTTCGAACAGCATAGGGATGGATATGGGTTGGATCATAGGCTTGATCCGGATTTCCAAAGACAAAGAATCCATTTGAAATACGAATCGCTTCGAGCGGAACCCCATAGGTCTGTGAGATATACTTGATTTTTTCTTCATCACTAGCATCTCTTGAGAAACTTTCCACAGTCTTTGCAAGTGGTTGAACCGGCTCAGACTGATGATTTTCTTTCAAGTGATCTTGGGCAGTTTTGATTTGAGCTGCAGTCAAGTCTTTCTTAAAGAAATAATGAGCGTGATCTCCATGAGAAACTACAAACCCTTGCTCATCCTCACTGATGACACGGTCAGCTGCAAAACCATGATCATGTTCTTCACCGTGATGGTGGTCATGCTCCTCTCCATCATGGTCATGATCTTCATGGTTGGTATCCTGACTTCCATGGTCACCGTCTTGGTCATGATGATGATCCGATTGAGCTGGATGCTCTGCTGGTTTGCTTGGATTTTCCAAAGGTGTTGGTTTCCCACTGTCGCTAGATAAAGGAATCATTCGCGCAATCTTTTCTTCCAAGGCAGAAAGCTTTGTATATGGGATGAAATGATAGTGATTTCCATGAGGAATCGCTACGCCACTTGGCGTTCTGCTTGAAATCTTAGCAGGGTCAAAAATCAAGCCATCAGATTCTGCATAACGTTGATTACTTGGAAGTGCATAGAGTTGCTGCAATAGACTCTGTAAGCTCTCTTCTGGATTGCTTGGTGTTTCAGTTTGTTGACTAGGATTAGTGGTTTGACTGGTTCCATTTTGACTTGGACGATAGTCAGTCACACTCGGTTGTTTTCTAGTTCCAGATAGGTAGGCTTGAGCAGCTGCTAATTCGCTAGCAGATAAGGAACTCTTTGGAATGTAGTGGTAATGTCCACCGTGAGGAACGATATAAGCATCACCAGTATCTTCTATAATATCAGATGGATTAAAGATGTATCCATCATCGGTAGTATAGCGTCCTTGTGATCGTGCAAGTGTCACTGCACTGTTAGAAGTTGGTGCATCGTGAGTATGGCCTTGTTTTTGGCGTTCAATTTCGTCCTTCGTACGAACGTTATCTGCATGCGCCACATCCTTAAGGTAAACATAATACTTACCATCCACCTTGATAATGTAGCCACCTTTGATTTCATTGACAATATCAGCGTCTTTCAGTTGATAATTGGCATCTTTCATCAAAAGCTCTTCGCTGAAAATCGCATCAAAAGGGACTTTCCCATTGTAATAATGGAAATGATCACCGTGTGATGTAACATAACCTTGATCGGTAATTTTCACGACAATTTGCTCAGCCTGAATATCTTCTTTTTTGCTAACTTGATCTGGTGTCTGAGTCTCTGTTTTTTGAGAGTCTTGTTTCCCATCAACATAAGATACACGATTTGTATCTTTTTTGTCTTCTACCTGGTGTTGGTTCAGTGCATAGATGCAAAGACTTAGGGAAAGGACTAAAGCCGAACCCGCCGCAAGATACTTTTTCTTAATTTTCATAATCTCCTCATTTTAATTCTTCTGCAAGAACATTCATATTTTCTTCTAGATTTTCTAAGTAAGTTTTGTCATTTTCAGGATCTGCTTCCAAAGGATTCAGTGTTTTCAAACTAACTCCTGTTGATTTGACCAAGGTCTCAGCGACTTTAGAAGAAGCGTTGCTCTCAGTAAAGATGGTTTTGACCTTATAGGTCTTAACGAATTCCTGAATTTCTGTTAGTTGTCTCGGACTTGGCTCTTGTTCAGGGGAAATCCCTGCTATACCAAGTTGTTTCAAACCAAAGCGTTTAGCGAGGTATGAAAAGGCTGTGTGTTGCGTAACAAAGGTCTTTTGGCTCGCTTTTTCAAAAATAGGCTGGTATTTCTTAGTCAATTCTTGGGCTTTAGCGATAAAGTTTTTGGCATTCTTTTGATACGCTTCCTTATTGGCACTGTCAATCTCCGAAAGTTTGTCCGCAATAATCTGAGCTTCTTCACCTGCTTTTTCTGGATCTAACCAAGTGTGCGGGTCGTAGAGTGTTTTTTCATCAATACCGTCACCAGCTTCAACATCTTCCAAACCTGGTACACGCTCCAAGGTCATTCCTTCAGAGGCCTCTAAAACCTTAACTTTTGATTTTTTCAAGTTAGGATCTAGACTTCCCGCCCAAGATTCGAGCGTATGAGAATGGTAGACAAAAACATCCGCGTCATAGATAGCAGCAATGTCATTTGCTGACGGTTCAAAGGAGTGAATCCCGTTACTTGACTGAATCATCCGAACATCATTCAAGTCACCCGATACCTCTTTGACCATGGCATAGATTGGGTAAAAACTTGTTACAATCTTCATCCCTTTTGCTTCTTGTTTTTCTTTTTGACCACATGCTCCTAAGACAAGAGCCAACACACTGGCCATCAATAATAGTATTGTTCTTTTTTTCATCATTACTCCTTAACTAGTATTTAACCATTCAATTAACTAGTAAATAGTTTATCTTTATTTACACTATATGTCAAGATATTTTACATATTTTCATGAAAAAAATGAGAACTAGAACTTACATTCCGTTCTCATTTTCGATTTTAACTTTTCTAGTTCTCCTATCCTGTTTTTAGGATCTAGAAAATGCTACTACCTTTACTTGCTCTCCTTTAATAAAGCCAACAACTTTTCAGCTTCTGCCATAATGGTATTGTTATCCTGAGCACCAAATAGCAGGTTATTTTTTAACCCAGTGAGAGTTTCTTTGGCATTGGACTTGATAATTGGATCCTGGATTTTTGCAAGTAAATCTTCAGCCTCTCTCAACTTCGCTTCAACCTTTTCAGTCTCAACCTGAGTTTCTTCTGGCTCCTCTGGTGATTCTTCCTCAGGTTCCTCAGTTGGTTTTGGAGACTCTGGTTTCTCACTCTGCGTTTTCTCTTCGCGCGTTTTTTCTTCCTCAGGTTTTTCTGTCCGAGGTTTCTCCACTGATGGTTTTTCAGTATGATTATTATCAGCTTGACCATTTTGGTTTCTTTGAACATGGTCACTTGCATTGCCCCATCCACTATCTGAATGCGGACGTTCGTTTGGATGTTCTACATAGTACTTCACAGTCGCAAAGAGATCCTCTAAAGTATACCCCTTAGGAGCCTCATAAAGACCTTCGTCAAACCACTCAAATTTGATGTTATGGTAATGGTCATAATGAGGTATAATCAAGCTTCCGTTTTTGACTTCCACAGTATGTTGGAGATTGTAAGGCATACGATTAAGTGGCACCTTCTTGGCTGCTTTCACACGATTGTAGATAGCTTCTGCTCCTTTAGCTTCAGTATTTCCTGAATTCTGATGGTCTGTCGAAGGAGGCGTTAAACCTTTCTCTTTAGCATAAGCCTGGGCTGCCGCTCTTTCGGCTTCAGACAAACTATCTTTCTTAATCCAATGGCTATGGGTCATATGTGGAGTTACATAGGCATCCCCCTCATCACTAGTGATATCACGAGGATCAAAGATATAGCCATCTTCTGTTGTATACTTGCCTGCTAACTTGGCTACTTGAATCTCATCATCAGTGTAGGCAATTTGCGCATTTGGTTTTCCTAAACGTTCTGGATGACGAATCGGTGCTAAGAAAGCAAGAATATCATCCACTAACTTAATTTTATCACTTGAGGCATCATTGAGACGTTCCAACAGTTTATCAAAAGCCTCAAAATCAACTTGTCGACCTTTATTATCAAGTAAATCTTGATGAATTCTTGCTAGTAAGTCATAAGCCTTATTGTAAAATTCTCGATCACTAGATGGAAGGTTGGTTTTCTTAGATCCAAGCTTATGAGATAAACTTTCCTGCTTGGCTAGTTTACTATCAATGGCTGCCGCTGTTTCTGCTGAAAGTTCCTTAGCAGAAATATAACGTGAGGTTCCATTCTCCTCAAATACATAGCCATCAGCTACTTTTCGAACCGCTTGTTTGACCAGTTTTTCATCAATTGGATTGCTTGGAGCTGGTTGAGGACTTGGTGCAGGTTGCGGGCTTGGACTAGGTTCCGGAGTTGGTTGTTCTGGTCTTGAATCCGGCACCCAATGATTTGAACGATAGCGAAGTGGGATGACGCGAGCGATTCGTTCTTCCAATTCAGACATTTGTGAGTAAGGGATGAAGTGGTAATGGTCTCCATGAGGTACTGCAACACCTCTAGCTGTTCGACTTGTGATTTGCGCTGGGTCAAAGACAAGGCCATCAGATTCCACATGTCGCTGGCTGAGTGGCAAGCCATAAAGTTGTTTCAGAAGGCTATCAATATCCTCATCACTTTGACTTGCTTGGCTATCGTCGCTACTGTTGTTAGCCGTGTTCGTGTTCGTATAGCCACTACCTTGATTATTATAGGATGGGGTCCATCTATCTACATCGTAACTAGCACTGTTGTTATTGGTACGGCGATAAGTAGGCGTATTTGATTGACCACTTCTACCAGATAGGAAGGCTTCTGCGGCAGCCAATTCGCTGGCTGATAACTCGCTCTTAGGAATATAATGGTAATGGTCGCCATGAGGAACGATATAAGCATCACCAGTATCTTCAATGATATCAGAGGCATTAAAGATGTAACCATCATCTGTGGTGTAGCGTCCTTGTGAACGTGCCAAGGCTACCGCACCATCATTTGCTGAAGTTCCTCCTTCACGATGCTGACTATGCTCTTGTTTTTGTCGATTGATTTCTTCTTTTGTACGGACATTATCCGCATGGGCTGCATCCTTAAGGTAGACATAGTATTTTCCATCTACCTTGATGACGTAACCACCCTTGATTTCACTGACAATATCTTCGTCTTTTAGCGTATAGTTTGGATTCTTCATCAGCAACTCTTCACTGATGATAGCGTCATAAGGAACCTTACCATTGTAATAATGATAGTGGTCGCCGTGTGAAGTGACATATCCCTGGTCTGTTATCTTGATGACGATTTGTTCGGCATTGATGCCTTCTTTTTTACTGACCTCATCAGGAGTGAGATCCTCCGTTTTTTGCGCTGCTTGTTTTCCATCTATATAGGAAACACGATTATTTTCCTTAACCGTTCTTGCTTGATAAATTCCCAACTCATAAGAACAAACACTTAAAATCAAGGCTGCCGCAGAACCAGCTAGATATTTTTTATTAATTTTCATCGAAACTCTCTTTCTTTTTGATATTTCTGGTTGCAATTCATTTCTAAATTGCAGAAACTCCTCTCTAAAAGTTAACTGGTTAATAGTTTACTCCTAAATTTTCAACTTGTCAAGAATTTTATGAACCAGTTAACAATTTTTTTGTTTTCTACACTACCTTCTATCTGAACAGTCTGATTTAAGAATCCTATATTGAAAATCAATCACTAAATTTTTAAAGCAAAAAATCCCTGCAACTGAGTTGCAAGGACCTTTCAATTAATCAAAGTCAACGTATTCTTTTTGAAGTTCAAGAACTTCTTCCATTGTTGAGCATTCTGTAAGGGCACGGTTTGCGTACTCTTCCATCTTAGCTGTGTCGAGTTTTTTCATCAGGCTACGTGTACGAAGGACAGATGTTGCTGACATAGAGAACTCATCCAAGCCCATTCCGACAAGAAGTGGAACAGCCTTTTGGTCACCAGCCATCTCACCACACATACCAGCCCATTTACCTTCAGCGTGAGCTGCTTTAATAACGTTGTTGATCAAACGAAGGATTGATGGGTTGTATGGTTGGTAAAGGTATGAAACTTGTTCGTTCATACGGTCTGCTGCCATTGTGTATTGGATCAAGTCGTTTGTACCAATTGAGAAGAAGTCAACTTCTTTTGCAAATTGGTCTGCAAGCATAGCCGCTGCAGGAATCTCAATCATAATACCAACTTGGATATTATCCGCAACTGCAACACCTTCAGCAAGAAGGTTTGCTTTTTCTTCGTCAAAGACTGCTTTCGCTGCACGGAATTCTTTCAAGAGTGCAACCATTGGGAACATGATACGCAATTGACCGTGTACAGACGCACGAAGAAGGGCACGGATTTGTGTGCGGAACATAGCATCTCCAGTCTCAGAGATAGAGATACGAAGGGCACGGAATCCAAGGAATGGGTTCATTTCGTGAGGCATATCGAAGTAAGGAAGTTCCTTATCTCCACCGATATCCATTGTACGAACGACAACAGGTTTACCATTCATTCCTTCAAGTACAGCTTTGTATGCTTCATACTGCTCGTCTTCTGTTGGGAAGTCTTGAGAATCCATGTACAAGAACTCTGTACGGTAAAGACCAACAGCTTCGGCACCGTTGGCATTGACACCTTCAACGTCTTTTGGAGTACCGATATTAGCAGCCAATTCAAAGTGTTTACCATCAGCAGTCACTGTTTGAGCATCTTTCAAAAGTGCCCATTCAGCTTTTTGCTTCGCATAAGCTTCACCAGCAGCCTTGAATTCTGCCGCCTGCTCATCAGTTGGGTTGATAATCACTTCACCTGTGATACCGTTAACGGCAAGAATGTCACCGTCTTTTACGATTTCAGTGATGTTGTTTGTACCCAAGACTGCCGCAATTTCAAGTGTACGTGCCATGATAGCTGAGTGGCTTGTACGTCCACCGATGTTTGTTACAAACGCTTTAACAAAGTTTTTGTCCAATTGAGCTGTATCAGAAGGAGTCAAGTCATGAGCAATCACGATCACTTCTTCATTGATAGAAGCTGGGTTTGGCAATTTTTTACCAAGAAGATTTGCCAATACACGTTTTGTTACGTCGCGGATATCCGCTGCACGTTCTTGCATGTATGGGTTGTCTTCCATACCTTCAAAGATAGTGATAAACATGTCTGTCACTTCTTTCAGACCTGCTTCTGCATTCACTTTCTTCGCACGGATAGTTTCTTTAATTTGGCTGATCATTTCAGGATCAGCAAGCACCATTAAGTGAGCGTCAAAAACTTGAGCAGCTTCTTCCCCTAGCGTACCTACTGCTTTCTCACGGATAACAGAAAGCTCGTCTTGTGATGCTTGTAAAGCGGCATCAAGGCGAGCTTCTTCTGCGTTTGTATCTTCGACTGTAACAGTCTCGAATGACAAATCCGGTTGAACGAGTAGATATGCTTTAGCAACTGCAACACCATCTGACGCTGCGATTCCTTTAAGCATTTCTGTCATTTCCTTATGCCAATCCTTCTTTTTCCATTGTTTCAGAGATAGCAGCGATTGCGTCGTCAGCATCTGCACCTTCAGCTGAAATTGTAACGTCAGCACCTTGGCCAACACCAAGACTCATAACACCCATGATAGATTTAAGGTTTACTGATTTACCTTTGTACTCAAGAGTGATATCTGAAGCAAATTTGCTAGCTGTTTGAACCAACAATGTTGCTGGACGTGCGTGGATACCTGTTTCTGCCACTACGTGGAAATCTTTAGAAGCCATAGTTTGACTCTCCTTTAAGTGTTTTCTATTTGAGTTATAAGTGATAACCCTTACAATAGTGTATTATATCACCTTCAAGATAATTTTTCAAGTATTTTATGGACTTTTACTGAAAATGAACTTGCTTCTTTTTCTATCATACAGGTACTATGGGAAATTTGGGCACTAATTATTAATAGTATAGAATTATCTAGTTAGCCACTTAACGTAAAATAATCTTTTGATGTCTCACATTAAAATAGATATACTTAAGTAGTGTAAGCGTGGCTAAAAATTCAATCTATTCCATTCAAATAAAGTGTCCAACCAATCAAAAACTATATTATGGGCGAGTCTTAAATTATTGACTTGACAATGAGCATCTGCACCGCTTTCGGAGTCAAAAACCTGAAGTTTAGTTTGCGGATTTTTAGATTTAAGCGCTTCATAAATTACCTTAGTTTGTCGTTGCAGCTCAGTACCTTCTCCCTTTCCCATTATAAACAGGCAAGGACATTGAATTTTTTGATAATCTACAATCTTTGCGTGGTTAAATACATCATCAATAGCACTCTTAAAATCAGAAGTACCAAACTGCCATGCATACTTTTTAAGATTCAAATTTGCTGATTCATTCAAATTTCCAGCTAATTTTAAAATGGCATTTATTAACCAACTAGGTGCTTTCAAACTTGATCCAAATTCTTTTCTGAAAAGTTCTGCAACGTCGTAAATAGGGGTACTAGCAATCCAAGCATGAATTCTTGGATCCTTTTCAACAGCTTGTGCGGTAAAATATCCCCCTCCGCTGACACCATAAATGGCTAAATAATTTAGTTTAGGATTTCTATTTTCCAACCAGTCTATGCATAATGAAATTGGAATAGAGGCATCCACATCAAAGACCAGCCCTCTACTAGGATTGCTCCCTTGACCGGGAAGGTCAACCATTAAAACATTATAATTTCGTATCCATCCAGGATATCCTGCAAAGTAAAATAAATCTTCGCGATAAGTATCACCTCCACCAATCATGATTAGCGTTGGGCAATTATCGCCGCTATGAAGATAATAACCAGGCAAGTAAGAACCCTGATAGGTAATAGTTAATTTTTCAATCGGTGCACCTAGTGAATGAATTGCACTAGAAAACACCTTCTCCATTTGACGAACGGTCGGTAAATACTCTTCAGAAAATGGATCGGTAAATTGGATTGCCGAGCGAAGTGAGTAGGTCTGTGCAAGATAATACTGCGCCTTTGTTTGTTCACTCAACCCTGAATTACTTGCTTCTTGTTCAAGGTAGTTTACATGCGATAAAAATACATTTTTCCAGTCATCAGGCTTTGGTGAGTTCCCCAATCTTTGAGCAAGATAATAAAGCTCTCCATGAGAGAAACCAAAAATTTCACCGATTCCTAACAACCAATTGAAGAAAAAATCCGTATCACCATTCTTAAAAAATATTTGAGTCGATTGCCGTTTTAAAATAACATCATTTTCTTTCACCACGCGCCTCCTAATTCTGTATTCTTTCATTCATTTAATCTAATTATAATCTGATAACATTCTCTATCAAACAAAAGTATCCAGATATCCATTTTTTAATCTTATAATCACAGATAGTGTATCATATAAAATGAACTTTTTCAAACATTGTATTTATATACTCCTTATGAAAGGATACGAAACTCATAAGTATCCTATATAAAATTAACCAATGATCCATTTTTATGAATACATCATAATCTGTCATTTCCACTTTGGTTATATTTTAGATATTCTAATACAAATATTGGGACATCTTGTGTAGAAAATTTCTTTTTTCGTAAATATTACAGTTTCTATTTTGTTAAAGTATTATCTCAGCTATACTTATTACTGTTCTTACGATTTTTGCTATTTTCTTCGTTTTCCTTTCTGATAACTTGCTGAAAATCTTCTATTTATATTGCCAATATACAGTATGTAGTTTTTTTATTTTGAGAAAGTTTGACAGTTCAACGGAAATCAAAATTTATGTTTTCGAAAACACTATATCTTGTGTTTTGATTTCAAAACCGTAACTTTTTGGCACAAGATTTAGTTTAAAAAGTTTGACAAAGTTTTTTTTTCTGATATACTAAGAAAGTAATCTATTTTGAAAGAGGAGTTACGAAAATGGTAACCGTTTATTCTAAAAACAACTGTGTCCAATGTAAGATGACCAAGCGTTTCTTGGACAGCAACAATGTCGCTTATCGTGAGATCAATCTCGACGAGCAACCAGAGTACATCGATCAAGTTAAAGAGCTCGGTTTCAGCGCTGCTCCTGTCATCCAAACACCAACTGAAGTCTTTTCAGGTTTCCAACCAGGAAAACTAAAACAGTTAGCATAATTTTAGTGCATCATCCAGAAGAAATTGCTTCTAGGGCTAACTTAGAGGCCTTTCTTTTGTAATCAGGTTAGATAAGGAAAATTTTATGGGATTAAAACATCTTGAAGACGTGACTTACTTCCGTCTCAATAACGAAATCAACCGTCCTGTTAATGGACAAATCATGCTTCATAAAGATAAGGAAGCCTTGGATGCTTTCTTTAAAGAAAATGTGGTTCCAAATACCATGGTTTTTGATTCAATCACTGATAAAATCAACTACCTCATTGAACATAACTACATCGAAACTGCATTTCTCAAGAAATACCGTCCAGAGTTTTTGGAAGAATTGCATCAATTTATCAAGGACCAAAACTTCCAATTCAAGTCGTTTATGGCAGCCTATAAGTTTTACAATCAATATGCCTTGAAGACTAATGATGGGGAATATTACCTTGAAAGCATGGAAGACCGTGTCTTCTTTAATGCACTTTATTTTGCTGACGGGGATGAAGCGATTGCAATTGATATTGCCAATGAAATTATCCACCAACGCTACCAACCAGCTACTCCTTCCTTTTTGAACGCAGGTCGTGCTCGTCGTGGAGAGTTGGTATCTTGCTTCTTGATCCAAGTGACGGATGATATGAACTCTATCGGACGTTCTATCAACTCAGCCCTTCAACTTTCACGTATCGGTGGTGGTGTGGGAATTTCCCTCAGCAACCTTCGTGAAGCTGGAGCTCCTATCAAAGGCTATGAAGGAGCAGCTTCTGGTGTCGTACCAGTTATGAAGCTTTTTGAAGACAGCTTCTCTTACTCAAACCAACTCGGGCAACGTCAAGGTGCTGGGGTTGTCTACCTCAACGTCTTTCACCCAGATATCATCGCTTTCCTTTCAACTAAGAAAGAAAATGCTGATGAAAAAGTACGTGTAAAGACCCTTTCACTCGGTGTTGTAGTACCCGATAAATTCTACGAATTGGCCCGTAAAAATGAAGAAATGTATCTCTTTAGCCCATACTCTGTAGAGCTTGAATACGGGGTACCGTTCAACTACATCGACATCACAGAAAAATACGATGAATTAGTAGCAAATCCAAATATTCGCAAGACAAAAATCAAGGCACGTGACTTGGAAACTGAAATCTCTAAATTGCAACAAGAATCTGGCTATCCATATGTAGTCAATATTGATACGGCTAATCGTGCGAATCCTGTTGATGGAAAGATTATCATGAGTAACTTGTGTTCTGAGATTCTTCAAGTTCAAGAACCAAGTTTGATCAACGATGCTCAAGAATTCCTTCAAATGGGAACGGACGTTTCATGTAACCTTGGATCAACCAACGTGGTCAACATGATGACTTCACCTGACTTTGGTCGTTCTATTCGCGCTATGGTTCGTGCCCTTACTTTCGTTACAGATAGTTCACACATCGTAGCTGTCCCTACTATCGACCATGGAAACAGTTTGGCTCACACCTTTGGTCTTGGTGCCATGGGACTTCATAGTTACCTTGCCCAACAACTGATCGAATATGGATCAGCTGAGTCTGTTGAATTCACAAGCATCTACTTTATGCTTATGAACTACTGGACCTTGGTGGAATCAAACAATATAGCGCGCGAGCGTGGTATCACCTTCCATAACTTTGAAAAATCAGACTATGCTAACGGAAGCTACTTCGACAAGTATGTGACAGGCGAATTTGTTCCAAAATCAGACTGTGTTAAAGAACTCTTTAAAGATGTCTTTATTCCAAGCGCTGCTGACTGGGCTGAACTTCGCGAAAAGGTTCAAGCAGATGGTCTTTACCATCAAAACCGCCTTGCTGTAGCTCCAAATGGTTCTATCAGCTACATCAACGACGTTTCTGCTTCTATCCACCCGATTACACAACGCATTGAAGAACGCCAAGAGAAGAAAATTGGTAAAATCTACTACCCAGCTGCTGGTTTGTCAACAGAAACCATTCCATACTACACTTCTGCTTACGACATGGATATGCGTAAGGTAATCGATGTATACGCGGCTGCAACTGAACACGTGGACCAAGGACTTTCACTCACCCTCTTCATGCGTAGTGACATTCCAAAAGGTCTTTACGAATGGAAGAAAGAAAACAAACAAACGACACGTGACCTATCTATCCTTCGTAACTATGCCTTTAACAAGGGTATCAAGTCTATCTACTACGTCCGTACCTTTACAGATGACGGTGGGGAAGTTGGTGCTAACCAATGTGAAAGCTGTGTGATTTAATTTTTATCTGAGGCAACCACATTTTCTCAGATTACTGATTAAGTTACCCGCCAGACAAAACTTGATAAGTATCTTAAATACTATGAAAAACCAAAAAGTCGGTCTTCCGACTTTTTGTGCGATACTCTTCTCAGACTATGATAAAATAGAGATGATTCGACAATCGCATTATTACATACAGAAAGAGATTTCAAATGGAAACTTACTACAAAGCCATTAACTGGAATGCCATCGAAGATGTCATCGACAAATCAACTTGGGAAAAGCTGACGGAGCAATTCTGGCTCGATACACGTATCCCCTTGTCAAATGACCTAGACGACTGGAGAAAACTATCAAACAAAGAAAAAGACTTGGTTGGAAAAGTCTTTGGTGGTTTGACCCTTTTGGATACCATGCAATCTGAAACAGGGGTTCAAGCGCTTCGCTCAGACATCCGTACACCGCATGAGGAAGCTGTTTTCAACAACATCCAATTTATGGAATCTGTCCACGCAAAATCTTACTCTTCTATCTTTTCAACCTTGAATACTAAGGCTGAAATTGAAGAAATCTTTGAATGGACCAACACTAATCCCTACCTACAAAGAAAAGCAGAAATTATCAATGAAATCTACCTCAATGGTAGCCCCCTTGAAAAGAAGGTTGCCAGCGTTTTCCTTGAAACCTTCCTCTTCTACTCTGGTTTCTTTACACCACTCTACTATCTCGGTAACAACAAACTGGCCAACGTTGCGGAAATTATCAAGTTGATTATCCGTGATGAATCTGTTCACGGAACTTACATTGGTTACAAGTTCCAGCTTGGTTTTAACGAATTGCCTGAAGAAGAGCAAGAAAAACTTAAAGAATGGATGTACGACCTGCTCTACACTCTCTACGAGAACGAAGAGGGCTATACAGAAAGTCTCTATGACGGTGTTGGTTGGACCGAAGAAGTTAAAACCTTCCTTCGCTACAATGCCAATAAGGCCCTTATGAACCTAGGACAAGATCCACTCTTTCCAGATTCAGCTGATGATGTCAATCCTATCGTCATGAACGGAATTTCAACAGGAACTTCCAACCACGACTTCTTCTCTCAAGTTGGAAATGGTTACCTCCTTGGTGAAGTTGAAGCCATGCAAGACGAGGATTACAACTACGGCTTAGACTAATTTGGCCAATCATTCAAAATATCATGGTTTGTTTAAAACAACCATGATATTTTTGTTTTTTGTTTTATTTTGTTTTTTTCTATTTGATATATTGAGCGTTTTATGGTAAGATAATAATAGTAGAAATCGAGGTGATAAGGATGCTAAAGCAAGAAAAACTAGATAGTATTCTAGAAGCAGTAAACACAAAAGGCACTATTACTGTAAAAGAGATTATGGAGAGCCTTGATGTGTCAGATATGACAGCTCGCCGATATTTACAAGAACTAGCAGACAAGGATTTGCTGGTTCGTGTGCATGGTGGCGCTGAAAAACTTCGTACAGGTTCTCTATTAAACAACGAACGCTCAAACGTCGAAAAACAAGGCTTGCAGATTGCTGAAAAACAAGAAATTAGCCGTTTTGCAGGTCACTTGATTGAGGAAGGGGAAACCATTTTTATCGGGCCAGGAACAACCTTAGAATGTTTTGCTCGTGAGCTCCCAATTGATAATATTCGTGTTGTAACAAACAGTCTTCCAGTTTTTCTCATCCTAAACGAACGAAAACTAACAGATTTGATCTTGATTGGTGGAAACTATCGCTCTATCACTGGTGCTTTTGTGGGGACACTCACCTTGCAGGATTTGACAAATCTTCAGTTTTCTAAGGCATTTGTTAGCTGTAATGGTATTAAGGATAAAGCAATTGCTACTTTCAGTGAAGAAGAGGGCGAGGTACAACGAATCGCCTTGAACAATGCCAATAAAAAATACTTACTGGCAGACCACAGTAAGTTTAATAAGTTTGATTTTTACACTTTTTACAATATCTCAGAGATTGATACCATCGTTTCAGATTCCAAACTGAGTCAGGAGACATTTGAAGATCTGTCGAAACAAACAACCATTCTTTTATCAAAACCATAAAAATTCCCCTGCCTTTTGGCGGGGAATTTTTGTTGAATTTTAATCAATAAGTTGTGTCTCAGCTAGTTTCTTGTACCAGTGAGCTGATTTCTTTGGATAGCGCTCCTGGGTTTCAAAATCAACATAGAAGAGGCCGTAACGCTTTTCGTAACCATTTGACCAAGAAAAGACATCCATTAGCGACCAGATAAAATAGCCTTTGACATTGGCTCCATCGGAGATTGCATCTGCTATCACTTCCATGTGTTTCTTAACATAATCAATCCGTCCATCATCGTAGACTGTCCCATCCACAAACTCATCTTTGTATCCGAGACCATTCTCTGTGATGTAGATTTTCTTGTAATTTGGGTAATCTTTCTTCACGCGCATGATTTGATCATACAAACCTTGAGGATAGATAATCCAGTCCCAGTCCGTACGTGGGACATAGTCAGGCGCCACTCGACGTCCAACTCCCTTAATCTGATACTTAGAGCTTCCTTTTTCACCCTTACCGTTATGAATGATTTCTGTTTCGCCATCAAAGGCTTGCATCCAATCACTCATGTAGTAGTTAATTCCAAGGAAGTCATTCAGGTCTTTTGCTGCTTCTAGGACTGCGAAGTCTTCTTCACGCAGATCTAAACTTCCACCATTGACTGCTAGGATATGGTTGACACCTTCCATGGTTTCTTCAGAATATCGTCCTAGATAAGTCGCATCTAGGATAAACTTGTTATGGATAATATCTTCTAACTCGGCTGCACGAACATCTGCTGGATTATCTGGATCCAGAGGATACTTAGTAGGCAGGGCATGAACCACACCAATTTCACCTTTATAGCCTTTATCTTTATATAGCTTGACTGCACGCGCATGCGACACCATCATATTGTGATGAGATTGGAAGACTTTGGCAAGGTCGTACTGAATACCTGGAGGGAATTTCCCAACCAAATATTGACCATCTCCTATTGGCCCAATTTCATTAAAGGTTGTCCAAAAGTTAACTTCAGGAAATTCTTCAAAACAGAAGGCCGCATAATCCACAAAGTGATTAATGTTTTCTCTATTCAGGAAATCTCCGTTTGAATGAAGTGCTTCTGGCGTGTCAAAGTGATGAAGAGTCACGAAGGGCTCAACATGCCGTTTGTGGCACTCTGCAAATAGATTATGATAGAACTCAACCCCCTTGTCATTAACCTTCCCATAACCCGTTGGAAAGATACGTGACCAAGCGATTGAAATACGGATACCATTGACACCATACTCTTCTGCAAGTTTGAGGTCAACTGGGTATTTGTGATAGAAATCACTGGCTGGTTCAGCAGTGTACCAGTAGTTATCTTTGAGGTATTTGTCCCAGGCGACTGGCCCTTTACCATCAGTATGTGTAGCACCTTCTGCTTGGTAGGCTGCTGTTGCTCCGCCAAAAATAAAGTCTTTTGGAAGTGTTTTTGTCATTTGATTCACCTTTCAAGAAATAGAAATGAGATGGGGGTATAGTTGGGAGGAGTTCCTCCATCTCACTTCTTCGCTATTTACATTTTATTCTTCGAACTGCGCTTGAACAAAGGCAAGAGCGCCTTTTCCATCGCGAGTCAATTTAATGTATTGGCCACCTTCTGTCTTGGCAAGTTTGATACCAAGTTTGTCGGTTTCGGCCTTCATGTCTTCAAAGTTTGAAGCAACTTGAGGAGCAAGGATGACCAGATCAAACTCAGGCAACATTTCACGGTGAGCACCATAGCCACCAGCTGCTGCTTTAACAGGAACTTTGTACTCTGCAGCTGCCTTGTTTAGAGCATTTGCAAGAAGACCACTTGTACCTCCTCCTGCACAGAGAACGAGAACATTTGTTTCTTCTGTGATTGTGTTTTGCGCTGCTTCTACACCTGCTTTTTCAAGAATAGCATCTGCTTTGGCAGTATTGAAGTTTGCAGCTACTTTTTCTTTTAATTCATCATTAACTTTACCAGAACGCTCTTCTTCAAGGATTTGTTCATCATAGACTTTAAGGAATGGATAGTAAATGACAATGTCAACAACGATTAGAAGGGCAGCAAGGATGAACGATAGAACTTGGAAGTTTGTACCGAGAACAATACCGAGCGGACCTGGTGTTGTCCAAGGAAGGTTGGCAGTAAATGAGTTCATGCCGAGCGTTTCAATGAAGAATTTAAAGATCCATACGTTTGCGATTGGAGCAAAGATGAATGGAATAAAGAAGATTGGGTTCAAGACTAGCGGAGCACCAAACAGGATTGGTTCGTTCACACCGAAGAAGGTTGGTACTACTGACGCACGTCCGATTGCACGGTTTCGTTTCGATTTGGTCAACCACATGAACATGAATGGAACAACCAGTGTCGCACCAGTACCACCCATGGTAACGATAAACATTTGTGTACCAGAAGTAAGGATCTTGTCAGCGTGCATCCCTTGTTGGAGAAGGTTCAAGTTGACTTCAGCATTTGCATAGGTAATAGCTGCGATTGCTGGCTCGACGATTGAAGGACCGTGGATACCAACAAACCAGAAGAAGGCAAAGGCACCAAAGATAATCGTAATACCTAGATAACCATCAGCAGCAGAGAATAATGGTGCAAAGAATTTACCGATTGATTCAGCTACGCTTGCACCAACAAAATGACGAGCTAGTAAATCAAGAGCATAAAGAGAAACCACTGATAGAGTGAATGGAATCACATCTTTAAATACTTGTGAGATATTTGGTGGAACTTCGTCAGGCATACGAATAGTGACGTTGTTCTTAACACAAACCTTATAGATGGCTACAGTAACAAAGGCAGCAAGGAAGGCTGAAAGCAAACCTTTTGTCCCCAAGAATCCAGTAGCTAGGCCATTTTCGATAGGATCAGCTGCCAACATCAACAAACCAACAATTGCTGCCAAAAGTGTTGACATATAGTTGATTTGATTGGTTTTCTCCATGCTACGGTTTACTGAGTCGGTCAATGACTTAGCTGTTGTACCAGCTACCAAGAGAGCTAGAATCCCCATTGAATAGCTATAAGGTTTCATGAGGAGATTAACAACATCATCAGACCATTTAAAGCCCCATGAGTTTGGTACAAAAGCAATCAAGATAAAGATACTTGAGAAGAGAATAACAGGCATCCCTGCAATGAAACCATCACGAATAGCACGAAGATAGATATTACGAGATAATTTCTCAAAGAAAGGTTTTCCTTTCTCAATAAATGCAATTAATTTATTCATTACTTAACTCCTCTCTTATAGAGTTCGATTAAATGGTGCATCAAATCTTTTAACAAGATAGTTGTCATCAAGTGGTCTTGGCCATGCATCATGGTTACACTATAGGCCAAATCCTCACCAGCTGCTTCCTTCGTCAATAGACTTGTTTGCGCGTGATGAGCCTCGGCGATACAGCCACCAGCTTCCTCCACGAGAGCATCTGCTTTCGCAAAATCGCCAGCTTCAGCAGCCTTCAAGGCTTCCAATAGTTTTGAACGAGCATCGCCAGCATAGGCTACGATTTCAAAACCTAACAATGTTACTTCTTCTCTATTCATGATAGAATTCTCCTTATGTATTTTTAATTAAATTTTTATGACAATAAACGTTGGATATGTAGAACTAGATAAACTCGTTCACTTTTATACAAATCAAGACCCGTATGTTGCGTAATCACATCATAGATTTTGGAACCAATCTCGAACGCTTTTGGATAGGATTGTTTAATATGGTCTTCCATATCTAGAAGCGATTGATTATCATCTCTGGAACGGTCTAAATAATCCAAAAAATAGTTGAGATGAATCATAAAGCGATCATAGAAATGGTTATTCTTTTTGGTTCGTTGAATCGCATACCCCTTTAGCACTTCTTCAACATTCCTGAGAATTTCTTTCCTCTTATCAATCGACTCAACCACTTGAACTTCATTCTCCCCTTCGGCATTGATGAAATGATAAGCGATCCGAATAATTTCATCCTCAGGGAAATGATCTGTCAACTTCTGACGATAGATTTCAAAGGCTTCCTTTGCGATTTGAAAAGCGACAGGATACTTGGCAGAAATATCTGGCAGATTACTATCCTTGTACCTTCCTTGTGTTAGAGCTTGATAGGAACAGTAAATATGATCTGTCAAGGTTACGTAGAGATACTCTTGAATCGGATAATGATATTTCTTCGATAACTTATCAATGATTTCATAAGTCACTGTGATAAAATCAAGCGGAACATCTTTGAGGAGAGCCATAAAGTTTTCTCTGGACTCTTCTGTCTTCATCCGAAAGATTTTCTCAACCTGATTTTCAGCAATCAAATCCCCCTTCTTCTTTCCAAATGTAATCCCTTTACCAATCACAATCACTTCTTCTCCTTTGTCGTTTCTGACAAGCGAGACATTGTGATTCATTGGATTTAGAATTCGATACATGGCAACCTCCTTTTGTATCTTAAAGGTATATGAGTACAAAAAATGACCACAAATGAACTAGAAAATCCTTTGATTTCTAATCCACCTGTGATCATGCCTAATATTACTTAGTAACACTCACCTTGTATTAACTTGTGATTTAAGTATAACACAAGTAAGTTATTTTGTAAACCTTTACATGTAACTTTTTTTAAAAATTTTTTTAGATTCATGTTCCTAAACTAGGAGGAAGATTTTACACGCGTTCTTTCCATGAAGTCGCTGTTGTTTGAAGAACCTTGTTGAGTTCGTCAATGTTTTCAAAACCAGTTGTGCGAAGCCATTCGCGAGCTGCTGCTTCACCATCTTTGATGTAAGCTTCAACTGATCCAGCCCATGTAGCACGGCCACAAAGAACACCATTGAAATTTGCACCTGATTCATGGGCAAATACAAGAGTATCTTGGAAGAGTTTAGCTGATACACCAGCACTCAAGTAGATGTATGGCAAGTTAGTTGCTTCATCTTGTGCTTTGAAGAAGGCTGCCGCTTCTTCACGTGTATGCACGATTTCACCATCACCAAAGCCTTCAACGTATTTAACATTGACTGGAACTTCTACTTTCAAGACATCGATGTTAAAGCGTGGGTCTGAGAAGACCTTCATAGCACCAATAACCTTGTGTGGTTTCACTTTAGCGTATTCAGCAGAACCTGCGTCAGCGATTTTTTCATCGTAAGCGAGGATTTCAAGGAAGAAAGGAATGTCTTCTGCCACACACTCAGAGCCGATGCGTTCGATGTAGGCTTGTTTTTGTTGGTTGAGTTCGTCAGCGCTGTCTACGTCATAGTAAAGCAAGAACTTCACAGCGTCAGCGCCTTGTTCCTTGATGCGTTTTGCAGACCAAACATCCAAACAGTCAGGCAAGCGTTTGGTGCTTGTTGTGTCGTAGCCAGTTTTCTCATAAGCAAGGAGAAGGCCAGCATTTGGATCAAGCGCTTTTGTAGCTGGAAGACCATATTCAGGGTCAAGAAGCATAGAAGAAGCGTATTTAGTCAATTCATCTGCAACCAAGACTTTGAGTTTTTCCATTTGAGCCACTGTTGGCTCTTCTGTTTGGTATTGAGCCATGAGGCGTTTCAAAGCGCCACGTTGGTCAAAGGCAAGAGCTGAAATGATTCCATTTTCATCTGAAAGTTTTTCTAAGCGTGCACGTTTTTGTTCTGTTAAAGCCATTTTATACCTCTTTTACTGTTAATTGATCATATAGAGCTTGATAGTTAGCCATATTGACATGACCTGTCATCTTTTCTTGAGCATTGAGCATACCAAGGACATTTGCCTTGATGAGGAGTTCTGCATCCGATTCCTTATGAAGAAGTCCTGATGAAATACCTGCAACAGTAGAATCTCCAGACCCGACAGGATTGACTACCCGAATTCTTGGAATATCTACCTTGTAGAAAGTATCACCATGTTTTGCAAAAGCACCATTTGCACCAAGTGAAACGATAATCCACTCAATCCCTGCAAATAGAGGCTCTTGAAGAACTTCTTTTAATTCATTCAAATCCTCAGAAACTTCTTTTCCAAGAAGCTGAGACAATTCTTCGTTATTTGGTTTGATTACTGTTGGTTTGTGTGGTGATTCAAGGACCGCCTGAAGGGCAGCACCTGAGCAATCCAGAACAACTGGTTTCTCTGCTTTATTAGCAAGTTCTACCAATCTCGCATAATAATCAACTGGAAGGCCAGCTGGAAGACTACCAGAGATAGCAACTACTTCCACAGTGTCAAGGAGATTTTTGAAATGAGCCAAGAAATCTTGCCCTTCTTGCTCCAGAACTTCAGGCCCTTTCTCAAGAATTTCTGTTTGGTTGTCACCATGTAGAATAGCGATACAGTTACGAGTCTCTCCTTGAATTGAGAAGAAACATTTCGTTATTTTATCGTCGATATGTTCTACTAAAAACTCTCCAAGTTTACCACCGACCAAACCAGTAGCAGCAACAGAATCACCAAATTCTGAAAGAACTCGTGTAACATTGAGCCCTTTACCACCAGCTGTCTTGGTCACGTCCACCACACGGTTGACAGTGTCAATTTTTAATTCATCCAAAGGATAAGAAATATCAATGGATGGATTCATTGTGACTGTTAAAATCATGTGTCACCTCTTAGTCGTGGTATTCACCGCGATCCCATTTTTCAAGGAATTCTGTAAAGAAGTTTGCATCTGCTTGATGAGCATTGTGAGTTTCAACGTGCTCAATTTTAGCAATCAATTTTTTGTTTTCTTCTGATGGTTTGTATTCAGCATTGATGAAAGCTTCAATGATGTCGCACATAAGCAATTCACCAGTGATTTTACCACCAAAACCAATAACATTGGCGTTCAATTGTTCTTTTGCATAAAGAGCTGTTGTCATATCACGAACCAAGGCAGAACGAACACCAGGAACTTTGTTGACAGCGTTGTTGATACCAACACCAGTACCACAGATACATACCCCAAGATCAGCTTGACCGCTAGTTACAGCTTCACCAACTTTTTTACCAAAGATTGGGTAGTGAGTACGTGTGTGGTCATAGGTACCAAAGTCGATGACTTCATATCCTTTTGATTTCAAAAATTCTGAAACCGCCATTTTTTCATCTGTTACGATGTGGTCACATCCGATTGCAATTCTCATTTTTAATTTACCTTTCTTACTGTAATCTAATTAGCACATTTTGTTCAACATATCAACCCGAATTTGGTGACGACCACCGTCGTATTTACCGTTAACAAAACCTTTAGCAATATTTTTAGCCAATTCATCACCAACAAGTTGTGCACCCATAGTGATCATACGTGAGTTGTTGTGTCCACGAGTCATATAGGCTGAACGTTCATCTGAAACTTCTGCAGCAACCATTCCTTTGATTTTAGTTGCCACCATGAATGGACCAGCACCATAAGCATCAATCACGATACCAAGATTTTGTTCTTCTTTGTTTACTTCTGCAGCAACAGCAAGAGTCACATCAACAAAGTCTTGACCTTCAGCTGTAACATCCACAACGTGGAAGTTTTCTTTTTCCAAGAAGTCTTTCACAACTTCTTTCAATCTCAAACCTGCAGCATCTGCACCGATAACAATAGACATATTGTTTACTCCTTTTTATTTTTCTAGGCTAGTAAAGACTTTTATAGCTAGCAGTTTACCTACAAAAGACTTTCTAGCAGTTTATTGACAAATTTGATTGAATGAGATGAATAACACCTTATCCAAGTCCAGGAAATCAAGTTCCTAGAAAGAAACTTTCTCTGCGATAGAGAATATAACAAGCGATTATTTGTTTGTTATAAACATCATTTGTTGTTTACAAACATAATATACTCCTATTTTTATAAAAAGTCAACAGTAAATGTTTGTTTTTGTGGTTTTTTATCTAAAATATTTCAATATCAAAACCAATTTGATCCACTTGACCAGCTTCTAAGAGACGAACGTTTTTCTTACCTTCTAAATGATCTCCTTCTTCAAGAGATGTTGACAAGCCAGACCATGGTTCAAAGGCAATGAATGGTCCCTTATTCAAAGTTGACCAAATGATGAGATTTGAGAACTCTTGGAAGTGTACTTTTAATCCCTTCTCATGCTTACGAGAACGAAGGGCAATTGTTCTGGATTGCAACTCATCCAAAGTCACTGCATCAACACTAAACAGATCGTAACTGAGATCCACTTCCTTTTGCGAATCCAACCATGGACTTCTATCTTGAAAGTCTAACATGCCAGTTTCTGGGAAAGGACGGGGAACAGAGCAAGTCTCTTCTTTCTCAAACTCTAAATAGTAATCTTCATAAGTTTCGCCATCTAACAGAGGACAATTAAATCCTGGATGTCCTCCTATAAAGAATGGCATTACTTTATTAGTTTCTCTATTGAAGACTTTGTATTGAGTACGGACAGTCTTGCCATTCACTAGATAAGTGATTTCAAGACGGAAATGATAAGGGTAGTTTTGATAAGTATTCACATCATCTTCGATAGCAAATGTTACGCTGTTTTCTGTTTGAGCAACTAAGTCAAATTCTTTTTTACGGACCAAACCATGACGAGGAATGTTTCCTTTCGTCTCTGTTCCATCTGCGTGACTGTAGAAGGCTGTATCTTCTCTTAAAGAGCCACAGATTGGAAAAAGTACTGGAGCTTGTCCACTCCAGTAAGTGGCATCTCCTTGCCACAGATACTCAATGCCTTCTCGATCCTTGATCGACGACAAGGCGCCACCTAAGGTTTTAAACTGGACCGTTAACTGATCTGATTTTATTTCAATTACCATAATATTCTCCAACTATTTTTAGATCTTTATATAAAAACTAGGTTGCCACTCCCAATGTAGGAAATTAACAACCTAGTTTTCACAATTTACATTTTATAGGAGCGAATTATTTAGCATTTGCTGCGTATTCTTCGTTACGTTTGATCATTTGTTTTCTATACCAAGCAAAGATACCTACATAGAATACAAGGAAGACTGCTGCACCAAGGATTGCTTTGATATCACCTGTTGTAGCATTACCGATTGCCCAACCAAATAGTTTTTCAATTGGTCCTTCAAGAGTTGAGTGAGTGATCAATTGAGTTTGGCTCACACCTTCTGGGAAGGCACCTACACCTTTAGCAAGTTCAGTTGCAAATGGAGCGATAAGAGTACCAGAAAGAAGGAAGAGAGGCAACAAGAGTGTTCCGAAGATAATCATACGGAGCAATTTACCACGTGTAACAACCAAGAGAGCTGGAGTCACACCCATAGCGATGATACCTGCAAGTGGCAAGATACCATTACCGACGTTTGAAAGAAGCACAGCTTCTACTAGCATGATTGGAGCAAGTACGTTAGCACAAGCCCAGATTTCAGCGCGACCAGCGATGAAAGGCCAGTCAAGACCGATGTTGAATTTACGTCCTTGAAGACGTTTAGTAGCAACGTTTGTAATACCTTGTGAGAGTGGTTCTACGGCTGCGATGAACCATGATCCGATAAGTGAGAAGAGTTCCAAAGCTACACCGGCAGTCAAACCAAGGCTCAACCAACCTTTAATAACAAGTTCCCATTTATCAGCTCCTTCTACTCCAGCAACTGGGTGTGGAGTCCCCATCAAACCAATAACAATACCAAGGATGAAACCGATAAAGAATTTAGATCCCCAGAAACCGATTTTTTTGTTCAATTTTGCAGCGTCAAAGTCATATTTATCGAGACCAGGCAATACTTTATCAAAGATTTTATCCAAGACCATGATAACTGGGTTCATCATGTAGTTCATGTGAGTTGAAGTCATTGGTGATGAACTTGGTGCATTAAGAAGGTCGTCGAAAGTTGGTTTCATCAAATCAGAGTTGATGATTTTCAAAATACCTACAAGGACAACTGCTGCAGTTGCGATGAAGAGTGAAACCCCTTGGCTAACTCCATTGTTGTCTGCGTACCATTTGATCAAAAGACCAGTGATTGACAAGTGCCAGATATCGAAGATATCGACGTCAAGTGTATCTGTTTTCTTCATTGCAAGCATCACAATGTTGACAATCAACATTACAAGCAAGAAGTAAAGTGTCCATGCAGATCCCCAAGTGATGGTTGCAAGTGGTGCCCAACCAACGTCAGTGATGTTCAATTGAATACCAGTATTTTCAACGAATTTTGCAAGTGATGCTGAGAAAGCTCCGTTGAGCATACCGATGATAGCACCGATACCAGTAAGGGCGATGGCAAGTTTGATACCACCTTCAAGCGCTTTGGAGAATTTCACTCCAAATAGTAAAGCCAATACTGTCAAGATGATCAGCATGATGATAGGACCACCCATTTCCAAGACTGGCTTGAAAATCTTATTGGCTAGTTCGATAATGACATCCATAATAGTTCCTCCCGTTTTTTTAGTTATATGAATGTTGACAAGATAAAGAATAAATTAGCTTAGTCCGTGTTCTTTGATAGCTGCTTCAATATTGTCAAATACTGGAGCGCTCATCGCTGGAATACGGAACAAGATTGGTCCAGCTTCAATTACTGGAATACCAGGTTCAAAACCAAGGTCAGTTGCAGCGATTGGTGTAAAGATATCGTAGCCCTTGATAAGGTCTTCGTTTACGTCTTTCACCATGACGGCATCACAGTGAACATCATAACCACGGTTTGAAAGTTCTTCTTCTAGAGCACTTTTAATTTGGTGACTTGAGTTAACACCTGCACCGCAGGCAGCAAGAATTTTAATCATTTGGATTTCCTCCGATTTTATTTTTTAATAGACAAGATTAAGCGGTTGCTTCAGCAATGTAAGCATAAAGTTTTTCTGGTTCAGAAATTTTTGATAAATCTTCCAGATGTCCATTTCCTGTGAAAAAGTCCATCAACTGAGCCAGAATATTTGTTTGACTTGAACTTGAGTTGTTAATGATAAAGAAGAGTAGGGATACTTCTACTTCCTTATCAGGAGCAATCATATTGTGAAAAGTTACTGGTTTTTCTAATCGAACAACCACAACTTTCTCAGCCAGATTATGAACAATATCTGTATGAGGAATCGCTACATTTGGCAAGTCCTTACCTAGAAATTCCATATCTAAGCCAGTTGGAAATGACTTTTCACGCGTGATCAAGGCTTCACGATAAGTTGGAGTGACAATTTCTCGTTCTTCCAACAAGCTTGCTACCTGATCAAAGAGTTGTTCTTGATTATCCGCTTCTAAGCAAAACACCAGGTTTTTGTCAAAGAAATGATCTAATCCCATAACATTTTCCCTTCTTTCAATTATCTTTTGTGTAATAAGTATAACACTATATGAAATCGTTGTCAATATTTTTTTGTTTTATTTTGTTCATTTTTTTATAATTTTTGTTTCATTTGAAGAATACAATCAATATCAAACATTCTTGTTATAATATCTACAAAAAAAGAAGGCCCAAGCCTTCTTCTCTTTCCTTACTTAATAGTAGATAAAATCTCTTCTAATTTATGGTAGTCTTTTACACTATCAATTTCATAGATGCTATTTCCTTCTAATTCTTCGACATAGACATCCAATTTTTTGATATTATCCTTAACCATGTTATCCCAGTAGAGATCAACAAATTCACCACTTTCGTAAGCTTTGTCAATAAAGCCAACAATCTTCTCAGCAGTTGGTGCATCCCAGAATGATACTCCGCTCAGAATGCGACCAGCCTTGCTATCAACAATAATGTCTTGAACCTTGTAGTCATCACCGTAAACCAAGAACCACTCGTTCGTACAGTCTTCACGATAAACACTGAAATAGGTAGAACGTTTAAGATCGTTTCGAAACATATTTTTGAAAAGATAGTTATCTGCATCGATGACGTAGCTGTTAGCCAAATCTTCTTTTACTAGATAAAGTGAGTAAAAATTGTTGTAATCTGCGTACTTGTCGTTAAAGACTAAACGAACACCATATTTTTCTTTTAGGTAGTCAAATTGCTCCTTGAGGTAACCAACAACGATAATAATCTCATCAATTCCTCTCTCTTTCAAAAACTCGATTTGGTATTCTACCAAGGGTTTTTGATTAACCTTAACCAAAGCTTTTGGGGTATTTTCAGTCATAGGGCGCAGACGAGTTCCTAAGCCCGCTGCTAAAATAATCGCTTTCACACGAATCTCCTTTATTCTTTAATAATAATATAAACACCAGCCATAACAATAAGTGAAGTGATGATTGTCAGCATATCTAGCGGTGCACCCAAGAAAATAACTGCAAATAAGACAGTCCAAACTACATAGCTCACATTCAAACCTGTCGCTTTCGCAGGTTGTAAGCGATTAATGGCGATATAATAAGCTAAGTAGGAAATCATATCAAAGGCCGCAAAGACAATCAAGAGACCGAATAATTGCCCATCTGCCACTTCTGCAAATGAATGGTGAGAAAAGAGCACAATCACAAGATAGGATAAGAATGAGGTTACTTGTCGGATTAACAAGGCTTCAATTTCACTTAAATCACTTTCCATAGCATAGGAGCTGAGAACACTTTCACTCCCCCAGGCAATGGCACAGATAAGGGCACAAAGAATCCCAATGTAAAACGAGTTAACTTGTTCAACCTTGTAGGTTTGAGCAATGATCGCTGCAATAATCAAGAAAACACCAAATACTGTATTCTTTGAAACCTTGTGTTTCAAAATGAAGAAGGCTAGCAAAACTGAAACTGCTGGGTAAATAGCCGATACAGATGAAGCTAGAGAACTACCGATATATTTAACCGCATAAAGATTGGCCTGCATACCAATAGGTCCTGCTAGTAAAGCACCGATAATTACACTTACATTTCGAATATTTAAGAAAATCGAGAGACGAACTTTTCTTTCTTTTACCAAAAGAAAAGCTAACAAGATAAAGATACTCAAGAAATCATGAGCAGCAGCCACCACAAAAGGTGAAAGATTTGTAAAAATTGAAAAGATATAAGCACTAATTGTTAGACCTAATCCCCAGAAGATACCAGAGAGCAGACCAAAGGAAACACCATTTTTATTCTTCATCCTAACCTCCATAATAAGTCAAACCTTCGACAGCTCTTTGGTAACGGTTGATACCATAATCTCCAAAATCAGCTCCTTGAGCTTCTTTGTACACTGTCCACAAACTCCAGATAGTATCTTGCAAGATTTTATAGATACGAATCTTCTCACGTGATACAGGTGTTTTGTCACTTTCATAGTAGGAAAGGAAATCATCTTCCTCTTGCTTTGTAAATTCAGACTCTAAGAAAAGAGCTGCCAAATCCCACATCGGATCATTCATAGAAGAGTATTCCCAGTCAATCAAATACAAACGACCTTGTGGTGACTCAATAAAGTTTTCTGGTACCAAATCAATATGACAGGACTTTCTATCAACACCCAAATCAGCCAATCTCTTTTCTAGTGAAAATACATCTTTTCTTACAGCTTCATAGTTTTCATAAGGGATAGGTCCCTCAATCAAGGATTCATATTTTCTGATTTCCTCAAAGGGAGCAAATTCTCCTCTTAATTCTTTCCCTGAAGCATGGATGGTTTGTAAAATTGGTGCAATCTTTTCAAACTTGGACTTGATAGATGTTGAATCAATAGTTACTGCCGATTCGATGTATTCATTTACTTTAATCCCTGACTCAATATCAAAGAGATAATTTTTAACATCTAAATCTAAATCCTCTAAAAGTTCAAGATTATACTTTTCATTTTGACGATTGATGAGTTTTTCAGTCCCTTTACCAAAAAATTTCACAATATACTGTTTGTTGGTTGTTTTAACCAAATAGTTTTGGTTGGTCATGCCTCCCAGCTGTTCGACACTGAGTACTTCCTCTTCATTAGATAGTAAAGAAGAAATTTTTTCTTTGATGAGTTTTTCCACAATTAACCTCCATCTCCTACACTTCCCACTTGAATACTGTTTTAAAAGCAGTATTCAGGTCTGTAGCAAAGACACGGTGAATGTCCTTGATTTCTCTCACAGGCTCTTCAACATAAAGGATATTCTTCAGACGATTCGCAAACTTTTTAACTTCCATCATTTGAATGGCCTTTTCAAAATCGACGCGTCCTGAACGAGACGATCCCACTAATAACAATCCTTTTTCCAAAGCGTCTCGTGTATTGATATTAACCTTGTATTCGCTCACTCCCATCATGAGAACCGTTCCCTGTGGGCGAATATAACGAATCAAGTCATTGATAGCTGGGCCTGTACCATCCCCACCACAGCACTCAAATCCATGATCATAGGTTAAATCTTCTGGTATATTATCAGTAATGTAGCACTCTTTAGCAAAAGAGAAGAGCTCTAGTTTTTCCCAATGGCGACCAATGACGATAATCTCTGCTTCTGGCAAGGTATAATTGATAATATTTGCAACCACAAAGGCCAAACTACCATCTCCGATAACAGCAATGCGCTCTCGTTTGCTATGAGCAAGATGTAGGAATCGATCCATAGCATGCATACCAACACTTACAAACTCGGTAATGGCGGCAACTGAGTCCTCGATGTCATTATAAGACACAACACGATCTTTGGGAAGAGAAACAAATTCTCGCATAAAGCCATCGTGACCACTAGATAGGAAGTAGGTCCCTGTCATGTAGTTCTCGTAGAACTCCTTGTCACTCTGCATAGGCGGTTGATTGGGAATCATAACTACCTTTTGACCAACTTCATAAGTCCCAGTTGGATCGGAAATAACAGTTCCACAAGACTCGTGAATCATGGCCATTGGAAGCTTTTTAGCCAAAATCTTTGGATCGCGTTTCCCTTGATAATAACGTTGATCTGCATGACAAACCGCCATATAATTTGGACGAATAAGGATATGATTCTCCTGATCAATGTCCTCTTCTTGGTATTTTACATTGATAAACTTTGGTTTGGTCAGTTGATAAATTTGATTAATCATAGCCTTAGTCTTTCTCAATCATGCTTTTCGCGATTTTCAGGTCTGTCACAGTTGTGACTTTAAGATTTGAATATTCCCCTTTAGCTAGGGCAACGTCTTTTCCTTTGATAACAAAAATCTTACATGCATCTGTCAGGATTTCCTTTTCTTGGTCAGATAGGGAACCATACAAATCCATGAAATCCTTGCAGCGGAATGTCTGAGGTGTTTGACCTTGATAGAGGTGAGCACGATTTGGAATATCAGTGATAAACTGACCATTAGTACTTTCAACAATGGTATCAACTGCTTCTACTACTGTGTCAACTGCATCATGATTTTGAGCCAGTTTGATATTGTCCTGAATCATGCGAAGTGTGATAAAAGGACGAACAGAGTCATGCGTAATCACGATATCTTCTGGAGTGATTGGACGGTAGGCATCAATAGCTTCTATAATCTTCTCGATACTGGTATTGCGATCAGCACCACCCTTTGTAATGATGATGCGATCCTTGTGAAGAGAAAGATACTTGTCAACCAAGTCCTCAGCATGAGATACCCAATCTCCATGAACTCCAACTACAATTTTTTCAATACTTGGTTCCAAAACAAATTTTTCAATTGTGTGGATCAAAATAGGACGATCACCCAACTCCAAGAATTGTTTTGGTAAATTACTGATTCCCATGCGTGTGCCAGTTCCTCCGGCTAGGATTCCTGCATAGATCATTTATATTCTCCTTTAGTTTATTCTAAAAAACTCATTACTATCTATTATATCACAATATATGCCTATCATGAAGAAAAGATAAAGAACCACCATGTGAATCGGCTCATTATTAGGATGAAAAATGAACAATATTCAACAAAGTCTGAAAAATTATAATAAATTAAGAAATAAATTTAGGTTATTCTCTATACCCCTCATTCAACGTTCGGTTAATATATAGTTCTTTAGAATATAATAGAAACCTTAAATAAAACTTAAACATATTTTTAGAAATACAAGAAAAAGCTAGGAAAATTGTGGCATCCATTTTTGTAAATTTAAGAAAGCAATCTCTACGATGTTTTAAACTATTGTTAGACTTTTGCTCCTAAAATTGGTAAAATAAAAAAGAAAATAATAGAAAAAGGAAACTATAAACCGCTATGATGAACATGCAGAACATGATGCGCCAAGCACAAAAACTTCAAAAACAAATGGAACAAAGTCAAGCAGAACTCGCTGCCATGGAATTTGTTGGAAAATCAGCTCAAGACCTTGTCCAAGCAACTCTAACTGGTGATAAGAAAGTGGTCAGCATTGACTTTAATCCAGCAGTTGTAGATCCAGAAGATCTTGAAACCCTTTCTGACATGACTGTTCAAGCGATTAACGCTGCACTTGAACAAATTGATGAAACGACTAAGAAGAAACTCGGTGCTTTCGCTGGAAAATTGCCTTTCTAATCCACAAAAAAAGAGAAACATCTGTTTCTCTTTTTTTCTTAGAAATCAAAGAATTCCATTGCTTTCTTTAAGAGTAATTCCGTGTATTCCGGATCATCTTGAGCCATTGTGACTTGTGACTGGACCATTTCAAGATCATCCGTTATCATTCCATCTGCTCCAAGTCTGACTGCCTTATCAAAGGACTCAGAACTATTCACAGTCCAAACATATAGTTTCTGATCTGTTGTCCAAAGTTTATTGACAAAGTATTCATCCAAAGTTGAATATTCCATGGTATAACCAGTCGCCTTGGTTCTCGGAAACACACTATTATATGGCAGAATGAAGTACACTGGAATTTCAGGATCGTAAGCCAAGACCTTATCAATCACATGATAGTCTAGTGACTGCATCTGGTGGCCATATTTCTTAATCGTCGTTCCATACTTTTCAAGGAAATGGTCCATCATTTGTGGGCTATCTTTTTTACTGGTTTTAATCTCAATCAGCAATTTTTGGTTTAAAGCATTTGCTCGCTCTAAATAGGCATCAAAACTTGAAATCTTTGTTTGATAACCATTCTCGTAAATATCTGTATTTGTTAATTCATCCAGAGTTAAGTCTTGCGGTGTAGCATTAATTCTTGCTAGCGATTTAAGGTTAGCATCGTGCATCATCACGAACTGACCGTCTTTCGTTTCCTGAACATCCATTTCAATGAGATCTGGTTTTAGTTGAGCTGTTTTTTCCAAAGACTGCACAGTATTTTGAACACCATTTTTATTACTTACTCCTCTGTGCGAAATCACTAAAGGTGTATTGGTATCCGGAGACTCCAAATAGATGTAACCTTCTAAAGCAAAGAAGATACTTGCACACCCCATGACACCCCATCTCATCAGATGATCTTTTTTTCGCCTTGGCATGATCTCCAACTCTTCTCCCGTCAGGAAGGAAACAAACTTCACTAGGAAATAAGTCAGAGTCATGTAATGGAGGTTTTTAATCAAGATAAAATTAATCACACCAAGAATCAAGGATTCTTTTTGAGTAAAGTTATCCATTACCGCCTGAGCAAAGAGCAAGGGAATTAACAAGACAAAGAAGAAGAGATAGGTTTTAATGATAATGAGTAGGAGATGCCAAGAGAAGAAAAGAACGTTTTTCTTCGTCTTTTGGAGACTATATTTCACACTTTCTCTTACTGTCTTTCTTTC
The DNA here is from genome assembly GCF_000314775.2 of Streptococcus sp. F0441. Classification (NCBI taxonomy): domain Bacteria; kingdom Bacillati; phylum Bacillota; class Bacilli; order Lactobacillales; family Streptococcaceae; genus Streptococcus; species Streptococcus sp. F0441. Next base: position 1,023,879 of record NZ_KB373321.1, on the reverse strand, counting down.
AAAGAGAATCTTAGGAAGGGCAAACATGAAACGAACAGAAATGTAGAGAAAGATCCAAGCGGATGCTATGATCAACAGCCCTACCAGCCAGTTCTTATCTTCTAGGTATGTAACGATAAAATCAGGGATAATAATCTTATTGAGATAGTAGATTTTTAAAATTTTCCTAATAAAAGGAAAAAGTAGAGCTACATAAAAGAAGACAAAGGCCATCTTACAAAAGCTCAATCGTTTGACAAATAGAAAGCTCTGGTGAAAGACTTTTCGACTATATTCAATCAGGGTTCTCTTTTCATGATAGAGAAGGTGGCGAGCCCCGATAAACAAAAGACAAATCTGGAAATAGGCGACCAGGAGATTGATTGCAATTAAGATGAGAAAGGCTAAACTGATAAAAGGCGAGCCTTGTATAATCGCCCAAAAGTTATTGTAGGAGATAAACAAGTAACCTGTTTGTCTCAGAAGGATGCCAGCAATCCATGAATTCAATGGTAGCCAGACAAACTCAACCATCATAAATATCAAGAAAAATAGAAATAGTATTTTATCTAGATTATAGTATATCTTCCTAAAACCTAGCTTTTTAGGTTTTTCAGGTTTCATAGGCACTCCTAGTCTAAAAATTGAGATAAATCTAAGCCACCGAAAGGATTATTCAGAGAAAAACTACTCTGGTCTTCTATTAATAGCTTTCCTTCATCCGATTCTAAAAAGGCTTCGTAAACACGCGCCGTCATGCGGGCATCCTCTAAACTGTTATGAGACTTCCCGTGAAAACCTAAAAAATTCGCGACAGTTTGTAATTTAAGATTAGCTATCCCGTGTAGGTCAGAACTACGCCGTTCAAAAGCCTCATCATATAGATCAACCTTATACTGGTCACGATAATCGATACCGTGCTCCAAGAGAATAGGCAGATCACTCTTGGCCACATTGTAACCAACCATAGGTAAATTACCAGCAAAGGTCTGAAAATCTCTTAAAACTTGTTCTACCTTTGGCGCATCTTTCAAGGTTTCAGCTGTGATTCCAGTTAAGCCATTGATAAAACTCTTCAAAGGTGCTGTAGTATGAACATAAGAATCAAAGGCACTTATTTCTTGACCATTTTGAAAGCGGACTGCCGATACTTGAATTAAATGGGTAACCCCCTCGTGTTGATTGAATTCCAAATCAAAGGAGATATAATCTCTTAATTTTTCCATTATTTACCTCAATTACTACCCAAACTAAACTATAAATAATAAAAGAAGCCATTAGGTTAGTGAGTAACCCAAACAGCTTCTTTATTTTCCTCCAAAAAGGCGAGCAAAAAAGCCTTTTTTGGTTGCTTGGACTTCTTCTTTTGCTTGGTCCAACTCGAGTTTCAAGGTTTCTTGATCCTTCATGGCTTGAAGAGTTAACTGTTGCTGTTGGTCCAACTGTTTGTCCTTTTCAGCAATCTGTCGGTCTTTGATACGCATCTGTTCATCTTTTTCTGATAACTGGCGGTCTTTTGCCTTGAGCTGCTCGTACAAACGAAGAATTTCAGCGTTTTTCTCATCAACCAAGATTTCCATCAGTTCACGTTGTTTGACATCATCACTGACTGGTTCATCTTCAAAAATCGTTTTTTTGTAGATTTCCTCTAGCTTGATCAAGCCACTTCGAGTAACTACAGTTACACCTTTGTCATTTTTTTTCGTGTCCTCTTCTGGAAGTTCTTTGACACGATTGTTGATTGCTTGACGAGATAGTCCTAAGACCTCTGCAATCTCACTGACGGTCATTTCAATACTCATAATATCCTCTGAAACGTTTTCTAGCTTTTCTTTATTTAAATCTTATCATAAGCTAGATAAACTGTCAAATTTCCGCTTAATCTAAGGCTTTTAAAAAGGCTAGTAAGACTTGGGCAGAACGACGTCCAGCTTCGATAATAAATTCATCAAAAGAGATAGAGGCTTCGTGATTGGCATTGTCACTCATGGCACGAATGACTAGGAAAGGTAGACCAAGAGCCTGAGCCGCTTGTGCAATGGCTGCCCCTTCCATTTCAACTGCTAAAACATCCGGAAAGTGGGTTTTGATACTAGCAATTTTATCATCTCCAGCTATAAAACTGTCTCCTGTAGCAATCAAGCCTAGGTGCCAGTTTTGGTCCAACTGAGATAGACTCTCTTGGATTTTGGCTACAAAGGTTTTGTCTGATTCAAAGTAAAGAGGTTGTTGCGCCATTTGGCCATAAGCATAGCCAAAAGCAGTCACATCCACATCATGGTAAGCCAACTTATCCGCAATCACTACATCTCCAACAGCAATCCCTTCGGCAAGAGCACCTGCTGATCCTGTATTGATAATAGCTTCTACCTGAAAATGGTCAGCTAGAATAGCTACACTCATAGCCGACATGACCTTTCCAATCCCACTCTGAACTAGAACGACTTCTGTATTGCCAACAGAGCCAGTGTAGTAAGTATTTCCAAGGACTTGGACTTCTTTAGGTTTGTCCAAATTCTGAGTCAAATATAGGAGTTCTTCTGGCATGGCAGCAATGATTCCAATTTTCATTTTATTTCCTTTTCTATTACAAAAGTTTCATCGCCAACACAAGTAAAATCAAGAGTAGGATGACTGTAAATAAGATTCTATTTAATTTTGAGTTAAAAACATTTCTCTTGGTATTCTCAATGCGACGGCTCTTATGAATCGTTGGCTCTACTTTGATTGTTAAAGTATCTTGAATAGAATTATAGTCTCTAGAACGTGAATAACCAAAGTTTTGTGAAGAAGTTGATAAAATTTTAGTTTCCTCGTCATCTTGAAGAGGTGGCCCAGAGATTTTCTCCCCACGATTGGCACGTTCGATTATTTCATCTGTTAACAAAGGTTTTCCCATGGGCTACTCCTCTATTTCTCTTGCAATTCCCAGTACTGGATTGCCATAATGGTCTTGGCATCACAGATATGGCCAGACTGAATTAAGTTTTTTGCTTCTTCAAGGCTGACCTCTAGAACTTCCAAGGTTTCATCATCATCTTGCGGACGAGGATTTTCCACCTTAGTTAAATCTCTAGCGAGGTAGAGTTTTAATTTTTCGTTACAAAAACCAATAGCAGAGTAGAAATCATATAGAAGCTCTAACTTACCCGTATAGGCAACTTCCTCCTCCAATTCACGAAGGGCCGCCGACATGGGATCTGCATTTTCACCAAGTTCTAGTTTACCAGCAGGAATTTCATAAGAGATAGCTTCAATAGCTTTTCGGTATTGCTTAACAAGGACGATTTTGTCCTCAGCTGTTACAGCTAGAACACATACGCCTCCATTGTGAAAAATCAGATCACGTTGGGCAGTTCCCTTCCTTTCTGGTAGTTCCACCTGGTCTTGCACTAGCTTAAAAATAGGACCTTGATAGATTTCCTTCCGGCTAATCGTTTTTTCTTCAAATTCCATGATAGACTCCTACTGATTCTTAGGATGATGAGGCAAACGTAGTGCATATTCATCTTTATTAACTTGACGTCCACGTCCAATAGCAATGGCGTCAGCTGGAACATCTTTTGTAATCGTTGAACCAGCTCCAACTAGTGAATTATCACCAAGTTCCACTGGAGCAATGATGGTTGAGTTTGATCCAACAAAGACATTATTGCCAATGACAGTCTTGTACTTATTCTTCCCGTCGTAGTTAACTGTAATCGTACCTGCACCAAAGTTAACATGGCTACCCACTTCACAGTTTCCGATATAGGTCAAATGACCTGCCTTAGTATTTTCACCGATTGAAGATCCTTTTACTTCAACAAAGTTTCCAATGTGAACTTGAGAAGCAAGACTTGAGCCTGGACGAATATGAGCATACGGACCGACTGTCACACCATCTGTAACTGTACTTTCCTCAATCATGGAATTCGTAATCACAGCTCCAGCTCCGATAGCGCTATCCACGATATAAGTTCCATTTGTTAAAACAGTTTCCGCCCCAATCTTCGTTTGACCTTTCAAGGTAACGTTGGCTTCGATTTGGACTTCAGGTGCAATCTCGACATCAATATCAATGTAAGTTGCTTCAGGATTGACAAAGCTAACACCATTAACCATGTGCTTTTGATTGATACGGCGGCGCATCACTGCCTCCGCAGTGGCAAGTGCCACACGGTCGTTTACTCCAAGACTTTCATCAAAATCCTTGAGAGTATAGGCCCCAACCTTCTCACCCGCATTACGGAAAATACCAATCACGTCAGTAATATAGTACTCACCTTGGGCATTGTTGGTGTTGATGTTTTTAAGGGCCTCAAAAAGACGTTCATTGTCAAATACATACGTTCCCGTATTGATTTCCTTAATTTGTTTTTCAAAATCTGTGGCATCTTTCTGCTCCACAATGCGAAGAACTTCAGCATTATCGTTACGGACGATACGACCATATCCAAAAGGATCAGCTGCTTCAGCTGTTAAAATAGTCGCCACATTTTTGTGATTGATATGGAAATCCAAGAGACTTTTCAAGCTTTCACCTGTAATCAGAGGAGTATCTCCAGCGATAACCAAGGTGTGCCCAGAGCGGTTTTGGAGAATAGGTTCTGCCATCATGACAGCATGCCCTGTGCCCAGTTGTTCCGATTGAGTGACAAAGTCTGTCTGTCCAGCCAAGACTTGCTCAACTAGCTCCGCCTTGTGTCCCACAACAGTGACTGTTTTTTCAGGTTGAATAGCACTAACACTACGAAAAACATGTTCCAACATCGAAATTCCTGCTACTTTATGAAGTACCTTTGGAAGATCTGATTTCATGCGAGTACCTTTACCCGCTGCTAAGATAATGGCATAATTTGACATACTATTCTCTTTTCTGTAAAAATTCCCTTATATTATACCATAATTTACTTCCTTAGGAGTAAACAAACAGAGAAATAGGGGAAAACATGCTAGTTCATTCATCTTTTCAACGTTTTCTTTGATTTTTTTATCTATTTACGTTAAACTAATTAGATATGAGAAAAGAGATTCATCCAGCTATTATTTTTAGTCTATTCACCATTGTTATAGCTATTTTAATCTTTAATAAACCAGCTTATGAAGACCATTCGATCAAGTCAAAAAGCAACACTGTCCAAGTTGAAAACCAGGCCTTGCATAATCTTGATAAACCCATTATTGACATTTCTGGTTGGCAAAGACCGGAGGAGATAAACTACGATATTTTATCTCAAAATATTTCTGGAGCTATTGTTCGCGTGCACAGTGGTACTCAACACATGGAAGCAAATGATGCAGCCTTTATCAACGGAGTTGATAAATCCTATAAAAATCATATTTCAGAATTTCAAAAGCGCAATGTCCCCGTAGCCGTTTATGCTTATCTAACTGGTACGAACAAAGAAGAAATGGAAAAAGCTGCTGAAGTCTTCTACAACGCTGCTTCTCCATACAATCCTAGTTATTACTGGCTTGACGTTGAGGAAAAAACAATGGCCGATATGAATGACGGAGTCGAAGCTTTTCGGGCTAAACTTGAATCGCTGGGCGCTAAAAATATCGGGATTTACATTGGTGTTTATTTCATGCAAGAACATAGCATCAATACGGAAAATTTCTCTGCCGTCTGGATTCCTTCTTATGGGACAGACTCAGGCTACTTTGAGGCCACACCCAATACTGATTTAGACTATGACCTCCATCAGTATACTTCTAAAGGAAAAATTGCAGGATTTGAACATCACCTAGACATCAATCTCATTTCTACTGATAAGGAAAAAGAAGAAACCTTCCGAAAGCTATTTTTAAGACCATAAAGCAAGTGAAAATCGCAACTTTTTCACTTGCTTTTTCATTTTTTTGCTGTCTGTGTTATAATTGATAAGACAGAGAAAGAAATTTATGAAATTGAGGAGTCTAATATGTTTTCATGGATTGCAAGAGTTATCAAAGGAATCGTCATCGCCTTAGGATTTATCCTACCCGGAATTTCTGGTGGTGTTCTAGCAGCGATTTTGGGAATTTACGAGCGAATGATTAGTTTTCTGGCTCATCCCTTTAAGGATTTTAAAGAGAATGTCCTATACTTTATCCCAGTAGCTATCGGGATGTTGCTAGGTATTGGTTTGTTTTCCTATCCGATTGAGTATTTGCTAGAAAATTACCAAGTCTATGTTTTATGGAGCTTTGCTGGAGCTATCATCGGTACAGTTCCTAGCCTCCTTAGAGAATCTACTCGAGAATCTGATCGTGACAAGATTGACCTAGTCTGGTTCTGGACTACCTTTATCCTTTCAGGTCTAGGGCTCTACGCGCTAAACTTTGTTGTTGGATCTCTCAGCGCCAGTTTCGCTAGTTTCATCTTGGCAGGTGTTCTTTTAGCTCTTGGTGTCTTGGTGCCTGGTTTAAGTCCATCAAATCTACTCTTGATTTTAGGACTGTACGCTCCAATGCTAACTGGCTTTAAGACCTTTGATTTATTTGGTACCTTCCTTCCTATCGGGATTGGTGCAGGAGCAACTCTCATTATCTTTTCAAAATTAATGGACCATGCCTTGAACAATTACCACTCCCGTGTTTATCACTTTATTATTGGGATTGTGCTATCAAGCACTCTCTTGATTTTGATTCCAAATGCTGGAAGTGCTGAAAGTATCCATTACACTGGACTTTCTATCGTGAGCTATGTTCTCATCGCCTTCTTCTTTGCGCTTGGCATTTGGCTTGGTATCTGGATGAGTCAATTGGAGGATAAGTATAAATAATGGCAAAAAAAGTAAAAATTAAAAAAACTCTTGTCGAGCAAATCTTAACCAAAGCAGGAATTGAGCATACAGGGATTCAAATCAATGCGCTTGAGGGTGAACTTCCTTCGGAATATGATCGAACACATATCTTTAAAACCTTGGCTCTGCTGGGGGACAAGACAGGCCCAATTATCGGAATCGTCCCCATAACAGAACACCTCGCTGAAAAAAAATTAGCAAAGGTTTCTGGTAATAAAAAAGTGAGTATGATTCCACAAAAAGACCTAGAAAAAACGACAGGCTACATTCATGGAGCTAATAACCCCGTCGGCATTCGCCAAAAACACAACTATCCTATTTTTATTGATAAAACAGCTTTAGATTTAGACAAAATGATCGTCTCTGCTGGGGAAGTCGGGCATAGTATCATTATTGCTCCACAAGACTTGGCTAGCTTTGTGAAAGCAGATTTTGCAGATATCTTGGAGGAAAACAACTGATGAAACTCTATTTTGTGCGTCATGGCCGAACTATCTGGAATCTTGAAGGACGTTTCCAAGGTGCCGGAGGGGACTCACCTCTTCTTCCTGAGTCTATTGATACCTTAAAGGCTCTCGGTCAATATCTCAGCAATATTCCTTTCGATGAGATTTATTCAAGTGATTTACCAAGAGCGGTCAAATCTGCTGAAATTATCCAAAGCCAACTCCAGACGCAATGTCCTTTAGAGACTATTCCTGACCTACGTGAATGGCATCTTGGGAAACTTGAAGGTTTAAAAATCGCAACTCTCAATGCCATCTACCCACAACAAATCACGGCTTTCCGTACAAACTTAGCTAAGTTCGATACAAGAATGTTTGAAGCGGAATCCCTCTACAGTACAACTCAACGTACCATTCAATTTATCAAATCTCTGAAGAAGAGTCAGGCTGAGAGAGTTCTAATTGTTGGTCATGGTGCAAATCTCACTGCCAGTCTTCGTACTCTTCTAGGCTATAAAGAACCTCTTCTTCGTAAAGATGGCGGTCTAGCAAATGCCAGCCTGACAATTCTTGAAACCCATGATTTTGAAACATTCACTCTTGATACTTGGAATGATACCTCTTATCAATAAAGAACTTGATCTTAATGGTCAAGTTCTTTTTAGTTTTTATAGAATATCCGTGAATTTCTTGACTATTTATGATAAAATGGGAGTATCGTGAAAAATTGATTTATTATTTCAAAATTTGATTAAAAATTAGGAGGAACCCATGTCTACAGAACATATGGAAGAACTAAATGACCAGCAGATCGTTCGCCGTGAAAAAATGGCTGCGCTCCGTGAACAAGGAATTGATCCTTTCGGTAAACGTTTTGAACGTACTGCTAACTCTCAAGAACTAAAAGACAAATTTGCAGAACTCGATAAAGAACAATTACATGAATTAAACGAAACTGCTACTATCGCTGGACGTTTAGTTAGTAAACGTGGGAAAGGGAAAGTCGGCTTTGCTCATTTACAAGACCGTGATGGCCAAATCCAAATCTATGTTCGTAAAGATGCTGTGGGTGAAGAAAACTACGAAATCTTTAAGAAGGCTGACCTAGGAGACTTCCTCGGTGTCGAAGGTGAAGTCATGCGGACAGATATGGGAGAGCTCTCTATCAAGGCAACTCATATTACACACTTGTCTAAAGCACTTCGCCCACTTCCAGAGAAATTCCACGGTTTGACAGACGTTGAAACCATCTATCGTAAACGTTACCTGGACTTGATTTCGAACCGTGAAAGCTTTGAGCGCTTTGTCACTCGTTCAAAAATCATCTCTGAAATCCGTCGTTTTCTTGATCAAAAAGGTTTTCTTGAAGTAGAAACACCTGTTCTTCATAATGAAGCTGGTGGTGCTGCTGCTCGTCCATTTATCACTCACCACAATGCCCAAAACATTGACATGGTGCTTCGTATCGCAACTGAGCTTCACTTAAAACGTCTTATCGTTGGTGGTATGGAACGTGTCTATGAAATTGGCCGTATCTTCCGTAATGAAGGAATGGATGCTACTCATAACCCTGAATTCACTTCAATCGAAGTTTACCAAGCTTATGCAGATTTCCAAGATATTATGGACTTGACGGAAGGTATTATCCAACACGCTGCTAAATCCGTCAAAGGTGATGGTCCAGTAAACTATCAAGGAACTGAAATCAAAATCAACGAACCATTCAAACGCGTTCACATGGTGGATGCTATCAAAGAAATTACTGGTGTAGATTTCTGGCAAGATCTAACTTTCGAGGAAGCTAAAGCTATCGCTGCTGAGAAGAAAGTTCCAGTTGAGAAACACTACACTGAAGTTGGTCACATCATCAATGCCTTCTTTGAAGAATTTGTCGAAGAAACCTTGATCCAACCAACCTTTGTCTACGGACATCCAGTAGCTGTCTCTCCACTCGCGAAGAAAAATCCTGAAGACGAACGCTTTACTGACCGTTTTGAGCTCTTCATCATGACTAAGGAGTACGGTAACGCCTTTACTGAGTTGAACGACCCAATCGACCAACTTAGCCGTTTTGAAGCCCAGGCGAAAGCTAAAGAACTTGGTGACGACGAAGCAACTGGCATTGACTACGATTACATCGAGGCTCTTGAATACGGTATGCCACCAACAGGTGGTTTGGGTATCGGTATCGACCGTCTCTGCATGCTCCTCACTGATACAACCACTATCCGTGATGTATTGCTCTTCCCAACAATGAAATAACACTCTTCGAAAATCTCTTCAAACCACGTCAGCGTTACCTTGCCGTAGATATATGTTCCTGACTTTGTCAGTCTTATCTACAACCTCAAAACAGTGTTTTGAGCAGCCTGCGGCTAGCTTCCTAGTTTGCTCTTTGATTTTCATTGAGTATAAACCCTTATCCTCTGGTACTTGCCAGAGGATTTTTCGATACAAAAAGAGACTGAGGAAAAACTCAATCTCTTTTCTTATTCTTGATTTTTAACTTGACTGGTGGCTACATCTTCCCCAAACCATTTCTGGCTGATTTCCTGGAATTTTCCTTCTTGGTATAGTGAGATAAAGGCTTGGTTCAAAGCGGCTAACAAAGTTTTATCAGCAGGTCTAACACCCACTGCAAAAGCTTCACTTTCAAATCCAGCTGAAAAGACATTGTAGTCGCTTAATATCCCTTCAGACTGGAGATAATAATTGGCATATACTCGGTCAATCAACAAGGCATCAATCCGGTCATTTTTCAAATCAATTAAGGCTTCATTGAAACTTTGGTATTGATTAGCCTTCTGGTCTTTCACTCGGTTCTTGAGTAGTTCTGGTTGTCCTTCAAAATTCAAATAGCCAGAAGATCCAGCCTGGGCCCCTAAAATTTTGTCTGTCATATCCTGAATTGAGTGGATATTTTGAGACTTTTTAGAGACCAAAACTTGTTGATTTTCCATGTAAGGAATAGTAAATGCAACCTTCTCTTTCCGTTCATCTGTAGCTGTATAGCCATTCCAGATGGCATCAATGGTACCATTTTGTAGTTCGGTTTCTTTCATATCCCAGTCGATGGGTTGAAATTTAATCTGAATCCCTAGCTTTTCAGAGACAGCTTGGGCTAGGTCAATATCAAAGCCCGCATACTGGCCATTCTTTTCCTCAAATCCCATGGGAACAAAGGTATTGTCAAAGCCAATAGTAATGCTACCCTGCTTTTGATATTTGGCCCAGTTATCCTGATTTGGATCACTTGCCTTCTGAGTACAAGCCGTCAGGAAGAAGCTAAAGAACAGAGCAAGTGCAAGGGCAATTTTCTTTCTCTTCATAGACACCTCCTACTTTGGATCAACCTTAAGGATCTGATCAGCAATATTTTCTGCAAACTGAAGGTCGTGCGTCACAACAATCTGGGTCATCCCACGCTCTTTATTTTGAAGGATAAGTTTTTCTACTTCTAATCGCAATTCTGGGTCTAAGGCCGATGTAGGTTCATCATATCCAATAATTTCTGGCTTTATCATCATGGCGCGTGCTAAGGCCACCCGTTGTTTTTGCCCACCAGATAATGAGAAAGGAAAGGCATCTGCATGCCCAGCTAACCCAAGTTGTTCTAACAAACCACGCGCCTTCTTCTCAGCAACTTCCTTCTCCATGCTCATGGTTTTTATGGGCGACAGAGTTAAGTTTTCTAGAACTGACAAATGCGGAAAGAGTTGAAAATCTTGGAAAACAAATCCCAGAAGATTGCGCTTTTCGAGTTCGTCTATAGCTAACGATTCGCCGTTATAGTAGATTTCTCCAGAATCGATGGTTTCCAGTCCAGCTAGCATACGTAACAAGGTGGTCTTGCCTCCTCCTGAAGGACCTACGATTGCGAGGATTTGCTTTTCAGGAATTGATAGGCTGAAATTGGTTAAGATTTGTTTGCCACCAAAGGCTTTATTGATATTTCGTAATTCTAACATAGCAATCCTCCTATCTGTAATAACTGTACTTCTTCTCAAGTTTTTTCGCTATAATGGTTACAAGACCAATCATGATTAAATAAATAGCTCCAGCTAAAAACATAGGAACAAGACTGGCATCTCGATTGGCTGCAGTCCTACTAGCCAAAATCAAATCTGAAATCCCCAAAGCATAGACCAAAGAAGTATCTTTGACCAAACTCATAATTTCATTAAAGACACTCGGTAAGACAATCTTTGTAACCTGAGGAAGGATGATATAGCGAACTGTATCAAAGGAGCTAAATTTTAACACTTTTGCGGCTTCATACTGCCCTTTGGGAATGGTTTCAATCCCACCACGAAAGATTTCTGCAAAGTAGGCTGCATAGTTCAATACAAAAGCGATCACAGCAGCAGGCAAACGATCTAAACGTATCCCAATGCTAGGAAGAACATAGTAAATAAAGATTAATTGCAAGAGCAAAGGAGTCCCTCGCATCACCCAAATATAAAGGTCAATGAGATAATGGAGGGGTTTCCAGCGGACTTGTAAAGCAAAGGCAACGACAATACCTAAGGGAATTGAAAAAATTAAAACCAGAGCAAAGACCTGAAGTGTCATACTTGCACCGTTTAACAAACTTGGTAATATCTCAAACATATAAGACATACTGCACCTCCTAAAAATAATTGTTCCTATTATAGCATAAATAAACAATTTAGCAAGAGTAATTGAAAAAAAATTCTATTTCTTCCAAAAAAACGTATCTGCCAAATTGACGGATACATTTTTAGAGAGATAACTTTTAAAGTGTTTCTAAGAGTTCTTGTATCTGAACATCATCTGGAACGAGTTTTAAATAGGCTTCAGCTTGTACCTTTGCTTCTTCAAAATATCCCAATTCACGCAAAAGATAAGTATACTGCTCCAAAAACTCGGGATTATCCTTGAGGTCAGGCGATAGTTCCTGATAGAGCTCATGGGCCTTATCTAAATCCTCGATTTCCTGGTAAGAGCGTGCAATCATCCACTTGGTCAAAAGATTTTCAGGTTCTTGACTTTGGAGAGCGATGATATCTTCATACCGCTCTTGTTCCATATAAATGGTTGCGAGGCGAAGAAAAATTTCTTCTGTATCCTCTGCATCTTCTTTAGCAGTAAGGAGAAACTGCTCTGCAGCACTAGGATCATGCAATTCATACGAAAACTGAGAAGCAGCTAGTAAGAGCCGAGTTTCAAATGGATTTTTCTCCAAACCTTGTTTAACGGTACGAAGGGCCTCTTCCACCTGATGTTCCTTATGCAAGGCTTGACTATAACCATACTCATATCCTTCAAAATCTGGTGAAATGGTATCAATCTGCTTAAAGTAAAGAACAGATTTTTGATACTCTTCTTGATCAAAGTAAAGACTAGCCAGTTCAAAGGCAGTTTGGTCATCGTATTCTAGTTCTAAGGCTTTTTCTAAGAACTCAGTTGCAGCTTCAAACTTGCCTAACTGGGCATAAGCGTAGCCAATTCGTTGGTAGGTTGATACACCTGTTTGTTCGTAGATGGAGCGATTATCCAACTGAGCATAGCCCTGAATGGCTTCCTGATAATTCCCTAACTCGCTATCCAACTCAGCCAAACCAAAAACTAATAAGGAATCGTCTGAGTAGTTTAGGGCTTCCAGTAACTTTTCACGCGAAACATCTGTCAATCCTTCCAACTGATAGAGGTCTGCCTTCAAGGCCAAGGCCGATACGTACCAGTCACTTTCGGGTGTGATTTCCTCAAGGTAAGCAAAGGCTTCCTCAACATTGCCATCCTCACTAGCAATGCTTGCTAAATTCAGATTCACTTCTGGGAATTCTGTAACGATATGTTGGTAAATTTCTTTTGCTTGAGGATAAAAGCCAATTCCCTCTAGATAGCTTGCTAGTTCGTAAAGAACTTCACTTGAATCTGTTTCGAGGGCTTTGTGATAATACTGATCCGCCTTGGTTAAATCCTGTTCATCCAGAGCCTGGAGCATGCGTTGACTATTGTTCACTCTTGATTTCCTCCCCTTCTTCTTCATACAGTCCGCTGACTTTTTTATACCAGTTAAAGATAGCTGAGATAACGACCTTGGCAGAGGCATAGACAGGAATTCCCAGCAAGACTCCCCAAATACCAAACATGGAGCCTGAAGTTAGGAGAACAAAGAGGACATTGATCGGATGGATGTTTAGCTGACTACCTAAAATAAGCGGAGAAACGAAGCGACCTTCAATCGTTTGTTCAACAATAAAGACAATAATCACTTTCAAAAGCATGACAGGTCCTGCAATCAAGCCCAAAACCAAAGCAGGCAACATCGCTAGAAAACTACCCAGGTAAGGTACTAGATTGAGGATACCAGCCGTAATACCAAGAGTCACAGCATATCTGAGACCAATAATCTTAAAGAAGATAATAAACATAATTGCCACGATAATAGCAACAGTAACCTGTCCTCTAACGTAGTTTGACAACTGTTTATTGACATCTGACAAAACTTGTCCAACAGGTTCTTTTAACTTGTTTGGGATGAATTTAGTTAGGTAATCTCGCAAGCCTTTCCCATCTCTCAAAAGATAAAAGAGCATGAATGGTACGATAATAACCGCTACAATGACCTGGGAAACACTACTGATAAAGGCGCTAACCCAGTTAACAGCTTGAGAAGAGATTTTGCTGGCCCACATCGTCGCTTCTGTAGAAACATTTGCAAGTACTTGCTCTAACTGAGGTCTAAAATCATCTGGCAAGCGTTTGGTTACAAGATCATTGATAACACGGTCAGCATCTTCGAGGTAACTAGGCACATTCTTTGCAAAATTTAAGACCTGGCGTTGAAGATTTGGAATAGCGACTGCCAGACCCCAAATGATAAAAATTCCAATAATGACAAAAACAATACTGATAGCAAGCACACGATTAATTTTGTGCTTCTCCATCCAGTCCACAATCGGATTGAGGAGGTAATAAAGTAAACCAGATAAAATAACTGGCAACATGACAACTCCTAGAAAATCCAAAACCGGTAAAAAGATAAAACTAATCTTACTTAGAATGAAAAGATTCAAGCCCAGTAACAAGGTCACTAAGAATACAGTAATAGCTTTATTATCTAAAAACCACTTAAAAAACCAAGATAGGCTAAAATGTTTCTCTTTATGTTCCATAAATACATCCTTTCTGTCATTCTTTCATTATACCATTTTTAGACTAAAATAACTCTTTTTTTAAGTGCTTACATAGATAGACAAAAAGAAAAATCTCCTCAATTGAGGAGATTTATTTAATCTTTAATATGACTTGATAGTTGTTTTTGGTATTCTTCGTTTGATTTTGCTTTTTCTTCAGCAAATTTCTTGCGAAATTCTTCCATTTCTTTACTTGTCACAATCTTATCTTGAATCTTCAGATATTTATAACTGTTTTCGCCTGTTTTATCACCGACCCAACCATCTGCTCCTGTTCCTGGAACTTTCTTTGTAACAAGCATTTGGGCACCGTCTGAGTGTACAGGAATAACTAGAGCACTATCTGTCAACCATGCTTGAGCTTTAGCATATTTTGAATAACGTTTTTCGAGATCTGTTTTCTCACTGTTAGCATCATCAAGTAATTCTTTGTATTTATCCAATCCTACTGCCTTAATGGCTGAACTATCTGATCCTAGTGCAATACCAAGTGCTCCAAGAAGAGTTGGTCCAGATGTTGGATCAAATGCATCAAGATAGGTTGATGGATCTGCATAGTCTGGGCTCCATCCACTGTTAGGATTGATATCCCAGTCGATATTGTCTTTTGAAGTTGCAAGAACGGTCATACTTCCCAATTCATCATCAGAAACTTGTTGGATATCAACCACCACATTTTCAACTCCAAGAGCTTCCTCTATTGATTGTTTATACGATTGAGCTTGACGTACAAAATCTGTTTGAGTAGAGGAAACTGGCAAGTCCAAATGAATAGGGAACTGAACACCGTCGGCTTGAAGAGTTTTCTTAGCCGCTTCAAGTTTGGTTTTAGCTTTCTCTACATTATGAAGTGAATCTTGTGCATCATCTAGGCTAACATCGCTCCAAGCAGTATCCAACTTGTCAAGTTCTGCTTTTGTTACTTGACCAAAAGATTGATCTCCAATTTGAACAAACGTTGGAGGTGTAAAGCTAGTACGTAATTTACGAGGGGCAACTTCATCACCAAATACTTGAGAGACAGCAGCCTTACGATCTGCTCCAAAAGCCAAAGCTTGGCGGAAATCTTTGTTCAACAAAGCTTTCTTAGTAGATGTCTTTTCTTCGTCCGTTGTTTTAGAAGTATGGTTATAGGCTACACGGTCAATATTAGTTGAAATGTAGTAGCTACCTCCTCTTTGTTGACCATACACAATGTTGTCTTTGTATTTTTCTTTGAATCGCTCATAGTTTGCAGAATTCTTAAAGAGGGGAGCTGCTGGGTAGTGGCCTTCATCAAAACCACGACCAAGAGAGTCTGCATCTTGACCATCAAAGAAGGTCAATTTTATATCATCAATAAAGACATTTCCTTTATCCCAATAGTTTTGGTTTTTTGTCATCTCGATTGAAGATTTCGATGTGAGACCTTTCAGAAGGTAAGGACCATTGTATAGAATACTTGTAACATCAGTAGGTTTACCAAAATTATCCCCCTTAGAGGCTAAAAAGTCTTCATTGATTGGTGCCAAAACACCCATCGTTGTCTTGGAATTCCAGAAAGATTCAGGATTATTAAGCGTATAAACAAGAGTATAATCATCTGTCGCCTTAATTCCAACAGTAGAAAAATCATTTGTTTTCCCGTTAATATAATCATCTAACCCTTTGATTGAATCCTGTACGAGATAGAGGGCTTGTGATTTCTTAGCGACAGCATGTTTCAAACCTGTCACGAAATCCTGAGCCTTTACTTCACCATATTCCTCGCCTTCATTAGTGTACCACTTAATCCCTTTCCGGATTTTATAGGTGTAAGTCAAACCATCTTTAGAAACACTCCAGTCCTCTGCTACAGACGGCACAAGATTTCCATATTGGTCATTCTCAAGCAAACCATCGATGACATTCCCAGTCACCTGTTTGGTACTGGAATTTCCAGAAACTGTATAGTCCAAAGTTGCAGGATCCGATGAGAAGACATAAGTATAAGTCACAGGTTGGTTGGCGTTTTTACCACCAGACGAACAAGCTGCTAGTAGTGCTGATGACAACACTGCTACTGCAGCCATTAGAAAAATACGTTTTTTCATAAGACACTCCTTTAAATCAAATATATCATTATTATATCACTTTGATTTTTGAAAGCAAGGTAAAAACTAAATAAATCTCCCTAAGATGTTTTCTGTAATTTTCAAAAAATGATGAAAGTCAGTTAAGAATTTCATTTTGTGGTATAATGAACTTATCATTATTAAGAGGTATGGACATGAAAGAAACTGTTTATTTTGGAACTTACACTCGTCGCTTATCTAAAGGGATTTACAAAGCTGATTTTAATACAGAAACAGGCCAGCTTGCAAATCTTGAACTCTTTGCTGCTGAACCAAGTCCGACCTACCTTGCCTTTGACCAACAGCAACACTTATACACCGTAGGGAGCCAGGATGGCTTGGGTGGAATCGCTGCTTACAAGACCGACGGCACTTTGTTAAATCATGTGGTGGAAGAAGGCGCTCCTCATTGTTATGTGACAGTAGATGAAAAACGTGGTCTCGTTTATGGGGCCAACTATCATAAAGGTCAAGTTCTAGTTTATAAACGTCAATCGGATGGTAGACTCATCCAAACAGATCTAGATCAGCATAGCGGACAAGGTCCTCATGAAAACCAATCTTCCCCACATGTACACTTTACGGATCTAACACCTGACCAGTATCTCGTCACATGTGATCTAGGAACGGATGAAGTAACGACCTACGATGTTAGCCCAGAAGGAAAACTAAGTAAACTCTACACTTATCACAGCCAAGCTGGAGCAGGTGCTCGCCACATCGTTTTCCATCATCATTATAAGATTGCCTACCTCATCTGTGAACTCAACAGTACCATTGAAGTCTTGATTTACGATGGTGTTGGTGAATTTGAACGCATGCAAGTCATTTCGACTTTGCCAGATGGATATGAGGAATTTAATGCTACTGCTGCCATTCGTCTTTCAAAAGACGGCAAATACCTCTATGCATCCAACCGAGGTCATGATTCCATTGCTGTATTTAGCATCCTAGCTGATGGTAGTTTGGAATTATTAGAGATTGTTCCAAGTCATGGTAAAACACCACGTGATTTCGATCTAACTCCTGACCAAGAATTTCTAATTGCAGTTCACCAAGATTCAGATAATGCAACCGTCTTTAAACGTAATCCTAAAACTGGTCGATTAGCTGAGCTTTCTAACGATTTCCGAGTTCCCGAAGCCGTTTGCATCACATTTAAACATTAATGTAAAATAAAAATGAACTTGCTTAAGCAAGTTCATTTTTATTTTACAATTTATTTCCGACATTGATACGGTTAATGGCACGTTGCAAAGCAACCTTAGCTCGCCGTTCTTGGTCAATCAAGTGTTTATCTTGTGCTTCTTCAATCTCACGTTCAGCACGAAGTTTAGCACGTTGGGCACGGCTAATATCGATATCACGAGCACGTTCTGCTGAGTCTGCTACAATAGTAATGATGTCATTGGCAATCTCGATAATTCCTCCGTTCACTGCAATCCAGTTCACATGAGTATCGTCATCGATTCGTTTTACCTTTACTTCATCAACCGCTAAAACCGCAATCATATTTTCATGTCGTGGCAAGATCCCCATCTCACCATCCAGAGTTCGTACCGATACAAAGCTGGCATGGTGATCATAGACGAGGCCATCTGGTGTCACGATCTGGACAGTTAAATGAGCCATAGATCACCTCTTAAAATCCCATTTTCTCAGCCTTAGCAATGACGTCTTCGATTGAACCGACACCACGGAAGGCATCTTCCGGTAGATGGTCATGTTTTCCTTCAAGGATTTCCTTAAAGCCGCGAACTGTTTCCGCTACTGGTACATAAGAACCAGGTTGACCAGTAAATTGTTCGGCAACGTTGAAGTTTTGAGACAAGAAGAACTGGATACGACGGGCACGGGCAACCAAGGTCTTTTCTTCATCAGAGAGTTCATCCATACCAAGGATAGCAATGATATCTTGCAATTCATGGTAACGTTGAAGGACACGTTTGACTTCAGCAGCAACTGCATAGTGCTCCTCACCAACAATCTCAGGTGCCAAGGCACGAGAGCTTGAAGCCAACGGATCAACGGCTGGATAAATACCCAATTGTACCAACTTACGTTCCAAGTTTGTTGTTGAATCCAAGTGAGCGAAGGCTGTTGCTGGCGCTGGGTCAGTGTAGTCATCCGCTGGCACATAGATAGCCTGGATAGAGGTTACAGAACCCTTCTTGGTTGATGTGATACGCTCTTGCAATTGACCCATTTCAGTAGCAAGTGTTGGTTGGTAACCAACGGCTGATGGCATACGACCCAAAAGGGCAGATACTTCAGAACCAGCCTGAGTGAAACGGAAAATATTATCAATAAAGAGAAGCACATCTTGGCCTTCTACATCACGGAAATATTCGGCGATTGTCAAGCCAGTAAGGGCAACACGCATACGTGCTCCAGGTGGTTCATTCATCTGACCAAATACCATGGCTGTTTTCTCGATAACGCCTGATTCTTTCATTTCCCAGTAAAGGTCGTTCCCCTCACGAGTACGTTCCCCAACACCGGTAAATACGGAAATACCACCGTGTTCTTGGGCAATATTGTGAATCAATTCTTGGATCAGGACAGTTTTACCAACTCCGGCACCACCGAAGAGTCCAACTTTACCACCTTTTAGGTAAGGGGCAAGAAGGTCGATAACCTTGATCCCTGTTTCCAAGATTTCAGATGAGGTAGACAATTCATCAAAAGTTGGAGCTTTCTTATGAATTGGCTGACGCTCAGCGTCTTCAGCGAAAGGAGCATCCAAGTCGATGGTATCTCCCAAAACGTTGAAGACACGTCCCAAAGTTTCTTTACCTACTGGAACAGAGATTGGACGGCCTGTGTCCAAAACTTCCATTCCACGAGTCAAACCATCTGTTGATTCCATGGCGATCGTACGAACCATACCATCACCCAACTCCAAGGCTACTTCAAGGACGATTTTTGTTTTTCTTTCGTCATTTTTGTAGACGACAAGTGCATTATTAATCTCAGGAAGTGTTTCCCCTGCTTCGAACAAGACGTCGACAACGGGTCCAATAACCTGAGCAATTTTACCTGAACTCATCTCCTTCTCCTATTCTATATAAGATACTTTCGGTTCCTAGTTCACCTAGGGCCTAAGTTCATTTTAATACGAGGGAGGCAAGCCTTATTCTAAGGCACTAGCCCCCGCTACAATTTCTGTAATTTCTTGTGTAATCGCCGCCTGTCTGGCACGGTTATACTGGATTGTCAAATCATTGATGACTTTCTTGGCATTATCAGTCGCCGTTTGCATGGCTGTCATACCTGCAGCATTCTCAGCTGTCTTGGCATCGATGATAGCCCCGTATATCATACTTTCTGCAAACTGAGGTAACAACTGCTCTAGAATCTCATCACGACTCGTTTCCAACTCAAAGGTCAAGCTATACTCTTCATCCGCTTCATTTGGATCTAAGTCAACAATCGGCAACATTTGTTCCACACGCATTTGACTTGTGAGAGTATTGACATGATGGTTGTAACAAACATAGAGTTCATCAAAAAGTTCATTTTGATACATTTCAATCGTTTTTGAAATAATTTTACGAACTTCATCAAAACTTGGTTGGTCGGCCAAGCCACGTAGTTCATAGATTGGTTGAATGCCACGAGCCTTAAAGAAATCAGCTCCCATACCACCAATACAGATTATCTCAAAACCTGTACCATCTGGATGGTATTCTTCTTTCAGCTCCATCACAGCTTTAAGGATGGAAGCATTATAACCTCCAACCAAGCCACGGTCTGAAGTAATAACGATATAGCCTGTTTTCTTAACTGGGCGACTAATGAGCATCGGATTGGTAGAACCACCAGATCCGTTACCATGCAGAATATCCGTCAAAAGCTTACGAACCTTCTGAGCATAAACTTGAAAGTTACGTGCTGCTTCTTCAGAGCGACCTAACTTGGCAGCCGATACCATTTGCATGGCATTGGTGATTTGACTAGTATTTTTTGTTGAGGCGATTTTTGTTTTAATATCATTTAGAGATACTGCCATTTGACACCTCTATTCTTATTGGAAGCTGGATTGATTGAGAAACTCTGTAATCGCAGCATCCAAGACTGCTTCTTCTGGCAAGTCTTTTGTTTCACGAATAGTTTCCAAAATCTCTGGATGTTGTGCATCAAAGAAATCATGAAACTCTTCCTCAAAACGAACAATGTCATCTACAGGAATCGTATCCAAGAAACCATGTGTCAAAGCATAAAGAATGGTTACTTGTTTCTCAACAGGTAATGGTTTATGAACTGGTTGTTTCAGAACTTCAACGGTACGACGTCCACGATTTAACTTAGCTTGAGTAGCCGCATCCAAATCAGAACCAAACTTAGTGAAGGCTTCCAACTCACGATATGAAGCAAGGTCGATACGAAGTGTACCAGCAACCTTCTTCATAGCTTTGATTTGTGCAGAACCACCTACACGAGATACAGATGAACCCGCATCAATAGCTGGACGAATACCCGCATTGAAGAGACCATCGCCAAGGAAGATTTGACCATCTGTGATTGAAATCACGTTGGTTGCGATATAAGCAGAGATATCTCCTGCTTGTGTCTCGATAAATGGTAGAGCTGTGATTGAACCACCACCAAGTTCATCAGAAACCTTAGCTGAACGCTCAAGCAAACGGCTATGAAGGTAGAAAACATCCCCAGGGAAGGCTTCACGACCTGGTGGACGACGAAGCAAGAGGGAGAGTTCACGATAAGCGACCGCTTGTTTTGAAAGATCATCATAAACGATCAAAACATGCTTCCCTTGGTACATAAACTCTTCTGCCATAGCAACCCCAGCATAAGGAGCTAGGAAGAGCAATGGAGAAGGTTGTGAAGCAGAAGCTGTCACAACGATTGTGTAGTCCAAGGCACCGTACTGACGAAGTGTTTCAACTTGCGTACGAACAGTTGACTCTTTTTGCCCAATCGCTACATAGATACAGATCATATCTTGACCTTTTTGGTTCAAAATAGCATCAATAGCGATGGTTGTTTTCCCTGTCTGACGGTCACCGATAATCAACTCACGTTGACCACGACCAATCGGAACAAGGGCATCAATAGCTTTCAAACCTGTTTGCAATGGTTCTGATACAGACTTACGTTGCATAACGCCAGGAGCCGGCGCTTCTACTGGACGAGACTTATCAGTATGGATTTCTCCAAGACCGTCAACTGGACGACCAAGTGGATCCACAACACGTCCAATAAGGCTCTCACCAACAGGAACTTCCATGATTTTACCTGTACGGCGAATGGTATCGCCTTCACGAATATCTGTAAAGTCACCTAGGATGATAATCCCAACGTCTGTCGACTCCAAGTTCTGCGCCATCCCATAAGAGCCGTTTTCAAAAATCAACAGCTCCCCGCTCATGGCATTTTCAAGGCCGTGAGCACGCGCAATTCCGTCCCCGATATAGGTTACAACACCTGTTTCAGATACATCAAAATTGGGTTTGAAATTTTCAATTTGTTGCTTAATTAAAGCGCTGATTTCTTGTGCGTTAATTGCCAAAAGAACACCACTTTCTATTTCAAATTTTCTTTAACAACTCGAAGTTGTTGTTTAATACTCACATCAATTGTCTTGTGATTAGCAAAAATGACAAAACCACCAATGAGTCCTTCATCAATTTGTTCTTTGACGCTCCGCACTTTCAGAGACATTTTTTTCTCTATCAATGGGAGCAGACGTTCCTTCTGTTCATCTGTTAAAGGATGAGCTGAAGAAATCGTGACTACAAAACGATTGGTCTCTTTTTCAAGGCGATTCAAACAATCTGCAATTACTTCATAAAAAAGATTTGCTCTGTGATTGTAAACCAGAACTTGAATAAAGTTTTGCATTAAAGGTGACACAGAGTCTTGAAAGAAACGAACTGTTTTTTCCTTATCTGACTCATCGACTGCCACCTGAGCTAAAAAAGAAGGTAAGCCCGCTTCTTCTGCGACTTGCTTGATTTGATCCAAGTCTGAAAAAATCCGGTCCTCTTCTCCTTTTTCAATCACTAATTGGACAAAAGGCATGCTGTATTTTTCAATTACCTTTGCTGTTTTCTTGTCCATTAGGCTTCTCCTAGCTGATCGATATACTGATCAATGAGTTCCTTATGGGCATGACTGTCAAGGTTTTGTGAGATGATTTTTCCAGCTAAACTAACTGTCAAATCTGCTACCTCACCTTTAACGCTTTGTAAAGCCTCAGCTTTGTTTTGCGCAATTTCTTGGTTAGCTTTTTCTTTCAAGCGACCAGCTTCTAGCTTAGCTTCAGCCAGAATATCTGATTTGCTCTTTTCAGCTGTCTCCTTAGCATTCTCGATGATAGTTTTAGCTTCGCTACGGCTTCCTGCTAATTCATCTTCACGCTTTTGAGCAAGAGTTTCTGCTTTTTGACGAGCTTGTTCAGCACCATCAATATCAGCAGCAATCTTTTCGGCGCGTTCTTCGAAGACACTTGTCAAGTTTGACCATGCGTATTTTTTGACTAAGACGATCAAAAGGATAAAAGAGCCAGCAATTAAAATAAAGTTACCAATCAATTCACCTACTGTTACGTGCATCATTTACTCCTTTCTACTCTTCATCATTAATTTTATTTCCTAGATACATTGAAGACAAGACTGTGAATACATAGGCCTGAACACAGGAAATAAACACAGAGAATGCCGTCCAGACAAGATTGGTAACAAATGCGACTGGATACCAATAAAGAGCCTGATGAGAAAGAGTAATAAGCAAGCTTGCCATCACTTCTCCGGCAAAGATATTCCCGAACACCCGCAAAGCAAGTGATAGGAAATTCGTGACTTCTTCAAGGAGATTCATCGGTGTCATAAAACCTGGGGTTACAAAACCTTTTAGATATTTTTTAATACCACGACGACGAATTCCTTCTATATGGGTCATCAGGATAATTCCAAATGACAAAGCCAAGTCAAACTGGAGATTTGCAGTTGGCGATGTCCAAAGGTTTGTCCCATCTGTAGTTTGAAGTTTCGCCATCAAACCAAGATTGTTTGCGATAACCATAAAAAGAAATAAACACAAGTAAAAGAGTGAGTAATCTTTCATGTACCGAGAACCTACGTTAGGTTCTGTAAATCCGACTACAAAGTCATAGAGATACTCTAGTACATTTTGCTTTCCTTTGGGTTTCACAGTCATATTACGACTTGCCCAATAGATAAAGCCAAAAATCAGTGCCACAGACAACAAAGTCAATGCTGTCAAGGTTAAATCAAAGGTAACAGGACCAATATTGATGGTTGGATTGATACTTTCTTCCATCTAGAATCCTCCCTTTTCCATTTTATACTTCTCTTTATTTGATGATAAATGAAAATACGAGAGTTACAAAGAATGTTCCTTCGATAAAGGCAATCCCCATGATCATCAAACTACGCAATTGTGGGATGATGTCTGGTTGGCGTGCTGCAGACTTGAACAAACCGTTCATCAAAAATCCTTCTGCAAGAGATACACCCATACAGGCAAGACATAGACCGAAAAATGTTAAATTCATGATGAATTCTCCTTTTATTTAAAATTTACTTACTTAGTTTAGTCCTAAAATTTGTTTTTGTCAACTTTTTACTTACGTTGGAAGCGTTTCAGATGATTTATTTTTATTTTTGCTATTTTTATACCACTGTATAGATAAGTTTCTCATTTTATGATGAAATGTGTTTCCACTTTCTCTATATTTTCCGAAATAAATTGAAAAATCCAAGTTTAGAACTTGGATAGATTCATTTTATTTGAAATAGTAGGAATAGTGTTGTTTACACCCTGGATTAAATGGAGATTTGCAATAAGGGCAGGCTATCTGCTTTTGATATTCTTGAAATGTTATTGTCCTCATACAAGCCCCACATAAAATCGGTCGATCCTCCGCAAGCGTCAAGGGGTAAGGTGAAAACAAATGCGTTTCTATAGCATTGTGGCACTGATAGCAAGCATAGTATTTTTTACACTCATAGCACTGGAGGGAAATAATATCCTTTTCACCATGATAGTGAACACATCTGCTTTCATTATCTACCAACAATCCTTGCACTTGAATCATTCACTTTTCCTTATCTAGGCACGAACTGTGACACTTGTCCCGTCTTCCTTATAGAGATTGATAAGACCTTCTTTGAGAGCTCGAACCATATCCCCAGCTTGCACAGGTTGAGGAACCTTAATGGTCAAGAGTTCCATTGGATTTGGAGCACGGTCGATTTTATTGCCTTTAGAATCGTGAAGATTTTCGATATAGGTTTCAAAATGACGGAAACCTGGTCCATAAAACTCAACTTGATCTCCTTCATTGATAACATTCCGTTGACGAATGGTTGCTGTCTGGGTTGCATCATCATAAGAAACCACCTCAGCGACAAACTTGTATTCAGGGATTTTACGACGTGCACCAAACAACTGTTCATTTTCTGTAGGTGTGCTATAGTAGAAACCTGTTGCCAATTCACGTTGGGCAACTTTCCACATCTCATCTACCAGGTCTTGTTTAATAGCTTCAAATTTTTCTGGGCTTTCAAGGTAAGCATCCACAGCCGCCTTGTAACAGTTGGTTACAGTGGAAACATAGTGGATAGATTTCATGCGGCCTTCAATCTTGAGACTGTCTACACCGTTTTCGATCATATCTGGAATATGGTCAATCATGGACATGTCAACGGCTGACATCGAAAATTCTTCTGGAATTTCACCTTTAAGACTCTTGCGTTCTTGACCAAAAGGCATGTCGTAAAGGTCGTATTTCCAACGGCAAGACTGCGAACAACCACCACGGTTGGCATCACGCATACTCATGTGGTTTGATAGCGTACAGCGACCTGAGTAGGAAATACACATGGCTCCGTGAACAAAGGCTTCAATTTCTACATCAGTGCGTTTGCGAATCTCTGCCAATTCTTCCATTGAAACCTCACGCGCCAAAACGACACGAGTCAAGCCCAGTTCTTTCCAAAATTCAAGCGTTTCATAGTTCGTCGCACTGGCTTGGGTAGAGAGGTGGATTTCAAGACCTGGTGCTTCTGTTGCTGCAATCATAATCAAGGCCGGATCTGACACGATAACTGCCGCAATCCCAATGTCACGCAACTTACGGAACCACTCACCAGCCCCAGCTTCATTTCCTTCGTGCATAACCATGTTGGCAGCTACATAGACCTTGGCACCATACTCGGCAGCGAACTGCACGCCTTCTTCCATCTGTTCAAAGGTGAAGTTTCCTGCACGGCTACGAAGACCATAAGCTTGTCCACCTATAAAAACAGCATCAGCTCCATACCGAACAGCCACTTTTAGCTTCTCTAAAGTCCCTGCAGGCGATAAAACCTCAGGACGTTTTAATGTTTTTGTCATTTTTTCTCCTATTTGCAATATAAAAGTTTGACGTTTTTCCTTCTCATTTTATAGTAAATAAAGGATAAAATCAAGCCTAGACAGATTGTTTTGACAATTCTAATCTTTTAAGAAAACAAAAAACTAGCCTTTCTAGACTAGTTATTTTCAAGATAAAATTCAAAGCGTTCACCCACGTATTGACTCTTTACATATTCAAAAGCTGTCCCATCTTCAAGATAAGAAACCTGAGTCAAGGCTAAAATCGCATGCCCCTTTTCGACTTCTAAATAGTCAGCAATTTTTTCCTTAGCCAATCTCGCATAAATGGTCTGTTGGGATTTGCCAATCCGGTAGCCATACTGCTGCAAGGTTTGAAAAAAGTGACTGGTGATTTCTTCTTTTTTGAAATCCTTAATAAATTTCTCAGGAATGGATGCGACCTCATAGACTAGAGGAACTTGGTCAGCATAACGCACCCGTTCCATGCGGATAATATTCTCTGTTGGAGTAATCCCCAGCTTTGCGACCTCTTGCTCATTTGGAATGGTTCTTCTGTAAGAAATGAGTTGGCTGGAAGGTACTTTCCCCTGAGATTTGACAATCTCCGTAAAACTGGTTGTTCCTCGCATTTTTTCTTGGACACGAGTGCTAGAGACAAAAGTCCCACTTCCTACACGACGCTCCAAAACTCCTTCCTCAACCAAGAGAGAGATAGCTTGGCGTAATGTCATCCGGCTAACTTGAAACTGTTCAGCTAAATCTCGCTCACTTGGAAGCCTCTCTCCGATTTTCCAATGATGCTCATCTATATCCTTCTTGATCTGATCGTGGATTTTCATATAAGCTGGTAACATGATTCTCACTTCTTTTCTTTATTTTCTCCATTGTACCGTATTTGCTAAGAAAAAGTCAAACTTTGCCTTGTTTAGTTGGTAATTCGCCCCTATTTGTGATAGAATATTGAAAAAGATATTTCTTTTGAGAAAGGAAAAAGATGAGCAACATTTCAACTGATTTGCAAGATGTCGAAAAAATCATCGTGCTGGACTATGGTAGCCAATACAACCAGCTGATTTCACGCCGTATTCGTGAAATTGGTGTTTTTTCTGAGCTAAAAAGTCACAAAATCTCAGCTGCAGAGGTTCGTGCGATTAACCCTGTAGGGATTATCCTCTCTGGCGGACCAAATTCTGTATACGAAGATGGTTCATTTGATATTGACCCAGAAATTTTTGAACTTGGCATTCCAATTTTGGGAATCTGCTACGGTATGCAACTTTTAACTCATAAACTTGGAGGAAAAGTTGTTCCTGCAGGTGATGCTGGTAACCGCGAGTATGGCCAATCACCACTTACTCATACCACTTCTGCCCTCTTTGAAGGGACTCCTGAAGAACAGATTGTTTTGATGAGTCATGGCGATGCTGTTACAGAGATTCCAGCTGATTTTGTTCGTACTGGCACTTCTGCTGACTGTCCTTATGCAGCTATTGAAAACCCAGAAAAGCACATTTACGGTATCCAATTCCACCCAGAAGTGCGCCATTCTGTATACGGAAATGATATCCTTCGCAACTTTGCCCTTAACATCTGTAAGGCTAAAGGCGACTGGTCAATGGACAACTTCATCGACATGCAGATCAAGAAAATCCGTGAAACTGTAGGTGACAAGCGTGTTCTTCTAGGTCTATCAGGTGGTGTTGACTCTTCTGTTGTTGGGGTTCTTCTTCAAAAAGCAATCGGTGATCAATTAATCTGTATCTTTGTAGATCACGGTCTTCTCCGTAAGGGAGAGGCTGACCAAGTTATGGACATGCTTGGTGGTAAGTTTGGTTTGAATATCGTCAAAGCAGACGCTGCAAAACGCTTCCTTGACAAACTTACTGGCGTTTCTGATCCTGAGCAAAAACGGAAAATCATTGGTAACGAATTTGTTTATGTCTTTGATGACGAAGCAAGCAAGCTAAAAGATGTAAAATTCCTTGCTCAGGGAACGCTTTACACTGACGTGATTGAGTCTGGTACAGATACAGCCCAAACCATCAAGTCACACCACAACGTTGGTGGTCTTCCAGAAGACATGCAGTTTGAATTGATTGAACCATTGAACACTCTTTATAAAGACGAAGTCCGTGCCCTCGGTACAGAGCTTGGTATGCCAGACCACATCGTATGGCGCCAACCATTCC
Organism: Streptococcus sp. F0441; assembly: GCF_000314775.2. Classification (NCBI taxonomy): domain Bacteria; kingdom Bacillati; phylum Bacillota; class Bacilli; order Lactobacillales; family Streptococcaceae; genus Streptococcus; species Streptococcus sp. F0441. The sequence continues at coordinate 995,873 of NZ_KB373321.1, read as the reverse complement.
CAGGACCAGGTCTCGCTATCCGTGTCATGGGTGAAATCACTGAAGAAAAACTAGAAACTGTTCGTGAGTCTGATGCTATCCTTCGTGAAGAAATCGCTAAAGCTGGACTTGACCGTGATATCTGGCAATATTTCACTGTCAACACAGGCGTTCGTTCAGTTGGTGTTATGGGTGATGGTCGTACTTATGACTACACGATTGCCATTCGTGCTATCACTTCTATCGATGGTATGACAGCTGACTTTGCCAAGATTCCTTGGGAAGTCCTTCAAAAGATTTCTGTACGTATCGTCAACGAAGTGGACCACGTTAACCGCATCGTCTACGATATTACAAGTAAACCACCTGCAACCGTTGAGTGGGAATAGGCCAATCGCACTTAAAAAGAACTCTGAATCAGATTCAGAGTTCTTTTTTATATGCAGGGAAAGCATTTCTGCTTTCCTTTTTTTATTTGCGTTTCTTCTTCGCTTTTTTCATTTTGTTGGCCATGCGTTTCATAGACTGTTTCATGGCGAATTCGCCAATTTTACCTTTAAGTCCGCCACCAAACATCTGGGTCATATCTGGCATGCCTGCTCCTCCGAGAGCTGACATATCCGGCATACTACCTTGCCCCATCATTCCTTCAAGGGCAGACATATCCATTCCTCCCATATTTGGCATATTTTTAGGGAGGTTATTTGGATTGATGCCCATTTGTTTCATCATCTTGTTCATATCACCAGACATGACACCTTGCATGAGCTGTTTGGCCTGGTTAAAGTCCTTGATGAATTTATTGACTTCGACAAAGGTATTTCCAGAACCTGCAGCAATACGACGGCGACGACTTGGATTTAACAAATCAGGGTTTTCACGTTCTTCAGGTGTCATCGAAGATACGATGGCACGTTTGCGCGCAATCTGGCGCTCATCCACCTTCATATTTTGAAGGGCAGGATTGTTAGCCATACCTGGAATCATCTTGAGCAAGTCTTCCATAGGCCCCATGTTTTGCACCTGATCCAATTGATCAATGAAATCATTGAAATCAAAGGTGTTTTCACGCATCTTTTCAGCCATTTCAAGGGCTTTCTGCTCATCGTATTCCTGAGAAGCTTTCTCAATCAAGGTCAGCATATCCCCCATGCCAAGGATACGGCTTGACATACGGTCTGGGTGGAAGGTTTCGATATCTGTAATCTTTTCACCCGTACCAGTGAACTTGATAGGTTTACCAGTGATGTGGCGAACAGACAAAGCCGCACCACCACGAGTATCCCCATCAATCTTGGTAAGGATAACACCAGTCACTTCTAACTGAGCATTAAACTCACGGGCAACATTAGCCGCCTCCTGACCAATCATGGCGTCCACTACAAGTAGAATTTCGTTTGGTTGGGCCAATGCTTTTACGTCACGAAGCTCATTCATGAGAAGTTCATCAATCTGTAAACGACCTGCCGTATCGATCAAGACATAGTCGTTATGATTGGCTTGTGCTTGCTCCAAACCTTGACGAACAATCTCAACAGCTGGAACCTCTGTTCCAAGTGCAAAGACAGGAACATCAATCTGTTGTCCAAGTGTTTTCAGCTGATCGATGGCTGCTGGACGATAAATATCTGCCGCAATCATCAAAGGACGAGCATTTTCTTCCTTCTTGAGTTTATTAGCCAGCTTACCAGCAAAGGTCGTTTTACCAGCCCCTTGCAAACCGACCATCATAATAATCGTAGGAATTTTTGGTGACTTGATAATCTCTGCCGTATCGGAACCTAAAACAGCCGTCAGTTCCTCATCAACGATTTTGATAATCTGTTGTGCTGGATTAAGGGTATCAATGACGTCGTGCCCTACTGCACGCTCACGAACCTTCTTGATAAAATCCTTTACAACAGGCAAGGCAACGTCAGCTTCCAGCAAGGCCAAACGAATCTCTTTGGTTGCTTCTTGGACATCAGCCTCAGAAATTTTTCCCTTTTTACGTAGATTTTTAAAGACGTTCTGCAAACGTTCTGTTAAACTTTCAAATGCCATTTTTTTCTCCTATGTTTCATTAATTCGGTGGAAAACGTCCAAAATCTTGTAAACAAACAAGTTCTTCTGGAGTGACTTCTTTCATTATCTCATTTGGATATCCCCAACAGCTAAATCCCTCTTGAAGAGCTCGGGAGATAGAATCAGGTGAGAGGATTTGTAGTCTTATGGGAAAAGGGTCCTCAGCAGCTAATAGTGTACAGGGTATACCTTTGTAGATGACTATACTTCCCACACTTATTCTCTATTATCAATGCTTGTTAAAACTTCTATCTGCTCCTGCAGAAAGTCATCCTTGGGATAACGCTCCAAGATCTGATCAAAAATCTGACTGCGGACAATATAGTCCGAATACATGTGCAATTTCATCTCATAATCTTCTAGAATCTTTTCCGTCCGCTTGATATTATCATAAACAGCTTGGCGACTAACACCGAACTCTTCAGCAATCTCCGCAAGACTGTAATCATCTGCATAGTAGAGTTCAATATAATTCATCTGCTTATCTGTCAAAAGCGCAGCATAAAATTCAAAAAGTGCATTCATGCGATTGGTTTTTTCGATTTCCATAACCTTTATTATACCAAAAAATCTATCATATAGCTATACTAGAAGGCCTTCTTACAAAAATAGAACTAAAAAAAGAACCTTGCAAAGCAAGATTCTTTTAATGTCTGACTTAAATAATTCTTCTTCTGGGAACTTAATCGAATTAAGCTTCGATTTCTGTAACCATACCTGAACCAACAGTACGTCCACCCTCACGGATAGAGAATGTAGTACCTTGTTCTACGGCGATTGGGTGGATCAACTCAACGTCGATAGTCACGTTATCACCAGGCATTACCATTTCAGTACCTGCTGGAAGTTCGATTGAACCTGTAACGTCAGTAGTACGGAAGTAGAATTGTGGGCGGTAGTTGTTGAAGAATGGAGTGTGACGTCCACCTTCTTCTTTAGTAAGGATGTAGACTTCACCTTTGAATTTAGTGTGTGGGTTGATTGAACCTGGTTTAGCGATAACTTGTCCACGTTCGATTTCGTCACGTTGAATACCACGAAGAAGTACACCTACGTTATCTCCGGCAAGACCTTCATCAAGTTGTTTACGGAACATTTCAACACCAGTAACAACTGCTTTTTGAGTTTCGTCTTTGATACCAACGATTTCGATTTCGTCGTTGACACGAACAGTACCACGGTCGATACGTCCTGAAGCAACAGTACCACGTCCAGTGATTGAGAATACGTCTTCGACTGGGAGAAGCAATGGTTTATCTGTATCACGTTCTGGTTCTGGGATGTACTCATCAACAGTATCCATCAATTCCATGATGATGTCTTCATATTTAGTATCACCTTCAAGTGCTTTAAGAGCTGAACCTTGGATAACTGGAAGATCGTCGCCTGGGAAGTCGTATTCTGACAAGAGGTCACGGATTTCCATTTCAACCAATTCAAGCAATTCTTCGTCGTCTACCAAGTCAATTTTGTTCATGAAGACGATAAGGTGTTTAACACCAACTTGACGTGAAAGAAGGATGTGTTCACGAGTTTGTGGCATTGGTCCGTCAGTTGAAGCTACTACAAGGATAGCTCCGTCCATTTGAGCGGCACCAGTGATCATGTTTTTAACGTAGTCCGCGTGTCCTGGAGCGTCGATGTGAGCATAGTGACGTTTTGCAGTTTCATACTCAACGTGCGCAGTGTTGATAGTGATACCGCGTTCGCGTTCTTCTGGAGCAGCATCGATAGACGCATAGTCTTTAGGTTGGTTAACTGCTGAAGGCAAGCGACGTGCCAAAACAGTTGTGATAGCTGCAGTCAAAGTAGTTTTACCGTGGTCAACGTGTCCGATAGTACCAATGTTAACGTGTGGTTTACTACGATCGTATTTTTCTTTTGCCATTTGAGTAAAAGCCTCCAATAAAATATATTTTATAGATAGACAGTAGGCAATACAGTCTAACTTTCCTTACTATTTTATCAAATTTCTGCTAAATTGCAAGTGTTTTACACATATTTTATGAATTAATCTGAATCTTACAAAGTGCTGTTCTTCTGCTTCTTTATACAATTCAAGCTTATTTCATTCTAGCGATATTATGCTCACAAAAAAATCAGGTTCCCCTGATTCTAAATAGATTCTGATTTTTCCAGTTCTTTAGCTTCCTTATGATTTTCATATAATTTCGCCAAGAACTTAGTGATTTCTTTGAGAATAGAATAGGTTGGCACTGCTACAATCATCCCTATGACGCCGTAGATATTACTTGACAGTAAGAGGAGTACCAAAATCGTAATCGGGTGTACTTTCATAACCCCTCCAACGATACGTGGATAGAGAACATTTCCATCAATCTGTTGAATAATAAGCATATAAGCAACCGCAATCAACATACGATGAGGATCCGTGAACACATTGGCAATCACCATCGGAATCAAGCCTATACTTGGACCAACATAAGGAATCAAATTTGCGATTCCAGAGAAAATAGCAAAAACAAGAGCGTACTTTAAGCCGATAACGCTATAACCAATATAGGCTAAACATCCGATAATAACGGCATCAATTGCAATTCCACTGATGTAGCGCGCTATAGTTGCATTGAGATTGGTTAAGAGGCTAGAGAGATTTAATTTGTCATGTTTTAAGACAGTTCGTTCCAACATAGGCAGCAACTTACGTCCATCTAACAAGAAATAAATCAAGAAGACGGGGGTCATAATGAGAATCAGAACTGTACTAAACAAGGCTGAAAGGACGCTTCCTAAACTGTTGCTGACGCTATTCAGAATATTCTGTAGGATATCCACATAGGAGAGATTAAGTTGTTGAATGGTTTGTTGAATATCAATATTTTGGAAGACTGGATTCATGGACAAATCAATGATCAAATCTTGTAGTCTACTATAGATGTTTTGACTAGAAATAATCAAGCTTGTCAACTGATTAATCAAAATCGGTAAGAGATAAACAACACCTACAACGATGGCACCAATTAAAGCACAGAGAGTGACCAAGACACCAATTAGACGATTAATCTTACATCTCTTTTCTAAAAAGGTAACGATTGGATTGGTAATGTAGTAAAAAAATCCACCAAGCAAAAATGGAATCATGATGGTATTCACAACCGTCACAAAGGGAGTAATGATGGCACCCATTTCTCTCCAAAGATAGAAAATCAGTGTTAATAATAAAATTTCAGCTGTCCAAAAAAATAATTTGTTTCTACGGAACATAGGCATCCTCCTTGTCTCTATTTTATCATATTTCTTAAAAAGATAAGATGGCTTTAGTAAAAAAGCGAGAATATTTTTTTTCTTTATGATAAAATAAAGCTAATATGAAAAAAATAATTTTATCTTTTATAACACTTTTTGTTTTTGGAACAGCTTCTACTGTTTCTGCTCAGGAGTTTGACGTTGCTGCTAAACATGCCATTGCTGTCGAGGCTACAACTGGAAAAATCCTCTACGAAAAAGATGCAAATCAGCCTGTAGAAATTGCTTCTATTACGAAACTAGTTACAGTTTATTTGGTCTATGAAGCCTTGGAACAAGGGACTATCAGTCTATCAACACCTGTTGATATTTCGGACTATCCTTACAAACTTACAACTAATTCTGAGGCCAGTAACGTCCCTATGGAAGCTCGAAATTATACTGTTGAACAACTATTAGAGGCTACAATGGTATCCAGTGCAAACAGCGCTGCGATTGCGCTAGCAGAAAAGATTGCTGGTTCTGAGAAAGACTTTGTAGACAAGATGAGGGCTAAACTTCTTGAATGGGGAATCCAAGATGCTACTATTGTAAACACTACTGGTTTAAATAATGAGACCCTTGGCGATAATATCTATCCTGGTTCTAAAAAAGACGATGAAAACAAGTTGAGTGCATACGACGTTGCAATCGTCGCTCGTAATCTCATCCGAGATTATCCTCAAGTTTTGGAAATCACTAAAAAGCCAACTTCTACTTTTGCTGGACTTGAAATCCACTCAACCAACTATATGTTGGAAGGAATGCCAGCCTATCGTGGTGGTGTCGACGGTTTGAAAACAGGTACTACCGACAAAGCCGGTGCCTCTTTCGTTGGAACAACCGTTGAAAAAGGAATGCGTATCATTACGGTTGTTTTAAATGCGGACCAACAAGATAGCAACCCTTATGCACGTTTTACTGCAACTTCTTCACTTTTAGATTATGTTTCTGCGAACTTTGCTTTAAAAACTGTCGTTCAGAAAGGCGAAACCTACAAAGATAGTAAAGTGACAGTCCTTGACGGGAAAGAAGATAAGGTAGCCGCAATTGCTAAGTCAGATATTGCAATCGTCCAACGAGTTGGAAGTGAAACAACATCAGCTCTTCAATTCACACCAAAATCAGAAATAGCCCCACTGGAAGAAGGCAAGGTTGTCGGTACTCTAACCTATGACGATCAGGATTTGGTCGGTCAAGGTTATCTCACTTCTGAAAAACCTTCTTTTGAAATGGTCGCTGAAAAGAAAGTAGAAAAAGCCTTCTTTTTGAAGGTTTGGTGGAATCAATTTATCCGCTTTATCAATGAAAAACTATAAAAAAAATCGCGAACAATCGCGATTTTTTCTTTATTTCATTTCATCTCTTTAAAAGCTGCTTCCGCATCTGCATTGCTAATAGCACCGAACTGAATTTTCCCGATTTTACCCTGACTGTCAATCAAGTATTCCGTTGGAATACTACGAATTTGGTAGGCTTGAAAGGCGGTTGCTTGGGTATCATACAAAACTGGTATATCCTTGTAGCCTTGTTCTTGAAACCATTTTGGAAAGTCTTGAACTGTTTTTTCACCTTGTAGACCTGGTGCAATGACACTCAAGATTTCAAAGTCTCGATCTTGTTTGGCAGCTAATTCCATCAGCTCAGGCATGCTTTTTTTACATGGTCCACACCAAGATGCCCAGAATTTCAAATAGACCTTTTTCCCTTTATAGTCTGATAACTTCACTTCTTTGCCATCCATAGACTGCAAGGTAAAGTCTGGCGCATCCTTACCCACTGCGATTTGTTGTACAGCAGGTTGTTTTGGACTGCTTGTCTGTTTGGTTTCTTTTTCACCACAGGCAATCAACAAGAATAGAGACATGAGGCTCAATCCAGCAAAAATAACTTTTTTCATTTTTTCTCCTTTTATCCAAGAATTCCTGACAAGGCATTTAACTGCCCTAGCATTAATAATAATCCCATCAAAATAATCAAAGCTCCCCCGATTTTCTTTAGTAGAATCATATGGGGTTTTAATTTACTAAAATAGGGCATAATCCAGCCCGAAGCTAAGGCCAAAACAAGGAAAGGAAGAGCCATCCCCAATGTGTACACTAAGGTTAGTATGGCTCCTTGCCAAGCACCACTCCCTCCTGAAGCCGCTAGAGCTAAGACCGAACTTAATACTGGTCCGATACAAGGGGTCCAACCAAAACTAAAGGTTATCCCAAGTAAAAAGGCTGACAGATAGTGATTAGACTTTGATTGTTTGAAGGTGACTGTCTTTTGAACCTCCAGTTTATTGAAATGCAAGATTTCCATCTGGTGAAGCCCTAAAAGAATAATGACTGTCCCCATAGCATAACGAAACCAGTCTGCATAGAGCATGTGCCCTAGGAATCCAGCTCCAAATCCTAGAATAAAGAAAATGAGGGAGATTCCTGCAATAAAACACAAGGTCCGAATTAAGCCTGACCAGGCAACGTCTCTTCCAAAAAAGCGGAAACTTTTCGAATTTCCCTGATCATCCAGTAAAATACCAGCATAGACAGGTAGCAAAGGAAAGATGCAGGGTGAAAAGAAGGACAGAATACCTGCTAAAAAAACGGATACTAGAAATATAATCGACTCCAACGAATTACCTACTTTCTCAAAATTCTAATCTTATTTTACTATAAAAGAAAAAAATTGTAAGAAGTCTGCTACGCTTATCCTTTTTATCTCGACTAGGTACAAAAAAAGGAGCTAAGCTCCCTTTATTTTAATACGTTCCTTCTTCACCTTGACTAGTCAAGATAACTGGACCGTCTTTGGTAATCACGAACTGGTGTTCATACTGGCAAGACAGTCCACCATCTATAGTCTTATGAGCCCAGCCAGTCTTCATATCTGTATCGATTTCCCAGTCACCAGTATTGATCATGGGTTCAATGGTTAGTACCATTCCTTCACGGAGGCGGAGTCCACGGCCTGCAATACCGTAGTTAGGGACCATTGGCTCCTCGTGCATAGTTGGACCAACACCATGACCAACCAAATCACGAACGACACCGTAACCGCGACTTTCAGCGTATTCTTGAATGGCTGCACCGATATCACCGATACGATTGCCAACAACCGCTTTCTCAATCCCTATATACATAGCTTCCTTGGTCACGTCCATCAAGTGTTTCACTTCTTCAGACGGTGTACCAACCGCATAAGCCCAACATGAGTCTGCTAAACCACCAGTATAGTTTTGGGTGTATTTTTTCATTTGCTCAACATTGTTGAAGTTAAGTTTAGATACATTGAGGTCGGATTTGGCAATCGGACCACCCAGTACCATGTCAACCTTGAGCAAATCGCCATCTTTCAAGATGTAATGACGTGGAAAAGCGTGAGCTACTTCGTCGTTGAGAGAGCAACAAGTGGCATAGGGGTAATCCATGACTGCACCATCCACACCAATCTGTAAAGGAAGAAAATTCTCCTCTTTGCAACGTCGACGAACGTACTCTTCGACTTCCCACATATCTACGCCTGGCTTAATCAAATCACGTAAGCCGATATGGATACTTGCTAGGAAATCACCAGCCTTGTCCATGGCTTCGATTTCACGTGCTGATTTTAAAGTTATCATTTTTTCTCCTAGATTCTAATTAATTTTAACCGTAACATTTGCTTTTGAAACAATCTGATGCCCATGATAAATATCATAATCAATAATAGCTGAGCGTCTCGTGTGGTGAATAATCCGAGCCTGAATCCGCAGAGTATCATCTATCTGCACAGCCTGCAAGAAATAAATCAACATCTGCTCAATGATGAGATTACGTCCGCTATTCACAACGAGGTCTTGGGTCATATGGTTGAGGATTTCAGCCAAGACTCCATTAGCAAGGACACCATTTTTCTCCAGCATGAAGGGCTCAACAGTAATGACGACCTCATCATGATGATAAGAGAGTTTTTGCCCGATTTGTTCTGAGAAAGTTGGCAAAGCTGAAACCTGAGAACGGCTCATCTTTTCCATGACATCTCGTCGTGTTACGACACCGAGTAGGGTTTGGTTGCTTCTAACTACCGGAACCATCTCAAAGTCTTCTGCAATCATTCGTTGACTGACATTGGCAATATTGGTCGCCAATCCTGTTACGAAGATGCTGCGCGTCATCACCTTGTCAATCGTCGTGCTGGGAGACTTGTCTCCTGCGTCACGCATAGTAACAACCCCAACAACCACTTGGTGTTGGTTAACAACTGGAAAACGGCTACTTCTGTTCTTACGAACCAAGTCTAGATAGTCTTTGACTGTATCGGTTTCTCTCAAAAAACCATACTCATGACTGGGACGATAGAGCTTTTCAACTGTCAGAATATCGGTTTTGATTTGAACGTTTGAGAGAGCTTTGTTAATCATGGTCGCTACTGTAAAAGTGTCATCTTTACTTCTTAGAACTGGAATCCCTTTTTTATTGGCCAACTCAAGAACATCATCCTGAACATGAAAACCACCTGTCACGAGGACCGCATTTTCATTTTCCAAGGCTAGAAGCTGAATGCGAGTACGGTCACCTACGATCACAAGACCACCATCATGGAGATAGGATCGGATATTCTGCTCTGTCATGGCCCCAATGGAAAATTTGCTAAACTCTCTCTCCAGCCCTTCCTGACCGGCTAAAACCTCAGAGGAGGTGACTTCAGCGATTTCAGCATAGGTTAGCCGTTCAATAGCCACTTTCTTTGGCTTAACTCGTATGGTTCCACTACGTGGCCGAGTTTCAACGATGCCACGATTTTCAGCTTCTTTGATAGCTCGGTAGGCGGTTCCATCACTAACACCTAGGTGATTAGAGATACTGCGAACACTAACTCTTTTCCCAATTGGCAACTCTTCCAGATAGGACAAAATTTCCTGGTGTTTACTCATTGAATTCTCCTTTTATATATCGAAATTCAAGATAGTCCCTCATTTTTCGTGTATAGCGGTCGCTCCCCTTAAACTGTCGGAAGAGACTAAAGCCTGATTTTAAGGCTACTTTTTGACTAGCTTGATTCTCCAGATGAGTGATGATGGATAATTGTTTTAAACCAAATTCTTCAAATGAAAGCTGACATAGCTTGGTAACCACTTCTGTCATATAACCTTGTGACCAAGAATCCTTTTTTAAGAAATAACCAATTTCTGCTTCTTTTTTGATTTCATCAATCTTTTCAAATTTAATGGAGCCAATCATTTCCTGATTTCCTTGGAGACAAATTGCCCAAACACCTAAAGGAGCCTTCATAAAATAGTTGGCAAGCGCGTATTGACTTTCTTCTAAACTTGATTGACTGGGAAAAATAAACTGTAAATTTTCAGGATTGGAAGCAATCTCGAAAAACGCTTGACTGTCACTAAAAAAGAAAGGACGCAAATACAAGCGCTCCGTTTCAAAAAAAGAAAACATTGCTAATTTGGTCCAAATATTCATAATCACCTCAACGGTTTAGTCTTCAACGAGTGTAATATCCGCTCCAAGACTACGCAATTTCTCAATAATATCTGAGTAGCCTCGCAGGATAAACTCAATATTTGTAATTTCAGTTTTACCTTCAGCCATCAAACCAGCAATAACAAGCGCTGCACCAGCTCGCAAGTCTGTAGCTTTTACGCTTGCCCCGTGCAATCTACGACCACCGTTGTAGATAATATGATCATTCGTAGTCGTAATATCCGCATCCATTTTTGCTAATTCAAAAACATGGTTAACACGTTTCTCATAAATCGTATCAATAATGGTTCCACGACCTTGAGCAGTCAGCAATAGCGGAGTTATTGGCTGTTGCAAATCGGTTGCAAATCCAGGATAAGGAGCTGTTTTGATATTGATGGCCTTCAAATCAGACTGCTCTTCAACGAAGATACTATCTTCTGAGACCGTCATATGAACGCCCATTTCCTCTAGTTTGGCGATAAAACCTTCTAAGTGCTCGTAGAGAACGTTGTTAATACGGATTCCTTTTCCTACCGCTGCAGCAAGTGAAATATAGGTTCCAGCTTCGATACGGTCTGGAATGACTTGGTGACGCGTTCCATGAAGTTTCTCAACACCATCAATAATGATAATATCAGTCCCTGCACCACGAATGTGAGCGCCCATATTGTTCAAAAGGGTAGCAACATCGATAATTTCCGGTTCACGAGCCGCATTTTCAATGACAGTACGCCCCTTAGCTTTGACCGCAGCAATCATAGTGTTAATCGTTGCACCAACGCTAACGGTATCCATGTAAATACTTGCGCCATGAAGTCCCTTACCTTGGGCAGATAAATTCATATTATCTCCCTCATAGCTAACTTTAGCACCCATGGCCTCAAAGGCTTTTAAGTGAAGATCAATCGGACGAGGCCCCAGATCACATCCACCAGGAAGTCCAACTGTAGCTTCACCAAAGCGACCTAAGAGACTTCCGTAGAAATAATAAGAAGCACGCAAGCTATTAATCTTACCATAAGGCATAGGAATATTTTGAACACCTCTTGGATCGATTTCCAAGACATCATCATAACGCTTAACAGTTGCCCCCATAATCTCCATAATTTCGACAAGACTAGCAACGTCTGAAATGTCTGGAACACAATCTAAAGTGACAATATCATCTGATAAGATAATAGCTGGAATAAGTGCTACAACACTATTTTTAGCACCACTAATGGTGATCTCACCTTGCAATGGACGTCCACCATTGATGACAATTTTTCTCATGTTTTACTCTTTCAAAATTTACTAAAAAGGTCTTTTCGTTCTATTATACCACAATTTTCAATTTTTTCCCATTCCTATTGATTAAACATTCCATTTCGATAAAAAAACCTATCATTCAAGCTGAACAGCTTGATATGATAGGCTTTGTAATGTTAGATTAGCGTACAGTGCGGATGCGCATTGTGTTTGTACGAACAGCTTCGCCAAGTGGCACACCTGCAACGATAACAATATCATCACCAGATTCTACCAAACCTTGCTCAACTGCAATTCTTTCAGCGAGATCAAACATATCATCAGTGTTTGATGGGCGATCAGTGGTTACTGGAATAACTCCCCAGTTCAACATCAAACCACGCTGAGTCAATTCATCGAAAGTGATTGCCAAGATATCAGCATCTGGACGGTATTTAGAAATCAAACGAGCAGTGTGACCTGTCTTAGTAAGAGTAACCACCAACTTGATATTCATAGAATTTGTCGCATCCTTAACAGCTGAAGCCATAACCTCAGTCTTAGAATTACGTGGCAAGTTAACAAACGACAAGCGACCGTATTCTTTCAAAAGGGTTTGAGCATTCTTGTCAATTGTTGCCATTGTACGAACAGATTCAAGTGGGTATTTACCGTTTGCAGACTCACCTGAAAGCATTGTAGCGTCAGTACCGTCGATAACAGCGTTAAATACGTCTGATACTTCTGAACGAGTGGCACGTGGTTTTTCAGTCATTGTTTCAAGCATGTTTGTTGCTGTGATAGCGACTTTACCAGCTGCATTCACTTTAGTGATGATCATTTTTTGGTAAACTGGAACCATTTCGAATGGTACTTCAATACCCATGTCACCACGAGCGATCATGATACCGTCAGCAGCTTCAATGATTTCATCCAAGTTGTCGATACCTTGTTGGTTTTCGATTTTAGCGAACAATTGAACGTGACCGTTACCAGTTTCTTCACAGATTGCACGAACTTCGTTAACGTCTTTTGCAGTACGTACGAATGAAATCGCGATGAAGTTAATACCTTGTTCAAGACCAAAGCGGATATCATCGTTATCACGTTCAGCAAGAGCTGGGAAAGGAATTTTAGTGTTAGGGATATTTACACCTTTTTGTTTAGCAATCACACCGTCATTTTCCACTTCAACTACAAATTCACGAGTTGCATCGTCTTTTTCTACAACGCGAAGACCAAGTTTACCATCGTCAACCAATACTTGGCGACCAACTTCAACGTCATCATAGATGTCAAGAGCACCAGCAACGTTCAAAGCAATCACTTCACGAGTTGATTTGATTCCTTGTTTAGTTGCAACACGGATTTTTTCACCAGTTTTGTATGAGTACTCTTTAGCTTCACCTTCGAACAACTCAGTACGGATTTCTGGTCCTTTAGTATCAAGAAGGAAACCAACTTTCTTACCTGCAAGTTTTTCTGCAAGTTTAACAGTTGCCATACGTTCACCTTGTTCTTGGTGGTCACCGTGTGAGAAGTTGAAACGGAAAGTGTTAGCTCCCGCTTCAATCAATTTAGCAATGTTTTTTGCTGAAGCTTCAACGTCAAGTTTTTCACCCCAGTATCCGTCATCACCGAATTTCTTTCCACCACGGATTTCAACCGCAGGACCCAAAGTTGCAACGATTTTTACACGTTTATTCATGATTTGTGACTCCTTTATATAATTTGACCTTTTATGGTCATTTTACCAGATTAGTTAAAGTTGATTATGACAAGCTCTTATTCAAGCTAGCAAGTTCAAGGTCAGCTTTGTGAGGGTTGTTAACAACGATTTTGCCATCAGCTGTTAGGCTGAACAAGGCTCCTTCTTCTGCTGTTCCAAGAATTGGGTTTTCAACCATTTTTTCGTTACGGATACCAACAGCGACACCACCGATTCCTTGTTTGAGAAGTTTAACAGCGTGTGCTCCCATACGTGACGCTAATACACGGTCACGAGCGGTTGGTGAACCACCACGTTGGATATGTCCAAGCTCAGTCACACGAAGGTCACTAGTATCTCCTGCTTCCTTGAGTTTCTTACCAAATTCATCGGCAGACATAACCCCCTCGGCCAAAACGATGATGTTGTGTTTTTTACCACATTCATAACCAGCTTTGATACTAGCTACGATATCTTCCATCTTGAAGCCTTCTTCAGGGATAATGATTTCATCAGCACCAGTTGCAATACCTGCCCAAAGTGCGATATCGCCAGCATTACGTCCCATTACTTCAACAACGAAAGTACGACGGTGACTTGATGATGTATCACGAATCTTATCGATTGCATCCATTGCAGTAGTAACTGCAGTATCAAATCCGATTGTGAAGTCAGTACCTACGATATCGTTATCAATTGTACCTGGAAGTCCGATAGCAGGGAATCCATGCTCAGTCAAGCGCATAGCTCCGTGATAAGAACCGTCACCACCGATAACAACGACACCTTCGATACCGTGTTTTTTCAACTGCTCAATCCCTTTAAGTTGGCCTTCAAGTTGTGCAAACTCAGGGTAACGAGCAGAGTGAAGGAAAGTACCACCACGGGAAATGATGTCTCCTACTGAAGCAGCATCAAGTGGATAAATTTCGCCGGCAACCATACCTGCATACCCATCATAGATACCAAAAACTTCCATTCCTTCTGAGATTGCTTGGCGAACTACTGCACGGATGGCAGCATTCATACCAGGGGCGTCTCCACCACTGGTCAAAACAGCAATACGTTTCATTTGGTTTTTGCTCCTTTTCCTTTTAACATTCTTACTGATTATACCACATTTAAATCGAAAATTCTTCTATTTTTCGTATTTTTAGCGATAAATCGTTTTCATGGTGATTTCCTTTAATTTCTCCTGTAAGGCAAGCTCTTTTTTTACAAAATGCCGTGTAGAAACAACTGTTTTTTGCTCCTCTTCATACCTGATAATCACAGGAATTGGGCCTTTGTATTGTTCTAGGATATTTGAAATCTCTTTATCGTATTCATGATTTTTAACTTGAATCCAGAATCGTTCCGCTACTGCTTCTTTCAAATCTTGTGCAATCATTTGCAAACGGCCATCTCGAGATTGAACCTTCCCATTGATATAGTAAAATTTCCCTTCGGAGAGGATGGGGGCGAATTTTCTATATTGATCTGAAAATACAGTCACATCCATCCGAGACTTACTGTCATGAACCTGTAGAAAGGCCATACTCTCGCCTTTCTTGGTTCGAATCACTTTTAGTTTTTGCACTTCAACTAGGAGAGTAGCTTGAGCTCCCTCGGTTAGATTAGTGATTGGAGTCGTCGGATATAGGGATTGTTTGGCAAAAGTTTGGAGAGGATGGGCACTGATACCTACCCCGATCAGTTCCTGCTCCTTGTAAAATTTTTCTGCCTCTGTAAAATCATCCGCCTCAGTCCAGCTATAGCTTGCATCTGCAAAGAGACCACCCAACTCCTCAACAAAAACAAATAGGTTGGGAAGGTTCACTAAGATTTTCTGGCGATTCTTGTCAAATTCATCAAAGAGCCCTAGTTCAACCAAAGGAGTCAAAAGCGACAGTTTCTTGTAATTCTTGGGAAGACGTGTGACAAAATCTTCAATGCTTGAGAAAGGACGATTTTCGATGATCCAGTAAGAAAAATCTCTTGGGATGCCCTTAATGGCTTTTAGACCAAGATATATTTTCTTCTGAGCAATTTTATCGTGGTAGGGAATGCTATTGATTGCTAACGGGGCTACTTCAAAGCCCATCTGCAATGCATCCACAATGTAATCGCTACTGGAATAATTCAACATGACTTGGAAGAAAATAGCAGGATAGTGTGTCTTGAAATAAGCAAGCTGGAAAGCCAGCGCTGAGTAGGCATAAGCGTGGGATCTGTTAAATCCATAGCCCGCAAACTTTTCCATCACTGCAAAGACTTGGTTAGCTTTTTCTTCTGAATGCCCCAATTTCATAGCTCCCGTGATAAAATCTTCCTTCATCAAATGCATCTCTTTAGCATTTTTCTTACCCATGGCTCGTCTGAGAATGTCAGCTTTACCAAGACTGAAACCTCCAAAGCGTTGAGCAACCTGCATGACCTGCTCTTGATAGAGCATGATACCGTAGGTTGATGACAGAATGTCCTCCAAGACAGGATCCAGCACCGTCACCTTTTCTTTACCGTGCTTCCGAGCGACAAAGTTATCAATATAATCACTAGCTCCTGGTCTGTTGAGCGAGGTTGTGGCTACTACCTCTTCAAAGACTTGTGGCTGAACTCGTTTCAAGAGTCGAATGGCGCCAGGTTGTTCAAATTGGAAAATCCCTTTGGTATTTCCAGCAGCAAAGAGGGCCAGCGTTTCCTTATCTTCCAAATCAATCTCTTCGATTCTCAGATGAACACCTTCTGACTCAGCCAGTAATTCCTGCATTTTTTGGACAAAGGTCAAGTTACGCAGACCTAGAAAATCCATTTTTAAAAGGCCATTAGCTTCAACTGCATGTGCATCATATTGGGTGATCAGCATATCCTCACCGTATTTGAGCGGGATATAGTCTGTCAGATCTTGGTCACTCATAACAACTCCTGCCGCATGGATAGAGGTCTGACGAGGATAACCTTCAATCTTTCGAGCAATCTCAAAAGCTTTTTGGTATTCAATCTTGCTATTGATAATCTGCCTAAACTGCAAATTCTTTTCATAGGCTGTCGTTAGCGTATCTCGGAAACTGATTTTTTTCGTAATATTTGTTAATTCGTACTCTGGAACGCCATAGCGTTTAAAAACATCACGAATTGCCTGTTTTGCTCCAAAGGTCGAATAAGTGACAATCTGTGCCACGTGTTGACTACCATACCGATCACGAACATAGCGAATGAACTCTGGTCTATAGAGGTCAGGGATGTCGATATCGATATCAGGCATGGTGTAACGCTCACGATTTAAAAAGCGCTCGAAAATCAGGTTCTTTTCAACCGGGTTAATTCCTGTAATATCCAGTGAGTAAGCTACTAGACTACCAACCGCAGAACCACGCCCCATTCCCATATAGTAGCCTTGGGAACGTCCAAAACGGAGCAAATCCCAAACTACAAGAAAATAATCGTCAAAGCCCATATCATGAATCACAGCTAATTCCTCATTCAGCCGCTCACGATAGAGAGCTGAGGTTAGCCCCTTGTCACTCAAGCCTTGTTCAGCCCTCTCTCGAAGTTCTTCTACTGCTGGTCTTTCAGGATTAAAGCGAGGAAGTTTTAAACTTGGGTCAATTTGATAGTTTACATTCTCTATCAAATCCTGGAGATTGGCAAGCGCCTGAGGGAAGCGATTCATAAAACGTGCTCCCAAGTCTGAGGCAGGTAGAAAGATTCCTTGTTGTGAATGCAGATCCACTTCTCTCAGGCTGACATTATCCTTGACTGCTGACAAGATTTGTAAAACCTGTAGGTCTTCTTTTTCAAAAGAGTTGACTTGATAGAGTGGAAGAATGGGTCTAGTAAAGACTTCTTGAGGAGTATCTGGACTAACACCGATAAAATAATCAACCCCCAAATCCAACTGTTCGACCCCATTAAAATAGGGAACAATAATGGCAACATCTTCGAGGTGGGAGGTGAAGTCAGACCAATTTTTCCGTCCAGTCATTTTTAAAGTGGATAACTTCATCAACTCTTGATAACCTTTAGTGGATAGGGCTAGAAAACGTAGAGAGAGATTCTCCTCATCTTTTACCAAGGTCATTTCTAAACCAATTAAAGGTTGAATTCCATGCTTACGAGTTGCTTCTAGAAAATGATAGGCTCCATAGAGATTATCCACATCCATGATAGCAAGGTGAGAATAGCCGTATTCTTTAGCCATTTGTACATATTTTTCAATCGAAACCACACTTTCCATAAAACTGTAAACAGTCTTGGTGTCGAGCTGCGCAATCATTTCTTCTCCTCCTTGCTTTCGTTTTACTACTATTATACCATTTTAAGTTGGATATTGAAGCAACTCGGATGCTTTCTTTTCAACATCAGCATTTACAACCTCTCCGTCTTTCTTCCCTTTAATTTTTAATATTATAAGATGGATTTGAATGTCATTTTAGACATTTTTATACTAAGTAAAGTATAATAAAGCCGGACTCTATATGCAATTTCACATATAAAAAATTCTAAGAAAAGGCTTTTTATTATAGTATTTATTCACTATTTTATAATAACTTACTAAATAGGTATTCCGCTTCACGAAATTTCTTGCATTAAAGTTTATTTATTCCATTTTTCCTTATTTTTTGATATAATAAATTCAGTCTGTTTTCAAAGGAGAGAACCATGCGTTTTAATCAATTTAGCTATCTTCCGACCACTAGTTCTCAACAATTAGATGAACTAGTAAGTCTTGGTCTGGAATTGTCACCTCAACTGCCCTTAAAAAAGCAATTTGAAGACTTCATCCGTTGGAGTTTTTTCACTTATTCTAACACGGATTATGCCTTATCCACTTTGGCCGCGGATAACGAAACAGATCTATTAACTTTTTTCCAATCAGAGCGTAATTTAACTGCTGATGTTTTCTACACGGTAGTTTTTCAACTTTTAGGGTTTAACTATCTTGTTGACTTTGAGGACGCCGAACAATTCCGTAAAGAAACTGGATTTCCTATTGTTTATGGAGATCTCATCGAAAATCTTTATCAGTTACTCAATACACGAACAAAAAAAGGAAATACGCTCATCGACCAACTGGTTAGTGACGGACTCATTTTAGAAGACAATCACTATCACTACTTTAACGGTAAGAGCTTGGTAACCTTCTCTACTCATGATGTCATTCGTGAAGTTGTGTATGTAGAGAGTCGTGTGGATACTGATAAAGACAGTCTCCCTGACTTAGTCAAGGTCAGCATTATTCGCCCGCGTTATGATGGACAGATTCCTTCAGTTATGACTGCCAGCCCTTATCACCAAGGGACCAACGTCAAAGCTAGCGATAAAGCTCTCTACAAAATGGAAGGAGAACTTGAGGTCAAACCTGCCCACACCATTGAGCTTGAGGAGCCTAAGCTGAATTTAGTCGAGCCTCTCGGCCAAGCTGAACTCGTCTCTGAAGCTGAAGAAAAGTTAGCTCATATCAATAGCTCATACACCCTCAACGACTACTTCCTCCCACGAGGATTTGCCAATCTCTATGTATCGGGTGTTGGTACCAGAGATTCCCAAGGTCTCATGACTAATGGGGACTACCATCAAATTGAAGCATATAAAAACGTGATTGACTGGCTTAATGGTCGTTGCCGGGCTTTCACGGACCACACGCGCAAACGTCAAGTCAAGGCTGATTGGTCAAACGGTAAAGTCGCAACAACAGGAATTTCCTATCTAGGGACCATGTCCAATGGACTTGCGACCACTGGTGTTGATGGCTTAGAAGTAATCATCGCAGAAGCAGGTATTTCCTCATGGTACAACTACTATCGGGAAAATGGTCTGGTGACTAGCCCAGGTGGTTATCCAGGTGAGGATTTTGACTCACTTGCTGAATTGACCTACTCCCGTAATCTCCTAGCTGGTGATTATATTCGTGGTAATGGAGCTCATCAGGCAGACTTAGAGAAGGTAAAAGAACAATTAGATCGCAAGACTGGTGACTACAATCAGTTTTGGCATGACCGCAACTATCTGCTCAATGCTCATAAGGTTCAAGCTGAGGTCGTCTTTACACATGGTTCTCAAGATTGGAACGTCAAACCTCTTCATGTTTACCAGATGTTTCATGCTCTTCCAACTCATATCAATAAGCACCTCTTTTTCCATCATGGTGCCCATGTCTATGTGAACAACTGGCAGTCCATTGACTTCCGCGAATCCATGAATGCCTTGTTAAGTAAGAAATTGTTAGGACTTGACTCAAGCTATCAACTCCCTACTATCATCTGGCAGGACAATACTGCACCGCAAACATGGCAGAGCCTTGACGACTTTGGCAAACAGAATAAACTGCATACTTTCCCACTTGGAACTGAAGAAAAGGTGATTCAAAACCAGTATGATCAAAAAGATTTTGAACGTTATGGAAAGACTTACCAGACCTTCAACACTGAACTTTACCAAGGAAAAGCTAATCAGATCACCATTGACCTCCCAGTAAGTCAAGACATTCACTTAAATGGTCGAGTGGAGCTGAAACTTCGTGTCAAATCAAGTACAAACAAGGGCTTATTGTCTGCTCAAGTCCTCCAACTAGGACAACAGAAGTACCTTCAACCCTATCCAGCGGTTCAATCAGTCCGAACAATTGATAATGGTCGTTACCACATGTTAGAAAATCTCTGTGAACTGCCATTCAATCCAAGTGCTCAACGTGTCATCACTAAAGGCTACCTCAATCTTCAAAACCGAGATGATCTCTTGACAATCGAAGAAATCCAACCAAATGAATGGATGGACTTCAAGCTAGAGCTTCAACCAACTATTTACAAACTTAAGGAAGGAGACATTCTCCGCTTAGTGCTCTACACAACAGACTTTGAGATTACAATTCGAGATAATACAGACTATCACTTGACTGTTGATTTAGCACAATCTACTATCACTATTCCCTCATAAAAGGAGCTATTAACACTTATGAACAAATCTGAACACAGACACCAACTTATTCGTGCCCTCGTTTCAAAAAATAAAATCCATACCCAAGCGGAATTGCAAGCCTTGTTAGCCGAAAACGATATCCAAGTTACACAGGCTACCTTATCACGCGATATCAAAACCATGAACCTTTCAAAAGTACGAGAAGAAGATCATTCTTACTACGTGTTAAATACAGGCTCTATCTCCAAGTGGGAAAAACGTCTTGAAAATTATATGGAAGATGCTCTTGTTATGTTGCGTCCTGTCCAACACCAAGTTATTTTGAAAACCTTACCCGGTTTAGCTCAATCATTTGGATCTGTAATTGATTCCTTGGACTTTCCAGATGTCATTGCAACGCTTTGTGGAGATGATGTCTGCATGATTATCTGTGAGGATGCTACAAAAGCGCAAGCTTGTTTTGAAAGTCTTAAAAAATATGCACCACCATTTTTCTTTGGTGAATAACACAAATCCCGTGATCAAAAAATCACGGGAATTTTTTATTTCTTGGACTGTGTTTCTTCTTTCTTTGTACGTGCTAATCGAAGGGCACGTTTAGGGTTGAGACGATTAAACAATTCTTCTAGTTTCTTTTCATTCCATACATCTGCTGCAGAAACAAAATTTCCATCTGCATCTCGGAATGATATCGGTTTATCTCCCATATCAATCTCCTAGTCTACAAATTCAAACTCAAATTTACCGATGCGAACCAAATCACCATCTTTGGCTCCACGCGCACGAAGGGCTTCATCAACCCCCATACCACGAAGCTGACGGGCAAACTTCATGACTGATTCGTCACGGTCAAAGTTGGTCATGTTAAAGAGTTTCATGAGTTTTTCACCAGAAAGTACCCATGTCGCATCATCATCACGACTAATCTCAAAGGCTTTTTCTTCCTCGTGAAAACCGTAGTACGCCTCTTCTTCCATATCAGACTCATCATAGATTGGAAATTCTGGAGTCTTGTCTAACAATTCAGCTGTCGCATCCAAAAGAGTTGACAAACCTTGCTTGGTCAATCCAGAAATAGGGAAGATGGCTGGAAGTTCCTCAAACTCGTCGTAGTTTGCTGCTAACTTTTCCTTGAAAGTTTTAAGATTTTCCTGACTTTCAGGCATATCCATCTTATTGGCTACGATGATCTGCGGACGTTCCATGAGACGAAGGTTGTAGGATTCCAATTCTTTATTGATAGCAAGGTAATCCTCGTAAGGATCACGTCCTTCGCTAGCTGACATATCGATGACATGGAGGATAACTCGTGTACGTTCGATATGACGGAGAAACTGGGTTCCAAGACCAACACCTTGACTAGCCCCTTCAATCAAACCTGGAAGGTCAGCTACTGCAAAAGATTCACCTGACTGTGTACGAACCATACCCAAATTAGGGACAATCGTCGTAAAGTGGTAAGCACCGATTTTGGGTTTAGCTGAAGTAATGACACTGAGCAAAGTTGACTTGCCGACAGATGGGAAACCGACTAGACCAACATCTGCTAAGATTTTCAATTCCAGTTGCAACTCACGTTCTTGACCTGGCTCTCCATTCTCAGAGATTTCAGGCGCAGGATTTTTTGGTGTTGCAAAACGGATATTCCCACGACCACCTCGACCGCCATGAGCCACGATAAATTCTTGACCATGTGCAATCAAGTCTGTAATGACTTTACCTGTTTCTGCGTCACGTACAGTAGTTCCCTGTGGCACGCGAACACGAAGATCTTCTGCACCACGTCCGTGCATTCCTTTGGTCATCCCCTTTTCGCCAGAATCAGCCTTGAAATGACGGTTATAGCGGAAATCCATCAAGGTACGCAGGCCTTCGTCTACCACGAAAACAACGTTACCACCACGTCCACCATCACCGCCCCAAGGACCACCATTCGGGACATATTTTTCACGGCGAAAGGCAACCATGCCATCGCCACCATTACCAGCCTTGACCTTGATCTTGGCTGTATCTAAAAACATACTCATATTTCTTCTCACTTTAAAAAGGCTGGGGAAAACCCAGTCATTAGTTATTGTTTCTATCCTCGCAGCTTGCTTAGAATCTGCTAAATGCTCCAAGCGCTGTCGCAAAGATACCAGCAAGGGTTACAAACAACATGATGAGCACGACAACAAGCGTCACTTTCTCAAACAATGTTTTTTTACGTTTTCCATTATCTCCAAAAGCCATAACTTCTCCTTTTCACTTTATAATTCTAATTTAATAGTCTGTCGAAACCGGTGCAACCACCCATAAAATGATGTAAGCAAGGATTCCTGCTCCATAACAAAATGCAAGAACACCCCAAACAACACGAACAATTGTTGGGTCAATATCAAAATAATGGGCAACTCCTGCACAGACTCCACCAATTATTTGGTTTTTTCCACTTCGCATTAATTTTTTCATAGTATTTTCCTCTTATTCTATTATTTGAATTCATCTTTCCAATAATCTCTGATGCTGGATAATTGCTTCCGAGAAGCCCGCAAAATACGCTTAGACTCTTTTACTGGGCTTGTAACAGCCTGTTGGGGTAGATATAAAATCGTTTTCAAAAAGCGCTGACTGGCAGGTTTCCCATCATGTAATTCATGTTCAAAGTTATTTGAGATAATGGCATCAAGGTAAAACTCATGTACTCTTTTTCCAAAGTTTTCAGCCGAAATCTCGTACAACTTATCCGCCAACTTTTGTTCAGACATATCCGGAGTAGCGATTAAGGCTTCAAGGATGGCCCCTGCTAACTCCTGTTCTCCATAGTAGAGGGTTCCAAACATTTTGTCACTGATCAGGTTATCAAGATAAGGATTGCCATGAGCAATGACGGGCGTTCCACTGGCTAAACTCTCTAGATAAGTTAATCCTTGGGTTTCACTCGTTGAGGCAGAGATGAAGAAATCTGCAGCCTTATAGTATAAGGCTGTCTCACTTGGAGCAATCATCCCTGTAAAAATCACATGTTTTTGCAGGTTTAATTTCACTGCTTGCTCTTTCAGACTGTCCAGATAAGGACCGTCTCCAGCAACGACCAGCTTCACTTTATCTTCTTCTTTCAATACTTCAGCAAAAGCATCTAGGACTGCTTGGATATTCTTCTCAAAGGAGATACGAGAAAGGCTCAGTAGCATTTTCTCGTCTTCCTGAATACCTAACTTCGAACGAAGTTCTTGCAAGTTTTCCTCTTTAATCTCAGGTCGTTCAAACTTAGCTAGCTCAATTCCGGTTGGAATGACACGTTTTTCAACCTTCACTTTGTATTTAGATAAAAGGTCCCGAACAATCTCGCTAGGACAGATTACTCCGTCTACATCACGAAGGAAACCACGTACCAGATATTTTACCATACTTGGACGAATCAACATCCCCTTAGCAATATAATGCACATAGTCTTCGTACTGGGTATGGTAGGTATGGATAACAGGAATTCTCAATTCTCGTGCGATCCAAATCCCTAATAATCCAAGTGAAAATTCTGTCTGGGTATGAATGATATCTAGCTGATACTGCTTGGCGATTTCAAGTGCCTTTGTAAAACCTCGATAGGCAAATCGTCGATCTTTAAATGCAAAGAAAGGGACACTTGGAATTCGAATAATTTGCCAATCTTCGTATCGGTTCACGTCTTTATCAGTTGTTGTAAAGATAAAAACTGCATGCCCCTGCTTTTCAAGCTCAGTTTTCAAAGTCCGAATACTAGTCGCGACCCCGGAAACCTGAGGGAAATAGGTATCTGTAAATAAACCAATTCGCATAAATTACCTCACTTTTTGCCCAAAGCAGCCTGTTCTCGATAAAATTTTAACCAGATTTCCAACAAATGCTCCTCAGAGTACTCTTTGGAGATCTCACGAGCTTTTTCTTTCAAGTCCTTTAAGGCTTCAGGGTCATTCTTGTATTCTAGGATTGCTTCTCTCATCTCGGAAACATCACTTGTAGCACGATAATTCCCATCAAGAATAACCTTATACAGATCCAAATCTCTTAACATAATAGGAGCCTCGCAACTAGCGGCCTCTAAGATAGTCATAGGGAATAGTTCATTATAGCTAGGTAGTAAGAACAAATCAGCTAAAGCATACAGTTCCCGCATCCTCTCCGGTGACACAATACCTGGGAAAATTAGATTTTTAGGTGGATTGTCCATAATCTTCTTATAGCGTTCATAACCATCTGTTATTCCACCAAATGAAAAACCACCAGCCCAGATAAAGGCAATTTCTGGCAATTCTTCAGCAAGACGGATAAAATCATCTATCCCTTTTCGTTTCTGAACCTGGCCCGCACCAACCACGACAAACTGATCTTTTGCGAGATCCATTTCTTCACGAAGTTGTGCAACTTGTTCAGCTGGTAATGGATGCCATTTTTCTTTGTTTACAAAATTGGGAATATAAGTTATTTTTTCTCGTGGAATACCCGCAGCAACTAGATCCTCGATAAACATGGGATTGACCACCACCAAGTGTTCCATCCGATTGTAAAAGGAAAAAACATAGCGTTTGACAATTCCTTTTAGGAAAAATGGAATTTTCAAACTCCCCTCGAGTGTCTCAGGCAAGAAATGCACATAGCCAACTTTTCTCCCAGAGCGTTTCTTTTGAAATGTGGATAAATAATAAGGGAAATCAATGGTGTGAAAGTGGGTTACGTCTGCCTCTACAGGAAGATTCTCCGTAACAATTAACTGATCTTTGGCATCACGGTGAAGGAGACTAACCAATTCTCTATAAGCTCCTGATACTCCTTGACCAGCCACTTTTTCACTTGAACTTAGCATATTAATACGCAATTTTTTGTTTTCCATATTACTCATTATACCATTTTATTTCAAGAAAATCAGTAAAAGAAAGAAGAGACCAGAGGAAAATGGAGGAGCCCCTCTCTTTTCCAATCGTCTCTCGTAATTTTCCAATCGATTACTTAATTCCTAGGGCGATACGCGCATAGCGACTCATTTTTTCAACCGTCCAGGCTGGATACCAGACCAATTTGACTTCGATATTGGTTACCTCAGGCACCTCTGTCATCGCATCGTGTATCTGGTCTGTTAAGAGGTCAGCCAGTGGGCAACCCATAGTTGTCAAGGTCATATCAATTTCCGTGTGACCTGTTTCACCATCAAAACGAATCTCGTAAATCAAACCTAGGTTGACAATATCAATCCCCAACTCAGGGTCAATGACCTCCTCCAAGGCAGTCAAAATACGAGTTTTAATCGTTTCAATTTGTTCTTCTGTATAAGCCATATTATTCCTCACTCTTAATCTTCAATAAAATCACGAAGGGGCTTGCTGCGACTTGGTTGGCGCAATTTTCTCAAAGCCTTGGCCTCAATCTGACGGATACGTTCACGAGTTACGTTAAAGACTTTACCAACATCTTCAAGAGTACGCATTTTCCCATCATCTAGTCCGAAACGTAAGCGCAAGACGTTTTCTTCACGGTCTGTGAGAGTATCCAAGACTTCATCCAACTGCTCACGCAAAACGATACGAGTTGTGTAGTCTACTGGATTTTCAATCACTTCGTCTTCGATAAAGTCCCCAAGATGGCTATCGTCTTCTTCACCAATCGGTGTTTCAAGTGATACTGGTTCTTGAGCGATTTTTAGGATTTCACGGACCTTGTCAGGTGTCATATCCATACGCTCAGCGATTTGTTCAGGAGTTGGATCTTGCCCCAATTCTTGAAGGAGATTACGTTGTTCACGGACAAGCTTGTTAATGGTTTCTACCATGTGGACAGGGATACGAATAGTACGGGCCTGGTCAGCGATGGCACGGGTAATCGCCTGACGAATCCACCAAGTTGCGTAAGTTGAAAACTTGAATCCTTTTGAATAGTCAAACTTGTCAACGGCCTTCATCAAACCCATGTTGCCTTCTTGGATCAAGTCAAGAAACTGCATGCCACGCCCTACGTAGCGCTTAGCAATAGAAACCACCAAACGAAGGTTGGCTTCTGCAAGACGTTGTTTGGCTTCGATATCACCAGCCTCAACTGCTAGGGCCAATTCTTTTTCCTCTTCGTTGGTCAAGAGAGGAACGACCCCGATTTCCTTCAAATACATACGGACTGGGTCATTAACCTTGGCAGAAGTTGAGCCAATCAAGTCCTCATCACTGAGTTCTGGTTCTTCTTCTGCACTAAGCACACGCGCACTTGGATTTCCTTCATTATCTGTGATAGAAATTCCAGCATCCTGAATCCGTTGCAAAAGGTCTTCAATGCCGTCTGCATCGAGGGTGAAAGGAATAACCAGACTTGAATTGATTTCGTCATCTGTTGCTGTTCCTGTTTTTTTGTGGTTACGGATAAAGTCTGCTACTTGCACATCAAATGTGGTTACTTCTTTTTGTTTTGTTGCCATTATTACTCCATTCTTCTCTTTTGGGAAATCAATCGTTGCAATTCTTCCAAGGCTGTGTCTGTATCTCCTACATGACTAGCTTCCTGCACTTTCTTTTTAATTCTTAAGTTGTCCTTGCTGAGGAGGGCACGGTTTCGAGTCGCTTCGACTTCCGCTAGCTCTTGAGGCAACATCTCAGCTGGCAAATCCAAGCTAAGCACATGGTACCAGGCATTTTCAACCTCAGGAGTCTGATGAGACAGTTCCTCTGATCCGATTTCTCCCTCTGCACTTAATAATTCGTAAAGAATTTGAAATTCTGGGGTATCAAAGAAAAAATCTTCTCTTAATCGGTAGTCATTTAGAACAACTGGATTCTCAGCCATCCTATAGAGGAGATGAGCCTCTGCTCTCATGACTGCTGTCAGTTGCCGCGTTACAGGTAAACTAATCGCTGCTGGAGGTTGCTCCTCTTTGACTCTTTCCTGCCTCTGAACAATGCGACTTTCATTTACTATCTGCTCCACCTGTTGGTAATCAAAGGAAGGTAGGTTATCCGCCAGAATGTGGATATAGGAATTCTGGGCGGTGATAGATTTTTCTCTGGCAATTAGGGGAGCAATCTTTTCAATGAACTCTATTTGCGCCTGTAAGTTATCACTATTTTCAGGCTTGAGCTGGTGAATATAGAACTCTATGGGACTGATACGAGTCTTTGTTAAGAGGTAAGCTAGGTCTTCAGCAGAATTCTTTTGTAAATACTCATCTGGGTCCATGGCATCAGGTACTCGAACAACCTCCACTGAAAAGTCTTTTAACTCCTCTAATGCCTTGGCTGTTGCTGCCTGTCCTGCCTTATCACCATCATAACTAAGAACTATCTTTTTGGTGAAGCGTTTGAGGTGATCAACATGTTCCTTGCTCAGGGCTGTTCCCATGGAAGCCACAGCATTTTCTATGCCAGCACGGTAGGCTGCGATAACATCCATGAAGCCTTCCATCAGGTAGAGCTCTGTAGCCTTACCTGTTCCCTTTTTAGCCCTGTCCAAATGATACAATTCATAACTCTTATTAAAAATTGCAGTCGAGCGACTATTTTTATATTTGGCAGTCTGACTATCCGTTTCTTGCCAGATACGACCTGAAAATGCAATAACCTGCCCCTTGTCATTGGTCAAAGGAAAGATGATCCGTCCAAAAAAAGTATCATAAAACTGATTACCATCTGACAGATAAAACAAGCCCGAATCCAATAAATCCTTTTCCTCAAACTTGTCAGATAAACGTTGGTAGAGATAGGTTCTCTCTGCTGGAGCCAGTCCAATCTGGAAGTGCTTCAGAACATCGTCTGTCAATCCGCGTTTGTAGAGATAAGTCCTTGCTTCTTCTCCCATCTTGGTCGTCATGAGGATTGCATGGTAAAAACGGGCAGCTTCTTCATGCATATCATATAAAGCTTGATGGGGAGAAGCTTGTTGAGGACGAGACTGGACAGGCATGGCTAGTTGAATACCGACGCGCTCCCCTAAGAGCTGAACGGCTTCCATAAAGGACACACCTTGGTATTCTTCGATGAACTTAAAAACATCTCCTGAACGACCACAGCCGAAGCAATGATAAAACTGCTTGTCTTCCACAACGTTGAAAGAGGGGGTCTTCTCACCATGAAAAGGACAGAGCCCTAAATAGTTCCGTCCAGCCTTTTGTAAAGAAATCACGTCGCCTATGACTTCCACAATGTTGGTATTGTTTTTGATTTCTTCAATAACTTGCTTGTCAACCATACACAATACCTCCATGTTATCATAGTTTTACGTTAACTAGTATAGCTTATTTCTGAAAAAAAGTAAACCATTTCATACGCTTTCCCTACTTATATTTCATAAAAACTCACTGTTATCATGTTATCGGGAATCTTCTCCTTAACTCCTCCAACTTATCCTTTTATTTTCTTGTAAGATTGCTCATAAGTTACTTTTATTTTACTTGTTCTTGAAGATTATTTTTCAGTATTCTGCTAATATATTGTCCATCTTTTCTGCTGATACAAGCCGTTGCAAAAGTCATGGGTGCTATATATACTTCTCCTCGATAGGAAGGATCAACCAACACAGGCATGGAATAATAAGCATTCTTTTTATTCTTTAGGTCAATGAACCACTTGCCACCTAAGTGCTTGCGGAAGGTTTCTCCGATATAGACTGTTAAATAATCCAAGAGTTTTTTATCCTCTATCAAGACATGGTGATTTTCGTAATGAGCCAAAATCCAAGCCTCCAAATCATCCAAGGACTGCATGCTATAGTCCAAGATTAAATTTTGCTCTTGGGCAAAATCCTTAGTAAAATAATCCATTTTAAATTCAATCTGGAAAATCCATTCCTGAAAATCTTCTTGTGTGTAAGTCATTTTTTACCTCCATAAACAATATGTTTTATTTAATTTTTTCACTGTGAATGACTTATTATTATCCTAGATATCCTTGATTTTGATATTTTCTTAAAAGGCTAGGAATAATCTTGTATTTATACTCCATGCTAATACTTATTATACTATAAAATGAAGCAACTTGGACAAGTGCACCAATCGATCTAATTATGTCACTAAAAAAACTAGAAACATCTGCGTGTTTCTAAGTTTTGATTTTATATAGTCTCAGGAAGTTCCTGCCGTCTCCTATTCAAACAGTTGATAGTAGTCTGAAATTTTCATCTTAGCTTTTTCTTCTTTATTGAGGTCTTGGATGATTCGACCTTCTTTCATGACTATCAGACGATTTCCATACTTCAGTGCATCTTCCATATGGTGAGTAATCATCAAGGCTGTCAGATGATCCTTGCTGACAAAGTCATCTGTTAATTCCATCAAGGCCACACTTGTTTTTGGGTCAAGAGCTGCTGTGTGTTCATCCAACAAGAGCAACTCTGGTCGCTTCAAGGTTGCCATCAAGAGACTCAAGGCCTGACGTTGTCCACCTGATAGAAACTCAATCGGAGTATCTAGGTGCTTTTCAAGGCCATTCCCCACTTTTTCAATGGTAGCCTGAAATTCTTTTCTATGACTTGATAGCCTTCTAGGAAAGAGTCCTCTCTTCTCACCACGAAACTTGGCAATTAAGAGATTTTCCGCCACTGTCATACGGGGAGCCGTACCCATCTTAGGATCCTGAAAGACACGAGACAAATACTTAGCCCGCTTTTCAGGTGAAAAATGCGTCACGTCCTCGCCCATGATACGAATACTTCCACTTGTTAAAGGTAAGGTACCTGCAATAGTGTTAAAAAGCGTTGACTTCCCTGCTCCATTTCCACCTAGAATAGTAATGAAATCATGTTCGAAAATTTCAAGAGAAACATCATTCAGAATGATTTTTTCCTCATCAAAGCCATTCGTGATGACTTTGGTAGCATTTTTTAATTCTACAATTGCTGTCATTTGCTAAACTTGACTCCTTTCAGGTATTTGCTTTTGAAGGTTGGAATCATAAGGCAAACCGCCAAAATCAAGGCGCTGTACAAACGAAGATAACTTGTATTAAATCCAAGAGCAATCACTCCCCAAACGAGGAATTGATAAGCAATAGACCCAACAACGATGGTCATGAGTCGCTCTGCCAAGGTTAAACTCTTGAACAAAACCTCACCAATAATCAAGCTAGCAAGCCCTACGACAATCACACCGATTCCTCGAGAAACATCTGCATATCCTTCTTGTTGAGCAATTAAGGCTCCTGCAAGCGCGATAATCCCATTTGAGAGAACCAAGCCCATGAGTTCCATTCGTCCCGTATTGATACCAAAGCTACGAGCCATATCAGGATTGTCACCTGTGGCGATGTAGGCTTGACCTAGTTTGGTATCAAGGAAAAAGAGCATAAGGCCAATAACAAGAGCTACAAAGATTAATCCGGTCAGGAGTTGGTTAAGGTCTGAATCAAAAGGCAAGACATCCTGAATTTGCTTGGTTCCAAGAAGCCCCAGATTGGCACGTCCCATAATCATGAGCATGATGGAATGGCAAGAAGTCATTACTAAAATTCCTGATAAAAGGGTTGGAATGTTCCCTTTAGTATATAAGAGTCCCGTCGCCATTCCAGCTAGACAGCCCGCTCCTACTGCAGCTAAGGTCGCTAAAAATGGATTGACTCCCTGCGTTATCAAGGTTACAACTACTGCTCCCCCAAGAGGAAAAGAACCTTCAGTAGTCATATCTGGAAAATTCAAAATTCGGAAAGTCATAAAGATTCCCAAACCTAGAATCGCCCAGACCATCCCCTGAGAAATAATGGATACTATCATAATCTTTCACTCATTTCTTTCTTTAGTAAAAATGGGAGGAGATGTCCCCAACTCCTCCTTTATCTTTATTCAATCACTTGTCCTGCTTCTTTTAGAACGGACTCAGGAATGGTGATACCAAGTTCCTGCGCTAGTTTTTTGTTAATCACTGACTTACCAGTTGAAAAGACATTGACTGGCGTATCAGCTGGTTTTTCACCTTTCAAAACTTTAGCAATCATCTTACCAGTAGCCACACCAAGATCGTGTTGGTCAACTACTACAGATGCTAATCCACCTGCTTCTACCATGGCAGTGGCACTTGGGTAGATTGGCTTTTTAGCTGTTTGGTTACTTGAAACAACTGTTGAAAATGCGGATGCGATGGTGTTGTCAATTGGAACCCAAATCGCATCGACCTTGCTTGTCATAACATTGACTGTTGAAGCAATTTCATTTGTTGATGGAACAGCAAATGTTTCGACTGTCAAACCTGCTTTTTCAGCATAAGCCTTGAATTCTTCTACCTGTGTTTTTGAGTTATCTTCGCTACTTGAGTAAAGAGCGCCGATTGTTTTGACATTTGGTGTCAAAGTTTTAATCAATTCCACTTGCTGTTCAGCGGGGTTGTGGTCTGATACCCCTGTGATGTTGCCACCTGGTTTTTTCAAATCTTTGACCAAGTTAGCACCGATTGGGTCTGTAATAGCAGCCATGATAACAGGTAGGTCTTTTGTAGCACTAGCGAGTCCTTGAGCAGCTGGTGTCGCAATCCCAACAACTACATCGTTTCCATTTGCTACCAATTGTTTACTCATGGTTGCAACCTTGCTCTGATCACCTTCAGAGTTCATAAAGTCAATTTTTACCTGGTCGTCCTTATATCCTTCTTCAGCTAGTCCATCTCGAATCCCTTGGTAAATCAAGTCCAAAGATGGGTGACTAACAAATTGAAGGACCCCAACCTTAGCAACCTTTTGCTCTTCCTTAGCTGCTGGCTTGTTCATTGATGAATAAATCAAACTAGCCACCACCAATACTGCTAATCCAGCGATGATTCCAATTAAACGTTTATTTTTCATATTCTTTCTCCTTTTAAATCACTTGTATAATACTCTTTTCACTCAAAACAAGCGACGCCATCGTTTAAATTTCATAATCTTTCCTCCCATAAAAAAATCCTCACACAAAAAACTTGTGTGAGGACGTCGATGCGCGGTACCACCTCAATTATAGGGAATATCCCTATCGCTCTTTCTCGCAATAACGAGTTGCACTGTAAGGTGTGCTCACCGAATTTTTATGATTTCAAATTCTTAATAAGATTCAGCCCAATTTCATCACTTTCATCTATCTGCTTCCACCAACCACAGACTCTCTTAAAAATGAGCATGATTACTTTCTGAATGTTTAAATTATACCATTTTTCAACTACTTGTCAAGATTATTTTTAGAATTTTTTAAACAATTCAAAAACTTCCCCTAGTAAAAAGAGGAAGTTTGTAGAATATCAGCCTGAATTACGCAAACCGGTCGCAATTCCGTTAATAGTTGTATGGATTAGTTTTTCTTCGTCAGCTGACAATTCGCCGCGACGTTGACGTTTGATCAACTCCAACTGGATGTAGTTAAGGATATTAAAGTAAGGCATACGATAGTTTAGGCTGTCTTTTAGGTAAGAGTTTTCTGCCAAGAGTTCGTCATAACCTTCGATAGCTAAAATAACGTCCTTAGTCAACTGCCATTCATCTAAAATAGTGTAGTAGATAGCTTGCACTTCTTCATCTTCACAGAGCTTGGCATATTCAAAAGCAATGTTCATGTTAGACTTGGACAAAACCATGTCTACATTGGAAAGTAAAGATTGGAAGAAAGGCCAGTTTTGGTACATGTCACGAAGAAACTCAATATTCTTTGGATCTTGATCAATAAACTCTTTAAAGCTTGATCCCACTCCGTACCATCCAGGGAACATGACACGACTTTGTGACCATGAAAAGACCCAAGGGATGGCACGTAGGCCACCGATTTCTGTAATGGTCTTACGAGCTGCTGGACGCGAACCGATATTAAAGCTTGAAATAGCCTTGATTGGGCTTGACTCGAAGAAATAGTCATAGAAATGTTCATTTCCAAAGACCAAATCACGGTAGATATCGTAGCTACGGTCCACCACTTGATCCATAACAGCTTCATAACGATTTGACGTGTTGGTATCGCTCTTCTTCTTGGTAATCATACGGTTAATGGCTGCTGAAACCAACATTTCAAGGTTGTAATAAGCAGCGTCTTTGTTTCCGTATTTGTTTCCGATCACTTCTCCTTGCTCAGTCAAACGGATACGGTCCTTGATAGACTTGAGCGGTTGAGATGTAATGGCTTCATAGGTTGGTCCACCACCACGACCGACAGTACCCCCACGACCATGGAAGAAAGTGACCTTAACGCCAAATTCATCCCCGATAGCAGTCAGTTGTTGTTGTGCCTTGTAAAGGGTCCAACAAGAGGACAAGTAACCACCATCCTTGTTACTGTCAGAGTAACCGAGCATGATTTCCTGATAGTTATCTTTTGAAGCAATCCATTTTTTAGCCAATGGAAGAGAGAAATATCTTCTCATGGTTTCTTCCGAGTGATCCAAGTCCTCAATCGTTTCAAAGAGGGGAACAATCTGAACGCGCGCTTTTTGAGCATCAACCAAGCCCACTTCCTTGAGCATGATGGCTAGCTCTAGCATATCAGATACACTTGTCGCGTGAGAGATGATGGTTTGGCGAATGACATTTTCACCCAGTTTATCCTTCAACTTGCGAGCAGTTTTGAAGATAGACAATTCCTTCTCAAGCAGTTCTGACTTTTCAGCATGAGTTGCTGATAGGATACGAGGATCTTCTTCCAACTCTTTTAGGAGGAGAGCGCATTTTTCGTCTTCAGAGAGATCGCTATAGTGGTCGTTGATGCCAGCAGATGCTAACAATTCAGCCACACAGGCTTCATGGACGCTAGAGTCTTGGCGCATGTCGATAGAAGCAAGGTAGAAGCCAAAGATTTCAACGGCTTGCATTAACTCGACGAATTCTCCTGAGATCAGGTATTCCCCCTTGTTCTCAAGGAGAGAATCACGAATGGCCAACAAATCTTGATAGAATTCATCTGCAGTAGCATATCTAGGCTGAAGATCCTTGTCTTCAATTAAATAAGCCTTAGTTGCCTGCATCTTAGCTTGGATATCAAAAAGGGCACGACGATAGAGTTCTTTTTCGCGATAAATGGAGTTATCTTGTGACTTAAGCGCCATCTTGCGGACCTTATCACTGACATTCACGATACTGGTTGAAAGCGAAAATTCACGATAAAGATTATAAATCTTTTCATCGTAGTAGTTCATGATGACTTCGCACTGAGTCAAGGCTGATTTGTTGAGGGTTTCCGCTGTTACGAAAGGATTTCCATCGCGGTCTCCTCCAATCCACATCCCCATAGTAATTGGTTTTGGATGTTGGAGCTCAATTCCTTGTTCTTTAGCTAGTTTCTTATATTCAGCCGTCAAACGCGGAACAGCATTCAGGAATGAACTTTGATAGTACTCCATCACGTTGGTGATTTCGTTAGTTACTTTCAACTTCTTCTCACGAATCATGTCTGTTTGCATGATAATTTCAATGTAACGACGGAGATCCATGTTCCATTTTTCTTTATTAATCAAGCCTAGTTTGACATCACGGTACTTGCGCAAGAGCGTATGGATATGGTTGGTCAAGTCCAGCATACTCTTGCGTTGTACTTGCGTTGGATGGGCGGTCAAGACAGGAACGACATTTAACTTTTCTAAAATTTCAGCTGCATTTTCTTTTTCAGCTACCATCTTTATGGTTGTAGACAATTTCCCTAGATAGTCTTGGTCCACATTGTTCTGGTGGTTAATTTTATAGGCTAAGTCCACATCCTCAGATATATTAATCAAGAGTGGAAGGATAGAGAAATAACGAGAAATGTAAATCATTTCTTCATTGGAAAGGCTAGTCACCAGTTCATTGAGCCCTTGATAGTTTTCATTTGTTGATAATTCCTTCAACTGCATGATTTTCTCAAAGGTCTCTGGCGCTAGCATATTTTTTGTGATATCTTCTAGCAGCTCAGTCAAAATCAAGACTTCTTCTTGTATGACGGCTTTATTACTATAGTTTTCTAATTTCTGAAGAGACATATATTTTTCCTTTCCATACAATCCTTACAGACCTTCAACAGTTTGAGATTCGTATTCTCTAATGAGTTTAGCACGTTTCTCGCTGGCATCGATATTTAATACAAGGGCAATGGCCACGGATAATACCAGGAGACTGTTCCCACCTTGTGAAAGGAAGGGGAAGGTTACCCCTGTAGAAGGAATCAAACCAGAAATCCCACCGATATTGACAAAGACCTGAACAAGAATCATCCCTCCGACACCGATAGCAACCATGGAGTTAAAGGGATCCTTAGCTCGAATACCAACCAAGATGATTCGCAAAATTAAGAAGAAGAGTAAAGCCAAAATCATACTCGCTCCTACGAATCCAAACTCTTCGATAACAATCGAAAACACGAAATCCGTATGGGCTTCTGGCAGATAGCCACGTTTCTCGATAGAATTTCCTAATCCCAGTCCGAACCAGCCTCCATTAACCATGGCATAGTAGGAATTTGCAAGCTGGTGTCCTGCACCCGCCAAGTCATTAAAGGGATTAAAGAAGGCACTAAAACGTTTAGCAACGTAACCAAATACCGGTATCTGAGAAAATTTTTCAACCCCAACGAGACGAATGACAGATAAGAATAAAATTGAACTCCCTGCCAAGAGAGCTAGAATAGTCGAGAACCAACGATAGGCGATTCCACTAACAGTGTACATAATGAGCGCCACCAAGATCAAGATGGTCGCATTTCCCAAGTCGGGGAAAATCCCCAAGCTACCAATCAGAACCAGCAGAACAAAACGCCAATCGTTAAAAGCTCGAGGTAGCCATTGATTTTGGGTCAACACCTGGAAATCATAAACCGCAATCTCATCTTGCTGTTTTGAAAAACGATGTGCCAAGTACCAGATGATGATAATCTTAAGGTATTCAGCCGGCTGAATCGTTACAGGTCCTACAGAAATCCATCCGTATGCTCCATTGACAGGTGTTCCGACCAGACGCGCTAGGGCTAAAAGAACTATCTCCACAATCATCACGATAAAAATGAGACGTCCATTTCTCAGGAAACCTAATTTTAATTTATAGATTAAGGCAATCAAAACCAAACTAGCTACCCAGAAAATCCCCTGGTTACGTACCAATTGAAAAGCGCTTTTTCCTTCTTCAATTAGGGTTGCACTCGTTGTCGAGTAAACTACAATCAATCCCAAAATCGACAGAAGAAAATAAGGAATCAAAATGGAATAGTTTAGTAGGTGCCTTTTACTAATTTTCATATTTCACCACTCTAATAGGAACAGAGGTGGTTGTCCCTAATTCCGTTTTATTTTCTAGTTTTGATTGTTATTATACCACTTTTTCAGAAAGAAAAAAACTATTATCCTTTAATCCTTCGAATTTTACTTATTTTCTAGTATCAGGTATAAAAAAACAAATCTCTTTTGAGATTTGTTTTTTTCTTTCTTAGTTAGATGAAGAGCTGCTGCTTGAGCTTGAGTCACCACCACCAATGTATTGAGTGAAGATGTTTTGGAAGGCTTGATCTTTGACTTTGATATTAGCAGCTTGTAATTCTTTACCAATTACTCCTTGAACAAAGGCTGAATCATTTTGTTTTTGAGTCAAAATGATGGTCTTCAATTTTTCTTTGTAATCCTCTAAGTTAGAAGATTTTTCTGTCTTCTTCGTTACTTTAACGATGTAGAATTGATTGCTGTAGGCTTGTGTTCCAGTAGCCGTAATCACATCAGAAACACCGTTCACATCCAAGGCAAAGGCTGCTTTTTTGACTTGTTCTGGAAGTTCTGTTGAAGCAGAGTCAAAAGTGATTTCTCCACCATTTTCTTTTGTTTTGTCGTCGTTAGAGTTGTCTTTCGCCAACTGAGCAAAATCTGCACCTTCTGCTTTCGCTTTTTCAAGCACTTCTTTTGCCTTGTCTTCATTGTCCATACGGATGATTTGAGCAGTTACATCTGGTGTGTACGCTTCGAAAGCCTTTTGGTAGGCTTCGTCTGTCAATTCGCTCTCAGCGGCCTTCTTAACCGCCAATTCAACCAATTTGCTAGTACGGATTTGAGCTTTACGAGTCTCAGGTGTCATACCTGCCCGTTGAAGTACGCTGTTGTAGCTATCACCGTATTTCTTTTGTTCTTCAGCAACGGCGTCATCCACATCTTTATCCGTTACCTCTGATCCATATTGTTGTTCGAATACTTTTTGGATGGTCATATTTAGCAAGACTTGTTGCGCAGTTGGATTATTCTTTACTTCTTCAAAGAATTGATGTTCTGTAATCACATCACCCTTCATGCTGATCAAATCTTTTCCTTCAGAACTGTTTGAACAAGCTGCAAGTGCTGCTACTGATAAAAGTGTGATGGCTCCTGCCATAAGTTTTTTCTTCATGTTTACTCCTTTTACGGTAAGTGTTACTTTATCTATTTTACTATAATTTCTTAAATTTTTCTGAAAATCATTTTTCATCAGGTAGCTGTACATCTGCTACATTTTTTCGTAGCATGAGAATGCCATCACCAAGAGGAACTAGAGTTGCTGTTAGACCTGGATTGTCCAAAGTTGCGTCGAAAAGTCTTTGCAAACCACGATAAATGGTTCGTTGACCACGGCGGACTTCCATGATGTCCTTGGCAACATCTCCTCCTTGAAAAATATCATCCAAGACAACCACTCCACCAACTTCAAGTCGTTTGAGGATTTCAGGTAGAAAGACGATGTACTTGGACTTAGCCGAATCCATAAAGACAAAGTCATAAGTTTCTGTCAGGCTAGACAAAACATCTACGGCATCTCCCTCTAAGAGGGTGATTTGCTTACGACTGTCAAACTGGGCAAAGTTTTCCTTGGCAAAGCCTATCATCTCAGGATTGCGGTCAATGGTTGTAATCTTAGCATCTGGCGCATGCTCCGCCATCAAAAGAGCTGAAAAACCGATAGCTGTCCCAATTTCTAAAATATTCTTAGGCTGCAGACTTTCCATGAGAAATCGAAAGTAAGCGACCGTTTCATGAGGAATGATTGGGATATTTTCCTTGCGAGCGAAGGTCTCCAATTCTTTCAAGGAGCCTGTCACCTGTTTTTGACGCTGGCGCATGAGTTCTACGATGTCTTCCTTGACGACGGGACGTCGCATATTGTGATTGGCATTTTTACTATAAGACTCTACCATCTTAAGCTAGTCCCAATTTTTCAACAAGGGCTTCAAACTCGTTCAAGCGGCGTTCAAAGACGGCAAAAGCATCGTTAAGATAGTCTTCTTTTTCCATATCAACTCCCGCTTTTCTCATAACATTGAGTGGATAGTCTGACTTACCTGCCTTAAGGTAGTCGATATAGCGGTCACGGTCTTCTTGGCTACCATGGACAATCTTCTCAGCCAAGGCTGAAGCAGCTGCAAAACCTGTTGAATACTGATACACATAGTAGTTATAGTAGAAGTGAGGAATGCGTGCCCATTCATATTGGATTTGAGGATTGTCTTCCTTGCTGAGTCCATAGTACTCTTGGTTCAAGTCGGCGTAGAGTTTATTGAGGAAATCACTTGTCAAGACTTCTCCATTTTGGTCTGCTTGGTGAATGGCATGTTCAAACTCAGCGAATTGAGTTTGACGGAAGACTGTTCCACGGAAACCGTCCAAGAAGTTATTGAGAATAGCAAAGCGAGTTGCGTCGTCTTCCACTTCTTCCAACAATTTCTCTGTCAAGATATTTTCGTTGGTCGTTGAGGCAATTTCCGCCAAGAAGATAGAATAATCTCCGTAAACATAAGGTTGTGTTTCTCGAGTATAGCTCGAGTGCATACTGTGACCTGTTTCATGGACAAGGGTAAAGAGATTATCTAGATTGTCCTGCCAGTTGAGGAGCATAAAGGCATTGGTATCATAAGAACCGCCAGAGTAGGCACCAGAACGCTTGCCTTGGTTTTCATAGACATCAATCCAACGTTCACTGAAGGCACGTTTAACACGGCTCAAGTAGTCGTCACCTAAAACTGCCAAAGCTTCTTCTGCCTTTTTCAAGGCTTCTTGATAGGTAAAGCTATAATCTACTGACGAGAGTGGTGTGTAGACATCATACATCTTGAGATCTGAAATCCCCAAGATTTTAGAACGCAGGTTAAGGTATCGATGCAAGAGTGGCAAGTGCTTGCGAACTGCTGCTACTAGATTGTCATAAACACTTTCTGGAACAAAGTTTGCTGCGAGGGCTGCATGGCGAGCACTCTTATAGTTGCGAACTTTGGCACGGTAGTTTTGCACCTTAACATTTGTCTGCAAGGTCTTAGCATAAGTGTGTTGGAATTGCTCGTAAGTCGCATAGAGAGCTTCATAGGCACCACGGCGCACTTCACGGTTTTTAGACTCCATCAAACGGATGTAAGTACCATGTGAGAGTTGCACTTCCTTGCCTTCGTCATCAAGCACGTATGGGAAGCTAATATCCGCATTGTCCAAAATAGCGAAGGTTTCACTAGCAGCGCCAAAGATTTCTCCTGCTCCAGCAAGTAATTCTTCCTCACGTTGCGAAAGAACATGGTCTTTCTTTTGCAAGAGTTTGTCAAAAAAGTGCTTGTAAACTTGGAGTTTTGGTTGAGCTTCTAGGAAGGCCGCATACTGCTCTTCGCCAATCTCCATAAACTCAGGTTCATAGAATGAAAAGGCTTGTTCTAACTGACTGTATAGGGTCATTGCCTTAGCATAGTACTCTTGATACTTGGCCTCACGCGTGTCCTGGTCATTTTTCATATGCGCATAGACATAAAGCTTTTCAACTTGGCGTTCCAAGTCGAGTGAGAATTCTGTGATCTCAAGCAAACTGTCTGCGCTGTCCAAGAGATGTCCCTCATACTGAGATGCTGTTTGTACTTTTTCAGTTAAATCTTTCAAGGCTTCTTCCCAAGCCTGGTCTGTTGGGTAGATTGTCGAAAGATCCCATGTATCTTTTTCATTTATTTCATGTCGTTGTAATACCATAAGATTCCTCCATCCTTTCTATTTTACCACATTTTTTGAGAAATATAAGTGATAAAAGGCTGGTGGATAGAGCTTTTGGCGATTATTTTTCGGATTTTTTTGATAGTAAGCCTGAAAATTTCTATAATAGCTAGCCAAATCCGTTTCAATCTGCAAAAAATCTCCTGATTCTATCGGTCTGACCTGGGGATACCAGTCGTCTAGTTGACGGTTTAATAGATTATCTCCTTGATAATAAGCTTCCTCCTGCTTCTTCATCCAGTAGGGCGTTTGGTAGTACAACTGCTGGCGAATGTAGTGACAGATAGTGGAATCTTGCACAACTGCAAAACGAGATAGTTTTTGTTTTTGATAAGGGAATCGTAGGATTTCCAAGAGATTTCCTTTTCCATAGGGAAATTCTTTGACCTGAAAATGAAGTTTGCCACGTAGGTCCTGATGTAAAAGGTATTTAAGTCTCAAAACTTGCTTTTTGAGATCTAGTTCCCAAACATAGAAACCCATATTTTGACTAAAATAGAGAAATCCCCTTTGCAGTTGTGTTAATCGCTCTTTTAACCAGAGTTTTTCTCCCAGTAGCCAGATAACCTGATAGCCCTGACTGCGGTATCCTTGGCTTCTATCGCCTAAAAGCTTTTGAGACAAGGGACTGCACTGAACCTCCAGTGCTAGTTTCCCATTGACGAGAACATCCGCAACCTGCTGGATCTCGGGCAGACTATATTCTAAGGCGACCTGATTGCCCTTCTTGGCCCAGTGATAAAGGGCCTCTTTATTTCCCAAGTGTTCTGGACTTTCATTTTCAAAAATAGAGATGCAATCTCTTAACCTTTTATGGGCAAAATGCGTTCGAATACTCTGTCCTTGGCGTAATCGTAGTCCGCCCCCACAGGCTGGGCAGGTGTAAAGCTGCTTTGTCACATCTTTTTCGAGGGCATTCACCAAATCCCCCTTGGCATCTCTGGCTACAAACATGATCTACCTCCTTTTCTCATTTATTCGAAAAAGAAATAAAAAAGACTGGAATCCAGCCTTTCATGATACTATTTCTTATCTTTTTTGTCTCTTAGAATATTTTTTTAGCATG
The DNA here is from genome assembly GCF_000314775.2 of Streptococcus sp. F0441. Classification (NCBI taxonomy): domain Bacteria; kingdom Bacillati; phylum Bacillota; class Bacilli; order Lactobacillales; family Streptococcaceae; genus Streptococcus; species Streptococcus sp. F0441. The sequence continues at coordinate 954,378 of NZ_KB373321.1, read as the reverse complement.
GGAATGAGATTGGGAATCTGCTCACTTCTAATGACCAGCACCCCGTATTCCTGACAGCGATTGGCATAAACAGGATTGATTTTTCCCGTACAGACAATTAACTTGAGGCAACTTTCCCCAGCAAAATGATTGGCGTAGACTTCTAGCTCATTGATGGCTTCAACTGATAAATCTGTCATCTTGCAGGAGATAAAGGTAATCGAGCGTCCTTTTCTCAGAATGACATCAATCTCATTTTGAACATTGTCCGCCTCTGGAAAGATGCCATTCCAATCAATCTCACCGCCTATCATGCACTCATCAAACAGCTGAGATTCAAGCGCCAAGAGATAGAGATATACCTCTAAAATATGCCCCTTGTTGCGGCAAAAGACTTGAGCTTCTTGACTTGGAAAGCTGTATGCTACTCGTTTCTTGTCTTCGCTTTCAATACAAAGCATTCCTGCTTCCACTAGTAAGGGGATAAGGGATTCTGGATAGTGATAATACTTGCCGTTGTTTTCCAGTATCTTTTCGGTCTCAGCATGAAGGTCATTAGTCTTAGCTAGAGAGAAAAATTGGGTCACTTGATACCAGTGGGCAGGATTGGAAATGGCTGAGCTGGCTAGCTTTTTGATGGCTGCAATTTGCTGAACTGAGTGGATAGGGCGTTTGGATTTGAGCATTTTTCCACCACGCAAGGCTATCAACTGCTGGATGCTCAGGGTTGGAATGTCCAAGTCTTCTTTTTCTAACTGACCGGCTATCCACTTGTATTGTTTTCCTCGCTCGACATCCATGGCAACGATGGGGAGGTCCCTATCCAAGCCATATTGATAGAGAGATAGGGCTAGTAGCGAATCCCCACCAAAAACATCAAGAAGAACCTGGTCATACTCGGCCAAGCAATAATCTAACTGGTTTGCTAGTTGTTCTAAGGATAACTGACGAAAGGTCACTCGTTGGATATGAGGCACCTCTTCCATGATAAACTGACGGAGAGAGAGTCTCTCTTCATTGCTTATTTTTGTCAAAGATAGAAAAAGAATCTCGTCACAATCACTGATAAAGGCTTGGTAGACATTCTTTTCCAATACATGCCGATCATACAATTCCACCAAAAGACTCGTCATTCGACCACCTCCATCATGAAGACTTTCTTGCGCTGAGAGTATCAGCAATACAGCCCAATTGCTCAGATTTCCTACTTCTAGTATAGCATAAAATCCTGCTCGCCCCAATCAACCAACGCAAACAAAAACGAATAGAAACCTTGCAAAGTGGTTTCTATTCGCTGGTATAGGTTTGATTTATTTGATTTTTTTGGCTAGCATGGTCGCAAAGCGTAGTTGAATACGATTGCCATTTTCATCACGACGGTGCAGATGTCCTGGATTTTCATTGTACTTAACCAATTCCCAATCCTTGTAGTAATCCGCTAACTCCCCTTCTTTAAATGTGAATGGGAAGTTTACTGAGCAAGGATAATCCTCCGTATCCATGGCACAGACGATAAGGTTATAGCCACCGATCGTGGTGTGCTCCTGCATATTTTGGATAATAGCTGGAATGCGGTCCGCTTGTAGGAACATGAGAACAACTGTCGATACGATGAGATCATAGGCTTGCCCAATGCTAGCTGAATTGATATCGTATAGTCCTACAGGCATGTCTAGATCCTCTTGCTCTACGATGCTTTGCAAGATTTCAAGGGACAATTCATTTTGATCAACAGCTGTCACATCAAAACCATTCTGTGCAAGAAAGAGAGAGTTACGGCCTTGACCACAGCCCAAATCCAAGGCTCTTCCTGGTTTCACCGTTTGCATAGCCTCCAAGACTTCCGAATGGACTGGATTGGTCTGGTATTTCTTAGGGAAATAATCCTCAGGTTTACAATAAAATTCCAAGTACCATTCTACATCATCAGTGGCAGCCTCCACTCGGTGCCAAGCTTGTGGTTGCGCCATAGGATTGTCTGCTCCTGCCTTAAAGAGGTGCTCAGCTAGAACCTCACCATCTTCAGTCAACTCAATAAACTTGAGTGCCCCCTTCAAGACAGTAATTTTTCCCCAAGTGCCGACTTTAGTATTGTGCTTTTGCTGGACAGCTTCTGGCATGGTCTGTTTATTCCACAAGGGCATCCGTTTATAGGCAATTAATTTTTCCATTATTATTCCTCTTCTTATCGCTGGTTCACAGCTTTCATCACACGCGCAATGTCGCGGTTTTGTTCACGTCGCTTGATGGATTCGCGTTTGTCATAGTCATGTTTCCCTTTGGCAAGTCCTAAAAGAAGCTTGGCGTAGCCATCTTTGATATAGACTTTGAGGGGAACTAGGGTCATTCCTGTTCCTTTGGTCTCTTGTTCCAATTTTTGAATTTGCTTCTTATGGAGCAGGAGTTTACGACGGCGTTCAGGTTCCTGGTTCCAGATATTACCCTCTTCGTAAGGGGCGATATGAACATTGCTCAGCCAGACTTCCCCATTTTTTACTTGGGCAAAGCCGTCCTTGAGATTGATTCGAGCAGCTCGAACGCTCTTGATTTCAGTTCCGGTCAGGACCATTCCTGCCTCTAGCGTATCTACGATTGTATAGTCGTGGTGCGCTTTTTTATTTTGTGCGACGACCTTTCCCTCGCCCTTTGCCATGCTTGGCTCCTTTCTTAGCTACTTCTTTGTAAAAAGGTTTCTTTCCCTTTTTCTTCTTATCTTTTTGTGAATGCTTGTGCTTATCATTTGAGCGCCCTGATTTTCTCTTATCTTCCTTCTTGTCCGAACGACGATTTGAACCACGACCTCTGTCACTGCGATTAGACTGTTTCAAGCCTTTTTCGATGACATCAAACTCACTTGGGATATAAGAGAAATCAATCTCACCTGTCATCTTATCGGCTCTTTCAACCCGAATGCGAATCTGCTGTCCTACACGGAAGGTTATGCCCGATTTCTCTCCGCGGAGTGTCAAGTCACGCTCATTGAAATGATAAAATTCAGGCAAATTAGTGATGTGAATCAAGCCCTCAACCGTGTTTGGCAATTCAACAAAGAGACCGAATTTGACGATGCTGGATACAACCGCATCATACTCTTCGCCCACGTATTCTTCCATGTACTCAGCCTTTTTCATGGCTTCGACTTCACGCTCCGCCTCGATGGCACGACGCTCACGGTTGGAAGACTGGGTCGCAATCTCTGGAATCACTTGCTCAAAATGCTCTGCTATTTCTTTAGAACGGCCATAGTCCCGAATCATTCGATGGACAAGGAGGTCTGGATAACGGCGAATAGGGCTGGTAAAGTGAGTGTAATAATCAGCAGCAAGACCATAGTGACCGTGATTGTGCTCTGAATAGCGAGCTTGTTGCATGGATCGGAGAAGCATCATGGACAATACATCCGCATAGGGTTCTCCCTCAACAGCACGCATGATGTCTTGAAGCGCCTCCTGGCTCATCTCACTGGCAGTCCCATAAATCCGCAAACCAAAGCTCGAAGCATAATCAATAAACTTCTGAACTTTTTCAGCCTTGGGCTCCTCGTGAATCCGATAAATGAAAGGTAGGTCCAGTTTACTAAAGTGCTCGGCAACCGTTTCATTAGCAATCAACATGAAGGACTCAATCATCCGCTCAGCAACACCACGCTGACGAAGAACGATATCCACAGGCTTACCTTTTTTATCCACTAGAATCTTTGCTTCGCTGGTATCAAAGTTAAGGGCGCCACGCTTCTCACGCATGCTTTCTAGAGTTTCATGAAGCTTGGCCATGAGTTCGATACTAGGAACAATTTTCTTAAACTCTTGTCTCTTTTCCTCGTCGCCAGCTAGGATATCATTAACAGCACTATAGGTCATGCGGAAGCTCGTCTTGATAACTGTTTGTGTAATGGTGTAATGAACCACACGACCATGTTTATCAATTTCCATAATAGCAGACTGGGTCAAACGGTCAACTTGAGGATTGAGTGAGCAGATGCCATTTGACAAACGCTCTGGAAGCATTGGCACCACTCGGTCTGTCACGTAGACAGAAGTCGCGCGGTTAAGAGCTTCCTTGTCAAGGGCAGAACCCTCGGTCACATAGTAGGAAACATCTGCGATGTGAACTCCGAGCTCGATATTGCCATTTTTCAAAGCCTTGATGTGTACTGCATCGTCCAAGTCCTTGGCATCCGCACCATCAATGGTAAAGGTGATTTCATCTCTCAGATCCAGACGACCTTCCATATCCTTTTGAGACGGAGTTTCTGGTACACTTTCTGCTTCCTTAAGAACAGCTTCTGGAAATTCTGAGACAATATCCATGGATTCCAAGACTTCAAGAACGTCAATTCCAGCATCAGTCGAGTGTCCCACCACGTCCAGCACACTAGCAACAAAGAAATCATGTTTCTTACTTGGGTATTTGTCGATAAAAACCTTGAGAACCTCTGTACCTTCCAACTTGATAGCCGGTTTCTTCACATAAATCGGTTGGCTGATTTTCTGATTTTTTGAACGAATGTAACCAGCATACTTAGGTTTTTCCTGATCCAGAACGATTTGCCCAACAACGGTTGTCAGACTATGCTCTAGGATATCAATAATTTTAGCTTCGGCAGCTGTTCCCTTGTTACGGTCAGCGACTTTCTTAATCACGACCTCAACGGTATCACCATCAATGGCATAGTTAACATCGTTTTTTCCTACAAAAAGATCGTCCTCTTCGCCTTCTAGGCTGACAAAGCCAAAGCCGTTTTTATGGGCATGAAAAATCCCTTTGAGGGTGATTTCATGTTTCTTCTTTTGGTCCAGACATAAACTGCCATCATCTTCAAAACGAATCTGGTGCTTTCTTTCCATCAGAGACAGGGTTTTAATCAACTCACGGAAATCCTTGGACCTATCCTTTCCGAGAGCCTGAGCCAGGTCATTTACCGTCACTCGCCCCTTCTCTTGCAAATATTCTTTAATTTTATCTTTCATGTTTTCTTTCTAGATTTTTATAATTTTTTTGACTGATAACTTTATAAGTGTCATAAAATAAAAATAGGCTAAGACCTAGTCTCGCCCATTTCTTATCTACTTGATAATACCGTCAATGCTAAGGCAATGGCTAGCCAGAAAAAGACTAAAATACCTGTCAAACGTTGCATCACAGCTTCAAAACCACGCGCTTTACTACGTTCAAACAAATCACCTGAGCTGGCATCAAATACATTGCTGGATTGGTTCTTAGTTGGTTGCATGAAAATCGCAATCACAATCACAACAGATAATACTAATAAAATGGTTAACAATAGGTTATACATATCAAACTCCTTAAAATCCCTATTATTTTACCATAAAATCTACTTAGATTCAAGATGTAGGGTTACTTTTCTTTCCTTGGGACAATACTTTAAAACCTCAATCTTGTCAGGATGAGTTTTGGAGTTCTTACTGGTTAGATAATTCATGCTGCCACAAGAGGAGCACTTGAGATTGATTTTTACTCGCACTAGATTTCCTTTACTTTTAATAACGATCTAAATTGCACTAAGTTACATAAACAACTGAAAGCCACACAAGCTGCTGTCGCATAAAAGACAGCATGGTAGCCCAAATATCCTACAACTGCGGATCCCGCCATAGGTCCGATCACTCCACCAAGGTAAAAAAAGACTTGGTTGAAGGCGAAAATCCTTGAAATACCTGATTTTGGAGTCATTTTGCTGAGAAGGGCATTGACTCCCGGTATGAGAGCTCCCGTTCCCAAACCAAAGAGAAAACGATACAAGCCAAGTTGAAGGGGGCTGGTTGCATGGGCACAAAGAAGGTAAATGATGACGGAATAAATCTGCGCCGCGACTAACAATCTATGATTCCCTACCTTATCGCCAAGTTTTCCTAGAGCTCCAGCACTTATCATGCTAGAAAATCCCATGCTGGATACGATTAATCCTGATACAAGGAGGAGATTTTCGGACTGCCCTAAGTCCCGCACATAGAGAGCTAGAATGGGACCAATTGATTGAGCTGAAAATTGAATGACAAAGCTCGTCAAAAATAGGTTTACTAAAAGCCTAGGATACTTGAAAGAAGAAAATACTTCTTTCGTTGGGATAGCCTTCTCCTTAGCCACTGGCTGAAAATCTTCCTTGATAAAGAAAATGGTTAGGATTGCAGCTAAAAATAAGAAAGCACCTACCAATAAAAAGACATTACGAATGCCAAAAATTTCAGCAATCAAGCCACCTACAAAGGGGCCGGTTAGGGTTCCAGCTACTACTCCAGTTGATAAAGTCCCCAAAGCATAGCCAGACTTATCTTTGGGTACCTGACTGGCAATCAAGGCCGTTGCATTGGGGACAAAACCAGTAAATACGCCATTGAGCAAGCGCAAAAAGAGTAGCCAATAGATATTCGGAACAAAGGCCAAACCTCCCATGGTAATGGTCATGGCAAGACCCGCTCGAATCATCATGGGTTTTCGACCATATTTGTCAGCAAGAATACCCCAGATAGGAGAAACTAGAGCTGCTGAAACAGCCGAAACTGAGATAGCTAATCCAGCATAGAAAGCAACTTGGTCCCCTTCAATTCCCAACTGCTCTACAAAGATAGGCATGAAAGGGACAACCAAGGAAATACTGGCTCCCGTTAGAAAACTACCGAACCAGGCGACACGAAGATTCTCTTTCCAACTAATCTCTTGCACAGCTATCGCCTCCTTCAAGTAACTTCACTACTTGACCCACAAGCTGATCGCGACTGCCATTATTATCTAATATATGGCTCGCCAATTTTTTCTTTTCTTCTAAAGACCACTGGGCAGCCAAACGGGACTCAGCTACTTCCTTAGAAAGATGATCTCGTTTCATGAAACGATCCACCTGAACATCACGGTCCACATAGACCAGCCATGTTTCATCAAACCAGTTGGCGTAGTCCTGTTCAAAAAGCAGGGGAATATCCATGAAAAAAACCGTTTCTGTCTGGGCTAACTGTTCTCTCAGTGCAGCCAATTCCTCACGAATAATCTCTCCTTGAGTTATCCTAGACCATTCACGTTCTTCAGGATTTGAAAAGATGAGACTAGCTAGGAGAGAGCGATTGAGTTCTCCATTTTCAAGGATGATTTCCTGCCTAAAGTGCTGAACTAAGAGCTGATAAAGACGACCACCAGGTTTTTGTAGCTGGTGGACGACTGCGTCAGCATCCACCACTTGAAAGCCTTGTTCTCTTAGGAAATTTGTCACAGTTGACTTACCAGAAGCAATTCCTCCTGTAATTCCAATGATTTTTCCCATCAGCCCCTCCTTTGACACTGAGGACAAAAATGAGTTCCCCGTCCACCGAGCTGGAATTTCTCAATCACTGTCCCACAGCGCGAACATGCTTGTCCAGTCTTATCATAGACCTGATGGAAGTCCTGCATGGTTCCGTCTTCCCCAAAGGCATTGGTATAGGTCCGAATGGTGGAGCCGCCTTTTTCAACAGCCTGACTCAAAACAGCAATAGTCTGGTCATGGATGGCCGACGCTTCTTCTGCCGTCAAAGTCTGGGAAGGTCTAGCTGGATGGACCTGCGCTCGCCAGAGGACCTCATCCACATAGATATTACCAAGGCCAGCTACCAGGGTTTGGTCTAGTAGATGGGATTTGATAGGCTTTTTAGACTTGGCTAGGGCAGCTTGAAAGACCTGCAAATCAAAGTCCTGCTCTCTTGGCTCAGGCCCTAGTTTTTTAGATACAAAGTAGGCATCCAAAAGGTCGGGTGCCAATAGTTCCATGGTACCAAACTTGCGCACATCCTCATATACAAGAGTGCCGCCATCTTCAAATCGAATCAAAACATGGGCATGCTTGCGTTCAGGAACCTGGTCTGGATAATAAAAATACTTGCCCTCCATCCGCAGATGGGAAATCAAGACCTTGTCTGTTAGGTAAAAAAGCAAATATTTTCCACGGCGTCCCATTGACTCGATAATCTGACCAGGCATTTCCTTTTGAAACTCTTCCAAATCTGTCTTAATCATCTTGGAATAACGAATCTCTACACTCGAAATCTTCTTTCCCAAAATCAATTTTTCTAAGCCACGACGAACCGTTTCAACCTCAGGTAGTTCAGGCATAAGTCCTCCTTCTGTAAAAACAAGAAGCAGGCATGAGCCCACCTCTACTTAGTATTCTTTTTCATTATAGCCAAAGTCAGCCAAATCTAGCTTTTTATCACGCCAGTTTTTCTTGACCTTGACCCAAGTTTCTAGGAAAACCTTGTCCCCTAGCATGAGTTCGATATCACGACGGGCCATGGTCCCTATTTTCTTGAGCATAGCGCCACCTTTTCCGATGATAATTCCTTTTTGGCTATCGCGCTCGACCATGATGGTTGCTCGGATATGGACCTTGTCTGTCTCTTCATCACGCTTCATAGAGTCGACCACTACTGCGACTGAGTGAGGGATCTCTTCACGTGTCAAATGGAGAACCTTCTCACGAATCATTTCTGAAACCAAGAAACGCTCAGGATGATCTGTGATTTGATCAGCTGGGAAATACTGGAAACCTTCCTCAAGATTTTCACTCAAAATATCGATTAGTCGAGAAACGTTATTTCCCTGAAGAGCTGAGATAGGAACAATTTCCTTAAAGTCCATCTGGTTACGGAAGTCATCAATTTGAGCCAAAAGTTGGTCTGGATGGACCTTGTCAATCTTATTCACCACCAGAATCACAGGAACCTTGGCAGCCTTGAGACGCTCGATAATCATGTCGTCGCCCTTACCACGTGGCTCATCAGCTGGCACCATAAACAGAACAGTATCCACTTCACGAAGGGTGCTGTAGGCAGATTCCACCATAAAATCGCCAAGGGCTGTTTTAGGCTTGTGAATTCCTGGTGTGTCAATAAAGACGATTTGCTCCTTATCCGTGGTGTAAATCCCCATGATTTTATTGCGCGTTGTCTGCGCCTTGTCACTCATAATGGCAATCTTTTGCCCCATAACATGATTTAAAAAAGTTGACTTCCCAACATTGGGACGTCCTAAAATGGCTACAAAGCCTGATTTAAATGTCATAATTTCCTCTTAGTGTTTAAAATAGTATATCCCAAATGCGTGGGAGAAAGATAAGTGCACCTGTCACTGCAGCAAAAAGAGAAACCACTAGCACGGCACCTGCTGCCATGTCCTTGGCTTTCTTTGCCAACATAGAAAAGTGATAGTGACTGGCTAAATCCACTACATTTTCAATAGCAGAATTAATAATTTCAAAGGCTACTACCAAGAAAATGCTCATTAGGAGAAAGAGCCATTCGATTCGTGACACCTGAAAAACAAAACCTGCAAGGACGACTACTAGTGCCGTCACTGCATGTTTGCGCATATTGCGTTCGTCCTTGATAGCGGTAAAAATACCTGTCAAAGCAAATTCTAAACTGGATACCAGGTCACGATTTTTCCATTTTCGTTTATTGTCTTGTGAGTCCATAGGCTGTCAAAATTTCTTCTTGTAAACCGAACATCTCCGCTTCTTCTTCCGGAGTGTAGTGATCATAGCCGTTAATGTGTAAAAAGCCGTGTACTGCCAAGAAACCCATCTCACGCTCAAAGCTGTGGCCGTATTCCTCAGCCTGCTCATGCGCTTTATCGATAGAGATAAAAAGCTCCCCAATGTAGGCATCAAACTCAGACATCATTTCTGCCAATTCAGGATTTTCAAGCAAATCCTCTTCGTCAAAGGCAATGTCCAACTCTGGTTTATACTCAAGGCTAATGACATCTGTCGGACGATCCGTATCACGGTACTCGAGGTTGAGTTCGTGGCTACGCTCGTTGGTCACAAAAGTGACTGCCATCTCCTTGTCTTCTTTTCCTATTTTTTGGGCTGCAAATTCCAAAATTTCTTGGGTTTGTTGCAGGATTTCTTGTGAAACTTGACCAGTTTCATCTACCATTTCAATATACATGTACTTCTCGATTCTCTTTACTTGGCTTTATTATACCACATTTCCATGATTTTATTCTACCTTTTTGATATAATACTATGGAATACAATCACAAGGAGAGAACGATGTCATTTGACGGATTTTTTTTACACCACATGGTTGAGGAATTGCGAGGTCAGTTGGTCAATGGTCGCATTCAGAAAATCAATCAGCCTTTTGAACAAGAGTTGGTCTTGCAAATCCGCAGCAATCGCCAAAGCCATCGCCTGCTCCTCTCTGCCCATCCCGTTTTTGGGCGCATCCAGCTGACCCAAACGACTTTTGAAAATCCAGCCCAACCTTCTACTTTTATCATGGTTTTGAGAAAGTATTTACAAGGCGCCGTGATTGAGTCAATTGAGCAAGTCGAAAATGACCGTATTGTGGAAATTACAGTTTCCAATAAAAACGAGATTGGGGACCATATTCAGGCTACCTTGATTATCGAGATTATGGGCAAACACAGCAATATTCTCCTCGTGGATAAAAGTAGCCATAAAATCCTCGAAGTCATCAAACACGTCGGCTTTTCACAAAATAGCTACCGTACCTTGCTTCCTGGATCGACCTATATCGCTCCGCCAAGCACCGAGTCTCTCAATCCTTTTACTGTCAAGGATGAAAAGCTCTTTGAAATTCTGCAAACCCAAGAACTAACAGCAAAAAATCTTCAAAGTCTCTTTCAAGGTTTAGGTCGTGATACGGCAAACGAATTGGAAAGGCTCTTGGTCAGTGATAAACTATCTACTTTCCGTAACTTTTTCGGTCAAGAAACCAAGCCTTACCTAACGGAGACTTCCTTCAGTCCAGTTCCTTTTGCGAATCATGTAGGAGAAACTTTTGCCAGCCTTTCTGACTTGCTGGACACCTACTATAAGGACAAGGCTGAACGGGACCGTGTCAAACAACAAGCCAGTGAACTGATTCGCCGTGTTGAAAATGAACTTCAGAAAAATCGACATAAGCTGAAAAAACAAGAAAAAGAGTTACTGGCGACAGACAATGCTGAGGAATTTCGTCAAAAAGGAGAATTGCTGACAACCTTCCTCCACCAAGTGCCTAATGACCAAGACCAGGTTACCTTGGACAACTACTACACCAATCAGCCTATCACCATTGCGCTGGATAAGGCCTTGACTCCCAACCAGAATGCTCAACGCTATTTTAAACGCTACCAGAAACTCAAAGAAGCTGTCAAATACCTTACTGAGTTGATCGAAGAAACCAAGGCTACCATTCTCTATCTAGAAAGCGTGGAGACCGTTCTCAACCAAGCTGGACTGGAAGAAATCGCTGAAATCCGTGAAGAATTAATCCAAACAGGCTTTATCCGTAGAAGACAGCGAGAGAAAATTCACAAGCGCAAAAAGCCAGAACAGTATCTGGCGAGCGATGGCAAGACCATCATTTATGTTGGTCGAAACAACTTGCAAAATGAAGAGCTAACCTTTAAAATGGCTCGCAAGGAAGAACTTTGGTTCCACGCCAAGGACATTCCAGGAAGTCACGTCGTCATCTCAGGCAATCTCAATCCTTCTGACGAAGTGAAGACAGATGCGGCCGAACTGGCTGCCTACTTCTCCAAAGGGCGCTTGTCAAATCTCGTGCAAGTGGATATGATTGAAGTGAAAAAACTCAACAAACCAACTGGTGGAAAACCAGGTTTTGTAACCTATACTGGACAAAAGACTCTCCGCGTTACACCAGACCCAGAAAAAATCGCATCCATGAAAAAATCCTGATTTCACTTGAGATCAGGATTTTCTATTACAAATTTACTCTGCAATCAAGGTTTCCAAACCAACCTTCATCATATCGGTGAAGGTGTTTTGATTTTCTCAGCCAGTTTTTAATAACTCTAAAAGAGCGAGATAGTGGTCAATAAATGAGATAGTTTTCTCTTTCAAGTAACAAGGTTTTGTTGCTATCTTCTAAAATTCTTTTATTGTCTCAATTTCGAAAAGACTTCCCCAATCTTGCCTTCAATGACCAATGTAGCTTGGCTGTCTTGTGGAATACTGGTTTTATTGATAAGGACCAGATTTGTCCCAGAAAAATAGTTTACTAGGCTAGCTGCAGGATAAACAACCAAGGAAGTCCCACCAATAATCAGCAAGTCTGCTTGCCGAATAGCTTGTGCAGCTTGACTAAAAACATCCATGTCAAGTGATTCTTCGTACAAGGTCACGTCAGGCTTGACCACCTTGCCACAGTCTAAGCAGTGGGGAACAGGTCCCTCGAGGGCAAGAAAAGCAGTTAAGTCATAGAAATGTTGACAACCTAGGCAGTAATTCCGGTCCGCACTCCCATGCAATTTAAAGACTTTTTGGGAGCCAGCCATTTCATGAAGACTATCGATATTTTGTGTCACAACAGCCTTTAGCTTACCTGTCTTTTCCAAAGTAGCCAGATAAGTGTGAGCAGCATTAGGCTTTGCTTCTGGATAAATCAGGTATTTTTTATAGAAGTCAAAAAAATCTTCTGGATAGCGCTCAAACATGGTTCGAGAAACGAGTTGCTCTGCCGTAAAATGACGGCCTAACTGATGACTATAAACACCATCTGAACTACGAAAATCTGGGATATTAGACTCGGTTGACACTCCTGCCCCTCCAAAGAAAACAATCCGTTGGCTTTGATCTATCAAGTCTTGTAATTGTTCAATTTTATCCATCACATTTCTCCTTAAGCTGGGTTCTAAAAAAGTTGAAAACCAATAGCTCCAGCAATCTGATTTTCAACTCTTCCTTTATCATTACTTATGTATTTGAGATTAAAGCATTTGAATCAATCTTAGAAATAACCTAATCTCAAAGTAATACGATGTTTACTCTGCAATCAAGGTTTCCAAACCAACCTTCATCATATCGGTGAAGGTATTTTGGCGTTCTTCTGCAGTAGTGTCTTCATCAGGATTGACCAAGCTATCAGAAATGGTCATGATAGCAAGTGCATCGACGTGGTGTTGGGCAGCCAAGTAGTAAAGGGCTGCTGCTTCCATTTCCACAGCCTTGACTCCCCATTTACCAAGCTCGATATTCTTTTCAAAGTAGTTTGAATAAAAGACATCTGATGATAAAACGTTCCCAACGTGGGTGGTCATACCAAGTTCTTTGGCGATATGGTAGGCCTTGTCTAGCAAGTCAAAACTTGCGATTTGTGGGAAATCGTACTGTGGCCAGTCATTGCGGATGATGTTTGAGTTGGTTGCAGCTGCTTGCGCCAAAACCAATTCACGGACATGAACATCCTCATTCAAAGAACCTGCAGTTCCGACACGGATTAATTTTTTCACACCATAGTCAACAATCAGCTCACGCGCATAAATAGAAATGGATGGCATTCCCATACCAGTTCCCATGACAGATACACGGTGACCCTTGTAAGTACCAGTGTAGCCAAACATGTTACGCACTTCGTTAAAACAAACAACATCTTCAAGGAAATTCTCCGCAATAAATTTCGCACGAAGAGGATCCCCAGGAAGAAGAATTTTATCAGCAATTTCACCCTGCTGAGCAGCAATATGGATAGACATAATTTATGACACAAAGAGCGAGAAGAAAGCGATTGAAAATTAGGAATCTGACGAAGATGCCCCGCATCTAGGAAGATTATCTATTTTCCAAGCTTTCCGCTCGTGTTCAAATTAGAACATATACTCTTCCTTTCTTTTTTATTTAGTTTGTTAATGAATCCAAAAATGCGTACAATTTTGCATTCATTTCTTGATAATCGTAAGCACGAATAGCTTCAGGTTTTTCGACAAATGGCAATTGTTGACTTTGTTCCTCCAAAGCAGCCTCACCGTCAGACGCAATCAAGAGATTGACTGCTTCTGGATCGAATTCCAAGTGGGCTTGGAAGGCATAGTGCTTGGGAGAAAAACGGACAATCTGACGTGGACAACCTTGACTGGTCGCAAGGACAACGGCATCATCCGTCAATCCCGGCATATCACCATGCCAGTGACCAGAATCAAAGCTGGCGCCAAACAAGCTGACATGCGGATCCGCCAATCCTCCAGGCGTTAGATCCACAGGATACACTCCAATTTCCCGCTCTGGACTGTGTTCATACTCCGCACCATAAGAAACAGACAGGAGCTGCGCACCCAGACAGACACCAACGATGTAGCAATCCGCCTTCATTGCTTTTTGAATAAGTTTAATCTCAGCTTGCGGATCATAGTAAGGGAAGGTTGCGCGATCCTCATCTGGTGATTGAGGTCCTCCCATGACAATCAAAAAATCGATCTCATCCACTGTGTCAGGTAGAGCTTCTCGCTCGTAGACCTTGGACATCGTCACCTGATGACCACGCTCCTGCGCCCACTTGAGATAAGCACCCGGTACTTCAAAAGTTTCGTGCAAGACAAAATGCACCCTCATCGTTTATTCTCCCATCTATTTTGAATCACATAAGATACACCAGCAGCTAGTGCCAGCGGTAGAACCAAGGCCCAGCTCTGTCCTGTAAAACCAAGACTTAGGGCAATGGCAGTCAAGGGAGCTTGTAAAGTCGTCCCTAAAAAGACCGTCGCTCCAAGTAGCATTCCTAGACCAGGATCTAGGTGAATGCCAACAACTGTCAAAAGCAAACTCGCTAAGTAGCCAGATCCAATCCCCAAGGCAAATGACGGTGTCAAGGTCCCTCCGTAAGCCCCATTTCGTAAGAGGAGATAGGTCAGGAACCCTTTTACGGCCAAGGTCAAGGCTAGACTAGAAAGTGGCTGGCCTGATAAGAGGGCTTGGGCTAGAACCTGTCCATTTCCCATAAAAATCGGGTAAAAGATCACAATGCCAGCGAACACCATAAAGGCTACAGGCAGAGCCAAAAGAATGGTCCAATCCTTCCGCCGTTTGCGACTAGCCCGATTGGCTAGAAAACGAAAGGCCAGTGCCAAAGGAGTAAGCAATAGAGCCACTATGACAGTCTGGATAAAACTACTGGTTGACCAATGAACTGGCGACATGTGATATATAGCACTATGTCCAACGATTGGCTGGGCAACCCAAGTCGCCAAATAAGTACTAGACAAGACCAGTAAGATATTTTTCCAGTGATAGGCCAACCCTAATGTCTCAAAGACAAACAAGCTACTGGCAAAGGGAACCTGATAAACCGCAGCCAAACCGGCTCCTGCTCCACAAGCAATCAAAACTCTTCGCTCTTTGATCGTCAAGGACAAGACTTTCCCCAAACGACCAGCTAGAAGAGCCCCAACCTCACGTGGGGCTCCTTCTTTTCCGACCGAAGCGCCAGCTCCAACAATCGCAACCTGCATAGTTGCATGAAGGAGGTGGGCTAGGGGCGCTGGATCTCTATCTCCAACCAGGTCGATTTGCCTGCGAATAGAGAGAATTTTATAACGCTCTTGTAGAAAATACCAGAAACCTGCTGCCAAAATCCCTGTCACACATAAGACAAGAAATCTACGAAGCCCTCCAGCTTCTTGAAATTGCTGGAGCAGATCAGATTGCTCTTGGCCAAAAGCCAACATTTGCACGCCTTCTAGCAGATAATGACAGGCAATTCCTACTAGACCCGTACCTACTCCCAAAGCGAGAGTCGCAAAAAGCAAACGCCATCCGTAGGGCAGTCTTTGGAGTCGTGCTTTCATAATCTTACAATTCAACAAGAATCGCTTTCAGCAAGCCTTTGAAATCACCTTTGACACGTTCTGTTACTTCCACAACCTCTTCGTGGTTGAGTTCTTCTTGGAAACCAGCAGCATGGTTAGTAATACATGAGATACCAAGAACTTTCAAGCCAGAGTGGGCTGCGACAATCACTTCAGGAACAGTAGACATACCAACTGCATCTGCTCCCAGTACCTTATAAGCACGAATTTCTGCAGGCGTTTCATAAGTTGGACCAGTTACACCGATATAGACACCTTCATCAAGCTTAATCCCAAGTTTCTTAGCCACTTCATGGGCAGTAGCACGGTATTCTGGTGTGTAGGCTTTAGACATATCAGGGAAACGTGGACCAAAGTCATCCAAGTTTTCACCCATCAATGGATTTTGCCCCGTCATGTTGATATGGTCTGAGATAGCCATCAAAGTACCAGGACCGTAGCCGATACCTCCTGCAGCATTAGTAACAATGACACCTTCACAGCCAAGGACTTTCATCACACGAACTGGGAAAGTCACGACTTCAAGAGGATTTCCTTCGTAGAAATGGAAACGACCTTGAAGAGCCAAGACCTTGCGACCTGCAAGTTCTCCATATACCAATTTACCAGCGTGACCAACTACTGTTGAACGGCCCCAGTTTGGAATGTCTGCATAGTCTACTACAACGGGATTTTCGATTTCTTCTGCCAATTCTCCAAGACCTGATCCAAGGATTAAACCAAATTCAGGTGCTTGGATTCCTTTATCTTTCAGAAAAGCAGCTGTTTCCTTGATTTTATCTAAAAATGTCATTCTGTATCTCCTTCATTATTTTTTTAGCATTTGACCGATTTTGTCAAAGGTTTTTGCATTGCGAATGGTGATGTTGCGATAGAAAGGCATCTTAAGTAAGTACTTGTGATAAGCTGTTTCGTAGTATGATTCTTCGGAGTATTTCCCCCAGAAAATACCAAGTTTTCCAAAATGAACGTCTTCATCTTCCAGTACCAAACTGTCCACTTTCTCGATGACTTGATCCACATCCAAGCCCTCCGTATAGAAGAGGACATCTTTTCGAGCTAAGTCTTTGGTCCACCAATCTGGCAGATTCTCCAGCTCTGCTTCATATTCTTCATGACTCAGCAAAGAAAAGCTCTGAATAAATGGATAATGGACTTCAAAGAAAGCCTCTAACTTTTCAACCAATTGGGCCTTGGGAGCTGTCGAAGTAAAGAAAATGTTGCCACTGTTGATGTAGGTTTCAACCTTTTCCAGTCCCAACTCTGTCAATTCTTGACGAAGTTGCGCCATGACGACCTTATTTTTCCCTCCGACATTAATGCCTCGAACCAGTAAAGCATACCGCGTCATCTTATACCAATTTATCTAAGAAACTTTCCCCAATCATGGCGGTTTCAACACCAAAGTTATCGGCAACAGTAGCTGAGATATCTGCAAAATGTCCAACTGGAATGACACCATTTCCTTTAAAGGCAGGGCTGTAAGCTAAAAGTGGGATATATTCACGAGTGTGGTCAGTTCCAGCATAGGTTGGGTCATTTCCATGGTCCGCTGTAATCAAGAGAAGGTCGTTTTCTCTCATAGCTGCGATAATTTCAGGCAAGCGTTCATCGAACTCATGCAAGCAATCACGGTAACCATGAGCATTGCGACGGTGGCCGTAAAGGGCATCAAAGTCAACCAAGTTTGTGAAGGAGAATCCTTTTTCAAACTCAGCAAGTCCCATGGTTTTCAATAATGTATCAATTCCATGGCTGTTTGACTTGTTGTGGCCCATGTCATGGTTGATGCCCGCGCCGTTAAAGATATCGTTGATCTTACCAACAGCATAAGTATCGATACCAGCTTCATTCAATTTATCCAAAACAGTTGGGGCAAACGGAGAAACGGCCAAGTCACGACGATTTGCCGTACGAGTGAAGTTACCTGGCTCACCCACATAAGGACGGGCAATGATACGGCCTAGAAGGGCAGGACGTTCAAGTGTAATTGAACGAGCGTATTCACAGATACGGTACAATTCATCCAAAGGAATGATGTCTTCGTGGGCAGCAATTTGTAAAACAGGGTCAGCTGAAGTATAGATAATCAACTCCCCAGTTTCCATCTGACGAGGTCCAAAGTCATCGATAACAGCTGTACCTGAGTATGGTTTATTGGCTTCACGAATGACCTTGCGTCCTGAGAATTCTTCGATTTTTGTCAAAATTTCTTCTGGGAATCCTTTCCAGAAGGTATCAAAAGGCTCCGTAATGTTGAGTCCCATGATTTCCCAGTGTCCAGTCATGGTATCCTTACCAAGTGATACTTCTTCCAATTTCGTTACATAACCTGTTGGGTTGCTTTCAGATGGCACAGTCTTCAGAGGTGTTTCGCGAGGAATATTTCCTAGACCGATTTTAGCCATGTTTGGCACATTCAAACCAACTGTTTTGGAAATGTGTCCTAGTGTGTCAGAAGCACCGTCTGGAACCCCTGCATTGACAAAGTTATTGGCATCTGGTGCCGCACCGATTCCTACAGAATCCAGTACTACCAAGTGAATACGATTAAATTTTGACATAGTGTATCTCCTTATTATTTTAGTTATCTTGCTTTTGTTGAAGTTAAAATCTGAACCCCATCTCGTCCCGCTACGATGACCTTATCCACCATTTGGTTGAACAAGCCATGCTCTACGACACCAACGACATGATCCAATTCTTGCCCGAAGGCAATTGGATCTTCAATGACATCCAAGGCTAGGTCAATGATAAAGTTCTGCATATCTGTCACAAAACGTTGACCATCTTTTTCACGAAAACTTGGTTTGTAGCCAGCTCGCTCAAACCGACGAAAGACCTGTTCTGATCCATACTGAACCACTTCTACAGGCAATTTAAAAGCACCTAGTTTTTCTACCAGTTTGCTTTCATCCACCACCCAAATATATTCTTTCGATGGTGTCGCTACAACCTTCTCCATGAGAAGGGCACCACCACCGCCTTTGATTCCGTTAAACTGGCTATCTACTTCATCCGCCCCGTCAACCGTCACATCAACAAAATCCACTTGATCAATCGACTTGAGCGGGATGTTAAGACCTTCAGCCTGTTTACTGGTCACACTGGAAGTCGTTACAGCAGTAATCTGCAAACCTTCTTCCTTCATCCGACGACCAATTTCTTCTACGAAATAGTAGGCAGTAGAGCCAGTTCCCAGACCGACTACCATACCATCCTTGACAAACTCAGCAGCCTTGATACCTGCCATCTTTTTCAGATTCTCCACTTAAACACCTCCATTAAAGAGCTACTTTTATTATAACATGTATCCGTTTTTATTTCATGCATACACTTGAAAAACCCGAACATTTTTATTTCGGGTTTTGGTGTCCTATTTAACCATATCTGGATCGTAATCATAGAATCCTGTGTCGAGGAAACGGTTTTTAGGGTGTAACTTGCGCACTTCCTCATCTAACAAGAAAGCTTGGTCATGGCTGAAATTCCCCTCTTGGATCAAGCCACGCGCTTGAATAAAAAGTTTAGCAATTTCTACAAAATTCTGACCTGGGGTGTAAAGTCCCTCAAGTTTCCAGTGAGTAAAACCATGCTCCACCAATTCTGTCAATTTGGTCATCAAATCAAGGTCATTGTTGGCAAAGATATGGGTACCATGATTATCTTCAAAGATAGAATAATGGCTTTCTGGGTCACTTGGTTCTGCCAAGAAGAGATCACGTTTACGCGTCTTTTCGTCATCGATATGCGTGAAGTTATAGTAGTTTTGTAAGAGCGGACGCTTAGAATGATGGATGACGCTAGCTCCATAAACCAAAACTTCAGCAGGAATTTCCAAAATCTCTGGCATTTTGAAAAGTTCAGCTGATGGAATTTCACGCGCCAAAACAGCCTCAGATGCGCCAGCCTTTTGTCCCCAGAAGTTAATCTGGCGACTGCTTGTCACCATAGTTGAAGCATCATAGATGGTCTTAAAGGAATAACCATCACGGTTGACTACGTAAAAGACACCCGCATCTCCTACTGTAATATAGTCTGTCTTGATTTCTTCCAAGAAGTCTAAGAAGGGCTTAATACGATCCATCATGTCTTGGTGCATGAGGGCGTTGACTGCAACGATCAATTCCTTACCCCCATCATGAACGAGCTTAGCGATTTCTCGCAACTCTTCATAACTAAAGGTCGTTGGCAAACGGAGGCCAAAATCTTTCTCACCGACATAGATACGGTCTACGCCAGCTTCGAGTAGTTGTTCAACTTGTTCAATACTTTCAGCAGTTGCTGTAATGATAATCTTTTCCATAAGGAAAATTATACCACAATTCTCAAAAATCAGCTATGAATACTAAGAGTTTTATAAAAAGTCAAAGTCATTTTTGAAGTTTGCAATCAAAAAGTGAACAGTAACCAGAACCGTCCACTTTCTTTTTTATACTTGTGTTTTTTCAACTAGGTGGCCATCATTCATAACATAAATACGGTCAACCTTATCAAGAAGACGTGTATCATGAGTAATCATAACAACTCCTCTACCTTGTTCGTGGGCAATAGTAGCCAACATTTCCGTTACTTGGTAGGCACGCTGGGTATCCAGACTGGCCGTTGGCTCATCTGCAAGCACGATGCTTGGATTGTTATAGAGCGCTCTAGCTATTGCCGCACGCTGACGTTCGCCACCCGATAGGGCCTTGGGATAATGATCTTTTACTTTTTCCAAATCCAACAACTCAAAGAGCTCTTTTCGGTCACTTTTACTATTTTTTCCCTTATCCAGTCTGTCTATCAAGTCCAG
This sequence comes from Streptococcus sp. F0441, assembly GCF_000314775.2. Lineage (NCBI taxonomy): Bacteria > Bacillati > Bacillota > Bacilli > Lactobacillales > Streptococcaceae > Streptococcus > Streptococcus sp. F0441. The sequence goes on along the minus strand of NZ_KB373321.1, from coordinate 934,004 downwards.
CTGTTCCTTGACCGTTAGAAAAGGAATTAGGTTTGAAGCCTGGAGAATGAAACCAAACTCTCTAAAACGGAGGTCTGTTTTCTCCTTCTCCGTCAAACTACCTGTTTCCTTCCCCTTGACTAGAATCTTTCCACTCGATGCTTCCTGAAGTTGTCCTAGAGTTGTTAGAAAGGTCGTCTTTCCAGAGCCAGAAGGCCCAACAATAGCTACGAACTCTCCCGCATTTAGCTGAAAATTCGTCTCATGCAGGGCAACGACTTTCATCTTTCCTTCCCCGTAGGTTTTTGTCACTTGAGTCATTTCAATCAATGCTGTCATACTATTCTCCTTATCACTCTGCAATCGCAGTAATCGGGTCCACCTTTAGCAAGCGTGGAAGTGAAATGACACCACCTAGAAGGGCCATCAAGGAAATTACCAAGCTTAGGACAGAGTAGGCTATCCAACTTGGATAGAAAAAGAAGGTAGCTGGTAAGACTAAAATCACTCCACCAATAGCAAGCAAGGCTAAAGCAATCCCCATACCAGCTAGGAGGAAGATTTGACAGAAAAGAGACCATACAATGGTTTTGATCTGTATTCCCTGAGCTCGCATTATTCCATAAAGTCCTAGTTTTTGGATGGTAATGATATAAACAAAAATACCCACAATCAAGCCTGTGATAACAATCATAGCAAGAATCATTCCTGAAAATACATTAACCTGAGGTGTGTAACCAGGAATTTTCGATATCATTTTTGGGATGGAAATCTGTTTCAGTCCATCGCCAGCCACTTCTATATCATTTTTCAATACCAAGGCAGAGATAGAACGATTGGCTTTCAAGGTTCCTTGTAAGGTCCAATAAGTCGTCAGACTCGTAAAGACAACAGGCTCAGTGAAAAATTTATTTCCTTGAGTCAAGCCTACGATCTTGTAACTTGTATCGCTTCCATTGAGCTGAATGGCATCGCCTAGCTTAATCCCATAGTTCTCAAAAGACTGATCCACGACAACCTCATCATCTCCTTCAGGATAACGACCCTCCGTCAAACTAGGTGAGATAAAAGCGTCCCAGTCTTGAGCAAAAATGGAAACATTGACCTTTTCACTACCATTGACTAGATTGGTCACAGCGAACATATAGCCCAATAGAGCAGCCTCTTCAGAATTTTTATCCTTGTAGTCCTTTTCAGGAATAAAGGATGCTGTCAAATTATCATTTGCGTAGTCGGATAAAACGACACCCGTCGCTTGCCAATTATCAATAGCGGCTCGGTTGTTTCGCACAAGACCAAGAGCTAGACTGGTCATAAAAAAGACCATAAAAGCGATAAGAAAAATGGTAGTTAGAATCAAACTATATCGAAGTTTGTTTCGTACTATTTCTTTGATAGCAAGATACATGCTTATCTCCTTTAACTTTCCCCAGAGGTAGCAAGAAGGCCACCCAGTCCAATAGACAGAATCTCTGTCCTTCCATCCATTCAAAACAACTCCTACCAATACTCTTCAAAAGTATCCAGGTAGCAACTTAACAAATCATCTTAGGAAAAAGCCTCAGCTTGCTATCAATTTATATAAGTTATCCTTTCCTTTCTCAGTATATTTATAATAGAGAAGGTCGGGTCATCTGTTTTAAGTGTAACATCTATGCTATCACTTTCCCCAGTGGGTGTCAAGAAGAGTGACTTAGAAGATGATAAGAGACTTTAGTAGTTTTGTAACAATTCTGTAATAATTCTCTGCATAAAAAATGATAAAATAGTTATGTACTGTTAAGGAGAGAATCATGCCCGCAAGAAAATTAGAAGCTTATGAGTTTGAACAAACTCCCGAATCGAATCAAACTCCGCTTTATCAAGACTATACACTGGAAGCACCTGTTAGCTCCAATTTAAAAGAGATTTTATTTTTTGTAAATATTGCTTGTTTTTGTATTTTTATGGTATTTTTTAGTTTTATCTTTTTAGCCTTAAAATTGAACACAGCTTTATCATTTGTTGCTGCTATGGGGGCAAGCTTGACACTCCTCCAACTCCAACGAAAGATTATTAAACGAAAAATTTCAAAATAAAGGTTGGTACCACTACCAACCTCTTTTCTAGTTAACAAAAAAGACAGTTTTAAAACTGTCTTTTTATTTATTCTTACGTTTGGGAGGAGATTGGATAGCAATTTTAACTTCAAAAATCGTTCCTCTAGGTTTGTTATCTTTAACGGTAATCGTTCCTCGTAAGGCATCTACGATCTGCTTGGCCAAAGATAGTCCTAGACCAAACCCACCTTTCTGACGGGTTCTCGCCTTGTCTACACGATAAAAGCGGTCAAAGATTTTCTTCTTATCGGCAGCTGAGATCCCAATTCCGTTATCCGTTACTGATAGATAGAGGTGGCGATCCGTAGCATGGACCACAAACTCAATTTTCCCATCTTCTTCAGTATACTTGATAGCATTATCAAACAAGATAGTCATGAGCTGTTTTAGGAGCAACTGATCGGTCATGAAGGGACGATAAATCCGATTTTCATATTCAAAAACACGATCATTTTCAGAAGCAATCAACTCATAGTTAGCAAAAGTTGTTTTAAAGAATTGCGGAGAAACTTCTGCTATTTCAGGTTTGATTCCATCATCTCGACGTGCAAGATTGAGAAGATTTGTCGTGAGGAAACGCATGTTGCGAACTTCTTCAAGACTAGAAGCAATGCTTTCGCTGGATTCCATAATCGTCGCTTCTGGTTTTCGAAAGAGAGTCTCTAAACGATTTTGTAAAACGGCCAAAGGTGTTCTCAGTTCGTGGCTCGCATTTTCAACAAAGGACTTCTGCTTTTGCATACTTTCCAGTAAAGGTTTGACACTGACACGTGCCAGGTAAACACTGGCAATTAAAGACAGAAGCCAGAAACTAGCCATCACTACAACAATTAAATGCTCGTGGTTTTGGCTGATTTGCTCAAGCTGGCTAGTATTGATTAAAACCGCCGCATATTTGACATTACTTGAAACAGTGGATGAATTGGTTTCCATCAAGATCATCCGGTAGGTTTCTTCCTGACCGTAGCTATTGACAACTTGAATTTGCCGAATGTGATTCAACTCTTTCTTGTCCAGCTTGATTTTGTCCAAGCCTAAAAAGCGATTGCCCAGTAAGAGTTGGTTAAAATCCTTGTCAAAAAGCAAAACTTCTGTATTGGAGCTAACATTGGGCTTGATTTCAGCCTTGCTGGCATCCGCTGTTGCTGGTTGAATATCCTTGACTTCCTCAGTTGCCCGATTAAGGGCTAATTGGATAACAGCTTGAGGGCTAGTGCTAAGGGCTTGTAGTTTTTCATCTACAGAAGTGTAGAGACTCGAGTGCATGACCTGGAGGATAATCAAGGTCATAGCAGAGAAAATCAGAGTGAACACTCCAAAGTTTCGAATGAAATAGCTGAAATCATCTGCATACCATGTTTTTCTTAGTTTATTGAACATCTTTTAAAATATACCCGACACTACGCAATGTTTGAAGATTTTCAGCAAAAGCTGTACCCTTCAGTTTCTTACGAACTTTTGAGACATAGACTTCTACAACGGAAATCGTCGTATCGCTATCAAATCCCCATAGGCGGTCAAAAATTTGCGTCTTGGGAAGAATAACATTTTGATTTTGAAGGAAGTAAACCAATAACTCAAACTCTTTTCCGAGTAGTTCCACAGGAGTATCTTCCACCTTCACTTCATTCGTTGAAAGGTTGACGACAATATCCCCATAGGTCAAGGTGTTTTCGTTAAACTTACCTGAACGTTTGAGAAGGGCTTGGATCCGCATTTTGAGTTCTTCTAGATAGAAAGGTTTGGTGAGGTAGTCATCCGCTCCCAACTCAAAACCATGTCCCTTGTCATCCAAACTTTCCTTAGCAGTCATGATAAGGACTGGTGTCGTAATTCCTTTTTCGCGCAACTCTTTCAAGACTTGGAAGCCATTTTTTTCAGGCAACATCAGGTCAAGCAAAATCAAGTCATAGACGCCACTTTCAGCTTCGTAGAGACCTTCTTCTCCATCAAAGACCTGCATGACATCTGCAAAATCATCTAAAAAGTCAAATACTGAGTTCGACAGGCCTAGGTCATCCTCTACTAATAAGATTTTTATCATCAGAAACTCCTCCTTGTTATGATTATTATACCAAAATTGCCTTAAAAAAAACTCAACTCTCTCTTCTTTTAAGATAGAAAGTTGAGTTTTTTATTTACATTTCGAACGAATTAAGCTTTAGCATATTGGGCTACAACAGCTTCTACTGTCGCTTTCTCACGCTTAATCAAGTCAACACGCGCTGCAATATCCTTGATTCCCATACGGATGTTTCGACTAAGAGCGAGGTCAGAAAGTTGTGGTTCAAAGAAGGCCTTGTATTCTACCAAGCGTTGCTCTGTCTTAAACACATGAGCAGGAAGGATAACAAAGCTATCAAAGCTCATGTCTCCACCAAGAACCGCCTTAATCCAATCCCAGTTTTCACGCGCCCATACCCAAACAGTTTCTTGAGTAGCTTGGTGTCCGAGGAAATGGAGGTACCATGAAGAAAGGTCTTGTGGTTTCACTACAAATTTATCCTTCCATGAACCAATCAAGGTTTGGATATTGTCAGCATCTGTACTGTATGCAAGAGCTCCTGCCAACTGACGTTTAAAGACCGCATCCGTCGCATGAGTGTAGAGGTCCAGATAAGTTGCGACCAAGTCCTTGGTCTCATGGTGTTTCATTTCATTGATGAGAACTTGAGCACGGATTGCTGCTGGAAGTCCTGCAAGATTATCCTTGTGAGCTGCAAAGATTTGGCTAGCGACTTGACTAGCTTCTGCATCATTTGACCGAATCATCATGGAAATGGTCAACTGACGAACCAATTCGTCTTCATCTGATTCACCATCTTTGGCTTCAAAACCAAGACGGTCATAGTTGTGACAAGCCAATTTAGCAACGAGTGTATTAAAGGCTTTCTCAGTTTCTGTTCCTTCATCGATAAAGCGCTCAAGGGCAGAAATCACTTGAGAAACAGCTGAAACTACCAAGTAAGACTCTTCTTTAGCAAGTTTATCAAGGACTGGAAGCAAGTCTGCATAAGAAATGTGCCCTGCTTCAGCCAACAAACGACGTTCTTGAACGATTTGCAGTTTGCTTGTGTTATCAAGTGTCTCTAGATCAGCAAGAACGGCATCTAACAAGTCTCCTTGATAGTCGGTAATGTAGTGGGCTGTATTTTCAGTGTTGAGACGAAGAGCTCCTTTATTTTCAGCAAGAAGAGCTGCGTAGCCAGGGATTTCAATACTTTCAGTTTCGAGTGTATCTGGCAAACCTTTCCAGTTGCTGTTGAGTGGCACAACCCAGAGACGGTTCTTGTCTTCGTGCTCACCGATAAAGAATTGTTTTTGTGAAATCTTCAAGACATCATTTTCAACTTTGACAGTAAGGACTGGGTAACCAGGTTGCTCCAACCAAGAATCCATGAAGGCTGCGACATCACGGCCTGACGCTTGTCCAAGGGCATTCCAAAGGTCACGACCAATGGTATTTCCATATTGGTGCTTTTCAAAGTAGGCATGCAAACCTTTAGCAAAATCAGCATCGCCGAGCCAACGACGAAGCATGTGCATGAGACGGCTTCCTTTGGCATAGACGATAGCTCCGTCAAAGAGAGTATTGATTTCATCCGGGTGTTTGACTTCAACGTGAACAGACTGAACGCCATCAGTCGCATCGCGTTTAAGTGCCGCTGGAACACCACCTGTTTGGAAGTCTTCAAAGATATTCCAACTTGGTTCGATGGCATCGACACAGACGTATTCCATCATGTTAGCGAAGCTTTCATTGAGCCAGAGGTCATCCCACCATTTCATAGTCACGAGGTTACCAAACCATTGGTGAGCCAACTCATGTGCTACAACTAGGGCAACTTGTTGACGGCTAGCAAAGGTTGAGTTCTCATCCACAACCAAGTAAACTTCACGGTAGGTCACCAGACCCCAGTTTTCCATAGCACCTGCTGAGAAGTCAGGGAGGGCGATATGAAGAGATTGAGGGATTGGGTATTTAACTCCGTAGTAATCTTCGTAAAACTCGATTGAGCGAACGGCAATATCTAGTGAGAAATCAAGGTTAGATAATGGGTGAGCTTTGGTTGAGTAGACACCTACGAGGGTACCGTTTTTAGTTTTAGCGGTCACCCCTTGCAAATCGCCTGCTACAAAGGCTAACAAGTAAGAAGACATGCGAGGTGTTGTTTCAAACTTCCAGATGCCTGTTTTCTTGCGGTTTTCAACGTCAGTCTCTGGCATGTTTGACAAGGCCAATTCACCTTCTGCTTGGTCAAAACGAAGAGCGAGGTCAAAGGTTGCTTTGGCTTCGGGCTCATCCACACATGGGAAAGCTTCACGCGCAAAATGGCTCTCGAACTGAGTAGACAAGACTTCCTTCTTGACACCATCAACTGTGTAATAAGAAGGGTAAATCCCTGTCATGTTGTCTGTGATTTTTCCTGAAAAAGCAATAACCAGTTCAACTTGACCAGCCTCAGCCAATTCAATATGAAGGGCTTCATTGTCATGGTCAACAGTAAATGGACGTGCTTGACCCACAACTTCTACAGAAGCGATTTCCAAGTCTTTTTGGTGAAGGGAAATACGATTACTTTTTGCTTGACCAGTGATGGTCACCTTCCCAGAAAAGGTCTTGGTCTCACGACTCAAGTCTAGAAATAAATCATAGTGTTCAGGAACAAATTGCATAATAAAATGTTCAACTGCTTGCATAGTTTTCTCCTATTCTAAGTTTAAGAGCTGCTGCTCTTCTTCAAACAAACTTATTATATCATGTTTTGCTTAAGAAAAAAGGATTGGACGGTGATTTCCAAAACTTTCTTCCGTCTAACAGTCTACAGTGGGTAGACCTTGCGAAATTCTTCTAAAACAACCTTGCTTTCAGGTGTAAAAGTCAGTCCTGCCTCTCTCAGCCACTCAGCGAAACAGTCCTCATGAACCTGACGCCAATAGGCTAGGGATTTGTCACCTTCCCCTTCTTTGAAGGCATGGTCAGCTGACACTTGATGAAAAGGCTGAACGGAAACCTTTGTAATTTCGATAATACATACAGCCCGATCTTGGCTATCTAAAATGATGTCAAAGGTCCCTTCTTGTGGCAGGGGTTCGTTATCAACTGAATAAAGATCATAGGCTGAGGCGGTTGCAGTCTTTTCGCCTTTTAAAACCAAATCTGCCAAGAGATCGGCTTCCACTCCAAAAGCCCAAGCATCGATTTCATCTCCGATCGATGGGTTGATTTTCTTGTAGGCATTCCACATTTCTTGCGGTGTCATAGGTTGCTCCTTTGTAATTTTTTACTTACTTTTTTTACACGTTTGAGGTGTTCTGGATGGTCAATCTCTAAATTAAAAATCTCTGGAATAGAACTGTAGTGGATAATGCATTTGATACCCATCTGATTCATTTGTTGTATGAAAGAGGCATTCAGATAGCCTGCTACAGCAAAGTCAATTTTTTTCATCCTTGCTTTATCCTGCATCTGTCTCAGCATATCTAACATAATCGGACTTTCTATATCATGCCATTGACTATTTCTCACAGTCGCAAAAACAAAAGAAGTCAAATCATTCATTCCAACTATAATCTTTGAAATACCAGTTTCCAGTATCCTGTCCAAGTCAAAATAAGCTGACGGTAATTCAATCATTGTGCCGATTTTCCCGGTAAAACCATACTCACGCAATACTCTAATAGCTTGTTTTAATTGGTCGGCATCATTGACAAAAGGAAAAATAACAGACAGATTGGGATTGGTTTGATAAACTTCTGTAACGACATTTGCCTCAGCCTGAAATTCATCCGGACACGCCAGTAAACGCCTAGTTCCTCTGTATCCAAACAAGGGATGATTTTCATCCAAAAACTCTTTAGTTCCCACTAAACAATTGGCTTCTGTATTCGTTAATTCTGAAAAACGATACCATACCTCTTCATCTGAATACAAGGAGCAAATAGTGTCTAGATAATCTTTTACAAATTGCTGACAACTTGGTAACAGGATGTTTTGGTTGAGCTCTCTCAACAAGTATTCCCCACGAATCATGCCAATGTGGTGAAATAGTTGAGGATAAACTTTTTCAGCGATTTTCTCGCCACTAAGGGCTAGCTGGTTTTTCATAGCCATTCACCTCTTTCCATCCTTCAAATTTAGCCACACTTCCTCATCCCTTAAAAGGGAAAAGGCTAACAATACCTTGCTCCTTGATAAAGCTTTGTAATCTTTCGATTTGTTCTTCTATTTTAGACTGGATATCCGCCTCGTCCAGAGTTGATTCCGCACTAAACAACTGGAGTTTTAACAAGTCTGCTAAGTAAAGTAAGCGCCATTCAATTTCAGATGTAAAGGTCGAAGCTTGCTCGATTTTTGCAAGCTTTTGTTCCAAGGTATCACCATTCAAAAATCTCTGATGTACTCTCCTTCTTATTTTTCTAGTTGTTTCCTCCCCAGAATCTAGTGGACTTAAAAGGAGATTTTGATAGATGGATACCTGATTTTCCGTCTGCTTTTCCATATAGGCCAACAAGACTATTGAACTCTCAACAAAGGTCCAACTATTATAATCTCCTTCAAAGGGAATTTGTAGCAAAATATCTAACAACTTTTTAGCTAGTTCTTTTTGACCATCTAGATAGAGTAAATAAGCAAGGTGATTAAGAGACTCAAGATAGGAACAGTTGGTCTTCATGTGCTTTTTTAAAATCTTTTCTACATAGGGTTTTAAATCTGGATGATTTTCCACTAGCTCAAATACTTCTATCAGCTTCATCTTAACTCCTTTGTGTCTTTTCCCTAGTCAAATATCTAGTAGTTAAAGCTTTTCTAATCAGCTAATCTAACTCTGCTCGACTAAACAAGTCTATCATAGACTCAGAATCGTCGCAAAACTCCTTAAAACCTAAAGCAAATGTTGCTAAGGCATCAATATTGGAAGAATAGGCACAAAACATACTTCCTTCTGGATCAAAGTCAATAGATTCGCTTAATTCAGGCATTTTTTCCTCTAAAAATATCAAAGCAAGAGATGCCCAATCGTATCCATTTCCTTCGAATCCCTCATCTTCCCGAGTGTCGAATACTTCCTGTCTGTATTCTCCACCAGGATAATAAATGAGCGACCCTCGAACACTTTGTGTCTCTTCATCATGGACTAAAAATTTAAAAGGTGAAATTTTTTTATTTACCATTTTGTAATCTATCATTTCTTGACTCCTTACTGTATTCGCTTATGTTTAATAGAACTATGCAAATCCAGCTTAGTTACTAGGCAAAGGGAATAAAAGTATCATGTTGATTATAATAAATTAAGGCATCGACCAAGTATTCAGGGCTTGCGTCTGGCTTTTCATCCAATGCACTAGAAGGACATCTATCAGATGCTCACCATAATATACCAGATTAAGATTTCTCTCTACTACTTCCACAGGGTAAACATCTTTATCATCAACTACAACTGGATAATCCGACACCAAAATAAAGGCTATCGAGATCCAAATTCCCTTCATCATTGCCATAGAGGCAAAAGTCATCTTGAGTACATTGTTCTAACTTAACTTGCTCTAAAATATCTGCTAGTGAAAAAAATTGGTGTTTACGCATGATTGCTCTTTTTATTTCTACTCATCTTCCACAAAAGAGTTTAAAAATTCCTCAAATGAAAACCATTGACCAAAAATTTCGGCTCTTTCTTCTAAAACATAGTAGTAAACCTTGCCATAATCTTCTTCCCTTAGAGACAGAGCATAGTTGCCAGACCCAGGATCATAGGCAAAATGAAGGAGGTCTTTAGCCTTAAATCCTGCTGGAACAACCTCATCATCAAACCAGTTGAGGGCCTTCTCCATCTCCTCTAGTGAATAAAAAGCATTAAAAGGAAAGAGATGTTTGTCATCATGAACACCAGACACACAAGATTGACTACCATTGTACTTGAGATAAAAGTTTAACATGGCTTCCGGCAATTTCTTTCCAAGGTTCTCCTCAAATTGTAAAAGGTCTTCTCTTGTAATTGCCTCATTCGCATCTGTTGCTCTCAGCATAATTATCCCTCCGATTTTTACAATCTTTCTTCTAAGACCTTGTCAATAAAGTCATAGACAGTTGCAGCAACTTTTTGCATTTCTAAAGAGCCCAAAGCACCCAAATCATTTTCATAAATGCAATCATCAGCATTTTTCTTGATAAAGTAGGCCAAATCTCCCTCTTGACCAATCATAAAGAAGTCTGGTTCATCTACTTCTATCTGATAGGTCTCATTACACTCTAAGAGATCCTCCTTAGCATATAAACAGATACCTGAGTCACCAATCTCATAAGGATCTACTTCGTCCCATTCCAATAAAAACTGATGGTAGAAACTTGGAAACTCAAATCCAAATATATCTTGTTCCATCTTTAACCTCCAATAGTGAACAATGCAAACTGTACCAAAGCATCACTTCAAACTCCAACCACCATCAATGGTCAGAATTTGTCCTTGCATGGCAGATGCGTGACCGCTAGCTAAAAAGAGACTGACTTTTGCAATTTCACTTGGCTCAATCCAGCGCTTTATTGGCGTTTCATTGGCTACCCAGTCAGCCAACCCACCTGGCTCAAAGTCCGCAGCGGTCATAGCTGTCTTGACCGCTCCCGGAGCGATACCAAAGACCTGAATCCCAGCTTCTGCATAGTCTAGAGCCAACTGCTTGGTAAAGCCAGCTAAGGCATGCTTAGACGAGGTATAGGCGTGACCACCTCCACCAGCTAGGCTAGAAGCAATCGAACACATATTGATAATGATTCCCTTTTTACTTTCCAGCATTTGTGTCAAATAATGTCGTGTCATCTCAACTGGAGTCACATAGTTGATTTCAAAGATTTCTTGAATTTCCTGCGCTGTCTGTTCCAAAAGTGGTTTGTAAGCATCCAAAACTCCAGCAGTATTGCACAAAACATCCACCTGAGGACACCAGTCAAAAACAGGTTTCAAGTCTAATGTCAAATCCCTCTGTAAAAAGTGGAAATCACCATCTAAAACTGGATTTTCTCCCTGATCTACACCATAAACTTGATAACCCTTCTCTAAAAAGAGGCGAGCTTGAGCAAGTCCGATACCTGAGCTCACTCCCGTAATCAATACACGTCTAGTCATGCACTTCTACCCAATCCGTCGCCAAAACATCACAAGGTGTCGGGCTCCACATGGAAAAACCTTCCCCTTCTCCAGACACGTTGATTAGGAAATAAGGCGTCACTTCAAGTGCAACCCCATTTTGCTCGATGATGTCAAAAAGCTGCACATAGTTTTCAGCCCCTCCCCAACCAGTTCGTACATATTTTTTCTTAGCCTTTAATCCAGGCAAGATTTCTTCAAAAGTCATGATGTTCTCCTTTAATGCTACATTATTAATTTAATTATAACAAAAAACCGTTTCCCAACGGCTTTTTGACGGTATCTTAGTTCAATAAAATTAATAGCTATCCAATTTTTTTATTATTTCAGTTCAATTAATTTATTGTAGATTTTCTCAGTCAGTTCTTTCTGTTGCGTTCCTGTTAGATGGTGCGAGGTGCGAATTAATACAGTTCCATAAACATAGTGTGATCCCGGATTTAAAGCAGTTCCATCAAAAGCACTAATATAAGTATTGCGCTTTTCTGCATCTTCTTTTGTCTTATAAACCTCTATATTTCCACCAGCATCATTACCTTTTTGAACAATATCTGAGCCTTCTACAGATTCATTCACTTGCTTGTCAACAAAATATACAGACGCTGTATACCCACCTTGTTTATTTAATTTTTTATTAGGGTCATTATCCTCCGTAACAGATTGTACTCCAGTAATTGATTCAATTTCTTTGAGTCTTTCTTCAATAAAAGAACTTGAAGGATTTGTAATTTGTTTTAATTGAAGAATGCTATTTTGATAGTGAATCAATTTTTCAGATAAATTCTTTTTTGTTTCACTATAATCTAATGGTTGACTTAATTCTTCAATTTGCTTCTCAATCTTAGCAGTCGCTTTCTCCATTTCTGGTACTTTACGAAGTGAATCTTTGCTATCCTTTATAGTTGATTTCAATTCTTCCAATGTCTTAGAATCAAGAGGTTCTTCATCATTATCAACAACCTTTTCAGCCTCAGCTATTTGATCTTCAACTTCTTTATTTTTTTCATTTAAATCCTTTACTACATCTTCAAACTTAGTTACAGCAGCTTGATGTGGTGCATAGGATAAGAAATAGTATCCTAGACCAGAAATTCCTATGATGAGACACATTGACAATATCATTATTTTTTCTTCATTTCAATCTCCAAAAAGTATTTAATATCTTCACAATTTTACTATAATACATCAATACATCAAAACAAGCAACAAAAAAACCGTTTCCCAACGGCTTTTTGACTGTATATCTACTAAATTCTTCCTACCACTGCAATCCAGCTTCTCTGATTTCTTTCTTAGAAGCAAATTTACCATTTGGTCTGTGCCATCTCCCTTTTCTATCTCTGAAGTAGCCACCTGAATTTGTTGATTGCGAGTTTGATTCCTGGCTTTCTTCCTTTTCTTGTGCGGCTTGGCGAGCTTTTTCTTGCTCTTCTTCTTTTGCTTTCTTTTCAGCTGCTTCTTTTTCCTCAGCCTCTTTCTTGGCTTTTTCCTCAGCTTCCTTCTTGGCTTTTTCCTCAGCTTCTTTCTTAGCTTTTTCTTCTTTGTTTTCAACTGTATTTTTGGCAGTACCATCCAAATAATTGATTTCCGCATTAGCTGAAACATTGTCTAAAACGACATGCGTCACTGAATACTGATCAACCTTTTCTTTACTACCACCCACCTTGATTTCCAAGAGTTTGCCATTTTCATCTATTCCCACATACTGCAATTCAATCTGTCTCGGGATCAATTCGTCCTTTTGATAGATTGGGGTCACCTTATAATCAAGATAGTAGTTTGGGTGATTGGCCAACCAGGAGTCCAATCGATTTTCATAGTAAAGCATGCTTTCTTGATTAGTGTTATCTGTTCCATAATATGTTCCAGCATTGAGCCAGTTAGTCATAGGAACCAAGTTTTTCTTTTCATCATTCAATCCACTAAACTGGTACCCAATCAAATGACCTCGATTCATTAACCATGCCTTTTTAGAACCATCTCCATAGTAAAAATTATAGTTATGCCAACCAACCGGGTTATAACTTATCTTAGGCTCTCTCTTCTCAGTTGGCTCATCGCTGTCCTTAAGTTGAATATGAGCACCCGTTGCGCGTGATTTAGAATCCAATTCCCCAAGTTCTAGCTGCTTTTCATTTTTAAAAGGCAAGAGTCCAGCTTCTTTAAACAACTTCTCATCAAACTTGATTTGCTTCTGTTCAATTTTTTCTTCTGGGACCTTTGATTCCGCCTTATGTCCAGAACAAGCAACTAGTGTTGTGATTGAAAGCAAGGCAATTGAGAAGGATAGTAACTTTTTCATAAAATTCTCCTTTTTATATAGTAATTAGATTAATATCTCCTATTACATTTTACTATCATTTTGTTAATTGTTCAAGAATAAAGAGACTGTTATTATACTATTTCTCCTCCAATGTCCAAAACAAAAACGATAACTACTTTTCAGTAGTTACCGCTGATTTCTTTTGATTAGTCTTTCCAACCAAGTTTGCTGTTGATAGTCATCATGATGCTGGCTATCTTCTCACCCCAGTATGGATCAGAAGCATAGCGAACATTCATCCCGGTTGCTTTATTTCCAAGGTGGTCTCTGCCGTAGTCAATGTAATTCTCACGGATCCACTTGGCCGCTCCGAGAATCCCTTTGTCCACATCATCAAAGCTCTTAGCTGAAAGATATGGGCTAGTATCATAAGCCGCAATACCAAAGAAGTTGTTCTTATCTCTGGAAATTTGACTGCGTCCCCACGCACTTTCAAGGGCACTATGGGCCATTAGGTAAAGGGCATTGACACCATAGCGTTCCTCAGCTTCTTTGAAAGTCGCTCCTTTACCCGCAAGAGGACTATCCTGCAAGTTCATCATCGAATACAGTTTATCCAATTCAGCTGCACTATAATTACTTGGTTCTCTCAGGTTTTTATAAAGGAAAGGATTTTTAATGGTAAAGCCGTCAAAATGTTCCCCATCAGTTGAGTAGTACTTCTTACCAATAACCATAGCAGATGTGTGTGGAGCTACTTTGATACTCGTGTAAGGAGAGAGTTCATGGTAGAGGAATTTCCCATCACTAGTATAATGAGGGATAAACTCGCTTCCTTCATCCACTGCTGTCAAATCACTTTGATTCATATAGCCAGACAAGCCAGAAATCGAAACTGCAAGTCGGCCACCTTTTCGCGTCAAGCTATCCAGTGAAACGATGCTTCCCTGATTAATGTAACTCAAGATATCTCCAGATGCACTATAGACATAAGCCGTGATTGGTTTTACCTTATAATACTTGGTTTTATCCGCAACATGCCATTTACCTGAGGCATCCAAGGTATGACCATCTACAGTCTCGTTTTTTGCCATATAACCGCCTGATTTAAGGTAGTACCATGATTGATCGGATGAATCGTAGATTAATTCTTTCTCAGCCATCTTCCCATTTGACTTGAGGTAGAACCAATTGTTCTTGTACCACACCCACTCACTTGCAGCCATATAACCGCCAGATTTGAGATAGTAGTAACCATTATCCCAGATCCATTCTTTATTGGCATAATTTCCATCAGAGTTGATATAGAACCATGAGTTATAATTCTTGTCAAAGAGCCAACCTTTACCAGCTTTTGCTCCACTACTCGTCACATAGCTGCGGTCAATCCAAGTTTCTGTGGAGAGGTAGCCACCGGATTTGAAATGGTAATCCTTACCTTTGATGATTTGCCAACCTTTTTCAGCATAGGTTCCGTCAGCTTTCAAGTAAAACCAAGAGTTATAATTTTTGTCAAAGAGCCATTCCGATTTCAGCTTAACTCCACTTTTAGCAACATAGAAGCGGTCAATCCAGCGCTCAGTTGAAAGATAACCGCCTGATTTGAAATGGTAATCTTTACCTTTAATCGTTTCCCAGCCTTTTTCGGCATAGCTACCGTCTGCTTTCAAGTAAAACCAAGAATCGTAATTCTTATCAAAGAGCCATTCCGATTTCAATTTAGCTCCACTTTTAGCAACATAGAAGCGATCAATCCAACGCTCGGTAGAAAGATAACCGCCTGATTTAAAATGGTAGTCCTTTCCATCTATGGTTTGCCAGCCATTTTCAGCATAGGTACCATCTTGTTGAATGTAGAACCAACTGCTATAGTTGTCATCATGGATCCAACCTTGTTTGACCTTTTTACCATTTTCTGACAAATAGTTCTTACCAAGCCAAGTACTTTTCAGCATTTTACCTTGAGAATTAACGTAGTATTGGTTCTCACCTTGAGTGACCCATTCATCTTTGGCCATCTTGCCATCTTCTTTAAGGTAATATTTTTCCTGTCCTTGAGTAATCCACTCGTTTTTAGCTCTCTGACCATCAGCCTTAAGGTAAAGCCAGCTCTGTCCTTCTTGGTCAAAAAGCCACTGGTCCTTGGCCTTGGCACCATTAGCATTGACATAATATTGGTTGACCCAAGTATTTGTAGCCAAGATTCCATTAGCATCAAAATAGTAGTCCTTACCAGCAACAGTCAACCAACCGTTTTCCGCACGTTGACCATCATCTTTAAGATAAAACCAGTTCTGATGCGTTTGGTCAAAAAGCCATTGCTTGGTTGCTGGCTTCCCATCTGCTTTGAGGTAGGTCTTTCCTTGCCATGTACCTTCTTCAGCTCTTGCTGTCTCCACTACAGTAAAAAAACACCCCAATAAACCAGCACTTACTAGGGCCACTTTCCATCGTTTCATTTAAATACTCCAATAACGTTTTCTAAACCCTATTGTAACATAGTTAACCGACGGAAATATTACAAATTGATGAAGATTCTATTTCTTGTTGACAATAAGGAAGACCTAGCTTATCTCAGACTGGCTTTGACTTCCTTACGGAGATCTTCCAAACTGCTAATGCCATATTTGTCCATAACTTTTGGTAAATTTTCGATGATATCAGGACAGGCATAAGGATTGGTAAAGTTGGCTGTTCCAACTCCGATGGCAGACGCTCCAGCCAGATACATTTCTAGTGCAGCCTCTGCCGAATCCACTCCTCCCATTCCAATGATGGGCAGGTCTGTTGTTTGGGCAACTTGACGGATGAGTTTGAGGGCTACTGGAAAAACTGCTGGGCCAGACATTCCACCCGTTCCATTGGCCAAGATTGGTTTGCGAGTTTTGAGGTTAAAGCGCATACCGACTAGAGTATTGATCATGGTTAAGCCACTTGCCCCTGCATCTTCTGCGGCTTTGGCGACGGTGACAATATCTGTTACACTAGGAGTAAGCTTGACATAGACTGGCACATCAGAGGCTTCCACAGCCGCTTTTACCACTTCATAAGCCAAGTCAGGATCTTGCCCAATCAGAAGTCCATGATTGCCGTGATCTACATTCGGACAAGAGATATTGAGCTCGATAGCTTTTACATTGGCTGCCTTGGAAATTCCTCGAGAAACGGCAGCGTACTCTTGTTTTGAAAAGCCAGCTACATTAGCGATGATAGGAAGATTTGGGTATTCTCTTTCCAACCAAGGAAGTTTTTCAGCCAAAACAGCTTCTAAACCCGGATTTTGCAAGCCGATTGCGTTGAGCATACCAGCAGGTGTCTCTGCCACCCTTGGAGTTGGATTGCCAAAACGGGGTTCAAGTGTCGTTGCTTTGATCATAATAGAGCCTAAAAGGTCTAAATCATAGTACTTAGCATACTCTTGACCAAAACCAAAACAGCCTGATGCTGGAATGATGGGATTTTTCAAATCCAATCCTGGTAGAGAAACTTGTAAACGATTTGTAGTCATGACTTTCTCCTTATAATACAACCGTTCCTGTACGGAAAACAGGGCCATCTTCACAGACACGTTGGCTGACCGTCTCACTATCTGGCACTCTTAGAACGCAGGCATAGCAAGCACCCATCCCACAAGCCATACGAGATTCTAAAGATAGATAGGCTCTTGGATGATCATAAAAGGTTTGATTGATGTACTTCATCATTCCCGGAGCCCCACATGAGTAAACAGCATCAAATTGACTGTCTAAATCATTGATGACAACAGAAACATTTCCCTTGATGCTATAAGAACCATCATCTGTCGTTACAAATACCTGACCATATTGGGCCAATTCGGTTTCGAGAATAACAGCATCCTTAGTCGCAAAACCGAGGACTGTCACTACTGTCACCCCACGCGCATGCAATTCCTTAGCCACCTCAAGCAAGGGTGGAACACCAATCCCACCACCAACGAGGAGAACTTGGCTCTGATTGTCTAAATCAGACAAGTCAAAACCATTTCCCTGAGGCCCCATCACGTCAAGAGTATCTCCCTGACGTAAGGTTGAAAAAATAGCTGTACCAGCACCCTCAATCCGATAAATGAGATGACACTGCTTCTTATCCTTATTGATAGACGAAATTGAAATAGGACGGCGCAAGAGATGGGCGTCATCAGGCACACGCAGATGAAGAAATTGGCCGGCTCGCATGGCTTCAACCATCTCCCCTTCTAGGACTAATTCAAAGATTGCTGGCGCAATTTCCTCTTGTGCAACCACCTTCATGGTTTCCAAACGAATGGCACCCAAACGTTTTTTACATGTGGGATTCATGACTTTTCCTCCTTAAATTTAAGGGGACCAGATAAAGAAAAGGCCTTGCAGTAGCAAGGCCTCAGTTAGGTTAGGCTAGAACTCATGCGTACACTAAAAAAAGTCCCCACAGAGAGTTCCCTATCCCTTTTATCTGACACCTTGTGAGTCTCTCTGGACTCCCCTTAAAGGTTAAATTTTTATTAGTATACTCTTTCAAAGAAAAAAAGTCAAGTAGAAAACGAACATTCTACTTGACTTCACTGGGTTATTTTTCACGAATGACTTCGACCTTGTAGCCATCAGGATCCTTGACAAAGTAATAGTTTGGTGGGGTTCCTGGTAGGCCTTTTGGCTCTGTAACCTCATAGCCTTTAGCACTATGTTCTTGATGAAGAGCTTCAAGATCAGGTGTACTGAGGGCGATATGGGCGAAGCCATCTCCTACCACGTAAGGGCCGTGGTCATAGTTATAGGTCAATTCCAACTCGTAGTCATCACCCTCAAGTCCTAGATAGACAATGGTAAAGGCATAATCTGGAAAATCCTTGCGACGTAATTCTTTAAAACCAAAAGCGTCTTGATAAAATGCGATTGATTTTTCAAGATTTTCTACTCGCAAACACGTATGTAGCATTTTTGAAGCCATCTTTCTCTCCTTTATGTCAAAAAAGACTGGGACAATCCTGTACCAGTCTTAAAAGTGATTATTTACCAAGTTTTGCTTTAGCTGCATCTGCAAGAGCTGTGAAAGCTGCTGCATCGTTAACAGCCAAGTCAGCAAGCATTTTACGGTTAACTTCGATTTCAGCCAATTTCAAACCATGCATCAATTGTGAGTATGAAAGTCCGTTCAAACGAGCTGCCGCATTGATACGAGTGATCCACAATTTACGGAAGTCACGTTTTTTCTGACGACGGTCACGGTATGCATAGTAGTAAGAGTTCATTACTTGTTCTTTTGCAGTACGGAACAAGATGTGTTTAGCTCCATAGTAACCTTTTGCTAATTTAAGAATACGTTTACGACGTTTGCGTGATACAACGCCACCTTTAACACGTGCCATGTTTTATTTCCTCCAAATATTTCCTAGAATTGTTTACTTACTGTTAGGCTATTATTTCAAGCGAGTAAGCATTGCTTTGATACGTTTGAAATCTCCTGAATGCACCATAGATGCTTTACGAAGATGACGACGTTGTTTCTTAGTTTTTCCGTGGAAACGGTGAGAAGTGTAAGCACGGAAACGTTTAAGTCCACCAGAACCTGTACGTTTGAAACGTTTAGCTGATGCGCGGTGTGTTTTTTGTTTTGGCATGATTTTTTCTCCTTTATTTAACTTTCTGACAATTATTTTTTGTCAGTTGCTGGCGCCAACTGCATGAACATTTGGCGTCCATCCATCTTAGCTCGTTGTTCGATGATTGCAATATCTTGTGTTGCTTCAGCAAACTCAGCTAAAACTTTTGCACCAATCTCTTTATGGGTAATCATACGACCCTTAAAGCGAATAGATACCTTAACTTTATTTCCCTTCTCAAGGAACTTGCGTGCATTGCGAAGTTTTGTGTCAAAGTCACCCTTGTCAATAGTTGGACTCAGACGAACTTCTTTCACAGTAACAACACTTTGTTTTTTACGTTGTTCTTTTTGCTTTTTCTGATACTCAAATTTGAACTTACCGTAGTCCATAATCTTAGCAACAGGCGGTTTTGCTTGGGGTTGAATCAATACTAAGTCAACATTTGCACTATCAGCCAATGCTTGCGCTTCGCTGAGTGGCTTGATGCCTAGCTGTTCTCCCTCAAGACCGATCAAGCGAACTTCACGTACACGAATTTCATCATTGATGAATAAGTCTTGCTTTGCTATGGTTTTCACCTCTTTTTTATTATTAGAGAAAAACAATAGCGGACTCGTAATAATACAAGCCCGCACGTTATGATAGCGTTTCTTAGAAACTTTTCATCCGTAGGGCCAGGCAACTTGATGTCACAAGGCGAGAAGCTCTCACTTCTGCTTTTCTCAACTTTTATATGATACCAAGTTTTCTATCCCTTGTCAAGATAAAAAGTCAATTTTTTAAAAACTTTCTGTTTTCTTCTTGATGTCCACATCAAAAAGAGAGAATCAAGTTGATTCCCTCTCTATGTTAGTTTTTACTTATTTTCCCTATAGGAAAGCTAGGATCTATTAAAAAATTCTTTTTTCTGTGAACTTCCCCATCTTTCAATAAATAGAATCCCCACTAACAAAAGGATAATCAGGCAAGGAAGTAAGACCATCCCCATGCTCCAATTTAGATTGATATTATCAATTTGCTTAGGTAATCTTCCAGATAAAATCTCTACTGAACGCAAGTAAGTAAAGGGAATCAGATGTGCAATACTCTGAAGAGGCTGGATTGTTTGGATACCAAACAACAAGCCAACAATCCCAATGAGTGAAAGAAAGAGAACAGGCATTTTTTGCTTGAAAAAGTAAGCAATCAAGTAGACGACTTCCACAATGACGATAAAGGCTAAGAAAGCTAATAGCAAGCTAGGAAATAACACATCTTGTATTTTTCCAATAGTTACCTCTTGATTGGTTAAGCTATAAATAGGGTAGGGATAATCTAACTGTCCAAAACCACTTATCAGACTTCCCACTAGAAAAGAAAATCCACAGATTCCAATAAACAGCACGGTTACATAGCTCACCCCAACTCCAAGAGAGGACATGGCAAATGTCGCTTTTGAAAAAGGATATAACTGAGCTGTATCGAGATGATTTTGATATCTTTCTGCGAACAGTTGTGTTAGCATAAAAATAATAGCAACCACAAACAAGCTTGGGATGATAAGCTCTAAAATCCAGACAATCTGATCAATCCCGTGGGTCGGATAAACTAAATTGTGGGCTTTTATGTTCAAGGGATATAGGGCTTGGTAAGTCTTTCGTTCGCGGTCAACCGCCATTTTAAAGTCAGAGCTAGAAGTCGGTTGCTTCGATACAATTTCATAACTCTTTTCCTCAGCTTGCCACTGCAAATAGTAGGCTTCTTTCCAGCGTCCTTCTTTTAACAAAGCCAGAATTTCTTTCTTTTGAGTCAAAAGATTTTTTTGCAATTCTAAATTACTTTCAGCAATCTGGTATTCCTCCGAGCTGATGTCAGATATTTGGGAGAGTTTCTCTTCATATCCATTGATGACTCTCTCACGGTCTACAAGACTAGTTTCCAACTCTCTCTCCAAGCTGACGGAGTTTGCAGTCTGACTATTAAAATAAAAGGTAACACCGAGTCCAGATACAAATAAAGCTAAGATAATCCAGTTTAAGCGACTTTTGAAAACTTTCTTTAACAAAAATAGGCTAATATCTTTCATAACGGAACCTCTTCTATCTGCCCCTGACGAATGGTTACGATGCTATCGCAAATCTCCATTAACTCCTCTTTGTAGTGGGAACTCAAAAGAACCAGCTGTTCTTTTCTATCGATTTGTGCCAGCCTATCAAAAAACTTCTGTCGATAATACTCATCTAAGCCATTTGTTATCTCATCCATGAGCCAGCATTTCGCCTGACTGAGGAAATACATAGCAATCACCAAGCGTTGCTTCATGCCTAAGGAATACTTGCGAATGGGAAGACTGATATAGTCAGACATTTCCCAATAGGCAATTTCATCCCTCAAGTTCAGGTCTGACTTCCAGATGTTTTTTATAAGACGAAGGTAGTCCATCCCACTTAGGTTTCCATCCAGCCATTCAACGCTCTCATAATAAAACAAAGAAGGAGGGGCTGCGATATGTCCACTACTAAGGGGAAGTAGCTTGCTCATAGCTCGGAACAGGGTCGTCTTTCCCGAGCCATTGATAGCAAGAAGGCCATAAATCCTGCCTTTTTTAAAGGTGAAATCCGCATCTTGCAAGATGACTTGTCGCGTTTTTAAGGCAACATGAGTAAGAGTTATCATATACAGCCCTCCTTTTTCTCACTCTTTAACGATTAATAACCTCCGCTGTAGTAGTTTATGACTTCATAACGATCGTAATTCCAGCCAGAACCAATTTTATACTCAGAATAGCCTTCATAACGAGACCATGACGGAATCCAAGCATATTGATGGTCGTGATAGTTGGTACTATATTCCCACACGGTATTCCAATCATACCAATAACTCTTAGTGACTCTCACAGCAGATACACTGGACTGAAAAAGACCAATAGATAACAAACTAGCTAATAAAACGACTTTTGCTGATTCTTCATGTTTACATTGCATTTATATCACTACTATTGAAAGCACTTTCATTATATCGTTTTTCTCAGTATTATGCAACAGATTTTTAGTTTATTTAACTAATATATAACATTTTTCTTCCTAACGAACGCTTTCAATTCGCCAACTATTCCACCCTGTAAAGCGGATAGCCCCTTGCTGGTCAGTTCGGTAAATCTTACTCTTGATACTTTCTAGTCGTGTCAAGGTTTCCTGATGGGGGAGTTTCGCACGATTGTTTTTTCCAACTGAAATGAAAGTAATTTCTGGTTTGAGTTTTTCTAGGAAAGCTGGATTTGATGAGGTTTTAGCACCATGTTGGCCTGCTTTCAAGACATCCACATCTAGGTCAGGATATTGCTTCAGCAAGTCCTTCTCTCCTTCCTCTTTCAAATTTCCTGTGAAGAGAAAGTGCCTATCCAAAAGTTTTCCATAAAGAACCAGAGAATTATCACGCTTCCCATCTCCAATCTTCCCTGGAGATAGGACTTCTAAGTGACTGCCAAAAATCGGTAAATTCTCCCCTGCTGTCACACTGCGTACCTTAGTTTGGCTTACTTCTAATTCTGCCACAAATTCCTTCTGTGTCAGACTTCCTTTTGATACTAAAATCTCTCCGACATGGAAAGCCTTGGTCACCTCCAGTAAATCTCCAACATGTTCCCTATCTGTGTTGGTCAAAATCAGCTTATCAATCTTATCTACTCCTCGACTTTTTAGATAGGGAATCAAGGTTCGCTGGGCATTGCTAGTCGTTGCCTTTTCTTGCCAAGCCTCGATTTTCTTATCAGATTCTGCCTTGCCCCCCACATCTATAAGCATAGTTTTACCAGTTACATCCCGTAGAAAAATGCTTTCACCTTGCCCCACATCCAGCATGGTGATTTCATTTTCCAGTGGATGCTTGGTCAGGAAAAAGAGCCCCACAATAAAGAGACTGAATCCTGCTAGTCTTTTGATGTTTTTCCTCATATCATAGACCAAGGCTAATGAAACTAAGAGAAGAATCAAAAGCCATGCGTTGGGTTGTCCAAAGACCAAGGGCCTGCTTGCCATCTGCGATACCAAGCGAATGATGTCCTCCAACCATTCAAAGACAAGGTTAAGCTGAGTGACTGGGTAAACAAAAGACAGGATAAATAAGATGGACAAAAGTGGTAAGAATACCAAGTCAAACAGAAAGGAAAAGACAAGGGTTAAGAGAATTGACCAAGGTTGAAATTCTGCAAAATAGAAGGATAAAAGGGGCAATATTCCTAAAGAAATGGCCAGACTTTCTCTGGCAACAGCCTTGAGCCCCTCCCCTTCTTTGCTGGTCATGGTCAAGATAAAGGCGTAGGCACAGGACAAAACCCCTCCAGCTGTCAAGAAAAAGTTGGGCATGATGATAAAGAGGGCAAGGACTGTTAAGGCAAAATTATCCAAGCCCTTGTAGCCATGTTGGGCCAGTAACTTTTGCAAGAGACTGCGAATGACCGATGCTGAAAATCCTGTCAGACCAGCATAGATAAGAGAAAAGGGATAAGTCAGCCACTTCAACTTTTCTTGGGTCAAGCCCAATCGTAAGAGGAGTTTCTTAAAGGCATCCATGAAAAAGCCCACCTGCATACCCGACAAGGCAAAGAGATGGATAATTCCTAGACTGGAATAAAGCTCATTCATCTCCTCAAAGTCCGTGTCCAAATGTCCCAGCAAGAGCCCCGTCATATAGTTGCGCATGGGGTCTGGAAAGTGCGTCTTGATCCAAACTACAGCCCTTCGACGTAAAGCCGACAAATTTTCACCTATATCCCAACTGCTAACTTTTTTAAGTGACTGGATGCTCTTGATAGTCAGTGTCTGGTAAATCCCTTGAGTTTTCAGATAGGCTTGGTAGTCAAATCCACCAAAATTCCTCTGCCCTTCTGGCTCGGACAGTTTTCCTTCTAGTTCAATCTCATGAAGATCTGTTAAGGCCTGAAAGTGCTCTTTCTCTTCCTCGGACTGGAGTTTATAGTAAACTTGGAAGGTGAGGCCTTCAGCCTTGCCCCGAAAGGACAGACTATCTCCATTGACCTTAATAGTGTCAGGCAAAATCCGTACCCTCTCAACAGAATCCACTAGGTTTTGACTAGCTTGTGTCTGTTGCCAAGTTTGAAACAGAAACCAAAATCCAAAAACTCCACAAATAGCTAGAACTTTTCTAGCCGATTTCCAAGGAAATTGGAAAAAGAGACAGACAAGCAAAAAAACAAAACCTAGCAGTGCGAGATAGGACGCTCCAAAAATGGCATAGTAAAGCCAGAGTAACAGAAAACTCAGATAGATTAGGGGGATAGGGGAATTCTTAATCCACTGTGACATAATCTTTTAGCTTTTCTATGGTCTTAGCGCCAATGCCAGAGACTTTCTTGAGTTCATCTACCGACTTGAATTTGCCATTTGCCTCACGATGGTCAATAATATCCTGAGCTCGTTTGCCACCCAGTCCCTTGACCTGCTTGAGTTCTTCCAGACTAGCTTTATTGAGGTTGACCTTCTTTCCTTTACTTGTCGAGGGAGTCGTTTCAGAGGCAGCCTGCTGACTAGCTGCTTCTTCTCCCTTAGTTGGAACATAGACAAGAGCCTCATCACTGACTTTCTGAGCGAGATTTAGCGATTTGCTATCTGCCCCCTCTGTCAATCCACCAGCTTTCTGAACGGCATCATGAACCCGACTCCCTACTGGCAAATCATAAATCCCTGGCGATTTAACAGCACCTTTGACATCTACTGTAATCAAATCTTGTTCAGGAGACTCTTCCTTTTCTTCCTTCTTCACTTCTTTTTCAGAAGTTGAATCCTTTGAAACAGATGCAACTTCTGCCTGTAAATTTGTTTCTTTCACAGGTGTTTGTGAAGTTGGTTTTAACAAGAAAAAGCCGCCTAAGGCCAGACCCAAACCTGCACAGATGACAATGATTTTATACTCTTTGATTTTCTCGATAATTGCTTCCATATTTTCTCCTCTCTTAGATTATTCGTAAGAGGAAGAAAAAACAGTCGAAAATTTCTTTTCAACTGCTTATTTATTTGCAAAATAGTCTTCCTTGGTCAAGACATAATGAACTCTTGTGACGATTCGTCCTGGCTCTTTTTTGTCCATTCTGGCATAAGGTTCTTCGTGGGAAAAACGCATACCTGATTTCTCCATGACCTTGCCTGATGCGGGATTATCCTTATCGTGAAGGGCAGTCAACTTGTTCATGCCTATCTGCTCAAAAGCCAGCTCAATCACCGCACGATTGGCTTCTGTCGTCAATCCTTGATTCCAATACTTTTTATTGATAATGTAGCCAATAGCTGCCTTCCTCAGAACAGGATCAATCTTGTGTAAGTCAATGGTTCCGATAAACTGACCATTGCTTTTTAGTTCGATTCCCCAGCGTCCCAAGGGATTGGCCAAGTAGTACTGAGCGATGTTGTTCTTGGTTTCTTCTAAGCTTTGATTTGTTGGAAAAGTGTAGTGTGTATTTTCTCTGTCTGAGGCATACTGAAACATAGCTTCCGCATCATCCAAGGTTACAGGTCGGAGCAATAAACGCTCCGTTTCTATAGATGGATACTGGGCAAATTTCACAAATATTGATTCCATACTTTTCCCTCCATTAAATCTTGATTCTCACTAGTCTAGCATAAATAAATTTGGATGACAAGTTTTTCTTGATTTTTGAAGCGGTTTCATATACAATAAAACCATCACATTTTTGGTTTATGAACCGAAATGTGACAACTAAAACAATCCCGTCAATTGAAAGGTAGGTTATCTCTATGTTAATCGGAATCCCAAAAGAAATTAAAAATAATGAAAACCGCGTTGCCCTCACTCCTGCTGGCGTCCATAGTTTAGTTAGTCGTGGACATCGTGTCCTCATCGAAACAAATGCTGGTCTCGGTTCAGGATTTACTGATGCTGACTATCAAAAGCAAGGAGCTGAGATTGTCGCTACTGCTGCTGAAGCATGGGCTGCCGAATTAGTCGTGAAAGTAAAAGAACCACTAGCTTCTGAATACGGTTATTTGCGTAATGATCTTCTCCTCTTCACCTACTTGCACATGGCAGCTGCTCCAGAATTAGCAGATGCTATGTTAGCAGCCAAAACAACAGGAATTGCCTATGAAACTGTTCGTGATAATCAAGGACAACTACCTCTCCTCGTTCCTATGAGTGAGGTTGCAGGTCGTATGGCGGTTCAAATCGGAGCTCACTTCCTTACTAAGCAAGCTGGTGGCTCTGGTGTCCTACTAGGTGGTGTGCCCGGTGTTTCAAAAGGAAAAGTAACCATCATCGGTGGTGGTGTCGTCGGTACACATGCTGCCCGCATTGCCCTTGGACTCGGTGCTCAAGTGACTATTTTAGATATCAGTGCCAAACGACTCTCAGTTCTAGAAGAAGTCTTTGGAAACCAAATCCAAACTCTTATGTCCAATTCATTCAACATCGAAGCAAGTGTGAGAGATGCTGATGTGGTGATTGGTGCAGTTCTCATCCCTGGTGCCAAAGCACCGAAATTGGTGACAGATGAGATGGTCAAACAAATGCGTCCAGGATCTGTCATCGTTGACGTTGCTGTTGACCAAGGTGGCGTTATCGAAACAGCTGACCGTGTGACAACGCACGATGAGCCTGTTTATAAAAAACACGGTGTTCTCCACTATGCCGTTGCCAATATCCCTGGTGCGGTTGCCCGTACTTCAACCATCGCCCTAACCAATGTCACTCTTCCTTATATCGATGCTTTGGCTGGCAAAGGATTCGCACAAGCAATTGCTGAAGATGAGGGCTTGCGTCAAGGTGTAACCACTTATCAAGGTTACTTGACCAGCCTCCCAGTTGCTCAAGGCCTCAATAAAGATCATACTTCTATCGACGAACTTGTTTAAAGCTAGACACTCATTAAAAAAGAGCAGTTCACATCTGAACTGCTTTTTTTGCTATTCTGTTTCTTCCTTCTTTTCTTCAACCTTAACTGGAGCTGGTTCATAAGCTCGGATAATCTGAGCGACAACTGGATGACGAACCACATCCTTAGCTGAAAAATGAACAAAGTCGATTTGGTGAATGTTCTTAAGCTTTTCTTGGGCATCAATCAAACCGGACTTGACATTACGCGGCAGGTCAATCTGACTGATATCTCCATTGACAATCATCTTCGAATTAAATCCTAAACGAGTCAGGAACATCTTCATCTGCATGATGGTCGTATTTTGTGCCTCATCGAGAATGACAAAAGCATCGTCCAAGGTCCGACCACGCATGTAAGCAAGGGGCGCAATTTCGATAATCTCACGCTCCATAAGACGAGTCGTTTGGTCTTTGCCGAGAATCTGATACAAGGCATCATAAACTGGTCGAAGATAAGGATCCACCTTCTCCTTGAGATCACCCGGAAGAAAACCTAGACTCTCACCTGCCTCCACTGCTGGACGAGTCAGGATAATCCGCTTGACTTGCCCACGTTTAAGGGCAGTCACTGCCAAGGTCACTGCAAGAAAGGTCTTCCCTGTCCCTGCAGGCCCAATTCCAAAGGTCACATCATGCTGTTTGACACTGTCCACATAAAGCTTTTGACCCAAGGTTTTGACACGAATAGGCTTCCCTGTATTGTCCTTGATGATTTCTTCTTCGTAAAGGGCGACAAACTTGTCGATTTCATCGTTTTTGACCATGCTAATCGCCGTCACCACATCTGGCGTCCCTACTGTCATCCCACGATTCACCAAAACCATCAAGGCTTGGATAACCTGACGGGCTTCTTCACATGCAGCTTCTTCTCCCAAAACCTGCACAATCTCCGTACGGGCATGAATCACAACATCAAGCTCTTCTTCCATCAAACGAAGATGGCGTTCATTGGAACCAAAAAGATGAAACAGGTCATCTGGATGACTCAGTTGAATGTCTATTGAATGTTCCTTCAAATAAAGAACCTCTCTAATCCTTTTATTTCTTTTTATTATAGCAAAGAGAACAATAAAATACTAGCCTCATCTCATTGTCTCTAGTGTTCTAAGTATTCTTGCCAGATGGCGTCAAAGTCTCCTAGGTTGAAAGAGAAACTGGCATGCTCCTCCAAGAAGCGACTCACCTCATCAAAATCATCCGTGTGTTTTGGGAAGGCTGTCTCCTCAAAAGCGAGGTCTGCCAAGATGGCTTTGGGGCTATTACTTTTAGGATTTCGCTCGGTCATGAGCCAAGTGTAAAATGATTTTCTCATATGCCTCCCTAAATCAACTCTGTACCAAACTGGTCTTGCTTGATTTTGCCAGCCTTCATCAAGCCTCCGAGTGCTTTCTTGAACTGACCTTTAGAAATTCCAAAGGTTGCCTTGATATCCTCAGGGGATGACTTATCATTCAAGGTCATAAAACCGCCATTGCTTTCCAAGTAGGTCAAAATCATCTGGGCATCATTTTCCAACATCTCAAAAGAACGCGGTTTAAGGGAGAGGTTCAGAGTGCGGTCCACTTCACGGAAACCGATGACACGCGCATCTAAAACTTGTCCCAAACGTGGCTCTGCGTAGCGCTCACTTGGGTGAATGAAACCAAGCATGTTATTCTCTGGCAGATAGACAAAGGTCCCTGACAGCTTGAGACGGTAAACAATGGCTGGCCAGTTTTGGTTCTGCATGTTGTTGTAAGCAGGACGAGCCAGACGTTGGAAGTCTTCCTGATAAGCCAAGAGTCCCCAGATTCGGTCTTTCTTGTCCACCTCAAGACGGATGTAAAGTTTATCACCTTTCTTAGGCCAGAGTTCCTTGAGCTCAGGGAGGATATCGAGTGACACAACGATTTCTTTATCAGGTAGACCGGTATCAACAAAAACACCCAAGTCCTTACGAACTTCCGTTACAGTTCCCCAACCAAATTGATCCTGAGTGGCAGTCACTTCTTGAGTTGTCAAGCGAAGTTTTTGCTTCATATCCGTGTAGGCAAAACCTTTGACCGTATCCCCTACTGTATGTTGACCTTCTTCCTTGGCAAGTGCATAGGTTTGACCATCCTTTTGCACAAAGTAAAAACGGTCATTTTCATCGATGATAAGTCCAACGATAAAACTTGCAAGATTTGTATTCATATTTCCTTCTTTCGAATAAAACTCAGCCAGCAATGCCAACTGAGTTTTTCTGTTTATTTTTAGACTTCCAAAAGTTCTTTTTCTTTATTGGCAGTCATGTCGTCGATGTGTTTAACAGCATCGTCTGTTACTTTTTGAATATCTTTTTCAAGAGTCTTCAATTCGTCTTCAGTGATTTCTTTTGCTTTTTCTTGTTTCTTAGCTTCGTCCATAGCATCACGACGGATGTTACGAATAGCTACTTTAGCATTTTCACCGACCTTCTTCACTTCTTTAGCAAGGTCACGACGAGTTTCTTCTGTAAGGGCAGGGATAACCAAGCGGATCACAGAGCCGTCATTAGCTGGTGTAATACCAAGATCAGAAGCGTTCAAGGCACGTTCGATGTCTTTCAATGAAGACTTGTCAAATGGTGTCACTAACAAGACACGCGCTTCTGGAATGGTAATTGAAGCGATTTGGTTAAGAGGAGTTTCTACTCCATAGTATTCTACGTGGATACGGTCAAGCAAGCTTGCATTGGCACGGCCGGCACGGATACCACCAAATTCACGAGCAAGTGAGTGGTGAGACTGGGTCATTCTTTCTTTCGCTTTTTCAATAATTGCGTTAGTCATAATCTTTCCTATTCCTTTTCTTCGATATTGTTTGAAACTGTTGTTCCGATATTTTCACCAAATACGACACGTTTGATGTTGCCTGGTTGGTTCATGTTAAAGACAACCAAGTCAATGTCGTTGTCCATTGAGAGGGTTGAAGCAGTTGAGTCCATGATACGAAGACCTTTGTTGATAACATCACGGTGGGTCAATTCTTCAAACTTAACGGCTGTCTTGTCTTTCTTAGGATCGGCATTGTAAACACCGTCAACGCCATTTTTAGCCATGAGAATAGCATCTGCTTCGATTTCAGCTGCACGAAGAGCCGCTGTTGTATCGGTTGAGAAGTAAGGTGAACCAATTCCGGCACCAAAGATAACGATACGGCCTTTTTCAAGGTGACGAAGGGCACGTCCACGTACGTAAGGCTCTGCCACTTGTTGCATAGCAATGGCAGTTTGCACACGCGTATCGACACCTACTTGTTGCAATGAATCTGCCATCACAAGAGCATTCATAACGGTCCCAAGCATTCCAGTGTAATCTGCCTGAACACGGTCCATTCCTGCTTCTGCAGCAGGTTCCCCACGCCAGAGATTCCCTCCACCAATAACAAGGGCAATTTCGATACCTAAGCTATGAACTTCTTGAATCTCTTTTGCGATTGTTTGAACTGTCTGGATATCAATCCCTACGCCACGTTCACCGGCAAGGGCTTCACCTGATAACTTGATTAAAATACGTTTATACTTGGGGTTCGCCATTTTTACTCTCCTTTTTTTATCCTACCTATTTTATCACAATTTCTAAGATTTTTATAGTATCATGAGCAATTCTTTCAAAAAAATTAAACCGTTAAAAATTCCTCTAAGTCGGTAAGAGCACGCTCTGCAATTTTTTCATAACGAGCCTTCTTATCACGGATACGCTCGCCTTCCAACTCCTTGATAATCCCGAAGTTGACATTCATTGGTTGGAAATGTTTGCTGTCCGCATGAGTGATGTAATGAGCCAGACTTCCGATCGCTGTGGTCTCTGGGAAGATAGCTTCACTTTCACCCTTGAAGAGTCGAGCCGCGTTAATACCTGCAACTAAGCCTGACGCTGCTGACTCAACATAGCCTTCCACACCCGTCATTTGACCAGCAAAGAAGAGGTTGGGCTGTTTCTTAGAACGATAGGTTTGCTCGAGAAGATTTGGTGAATCCATGTAAGAATTGCGGTGCATGACCCCATAACGGACAAACTCCGCATTTTCAAGACCTGGAATCATTTGGAAGACACGCTTTTGTTCTCCCCATTTGAGGTGGGTCTGGAAACCGACGATATTGTAGAGACTACCAGCCGCATTGTCCTGACGAAGTTGGACAACCGCATACGGTGTTTTAAATTCTCCATCACGAGGGCCTGTGTAGTCATCTGGATACTCCAGACCAACTGGTTTCATAGGGCCATAAAGCATGGTTTTAATGCCACGTTTTGCCATGACTTCGATTGGCATACAACCTTCAAAGTACTTTTCTTTTTCAAAGGAATTGAGCGGTGCTTCTTCCGCATTGACCAAGGCTTCATGGAAATCCATAAACTCTTGCTTGGTCATTGGAGCATTGAGGTAGGCCGCCTCTCCCTTGTCATAACGAGACTTGAGATAGACCTTGCTCATATCGATGGTGTTAACGTCAATAATCGGCGCCGCCGCGTCATAGAAATAGAATCCATCCCCATCATTAAGGGCATGAATCTTCTCAGCTAGGGCATCGCTGGTCAAAGGACCAGTCGCGACAACCGTAATAACATCCGTCGGCAATTCTGTAATTTCATCACGAACCACTTCAATCAAGGGATGGTTGGCCACTTTTTCGGTCACCATTTGGGAGAAACCGTCACGATCCACCGCAAGGGCACCGCCCGCAGGAACACGTGTCGCTTCAGCAGATTCCAAGATAACAGAACCCAAGCGACGCATTTCTTCCTTGAGAAGCCCAACTGCATTGGTCAAAGCATCGCCACGAAGAGAATTGGAACAAACCAATTCAGCAAAATTGTCTGTTTTGTGCTGAGGTGTTGACTTGACACCACGCATTTCATAGAGTTTAACTGGAATACCACGTTCTGCGATTTGGTAGGCTGCTTCAGAACCTGCCAAACCTGCACCGATAACATTAATATAAGATTGAGACACGACACTAATACCTCTTTGGGTGGAAACTAAGTCCAAGTAAAAACAAGCTACTGGATTGTTTGACACCCACAAATCTTTCTAATTTTTCTTTTACTAGTATAACAAAAAAAGGGAAGAAGGAAAACTTCCCTGTTTAGTCATTTTATTGATTTTCTTCCCAATCGTGATAGGCAGCGTAGAGCTGGCTTTTATTCCACTGGTAGAGTTTTGCAACTTCCTTAATGGCTTGATTTTTCTTCATTTCTTGCTGGATACGAGATTGGATTTCTGAAAACAAGTCCTCCTCGTCCTTTTCCTCCACATCCTGACTGGCACCTTCAACGATGAGAAGGCACTCGCCCTTGAGCGGCGTTTCAGCTATGCTTTCTAATAACTCAGAAATGGTGCCTCGTTGGTATTCTTCATAGATTTTGGTCAATTCTCTGACCAAGACTACCGAGCGGTCACCGTAGACTTCTAGCATATTTTCTAACGTATCCGCTACACGATGGGGCGATTCATAGAAAATCTGAGTTTCTGGGTAGGCTTTTTTGGCTTCGAAAAATTGCTTTTGCTGACCTGATTTTCTCGGTAAGAAACCGTAAAAGATATGTGGTTGTGGCGCCAAACCACTGGCAATCAAGGCAGAAATCCCTGCAGAGGCACCTGGAACTGTGACAACTGCAATCTCTTCCTCGATCGCTGCCTTGACTAAATCATGACCAGGATCCGAGATACTCGGCAGACCCGCATCGGAGACCTGAGCGATGCTTTGCCCCGCCTTCAAGAAACCAATCAAATCAGGAATTTTTTCCTTGGCATTATGCTCATGAAAACTGACCTGCTTGGTCGAAATGTCAAAATGCTTGAGCAAGAGACCAGTATTGCGCGTGTCCTCAGCAGCAATCCAGTCCACCTCTTTCAAGGTCTGGATAGCACGAAAGGTCATATCATCCAGATTGCCAATCGGCGTTGCCACTAGGTAAAGCTTGCCATAGGGAGACTGACCCTTAAAACTTTTTTGAATCTGCATGCCTACTCCCTGTATAACAACTCGTCACAGAACATACATTCCTCGTCCTGCTCTCGGCGTTGTCCATAAAAATCATTACATACGTGAAACCCGTCCTTATAGATCCGACGAACGCTTTCACGAACATGCTTGGCCTTGACGGGAGCATCTGCTTCCACCTCACCTAAGCGTTCGCGCAACTTACTATTTTCCAAACGAAGAGCTGTATTTTCCTCTACCAGACTCTTGAGATTTTTCTTGATGGCTTCCACATCGGCCAAGGTCACCAATAGCTGTTGGGAAAAATCATCCAGCGCATCAAATAATTCTTTCTTATCCATAAATCAGCCCTTTCCTTTCTTTATTCTTCATTGAGTTTATATTTCTTTCAAGACCAGATATTCCATGGCATTTTGAAAGCTGACATTAGCCTGCCACATTTTTCTAGCTTCTAGCAAATCTTGTAGAATCTGTCGAATCCTTGCTTGCAAGAGATCCTGTCCACAAAGAACTTCGAGGATTCGCAAGACCTGATCTTGTTTTTCCTTGTCATCTGCCAAGTTGGCTAATTTAGCAACTTGTAGATAGCTTTCTTTTTTCTTTGCTAATAACCAGGTCAGCAGGCGTTCACTTTCATCGACCAAGGTCCAAAAACTTGCCTGATTTACCAACTTTTCAGCTTCAGCTCGTGATTGACAAAACTGGGCTAAGAGAGTCGCTTTTTTCTTGACCAGACCTGCTTGTTCTAATTGATGGATGAGCTTTTCCTCTTGCTTTTTAAAATGGAAAATCTGCGTCCGACTACGGATGGTCGGTAAAATCTTTTCCTCATCGCTAGTTAAGAAGAAAATGTAAACTTCACTCTGGGGTTCTTCGATAACCTTGAGCAGAGAATTGGCTGCGTTGAGATGCATCTTTTCCGCCTGCTCAATAATAAAGACCTGTTTCTGGCTTTCAATCCCTGCTTGGGAAAACTGACCCACCAATTCTCGAATGCGTTCTGTCTTGATAACCTGATTGACTGGCTTAATCAAAGTAACATCGGGAAATTCTTCCTGCTCAATCAGCTTGCAGTTTCGGCATTTCTCGCATGGTAGAACGCCTACTTTATCCGTACAAAAGAGGCTCTTAGCCAAAAACTGCGCCATTTCCAAGCTTCCAAAGAAACCTGAAAAGAGATAGGCGTGATTGAGCTGGTCTTGTTCTAAAATACGGACAAAGCGGTCAAACTGGTCTGGTTGCCAAGCCTTTAGTTGTTCTTGTTTCATTTTGCCAATCCCATTCTCTCAAACAAGACAGCCTTGGTCGTTTCCACAACTTGCTCCAAAGGAAGACTGGCATCAATCTTGACAATACGATTCCCTTCTCTGTCCAGAAGAGAAAGGTAGCCTTGACGGACTTTTTTGTGCAAGTCCAACCCTTCCAAGTCCAAACGATTGACCTCACGATTGCTATTAGCAGCTATGCGAGCCAGTCCTTCTTCCACCTCAATGTCAAAATAAAGTGTCAAATCGGGTTTGAGGCCATCTGTCGCAAACTGATTGAGCCAGTCAATGGCGTCAATATCCAAGCCACGACCAAATCCCTGATAAGCAACGGAACTATCGATGAAGCGGTCCATAATGACCAACTTACCAGCTTCAAGTGCTGGAAGAACTTTTTCCACCAAGTGCTGCCTGCGACTAGCGATATAAAGAAGAAGCTCTGTTTTAGGATCCATCTGAGTATGACTTGGATCCAAAATCACTTGACGAATCTTCTCCCCAATCAAGACTCCACCTGGCTCACGGGTCGTCATCACCTCTACTCCTTTTTCCTCTAAAATTGGGAGCAGAGCCTCTAAAACACTGGTTTTTCCTGCTCCCTCTGGTCCCTCAAGAGAGACTAAAAATCCTTTTGACATGTCTAACTCATTTCTTTTTTTCTACCTTCTATTCTATCAAAAAAATAGGTTTTTGTGACAATCTTTTTGCGTCTTCTCCATTCATTCGACCATAAAAGAGGCTGGGAGTCATCCAACCTCTTATTTACCTAGTTCTTGTGTTCGTTTATAGGCTCGATGAACTGCGCCCATGACCGTGCCTCTAAAGGCATGTTCTTCCAGACTGGCTACACCAGCGATAGTCGAACCTCCTGGGCTACAAACTTGGTCTTTCAATACTCCAGGATGTTGCTGACTTTCGAGGACCATTTGTCCAGCGCCGACTACTGTCTGGGCTGCCATTTTCAAAGCCATTTCTCGTGGTAATCCTGTCTGTACACCCGCATCTGCCAAAGCCTCGATAAAGAGATAAACAAAAGCTGGTCCACAACCTGCGAGACCTGTCGCCGCGTCGATTAAACTATCTCCCAACTCAACCAAAAGACCAGCCTTGGCTAATAATTGACAAAAGAGTTCACTGTCCTCAGCACGACAGTTTGCTGACATGGCATAACTAATCACTCCTTGCCCAATAGCCACTGGAGTATTGGGCATGATGCGAATGATTCGGTGGTGACTGGGAAGAAGTCTAGCCAGTTTTTCTAAGGTCAATCCAGCCCCCATGGAAATCAAAAGAAGACTTTCTCGTTTTTCAAGGATGGTCTGGTATTGAGAAAGCAGTTCAGAAAACTGAGCAGGCTTAACACCTAGAAAAATCACATCTGCTTCTGCAAAAATTTCCTCATTGCTGGAAGCCTGACCACCAAAGTTGGCAATGAAAGCATCTACTTTCGCTTGACTACGATTGGCAAGGAGAATCTGAGCACCCGCCTTACCCTGCAAGACAGCCTTGGCCAAGCTAGCACCCATATTCCCCAAACCGATAAATCCAATCTTCATCTCTTACTCCCTTATCTGTCCGTCACCAGTAACGACATACTTGTAGCTGGTTAACTCTTTCAAGCCCATTGGTCCACGCGCATGCAGTTTCTGAGTAGAAATCCCCATCTCACATCCAAGACCAAACTGCCCACCATCAGTGAAACGCGTTGAGGCATTGACATAAACCGCGGCAGAGTCCACTTGCTCTGTAAAGAAAGCCGCAGCTTCAGCATTTTCTGTCACAATGGCATCCGAATGATGGGTACTATGGGCTTCAATATGCGCAACCGCTTCTTCTAAACTGCTCACAACCTTAATCGCTAGGATATAGTCTAAAAACTCGGTGTCAAAGTCTTGGGCCTCAGCTGCTCGACCTGAAACAAACTGACTTGCTTGGCTATCCAAGCGGAATTGAATTGGTTCCAGTCCAGCTTCCTTACGCTCTGCAACCAGAACTTGTTCCAAGCGAGGAAGGAAGCTTGCTGCCTTGTCTTCATGAACCAGCAAGACCTCCATGGCATTGCAGACAGAAGGACGGCTAGTTTTAGCATTGTTGATGATAGAGAGAGCCTTGTCTTCATCGGCATCCTTATCCACATAGACATGGACAATGCCTGTTCCTGTCTCAATAACAGGTACGATAGCATTTTCAACCACAGCATTGATCAAGCCAGCTCCTCCACGAGGAATGAGAAGGTCTAGATAGCCCTTGGCCTTCATCATAGCATAGCTACTTTCACGGCTGGTGTCTTCCACCAGTTGAATCACCTCTGGATGAATGGTAGTCGTCTCCAAACCCTTCTTCAAGGCTGTGACAATAGCATGAGCTGTTTGATAGGCATCTTTACCGCTACGAAGAACAACTGCATTCCCACTCTTGAGTGCCAAAGCAGCCGCATCAGATGTCACATTTGGACGACTTTCATAGATAATACCGATGACCCCCATAGCCACACGCTTCTTAGTAATAACCAAGCCATTTTCAAGCTGACTTGTTTCTAGGACTTCACCAATAGGATCTGGTAAAGCAACCACTTCACGAATCCCATTTGCCATCGCTTCTATACGTCCCGCATCCAAATAAAGACGGTCTAGCATAACATCTGAGATTTTTCCCTTGGCCGCTGCCATATCGAGGGCATTGGCCGCTAAAATCTCCTCAGTAGCTGCCAATAAATGATCAGCCATAGCTAGCAAGGCTTGGTTTTTCACTGCTTCGCTGGCAGTATTGATTGATTTCTTAACAGCCTGTACCTGTTCAAATTGTTCTTGTGTACTTACCATCGTTCACCTCTAAAATTCTGTAAAGAGCAGCTGGATTTCAGGAGTGATGGAAATCCAGTCATCACGGTGAATCAAGACTCCCTTAGCTTTTTGAGAACGGAGCATATCTTCTAGGGCTGAGACGCCAAATTGGACACGTCCCTTTCCAAGAGATTGACCTGTTTCTTTATCTGCTACTGTGACAATATCATGGTAAGAGAAATTCCCTTCCACTTCTACCACACCTGATAAAAGGAGACTTTTTCCGTTTTTTGAAAGTGCTTCTGCAGCTCCACCATCTACCCAAATCGTTCCTTGACTTTGAGCATAGAAAGCCAGCCATTGTTTCTGAGTACGAAGTCCCTTCTCTTGCGCAACAAAGAAGGAACCGTCCCTAGTTTCTTCAGCTGCCTCAATCAAGGCATCTGATTTCATGGACGAGCAGATATAGACTGGTACCCCTGACTCCGTTGCGATCGTAGCCGCTTTGATTTTTGTCAGCATACCCCCAGTACCGTTTGCCGAACCAGCTCCACCAGCCATATCAATAATCTCACGATTGATAGTCTCAATTTTCTCCAAACGCTTGGCTGTTGGATCTGAGTTGGGATTTCCAGTATAGAGACCGTCCACATCCGTCAAGAGAACCAAAAGGTCTGCCTGCACCATAGCCGCTACCTGGGCACTCAGAGTGTCATTATCACCCACCTTGAGTTCGTCAATGACGACACTGTCATTTTCATTGATGATGGGAATCGCTCCACGATGAAGCAATACAGACAAGGCCTGATGGGCATTCTTATAGCGACGCTTATCTACAAAATCATCCTGTGTCAACAAGATTTGTGCAGAAACGATTTGGCGCATGAGGAGGTTGGTTGTGTATTCTTCTAGGAGCAAACCTTGGCCTACTGCGGCCGAAGCCTGCTTATCTGCAATCTTGGTCGGACGTTTTTTAAAGCCCAAAGCTCCAAACCCTGCCGCTACTGCCCCAGATGACACCAAAATCAACTCATGTCCATCTTCATGCAACATAGCTAATTGCTGGGTAATTACCTTTACTTTACTTCTTGATAAACTCCCGTCTTCATTTGTCAAGGAGGAGGTCCCTACCTTAAAGACGATTCGTTTGTACTTCATATTCTCACTCCGATTCTTCATATTTATCCATTATAACATGAATGTTTTAAAATAGAAAAGACTTGAAATAAAAAAGGTTGAGACAAGGCATCTCAACTCTTTTATCACGTCTAATTCTTTCTTAATCTCTCCAAGGTTTCTTTAAAAATATCTGGAATATCTGCCGTAAACTCCAAGGTTTCACCTGTTTTCGGATGGATAAATCCTAGAGTTTTAGCATGGAGAAACTGTCCATGTCCTTTCAGCGTTTTTCGAGGACCATAGACCTCATCCCCAGCGACTGGATGACCAATATAAGCCATGTGAACACGAATTTGGTGGGTACGCCCTGTTTCCAGTTGCAACTCCACTAAGGTATAATCACCAAAACGTTCCAAGACGTGAAAACGCGTCACTGCCGGTTTCCCTTTAGCAGTCACAGCCTGTTTCTTACGGTCTTTTTCGCTCCGACCAATCGGTGCTTCAATCACACCACGATCATTGGGAAGATTGCCATGAACAATCGCCCAGTACTTACGTAGAGACTTCTTGTCCTTGAGTTCTTGGGCAAGCGCCAAGTGGGCCTCATCATTTTTTGCAATCATGAGGAGACCAGACGTATCCTTGTCAATACGGTGAACAATTCCTGGACGAAGAACCCCATTGATACCCGACAAGTCTTTGATATGGTACATGAGGGCATTGACCAAGGTTCCGCTAGTATGACCGGCACTCGGATGGACCACCATCCCTTGAGGTTTGTTGACGACGGCTACATGCTCATCTTGGTAGATAATTTCCAGAGGAAGTTCCTCAGCAACATACTCTAAAACCTCTGGTTCTGGCACATGGTAGGTGACGATATCCCCCTCTTGGACAGTGTATTTTGCTTTCTTGGCTTGCCCATTAACCAAGACTTGTCCAGCCTTGATTTGTTCATTAGCGAGACTGCGTGACAATTCTGTCAGATCAGACAGAGCCTTGTCTAAACGTTGCCCACCAGTTTCAATTTTTATTTCCATTTACTTCCTCTTTAAGCATTGCAATCAATAAAACAATGACACCAACTGTCAAATAGCTGTCAGCAACATTGAAAATCGCAAAGTTGATAAAGTCTAGGTGAAACATATCCACCACAAAACCTTGACTCATTCTGTCGATAAAGTTGCCCAGACCTCCCGCGATAATTAGAGTCAATCCAAAAACCAACCAGAGAGAGTCCTCCATGTGCTTATGTAGATACCATATGGCACCTGCCATGACAACCAAGGTTATGATAGCAAATAACCACTGCTGATCTTGCAGCATGGAGAAGGCTGCTCCTCTATTTTGCAGATAGGTCAAGCTAACAAGATTGGGTATCCACGAACGCACTTCACCCAGTGGAATCTGCTGGAGAACATAGGCTTTAACCCACTGATCCAGCCCAATCAAAAGCAGTACAATGACTGCTACTATTCCTCTTTTTTTCATGATTTCCTCTTCTGATCAAAATATTCTTGCATAACCTCAACGAAAAGAGTCCCAGCTTGGCTAAGCTCCACTTCCTCCCGTTTGACATAGACCATGCGGTTATCTAGATTATCCTTGAGGCGAATGACTGTGATCCCATTAACACTGTCACTATCTAAAAATCCAGACCCAGTCGCATAGGCATCTGTCCGCTCCAAAATACCATTCAAGGTAGCACGGTCCGTCACATTGAACATCTGCGAGCTCGCGCTGGTGTCGACAAAGTTCTCTGAATAGTATAGGTACTCGTCCTTTTCCTGAGTGAAACGAACTGTTGGTAAATCAGCTAAATCCTCCATGACCAGTTCTTCTTTTTCCGCCAAGGGATGTCCTTCACGCAGATAGATGTGGGTATGAAAAGGAATCAACTCAATGACTTCGAGACCTAACTTTTCAACCCGTTGCATGATGCCCTTTTTATTTTGGTTGTTGAGGTAGATAATCCCAATCTCACTGTGTCCTTGGGCTACTTCGTCTAATATTTGAACTGTGGTAGACTCAAAAATACGAAAGTTCTTGTAGTCAGGATGGCGTTCTGAAAAGGCCGTAATGGTTGGTGGCAAGAAGTCATAGTGCTGACTGGCAATAGAAAATTCATCCTTTTCTTCCTCAGGATTGGCATACTGATTTTGAAAAACATCAAATCCTTTGACTAATTCTTGCGCTTTCTCATAAAATTCCATACCACGACGAGTCAAAAACGTTCCCGAACTCGTCCGACGGAAAATTTTAAAGCCTAACTCTTTTTCCAAATCGCGCACAGAAATAGACAGACTCGGCTGACTAACATACATCTTTTCAGCAGCTTCACGGAAAGTACCACTATTGGCAATGGCCACAACATAGCGTAATTGTTGAATGTTCATCTTTTACCCCCAACTTCTCTATCTGTTCATTATACCATATTTCAGAATTTTTCCAAAAAAGAAAAAAGTGTCCATCGCAAGTTTAAATCTAACTATTCTCTATTAAATTCAAAATGGGTATCAAAACAAAAAAAGGCTCTCCGAAAACTCGGAAAGCCTGATTTTATGCTACTTGTAGCTTCCTCGCCTTTTCATTTCAAGGCTCGGGATAAAAAGGTTCACTGGACCTTTTTATTTTGCGATTGGGTAAACAGAAACTTGTTTTTTATCGCGACCTTTACGTTCAAAGCGTACTACGCCTTCAACTTTAGCGAACAAAGTATCGTCTCCACCACGTCCA
Organism: Streptococcus sp. F0441; assembly: GCF_000314775.2. Lineage (NCBI taxonomy): Bacteria > Bacillati > Bacillota > Bacilli > Lactobacillales > Streptococcaceae > Streptococcus > Streptococcus sp. F0441. The sequence continues at coordinate 893,184 of NZ_KB373321.1, read as the reverse complement.
ACGTTTACACCTGGATAGATGTGTGTACCACGTTGACGGTAAAGGATTGATCCACCTGTTACAGTTTGTCCGTCAGCTGCTTTAGCTCCAAGACGTTTCGCTTGTGAATCACGTCCGTTTGATGTAGAACCTCCACCTTTTTTGTGGGCGAAAAGTTGCAAGTTGTTAAGAGTCATTTTTAACATAATGTTTTCCTCCGTGTTAGTTTTCTGTGATAACTCTGGTTTGGACGAACTCAGAAGAGTTCTCCGATAAGTTTGCCATACCTAAGAAAAATGATTCGAAGAATAACTGGGTCATTTCTCTCTGGTGCGAAGGAAGATCCGCTGGTATTTCAACCTTTAGATAGCCACCTTCATCTTCGTTTAATTCTAAGATTGGTTCATAGCCTGCAAATTTCTCAATAGAATTGACAAAGTTAATGGCAAGCGTAGAAACCGATGCACACACGACATCTAAGCCGTATTCGCCACTCTCGGCGTGTCCAGTAATTTCCGCACTCCTCAGCTCGCCATCTTCGGCTCTCTCAAAGACTGCTTGTATCATGTGTTCTCCTTAAAATTAAGCGTTGATCGCGTTGATGACAACTTTTGTATATGGTTGACGGTGACCTTGTTTGCGGTGGCTACCTTTTTTAGGTTTGTACTTGTAAGTAACAACTTTCTTTTGTTTTCCTTGTTTCTCAACAGTTCCAACTACAGTAGCTCCAGCAACAAGTGGAGTTCCGACAACAGTGTTTTCACCACCAACAAGAACAACTTCGTTAAAAGTAACTTCTTGACCAGCTTCAACGTTCAATTTTTCAACGTAAACTGCTTGACCAACTTCAACTTTAACTTGTTTTCCGCCAGTTTTGATAATTGCGTATGTGCTCATTATGCACCTCCTATGATTTTTAGGGTTTCCCCGTATTTTTGTGAAGACTCGCCTAGCATCGTGGGACGAACCACTTAAAAGAAGAGCTCTAAGTATAACAAAGTTTAAATTTTGTATACGACGAGCAACGATGTTCGTGCGGTTGCACAGGACTGTGCATAGTCAACTCTTCAAGTATAGCATATCTTCTTTTTTCTTACAAGTAAAATCAATCAAATTTAAGCTTTTTCTTTCCCTTTTTTCCTCCAAGAAGCAAAAAGCATACTAATGTAAAAGATGCTCATCATGAGAGGAATACCTAAAATTGTCTTCTCCTGATAATAAATCGTCAAATAGGCTGAAAAAACAACTCCAAAGACAAAACTGCTAAGCAAGCTAACAAAAATCAATCCCTCTCGTAGAAAAGGCGTATGCTTGGTCCGAAAATAATCTCCAAAAGCTAACATGGTTCGTTTGATATTGCCTGTCATAAAGGCATTATTATAGGCGATACCTGACACTTCTCCAAAGGCTGTTGTCACCAGTCCCATACAAAAGGCTAAAGGTGGGACTAGGTAGATATTATCAACCGTTTTCGGTACAAAGCCAATAATTAGGGACAGGACTGCAAGTGGAATCAAGGATAAAATCGGCTTTTTAACTATTCGTAATTTTTCTTTATACAATGTTAGTAAAAAGACACCCATCATAAAGGAAAGCAAGGTCATTACTTTGGCACTGGCATCCGAGACATTCTGCTGAATGAGTCCTACAGAAAGAAAAACCACATTCCCAGTTTGTCCAGCCACAAGGGTGTTCCCTCGCACGATAAAAGTATAAGCATCGACATATCCTGCACAAAAAGTCAAAAAAAGCGCTAGTCGCTTAGACTGACGTGATATTTTTCTTATTGGTAATAATCTCATTTTCTCCCCCTTCTTATTTCATCTACTTATCTAAATATTGTACCACTTTCTCCAAGAAATTCGTAGTCCATTTGAAAATTTTTACCATCTGTTGGATAGTCCTTCTTTTCTATGTTATAATGAAGGAAGGATTTGAAGTCGGAAAAGGAGTATCTATGCTTAAATTAGGTGTCATCGGAACAGGGGCTATCAGCCATCATTTCATAGAAGCAGCCCATGCTAGCGGAGAATACCAGCTGGTCGCAGTCTATTCTAGAAAACGAGAAACTGCCGCAACCTTTGCTTCTCGTTATCAAGATATCCAACTCTTTGATCAATTAGAAGACTTCTTTAAGTCTTTCTTTGATGTAGTCTATATCGCCAGTCCAAACTCCTTGCATTTTGCTCAGGCACAAGCTGCCCTGTCTGCGGGTAAGCACGTCATTCTTGAAAAGCCAGCTATCACTCAGCCACAAGAATGGCTAGATTTGAAACAAACAGCTGAGAAAAAACACTGTTTTATCTTTGAGGCAGCTCGTAATTACCACGAGGAAGCTTTTACCACTATCAAGAATTTTTTGGCAGACAAGCAAGTGTTGGGAGCAGATTTCAACTATGCCAAGTATTCTTCCAAGATGCCGGACTTGTTGGCTGGACAGACGCCAAATGTCTTTTCAGACCGTTTTGCTGGTGGAGCCCTTATGGACCTGGGGATTTATCCTCTCTATGCTGCTATTCGCCTCTTTGGAAAGGCTCAAGACGCGACTTATCAAGCTCAACAGCTTGACAATAGCATTGACCTAAATGGTGATGGTATCCTCTTCTACCCAGAATTTCAAATCCACATTAAGGCTGGAAAAAACATCACTTCCAATCTTCCTTGCGAGATTTACACAGCAGATGGAACCTTGACCCTCAACACGATTGAGCATATCCGCTCAGCTATTTTTACCGACAACCAAGGAAATCAAGCTCAACTCCCTATCCAACAGGCTCCTCATACGATGACTGAGGAAGTCGCTGCATTTGCACAGATGATCCAACAACCAGATCAGACGCTCTACCAGACTTGGCTGGATGATGCAGGCTCTGTTCATGATTTACTCTATACCATGCGCCAGACTGCTGGCATTAGATTTGAGGCAAAAAAATGAAAACCAAACTACCCACTGAATGGCAGAAATTGAGTGACCAGCTCGGTTTCCAAGAATTCACGCCTATTCAAACCCAACTATTTGAACCTATTCTTGCTGGAGAAAACCTCCTAGGAGTGAGCCCAACAGGAACTGGTAAGACCCTCGCTTACCTCCTGCCAAGTATTCTCAAACTGCAAAAGAAAAAAGCCCAGCAACTCTTGATACTAGCACCAAATACAGAACTGGCTGGACAGATTTTTGATGTATGTAAAGCGTGGGCAGAAGCTATCGGTTTGACTGCTCAGCTCTTCTTATCAGGTTCAAGTCAGAAACGTCAGATTGAACGCCTCAAAAAAGGACCAGAAATTCTAATTGGAACTCCTGGCCGTATCTTTGAGTTGATTAAATTGAAAAAAATCAAGATGATGAATGTCGAAACCATCATTCTAGATGAATTTGACCAATTGCTCGATGATTCTCAGATTCACTTTGTCGAGAAAATCACTCACTACGCACCTCGTGACCACCAACTCATCTACATGAGTGCGACGACTAAGTTTGACCAAGAGAAGATTGCTCCAAACACGCGCACCATCGACCTTTCTGACCAAAAGTTGGACAACATTCAACACTTCTACATGCAGGTAGACCAACGTCACCGAGTGGACATGCTTCGAAAATTGGCTCATGTAGAGGATTTCCGCGGACTAGTTTTCTTTAATAGCCTATCAGATCTTGGAAGTGCAGAGGAAAAACTACAGTATCGCGATGTCTTGGCCGTTTCCCTCGCTAGCGATGTCAATGTTAAATTTCGAAAAGTCATCTTAGAAAAGTTTAAAGATAAGCAACTAACCCTGCTCCTTGCAACTGACCTTCTAGCTCGTGGAATTGATATCGATAGTCTAGAATGTGTCGTAAACTTTGATATTCCTAGAGATATCGAAACTTACACTCACCGCTCTGGCCGTACGGGTCGCATGGGCAAAGAGGGCTATGTTATCACTCTCGTAACCCATCCTGAAGAACTTAAAAAACTCAAGAAGTTTGCAAGTGTACGAGAAATTGTCCTAAAAAATCAAGAACTCTATATCAAATAAGGTTGGCATTCGCCAACCTTTTTCTTATCCCCAAGTAATTTCTAATTGATAGCTGGCAAAGGGGTATCCCTCTTGATTCTGTAGTTGATAGTCTAAATAAATCTTTTGTCCATCCACTTGATAACGATTCGTTTGAATGATAAACTCCTGCATCCCCATTGGAGTAGGAATATAGGCCAAACTATCACTATCCTTTAGAAAACGCATGATGGTCTTGGGACTCGAGAAACGGGTCATCACCAGTTCTTCTTGATGAAACTTGAGAACCACTTTCTCCTTTTCCTCATTATAAAAGAGTAAATAGCCATAATCTCCTTTTTCACGCACTTCCACGTCATAGAGTTGATCAATGACTTCCAACTGTTCATCGAACTGAATCGTATTTCGCATCCGAATCTTCACATCAAATCCTCTTTCTGTCTCTTGTCCTACTATTTTACCAAAAAGAGCAGGATTTTGCTATAATGGTCATATGAACGAAAAAGTATTCCGTGACCCAGTTCACAACTATATCCATGTCAATAATCAAATCATCTATGACTTGATTAATACAAAAGAATTTCAGCGTTTGCGCCGTATCAAGCAACTGGGAACTTCCAGTTATACCTTCCACGGTGGGGAGCACAGCCGCTTTTCCCACTGTTTGGGGGTCTATGAGATTGCACGTCGTATCACGGAGATTTTTGAAGAAAAATATCCTGAAGAATGGGATCCTGCTGAGTCTCTCTTGACCATGACCGCTGCTCTCCTACATGACCTCGGGCACGGTGCCTATTCACATACCTTTGAACATCTCTTTGATACAGATCATGAGGCCATTACTCAGGAAATTATCCAAAGTCCTGAGACAGAGATTCACCAAGTCCTGCTTCAAGTAGCGCCAGATTTTCCAGAAAAAGTAGCCAGTGTCATCGACCATACCTATCCTAACAAGCAGGTCGTACAGCTCATTTCCAGTCAGATTGATGCAGACCGCATGGACTATCTCTTGCGCGATTCCTATTTTACAGGAGCATCTTATGGGGAATTTGACCTGACACGGATCCTCCGAGTCATTCGTCCTGTCGAAAATGGCATCGCCTTTCAGCGCAACGGCATGCACGCTATCGAAGACTATGTCCTCAGTCGCTATCAGATGTATATGCAGGTTTATTTCCACCCAGCAACTCGGGCTATGGAAGTTCTCCTACAGAATCTTCTCAAGCGCGCCAAAGAACTCTATCCTGAGGACAAGGACTTCTTTTCACGAACTTCTCCACATCTCCTCCCTTTTTTCGAGAAGAAAGTCACTCTCGCTGACTATCTTGCTCTTGATGATGGCGTGATGAATACCTACTTCCAGCTCTGGATGACCTGTCCTGACAAGATTCTCGCTGACTTGTCACAACGCTTTGTCAACCGCAAGGTCTTTAAATCCATCACCTTTTCACAAGAAGACCAAGACCAACTCGCAAGCATGAGACAACTAGTTGAAGACATCGGCTTTGATCCAGACTACTACACTGCTATTCATAAGAACTTTGACCTCCCTTATGATATCTATCGTCCCGAATCTGAAAATCCACGGACTCAGATTGAAATTTTACAAAAAAATGGGGAACTGGCAGAACTCTCTAGCCTATCTCCTATCGTCCAATCCCTTGCTGGCAGCCGCCACGGAGATAATCGTTTCTATTTCCCAAAAGAAATGTTAGATCAAAACAGCATCTTCGCAAGTATCACCCAGCAATTTTTACACTTGATTGAGAACGATCATTTTACCCCAAATAAGAACGAATAGAGGAACTATATGAGTATTAAACTAATCGCCGTCGATATTGATGGTACCTTAGTCAACAGTAAAAAGGAAATCACTCCTGAAGTCTTTTCTGCCATCCAAGGCGCCAAAGAAGCTGGTGTCAAAGTCGTGATTGCAACGGGTCGTCCCATTGCAGGTGTTGCCAAACTTCTGGACGACTTAAAGTTGAGAGACGAGGGTGACTATGTAGTAACCTTCAACGGTGGCCTTGTCCAAGAAACTGCTACTGGACATGAGATTATCAGCGAATCCTTGACTTATGAGGATTATCTGGATATGGAATTTCTCAGTCGCAAGCTCGGTGTCCACATGCACGCTATTACCAAGGACGGTATCTACACAGCCAATCGTAATATCGGAAAATACACGGTGCACGAATCAACCCTCGTCAGCATGCCCATCTTCTACCGTACTCCTGAAGAAATGGCTGGCAAGGAAATTGTCAAATGTATGTTTATCGATGAACCAGAAATTCTCGATGCTGCGATTGAAAAGATACCAGCAGAATTTTACGAACGCTACTCCATCAACAAATCTGCTCCTTTCTACCTTGAACTCCTTAAAAAGAATGTAGACAAGGGTTCAGCAATCACTCACCTAGCTGAAAAACTCGGATTGACCACAAATGAAACCATGGCGATTGGTGACGAGGAAAATGATCGTGCCATGCTGGAAGTCGTTGGTAATCCTGTTGTCATGGAAAATGGAAATCCAGAACTCAAAAAAATCGCCAAATACATCACCAAATCGAATGACGAATCTGGCGTAGCCCATGCTATCCGTGCATGGGTATTGTAAAATGCTTAAGCTTAAAAAATGAACCACACCCCATAAGTTAGAGATAAAACTCTAACTTATGGGGTGTTCTTTTTGAATATTGAATTCGTCACAAACGAGTTACCTTTAGAAACTTGCAAAACAAATCACTCTTCCCCCTCAAACATCAGAGCATCTAATTCTTCTCTTTCAGCCGCAATCTCTTCGAAGGTAGAAATAATATTATTTAAAAATTCTAAGGTGATAATACCAGTCGAATCTCTCATCGTAACCATAGTCCCAATGGCACTCAACTCATGAATGAGGGCTCTGACCTTTTTCAATTCGTCTAAATCTAACATGTCTACTTCTATTACCGTGTCAAAATATAAATCTTTCACCTCTCCATCTCTTAAACGATAGATTCCAGCAGGTCCGATACCTGCTTTTAAGCAAAGTTTATAAACTGTCCAATTTCGTTCTGAAAGTTTTTCAGATATTTTTTCCAAAAGCTTAGCCGTTTCCTCCTTATCTAGCTTTATTTTTTTACTTTTTATGCCCATATATACAATTACACTATATATTGTGTTTGTTTTGGGTCTCTTCCTGTTATTTACACAATATATTGACAAACATCGTTTTTTAGTATATAATATATCTTGACTAAGATCTCTCACCGTTTTAGTCAAAATTTCAATAGAAAGGAGCAGTCTTATGTCAAAGACTCCAATAAAACCTGGAACAGATAATCAGAAGCCTGGTTACTATGTAGAGGTAGGGCCTCGAGGTGGAAAAGTCACTAATGGTCATACCGCAACTATCGGAAAAGGTGATCGGCTCCCTCCGACATCAGCTAAAGGCAATGGCTGGAAAAAAGTCTAGTCTTCGTTTGCGTACAATCGTTCAATGGTTGTACGCTTTTTCCATAGACAAAAGCACATTCCAAAAATATTGATTTGAATCCATGCTTCAGCGTAATCTTTCCCATTGCTTGCATAATGAGTTATGTAATGATGTATCATATTTATTCCTTTCTAAATTTGGTATAATAAAAATAATAAAATGATTGGAGAAATCTTATGGAATATCAAGTTATTATTCAACCTGTAATTAGTGTCATTCTTGCAATAATTTCAGGGTTATGGTCATATATCGCATCAAAAGCTAACAATAAAGCTGAGATTGAAAAACAAGCTAAAGAACATTCACATATCGTAGAAAAACTTGAAAAAGAATTTCATTATCAGATAGATACTCTCAAACAACAACATGCCTTGGAGCTTGAAAAAGTCAAGCAAGCTCATGAATTACGGTTGCAAGAACTTGAGAAAGTGTCTCAACTCGATGCCGAAACCGACAAGGCTATGAAGCTGAATGATCTTGCCTACAAAGTTTTAGCAGGCGAGGTTGATTTGGACAAGGCTTTAAAAATAGCTGATAAAGCAAGTAGTCACAATCAAAACCTAAAGCAGAAATTTGTTCAAAAGACATCTAAGAAATCATAAATTAAATTTATTTCTAGTTTTTTCAAGCTCATCATCTTGTGTTTTTTTATACTCGTTGATGCGCTTTTTTCTATCTCTTTTGCTGGCATAGTATGTAGCAAAACCTATGACTACGTTGATAATGATAGTGAAATAAAACCATACTAATACATCCATCTCTGACCTCCTTTTTAAAATATTATCTAAAAAGTTAGCTAATCTCTTGACTTTATTTAAAACTAGTCTTAAAATAAAAATATAGAGAAAAGACCTACTAAAAAGTAAGGTTTACCTATTCAAAACGGACGGCAATCGGTTTTTTAGGTCTTTATTTTTTTAGTTGTCTGTTTCGCTAACTCTTTAGCTTACGAATACCATTTTAATACTAGTCTTAAAAATTGCCAATTATACGATTAACCTTAAAATATTTTTTTCGTAATGCTTAGAAAGGTTATTAAATCAATGACTACAGCATTTGAAAGAATTAAAGATTTAGCAGATAAGCATCGAATTTCTTTAAATGACTTAGAAGATAAACTTGGTATTAGTAGAAATTCTTTGTATGGAATCAAGAAAGCAAATCCAAAATCAGACAGATTGCAACAAATAGCCGACTACTTCAACGTGTCCACTGATTATCTACTCGGTCGGACGGATAATCCTGCCATCTCAAGCGATCTTGTCACTACCGCAGACGGCCGTGTAGTTGATTTGTCAAATCTTCGCGAACGTGTAGTTCTCTTTGATGGAAAACCACTATCAGACGAGGATGTAGACAAGATTGCGAAGATCATTAAACTCTCTCTGGGGGTGTCGGATATTGAAAATAAATGAACTCTTAGACGAATACCAGGTCACACTCTACCTCTTCCCAGAAACCATGTGGGAGCGTAGAGGCTTCTATTTCCCCGATGAGCGCGTTATTTATGTCAATGGAGATTTACCCTAGAAGAAAGAGAAAAGGTCATCCTGCACGAATTAGGACACATAAACCACGACCCAGCCAATTACAAACGGCTGCTATACAAATATGAGAACGAAGCAGACCGCTTCATGATTCGCCATCTCATCTCTGAAGAACTCGCACAGTATGAAGTGTCCGACTTTAACTGGCTCCAATTTGCCGAAAGACACAAAATCTCAACAACCTGGGGCGAAGATATGATTCAGAAAGAGTTTTATCGACTAACTGGTAGTTAATGAGGAAGGAAAAAATTATGGGAAGTAATAGAACAAACGAAGAAATAGCTGTCTACACTGCCACGATAATACAAGAACTAGAGGATTATCTTCATCTCCTTCATAGAATGGACGATGAAGGGAATAAACGATCTGATAAAATAGCGCAGTGGATAGAGAATTGGGTAAAATACTTAAAGATAGAACAAGGTTTTAATTCGCGAAGTATTCAGGCTTTAAAAAGAGGAAGTATCGTTTATGCTGATTTTGGTTTTAATGTTGGTAGAGAATATGGAGGCCTTCATTATGCGATAGTTCTGAATAAAACAGATGCACGTTCAAACCATCTTCTTCATGTATTACCTTTAACATCTGTAAAAGAAACAACTGATATATCTAATTTGAAATATTTTCAATTTCTAATTGGCGACGAAGTGTTTCAGCTATTGAAAAATGAGGCAAATCGAAAAATTACAGAATTAACTGAATTGTATGATCGTTTTTCAAAAAAAGATGATGAATTGCAAGAAAAAGTTGCAATGGTTGAATCGTTAATCGAAGATAATAAAAAAACTTTTGAAATACTTAAAAATATACCGAGTTCTGATATAGACGATTCTTCTATTGAGCAAATACTAACTATCAATAAAAATATAAACTTCGCAAGTGAACAGGCAGATAAAATACGACAGGAAGCAAAAGAAAATGCAATTTTACTTGCAGAACTCAAGGAGAAACTGGAGTATGCTAATAAATTTATTCTAAAAACACAAAATATGAACAAAGATAGCATCGTTCTATTGAATCAGGTTACGACAATTAGTAAAATGAGGCTCTATGATCCCAAAAATAACAATTCAATTTTGAATGGTATTGTGCTTTCTGATGATACTATGAACAAAATAGATGAGGCGCTGAAAAATATTTTTTAAAATTCGAGTATTTTTATTGACTTTTCTTAAAATTAGGGTTAGAATAGGGTCATAAGGTCGCTTGACGACAAAATATATGATACTGTCCCAAGAGGACAATTCTAGCCCTGCTCTTATGAGTAGGGCTTTTAGTTTATTAAAAATCCCCACACTCGCCATCACCAAATTTTGAGTGTGAGGATATCCTCTATAGTAAAAGGCATTAAATGGCCCTCTTTACTATACCCATTTTAACAAGAAATGAGGTAAAAATCAAATGGCATCATACAGAAAAAGAGAAAATGGAAAATATAAAAAAGCTGAGAAGGGAGGCTTCCTAACAAAAAAGCTACCCAGATTGCAGAAGCTGAGCGAGAGAAAGAACTACTACTCTCCTCTCATGTTTCAGACGACATTACTCTTTACGACTACTTTAAACAATGGGCAACCGTTCATAAGAAACCTAATATTTCTCCCGTGACTTGGCAAGTTTATCAAGTCACTAGTCGCAACATTGAAAAATTGTTACCTGGGGCGAAACTTAAAAACATAACCAATTTAATCTACCAGAAAGCCTTAAATACATTTGCTGAAACGCATTCTCAAGCAACAGTTGAAAGATTGAATATTCATATCAAGCAATGCATCGCTATGGCAGTTCACGAAGAAGTCATTCAAAAGGATTTCACCACCTTTGCTAAAGCTGTTTCTCAACACAGAGGCGTAGAGAAAGAAACAAAACTCCTAGAAGTGGATGAATACAAAAATGTTATAGCCGTATCAAAGAATAAGATGGACGTTCAATCATATGCAGTAATATACCTCATTGCAGTCACTGGCATGCGTTTTGCTGAGTGTCTGGGACTTACCTGGGATAATGTAGATCATGACAACAAACTACTTGCCGTAGATAAAACATGGAATTATAAGACTAATCTTGATTTTAGTGCTACAAAAACAAAAAGCAGTATCCGAAAGATACCACTTGACGATGAAACACTTAAATTACTAAAAATCTACCAGAAAGAACATTGGATCCATAACAAAGAAAATCGTATCTTCTCTAACATATCAAACAATGCAGTCAACAAAACACTAAGAAGAATTGTTGGTAGAAATATCCATGCTCATTCTCTTAGACATACTTATGCTTCTTTTCTAATTTCTCAACGTGTCGAATTGCTTTCTATTTCGAAAATTCTTGGTCATGAGAATATGAACATCACTATCGAAGTCTATGCTCATCAATTAAAAGAACTAGAAGAGGCAAGTAACTCGGAAGTAAGAGAGATATTCGCAAATTTAGGGGCGAATTTGGGGTGAAACACCGCAAATGCCCAGTAAAATCAATAGTTTCTATGCCCCCTGCAGGAATCGAACCTGCAACTACTCCTTAGGAGGGAGTTGTTATATCCATTGAACTAAGGGAGCTAGATAAAAACCCTGCTGGGTAAGCAGAGTTTTTTAGTCGAATTAACGACGGATTTCTTTGATACGAGCTGCCTTACCTTGAAGTGCACGCAAGTAGTACAATTTCGCACGACGTACTTTACCGTAACGAACAACTTCGATTTTTTCAACACGTGGAGTGTGGATTGGGAAGATACGCTCAACACCTACACCGTTAGAGATTTTACGAACTGTGTAGTTTTCTGAGATGCCAGCACCTTTACGTGCGATAACAACACCTTCAAAAATCTGGATACGTTCACGGTTACCTTCGACAACTTTCGCGTGTACACGAACAGTGTCACCAGGACGGAATGATGGGATATCTGTACGAAGTTGACCTTCAGTCAAGCTTTGGATTAATGGATTCATTTTATTCTCCTATCTTTGTCAATCTTGAGGAACCTTCCTCAGCGGATAAACTGTATTTTCGTGCGTCCATTACACACAAGATACAGTTTACCAAATTTCCACCTAAAAGTAAAGAAATTTATAGCAGAATTCCTAAAAAAATCGCTAGAAAACCGCCTATGTAAGTTAAGAGTAAATAGCTATAAAGTACCTTCTTGTCAGTTAACAGTCTTTGTAGCTCGTCATTCAGAGTTGAAAAGGTCGTTAACCCACCACAGAAACCTGTCGCTAGGATAGCATAGACTTCCTTGGACTCCACATGGTTGTAGAGAAAGCCAATCAAAAAACAGCCGAGAAGATTGGCTATGAGAGTTCCTAGGGGAAATTTAGAAGCTTGATTGTATCGAGAAAAGAAATACCGCACTAGGGCTCCGAAGCCGCAGGCGATTGCAAGATAGACGATTACCATTTCTTCCTCCCTAGATAATAAGCCAAGAGCAGGCCTCCGCCAATACTCAAAAGTAGGTAGATGCCTAAACTAAGATAACGCTCGGTATCGAGCAATTTCACAGCATCCAAGAGCAGACTAGAAAAGGTTGTTAAACCACCGCAAAAGCCTGTACCCAGCGCCAAAACCAAACCTTTACTGCTTCCCTTATAGACCAGATAGCCTTTTACCAGATAGACCAAACAGAAAATTCCCAGATAATTGACAAGGAGGGTTCCCCATGGAAAGTCAGGACTGGCTGGCAAGTGACTAGATAGAAAATAGCGGACAAGGCCACCCAACATAGCAGCTAAAAAAATCCATAGCGGATAGAATTGTTCTTTTTTCATTTGATATTTTGTTCCTGATAATCACGCGAACGTTTGAGAATATCTGAAAAAGTCGCAACAATGGTTTCTTGGTAATTCTTATTGGTTACACGACCTCTTACCTTTTCAAAAATGACTTCTTCTCGCTTGGTGTCTAAAATAGGTTTTCCTGATGCTTTCTTATAGGCAACTACACCCTCAACCAACTGCATGCGTTTTTCCAAGAGCTTAACAATTTGGTCATCGATTTGATCAATTTCTTGCCGAATACTATCTAAATCCATAGTGTCTCCTCCTTTATTTGAATTATTGTATCAAAAAGCCACCAAATAGGCTAGTAAAATCCCAAAATAACTAATAAAAAAACTACACTGACTTCTTCCAGCCAGCGCAGTTTGCTTCTTATCCTACTTTTGCAGCCAATTCTTCTGCGAATTGTTCCAAGCGTTCGATGTCTTCTTCTTCGGCAGAGAGGTCCACTTTAACACACTCTGAACCTTTTTCCGCTCCTGTCGCTACAAAAACGCGATCAAAATCATCGACAGCCTTACAGAATTCGTCATAGAAGGTGTCACCTGAACCAACGACTCCGTAGATTTTGCCATTCAAGTTGAGATCAGCTAGGTCTTCGTAGAAGTCCATCATCTCATCTGGCAATTCTCCATCTCCGTAAGTGTAAGTCGCAACGATTGCGATATCCGCTTCCAAGAAGTCTGAAGCGTCAACAGTCGTACATTCATCCACATCGACATCCAAGCCCAAGTCACGTAATTTGTCTGCTACAATATCTGCAATTTCTTCGGTATTACCGGTCATACTGGCAAATACAATTTTTGCTAATGCCATAACGTCCTCCTCAATTTATCTTTCTCCATTATATCATATCTTTTTCATTTTAAAAATAAAAATTCTTGTGCTACAATGAAATGAGAAAGAATTGAGGTTATTTATGGAAATTTGCCAGCAAATATTAGAGAAAATCAAAGAATACGATACCATTATCATTCATCGTCATATGAAACCAGATCCTGATGCCTTAGGGAGTCAGGTAGGTTTGAAAGCTCTTCTCACTCACCATTTTCCAGAAAAGACCATCAAAGCAGTCGGTTTTAACGAACCCACTCTAACTTGGATGGCGGAAATGGATACTGTTCAAGACAGTGACTACAAAGGAGCTCTTGCTATTATTTGTGATACAGCGAATCGTCCTCGTATCGATGATAAACGATACGAACAAGCTGCTTTCACCATCAAAATCGATCACCATCCAAATGATGATATTTATGGTGACCTATCTTGGGTGGATACAAGTTCAAGCAGTGCCAGTGAGATGATTGCCCTATTTGCTCAAGAAAATCAGTTGGCTTTGTCTAGCGAAGCAGCACGACTTCTCTATGCAGGAATTGTCGGGGACACAGGGCGTTTTCTCTACCCGTCAACTAGTGCCCGTACCTTTAGAATAGCTGGCCAGCTCCGAGAAATTGATTTTGACTTTGCTGGATTGTCTCGTCAAATGGATACCATGAGCTTCAAGATTGCAAAACTGCAAGGCTTTGTCTATGATCATTTAGAAGTTGATGAAAACGGGGCTGCACGCGTTCTGCTTACTCAAGACATCTTGGAAAAATATAAGATTACGGATGCTGAAACAGCAGCGATTGTTGGATCACCTGGTCGAATTGATACCGTTAAGGCTTGGGCTATTTTTGTTGAACAAGCTGATGGCCACTTCCGCGTGCGTATGCGCAGTAAAATTACCCCTATCAATGAAATTGCCAAAGAACACGACGGAGGAGGACATCCATTAGCTAGTGGCGCCAATTCCTATAGTCTAGAAGAAAACGAAATCATCTACCAAAAATTAAAAAACTTGCTTAAAAACTGATAAAATACTTGCCAAACTTATCAGAATCTGATAGACTAGTAAGGTAACAATCTATGGCTCGCAAAGAGACCATGGCAGAAAGGAAATATTGCAAAATGAAAAAAGATATCCATCCAGAATATCGCCCAGTTGTCTTCATGGACACAACTACTGGTTACAAATTCCTTAGCGGTTCAACTAAACGCTCTAACGAAACTGTTGAGTTTGAAGGCGAAACTTACCCATTGATCCGTGTGGAAATTTCATCAGACTCACACCCATTCTACACTGGACGTCAAAAGTTCACTCAAGCAGATGGACGCGTGGATCGTTTCAACAAAAAATACGGTCTCAAATAATCATAAAAAGAACAGTTACTACTGTTCTTTTTTTTACTTCTTTTTATGTTTTTATGAACCAACCACTGCTATTATCTCAATATCAAGCTTCAAGCTAGTACCGAAAACTAATTTGAACAAGTTTAAAAAATATCAAAAAGAAGTTTGATATTGAGAATGGTTAAGATAATGGAAACTGCGTAACCTAGGATTGTGTTCCACTTGGCATTGGTGAATTCTCCCATCAGTGACTTTTTAGAGGTTAGATAAATCAAGGGGAAAATTGAAAACGGAAGAGCGATTGAAAGAAAGACCTGTGAATAGACCAATAACTGATCCAAGGTTTTTTCTTGATACCCAAATAAAACGGCGACTATAATCACAGGTAGCAAGGCAAAAATACGGGTACCGATACGGATAAGCCACTGAGGCAATCTTAGATGTAAGAAACCTTCCATGACAATCTGTCCTGTCAAAGTGCCTGTAATGGTCGAATTTTGACCACTTGCTAAGAGGGCTAGAGCAAATAAAGTTGACAAGGTTGAGCTGGCTATCGCTCCTGCTATTGTCGAATCCTGTAAAGCATTGTACATTTGGGAGAAAGCTGAAATTTCAGATGCATGACCAAAAAAGAGGGAGGCACCTAAAATGAGAAGTAAGGAATTGACAATAAAGGCTAGGGACAACTGAAGATTTGAATCCCAGGTCATAAAGCGAACTGCTTTTCGAACATCCTTCTTATCTTTGTGATTGATTTTCCTTGTTTGGGATAGAGAGGAATGGAGATAGAGATTATGGGGCATGACTGTCGCTCCTACAATCCCTAGAGCCAAGGTCAATTGACTTTCATGACCCGGTAACGGTGTTTCAAATAAAGTTGAAGTTGGCAAATAACCACCAATGATCCCCTGGATACTTGGATTGGATAAGGCCACAAGATAGGTAAAGATGGCTAATATGGTTAAAATAAGGGTCGTAACAATAGATTCAATTTTTTTGAAACCAAATTTCATCAACAACAACAAAAGAAACACATCTAAAACGGTTAAGAGGATAGCAATCATAATCGGTATTTTAAACAAAAGATTTAAGGCAATCGCTGAACCTAGAACCTCAGCCAAGTCTGTCGCCATTAAAGCTAATTCTAAAATCACCCACAAACTATAGCGAAGCCACTTGGGAGCATGATGAGCTGTGGCCTGCGCTAGGTCCATCTTAGTCACGATACCGAGCTTTCCAGCCATCTGTTGTAGCTGCATAGCAATGATGGATGAAATTAAAATAACAAATAAAAGGCTGTACTTGTAGGAGGCACCACCAACCACACTGGTGATCCAATTTCCAGGATCCATGTAGCCAACTGCCACAAGTGCACCAGGTCCTAAGAATGCTTTTAGATTTTGCCAAAAATGATTGTTATTTGGAGTCTCAATAGATTGATTGATCTCAGAAAGAGAGACTTTTTCATAAGAGGACATAGGGATTTCCCACTTTCTAATCTGTCTTTACATATTTCTTAATAGAATATTTTTTGAAAGAATGATGAAAATAGTTTACCTATTTCCAATTCACCCTTATTATATCACATTTTAGAATGATTCCTAATAAAAGAAATGATAGTTGAAATAGGCAATATCAGTATTGTAAAAGCCAGCGTTTTTTGACGCTGGCTTTAAAACTGTGAAAATTCTTTCTCAACTAGATCGCTTCTGTGACAAAACTACGACTTTCTAGCACCTTAAGCATGGCATTAGCAGTATCTAGGGCTGTAAAGAGTGGCACACCGTGTTCAATGGCTGAACGGCGGATTTGCTCACCATCTTCGTCAGCAGTTCGTTTGGTTCCGACAGTATTGATGATCGCTTGGATTTTTCCTTTACGGACATAGCTTGGGATATCCTGTTCATCGTCACCAATCTTACCAACAGGTTGGGCTTCGAGTCCATGACTGGCAAAGAAGGTTGCTGTCCCCTCTGTTGCGAGGATACCATAACCGATATTTTGGAAACGACGAGCCAAGTCCAAGGCCTCTTCTTTGGCATCATCAGCGATGGTAAAGACCACATTTCCAAAGGTTGGCAAGTGAAGATAAGAAGCTTCAAAAGCCTTGTACAAAGCTTTTTCAAGAGTCGTATCAGAACCCATAACTTCACCTGTTGACTTCATTTCAGGACCTAGTAAGCTGTCTACCTTAGCTAGTTTCGTAAAAGAGAAGACAGGCGCCTTGATATGAACGCGAGTGCTTTCTGGATAAAGGCCATCTTGGTAGCCAAGTTCTTCAAGACTTTGACCAAGAATGAGCTTAGTCGCTACCTGAGCCATAGGAATATTAGTTACCTTAGAAAGGAATGGCACCGTACGGCTGGCACGTGGATTGACCTCAATAACATAGACTTTTTCGTCCTTGATAACAAACTGGATGTTCATCATCCCAAGACAATTAAGACCGATTGCTAGGCGTTTGGTATAGTCTGCGATGGTTTCCTGCACCTTTTGAGACAAGGTTTGTGGTGGGTAAACGGCCATTGAGTCACCTGAGTGGACACCGGCACGTTCGATATGCTCCATGATACCAGGAATAAGGACATTTTCACCGTCTGAAATGGCATCAACTTCACACTCTTGCCCAACGATATAAGAATCTACAAGGACAGGATGGTCAGGACTAGCCTTAACCGCTGTACGCATATAAGAACGAAGATCTTCTTCGTTTTCCACGATTTCCATGGCGCGTCCACCCAAGACATAAGATGGACGAACGAGGACTGGGAAGCCAATCTTGCGAGCTGCAAGTACTGCTTCTTCTTCATTGGTTGCTGTTTGTCCTGGTGGTTGTGGAATATCCAAGTCTTTAAGGGCTTGTTCAAAGAGGTCACGGTCTTCAGCTCGGTCCAAGTCAGCGACTTGCGTTCCCAGAATTGTTACACCTGCTTTTGCCAAAGGCTCCGCAAGGTTGATGGCTGTTTGACCACCGAACTGAACGATAACGCCTTTTGGTTGCTCAAGATCAATGACATTCATAACATCTTCGAATGTTAATGGTTCAAAGTAGAGCTTATCAGATACAGAGAAGTCCGTAGAAACGGTCTCTGGGTTTGAGTTCATGATGATGGCTTCATAACCAGCAGCCTGAATCGCCTTAACAGAGTGAACTGTTGCGTAGTCAAACTCAACCCCTTGTCCGATCCGGATTGGACCTGAACCTAGGACAAGTACAGATTCCTTATCAGACTTGATAGACTCATTTTCCCAGCCATAGGTTGAATAGAAGTATGGTGTTTCAGAGTCGAACTCTGCCGCACAGGTATCGACCATCTTGTAGACTGGGACAATCTTGTTTTCCAAGCGAAGTTGACGAACTTGGTCAGCTGTTGTTTTCCATAGTTCAGCAATCTTACGATCTGAGAAGCCATTTAGTTTAGCTGTTTTCAAAACTTCTAGATCTTGTGGATGGGCACCCAATTCTTGCTCGATTTCAAAGATATGCAAGAGTTTATCCAAATAGAAGATATCAATCTTGGTCAATTCAGCAATTTCTTCTGGTGTGTAACCACGGCGAATAGCTTCTGATACGTAGAAGAGACGGTCATCTTGAGCCTTAACAACTTTTTCAATCAAGGCATCATCTGATACAGATGAAAGCTCTGGCATTTCATTGTGGTGCACCCCAATTTCAAGGGAACGACAAGCTTTAAGAAGTGATTCCTCGATGTTACGACCAATTGCCATAACTTCCCCAGTTGCCTTCATCTGGGTACCAAGACGACGTTCACCCTTTTCAAATTTGTCGAATGGGAAACGTGGAATCTTGGCAACTACGTAGTCAAGGGCTGGTTCAAACATGGCATAGGTTGAACCTGTAACTGGGTTAATCACTTCATCCAAGGTCAACCCTACCGCAATCTTGGCAGCCAATTTGGCGATTGGGTAACCCGTCGCCTTAGAAGCAAGGGCTGACGAACGCGATACACGAGGGTTTACTTCGATAACATAGTACTTGAAGCTATGGGGGTCAAGGGCCAGCTGAACGTTACACCCACCTTCAATCTTGAGAGCGCGGATAATGCTCAAGCTCGCGTCACGTAGCATTTGGTTTTCATAGTCTGACATGGTTTGCGCAGGGGCGAATACGATGGAATCCCCTGTGTGAATCCCCACTGGGTCAAAGTTTTCCATGTTACAAACAACGAGGGCATTGTCAGCTGAATCGCGCATGACTTCGTACTCGATTTCTTTGAAACCTGCGATTGAACGTTCAATCAAACATTGGGTAACAGGTGACAATTTCAACCCATTTTCAGCGATTTCACGTAGTTCTTCCTCGTTGGCACACATACCACCACCAGTACCACCTAGGGTAAAGGCTGGACGGACAATGACTGGGTATCCAATTGTCGCTGCAAAGGCAACTGCTTCTTCTACTGTGTTGACAATTTCAGATTCAGGGATGGGTTGCTCAAGCTCTTCCATCAATTGTTTAAAGAGGTCACGGTCCTCAGCTTGGTCGATGGCCGATAATTTAGTACCCAGAAGTTCGACACCAAGCTCATCTAGAATACCGTTTTTAGATAATTCCATGGCCATATTGAGCCCTGTTTGACCACCAAGAGTTGGAAGCAAAGCATCTGGGCGTTCCTTACGGAGAATACGTGTCACAAACTCCAGTGTAATCGGTTCGATGTAGACCTTGTCCGCAATCTCCTTGTCCGTCATGATGGTTGCAGGGTTTGAGTTTACCAAGACAACTTCATAACCTTCTTCTTTCAAAGACAAGCAGGCCTGGGTCCCAGCGTAGTCAAACTCAGCAGCCTGACCAATAATAATCGGACCAGAACCAATCACCATAATTTTTTGAATATCAGTACGTTTAGGCATTTTTAAGATATTAAGGGCGTCAAGCGGACAAAGCTAAAATAGGAGTTATGACGAAGAACTATCAGTTCTAGGAATAACTATCTTTTTAGCGCCGTCCGTAGCCCGTATTCAGTTCAGCAAATACGGACCACCCTTCTCCTTTCTATTCGGCAACTCTCTGGTTGCCATTAAATAAATTCTCCGACGAGATTTTACTCGTTCTTAGTTTGATTGTTTAAAGGCTTCCATCATCTCGATAAATTCGTCAAATAGGTAGCTTGCGTCGTGTGGACCAGGAGCAGCATCTGGGTGGAATTGTACAGAAAAACCTGGTTGGTATCTGTGACGTACACCTTCAACTGACTTATCATTGATTTCTTCGTGAGTAATAATCAAGTGCTCTGGCAAGTCCTCACGGCTAACTGCATAACCATGGTTTTGGCTGGTAAAGTCTACGCGTCCTGTAGCAATCTCACGTACCGCGTGGTTAAATCCGCGGTGACCAAATTTCATCTTGTAAGTCTTAGCCCCGTTTGCCATAGCAAAAAGTTGGTGCCCCATACAAATACCGAAAATTGGAATTTTCCCTTGCACACCACGAATCATGTCCAGTGCTTCTGGAACATCTTCTGGGTTACCTGGACCATTTGACAACATAACTCCATCAGGATTTAGGTGGAGAATTTCTTCTGCCGTTGTTGAATAAGGAACAACCGTCACGTTACAGTTGCGTTTGGAAAGTTCACGTAGGATTGAGTGCTTAAGACCAAAATCCACTAGCACCACGCTCAAACCAACTCCAGGAGCTGGATATGATGTTTTAGTAGAAACCTGCTTGATATTGTCTGTCGGCAGGACTGTTGCTTGAAGCTGGTCAGTCACATGGTCCATACTGTCTCCAACATGAGTCAAGGTTGCACGCATAGTACCGTGCTTACGAATAATCTTGGTAAGTGCACGCGTATCAATTCCTGAAATCCCTGGAATTTTCTTGGCTTTCAAAAATTCATCCAAGGTCATTTGGTTGCGCCAGTTGCTAGCTCGACGTGCTTCTTCAAAAACGACAACTCCCTTACAAGTCGGAATAATGGACTCGTAATCATCACGATTAATTCCATAATTTCCCACCAAAGGATAAGTAAAGGTCAAGATTTGTCCATTATAAGACTGGTCTGTAATGGACTCTTGGTAGCCGGTCATACCTGTGTTAAAGACGATTTCGCCTGTTACATCAATATCTGCTCCGAAGGCCTTGCCTTCAAAAACTGTGCCATCTTCTAATACTAGAAGTCTTTTTGTCATATTTTCACCTCTCGTGGACGCTCACTGGCGTCTTTTAACGTCCTGTGTTTTAGTTGGCGTTTCTACTCGCCAGTACGGATTCTAAGATTGCCATTCGAACAAAGACTCCATTGGTCATTTGTTGGACAATCCGTGATTTTGGTGCTTCAACCAAGTGGTCAGCAATTTCCACATCCCGATTGACTGGAGCCGGATGCATAATGATTGCTGTTTCTTTCAAACGATCATAACGTTCTTGAGTCAAACCATGTTGGGCATGGTAGTCTTCTTTTGAAAAGACTGCACCACTATCATGGCGTTCATGTTGAACGCGGAGTAACATCAAAACATCCACCTGATCAACAATCTCATCAATAGTTACAAACTGTCCATAGTCCGCAAACTCTTGACTTCTCCATTCCTCAGGTCCTGCAAAGAAAAGTTCAGCACCCAAGCGTTTCAAAATTTGCATATTGGATTTGGCAACACGTGAATGATCCAAGTCACCTGCAATAGCAACCTTGAGACCCTCAAAGTGACCAAATTCCTCATAAATGGTCATCAAATCAAGCAGGCTCTGACTAGGGTGTTGACCTGAACCATCTCCACCATTGATAATGGAAGTCGTAATGGTTGGACTTGCAATCAATTCTTTGTAATAATCGACCTCTGGGTGGCGAATCACGCAGACATCTACACCAAGCGCAGACAAGGTTAGGATTGTGTCATACAGTGTCTCACCCTTGTTTACTGAGCTGGTCTTCACATCAAAGTCCAGTCGCTCCAGCCCTAGCTTAATCTCTGCCACTTCAAAGGATTTATGCGTCCGTGTAGAATCCTCAAAGAAAAGATTGGAAACAATCGGATGGTCTTCATAAGGAAGCTGGGCTCCGTTTTTAAACTCAATCCCTCGTTTGATCAATTTCATCACTTGATCAACAGTGAGGTCTTCCATGGAAACCACATGGTTCAATGCTTGTTGATTTTCTGACATGGCTACTCCTTCAGCTTTCTAAGCTTCTTCAGTAATCAGAACTCTGTCTTGGCCATCAAGTTCTGTCATCTCTACGATGATTTCTTCAGAACGACTGGTTGGGATATTTTTCCCAACGTAATCTGGACGGATTGGCAATTCTCTATGTCCACGATCTACTAGCACCGCAAGACTCACGCGCGCAGGACGACCATGTCCGACAATGTTATCGATAGCAGCACGGATGGTACGACCTGTATAAAGCACATCATCCACCAAGATAACTTCACGGTCTGTCACATCAACAGAAATCAAAGAAGTATCTTCTCCGCTTTTAACATCATCACGGAAAGGTTTGGTGTCCAATTCCACAACAGGAACAGTGATATTTTCCAACTGCTCCAAGCGTTCTTTGATACGATGAGCGATGAAAACACCACGCGTTTTTATCCCAGCTAGGATAATCTTATTCAAATCTTTATTGCGCTCGATAATTTCATAAGTAATTCGCGTAATCGCTCGTTTGACAGTCAATTCGTCTACAACTTCTTTTGTCTTCATGACAAACCTCCAAAAAGAAAAGTCTCCTTCTGCAAGGAGACTTGAAATGTATAGTCAAGCGAGCCCAACTGTAAACAGTATAGACTTCACCCTTCTACTTTATCGCGCTCCTTGCCTGCCTCACGGGACAGGTTTAAAGGACTATTTAGTTATCATTTACTATAGCACAAAGCACCCTTAAAATCAAGCAAAAACTTTTTCAGAGCCCCCCTTAAACATTACTAAAATCATATAATTGGGGATAGTGGTCACATTCTGGATTTTTGGGATGACAGATAGCTCGTCCAAAGTAAATCATGGCCTGGTGGGCTGCTAACCACTCTTCTGGTGGCAGGACGTCCATGACACGTTTTTCTACTTCAAGTGGCGTTGCTGATTTTTTAACGATATCGTGATGCTTACAGATACGCTCCACATGGGTGTCCACTGCAAAAGCAGGAATTCCAAACCCCACACTCAGTACTACATTTGCTGTTTTACGACCAACACCAGCTAGACTTTCTAATTCCTCTCTAGTCTGAGGCACTTGACCATCAAAATCGTCTAGTAACTGTTGGGCACATTTTTTAAGAAATTTAGCCTTATTTCGATACAGTCCTAGACGGGAAATATGTGAGGCAATTTCACTTTCAGTCGCGACAGACATGGCTTGAGGCGTTGGAAAGGCTGCAAAGAGGCCTGGTGTGGCCTTATTTACTGCGGCATCTGTGGTCTGGGCTGACAACATCACTGCAACCAAGAGTTCAAAATGATTGGTAAAATCAAGACTAGGCTTAGCATCTGGAAAAAGGGCAATAATTTCCTCTATGACATGACGAGCACGTTTCTTGGATAAAACCATCTACTCGTCTCCATTAAATAGTCCTTGTAAACCTGCAAAAGGACTATTTTCTTCTTTCTTGACTGCTTGTTGGGCCTGGTATTCTTCCTCAGTCATGATTTGCCAGTCATTCCCTGACACAAAACCTTGGCCAGCCTCTTCTTCTGCCGTCAAGACCTTGATTGGAATATTGAGCAAGATATTATCTGCTACGCTCTCAGCAAGGTCGATTTCCCCATTTTCGATAGGCAAAACTAAGTCATCGTCTAGAACTTCCTGGTCCAGTTGGTTGGTCGCTCCTTCCATGAAAACTTCCGTTACTGGATAAGATTCAACTAACTCAACTGGCTCCATACTGCGACTTGAAGCTAGAACAATAGTATAAGACAACTGATAGTCTAAGAAATACAGACGGTCTTCGTACTGCACCTTCCCAACAGCAAGGATATCTTTGACATCTAAAATTTCTTGATTACGTGCACGCAGCTCTGCGGCAAGGTCTAAAGCTTGTTCAAAATGCAGGCCTTCAGGTTGCTTACGAATTTCTTGAATATTTAACTTCATATTTCCTCCATAAAGATGTACTCACTTGATTATACCATGAAAAGGCTATAAATCAGCTTTCCAAACTTTGATATTAAAACCTCATTTTTTAACATATTTACTATGACATATTTTCTATTTAGTGCTATACTATAGGCAAGAATACATCAGAGCAAGGAGGATGCTCATATGGAAGACAAAGCACTCATCACTGAAGCTTACCAACTCCTTTCCGAGTTAAATAAAAGCTACCAAAGCTGTAAACAAGGAACAGCCGATGATCTTCGACTGCAAGAGCTACTGAACACTACTCTTAAGGAACTAAAAAAAGCAGAAAAGCTGGACAACAGTATCTTAATCGACCTCGAGAAATTTTACCAACGTACCAGTCTTCTGATTGGACTAGGGAACCTAAAACTAAACGATCAAGCTCGTGCTGCTTGGCGCAACTATGACAAGTTCCATTACCAGCATGTCAAACACGTACTGACTCTCTATGGACCTGTTTTTGGATTCTGATACTCTTCGAAAATCTCTTCAAACCACGTCATCTTCGCCTTGCCGTACTCAAGTATAGCCTTCGGATCGCTTCCTAGTTTGCCCTTTGATTTTCATTGAGTATAAAAACTAGAATTTCCTGTTTTCTATTGACAAAATTTCCTGAAAAGTATAGGATAGAGGTACTAATACTCGGAGGTAAGGGAGACATGAACAGCTAAGTCTATCAAATAAAGAATCTTTATTTAGTAGATCTTGTTTTTGTCTCTTTTTGTGTGCTCTTTTTATACTAGATTTTCTAGTATCTTGTCCTCATTGAAATTCAAAAAACTAGAAAGCTATTCTCCTCTTGGGTTGGGTTAGGCAACTCCAAGCTAGTTTGACGAGTTTTTCAACGAGGATAATAGAGTTTTGACAGTGACTTTGGGCTCTACTAGGTAAAGTAGAGCTTTTTGTTATGCACTATCGACATTCTAGAAAGGGTAACAATATGATAAAAATCAATCATCTAACCATCACGCAAAACAAAGATCTACGAGATCTTGTATCTGACCTAACCATGACTATCCAAGACGGGGAAAAGGTTGCTATTATTGGTGAAGAAGGAAATGGCAAATCGACTTTACTACGAGCTTTAATGGGGGAAGCATTACCTGATTTTACTATCAAGGGCGACATTCAGTCTGATCTTCAATCACTGGCCTACATTCCTCAAAAACTCCCTGAAATCCTGAAAAATAGGACTCTACACGACTACTTCTTTTTGGATTCTGCTGATTTAGACTACAGTATTCTTTATCGTTTGGCGGATGAGTTGCACTTTGATAGCGACCGTTTTGCTAGCGACCAAGAAATTGGTAGCCTCTCGGGGGGCGAAGCTTTGAAAATTCAGCTCATCCACGAGTTAGCCAAACCCTTTGAGATTCTATTTTTAGATGAACCTTCAAATGACCTAGACCTTGAGACGGTTGATTGGCTAAAAAGGAAGATACAGAAGATGAAGCAAACAGTTATTTTCATTTCCCATGATGAAGACTTTCTTTCTCAAACGGCTGATACTATCGTCCACTTGCGACTGGTCAAGCATCGGAAAGAAGCGGAAACGCTAGTCGAGCATTTAGACTATGATCGCTATAGTGAGCAGAGAAAGGCTAATTTTGCCAGACAAAGTCAGCAAGCTGCTAACGACCAGAGAGCCTATGACAAAACCATGGAAAAACATCGCCGAGTTAAGCAAAATGTAGAAACTGCACTTCGATCAACCAAAGACAGTACTGCCGGTCGCCTATTGGCTAAAAAGATGAAAACTGTTCTCTCTCAAGAAAAACGCTTTGAAAAGGAAGCTCAGTCCATGATCCAAAAGCCACTTGGAGAGGAACAAATCCAACTTTTCTTTTCAGGCATCCAACCATTAGCGGCTTCTAAAGTCTTAGTCCAACTGGAAAAAGAAAATTTGTCCATTGGCAAGCGCATTTTAGCTCAGGAGTTACGACTAACAGTCCGTGGCCAAGATAAAATCGGTATCATCGGGCCAAATGGTGTTGGGAAATCAACTCTGTTAGCCAAGTTGCAACAACTGCTCAGCGCCAAAAGAGAGATTTCACTTAGTTTTATGCCACAAGATTACCATAAAAAACTACAATTGGATCTATCTCCAGTAGCCTATCTCAGCCAAACTGGACAAAAAGAGGAACTACAGAAAATCCAATCTCACCTAGCCAGTCTCAATTTCAACTATCCAGAGATGCACCACCAAATCCGCTCCCTATCTGGCGGGCAACAAGGTAAACTCCTACTTTTGGATTTAGTGTTGCGCAAACCAAACTTTCTCCTTCTGGATGAGCCTACACGTAATTTTTCTCCCACTTCTCAACCCGAAATCAGAAAACTATTTGCCTCCTATCTAGGCGGTCTGATCACTGTTTCGCATGACAGACGCTTCTTAAAAGAGGTCTGTACGAGTATCTATCGTTTGACAGAAAATGGTTTGGAAGTCGTCGCTTTACAAGATTTATAATTTTTGAACATAGCAAAAATCCAGAGAAATCTCTCTGGATTTTTTTTACATGTGTTTCAAGCGTTCGATTCGTTCTGAGATAGGTGGGTGGGTATAAAAGAGTTTTTGAAGTCCCCCACCTTTCTTGGGATCATTGATATAAAGAGCGCTGCTGGCATCATCAACATGGTGATGCATTGGCTCGCTATTCTCCAACTTGCGCAGTGCATTGATCATCCCTTGAGGATTGCGAGTCAGCTCCACACTGGATGCATCCGCCAGAAATTCCCTCTGACGGGAAATTGCAAGTTGCACCAAAGTTGCCGCGAGAGGTGCTAGAACAATGGCTAAGAGAGAGATAACAAGCATGATAATCTCCAAACCATTTCCATCGCGATCATTATCACTCCGTCTGCGACCTGCGCCACCCCACCACATCATCCGTCCTGCCATACTAGACAGAAGGGTAATAGCACTGGCAAGGGCAACAGCAATGGTCGAAATGCGGATATCGTAGTTTCGGATATGACTGACCTCATGCCCCATAACAGCTTCCAGTTCCTCGCGATTCATGATAGCCAGAAGGCCCGAAGTGGCTGCGACAGCTGCATTCTGCGGATTCGAACCTGTTGCAAAGGCATTTAAAGAAGAATCCTCAATGATGAAAACACGTGGCATGGGAATCTGAGCGACCATGGCCATATCTTCTACTACATGGTAGAGGTCTGGGGCTGTTTGCTCATCAACCTCACGCGCCCCATTCATAGACATGACAATCTCTGTCGATTGAAAGATCATGGTCAGAGCGTAGATAAGACCAATAATCAAGGCAATAATCATGCCCCCAAGACCTGAGCGCATGAAGAGATAGCCAACCGCATAACCAACCAAGGCTAAGAGTAGGAAGAAAACCAGCAACAAAATCCAAGTTTTTCGTTTATTGCTCGCAATTTGATCAAACAACATCTTAGTCACCTAAACCGCTAAAGTCAACTTTAGGAACTGCCTTTTCCTCTTCAGGTGTTTGAAGGAAGTCTGCAGCTTTAAAGCCAAATAGCCCTGCGATGATGTTACTTGGGAAGCTTTCAAGTTTTACATTGTAGTTGCTGACAACACTGTTGTAGAGTTGGCGTGAATATGAAATTTTATTTTCTGTATTGGTCAACTCTTCTTGCAATTTGATAAAATTAGCACTAGCTTTCAAGTCTGGGTAATTCTCTGCTACTGCAAAGATACCAGAAATCTGGCGGGTAAGGGCATCACTGGCCTTCATAGCTTCTGCCGGTGAAGTTGCTGCGGCTACTTGTCTACGAAGTTCTGTCACTTTTTCCAAGGTAGAACCTTCATATTTCGCATAGCCTTTGACTGTTTCAATCAAGTTTGGGAGGAGATCATTACGACGCTTCAACTGAACATCGATCTGGCTCCAAGCCTCCTTGGTCTGCATACGATTTTTAACCAAACCGTTATAGCTAACAATCACAAAAATAACAATCAGAGCCAAAACTCCAAGAATAATCCAAGTCATAATCTTATTCCTTTCTGCTTTTAGATTACTACCAGTATATCAAAATTTTAACGAATATGGTAAAATAAGATGATACTAGAGAAGGAAACTACTATGAAACCAGAAACATTTTACAGCCTACTAGCTGAGCAAAATCTTCCACTTTCGGACCAGCAAAAGAACCAATTTGAACGGTATTTTGAGCTCTTGGTCGAGTGGAATGAAAAGATTAACCTGACCGCTATTACAGACAAAGAAGAAGTTTATCTCAAACACTTTTATGATTCGATTGCACCCATCCTACAAGGCTTGATTTCAAATGAAACTATCAAACTTCTTGATATCGGAGCAGGGGCAGGATTTCCCAGCCTTCCTATGAAAATCCTCTATCCTCAGTTAGATGTAACCATCATTGATTCGCTAAATAAGCGCATCAACTTCCTCCAACTATTGGCTCAGGAGCTGGATTTGGACGGTGTTCACTTCTACCATGGACGGGCAGAAAACTTTGCCCAAGATAAGAACTTCCGTGCCCAGTTTGATGTGGTGACGGCTCGTGCGGTTGCCCGTATGCAGGTTTTGTCTGAGCTGACCATTCCCTATCTTAAAGTTGGCGGCAAACTATTGGCACTCAAGGCCAGCAATGCTCCTGAGGAATTGCTAGAAGCCAAGAATGCCCTCAACCTCCTCTTCAGCAAGGTCGAAGACAATCTCAGCTACGCCCTACCAAATGGAGATCCGCGCTACATCACTGTCGTCGAAAAGAAAAAGGAAACACCTAACAAGTACCCAAGAAAGGCTGGCATGCCCAACAAACGCCCACTTTAAAGAATTTACAAAATCAACCTCGCTCTCGCATTTCCGGGCTCGGGAAAAAATGATTTACAAAATCATTTTTTTCTGCTATACTATCACAAGCAAAGGTTTTTAATGTCATCCTGTGAGGTGACGAAGGCGCAGATTTATATAAATTTTTAAAAGATAGCTATTTTTTAAAAAGTCTTACTCTGAGGGCCTATTGCTGCAAAATAATGGGCTCTTTTTTGGTGCCCAAAAGTGAGGTTTTTATGAAACAGGAATCAACTGTTGACTTGTTACTAGACGTTGATCAACGTCCTTCTGCTGGTAAAGGTATTCTTCTAAGCTTCCAGCACGTATTTGCCATGTTTGGCGCAACCATTCTCGTTCCCTTAATTTTGGGAATGCCCGTATCGGTTGCTCTCTTTGCGTCCGGTATTGGAACACTTATCTACATGATTTCTACTGGCTTTAAGGTTCCAGTTTACCTAGGTTCTTCATTCGCCTTTATCACGGCTATGTCTTTAGCCATGAAAGAAATGGGGGGCGATGTATCTGCTGCTCAAACGGGGGTAATCTTGACTGGTTTGGTCTATGTCCTTGTAGCAGCAAGTGTTCGTTTTGCAGGTACGAAATGGATTGATAAACTCTTGCCCCCAATCATTATCGGACCTATGATTATCGTTATCGGTCTTGGTCTTGCTGGTTCTGCTGTAACGAATGCTGGACTTGTAGCAGACGGAAACTGGAAAAACGCCCTTGTAGCCGTTGTTACGTTCTTGATTGCGGCCTTTATCAATACAAAAGGAAAAGGTTTCCTTCGTATCATTCCTTTCCTCTTTGCCATCATCGGTGGGTACATCTTCGCTATGATGCTTGGTTTGGTTGACTTTACCCCAGTCCTTCAAGCCAATTGGTTTGAAATTCCTGGTTTCTACTTGCCATTTAGCACGGGTGGTGCCTTTAAAGAGTACAACTTGTACTTTGGACCTGAAACAATCGCTATCTTGCCAATCGCTATCGTAACCATCTCTGAACACATTGGAGACCACACAGTCTTGAGCCAAATCTGTGGCCGTCAATTCTTGAAAGAACCAGGTCTTCACCGTACTCTTCTTGGTGACGGTATCGCAACCTCTGTTTCTGCCTTCCTAGGTGGACCAGCTAATACGACCTACGGAGAAAATACTGGAGTTATCGGGATGACTCGTATCGCTTCTGTCTCTGTTATCCGTAACGCAGCCTTCATCGCGATTGCTCTTAGCTTCCTAGGTAAATTCACTGCCTTGATTTCAACCATTCCAAATGCTGTGCTTGGTGGCATGTCCATCCTTCTCTACGGAGTTATCGCCAGCAACGGTCTAAAAGTTTTGATTAAAGAACGCGTTGACTTCAGTCAAATGCGTAACCTCATCATCGCAAGTGCCATGTTGGTACTTGGACTTGGTGGGGCTATCCTCAAACTTGGCCCAGTTACACTTTCAGGTACTGCTCTATCAGCCATGACAGGAATCATCTTGAACTTGATTTTGCCACACGAAAATAAAGACTAATCATTTAGATACATAAAATCCACTCAGTTGAGTGGATTTTTTATTTATGCTTACTTTCCAGCAGTAAATCTTTCAAAGAAATGATAGTCACTGCAAGCAAAATCATGGCCATACCGACAAAATCAATCGCATAGAATTGCTCCTTCATAATTAGAAAGGCAAAGAAAACAGCTGATATGGGCTCTATGGAAGCCAATAAACTGGACTTAACTGGCCCTAATAGACTAGCTCCTTTTAAGAAGGCTGTATAGGAAAAGACTGTCCCAATAAGGATAATGCCCGCAAACGCAAGGAGGAAATCCAAACTTGTTGGGATAGCAGTCTGTAGAACACCTGTAAAAGGAAGGGCGACCAAACCTGCTATGACCATTCCCGCACCAATCACCAACATGCTTCCCCACTTCTTAATCAAAGCAATAGGGAGGATAATATAGAGGGCATAGGTCAAGGCTGAAAAGAGGCCCCAGAAAAGACCAGCAGGTGTGACCGACAACTGGTCAAGTTCCCCATGCGTTGCAATAAGAAAAGTTCCTCCAATTGCTAAACCAATTGAAATAATCTCTGCCAGAGTCGGCGCCACCTTATCCTTGATGCAGCTATAAATCAAAACCCCGACAGGACAAACATACTGAAGCACCGTCGCCGTTCCTGCATTGGTCTCCTGAATAGCAGACAGATAGGCAAATTGGTTGAGAAAAAGACCAATCAGAGCAAAAATAAGAAGAGACAGCAGACTCTTTCTATCCTTTAAAAAGGCCAGCGTTTTATCCTTTCCAGTAGAATAAGCCAAGACCATGAGTACCCCCCCGGCGATTAAAAGACGCAAGTCGGTCAAGACCAGAGCCGAAATCCCGTGTGCCATTAGGTATTGGCCACTGGTTCCAGACAAGCCCCAAGCAATCCCTGCCACTACTGTATACAGAGTTCCTTTTACGGTTTTTGACATACTTCTTCCTACTCCTCTTGACGAATCATTTCCATCACTTGGTTTCGATCGACTATCCACTGGGCACGCTCATCCTTCTCATACGTTCGATTGGATAGAAAGATAGCCGCTTCCTGCTTCTCCCGATTCCACATAATGAAGGTACCTGTATAACCCGTATGGTCGAGCCAAGCTCCTTCCAGATTCCATGATAGAGACCGCTCCTTATCATCTAAAGGAGAAAAATTTCGGCTCAATTCTGCAGCAAAATCATCTTTCAAGTAATGTTCCAGAAAGATCTGCAAATCCTTAACAGTCGAAAACAAACCAGCACTTCCAGCGTGTTTCCCTAATAGACGAGCTTTGGGATCATGAATGATTCCGGCCTCCACCCCTCTCACTGTTGGGACAGCTTGCTCAACGGGGCCAAACTTGGTTCCCGTCATTCCCCATGGTTCCAAAACTTGTTCTTCTATAATCTGATCCAAGTCTTGGTTAAAGATTTTTTCCAAAAGAAAGCCCAAGAGTAAAAAGTGAACGTCCGAGTATAGGAAGGCTGGCTGATTTCGTCTGTTGAGGTGAAACATGGCTTCTCTTAATTCCTCTGCCCTTAACTTGTCTCGATTGGGAATAAAGGGGTCCAAGTCTGTGGCATGGGTCAGAAGCTGCCGTATAGTGATATCAGGATAATCACACTCCGGTAAAAAATCCGTTACCGGTCGCTCAATATCGAATGTGCCCTGCTGCCACAAGAAGGTCAAAACCGTCCCCACTCCCACGACCTTACTCACACTAGCCAGATCATAAACCAAGCCGGCCTCTGTCTTCAAGCCCCGTTCTGGATCACTCAATCCCAGATAAGACTCTTTCCATTCACCATCCTTATAATACGCAAAAGAGGCCCCGGGATAAATCCCTGCCTCGATTTGATTTTCTATTTTTCTTAGAATTTTTTCCCACTTCATGCTTCTTCAAACCACAATTCAATGTTATTGGTATCTTTACCAAGGAAGAATTTTTCAGACTTAGGGACAAAGTAGCCTGTCTTTTCAAATTTCTGACGAAGACTGGTTAAATCAAAATTTCTTACTAAAAATTTCAACATCGTCAAATCCCAAGTGACATTGTTTTCAACAGCCAAATCTGCTCCTTGCCCTTTAGTAAAGGTGATTGCTGGCGCTACTCCTTCGGGATCAAGTAAACTCTCTGTCCCCTCAGGCAAACGCAACTCCATAGAAACCTCAAATTGGCTCACGTATTTTATACTTGTATTTGAATAAAATTCAGGAGCGGTTTCCAGTGGTACCAGATCTCTTATATCATTTTCTGCATGAACAAGGATCACATCCTCTTCAGGAGAAACAATCTCAAAAGCATACCCACGTTTTCCTTTAAATAGACGAGGAAGAGACTTCATTTGAGAAAGAAGGGCCTCGATTTCAGAAGGATTTTCAACCTTTATCAAGAGTCTAGCTAGCTTCTTAAGTCCTTCAACTCTGCGTGTTCGCATGCTTGGAGACTCTTCTAAAATCAATCTCTCCGTAGCTGTCTGATCACCTAGAGAAATAAAGGCAGACTCTTCCAGCAAAGGTTTCATCCCCAGGGTTTCAATGTAAAATTTTTCATTTAATTTTCGATTATTAACTTTCAAAGTCGGAACGATCCGAACAATCTCATTCACATTCATAAATTCCTCCAACTCTTTTATTTTAAAGGATTTTCGAATA
This sequence comes from Streptococcus sp. F0441, assembly GCF_000314775.2. Taxonomy (NCBI): domain Bacteria; kingdom Bacillati; phylum Bacillota; class Bacilli; order Lactobacillales; family Streptococcaceae; genus Streptococcus; species Streptococcus sp. F0441. The sequence goes on along the minus strand of NZ_KB373321.1, from coordinate 860,209 downwards.
TTTTACAAGCCATATCTATTTTATTTAAAAATTTTATAACAAAAAAACTGGGATACCCCAGTTTCGTTTCTTATAGGTAAAGTAGTTTGAATAGTGCTACTGCTGCAATACCCGCTGCAATTGGAGCTACAACTGGAACCCATGCATACCACCATTTTGAATCACCCTTGTGTTGACCAAGAACTGATTTTGGAAGGAGTTCGTGAAGAAGACGTGGTCCAAAGTCACGAGCTGGGTTCAAACCAGGACCAGTAGGTCCACCGAGTGAAGTTACCAAGGCCATTACTAGGAAACCAAGTCCTAAATGAGCAACTGAAAGACCTGCTGCTGTGTGTGGTGCTATTTGAGCCTTAATAGCTAATTCAGAAAAGTCAACTGTTTGATTAGCCTGCGTTGCCATTTGCTTCATGTATTGCATTACTTCCGCACCAAAAAAGTTTTTAGTCATTCCTAGGGCTGCAAAGAACAGAACAAACGAACCGACAAACTCATTGATAAAACCATTTACACTTGCTGCGAAACGTGATTCTTTTGTACCGTGATCAACATTTGAAATCGTTGAGAAAGTACCCAAAATGTTATTAGAATTCTCTGTTTTCAAGTAGTAAGGACGGTGAGTTGCAACAACCATAGCTTGACCAAAAATCGCTCCTAAAACTTGCGCAAGGATATAATATGGTACTTGTCCCCAAGGGAAAAGTCCACTCACAGCAAGTCCAAGTGTGAAGGCTGGGTTGATGTGGTTCCCAGATACATTACCGAACATCAAGGCTGGGATCATAACCCCCATACCGTAACCAACCGCGATAACGAGCCAGCCACTTTGGTGACCTTTCGTACCTTTAAGTTCAACGTTAGCAACTGCACCATTACCAAGAATGATCAGAATGGCAGTTCCCAAAAATTCAGTGGCATATTTAATAGCCCATGTAAAATCCATTTGATAGATTCTCCTTAATTTTTTTAGACAATCCTTATTCTATCAATTTTTAGGCCTTTTAGCAACCGATTTTCTAAAAGAATCTCTGGAAAACGCTTTATTTAACTTATCTTTAAGAAAAGGACAAAAGAAGTCAAACTCCTTTCATCCTATTCCTTACTCTTGACGTTGACCAAAGTCTGCTAACATCTGATCCAGCTCCTCACGACTTGGAGTTGTCAACATATAGAGGATATCTCCTTGTAACTCTGCAAAGGCTGCTGGCATGATTTTCTTAGCCTTAAAACCTCCTTGGTATTTAGCTAGTAACTCCTCTTCTGAGTATACATAATGAGAACTTAAACGCCGAGCAGTCGCCAAGCAATAGAGGGGTTCAAAATATGAACCAGGGAATGGCTCTCCTGCTACGATAGCCGCATAACCTCGGTAGAGGTCAAAAGAGTGGGCATAATTGTAAACATCAATGGTAAAACCACCTGCCGGACGGTTATTATACTCAATAGCGATATAGTCATCTCCCTCACGGAAGAATTCGATATGGAAAAAACGCTCCTTCATGCCAAATTCCTTGACAATGGCTTCACCATACTTACGCAATTTTGGATCCATATCCTTGAGAACATAATAGGCATTATCCATCTTGTAAAGCATGAGATCCAGTGGTGTATGGGCGTAGTCAAAAGTCGTTGAAAAGACAATCTTACCGTCCTTGTCCACTAGTCCGTCAAAGGTACAGATTTCGCTAGAAGTGACAAATTTTTCAAAGAAATAAACGGTTGAATGGTCCCATTCAGCCTTGAAGTGATTTACATCTTCTTCTGTCTCAAGCTTAAAGGTTGCTGCTGCTCCCACACCGTTGTCTGGTTTGGCAATCAATGGTAAACCGATCTCCTCCACAGCCTGAGCTACATCGGTCTCTGTTTTAATCACTGCTCCCGGAACAACAGGTACTCCTGCCTTTTGGAAATGTTTTTTCATTTCAGACTTAAACTTAGTCTTTTTGAGATCCTCTGGTTTGACACCAAAGACATTGAATTGTTCTCTGAGTGTTGCGTCCAGCTCAAGCCAGTATTCATTGTGGGACTCGATGCGGTCGATAGGACCGTGCTTGTAGAAAAGAAAGGCAACTGCACGTTTGACTTCGTCTATGTTCTCAAGATTGTCCACACGGAAATACTCGGTTAGGCTATTGCGCAAAGGTTCATCTAATTGTTCGTAAGGCTCCTGACCAATTCCCAAAACGGTGATGCCTTTATTAGCTAGCTCGATGGTAAACTGTTGAAAGTTTTGTGGATAGTAGGGTGAAATAACAAGATAATTCATAGGCAACTCCTTTTATAGATTCATGTGACCAAGGAAATAAGGCATTTGTTTACGCCACCAATCCCAGTCATGGGCAACATCATGTCCCCACTCAGCAAACCAGGCAGGGATTTGTTTCTTGTCAAAGGCTTCTTTGAGCTTGTAGAAAGATGGTAGACCGTCTTGTTCCCAGGCACCGAGGCCCGTACAGACGACAATCTCCGCCTGACGGTAACGATCGATAAACCATCCGTCATTCTGATTCCAGATATAGTCTACAGGCGAGTTTTGATAGATGGCATCGTCATTGTAGTAATCGCCGACAAAGAAACGCGCGTCGTAAACACCGCTGAGAGCAATCACCTTGGTAAAGACATCTGGATGCTGGAGGAAGAAATTGAGTGCATGGTAGGCCCCCATCGAGCAACCCGTCGTCATCATACCGTCAAACCAACCTGTCTTGTGCTTGATAAAAGGAATGGCTTCCTCAATCACATAGCGTTCGTAAGCGCGATGCATCTCCGCCTGGTCATGACCATTTTTCCAAGTAGCCAACCAGCTCTCACTATCAACGCTGGAGAGAGTAAAGAACTGAACACGGCCTTCTTCGATAAAGGAAGCACAGGCATCAATCATGCCAAAATCATAGTATTCATTATGGCTCCCACCCGATGAAGCAAAGACAACAACTGGAATCCCAGCGTGTCCATAACGGTTGAGGTACATTTCACGGTTGAGGTGACCACTCCAGTGGCTGAGGTTTTCAATATGCATTGGCTTTCTCCTTTCTTAACTTACCATTTCTCTGCAAAAAATCGGAGACAGTCTGGTAAATTTTCCGACCATGGAATCTCACTATGGATGGCACCAGACTGAACTTTCAAGACAAGATTACCCAAGTGTACTCCACCTGCAATTAAATCATGGTAATAGCGAAGCGACGAGTCGATATAGGCTTGCTTGATATTGCCAGCCATCAAGGTCTTGTCCGTATCGTCTGCTTCTTCTGTTCCTACATAAATGAAAATGCGCTGTTCAGGCGACAATTTCTTACGCTCGATGTAGCGGTTAAAGGCTTCTTGGTGGAGCCAGTTGGCAGATGAAAAGACTCCTAGACAACCAATTCGGTCTTGGTATTCCAGTCCGATAAACTGGGTAATATTGCCTCCTAGAGACGAACCAATCATAGCAGTATGCTGGCGATCAGCTTTGGTACGATAGGTTTCATCGATAAAAGGCTTGACCACTTCCATGACAAACTCAGCATACTCCACACCCTTACCGCCAAACTGCTGGCCCGGAATAGGAGATTCTTGAAACTTCCAAGCTGCGTACTCATTCATCCGTCCCATACCATCATTGTCGATGGCTACAACAATCATGCGACTGATGTCAGGATTTCTCTTAATAGCCGGAATAATCTTCCAAGAGTGCCCGATATAAGATTCCTTGCTGTAAAAGACATTTTGCCCATCATGAAAGTAAACAACAGGGTAAAAACGGTCTGTATCTTTCTCATAATCCTTTGGCAGGAGAACACGCACACGACGCTCTTTTCCTGTATAAGGAACCTTGAGTTTGTGTTCTTTCATTTTTAAGTAAAAGTAGGAATGATTCATTGTCAGAAAACTCTCTATATTCAAAATTTTATCTCATTATACCATAAAAATAGAAAAAAAGTCAGTAATTGTCCATTTTAAGGATAAATAACTAACTTTTTTCATTTAATATTCTAAATTCTTCTGGATTTTCTGATTAGAGGAGATTGTCAATTAACTCATCGACAGCATCTTTTTCAACCTGGGGAGTGATTTCAGTAATCATAATCCCTGCCACTGCTCGCTCAACCAAACCTTCGACATCCATCCGTTTTTCATACTGCTCTGCATTCTCTATCTTAGGATTTGTCTTAGGACGGTCAGGCGCAAAAATAGTACAGCAGTCCTCAAACGGCTGGATTGAAATTTCAAAGGTATCGATTTCCTGCGCAATGTCAATGATTTCCAACTTGTCCATCGTAACCACGGGACGAATAATTGGAGTGCTGGTCACAGCGTTGATAGTCTGCATGCTTTCCAAAGTTTGGCTAGCTACTTGGCCAAGACTTTCCCCATTAATGATAATTAAACCATTTCGTACCTCACGGATACGGTCAGTAATGCGCATCATAAAACGACGTGTCAAGGTCATAAGATAGGCTTCTGGCGCCTTTGCCTTGATTTCCTCTTGAATCTCTGTGAAAGGCACTTCGATAAACTGGATATTGCCACCAAACTTGGTCAATTTACGGGTCAAATCTTGGGCTTTTTTGAGAGCACCTGGACTCGTGTAAGGTGGGCTGGCAAAGTGAACGGCCTCAATATCTACTCCACGTTTAAGGGATAGATAACCTGCTACAGGCGAGTCAATCCCTCCTGACAACATGAGCACACCCTTACCAGAAGTACCCACTGGCAAACCACCTGCTCCTCGAATAGTCTCATAGGAAAGATAAGCTGCTTCCTCACGAATCTCCACCTGAAGATTGATGTCCGGATTTTTCATTTGAGCTTGGACATTTGGAATAGCTTCGAATACTGCTCCACCAAGTGTTTGGTTGAGTTCACGACTGTCGAGTTCAAAGTTGTGGTCGCTACGCTTGCTAGAGATTTTGAAAGTCATGCCTTCCTTGTAGATATCTTTAATAATCTCTTGAACAGAAGACTTCAGAACTTCTACAGATTTTTCGACCTTGTATACAGGGGAGAAATTTTGAATCCCAAAAACTTGTTTGAGTGATTCTGCTACTGCTGTGTAATCAGCTCCATTGAGGTAAGCATGAGCACGGTCGCGATCTGCCGTTACCTTAACTTGGGGATAGATAGACAAAACGTCTGAAATATTATTGCGAAGTTTATTGATAAAACGCATACGGTTTTTACCCTTAGTTGACAATTCTCCGTAGCGAATCATAATTTCTGAATATTGCATGAATGCTCCTATCTTACTTTTCTAGTTTGATTGTAAATTAATTTTAACTTGGTCAAAAACTGTTCGACCTGACTCATATCATTTTCAAGGTCTAGACTAAGACGCACAGCTGACTGGGCCTTATCTTTGTCCACTCCCATGGCAATCAAGGTCCCCGCAGGTTTTCCAGCCTTGGATGAACAAGCCGAGGTTGTGGAGATGAAAATATCATAGTCTTCAAATGCGTGAACGCTGACTTCACCACGAACACCTTTGATTCCAAAAGTCAGGATATGAGGGGCGAAGTCTTTCTCAGCTGAAAAGATAAAAATATCTGGATAGTCCAAAAGCGCTTGGCGAATGACTGATTTCATCTGCCCTGTCTTATTAGTAAAGATATCTAACTTTTCCATAGACAAACGGAGGGCCTTGGCTGTCGCTGCAATCCCTGCCACATTTTCAGTTGTCGAACGATAGTCTCGCTCCTGACCACCACCAGTCAACAGAGGCGTAATTTTCTTACCAGACTTGATATAGACAAAGCCAACACCTCTGACACCATGAAACTTATGACTCGAAAAGGTCGCAAAATCCACTCGATCTGTCAGATATTTTTCAGTCGGAATCTTAGCGAGTGCCTGAACTGCATCAACGTGGAAGGAAATAGTTGGCTTGTCTGCCAACAGTTCTGAGATAGCCTCAATAGGCTGAACAGACCCAATTTCATTGTTTACTGCCATAATGGAGACGAGGGTCGTGTCAGGTCGTATCAAAGCTCCTAGAGCCTCAACATCCACAAACCCTTTCTCATCAACTGGAGCAAAATCCACCTCAAAACCTTGACTTTTCAGCCAGAGGGCTGATTCCTTAACTGCTGGATGTTCAATGGCTGATACGATGATGTGCTTGCCAAACTGGGCTTTTTCAAAGGCCACACCTTTGATGACCCAGTTATCTCCTTCTGTTCCACCAGAGGTAAAGAAGATTTCATCACCCTTCTTACCAATCAAATCTGCAATTTGCTGACGGGAAGCATCTAAAATTCGTGTCGCCTGGTCTCCCAAACGATGGAGACTGGATGGATTTCCTACAATTTTTGAAGCGACCTGCATATAGGTTTCTAGAGCTTCAGGATAAGGCTTGGTCGTTGCCGAATTATCAAAGTAGATCATGTTTTCTCACGCTTTCTAAAATCACTTCTTCTATTGTATCATGAAACGAAGCTTGCGACAAGAAAGGGCAATTCCTCTTTTTTTAAGATTTTTTTAAAGAAATGAGGTATAATAAATCATAATAAAAGGAGAGTATCATGTCTAACTATCATAGAACTTCAAAACCAAAAACAGAACACATCAAAAAGGGATTTACTGTCTTTCAAAAAACGATTGCTACCATCGGTAGTATCCTTGGCCTAATTACCGCTACTATTACCATCATGAACGCTATGGATAATAACAAAAACAACAAAAAAGAACCAACGACAACTCAAACAACTGTTGTCAAGGAGATTCAAAAGGAATCCCCTCAGGAAAATACTACACCTAACAAGGACAACACTTCTACTAAAGAAAATACCCCGCAGGAAGAAACTCCTCAATCCAATAAGAAGGAAGAGCAAAAAGAAGAGAAGAAAACAACAACTCAGGATTCTTCAACACCTTCCTCAACAAAAGAAACAACTGATAGTGGAAACTCGTCCAAAACGACTAGTTCCGAAAACAAAAGCAATCAATAACCACTAAAATAGCTTCCTTCCAGCTTTGGAAAGAAGCTATTTTTTTATTGTTGCAATACTTTTCGTGGTTTGGTTCCTTCAGCTGGACCGATAACACCCGCCATTTCGAGTTCTTCCATAAGGCGGGTCGCACGGTTAAATCCAACCGACAAACGACGCTGAATCATCGAAGCACTGGCTTTCTGCGTCTCGATAACCAGAGCCTTAGCTTCTTCAAAAAGCGGATCGCCACCAGCTTCACCATCTGAAAATTCTCCTTCATTTTCAGAAACCTCACCTGGGTCAAAACTCTCATCGTAGTCCGCATCCGCCTGAGCCTTGATGAAGTTTACGATGCGTTCAACATCATCATCCGAGATAAAGGATCCTTGCAGACGGACTGGGTGATTTTCATCGATTGGTTTAAAGAGCATGTCTCCTCGACCAAGCAGTTTTTCTGCTCCATTCTCATCCAAGATGGTTCGTGAATCTGTGCCCGATGAAACTGCAAAAGCCACACGAGATGGGACATTGGCCTTGATGAGACCAGAAATGACATCGACTGATGGACGTTGCGTTGCGAGAATCATGTGAATTCCTGCGGCACGCGCCTTCTGTCCGAGACGAATGATGGCGTCTTCTACTTCCTTGCTAGCCACCATCATGAGGTCTGCCAACTCATCCACAATGACAACAATCAAAGGCAGTGGTACTTGTTTGTACTCAGACTGGACATTGAATTCCTCGACCTTGGCATTGTAACCAGCGATATTTCGTACACCAACCTTAGCGAAGAGTTCATAACGGTTTTCCATCTCATCCACAACCTTTTGCAGAGCCTTGCTGGCCTTGCGTGGATTAGTCACAACTGGAATCAAGAGGTGAGGAATGTCATTGTAAACCGATAACTCAACCATCTTAGGATCGACCATCATAAACTTGACCTGGTCGGGTCTTGCTTTCATAAGAATGCTAGCGATAATACCATTAACTGCGACTGACTTCCCTGATCCCGTTGAACCTGCAACAAGTAGGTGGGGCATCTTGGAAAGATCAAAGGTTCGAGCCGTTCCATTGACAGCCTTACCCAGAGGGATTTCGAGGAGATTTTCTGGTTTAGTCTGAGACTGTTCCCAGAGTTCGCGGAAAGATACAGTCGCAATTTCAGAGTTAGGTACTTCAATTCCGACTAAGGATTTACCAGGGATAGGAGCCTCAATCCGAACATCCTTGGCTGCCAGAGCCAGCGCTAAGTCGTCTGCTAGATTAGAAATGCGGTTAACCCGTACACCGACTGCTGGTTTGACTTCATACTTGGTAACTGATGGTCCAATTTCAGCCCGTTCTACCGTCACCTTGATACCAAAGCTAGCAAAGGTTTCTTCTAGGATTTTGATATTTTCTCGAACAATCTTCTTTTCCTTGGACTGATCTTTGGGTTTATCTGGCGCAAAGAGTTGCAAGCTTGGCAGTTTGTATTCAAGGGCTTCTTTGGCAGAAAAATCAACCTGCACCTCTTCATCCTCAAAGTCTTCTTCCACATCTGGAACTTCAAAATCAGCTTGAGGAAGGATAATCTCCGGTTCAATCCATTCTTCCTCAGGAATTGGGGGGAGATCGTAGACTGGTACTTCTGATAAGATTTCTCCAGTTTCAGGATCTACAGGAGGAAGTGGTAGCGCATCCTGTTCTTCTTGTTCTCTCTGAATTCTTGCTGCTTCTTCAGCTTCTTGACGTGCCTTCTCTTCTTCTCTCTTGATGAAACGTTCTTGTTTTCTCTGTTCCTGTTTTTCCATGAATGATCTGAACTGCGCTCCAATAAAGGCTGCAACATCATAAATAGACCAAGGACTAATCAGGAGAATCCCAACTAAAATAAAGAGAACCCCAATAAAGTACGATCCGATATTGGAGAAAAGAAAGGCAATGGGGATATAAAGTCCGACACCAAGCAGGCCTCCACCAGCAAAACTAGTCACCCGCATGCCAGTCAGGTCCGTCATAACTTGAGACAAGGTCCCTTTTAGAACTGCCTGCTCTAAACCAAATTTCCAGACAAGATAAGCCTCAAAAATTAAGAGTAAGCCAGCGAAGATACAGAGAAATCCTGACAGAAGTCCTTCTTGCTTACGGATCCATTTAAATAGAAAAAGGTAAATGAGGAGGGCACCTATAGCCACATAAGCTAAACTTCCGACTAACAGTCGAATGAGATTATAAAGGGTGATACCCGCAGCACCAAGCTTGAAAGCTGCAATAATCAACAATAAGGCAATTCCTAAGGAAATCAACATCCTCTGGATAGCCTGTTTTCTTTCGAGTTCTGCTTTAGACGGTCTCCGTCTTGTTTTACTTGTATTTTTGTTTGCCATGCTTCTATTATACCATATTTCAGAAACATCTAGAGAAATCAAAAAAATGACTGCATCTACTAGACACAATCATCTTTCGTTGATATTTCTGAATTTTCTATTCTATATGATTTTTCAACAACCTTGTCTCACTACTTCTTCAAAAATCTAATTGCTGATTTTCTTGCCTTCTCAATCTTCTCGATTTCCAACTTCTCTACAGCAGATGTAGGAATCCATTTTTTCCCAAATAAAACTTGAGCTGCTTCTATCATCAGAGCACAAGCCCGAAAGTCCTTTTCTTCTGGAATCGCCTCTCGAAACAAATCCTTCGTTTTCTCCATCAAGACTTCTTTTTCAACTTGATGAAAAGATAATTGCATCAAACTACTGGCAGACCAGGCACGACAAAGTGCATCTTGGTCAGTCAAGAGATGTTGCCCTAAGATTTCTATCTCACTTATTGAACCAATCCAACCTAGGGCAATGATTAGCTTTCTACGATTCGAAGCTTCTGAACTAGGTAAAAGAGAGATTAGAACAGGAAGTACTTGCTTGCAAGAAGATGCATAAAAATCTCTATGTCTTACTTTGGAAAGGATTTTCGCTAGGAAATAAACAATCAAAATGCGTTGACTCTCATCTTCCTCTTGATTGAGAGTTTCCAAAAGATAGTCTATTCCCTCCTGCCCATGCTGGTCAAAACTTGCTTCAAAATTTAGGTCAGTTCCTTCCTCCCAATCGTTGCAAATGAGTTCAAAATGAAAGGCAATTTCTGGGCTCCTACCTAAATCAGCTATAAAATGAATTCGTTTAGAATCAGGAAAATCTTCCTCCACCAAGCTGGCATAGGTTCCTTGTAACGCTTCTTTTGTAAGACTTTTGCGACCGAACTGTTCCTTTTCTAGTTTGTCGATTCCTTCTTTTCTAGAATCACTCATGACACTTATCTCCTCTAAGATATTTGTAGAACTTCAGCATTCTATCATTTAAATTCTCTAAGATTTACCTCTATTATATCACTTTGAAGACCGTTCTCCCTAACTCCATCATCAAAAAATGACTGCCCACTTTCGTGTTCAGTCATTTGAGTATTTGTGATTATTTTTCTAATGGTTTACGAAGGTAACCATAAACCACACCACTTACAATTGCGCCTACCAAGACAGAGGCAAGGTAAAGAAGGGCATTTGAAGTTAGGGCGATAACGAAGATTCCTCCGTGTGGCGCCATGAGTTTGATTCCTGCAAGACCAACAAGTCCTCCTGCTACTGCAGAACCAAGGATGAAGCTTGGAATCGCACGAGCTGGGTCAGCGGCACCAAAAGGAATCGCTCCCTCAGTGATGAATGACAAGCCCATGATGATGTTTGTCAAACCAGAGTTGCGTTCTTCTTTGCTAAATTTGTCTTTGAAAAGAAGAGTTGCGACAAAGATTGCAAGTGGAGGCACCATTCCTCCAGCCATAACTGCTGCCATGGCTACAGAACCGCCTGAAGAAACAGTCGCTGCAAGCGTACCTGTACCAAAGACATAGGCTGCTTTATTGACAGGTCCACCCATGTCGACAGCCATCATACCACCAAGAACGATACCGAGAAGGACCGCTGAGCCTCCTCCAAGTCCGCCAAGGAAGTCATTCATAGCAGTGTTGATTGCTGCCATTGGAATGTTGACAGCCAGCATGACAAATCCTGTCAAAATAGTTCCAAGAAGTGGCAAGAACTAAAGCACCTGCGATAAATCCACCAACAAGGGCACCTAGGAAACCAGATGAGACACCTGCAAGAGTTGAAGTTGCTTCACCACCTGCAGCATAAGGAATTTTACCAAAGGCAAAACCTTCTTTGGCAATAGCACCAGCCACAAAACCAGCGACCAAACCAGGTTTTTCAGCGATAGAGTAGGCAACATATCCTGCAAAGACTGGGAGCATCAAGCCAAAGGCAGCGCCACCGATTTTCATGAACATGGAAGCTAGCTCATGGTAGGATCCGAGATTACCAAGACTATCTTGTGGTACACCAAAAGCTCCGTCGATTAAGAAGGCGAGGGCAATCATGATACCACCACCGATAACGAATGGCAACATTTGGGATACACCACTCATCAAGTGTTTGTAGAAAGCACCACCGAGGCTTTGTTTTTCATTAGATGCCGTTGCAGCTTTTGCTCCATTAGCAGCACGATAAACTTCAGCATCTCCTGAAAGAGCCAAGTTGATCAATTCTTCTGTCTTACGAATACCGTCTGCAACCGGGCGGTTGATCAATGGTTTACCATCAAAACGATCCATTTCTACTGCCTTGTCTGCTGCGATGATAACAGCTTTAGCCTTGCGGATGTCTTCCGCAGTCAATTGGTTCCCAACACCGCTAGCACCATTGGTTTCAACCTTGATCCCAACACCCATTTCAGCAGCCACTTTTTGAAGGGCTTCTTGAGCCATGTATGTGTGGGCAATACCTGTCGTACAAGCTGTAACAGCTACGATAAAGTCGCCAGAGTCATTAGCAGGTGCTTGAACAGGCTCCTCAGCTTTTTCTGAAGCTTGGTTAAATAGTTCGATAACTTGATCTGCAGATGTTACTTGGCGAAGTTTGTCAGCGAAACCATCTTTCATCAAGTATTGAGACAATTCTGCCAAGGCTGCCAAGTGAGTGTCATTAGCACCTTCTGGAGCTGCAATCATGAAGAAGAGGTCAGTTGGTTGCCCATCCAAGCTTTCGTAGTCAACACCCTTGTTTGACTTGGCAAAAAGAACCGTTGCTTCTTTTACAGCAGAGTTCTTGCTGTGAGGCATAGCGATTCCGTCACCTAAACCAGTGGAAGTGAGAGCTTCACGTGCTAAGATTCCTTCTTTAAAAATTTCAAAATCCGTCACATAACCGTGATCCACCAAGTTTTTAATCATCTCTTCGATGACAGCTGTTTTTTCAGTTGCCTGCAAATCCAGCAACATGACATCTTTTCTCAATAGGTCTTGAATTTTCATCGTTTTTCTACCTCAACTTTTTCATATGTTTCTTTAATAAATTCCGCTGTTGCCAAATCATCCGAGAAGGTAGTTGCCGTTCCACAAGCCACTCCCCATTTGAAGGCTTCTACTGCGTCTTTAGATTTTACAAACTCACCTGTAAATCCAGCAACCATAGAGTCACCAGCACCAACTGAATTTTTGACTGTTCCCTTGATAGGTTTTGCGAAGTAAGCTCCCTCAGATGTGACAAGAAGTGCACCGTCCCCAGCCATAGAGATGATAACGTTTTGAGCACCTTTAGCCAACAATTCTCGAGCATAGTTCTCGATTTCATCTAAACTTTCGAGTTTCACTCCAAAGATAGCTCCTAGTTCATGATTGTTTGGTTTGACCAAAAGTGGCTGGTAGTCCAAACTATCAATCAAGGTCTGTCCTTCAAAATCACAAACGACTTGCGCACCCGTCTGGCGTGTCAAAGCAATCAGATCCTTATAGATAACATTGCCCAGGTTCTTAGCACTCGAACCCGCAAACACAACCGTATCATCTGCTGTCAGACTAGATAAAATAGCTTTCAATTCTTCTAGCTGAGCTGGTTCGACGGTTGGACCCGTTCCGTTAATTTCTGTTTCTTGGTCTGCTTTAATCTTGACATTGATGCGAGTATCTTCTGCCACTTGAACAAATCGAGTTTCGATTTCTTCCTCTAGCAGAGTATCTGTGATAAATTTACCAGTAAAGCCTCCGATAAATCCAGTCGCTGTATTTGGAATACCCAAGCGTTTCAAAACACGACTGACATTGATTCCTTTTCCACCAGCAAACTTATCATCACTGTCCATACGATTGACACTACCGACTTGGACTTGGTCCAAGCGAACGATATAGTCAATGGATGGATTGAGTGTGACTGTATAAATCATACTTCGATTACCTCCGTTTTCTTCTTAATGGCCTGCAAGAGCTCATGCCCTTGACTTGTGATGACAATAGCGCGTTTAAGTGGTGCTACCTTGGCAAAGCAAGTTTGACCAATCTTTGACGAATCGACCAAGACATAGGTTTGTTTGGCATTCTCTAAAATAGCACGCTTAACGGCTCCCTCCTCCATATCAGGAGTCGTATAATAACCATCGTCTACACCATTCATCCCGATAAAGGCACGGTCAAAGTGCAATTGATTGATTTGGTTAAGAGCAACTCCACCGATACATGCGTCTGTTGCCATCTTGACACTTCCTCCAACCATGACAGTTGGAATCTGTTTTTCAACCAACTGAACCGCATGGTGAATGGAGTTGGTCACAACTGTAATATTCTTATTGATCAATTCATGAATCAAAAAAGCAGTTGTTGTTCCAGCATCGATAAAGATGACATCTTGTTCCTTGATGAGAGAGGCTGCTTTCTGAGCCAGCAACTTCTTTTCTTGAAGGTTTTTGACAGATTTTTCTTGAATGGTTTCTTCTTCCTGCAAGGAATGGGGCAATTCTGCTCCACCATGCACGCGACGAAGCTTGTTTTCCGCTTCCAACTCATCCAAGTCTCTTCGAACCGTTGATTCTGACGTTTCTAGCAAACTAACTAATTTTTCTAGAGAAACTACATGATGTTGATTTAACTCCTCTAAAATCAGTTGTTTTCTCTCTGTTTTTAACACCAAATCACCTCCTGTTATCGTTTACACTATTCATTCTAACACATTTTCTATCAAAGTCAAGCATTTTTTATCATTTTCTTTCAAAATCTATCATTTTTCTTATTTCCAAAATTTTTATTGCAAGATAAGTGGCATTATGGTAGACTATTTGAGTAAGTATTGGAAGATTACTCAAGAGGCTTAAGAGGCCGTGTTGGAAACGCGGTAGGCGTATAACAGCGTGCGTGGGTTCGAATCCCATGTCTTCCGTAGAAAAGAAAAATTATTTTTTTAGATACAACAAATGTTGTATCTTTTTTTGTATCCCTTTTTAAAAAAAGAATACCAAGGAATACCAAAGGAAAAAATAAAAAACGTTGATTTAACAACGTTTTTCCAAGGTTGGTGAAAGAAGAATGGAGCCGGTGGGAGTCGAACCCACGTCCAAACATCTGCCAACATATTTGTCTACAACCATAGGTTATGTATTGTTTTAACAGTCCCTCGACACATAACTCAAGCCTAGGAACTGCGAGTCTATTAATCTCTTATCAAACCACTAGACAAGGCTTGATCGTATCTCGCTAATCATAAGACCTGTCATTGAACACGAGCAATCCAAATCAGGTCACGCCTGCTGGTTTTTAGGCAGCTAAAGCGTAAGAAGTGTTATTTTTTGCAGTTATATTTAACTGAGCGTTTACGTCGCCACACGGGTTGCAAAATATGCCTCATAATGCCTGTCGAATCCGTAACGACCCCAAAAGACAATAGAACCATTATAACCTATCTTCATAAAAAATGCAAAATCAAGCCACCTCTTTAGAAAAGATACTCTTTTAAGGCTTCCGATAAGGCTTGATAACCGGCTACACTTAGATGGAGGCCATCCGTTGTATAGGCTGATTGAAGTTGCCCTTCTGAATCTGTCAAACTATCATAAATCGGCACAAAATCTACCTGCATATAGGCGGATACTAGAGCCTCATAGGCTTGATTCCATTCTCTAATCTTTTCATTGGTTCGGATATAAACAGTCTGCTTGTATTTCTCTCCCTCATTGACTGGCAAAATGGATAGGAGCTTTATTTGTGACAACGGATAATCTCGGGCAATTGATTGGATCACTCGCTCAAGATTATCCAAGGCTTCATTTATAGGAATATCTTTTCCGATATCATTTGTCCCAATTAGGAGAACAATTTGATCCACAGCATCACCATAAAGATGGGCATCTAGATTCTCTAATAACAGTTTCGTCTGGTAGCCTCGGATGCCACGATTGACAATCGTCTTTGCAGTCCCAAACAACTCTTGCAATGGGTAGTATTCTACAATCGAATCGCCGATAAAAATTACATCTGGCTCTAGAACAGAAACTTGATTCAATTCACGATACTTGGTTTGAATCTTCTCCTGCTCTTTTAGGAGCCAATTTTCTAATAACTGTACTGCCACCTTATCCCTCTTTCTCTAACCAATTTTCTAGGACCTGATAAACACCCGCTTGGCTGTTAGCTGGTGCTAGGGCAGTCGCAACTGCCTTGGCCTCATCATCTGCATTTTCCATCGCATAAGCAATACCAGCCATCTCCAACATCTCGACATCATTTTCACTGTCACCAAAAGCCATAATTTGTTCTGATGTCAAATCCCAGCGCTTGAGTAATTCTTCCAATCCCCAAGCCTTGTGAACACCAGCTTGCAGGATATCAATACAGCCATAACCGCTAGAAACAGCTCTTACACGACCATCAAAGAGGTCATTGATTTCCTGCAAAACTGAACTAGAACGTTCTTCACCAACGACCATGCTCATCTTTAGAACTCCTCCAAAGAGGTCTGAGTTTAGCTCATACACAAAATTGGTCCTTTGGTAAAGTTTTTCAATCATCTCTGGAGTCATAAATTTTTCTAGGTCTGTAAAAACAGTTCCTTCCTTGACAAAACTCCCATTCATACTAGTTACGACGAACTGATCTCGGCACTCTCTCCCTTTAAAATGAACTAAAGCCTTGTCAACCATAGCATCATCCCAGGTCTGAGCTTGAATCAGTTTATTGTTTTCAAAAATACGCGCCCCATTGGCAACTACTAGGATCACGCGTTCAGCCAAGTGTCCCAATAGTTCTCTCATACGATGAACTTCATTCCCCGTCGCAATGACAAAACGGATATTCTTTTGATCTAGCTGATCTAAAATCTTTTCCAAGCGGGGTAGATCTAGCTGACCTCTCGAGTCTAGCAAGGTCCCATCCATGTCTGTTGCAATTAATTTAATCGTCATCATATCTCCTTTAGAGTGAGCACCTACCACTTCAATCCCACATGCTCATTCATTTCTTTATAGGCCGTGTCAATGCGTTCCTTGGTCGCCTCATCCAACTTGTCACGGTAACTGCCTCCCTCGATGAAGTCCTCTAGGATATAGGTCTGATAGAGGAAGAGCGGATAGCCTTCTGGAGAATAAGTTCCTTTGGGTGTCCGATTGACCCAAGTAGGATGTGCTTTGGCAGTTTCAATCCTTGTCTTGCCATCTTTTTTCTTAATGGTCACATCCATGAGGACACCGCGCTCCGTCCACTTGGCATTTTCCTCATCTTGCATGGTTTCAATGCGTTGATTTGAGAGGAAATTTCCCATGGAATAGATGATCAATTTTTTGTCACCATCTTTTTCAACTGTCTCAGCAGGTTCAACGACGTGAGGGTGCCCTCCAAAGATAATATCAGCTCCCCAGTCAATCATCTTGTGGTACAGTGTTTTCTGTTCTTCCGTCGGTTCTAGCTGGTACTCAATTCCCATCTGAGGCATGATGACAGTGATATCCGCCTCTTGCTCAGCTCGTTCGATTTCCGCCTTCATCTTATCTTCATTCAGGTCAGAAAGATAGCGATTATAGTCCTCTTGTGAGATATACTGCTCAATGCCATTAAAACCGTAAGAATAGGCCAAAAGAGCTACCTTGATACCATTGACTTCCTTGATAACTAGTGGAGCTTGGTCACGGGATTCATGTGTGTAGACTCCTATGGGTGTCATCCCTGCCTTTTCGATAGCTTCTGCTGTCGAAACCACTCCCTCTATCTGAGAATCCAAGATGTGATTGTGAGCCAAGTCTAGAACTTGGTAGCCTGCATCCTTGATCGCATCCATGACTTCTCCAGGTGCATTAAAGAGAGGATAACCTGCCAAATAGTGATCCTTGTTCACCGTTCCTTCAAAGTCACCAAGCACTAAATCCGCTTGTTTGAGCCAGGGTTTTACATACTCAAAATTTTCATGGAAATCATAGGTTCCATCTTCTTTCAGAGCTGTTCGGTAGATAGGAATATGGTAGAGAAGGTCACCATTTGCCATGATACGAGCTGTCGTTTCGGCAGACTGATTTTCCTTAGACTGACTAGACGTCTGAGCAGAATCAACTGTTTGACCACTCGGACTTGTTCCCTTGTTCCCTTGTACTGCTTGGGTCAACAAGTTCAGCCCCATAGACAAGGAAACTGCAAGCAACAGCACCGTAATAAACTGGGCATTTGTCCAAGATTTATAATTCCTAAAGAAACCAATACTACTCTTCAACAATCCAAAAATAGGACCATGAGACCATCTATCTTGTCGCTTTTCCATCTTTATTTCCCCCTTGCTTTTACTGCAAGTCTTTTCTTTTATTATACCACAGACAAAAGAGGAATACCGTTTATTATATTATTTTTTAGGAACTTCTGTGACTTTCTTTCTCGCCTATTTTGTGTTATCATGTAGAGGTAATGAAAGGAGAGAAAATGTCTGCTATAGAACGTATTACAAAAGCTGCTCATTTAATTAATATGAACGATATTATCCGTGAGGGGAACCCAACTTTACGCGCGGTTGCTGAGGAGGTCACTTTCCCACTGTCTGACCAGGAAATCATCCTTGGAGAAAAGATGATGCAATTCCTCAAAAATTCTCAGGATCCTGTTATGGCTGAAAAGATGGGACTCCGCGGTGGGGTTGGATTGGCCGCTCCTCAGTTAGATATCTCAAAACGCATTATCGCTGTTTTAGTGCCAAATATTGTGGAAGAAGGTGAAACTCCTCAGGAAGCCTACGACCTGCAAGCTGTTATGTACAATCCAAAAATCGTATCCCACTCTGTTCAGGACGCCGCCCTCGGTGAAGGAGAAGGGTGCCTATCTGTCGACCGTGTAGTTCCAGGCTATGTTGTTCGTCATGCCCGCGTCACTGTTGATTACTTTGACAAGGACGGAGAAAAACACCGCATCAAGCTTAAAGGATACAACTCTATCGTTGTCCAACATGAAATTGACCACATCAACGGAATCATGTTCTACGATCGTATCAATGAGAAAGACCCATTTGCTATCAAAGATGGACTCCTCATCCTCGAATAAAGAAAATCCCGTTGCAAGACGGGGTTTTGTGTTATAATAGAGGCATGAAAACAAATGATATTGTCTATGGCGTCCATGCCGTTACTGAAGCCCTCCTTGCAAACACTGGAAACAAACTTTACCTCCAAGAAGATCTCCGAGGTAAGAATGTTAAGAAAGTCAAGGAACTGGCTGCTGAGAAAAAGGTATCCATCTCTTGGACTTCAAAAAAATCCCTCTCTGAAATGACCGAAGGCGCTGTCCACCAAGGTTTTGTTCTACGAGTGTCCGAATTTGCCTATAGCGAGCTGGATCACATCCTTGCCAAAACACGCCAAGAAGAAAATCCACTTCTGTTGATTCTGGATGGTCTAACTGACCCTCACAACTTAGGTTCTATCTTAAGGACTGCTGATGCGACCAATGTTTCAGGTGTCATCATTCCCAAGCACCGTGCCGTCGGAGTGACTCCTGTCGTTGCCAAAACGGCCACAGGTGCTATTGAGCATGTACCGATTGCGCGAGTGACCAACCTCAGTCAAACTCTAGACAAACTCAAGGATGAAGGCTTCTGGACCTTTGGAACGGATATGAACGGTACTCCTTGCCACAAGTGGAATACAAAAGGAAAAATCGCCCTCATCATCGGAAATGAAGGAAAAGGCATCTCTAGCAACATCAAAAAACAGGTTGATGAGATGATTACCATTCCCATGAATGGACATGTTCAAAGCCTCAATGCCAGTGTTGCTGCAGCCATTCTCATGTACGAAGTTTTCCGAAATAGACTATAAAAAAAGTTTCCAGTCATCTGATTGGAAACTTTTTTATGATTATACTCAATGAAAATCAAAGAGCAAACTAGGAAGCTAGCTTAAGACAGCTCAAAGCACTGCTTTGAGGTTGTGGATAGAACTGACGAAGTCAGTACCCATACCTACGGCAAGGCGAAGCTGACGTGGTTTGAAGAGATTTTCGAAGTGTATTAACTATGTTCTGTAATAAATTTGTAAGCTTCTTGACCAGCGATAGCCCCATCTCCAACTGCTGTTGTTACTTGGCGAAGGTCTTTCTGGCGAACATCTCCAACCGCAAAGATACCGTCAACGGCAGTTTTCATGTGGTTATCTGTCACAATCCAGCCAGCCTGATCTTGAATATTCAAATCTTTGACAAAATCGCTAACGGGATCCAAACCAACATAGATAAAGACACCACCAAAGGCTTGCTCTGTTATTTGACCTGTTTTTACATTTTCAAATACGACAGATTCTACTCGGTTTTCACCTTTGATTTCCTTGACGACAGAGTCCCAGATAAAGTTGACTTTCTCATTAGCAAAGGCACGGTCTTGCAACACCTTTTGGGCACGAAGTTGGTCGCGACGGTGAACAATGGTAACAGTCTTGGCAAAGCGAGTCAAGAAGAGGGCTTCTTCTACCGCTGAATCTCCACCACCGACTACGAGCAAGTCTTGGTCACGGAAGAAAGCTCCATCACAGACTGCACAGTAAGAAACACCACGACTGTTCAGTTCTTCTTCTCCGGGAACTCCCAAAAGACGGTGTTTTGACCCAGTTGCCACGATGACAGTACGGGTTTCGTAAACTTGATCATCAGTGATTACCTTCTTATAGTCACCCTTGTCTTCAATATTTTCAACATAGCCATAAAGATGCTCTACTCCAAGGTTTTCAAGTGGTTCAAACATCTTTTCAGCCAATTCAGGTCCACTGATATTGGCATAACCTGGATAGTTTTCGATATCAGATGTGTTATTCATTTGCCCGCCTGGCAGACCACCTTCAATCAAGCCTACTTTCAGATTGCTTCGAGCAGCATATAAGGCAGCGGTCATTCCCGCAGGTCCAGCACCGATAATAATCGTATCGTACATTTCAATTCCTTCTTTCTTGTTGTAACTATCTTTATTCTAACTCATTCTTGCTAGTCACGCAAGGATTATGCCTTGAAAACCAAGAGCAAACTCATGACGGCAAAGGATAACACCGGAACAACCAAAACTCCAATCATAATCATATCATAGAGATGAGCTTGACGAGCCTTGGCTGTCTTGTCCACACCAGACATGGCTCTCAATCCAATCCAAATCCCCAGAAAAATCACGACAAGGATGGTCGTTAAGATCAAACTCTCGAAATATAAAGAAAACAGTTGCAGTAGCATGATCTCTCTCGTTTCTATCTTTTTTAAAGAGTAAACTCAGCTAGTCCAACTAACTGAGTTTTCCTTTTTCTATTATATCAAATATAAGTCCGTTTGTAACTAGCAAAGAATTCTTTTGTTCGTTCTTCTTTCGGATGATTGATGATTTCATCTGGTGTGCCAGACTCGATGATTTTCCCTTTATCTAGGAATAGAACCTTGTCTGCCACTTGGGCTACAAAAGACATATCGTGACTGACCAAAATCATGGTCTGACCTGACTTGGCAGCATCTGCAATAGACTTTTCTACTTCACCGACCAACTCTGGGTCAAGGGCTGAAGTGGGTTCGTCCAAGAGCAAGACATCTGGTTTCATAGCAAGCGCACGCGCGAGGGCAACCCGTTGCTTTTGTCCACCTGATAAATGGCGAGGATAATGGTTTTCACGGTCAGAAAGACCAACCTTGGCCAACTCTTCCTTAGCGATTTTTGTTGCTTCCTCGTCCGATAATTTCTTAACGACAACCAAACCTTCCTTGACATTGTCAAGAGCAGTTCGGCGTTCAAACAAATTAAACTGTTGGAAAACCATAGATAACTTGCGACGAAGGGTTAGGATCTCTTCTTGGCTAATCTGAGAAAAATCAACTTTAAAATTGTCAATCTGAATCGTTCCACTATCTGGAGTTTCAAGGTAGTTCAAACTACGAAGAAAGGTTGATTTCCCTGCTCCAGATGAACCAATCAAGGCTACTACTTCTCCCTTTTGGATATCCAAGTCCAGATGATCCAAGACAGTCTGTCCTGAAAAGGATTTGCTTAAATTCGAAATCTTAATCATTAACGAAGGTCTCCTTTCACATCTGTAGATACTGCATCCGGCGCTGAGATAGCCATTTTTCTCTCGATGAAACGACCGAGGCTCTCAATTCCGATATTGACTACCCAATAAACAAGAGCTACGGAGATGAAACGTTCAAAATAGCGATAATCGGCTCCACCCAAAATCTGAGCTTGGGCGAAGACCTCCACAACACCTGCACTAAAGGCTAGAGAAGTTCCCTTGGTCAAACCGATAAGGGAGTTAATCAAAGTCGGCGTCGCTACCACCGCCGCATTTGGAATAATTACACGACGGTAAACTTGCGCACGAGTCATACCCAAACTACGCGCCGCCTCAATTTCGCCTGGATTAACAGAAAGGATGGCTGCACGAATCGTTTCACTTGCATAAGCCGCCTCATTAAAAGCAAAGGCCACAATCGCAAAAAGCGCTGCTGGAATCGCATTGATATTGAAACCAGTGCCCCATTGCTGGTTAATAGCTTTCAGTGCCAAAGGAATTCCGTAGTAGGTCAACATAAGTTGGACTAGGATTGGGGTGCCTTTTAAGAAGCTGACGAAAAAGGCCTGCAAGGGATATAAAATCTTAACACGATTGATCTTAACAATGGCAAAAATCAAAGCAAGTAGCAAACCAAAGAGTGCACCTCCAAGCGTCAACATCAAGGTTGTAGGCAGTTGTTGGACAATCCTTGGAATTCCATCAAAGACCGAACGCAAACTAAAGAGCTTACCATCCGGAATGAGTTGCATCAAACTTTGGTACCAATCTGATGCTAAAAATGTTGTAACAATCATAAAAACATCCTCTCCTGATAATGATTCATTCTATCATACTTCTGTTCGCAAGCAAATTATTTGCTACGGGCTACTCAGACTTTGTCTATCTTCTAGTTTATCACACTTTAAAACAGGGAGGCTATATATTTTACCTATCAAGGAGATAAATAAAAACTATCTCAAATCTAAATTCTCATAGGTTTTTCTATAGCCGATTTGTTTAACAGCACCATTCTCCACCAAAATTGGACGTTTCAATAACATACCATCACTGGCTAGAAGCTTGGCTGCTTCTTGTTTTGACAAACTTCCTACCTTATCTTTTAGGCCTAGTTCGCGGTATTTGATCCCGCTAGTATTGAAAAATTGTTTCACTTCAAAACCGGAAGTTTCTAACCAGTTCAAAATCACTTCTTCACTTGGTGTTTCTTCTACAATATGGATATCTTGATAGTCAAGTCCGAGTTGGTCTAGTTCATTTTTTGCTTTCTTACAAGTTGAACATTTTGGGTATTCGATAAATTCTAACATCTTCTTTTCTTTCTATTTTTTATTTTCTTGAAATGCTGCACCTTCATGTTGCAAGAGCCAGGCTTTCTTTTCGACTCCCGATGCATAGCCTGTCAGACGATTGCCTGATCCCAGCACACGGTGACAGGGTACGAGGATGGACCAAGGATTACGCCCCACTGCTCCGCCAATAGCTTGGGCAGAATCCACCTGCAAATCTTTCGCTATTTGACCGTAAGTCACTGTTTGACCATAAGGAATGCTCTGTAAGTAGGCCCAGACCCACTTTTCAAAATCCGTCCCAATGGGAGCCAAGGGTAGTTTTGACAAATCCTGGGATTGCCCATCAAAGTAAACATCTAAATGGGAAACAATTTGATCCAATATCGGATGACTGGCAACCTCTTCTATCTGTTCAGCTGTCAAACCTCTCTCAAAATGAGTTTGGTCCTGTACCCAAATTCCATACAGATATTGCTCGTCAGCAACTAAGGATAAGGTTCCAATTGGCGACGGGTAGAGCATTTTTGCGTACCTTTTTCCCATCATTTTTTTAATTTCTGATAGGCCAAGCGTTCCCCATCAACTGGAACTTTACCGACCTGTTGGAAACCTAGCTTTTCAAAGATATGCTGCATGGCCTTGTTTTGTGCATGCGTATCTGAACGAAAATCTAGATAATCAAAACCTTCAATCAAGCCTTCTAGGAAAGTCTGAGCAACACCTTGTCCTTGTACATCTGCTGCCACAGCGATACGGTGAAAGACCAGATATTCTGATTCTTTCCCCTGCCAACTTCCTTCATAAATGGCTTCATAGGCTTCCTCTGGGCTCTTGGTCACAGCAGCATAGGCTAGCAGTTCTCCCTCTTCCAAGGCCACATAAGCTTGGCCTGAGATAATATCATCAATAATGATGTCAGCATTTGGATAGCCATTTTGCCACTGGCCACTACCAGACTTAGCTAAACACTTTTTGGCATCCTCCATCACCTGCATAATCGCCTCTACTTCGTTTGGAAAAGCTAAACGAATCTCCATCTCTTCCCCTCATTTCTAACTAATTTCTCTCATCATAGCATAATTTAAAGCTTTCTACAAGCAGTTGAAACTTGACTTTTATTTTTTATTATTTTATAATCTAGTTATTGAAACTAGATAAAAAGGAGTTGGAAATGAATTCTATCTTTTCCTACCCAAAATGGGAAGACATTCCAAACATTGACCTCTATCTGGATCAGGTTTTACTTTATGTCAATCAAGTCTGTGCCCCTATCTCTCCAGATAAGGACAAGGGGTTAACAGCATCTATGGTCAATAACTATGTCAAACATGGTTACCTGACAAAGCCTGACAAGAAAAAATACCAACGCAAACAGATTGCCCGTTTGATTGCCATCACTACTCTCAAGTCTGTCTTTTCGATCCAAGAAATCGCCCAGACACTTAATAGTCTGCAAACTCAAGTGAGCTCAGACCAGCTCTACGATGCTTTTGTGAACTACATGAACCATGGGATTGATCCAGAAAATCCTATTATCCAAACTAGCTGTCAAACGGTTAAACTCTATCATCAAACTCTAGACTTAATCCTTAACAAAGAAGAGGAGGTATCCCAATGAATACTAGCCTAAAACTCAGTAAAAAACTCAGTTTTGGAGAGGAAATTGCTAATAGCGTGACCCATGCTGTCGGTGCCGTCATCATGCTCATCTTACTCCCTATTTCATCCACCTATAGTTATGAAGTACATGGATTTTTATCGTCTTTTGGCGTTTCTATCTTTGTTATCAGTCTATTTCTCATGTTCCTCTCGTCAACCATTTACCACTCTATGGCCTATGGTTCGACTCACAAATACGTCTTGCGAATCATTGACCATTCTATGATTTATGTGGCTATCGCAGGCTCTTATACGCCCGTCGTCTTGACCTTGATGAATAACTGGTTTGGCTATCTGATCATTGCCATTCAGTGGGGAACAACCATCTTTGGCATCCTCTATAAAATCTTTGCTAAAAAGGTTAATGAGAAATTCAGCCTTGCCCTTTACCTGATTATGGGCTGGTTGGTTCTAGCTATCATTCCTGCCATTATCAGTCAAACAACGCCAATTTTCTGGAGTCTCATGGTAACTGGCGGACTCTGTTATACAGTTGGAGCTGGATTTTACGCTAAGAAAAAACCTTATTTCCACATGATTTGGCATCTCTTTATCCTAGCGGCATCTGCACTCCAATATATCGCGATTGTTTATTACATGTAAAAAAGTTGAGAATCTTTTCTCAACTTTTTTCTTTACACATATTGATAAAATACTGGTGCAAGCGCACATTATCAGTCAATTCCGGATGAAAAGAGGTTACCAGCATATTCTGTTCTTGCGCAGCAACGATTTGGTCATCTACAGTTGCTAGGATTTCCACACCCTCTCCAAGACTACTGATAATCGGACCGCGAATAAAGGTCATGGGAATCTGACCGACTCCCTTACATTCTGCCTCTGTATAAAAACTTCCTAGTTGACGCCCATAGGCATTGCGCTCAACTACTATGTCCATAGTCGCTAGATGACTTTCTTCCTGAGAAATAATTTCCTTAGCTAGCAAGATTAAACCCGCACAGGTCCCAAAAACGGGTAATCCAGATAGAATGGCTTCTCGGATGGGAATCAACATCTGTTGGTCACGCAAGAGTTTGCCCATGGTTGTAGACTCACCGCCAGGTAATATCAAACCCGCCAAGTCACTCTGAACTTGTTGAAAATCATCTAAATTTCTGATTTCGACACTAACAACACCTAACTTTTCTAGCACTTTTGCATGTTCTGCAAAGGCACCCTGCAAGGCTAATATTCCGATTTTCATCTATTTTCCTCGCTCTGCCATGAGAATCTGGATTTCATTCTCATTGATACCAACCATGGCTTCCCCTAGGTCCTCAGAGATTTGAGCCAGAATTTGAGGATTTTGGTAGTTGGTTACGGCTTTGACAATAGCACTCGCCCGTTTAACTGGGTCTCCTGACTTGAAAATACCTGAACCGACAAAGACACCCTCTGCACCCAATTGCATCATCAGCGCAGCATCTGCTGGTGTTGCAACGCCTCCAGCTGCAAAGTTGACAACTGGCAACTTCCCATGTTCATGGACGTATTGAACCAATTCTACAGGGACTTGCAAGTCCTTGGCAGCTACATATAGCTCATCTTCGCGTAGATTTTGAATACGGCGAATTTCCTGATTCATCATACGCATATGACGAACGGCTTGAACAATGTCTCCTGTACCCGGTTCTCCTTTTGTCCGAATCATAGAAGCTCCTTCAGCGATACGACGCAAGGCTTCACCCAAGTCCTTAGCTCCACAGACAAAAGGAACTTGGAATTCCTTCTTATCCACATGGAAACGGTCGTCAGCTGGAGAAAGTACTTCACTCTCATCGATATAGTCAATCTCAATAGCCTGCAAAATCTGAGCTTCAACAAAATGCCCGATTCTGACCTTGGCCATCACTGGAATACTGACCGCTTCTTGGATTTCCTTAATCATCTTTGGGTCGCTCATACGGGAAACTCCACCAGCTGCACGAATATCAGCTGGAATCCGCTCCAAGGCCATAACAGCTGCCGCACCAGCAGCCTCTGCAATACAAGCCTGTTCAGGGTTCTGAACATCCATGATAACCCCACCTTTGAGCATCTGCGCCAAATTTTTATTCAGTTCATAACGATTTTCAGTCATTTCTCAATCCTCATCATTTGTATTGGTAGCTACCATTTCATTTTAAGCCAGATTAGAATGAAGTACAAGATAGAAAAACAATAATTGTCTGGGTACAGTAACATAAAAAACTATCTGACCTTAATATAAGGCCAGATAGCTCAGCTATTGTTATTTTTCAGCTGTAAGTGCAGCCATTGTAATGTAGTTGTATGGTTTGTTGAAATGTGGCAAGAAGAATAGGTCTGTCAATGCCAATTTATCAATCGTTACATGCTCTTGGATAGCAAGTGAGAACATGTGGATTCCCATACTGATAGCAGCATCATGTGAAACCATTTGTGCACCAAGGATTTCGCGACTGTCTTTGTCAAAGACAATCTTGATGGCAACCTCGTGGTTGTCATGCTTCATAAATTCTGGTTTTTGAAGATCGTTAAAGCCAGTTTCAGTTGCATTGTAACCTGCTGCTTTTGCTTTTTCAAGAGTCAGACCAGTTGAAACCATGTGAAGACCATAGATTGAAATACCGTTTGATCCTTGCACACCGATTCCTTCCAATTCATGTCCACAAGCGTTATAAGCACCAACGATACCAGTACGTACAGCGTTAGATGCAAGAGCGATGTAGCTTGTATCTTTACGAGCATTGTCATAAACAGTCGCACAGTCACCAACAGCGTATACACCTGGGATAGATGTTTCTTGTTTCTTGTCTACAAGGAAGGCACCGTTGCGGAAAAGTTCAATCTTACCATCTGCAAGAGCTGTGTTTGGACGGAAACCAACAGCAAGAACCACCATATCCACATCAAATGTTTCTTTGTCTGTTACCAAGCGTTCAACTTTACCATCACCTTGGATGGCTTTAACTGTTTGACCAAGTGCCAAGCGGATGTTATGGTCTTCCAAGTTTTTCGCCATCATTTGGGTAAAGTCTTTGTCATAGTAGCCGTTCAAAACAGTGTCTACGATATCAACAAGCACCACTTCTTTTCCAAGACGTTCGAAAGCTTCAGCCAGCTCAACACCGATGTAACCACCACCAACAACGGCAATGCGCTCAAGGTGTTTGCTCTTGTCAGCAAGTTTTTCGATAACTTCTTCTGCGTTTTGGTACAACTTAACAAATTGAACATTTTCAAGTGTTGCTTTGAATTCGCGGTTACCCTTAACGATTTCAACACCTTCGATTGGAGGCAAGATTGGAGTTGAACCAGTTGCAAAGATTAATTTATCATAAGACTCTTTGTGTTCTTTACCTTCAACTTCAGCAGTCACAACTTTGTTATCGTAGTCAATTGAAAGAACTGGTGAGTTCATGTAAATTTTAGCACCTTTTGCTTCCAATTTTTCTTTATCAGAGTAGAAGAGACCTTCTGGGCCATCAATTTGTTCTCCGATCCAAAGCGCCATTCCACAACCAAGGAATGAAATATTTGAGTTTTGGTCAAATACTACGATTTCGTTCTCATGACCAAAGTTATCCAACATCGTATTAATACAAGCTGTACCAGCGTGGTTAGCACCAACTACAACGATTTTACTCATAGAAAAATTCCTACCTTTAATTTTTGATTTACTTTTCTAGTATATCATTTACTGTTAGCGTTTACAAGACATTTGCTCAGAATTCTCTTTTTTTCAGAAAAAAATACACTTAATATTAACAAACCTTATTTTTCTATCGTTTTCATTCTAATTTTGAGCATATTTCTTGACTTTTTGTCAAAATACATTTGTGAAAACGCTGACTTTATGGTATGCTAGTTACATGGAAATAAAATGTAAGGGGTTTACTTTTTCTTTAACCAACTTATATTGAATGATTTCCTATAAAGAGAAAGGAGCTGGTAGCTTGCCTCTTCATTCACGTTCTGAACGGCTAATGGGAACAACTATCACGATTTCATTAGTAGATGAACAGGCCGATTGCCTGCTTCAAGGAGCCTTTGATTTGCTCAAAGAGCTCGAGTACCGCTTCAACGCCAACAGTCAAGAATCCGAACTGATGGAAATCAACTACCAGGCTGGAATCGCACCTGTTAAGGTTCATCCTGACCTATTTGAACTGATTGCTCTTGGACTAGAGCATAGCTTAGCTCCCTCTAGCCATCTCAATATCAGTATTGGGCCCTTGATTCAAACCTGGCGAATCGGCTTTTCAGATGCCCGACTCCCAGAGCTAAACGAAATCGAAGCTGTCTTGCCTCTGGTTGACCCGCATTTTATCAAGTTAGATCCCGCTAACTCTACTGTCTATTTAGAGAAAAAGGGAATGAAACTTGATTTAGGTTGCTTAGCTAAAGGCTATAGTGCAGATAAGGTTGCTCAGTATTTAAAAGCACGCGGAGTCACTTCTGCCTTGATTAATCTCGGAGGAAATATCCTCACCATCGGGAATAATCAAGCTAAAGAAGGGAAAGACTGGCAAATCGGTATTCAAGATCCACGAAATCCTCGTGGCAATCATCTCCTAACCATTCCTGTTTCTAACAAATCCGTCGTCACTTCTGGTATCTATGAACGCCACCTGACAATAGACGGAGAAGACTATCACCATATTTTTGATAGCGAAACAGGATTCCCTGTCGAAACAGACCTCGCTAGCCTAACGATTATCTCAGATAAATCCGTTGATGGTGAGATATGGACAACCCGCCTTTTCGGAGAGCGAAGCGCTTCTATCCTCTGGCAAGTCGAAAGTTTAGATGGTATCGAAGCCATCCTCATCGACAAAGAGGGACGCCTTGCATGTTCTTCAGGCCTTTAAATTTGTATTATGTAAAAAGAGAAAGGAAATCTCATGCTAAAACTTATTGCCATTGTTGGAACGAACTCTAAACGTTCTACAAACCGCCAATTGCTCCAATACATGCAAAAACACTTCGCCGACAAGGCTGAGATTGAACTCGTTGAAATCAAGGACATTCCTGTTTTCAACAAACCAGCAGACAAACTTCTTCCTGCTGAAATTCTTGAAATTGCTGCTAAAATTGAAGCGTCTGATGGTGTCATTATCGGTACCCCTGAGTACGACCACTCAATCCCTGCAGTTTTGATGAGCGCTCTTGCTTGGCTATCCTATGGTATCTACCCACTTTTGAACAAACCAATCATGATCACTGGTGCTTCTTACGGTACTCTTGGTTCATCTCGTGCCCAATTGCAACTTCGTCAAATCTTGAACGCTCCTGAAATCAAGGCAAATGTTCTACCAGATGAATTCTTGCTTTCTCACTCTCTTCAAGCATTTAACCCAAGTGGGGACTTGGTTGACCTTGATGTTATCAAGAAATTGGATGCCATCTTTGATGACTTCCGTATCTTTGTGAAGATTACTGAGAAATTGCGCAATGCACAAGAATTGCTTCGCAAAGATGCTGAAGAATTCGACTGGGAAAATTTGTAAGATAGGAGACCGAAAGAATGAAATTTGTTGGACTTGTTGGATCAAACTACGATCAATCATATAACCGCAAACTCTTGGAATTTATCCGTCGCAATTTCAAATTCAAATTTGAATTAGAAGTTCTTGAAATCGACGAAGTTCCAATGTTTAACCAAGACGAAAAATGGGACGAAAGTTTCCAATTGCGCTTCTTGTATAACAAGATTACACGTGCTGATGGTGTCATTATCGCGACTCCTGAGCACAACCACACTATCTCAGCTTCTCTCAAATCTGTACTTGAATGGCTTTCATACGAAGTTCATCCATTTGAAAACAAGCCTGTTATGATTGTGGGAGCATCATACTACGACCAAGGAACTTCACGTGCTCAGGTTCACCTCCGTAAGATCCTTGACGCTCCTGGTGTCAATGCCTACACACTTCCAGGAAATGAATTCCTTCTTGGTAAAGCCAAAGAAGCTTTTGATAACGACGGAAATATCACCAACGAAGGAACTGTTAAATTCCTTGAAACTTGCTTAGATAACTTTGTTAAATATGTAGGAGTCGTTTCTAAATTGAAAAAACCAAAACCAATCGAACCAGAAGACTTGGATTGTGGAAAACCAATTGCTACAACCATCACAGAAGTTGACCCTGATGATCCAGAATGGGTAGAAAAAGTTGCAGCAATCACTGGTGCTGTTTCTGGTGATACCTATGTCAAATTGGACCACGGTATCCTGACAGTTAACCAAATTGATATGTTCTTGAAAGCTATGCCATTTGAATTGACATACGCTGACGACAACAACCAATTCCTCTACTACAACAACGCTCACCAAGATCCAGACACCATGTTTGCTAAACGTGTACCACCTCAATCAGGTTGCCGTATGTCGACCGTTCATGGATCTCTTCCACCAGCACGTATGAAGAATGTAGAGTGGGTTATCGGAACACTTCGTAACGGAAACCAAGAATACGTCCGTACTATCGTTCCAGGTTCACCTGCAGGTGTCATCAACACCCACAACTACCAAGCTATGTACTATCCTGACGGATCATACGCTGGTATCAATGAAATCGTCTTTAACTTCCAACCATGGCTTGACTGGTACCTACAAGAAACTGGTCAACGTTTGGTAGGTGGTAGTGGGCCATTCGCTCCTGCTGCTGGAGGTCATGGAGGCGCTGATGCTACTTCTGGTGCTTCTGATACTCCTGATGGTGGAGGTCATGGAGGTGGCGCTGACGCTACTTCTGGTGCGAGCAACTAAGAAATCAAAAAGGAGCCAAGTGGCTCCTTTTTTTGTTATTAGCAAAAAAGGGTTTTGTAGATGATTTACAAAACCCTTGAATGTTATGAATTTGGATCATCAAGACTACGGCCGTGCAAACCTTTTTCACGTTGTACTTGGCGTAGTTTTTCTGGCGTTACGTCATTTCCTTCCTCATCCACAATTTTAATTCCTTCAATATGGTGACGAACAGCGCGACGATAGCCTTCGATATATTCCTCACGAAGTTTAGCTTGTTCCACTTTTTCAGCAGAAGTTAAGCCTTCTGTTTTTTTCTTTTTAGCGAGCTCGTTGATACGAGCGATTTTTTTTGAATCCATGTTTATCTCCTTTGTAAAAAGATACAGTTCGTTTAATAGAGAGTCTACTTGGTATTGATTTGGTTAAAGCGTGCAAGCTTAGCTGCTTTCTTGGTCAATTGCGATAAGATGGACAATCGATTTTGACGAATATCTTGATCATCGGTCATTACCATGGTATTTTCAAAGAAAGCATCAATAATTGGGCTAAGCGCAAAGAGTTGTTCTAATTGCTGACTTGCAGTCCCTGATAAAACGAGTGACTCTACTGCTTCCGCCAAGGCTTTCTCTTCTTCATTTTCAAAAAGAGCAGAATCAACTGTTTCAGATCCTTCAGATTTCTCAGACAAGTTGAAAGCACGTGAGAGAGATTCGACAGATGATTTGAAGTTTTCTTCTTTGCTTGCTTCTACAAGAGCACTTACTGCTTCCAACATATCCGCCACGACAAAGTTCGAGCTTGCAAGAACCGCTTCCTTAATGTCTTTTGGAGTTGAACCCATCATCTTATCAACACGAACCTTGATAAAGTCCATGACCTCTGCTTTATTTCCATAAGTCAAGCTGTCAAATTTCAAAGTGTAAAGGCTATCAATCAACTCATCCATAGCAATGTGCCAACCAAAAGCATCCAAAATACGAACTACACCTTGCGTTGCACGACGAAGGGCATAAGGGTCATTAGAACCTGATGGAATCAAGCCCACTGAGAAGAAACTCAAAATCGTATCCAATTTGTCTGCAATGGCTAGAATGGCTCCGATCTTGCTCTCTGGGAGAGCTCCATCCGCTGATGTAGGCATGTAGTGTTCACGAATGGCAGCCGCAACTGCTGGAGTTTCACCAGCAAGAAGGGCATATTTCTCACCCATAATTCCTTGGAGTTCATCAAACTCACCAACCATCCCTGTCAACAAGTCAAACTTATAAATGGATGCTGCGCGGGCAAGATCAATCGTTTCATCCACTGATAAACCAGCTTTTTCCGCCAAAAGGACGGCAATCTGACCTGTACGAATCATGTGTTCACGAAGGGAACCAATCTTTTCGTGGAAGGTGACGTTGTTTAATTTTTCAACAAGGTCAGAAATAACCAATTTTTGGTCTTCACGCCAGAAGAATTCACCGTCTTCCAAACGGGCAACCAAGACTTTTTCATTACCCTTGATGACATTTTCCAAATACTCTGCGTTTCCATTACGAACAGAAATGAAGTTTGGCAAGAGTTTACCATCCTGATCACGAACAACAAAGTAACGTTGGTGTTCCTTCATCGAAGTCACCAAAACTTCTTCTGGAACTTCAAGGTATTTGGCATCAAAACTTCCCATGAAGGCAGTTGGGTATTCAACCAAGTTCAAGACTTCGTTCAGCAAGTCAGCATCAATTTCGATACGTACACCATGTTTTGCCTCGATTTCCTTGATTTGATCAACAATCATTTGCTCACGTTCACGAGGATCCGCGATTACAAACTGTGCACGAAGGTCTTCTTCATAGCTCAATGCTGACTGAATCTTAGTTTCTTGTCCCAAGAAACGATGACCACGGCTCACACGACCCCCCTTGATATCAAGGAAATCCAAATCAAACTCTTGCTCGTCCAAGAGAACTGTCAAAGTGTGTACAGGGCGGATATACTCAAAAGTGTTGTTAGCCCAGTGCATGCTGACAGGGAAAGTCAATGACTTCAAGACGTCTACTACACCTGGAACAATGTTCTCAACTGGTTGGCCCACTTCTTCCTTGGTAACATAGACATACTCTTCACCCTTGATTTCACGGAATTCAATATCTTCAACTGTCAAGCCTTTCCCACGGACAAATCCTTGAGCTGCTTTGGTGAAGTTTCCATCACCATCCAAGGCAATTTTCTTTGCTGGTCCCTTGAAATCTTCTGTCAAATCAGACTGTTTGTCTGCAAGACCAGTGACACGAACAGCCAAACGGCGTGGTGTGGAGAAGGTTTGAATGGCTTCAAAAGACAGCCGGTTTTCCTTGAGGAAGGCTGCCATTTTTTCACCTAGTTGTTTTTCACTTGGAGTTACTACGTAGGCTGGTAACTCTTCAAGACCGAGTTCTACTAATAAGTTTTTTGTCATGTTTTTTCTCCGAAAAGTATCTTTTTATTTTCCAGTTTGCCTTATGTGATTGGCACGCAAGCAACCAACTTTGTTGTTTCATTGCTAAAATTGGAGCCGAAAGTCTCCAATTTTGCCTAGTATCCTTAGCTTCACTAAGGATACCTTCATCACTACGGCAACTGGCTCAAGGCTCACTCTGTTCGCCCATTTTCGTAAACTGTCACTCTCTTTATTCTGCGTCTTCTGCTAAGAGTTTAGCTCGTGTCGCCTCATCCAAAAGTGGGTAGCCTAGGCGTTTGCGTTCTGCGACAAAGGTTTTGGCTACGACACGGGCTAGGTTACGGATACGAGCGATATAGCCCGCACGCTCGGTTACAGATACGGCACCACGCGCGTCAAGCAGGTTAAAAGTGTGTGAACATTTGAGAACATAGTCATAGGCAGGATGAACCAAGCCCTCTTCCAAGGCACGACCAGCTTCCTTTTCAAACTTATCAAAGTTTTCAAGCAACATTTCTTGATCCGAAATTTCAAATGAATATTTTGAGTGCTCATACTCAGGCTGAATAAAGATTTCTCCGTATTTTACACCATCAGCCCACTCGATATCATAGACAGAGTCCACTTCTTGGATGTAAGAAGCCAAACGCTCCAAACCATAGGTAACTTCCGCAGTCACAGGACCTGTTGCCAATCCACCAACTTGTTGGAAATAAGTGAACTGAGTGATTTCCATCCCATCAAGCCAAACTTCCCAACCGAGACCTGCAGATCCAGTCGATGGATTTTCCCAGTTGTCTTCAACGAAACGAATATCGTGTTCCAAAGGATTGATTCCCAATTTTTCCAAAGATTGAAGGTAAAGTTCTTGGATATTTGATGGAGAAGGCTTCATGACCACTTGGAATTGGTGGTGTTGGTAAAGACGGTTAGGATTTTCTCCATAACGACCGTCAGCAGGACGACGTGATGGCTCTACATAAGCCGCATTCCATGGCTCAGGTCCGATAGCACGAAGGAAAGTGTACGGACTCATGGTTCCCGCACCTTTTTCATTATCATAAGCCTGCATAAGCATACAACCTTGGTCATTCCAAAATTGCTGCAAAGTAAGGATGATTTCCTGGAAAGTCAATTTTTTAGACATTATTTACTCCTTTTTATAAATTCTTGTGACTTTGGATACAAAAAGAACCGTGTCTTTACTCCTAAGTCTGTGACCTAGGGGCGTCAGAAACGCGGTTCCACCCTAATTTATTACTTCATTGTTTTTTAAAATACGACAGAAAGCGCCAGTTTCTTACCTTGTCCTACTTGGCTCCCACTATCCCAAGCTCGCTTGAAGAACGCCATAAGACTTTCTTTCCTAGCTAGTATTATAGCAGATTTCCTAGCTAGTGTAAACCAAAAATGAGTCTGAAAACAAAGTTTCAGACTCATTTATCAGTAAAGCTTCAGAAACTCCTGTTTAAGGATGTCTTCTTGCTTTTGGTTTTTTGCCATGCAGATTTCTCTTGGCTTGTTTCAAGACTGTAATGGCATCTTTGACATCTTCTTGGCTCGCTCCTGGATCATTAAGGAGTTCCTGAGCTTCTTTAAAGGCTAAAAGATAAGCTGCTTTTTCTTTCTTGTCTGCATAGATAAATCTCGCATTCTTTTCTTGGAAAAGACGTTCATCCTTGACCAGTTTCTTCAGACTAGAGAAGTCAGTAGCTTTGCCATTCAGTTTACTTTTAGCTGTTGCAAGGGCAATGAGAGATTGGTCAATTTGATCCTGTTTGACTTTAGGATCCACAGCAAGTAAGGCGATTTCTTGGAAGGCACGATCATAAGCTCGACGTACTTTTTCCTTGGAATTAGCATATCGTCCAGTTTTAGTCGTTGCATAGTAAGCTTTCATGGCTTCTTTCAAGGCTGCCACGTTCGAATCTTTTCCATCCAAAGCCTTACCAGCAGCTTCAAGACTAGCGAGAACTCCATCAATCAATTCTTGCTTCAACTTACTTGACAAGGCTGACCGCGCCACTTGGAAAGCTTGGTCATAAGCTTTTCTCTTATCTGCACTACTATTAAAGTAACGAGACGTTTCTACCAGTTCTTTTTGTTGATTTACCGCAGCAATCAAGGCCAACTTAGACACAACAGATAGGCGCAAAGCATTATTTCGACCTGGATGAACGAGCAAGGAAACGAGATTTTCAAGGAGTTCATATCCAGTCGGTAAGCCAATCTCTACAGTATAACGACCTATAGCAACTTTCTTACCGAAGGCGTATTGACCGTATTTTTCAGCAGGAAGAGTGATACTTGTCCCATCTTCTCCTTTCAGAACTACTGTAGTTGTCTTTGGAACTGCTTGATTGAAGGAAACAGATACTGGTGCATACTCTAGGAGTTTTGCTAGGAAGGTAATGGTTTGGAAACTATTTTCTTCCGTCAGGTCAAACTCTTGGGACAAGGCACTGATAAATTTCAATTCTGTTCGGTCATAACTGAAAATTTCTGCCGTATAATGACCAAACTGTAAGAAATGAATCGCTTTTGACTTGTCGACATCAACATATTGCCCCTCGCTATTTTTAATTCGATAGACGTAGAGGGTATCAATATCTTGGTTTGTTTTCGCATCCTTCAAGGCGATTTTCACTCGACCACTATTTTGATCGCGCACAAGTTCTGCAAGCGAGATATAGTCTACATTTCCTGCATAGTCCTCTACAAGATAGTAAATATTAGCCTTGTCAACATCCTTAGGAAGTGTATAACTACCATCAGCATTGGCCTTAATCAGATGGGTGTTCTCAAGCGCACGAGTTCCAGACTCGTCCTTTCCAGTTAGAACCATGGTCCCTTTCTGATCAAATGGTGTGATATAGAAGACTTTTTCTGAAAGGATACCGCCTTGACCCACATCTTTTGGTTTGCGAGCTACGAATTCTTGGTTTCCATCTTTAAAGCGAATATAACCACTCGTGATGACAGGTTTTTGAGTATCAATTTGAATTTTAAAGGTCGTGTATTGTTCTTTTGCTCCTGGAACATCTGGTGTATAACTGATAACATAGTCATATAAACCATCCGCTACGGTATTACCATCAAAATCCTGACCTCTCCAAGCAGTATTATCTAGAATATAACTCTTCAGATTTCTACTGTCAAAATCAAAATAATTCTTACGAAGATCCTTTGCATCGCCCTCCCAAATAGGATGTTCATGCTTGGTATCTGTAGCCGCATAAACTGTTGCCCGAAGATTTACAAGATTTCTCAAAGCAACCGTTTTGTATTCAACCAGATCTTTGTTTCCATCATCGTTTGGAGAAATAGCAATACGGACATTCCCTTTTTCGTCCAACTGAAGAACATGCTTACCTTCAGCATTTTGTTCAATCCCAAGAACGGTAATTCTGCGTCCTTGGCGTTGACCTTGAGAAACAAGAAGATCATTTTGCAAGCTTGCTAGATAGGTCGCATCATTAGAGTAGTTAACTGCAGGATTTTCCTTGTCTACTTCCGTGTAAAATCCATTTTTTCCTTCTCGGACAAGATTGTAAATTGGTTTTTCGACAGCAGGAAGATTTTGGAATTCACCTCGGAAGCCCATAAATGCAAGACTCACAATATCTCCATCATCTGCTGGATCTACAAAGCGAACAAAACCTTCAAGGAAATAGCCATTTGGCATTTGTTTGCTGAGTTCAGCAGCAAATTTTCGAGCATCCACTTTAACAGTGACTGTTTGACTGCTGTGGGCTTTGACCGTCACTTCAGGCCAGACTGTCTCCGTTAGTTTTCGAGGTCGAAGGGTGAATTTCCCATCTTGGACTTCGTCTGTATTGGTATTCACTACCATCTTGAGAGTACGATCAGTATCTGAAATATTGTGTACAGTGACCTTGAAAGTAAATTGATCTCCAACATTTCCTAATGTCACACTTGGATAACCATTTTCACCCGTTACATAGAGATCTGTTGACACTGCAGCAGCTGTATCCACAATACCAGAACCTTGCTGACGAGGAGAGGTATAAGTGCCTGTATCCTTATTAACGTGTGGTTTTGCAGTTGACATGATCAAGGCCTTGACAGTCTCTGATACTTGCTCAGGAGTCAATTCTGGATGGTGTTTTTGAAGGTATTCCTTAACCAGAACTGCAACACCCGTAACGTGAGGAGCCGCCATACTGGTTCCGCTGATACTACCGTAGGTATTGTCATTAAAGGATGAGTAGATATTGCCGCCAGGAGCTGTCACGTCTGGTTTCAATTGTCCATCAGTAGTCACTCCCCAACTTGAAAAGTCAGATAACTGATTGGCTACATCAGAAGGGCGATTATCCATCTTGTCATTAAAAACAATCTTGTATTTTCCTGATTTTAAGGCTTCACCATACTGTTTAGAAATAAATACAGAAGGAATTTTCTTTGCTTCATCATCAATAGCCATATTGATGTTCGCTCCTTCTACATTATTGTAGATCAAGGCACCAACTGCACCATGTTTTCGTGCATTTTTGATTTTCTCTGAAAAGTTCATAGCTCCACGCTGAATGAGGGCAAGTTTTCCAGTTAAATCCAACTTCGCAAAGTCTTCTTCACGACCTAACCCTGCTTCGACGTATTCGTACTCTTTTCCTTTTTCAAAGTCCTTATCTGCTTCAGGTTGACTATAATCAAATTTTCCGTTATGAAGACTGGCATTTCCCTCTAGACCTTTGACTTCAAAAACCGCTGTCGTCAATGTTTTATTGTTGACAGAAGCAACTGAAATCGAATCCTCAACAGTGGATGGATTTCCAACCAAGCCATAGTCTGGGTTTTCAGCTAGTGGTTTTGAATAACCATTTCCGAATGTATTGCTATTTCCTGCTGAGATAAGAACAGAAACTCCCTTGGCACGGGCACGTTTGATAGCATCCACGATATCAGAACCAGCATCCACCATAGAACCAGTGCTAGATCCCAAACTCATATTAATAGCATCTGCTCCCAAGGCGACTGCATCATCAATCGCCTTTACATAAAGGGCAGAACTGGTCGTTTTTTGACGATCTGAAAAGACACGCATAAACATGACTTGGGCTTCTGGTGCTACACCATAGACCTTTTCACCATTCGGTGCTTCTTTATCAGGGTTTCCAGCTGCAATCCCTGTTACGTGCATCCCATGAGAAGTTCTTTCTGCTTCTTTGATCTTATCTGTTCCGTCAAAGTAGTCATAGGCATAGACAACCTTATCACTATACCATTTACCGTAGTCGATTCCAGCAGCCTTTTTAGCTGCTTCGATGGCTTCCTTGTTTTTAAATTTTGCTTTTGACGGATCCGAAATTCGAAGAACCTCATGATTCAAATCAAGCCCAGAGTCAATTATGGCAACAACGGTCCCTGTCCCCTTGTAACCAGCCTTCCAAGTTTTTGGTACCGTGATGATATCATTGCTTGAAAGACTATTGGGTTTTGCAGATTCAGCATTTTGTTTTTCCTTTTCAGTAGTTGCTGTCTCGCCAGTAGTTTTCGGAGCTGTCGTTACTTGAGCCTCTTTTTCCTCCAAGTCAGAAGCCTTCTCAGTAGCAGGCGCTGGACTGGTATCTACTGTTGTTTCTTTCTGAACGATACCTTGATTTTCTTCTTTTGCAACTGCGCTATCTTTTCCTGATTCCTGGGCTTCAGCAGTTTTATCAACTGGAGCTTCTACCTTAGCATCTTGTTTACTAGCATCCTCTTTAGAAGTTTCAGCTTCTTGTTTCTCTCCAACTACTGGAGCTATCCCATTAGCGGTAGTTAAGTCAGTCGCAGAGTTTGAGTGTTTATCATCTTTTAACTCTGTCTTGATTTCCTGAGTTTGAGCTTGATTTTCACCTGTACTCTGCTCATTGGCATTAACTTGACTTGCTCCAAAAACCAAAGCAGTCCCCAGCAAAACTGAAGCAAGACCAAATTTGTATTTCCGTAATGAAAAACGTTGTCGTCTATCCATAAATAATCTCCTTTTTCTTTAAAGTATACCCATTATAACGCAAATAATCAAAAATTTTCATAAAAATCTGAATTGTCACAAAAATGTAATATTTGCGTATGTAATGTTCTTATTTAGTTTTATTGTTCGTGTTATTTGCTCTATCAAAGCAACATCTTTTAGATTTATTCATTTATTTCAATTTATAAAACTATTTTATTATACAAACAATCTAGACTTTTATACACAAAAAGACTAGGATTAAAAATTCCTAGTCTTCATCATTTCGATATAAATAGATTTCACAAACTAAAAATCCATCTCATCCACACGTGGTGCACCAGAAGTCACTGAAATTGTCTTTAAGACTTCTCGCTCGTCTTTGCTGAGTTCAATTCCAAAACAATCAAGATTGCTCTGGATACGAGAGGCTGTTACTGACTTAGGTAGAGGTAAAAAACCTTCTGCCAAACTCCAAGCCAAGGCAATTTGAGCCACTGATTTCCCATACTTAGCAGCAATTTCTTGGACTTCTTTCTGTTCAAACAACTCCCCTTGCCCAAAAGGCCCCCAAGCCTCTAGGAGAATTCCTTTCTCTCTACAGTAGTCAACCACTTCCTCTTGATAAACTCCTGGTGCCAAGCGTACCTGATTGACCGCCGGAATGACTCTTACTGTCTCAAGCAAAGCATCCAAATGATGGGGAAGGAAATTACTAACGCCGATAGCACGGATTTTGCCTTCTTTGTAAAGATCCTCCATCGCTCGCCAGACTTCAGCATTGCGAGTTTTCCATTCGTCATTTTCTCTTAGTGGTTTTGGATTTGGCCAATGAATAAGGTACAAATCTAGATAATCCAATCCCAGTTTTTCCATTGATTCTTCAAATGCATGGCGAGTTTCATCATAGCTGTGAATGGTATTCCAAAGTTTAGTCGTTACAAAGATTTCTTGTCGTGGAATACCGCTATCTCGTATAGCACGACCAACACTTTCCTCATTTTTATAGATAGCTGCAGTATCGATATGACGATAACCAGCCTTTAAAGCTTCTAAAACAGCTTGGTAGGCCACCTCTCCATTTTCAGCTTTCCATGTTCCAAATCCTAGAACAGGAATTGAAACTCCATTATTAAGGGTGTAAGATTTCATCGTTTTTCCTTTCTATGTGAAGAAAATCTAAAGAAACAAAATCCTGATTACCAGTACGCTTGCTCCTTTAGATTTTAACAATTATTGATCACGATCGTAATAGATCTCGTGAGCTTTCAAACGAGAATTGAGCAATTCAGGAACGGTCACAAATGTATACCCTTCACCCTTTAGATACTCAATGACACTTGGTAGAGAATTGACAGAAGGACCATGGATATCATGCATGAGAATGATAGAACCATTACGAACTTGGTGTTGAATTTCTGTCAAAATAGCAGCTTCATTCTTACTCTTCCAGTCTAAACTATCCACATCCCACATGATAAAACTCAAGTCAAGACTATTTCGAATATCATCAGTGATGGCACCATAAGGTGGGCGCATCAGTTTAGAGCTTGATCCTAAAACTTGAGTTAACAAATCTTCTGTATCAGTGATTTGCTTTTTAGCATCTTCGAGAGATAATTTAGAAAGGACAGGATGATCCCAGCTATGATTTCCCACAACATGACCTTCCGATTTCATTCGTTTCAGAAGATCTTCATTTCCTGCTATGTTTTTTCCAAGTACAAAGAAGGTTGCCTTTACACCGTACTTAGCCAAGGTATCCAAAGCTTGTGGAGTTGTAGTCGGATTTGGACCATCATCAAAGGTCAAGGCTACAACCTTTTTATTTTTCTTAGCAAAGTAAGATTGGTAGAGTTCCGCATCCTTTTCTAACAGATAAGAGGACTCAATGACATCAAAGAAACTGGATATTGGTAAAGCAATTTCCTCAACAGCCTCTCCAGAATTAGCAGGATAAAGGATGATTTGACTATCTTTATAATCAAAACTCCAAGATGCCAAATCCTGATCTGTGAAGCTCTTTATAACTTGATCAATTTTTGCCTGGTCAAGTTTCTTATCTTCTAGAGTTGATTTGATTTGACTCAGTAAGAGTTCCTTAGCCTTGCTTGCATCTTTGAAGAGTTTACTGAGGTCAAAAGCTTTCCCATCTTCAGTCAAGAAAATTTTCCCTAAGGAAGTCTTTTCTTTTTCTTCAACCTTTGCTGCAGACAAATCATAGACTTGCCTACTGATATTACGAGCAACAACTCCCTCAAGGACAGGATCCAGCTGCTCTGTATAATAAAAGACCAGATCCTCTTTATCTTCTAGATTTTCTTTGATATCTTGGTTGATTTTTTCTCTAATAGACGCAATGACCTCCTCTCCTTTCAAAGGGTAGTAGGCAATCACCTCAGCTTGCCCTTTTCGGAAATGGTCCTTCTGACTACCTGAGTTGAATTGCTGGTCCTTTTCGCTTTTTAACGCTTCAATTTTTTGTTCATAAGATTGCTTTTGTAGAACCTTGTAGCCAATGGCACTTCCCAAAAGAATCATAGCGATTCCTAAGATTCCAACAAAGGAAAGCAATATACTTCTCTTTTTATCGTGAGAAACACGGTTCATATTTTTCTTCATATTTCCATCATATCAAATCAAAGCTATTATTTCAATGATAAACAGATAATCTAGCTCCATTTCAAAAAATAAAGAAAAAGCTTAGAATTCTCTAAGCTTCTATTTTAATTTAAAAGCGAATTGCTTCACGTGTTTTTTCATATGAAGTCACAAAACGATTTGTAACTCCTGGTTCTGCAACTTCCAAGGCTTGAGAAATCTTCTCAAATGATGCCCGATAGTCAAACTCTTTCTCAAAAATTTCAAGTGCTTCGTTGAAAGCCTCTTGGATACGTTCATCAAATGAACGGTAGCGATTTGAGTATTGGAGAAGTTGCTCTGTCAAAGTTGCATACTGAACAATGTCATATGTTTCTGTCTCAAGTACTGCCATATCATTCGTTGCAATTTCAAGAATTCGCTTAACAGATTCAATATTAACCTGCGGTTGTTCTAGCTCCGCCATCAAATCTTCAGTGTTATGACTTGCAGTAAAGAAGAGTTTCAAGAAACTTTGAGGGATTCCTGGTAAGTTTCGCTTCTCCATGTAACGTTTGATAGTGTGCAAACGATTCACATAGACATTTGCTTTTTGGCGAGCATTGAGGTCATCTTTTTCAATTTGCGCAAGTCGTTCGCTCACAGAAATTTGCTCATCTTCAATATCTTTGAGATTGCTTTGAAGCATTTCCAACTGTTCTTCAAGAACAGAATAGGCTTGAGCAGATTCTCTTTGGTCCTCTGTTACTTCTAAAATAGCGGTATCAAGTGCAGCTAATTCTTTTTGAAGACGGCGGACATGATTCCCATCACTTTCTGGAAGAAGATAAGTTTTATTTAGGCGTTCAAGATCCTGAACAAGCACCTGGTTATTTTCCTTCAAGTGGTTGAGATAGGTTGGAAGTGTTGAGAGGAGATTCTCAACGACTTTTTGAGCCTCAATTTCATGAGTGAAAATATCATAAAGTGCATTGATTTCTTCTTGAATGCGATTATTTTCATACTCTGCATTGTCCAACTCCAACTGACGAATGTTTTCTTGATTATTCTTCAAAGATTCATGCAAGAGTTGGAAACGTGACTCAATATCTGTTTCAATAAAGTGGTATTTGGCATCCAACAGCTTACGATAGCCCTCTTCCAAATCTGCTAATTGGTCTGGTAATTCCTTTGTCAAGGTTTCAACAAGAGCTGGAATACGATCAACAATATGCGTTAGAGCAAGAATATGATTTTCAGTATCATCTAAGATTGCTGCAGCTTCAACTGGGTCACCTGATGAGTTAAGGGTAACGAATTGAGAGAATTCCGATTGGATATTTTCCAATTGTTTCTCAATCTCAGGAAGAGCTTTCCCATATTTCTCTGAGTCCTCTGCAACCGTATGTTGAAGGGTTTCAAACAAGTCCAAAGCATGTAGGACGCGACCACTGTTCTTAGACTCTTGCTTTTCGAGTTCAGAAAGGGCATTGCGAATAGCTGCAATATCCTCCTCAATCAAACTAATCTGGCTTTCAATTTGATCAATCTTGTGAGCTGCTTTAAAGAAACGGAAAGAATTATTGTAGTTTTCAGCTTCAAAGAGGTGATTTTCGATGTCTGCAAATGAGTTCAGAGATAAATCAACCCATTTTTGATTCCATTCACGAAAGGTTACCTGACTTTGACCAATCAAGTGCATATTTTTAACGGCTTCAACCTCATCATTTACAGGAAGATTGTAGAGTTCTTCTTTTCTTTCTTCAAGCGCCGTTAATCTGCTTACATTACGCTTACGTAGAAAAATGGCTGTTACATAAGCTAAAATCAAAATGATCGCAATCGCAACCATTAGATAAATTAGTTGTCCATTAGACATATCAAACTCCTTTTATACTAGAAACAATCGTAATGATTATATCATATTTTTTAAACCAAGGGAACTATTTCCCACATTTTTTAAACGTCAAGTGTACTGTAAACAGCGTTTTCTTCGATAAATTCGCGACGAGGCTCTACCCGATCGCCCATTAACATATCAAAGATTCTATCTGCTTCAGCAGCATCATCTACTGAAACACGTGCCATCAAGCGATGTTCTGGATCCATGGTTGTTTCCCACAATTGGTGATCATCCATTTCTCCCAGACCTTTATAACGTTGGATGGTGGGCTTTGAGCGCCCTTCACTATGACGTGCTAAGGCTTCTTGGAGTTTAATTTCTTGATCTGTACCTGGCTGAATGTATTCTTTGATCTCACTTCCAACTTTGACCCCATAAATCGGTGGTTGGGCAATATAAACATAACCAGCTTCTAGGATTGGTTTCATGTAGCGGTAAATCAAGGTTAGCAAGAGAGTTCGAATGTGGGCACCATCGACATCGGCATCGGTCATCAAAACGAGTTTTTGGTAACGAGCCTTAGTAACATCAAATTCTGCGCCAAATCCTGTCCCCATGGCTGTGAAGAGACTCCGAATTTCTTCGTTAGCAAGAATTTTATCCATGCTAGCCTTTTCAACGTTCAAGATTTTACCACGAATTGGTAAGATAGCTTGGAACTCACGGTTACGACCAGATTTAGCTGATCCACCAGCCGAGTCTCCTTCGACGATGAAGAGTTCGGTTTCAGCAGGATTATTTGAAGAACAGTCTGCTAGTTTTCCTGGAAGATTGGAAATTTCCAAACCAGATTTCTTGCGAGTGACTTCACGCGCACGCTTGGCAGCCACACGAGCCTTGGCAGCCAAAATTCCTTTTTCCACGATACGCTTGGCAATCTGTGGATTTTCCATGAGAAAAT
Organism: Streptococcus sp. F0441; assembly: GCF_000314775.2. NCBI lineage: Bacteria > Bacillati > Bacillota > Bacilli > Lactobacillales > Streptococcaceae > Streptococcus > Streptococcus sp. F0441. Next base: position 815,516 of record NZ_KB373321.1, on the reverse strand, counting down.
CAGAGAAGGCATCGCTGAAGAGACGATTGGTAATCTTAACTACTTCACTATTGCCCAGCTTTGTCTTGGTTTGCCCTTCAAACTGCGGATTTGGATGCTTGACAGAGATCACAGCAGTCAAACCTTCACGGACATCTTCCCCTGTTAGATTGTCTTCATTGTCTTTTAGTAATTTATTTTTACGAGCATAATCGTTGATAACACGCGTCAGTGCTGTACGGAAACCTTGCTCATGCGTTCCACCTTCATGGGTGTGAATGTTATTGGCGAAACTCATGACATTTTCGTGGTAACCGGTTGTGTACTGCATGGCTACTTCAACAGTAATATCATCCATCTCACCGTCTGTGTAGATTGGTGTGTCAAAGATAACATCCTTGTTCTCGTTGATGTATTCAACATAGCTAGCAATCCCGCCCTCATAATGGTAATGTTTAGTCTGTTCGAGACCTTCACGCTTATCTGTGATGGAGATTCGAAGACCTCGGTTCAAAAAGGCTAGTTCTTGAATACGTTTATTCAATTTGTCAAAATCAAAGGTCGTTGTTTCTGTAAAAATCTCTGGATCCGGTGTGAAGTGAACTGTTGTTCCGGTTCTATCCGTATCTCCAACCACTTCAAGATCAGCAACGACATTCCCACGGTGGTATTCTTGATAATAAATTTTTCCGTTTTTATGAACCCGAACATCTAGTTGAGTTGAGAGGGCATTTACTACTGATGAACCCACACCGTGCAATCCACCTGATACCTTATATCCGCCACCGCCGAACTTTCCTCCAGCGTGAAGAACAGTAAAGACGGTCTCAACAGCAGGACGTCCTGTCTTTTCCTGAATGTCAACAGGGATACCACGTCCATCATCCACAACGGTGATGGAATTATCTGGCTCAATAAGGACTTGGATATGACTGGCAAATCCTGCTAAGGCTTCATCAATTGAATTATCAACGATTTCCCATACTAGATGGTGAAGGCCTTCTTTTGAGGTCGATCCAATATACATACCTGGACGCATACGAACAGCTTCCAGCCCCTCCAAAACTTGAATTTGACTGGCATCATAATCCTGTGCCTGTTGATTTTTGATTTCTTCTGTCATTTTTTCCCTTTTCTTACATGTCTATTGCTTGTCTCAGTGTCGCAACGTTTTTAAAAAGATAGGCATCTAAGCCGGCAGCTTTACCTGCTTCTACATCAATATTTCTGTCTCCAATGACCAAACCGGATGAGATATGATATTTATCACGTAAATAAATCATAGACTCTGGATCTGGTTTCCGTTTGAAACCAGAACTGGCAGTAACGACTTCTGTGAAATAGTCAGCTATCTGAGTCTTTGCAAGAAGTTCTAGCACTTGGTCATTTCGATGAGAGACTAAGAAATGACGGCCACCCTTGTCAGAGATGTCTTTTAGTAACTCTGGAATTCCCTCAAACAAAACTGGGTACTCTAGCTCACGCGCTTCATTCTCTTTGTAGTTTTCTAAAAAATTCTCGATGGCTGGGGCAAACTTCTCAATGGCAAAAGCTGTCGAAACCTTCAAGGCTTCGTAAACACGGTCGTGTTCTTGCTCTATTCCGTATTGGGCTAAGGTCTCTACAAAGGCCGCTGTAGAAGTCTCATAATTATCCAATAGGGTACCACCTAAATCCCATATATAGTCACGATATTTCATACCCTTTATTATACCATTTTTTTACGAAAAAAGCGATGATTTCCTAGATTTTTCCAAGCAAAAACGAGAGCCGAACTCTCGTCTTACTGTTAATTTCCAAAAACATCTTGATAGAGCATGCCGACTCGTAAACTTTCTGCATCTCCTTCCAACTGCTCTACCAGCTCATAGGCAAAGGCAAGGGCAGTTGACGGTCCTCGGCTAGTTATTAGATTGCCATCCACAACTACTGTTTCCTTTCGGTAAATTCCGTCACTGATGTTTTCCTGAACACCGTCATAACAGGTAAAGTGCTTGTCTTTCAGGACACCTGCTTGATGGAGGGCGATTGGGGCTGCACAGATGGCAGCAATTTTCTTTCCAGCTTGGTCAAAGGCTTTAATCTGTGAAATGAGGGCTTGATTATCCCGTAGGTGAGCTGAGCCTGGCATACCACCTGGAAGAACTACCAAGTCATAGTCGGACAAATCGCCATCAAAGATACGGTCGGCTTTTACCTGAATGCCATGTGATCCTGTCACCTGCTCTTCAAATCCTACCATATCGCATGAAATGTTTGCTCGACGCAAGACATCAACTACTGTCAAGGCTTCAATTTCTTCAAAACCCTGGGCTAAGATAACTGCTACTTTTGCCATAGTGGCCTCCTTATTTGATTTGTTTTAGGACGACTTTCTTTCGTTTAAATGGAACTTTTCCACTTTTCTCCTCCGCTAGGTTGGTCTGGTAACTCATAGATAAGAGGAGACCGACACCGATGAGGTTACTAATAATTGCGGAGCCCCCTTGAGAAATGAAAGGCAGAGGAATCCCTGTCAAAGGAAGTAAGCCTGTCACGGCACCGATATTTTCAAAGATATGGAAGAGCAACATCATGATAAACCCAGTCGAAATGTAGGTGTAGAACTGGTTATTTGACCTGATCGTAATCTTCAACATCCGGTAAATAAGAAGCAAGTACAGGGCAACCACAAAGACTGAACCAATGAAGCCAAAGTCTTCAGCAATTACGGTGAAAATCATATCACTTTCACGTACTGGAATGAGGAGATTGGACACATTGAAACCCTGTCCAAACAAGCCACCACTTCCAATCGCAATTTGCCCCTGCGCCTGTTGGTAAGTCGTTGTTTGCGCAAAGTCAAAGGGATTGAGCCAAGCCAAAATACGGTTGATCTGGTAGGTTGGCATCCCGATCTGATGCAAGAAGGCACGTCCATCCTTGCTTATAAAGATGGCCATGAAGCCTGCAACAGCAGTCACTCCTGTCGCAAAAACAGGAATGATAATCTTCCACGAAACACCTGAAAGGAGAACCATACCTGCAAAAATAGCTACAAAGACCAAGGCAGTTCCTAAGTCACTTTGTAGGGCTAGAAGGAGCAAAACTGGGATTGTAAAGGCAATCATCCAACCAATCAATAGGAAATCCAAAGGAATAGTCCGTCGCCATTCCTTGTGTTTTTGAGTGAATTGTACGATGACTCGAGCTAGCATCAAGATATAGGAAATCTTCATGAACTCAGATGGCTGAAAGAGTGTCGTTCCACCAATCGATACCCAGTTCTTGGCACCTGTTGACGCTACAAGATTTGGATTGTAGAAAACAAGAGGGAGGACCATCAAGGCTAGGCCTAAACCATAGAGATAAGGAGTCACCTTCCATAAAAACTCAGTATTGAAGAACATGACCACAAAACCAATGACAAGGCCCAAGGAAATCCAAGCGATTTGCTGGCCTAGTATTGGTAACACATTATTTGGATAGTCATGACTAACTGCTATATAAATGGCCACTATTCCAATCACCAGTAAACAAAACACTGGTAGAAGGAGGCTATAATCGACTCGAGAGTCGAAGGAACGTTTCATATTTTTTACCTTTTCTCTTTCTTGGATTTTTCTTTCATTCTATTGCGACGAGATTGGAGAAAATCAGCTACAGCAGGCTCTAGCTGTTCTCTAGAAAGAACTTGAACAGCCCTTTCTTTTGACAAGGTCTGGGCGATTTGTTTACCATAACGCTTGCTGACAACACGACTGTCTAAGATTACAGCAACCGAACCTTGGTTGGGCCGTCTAACAGTACGACCAAGGGCTTGTTTTAGCCGAATGATCGCCATCGGTAACTGATAATCATAGAAAGGATTTTTCCCTTCTTGACGCAGTTCTTGGTTTAACTTTTTGGTTAACGGCTCTTGGGGATTTTGGAAAGGCAATCTCGGAATCACTTGAATCACGCAAGGATGGGTTGAAAAATCAACTCCTTCCCAGAAACTGCCTGTTCCAAGCAAGATCTGGCGTTCACCCTTTTCAAAACGTTTTTTCAGTTGACTTGGTTCCCCATTTTTATACTGAGCTAGATGCGGTTGGTCGAGCAGGTCCGAAACTGCCAGCAACATTTCTTTTGAGGTAAACAAAACCAATAAAGGTTCTTGGAAGGCTTGTAAACCTCGGATAACAGAAGCCACTTCACTAGCATAGTCAAAAGGTGAAACTTCCGTCACAAGAGGAAAGTCATCAATTAGAAAGACTTCTTGTTGCTCCTGTTTTGCTACATCAAGCCTAACAAGCGGAGCATCTGGAAAGCCCAATAAATCTGCTAGGGAAACTCGATTGCTGATTTCAAGAGTAGCTGATACTCCTAGGAGCCTACAATCTTCTGGCAATAAGTCTGCTAGTATAAAGCGACCTTTTTTGCTTGAACAAATCAAGACATCCTTGCTAGATTTCTCTGCTGTAGCAAGCCAAAATTCACGGTCCGAGGTGAAAAAGTTTGCAAGCTCTCTATACTCTGGGAGAGCTAGCTCCGAAAAATGCTGGCGCAACTGTTCAAGAGAATCCAACCACTTTCCATTCCTAAGGCCCGACTGATAGTGCTCCATCAAGTAACGACATTCAAAGCCAATACTCTCAAGCAAACGCTTCTGAACCAAATCTTCCTCTATCTCCAAGGACCTATCAAACTGGGTTACAAGTTCCTCAAGGTGATAAGCCTGCTGGGCTAGATTTTCGAGAGCTAGCAGCATTTTTTGAGCCTCATCCAAGATCACCAAACGGTTGTCGACAAACTCTGGATTGTCTTCCAAACGAGTGACCAGATAGGCATGATTGGTCAGAAGAACACGACTGGTCTTGGCCTTTTCCTGCCCTCGTTTCCAAAAATCCTCTGTAGCAAATAAACTTTTCTTTGAAAGCTTGCCATCGTGGACTAGTTCTGGCAGAAAATGCTGGTAGCGGTAAAGTTGCCCAATTTCATCCAAATCACCAGTCTCTGTCTCTGTTAGCCAGATGAGCAGTTGCATTTTAAAGCGTGTGAAAAGGCGATTGGACTCCGGTCGATGGAGAACTCGGTGAAAGGCATCCAGTTTTAAATAATTTTGAGGCCCCTTGAGACTATGAATTTCCAGATGGAAGACCTCTTTTAAGCGCTGACCTTCTTCTTGCATGATTTGATTTTGAAGAATTTTGGTCGGAACACTCACTAGAATCCCTGCTTGACTCTCCGAGTTCAAAGCTGGGAGGATATAGCCGTATGTCTTGCCGAGTCCCGTTTGAGCTTGGATAAAGGAAGTCTGGTGTTCTTCCAATAATTGCTCAACCTTCTCCGCAAATTCCAACTGTTGCGGACGCTCCTCCAGCCCCAATAAAGAAATATTTTTAGCAAAATCTTTGGATAACTTTCGTGGGACTAAGGCTTTGCTTTCCTTTCTGAGAAAAAGCCCATGAAGCTCCATCAAGTCTGGCGAAGATAAGAGCGATTGTTGCTGATAGACCTCCTCAATCACCAAATAACTTTCATAGAGAAGGTTGTCTGCAAGGTTTAACAAGCTTTCTAAGAGCCCTTTTGGTAACTCAAATAGTTTTTGACGCATGTAAAGCAAGAGTTCAGCTGTTGCCTGAGCATCTGACAGGGCAGTATGGGCATGTTCCAGCTCAATGCCCAACTCTTGACAAAGGATACCTAAGTTATACTTTTCAAACTGAGGATACAGAACTTGAGCAAGCTCAACTGTATCCACCCGCGGTGTGCGCAATTCATATCCTTCAAAAAAGAGGAATTCCGCAAGAAGGTTGGCATCAAACTGTACATTGTGCGCAACAAAAATACCGTCCTTAACCAATTCAAAAATTTTTCCGGCCACCTGAGAAAACTCTGGTGCCGCAGCCAAACGCCGATCGGTCAGACCCGTTAATTCTTTGATATGAGAATCCAAGGGTTCGTGGGGATTGACATCAGTCGCATACTGATTGATGATTTCACCATTCTCAATCACCACAATGCCTACTTGAATAATTTTTGCCTTGCTTCCGGTGCTGGTCGCCTCTAAATCAACGACCACATACCGATCATTTCTTGCATTCATCATTAAAAATTATATCAAAAAAAGCATGATTTGACACCCCTCAACTTTGATAACAACCTCGCTTTTCTTTTGAGTTTGAGTAAAAATCAAGACCTTAAAAGTGAGAATTCCTCGTAAGTTCAGCAGTTGATTGCTGGTTCTGAGGTATTTGAAAACCTTATCAACAAACCTACATCAACATAAAAAGACAACCAAGGTATTAACTACCTTTTTGAGATATTTTTTTCATTGTTTTCGGAAGAGCTTTACTAATTTCGGTAGGCAAGACAAGGTAATTTTCTTGAGCTAGTTCTTGCGCGATAGCTGAATGAAGGTGAGCCGCTACCACCACTCTCTCATAGAGACTGACTTGGTCAAACTGACCTGCAAAACCTGCAATCATCCCAGCCAGAGTATCTCCCATCCCACCAGTTGCTTGATAGGGTCCTCCAACCTGTAACTGATAATATTCAGACTGACCAGCTTGCCAGATACGAGTCGCTGGACCTTTCTCGACAAGAATCGTTCCTTGAGGAAAAGCAGAAAGAGCTCTGGCAGTCGCCTCTGTATTTTGATGGTCAAGAACTATACCAGACAGTCTTTCCCATTCCTTTTGGTGGGGAGTTAGGATGAGCTGACTGGAAGGAAGTGGTAACTGGCCTTTTGCTAAGATGCCCAAAGCACCACCATCTACAATCAAAATCTGGTCACTTCTGAGGTTGTTAAAAACCCATTTTACGAGTTCTTCTCCGAATGCATCCTCTCGCAAACCCGGACCTAACAAGACAACCTCTGCCTTTTCTAACTGTTCTTTTAACAATTGCTGGTCTTGAAGAGAAAATGCCATGGCCTCAGGTAAATGACTGTGCAGAGCCGGAATGTTCTCCTTATCCGTGCCAACAGTCACCAACCCTGCCCCACTTTTGACAGCTGCAATGGCTGACATGATGATAGCTCCTCCATAAGGATAGGTCCCTCCCAGCAAGAGCAGACGACCGTAATCTCCCTTATGACTGTGACGAGAACGTTCAATAATGACTTTTTCTAATAAAGCTTGATCAATCACTTTCATCGTTTTTTCCCTCTCACTTCATTATACTACAAAAGGAGGGGCAAACCTCCTTCAATCTATTTTCCCTTAAATTCCGCAAAAGTCTGTAAGATTTTAGCTGCCACTGCTGGAGAAGGTTCTCCTTTTAGCTCTAACGTTTCATCTGTATATGGACTAAGGCCAGCAAAATCGCCTATCTGAACTGAATAGAGAGACGTTTTAAACAGTTCAATATCGTTTTGGTCATTTCCAAAAGCAATGAAGTTCTCCCCACATAACTTTTCAACAGTTGTCGCCTTATGAGTATCCAAGGGATTAACATAAAGGCACTTTTCATGGGCATGATAGGACAGATGAGCCTGCCCTAGTCTTTCTAACTGACCAAGCAGGTCATCAATCAAATCCTCATGGTCTCCCATATAAACGACTACCTTAATCGGAGTCCCTAAGTCCTCGAGTTTCTGATAACGAGCCACCTTTAGGGGATCCACACTGGAAATAAATGGAATCTTCTCCACAATCTGACCACTATAGTCAAAGCAATCATCTACAAAGAAAGGGAGATTATAGGTCTGGCAATAATCCACTAGCGCCTGATAAACTCTAGCATCGAGATTCCTTTCGAAAACAGCCTTCCCCAAATGATAGGCTACACCACCATTCAAACCTATGACCAAGCGCTGACTGAGTTCAGAACCTAATAAACCCAAACAATCCCGATAAGAGCGAGCTGAGGCAAATACAAGCTCATGCCCATAATCTTCAGCCTTTAAAAGAACCTGCTTAATCTCCTCATCTATGGTCATGTAGTCAAAAGATAGCGTTCCATCCAGGTCAAATACGAATTTCATCTTCCTAGTCCTTGTTTAGTGTTCGAAGCGCTGCCTGATAGGTTTGCTCCATCAGCATGGTAATGGTCATAGGACCAACTCCACCCGGTACAGGTGTGATGTGACTAGCAAGTGGTGCAACGGCATCATAATCAACATCTCCACAAAGCTTGCCGTTTTCATCTCGGTTCATCCCAACGTCAATGACAACCGCTCCTGGTTTGACAAAGTCAGCAGTCACAAACTTAGCGCGACCGATTGCAACCACCAGAATATCTGCCTTAGCAGCCACCTTGGCAAGATGATGGGTACGTGAGTGGGTCAAGGTCACTGTTGCATTCTTAGCCAAAAGAAGCTGAGCCATTGGCTTTCCGACAATATTGGAACGACCGATAACAACCGCATTTTTACCTTCTAGATCAATCCCATACTCATGAAACATTTCCATAATTCCTGCAGGTGTCGAAGGAATCATAACTGGATGCCCAGACCATAAGCGTCCCATGTTTAGCGGATGGAAACCATCCACGTCTTTTTCGGGGTCAATGGCTAATAAAACTGCCTCTTCATCAATATGTTTTGGTAAAGGTAACTGGACCAAAATCCCATGCCAAGCTGGATCTTGATTGTATTTGGTAATCAAGTCTAACAATTCCGCTTGGGTAATGGTCTCTGGAACTCGCACTACTTCACTACGGAAGCCAGCAGCGAGAGCTGAGCGTTCCTTGTTGCGAACGTAGACTTGGCTGGCTGGATTATCTCCAACCAAAATCACCACCAAGCCTGGAACTAAACCTGTTTCTTCTTTTAGTTTGGCCGTCTTTTCAGTCAACTGCCCTTGTAACTTAGCCGCAAGAGCCTTCCCATCAATAATCTGTGCCATATCTCTTCCCTTTTCTATCAGATATCTTCTATTATAACAAAAAATACCTTGTCATTCTAACATTTCTTGACTAATGGACCTTATAGTCAAAAACTATAAGAAAAAGCCCTTATCGAGCTTTTATGCCTATTTATACTGGGTAAATCTGTCATGCTTTCTTTTTAACTTTTGGAGCCGGTAAGACTTCATACATATCCTTAATTAATCTCGTTAGAAATGACTTATCTTCAATGTCTTCTATCAAAATCATCTCCTTAGCTCCTTCATAAGGACGTTCAAGCCTAGTCTGTCTCAGTTGATCCATGACCACCTTCACAGGCTTCAGTAACAAACGATTATCATAGATTCCCCCAATAATCTTCCCACGATAATAAAGGATGTACTCTCCCATCATTGGACGATAACTCATCTCCTCTAGCTCTGATAGCTGTTCGAGAATAAAATCTAAATATTCTTTACTGGAAGCCATGATGCCTACTCCATTTCTTCTAAAAATGAGGTATTACAAAACCTTACTCAAAAATTCCTTGGTCCGTTGTTCTTTTGTTTGATTGAAAACCTCTTCTGGAGTTCCATCTTCGACAACAACTCCATCAGCCATAAAGATAACACGGTCTGCCACCTCACGCGCAAAGCCCATTTCATGCGTTACAATCACCATAGTCATCCCCGACTTGGCAAGGTCTTGCATCACAGCTAGAACTTCCCCAACCATCTCAGGGTCTAGGGCTGAAGTCGGCTCATCAAAGAGCAAAACGTCTGGCTCCATAGCAAGTCCACGTGCAATGGCAATCCGTTGTTGCTGACCACCAGACAAACTCTGAGGATAGGCCGTTGCCTTATCTGGCAAACCAACTTTTTCTAACAGTTCCTGTGCTCTTTTCTCCGCAACTTCGTTGCTTTCACCTTTGGTTTTAATTGGTGACAAAGTGATATTTTCCATCACTGTCATATTGGGAAAGAGGTTGAATTGTTGGAATACCATGCCCATCTTTTCACGCATAGCAAAAAGGTCATTTTTCTTATCAGTGATATCAACTCCTTCAAAGATAACCTTACCTTTACTTGCTTCTTCAAGGAGATTCATCGAACGAAGGAGAGTTGATTTCCCGCTCCCTGACGGACCGATAATGACCACAACTTCTCCTCGTTTAATCTCAAGATTGATGCCTTTTAAAACTTCATTTTTCCCAAAAGACTTATGTAATTCTTCAATTTTAATCAAGGTTTCTGTCATTATTTTTTGTCTCCTTGTCCAATATGTTTTTCAAATGCTTTCAACGCTACTGTCAAAACAGAGGTCATAATCAAATAGTAAAAGGCTGCAAATAAAAGGGGAGTCAACGGTAAATAAGTTGTTGTTGCTACTGTCGTTGCACCATTCCACAACTCCATCACTCCAATTGCCGACAAGAGGGAACTATCCTTGATAATGGTAATGAACTCATTTCCCAGCGCTGGAAGAATATTCTTGATAGCTTGTGGCAAAATGACATAACGCATGGCATTTTTCGGACGAATACCAAGAGAGTAAGCGGCCTCTAACTGCCCTTTAGGAACCGCATTGATCCCCGCACGAACAGTTTCTGAAACGTAAGCTCCACTATTCATAGAAATAATCAGAATACCAGGAATCAGACGAGAAAGATCAACTCCTAAAATTCCCACTTGAATAGTCGGAGCATTGATATGCATAAGAGCAAAGGCAATCATAATCTGAACCATCATCGGAGTTCCACGGAAGATCCAAACATACACATTTGCAAACCAAACGAGCGGTTTAAAGCGTGATCGCTGAGCAAAGGCCAATAATACACCTATAATAGTTCCTAAGCAGACAACAAAGATGGAAATTAACACGGTAATCAGAGCACCATAATTAAAATAAGGTAAATACTTTGGTAAAAAAGAAAAATTCATATTCAATCAACTTTCTATGTATTAGATTGTATGATTATAACATGAATTGAATTAAAATTCAATCCTTTTTCTCTAATTTTAACAATTAACTTGATAGAATGGAGAAATAGAGAGAAATCACAGTTTTTTTCTAGTCAACTACCTCTTGTTTATGGTAAAATAGAAACGATAAGAAATGGAGGAGAATCAAAATGGAATCACATTTGGTTAGAATCATTAACCGCCTAGAAGCAATGACAAAAGATGGTGGAAATCTAAAACGTAATTTTGAACGTGAAGGTGTTGTTGTCGCAGAAGTTGCATACAGCCACGACGAAGAAAACGGATCACTCTTCACCCTTCGCGATGTAGAGGCTCGTGAAACTTATACTTTTGATAGCATTGATTTGATTGCAATGGAGATCTACGAACTCCTTTACTAATATAAAAACAACGGGCAGTAAGGCCCGATGAATGAGAATCCTTTTTGTCACCACAAATGGGATTTTTTCTTACCTTCAATGTCGCTGGATTCTCCATAAATCCTTCTTTTAAAAACGACCACTTCCCAATCTTTTTACTTGCTTTACACCTTAATCATGCTATAATGAGAGTATAAAAATTTGACTATTCTTGACCTTTTTCTTAGGCCAAGAATACGAATGAAATGAGGTAGATGTATGCTCTGTCAAAACTGTAAAATTAACGACTCAACAATTCATCTGTATACCAATATCAATGGACAGCAAAAACAAATTGATCTCTGTCAAAATTGCTATAAAATTATCAAAACAGATCCAAATAATACCCTCTTTAAAGGAATGACTGATTTAAACAATCATGACTTTGATCCTTTCGGAGACTTTTTCAATGATTTGAACAATTTCAGGGCTTCTTCAAATAACGTCCCTCCAACTCAATCCGGTGGGGGATACGGAGGCAATGGGGGATACGGACCTCAAAACCGCGGACCTGTTCAAACACCTCCTCCTAGCCAAGAAAGAGGGCTCCTAGAGGAATATGGTATCAACGTGACTGAAATAGCTCGTCAAGGAGATATTGACCCTGTTATCGGCCGAGACGAGGAGATTATCCGCGTTATCGAAATTCTCAACCGTCGAACCAAAAACAATCCTGTCCTTATCGGAGAACCAGGTGTTGGTAAAACAGCTGTTGTCGAAGGTTTAGCTCAGAAGATCGTCGATGGCGATGTTCCCCATAAACTCCAAGGCAAGCAGGTCATCCGTCTGGATGTGGTCAGTCTAGTTCAAGGAACAGGGATTCGAGGCCAATTTGAAGAACGCATGCAAAAGCTCATGGAAGAAATTCGCAAACGCGAGGACATCATCCTCTTTATCGACGAAATCCATGAAATTGTTGGTGCAGGGTCAGCAGGTGATGGCAATATGGATGCAGGCAATATCCTGAAACCAGCCCTTGCCCGTGGTGAATTGCAATTGGTCGGAGCCACTACTCTCAATGAATACCGCATCATTGAAAAAGATGCTGCCCTAGAGCGCCGTATGCAACCTGTCAAGGTAGATGAACCAACTGTCGAAGAAACCATTATCATCCTTAAAGGGGTTCAAAAGAAATACGAAGACTACCATCACGTCAAGTATACCGATGCTGCTATCGAAGCTGCTGCAAATCTTTCCAACCGCTATATCCAAGACCGCTTCTTGCCAGACAAGGCTATTGACCTGTTGGACGAAGCTGGTTCTAAGATGAATCTGACACTGAACTTTGTTGACCCTAAAGTGATTGATCAGCGCTTGATTGAGGCTGAAAATCTCAAGGCTCAAGCTACACGAGAGGAAGATTTTGAAAAGGCTGCTTATTTCCGCGATCAGATTGCCAAGTACAAGGAAATGCAAAAGAACAAGGTGACCGATCAGGATACTCCAATCATCAGCGAGAAAACCATCGAACATATCATTGAGCAGAAAACCAATATTCCTGTTGGGGAACTCAAAGAAAAAGAACAGTCTCAGCTTATCCATCTAGCAGACGACCTCAAAGCTCATGTCATTGGGCAAGATGAAGCTGTCGATAAGATTGCCAAAGCCATCCGTCGTAATCGTGTTGGACTTGGAACTCCTAACCGCCCAATCGGAAGCTTCCTCTTTGTCGGACCAACTGGTGTCGGTAAGACAGAACTCTCTAAACAACTAGCCATTGAACTCTTTGGTTCTGCTGACAGCATGATTCGCTTTGATATGAGTGAATACATGGAAAAACACAGTGTGGCTAAATTGGTCGGAGCCCCTCCAGGTTATGTTGGCTACGATGAAGCGGGTCAGTTAACGGAAAAAGTTCGTCGTAATCCTTACTCACTCATCCTTCTCGATGAAGTCGAAAAAGCCCATCCAGATGTGATGCACATGTTCCTTCAAGTCTTAGACGATGGCCGTTTGACAGACGGACAAGGACGAACAGTTAGCTTTAAGGATGCTATCATTATCATGACCTCAAATGCCGGTACCGGTAAGGCCGAAGCCAGTGTTGGTTTTGGAGCTGCTCGTGAAGGTCGAACCAACTCTGTTCTCGGTGAACTCGGCAACTTCTTTAGTCCTGAGTTTATGAACCGTTTTGACGGCATCATCGAATTTAAACCTCTCAGCAAGGACAACCTTCTCCAAATCGTCGAACTCATGCTAGCGGATGTCAACAAACGCCTCTCTAGCAACAACATCCACCTCGATGTGACAGACAAGGTCAAGGAAAAGTTGGTTGACCTAGGTTATGATCCCAAAATGGGAGCACGCCCACTCCGTCGTACCATTCAAGACCATATCGAGGATGCTATTACAGACTACTACCTTGAAAATCCAAGCGAAAAAGACCTCAAGGCAGTCATGACAAGCAATGGTAAGATTCAAATCAAATCTGCCAAAAAAACTGAAAAAACAGAAGAGGTTACTTCTGAAAAAGAAGAATAAAACGACCTAACAGGTGCAGGAAGTCTATCATTTTCTGCACCTTTTTTTACTAAAATAACTGTAAATTCTTGACAGCTAGCCCCTCGTCCATTATGATAATAATAAAGACACTAGAGAATGAGGAAAAAGCAATGGAAAACCCCACTTTTGGTGAAAAAAAAGAGAATGTAACCTACCAGCCCCGCTATGGTGTGTACGCAGTTATTCCGGATGCAGAAAAAAAACAAATTGTCCTAGTTCAAGCTCCCAATGGTGCTTGGTTCTTGCCAGGTGGAGAAATTGAAGCAGGCGAAGATCATCAAGAAGCACTGAAGAGAGAACTAATCGAAGAACTAGGCTTTACAGCTGAGATTGGAACCTATTATGGGCAAGCTGATGAGTATTTCTACTCTCGCCACCGTGATACCTACTACTACAACCCAGCTTATCTCTATGAAGCTACTTCTTTCCAAGAAGTACAAAAACCATTGGAAGATTTTAATCATATTGCTTGGTTTCCTATTGATGAAGCAATTGAAAAACTCAAACGTGGTAGCCATAAATGGGGAATTGAAGCTTGGAAAATCCAACATGGAATTGACTAAATTGCACGATTTTATCCAAAAAGTGCTATAATAGAGTTAGAAAATCGGAGGAACTGTTATGAAGCTTATCAACACGACTAATTCACACTCGCAACTTGTTAAAAGCCAATTAGAAAGTACTGACGCAACTCTTGTTGAGGTCTATTCGGCCGGAAATACAGATGTGGTTTTCACACAAGCCCCGCTTCACTATGAAATCCTCATTTCGAACAAACACCGTGCTATTCGTGAACCCGAAATTGAAACCATCCAAGACTTCTTCTTGAAACGTAAAATCGACAAAGAAAGTATCGATGAAGCAAATATCAAAACCCTCTATTCGGATAAATTGATTGAGATCTCAATCCCTATAAAATAAGAAGACCAGCTTTTAAGCTGGTTTTCACTTGCAAAAAAGATTGGTAGTTGTGTACTACCAATCTTTTTTATTTTATTTCACAGCTTCTTTCAAAGCCTCTACCTTGTCCAAACGTTCCCATGGAAGGTCAATATCTGTACGTCCCATGTGTCCATAAGCCGCTGTTTGACGGTAAATTGGACGTTTAAGATCCAGCATTTGGATAATTCCTGCAGGGCGAAGATCAAAGGTTTGACGCGCTGCTTTTTCAAGTTTGCTTTCAGCTACTGTTCCTGTACCGAAAGTATCGATACGAACAGAAACAGGCTGTGCCACACCGATGGCATAGGCCAATTGCACTTCTACTTTCTTAGCAAGACCTGCTGCCACGATATTCTTGGCAATGTAGCGAGCTGCATATGACGCAGAACGATCCACCTTAGTCGCATCCTTACCAGAGAAGGCACCGCCACCATGACGAGAATAGCCACCATAGGTATCCACGATGATCTTACGACCAGTCAAACCTGAGTCTCCTTGAGGTCCACCGATTACAAAGCGGCCAGTCGGATTGATGAAGAATTTTGTTTGCTCATCCAAGTAAGAAGCTGGAATAACTTCTTTGATAACCTTGTTAATCACATCTTGATGGATTTGTTCATTAGTAGCTTCTGGATCGTGCTGAGTTGAAATAACGACTGTGTCCACACGTACTGGACGATCATTTTCATCGTACTCAACTGTAACTTGTGATTTGGCATCTGGACGAAGATAACTGATTTCACCAGACTTACGAAGTTCTGCCAAACGACGAACCAACTTGTGGCTGAGTGAGATTGGCAATGGCATGAGTTCTTCTGTCTCATCCACTGCAAATCCAAACATGAGACCTTGGTCACCAGCACCAATCAAGTCAAGCGGATCTTGATCTGCACTTCCACGGACTTCCAAGGCTTCGTTAACACCTTGGGCGATATCCGGCGACTGCTCAACAAGCGATGGATGAACTCCAACTGTTTCCGCAGAAAAACCATATTCTGCATTCGTATAACCAATCTCTGCAATGGTATCACGAACCACACGGTTGATATCCACATAAGCATTTGTAGAAATTTCACCAAAAACATGGACAGAACCAGTGTATACAGCTGTCTCAGCAGCAACGTGCGCCTCTGGATCCTTTGCTAAAATAGCATCCAAAATCGCATCTGAAATTTGGTCTGCAATCTTATCCGGATGCCCCTCAGATACAGATTCAGACGTGAATAATTTACGTTCTGACATAAAAATGTCCCCCCTTAAAAAATATTGTTATAGAGTTACAAAGTACTGATAGAAATTTTCTATTGTCTAAGAGTTACGACGCGAAAGAAATAAAAACGATACTTTTTTATTTCTGAAGCTAGTAAGGCGCATAGGGTGACCGCATGATAGCGGCAACCGTAGAATGACGAGCGACTTTGGAGCCATCATTCTTTGCGAGTTACAAAGTACTGATAGATATTTCTACCATCTTATCGGGACTATATAACCTTATCATTATACCACTTTTTACTTTTTTTTGCAGTGTTTTTGAAAATTCATTAAAAGAAGTTAAAAAAGGAGCTATGCAGCTCCAATTTTGTCCTTAAAATGTTTGGCGTTTGGCTTTACGCTCGGCACGGCCACGAGCACGATTTTCAGCACGCTTGGTTTTGCGACGTTTTTCATCCACCGCCCATTGAATCTTCTTCTTGTAGCCTGGTTTGACTTTTTTCTTTTTCTTCTTGACCAAGCCAATCATTTCGATATCAAGCTTATCCTGCTTCTTTTCACGATTGGCACGACGATCACGGTCATAGGTATCTTGAAACTCTCCGTCTTTGACCATCTTAGGAGTAAACTTGATACCTAATTTTTCCAACTCACGGATATCCGAGTCATCACTAGGCTGGTAAAGGGTAATAGCCGTACCAGACAGTCCGTTGCGCCCAGTTCGTCCAACACGGTGAACAAAGAAGGACAAGTCTTGCGGAATGGCGTCATTGATAACATGGCTGACACCTTCAATGTCAATTCCACGCGCTGCCAAGTCCGTTGCGACAATATACTCAAAATCTAGATTTTTCACCTGATTCATAATCCGCTTGCGTTCACGAGGGGCAATATCTCCATGAATCTTTGCTACCTTCAATCCTTGAGCAGTCAAATATGCATGCAATTCATCAGCACGCGTTTTAGTGTTAACAAAAATCATTGCCAAATACGGTTGCATCAACTGAGTCAACTGATAAATTTGAGCATTCTTGTCGCGACCCTTGGTCGAAATCAACCAGTTATCAATCGTATCTGAGATGACTGTCTTGGTCTTGATTTTTTCCATGACAGGATTTGACAAGTATTTTTTCAAGAACGGTTGCAATTTTTGTGGAATGGTCGCTGAAAAGACCATGAATTGCAAGTCTTTTGGAAGGCTCCCTGCAATCTTATCGACTGTCTCCAAGAATCCCATATCCAAGGTCATATCGGCTTCATCAACTACAAATGTCTTAGCCTTGTGAATAGCCAAATCACCAGATTTGACCAAGTCATAGATGCGACCTGGCGTTCCGATAACGATATGTGGTTGGTTGCTGGCCAGTTTTTCAATCTGACGCGCCTTATCCGTACCACCCACATAATTAACCACACGAACTTCGACATCTGAGTGAGCTGCAATCTGACGAGCTGCTTGGTAAATTTGAGTAGCCAACTCACGACTTGGTGCAGTAATGACCGCCTGCACACTATCGCTAGTTTCATCTAATTGCTGAAAAATGGGTAGTAAGAAAGTGTGGGTCTTTCCTGAACCTGTTTTTGACTCGCCCACCAAGTCACGACCTGCCAAGACAATAGGAATCAACTTTTCCTGAACTTCGGTAGGAGTCGTAAACTTCAACTCCTCCAAGGCTTCTGCTATATAATTTTTAAATTGAAATTTCTTAAATGACATACTATCCTCGATTCTATCCTTTCAATTATACCATATTTTGTCCTATTTCAGTAGCTTCATTTGAATCTCAGTCCTGTATTAAAGATTCAAGTAGCTTAAAAGGTTGGAACCTCTGATTCCAACCTCTTTCATTATTTCCAGGTCAATACAGCATTCAAACCATAGTGGTCACTGACTTGTGGACCATTTTGGCCATCAAAAACTACATGCAAACTTTCCACTTCTAAGTCTTTTGTCGTAAAGACATAGTCGATTCGTAGTGATTCGGTATTGCCTTTCCAGCCATCAATTTCTGGTGGAACGGTATAGCTACCACTTCTTTCTTTCGCAACTTCAAACGCGTCTTGTAATCCTAATGGGCTAGCTAAAATCGCTTGATAGCCTTCCTGACCAGCTGGGTTGTTGAAATCTCCAGCTAAAATCAGAGGTTTGTTCAACTCTTTTAATACAGCCTCAAATCGTGCCCATTCTTCTTGGAAACCTTTATCCCACCAAGAGAGATGGACACTTGCAAGAGCAAGTTCCTTGCCTTCAACCTCTGTCTCAGTTAAGACAACACGGCGAGTATGGTAGTCCGTTGGATCATCTACATCTGATACTAAAATCTCACGCGCCTTAATAGGTGTTTTGGATAAGATAGCTACACCTTCATGGTAGCGGTCATAGCCAATATGATTATAAGCCCAAGTCCAGTAGTAGTTTTTCCCTTTCTCAGCCAATTTTTCAACCAGAAGTCGTACATAGTGATCCTGATGAATAGGTTCTGCTGATGGCAAAGCTTGATAGTGATTGTTAACCTCTACCTCCGGCGAAGTCATTTCTTGATTAATTTCTTGAAAACAGATCAAATCATAATCTTTGTCAAGAATATCTTGGAGCAAGAGCTGGAATTTTTCCTCTGCTTCTTTTTCCATCCAACTATGAGTATTGAGTGTTAAAAATTTCATGCTTTTCTCCTAAAACAAGAGGTTGGAAAACAGCTTCCAACCTCGAGTATATTACAATTCTACTTTAGCAACTGCTGTTTTAGCTGCAAGAGAACCTGTTTGTTCTAATTTAACTGATTTGATAGCATCACCATTTGTAAAGACAACCACTGTTGATGTTTCACGACCTGCTGCACGGATAGCATCCAAGTCAGCTGTAACAAGAAGATCACCTGCTGCAACCTTTTGTCCTTCAGAAACGTGAACAGTAAATGGTTTTCCTTCAAGGCTTACAGTATCCAAACCAATATGAACAAGTACTTCAAGACCTGATTCAGTAACAAGTCCAAGTGCATGTTTTGTTGGGAAGATACTTGATACAGTACCTGTAACTGGAGATACAATGTTTCCATTTGCTGGTTCTACTGCAAAACCATCACCCATCATTTTTTGAGCAAAGACTGGATCTTTCACTTGTTCCAAGGCAATAACTTGACCGTCAGCTACTGAGTAAACTTCCTCAGTTACACCTTTAAAATGTACAGTATTTTTTTGAGCTTCTGTCATTTGGCTTGGAAGAGTTTCAGGAATTACTTCACCTGAGTCAAGGATGTCTTGGATATCAGATTTCAATACGTCAGCTTTTGGTCCGTAGATAGCTTGGACACCTTGTCCTTTCATGACAAGACCCATAGCGCCTTCTGCTTTCCATTGTTCCTCAGTACCAACACGATCTGCATCCTTAACAGTTACACGAAGACGAGTCATACATGCATCTACATCTACGATGTTTGCACGACCACCAAGAAGGTTAATGATATTTACAGCTTGAGAAGCTGCTGCAACTTTTGTTTCTCCTGGAGTTGCATCTTCTGATGCTCCTTCAGCAGTTTCATAGTTTCCGTTACGTCCTGGAGTTGCATAGTTGAATTTCTTAATCATGAAGTTGGCAATGAAGTACATGATGACTGCAAAGAGGACAGTTACCCAGATAAAGTTAATGATATCCATACCAAGACCAGCGTTGATAGCTAGCGGAGTACGAGTCAAGAATTCAATTGAACCGAATGAGTGCACACGAAGGTGAACAATATCAGCCATAGCGAAGGCAGCACCTTGAACAACAGAATATACAAGATAAAGAGGTGTTGCAACAAACATGAACATGTATTCGATTGGTTCAGTAACCCCTGTCAAGAAAGTTGCAAGAGCTGTTGCAATCATCATTCCTTTGTATTGGTGTTTCTTGTCTGCTTCAACATTGCGGTAGATAGCAACGATGACACCCATCAAGATACCGAATGAACCGATCATTTGACCAACTTTGAAACGAGCTGGGTGAACAGTATCTAACAAGTGTTGGTATTGACTAGCATCAGTACCTTTAAGGTTTACAAGGTCTGTTACCCATGCAAGCCATAGTGGGTCTTGACCGAATACTTGAGTACCTTTAGCTGCACCAGTTAAAATGTCATAAGTACCACCAAGAGCTGTATAGTTCATTGGGATAGTCAACATGTGGTGAAGACCAAATGGCAAGAGCAAACGTTCCAAAGTACCATACAAGAATGGTGCAAGAACAGGTGCTGTTTCTTGTGAATTGGCAATCCAGATACCAAAGTTGTTGATACCTGTTTGAACAACTGGCCAGAAAGCTGCAAGTACAATTGCTGCAATAGCTGAACGAAGGATGACAACGAATGGTACGAAGCGTTTCCCATTGAAGAATGAAAGCGCATCAGGAAGTTTACGGTAGTTGTAGTATTTGTTAAAGGCAGTTGCCCCTACAAAACCAGAGATAATCCCTACAAAAACACCCATGTTCAATGCTGGTGCTTCAAGAACACTGATGAAGTAATCAGAAACTTTGATTGAGCCTCCAAAGAGGGTAGTGACCATAGCCTCAGGGTTTTTCAGCATATCACTTGTAACTCCAAAGATAGTACCAGTGATACGGTTGATTAAGATAAAGGCAAGTCCTGCTGCAAATGCACCGCCTGCACGTTCTTTAGCCCAGCTACCACCGATAGCAAGAGCAAACAAAATATGAAGGTTACCGATAACTCCCCAACCGATTTGCTCAAGAATTCCACCTGTAATAACAAGTGGGGCAAGATTTGGGTCAATCAATGCAAGCGACTTACCGATTGAAATCATCAATCCAGCCGCTGGCATAACAGCGATAACCACCATCAATGCCTTACCGAATTTTTGCCAAAATTCGAAAGACAAGACATTTTTGAATGTATCTTTCATCATTCAAATCTCCTTTATATTTTTTAGGCAAACGTTTTACGAAAACGTTTGCACTTATTTATAATTCAATTATACCACTTTATTTTTTTTTGTAAAGGCTTTTATAAAAAAATTGTCTACTTTTTTTAATTTTTAGAAGAAAAAAGAGAAGTTTACGAAAACTTCTCTTTTAAAAATGTATCATTTTTCTGTTTTTATCTCAATTTGCATTTATATCCAATTAGATTTTCAAGAATCGACGCATCGAAATTCCTGAACCAATTGAACCAATGAAAATTCCGATTACAAATAGTAGAACTGTCATCAAAGGGACAAACACATCTGGTGTAATCATCGATAAGTTTTGACCTACCAAGGATTTATTGACCGATTGATAAACGATATTGTAAACAAAGAATACAAGAACTGAAGGAATTGCTGCGCCAAGCAAGCCAATAAAAGCACCTTCTAGCAAGAATGGGCCACGGATATAGCCATTTCTCGCTCCTACAAGACGCATGATCTGAATCTCACGACTACGTGAAATAATAGTGATACGAATGGTATTGGAGATGAGGAAGACTGCGATAAAAATCAAGAGCCCTGCAATAACCAATCCCCAAACACGGATAAAGGAAGCTAGTTCAAAAAGTCGTTGAGTGTTGGCTCCACCATCTTGAACTTCTGATACTCCCTCAATTTTCTTCGCTTCTTCAGCTACCGTTTTAACATCACTCGGAGAATTTGTATCAACGATATAGGCGTCATAGAGAGGATTTGCATCTCCTTCAAAGACCTTCCAATCGTCACCCATTGTTTCCGTCAATTTTTCGTACTGCTCTTCTTTACTTGAGAAGGTAACACTCTTAACAGCAGGCATAGCTTTCAAAGCATCATATACCTTGTGGTAGTCATTATTGGTAACTGTCTGACCTTCTTTTTCAATCGTCTCACTGTTATCCGCTACATCCTTACGAATGTAGACCATAACACGAACGTTGTTTTCAATATCGGTAGCCAGTTTTGCTGTATTAAAAATTACGGATGCAAATAAGGCAACGAGCGTCAAGGTAATCATAACCGAACTTACTGCTGCTACTGTCATCCAGCCATTTCGTTTTAAACTCTTTAATGATTCAAATAAATGGCGAAAAAATCTACTAATCATCGTATCCATATTCTCCTTTAGCTTCGTCACGAACGACACGGCCGTTTTCAATGGCAATGACACGGTGGCGCAAGGTATTTACGATTTGGCTGTTGTGGGTCGCCATCAAAACAGTTGTACCTTGAAGATTGATGCGTTCCAACAGATTCATAATTTCCCACGAATTATCTGGGTCCAAGTTTCCTGTTGGTTCATCCGCAATCAATACTTTAGGATTGTTGACAATCGCACGGGCAATCGCAATCCGTTGCTGTTCTCCACCTGAGAGTTCATTCGGGAAAGAACGAACCTTGTGTTTTAAACCTACTAGATCCAACACTTCCATAACACGTTTTTTGATGTTACGGCGATTCTCTCCGATAACCTCCATTGCGTAGGCAATATTCTCATAAACCGTTTTCTTTGGCAAGAGTTTGTAATCTTGAAAGACCACCCCAACACTACGACGTAGAAGCGGGATATCTTTCTTCTTAATTTTGACTAAATTAAAGCCTGCAACTGTTAGGCTTCCTTTTTCGATCTTTACTTCTCGGTATAAAGCTCGAATAAAGGTTGACTTACCTGCCCCAGAAGGTCCTACGATATAGGCAAACTCTCCTGGTTCAATGGTGACAGAGACACCTCGCAGGGCAGTCGTTCCATTGTCATACTTTTTGACAACATCTCTCATTTCAATGATTGACATATGAGTTCCTTTCTTTCTTAGCTAATTCGCCACTTGAGGTAGGCATCGATGAAACCATCAAGGTCTCCATCCATGACCTTATCTACTTGGGAAACTTCAAAGCTTGTACGGTGATCTTTTACCATAGTATAAGGTGTGAAAACATATGAACGGATTTGGCTTCCCCATGTGATTTCTTTTTTCTCACCTTTGAGGGAATCAACTTCCGCAGCTTTCTTTTCTTGCTCCATCTGATAGAGCTTAGCCTGCAACATCTTCATGGCACGATCTCTATTTCCATACTGGGTACGATCGACCGTTGATTGGACGACAGTTCCTGTAGGAATATGTGTCAAACGCACACCTGTTGAAACTTTATTGACGTTTTGTCCACCAGCACCACCTGAACGGAAGGTATCCATTTTGATATCATCTTCACGAATTTCCACTTCGATGGTATCATCCAGCTCAGGCATAACCTCTACGGATGTAAATGAAGTATGGCGACGTTTGGCAGAGTCAAATGGTGAAATACGGACCAAACGGTGAACACCCATTTCTGATTTAAGTAGTCCGTATGCATTGGGACCTTCAAAAGACAAGGTCACAGACTTGATACCTGCTTCATCACCTGCCTGGTAATCCAAGACTTCTACTTTAAAGCCTTTTGCATTTCCATAACGAGTGTACATGCGAAGCAACATATCACCCCAGTCCTGAGCCTCAGTACCACCAGATCCTGGATGAATTTCCAAGATGGCATTATTATGGTCATAAGGTTCTGACAAGAGAAGGGTCATCTCGTAGTTGGTCATCATCTTATCCAACTCGGTTAGCTGCTCGACCAGTTCATCATGGACTGACTCGTCTTCTGCTAAAAAGTCCAATAAAATCTCAACTTCATCCTGCAACTCTTCCATTTTACGGAAGGTGTTGTAGGTGTTTTTTAATTCATTTAATTCTTGCGACGTTTTTTGGGCCGCGATATTATCGTTCCAAAAATCAGGTTCTGTCATCTTGTTCTCCAAGATGGCAATCTCTTCCTCTAAGCCTTCGAGGTCAAAGAGACCCCCTGAAAGAAGCTAATTTTTCACGATTTGCGTCAATTTTTTGACGAATTTCTGAAATGTCCATAGATACTCCTTTTCATATCGTTTTATTATACCATAATCTCTTATTTCTTTCCATATTTTGCTTTTCATCGCTTTTGTGGCAGAAGAAAAGAGGCCCGAAAGCCTCTGGTTTAAAGGACTTTGGCAGAGGTCTGAGTGATTTCCTCCACTTGAATTCCTTCTTTTTCAAACTTATCCTTTAATGAAGTCAAATCGATTTTTCCATCAATTTGAACTTCGATGACGACCTTCCCATCCTTACGTGGAATGTTAACTGTGTGCGAGATATTTAGATTTTCTTCTACGATTAGAGCTACAATTTTCCCCAGTACACCGACTTCATTTTCTGTAATAAAACGAACACGAATTCCCTCTTCTCCGTATCCGGCAATTTCCAAGAATGCCCGAAAGACATCGCGATCTGTAATTACTCCATAAACTTGATGGTTATCTACGACTGGTAATATCCCAATTTTATTTTTCAGCATCAGATAGGTCGCATCTTCTAGACTAGCATATCCAGAAACAGTCACGACATCTCGAATCATCACATCTTTTACTTTGGTTTTATTCAAAAGATAATTCATCTCATAGATAGAGAGACTGGTTGCTTTAGATGGGCTGGCTTCCGCGATGGTTCCTTCTGTTACCAATCCGACTAATTGATCGTTTTCGATAACAGGTAAACGGTGCAAACCTTGCTCGCGCATCAAATCTGCTGCGTGTGCTACAGTCGTATCTGGACTGATATAAACTACCTTACGGGTCATGAAATCTTTAACTGCCATGGGACACTTCTCCTTCTATATTGCTACTTTTATTATACACTTTCTTAGAAAATCTATCAAACGCTTTCATCTCTTTTTCAAGATTTTGAATAATCTGATAAGTTTGCATAAAATGCCAGTATAAAATAAGAGGGAACCTTAGTCCCCTCTCTTCTTAAATCGTAATTGTGTCTCGATCTTTTATCATATAACGTTTCAATGGGCTAAGACTAGCTAGCCAGTATAGTAGGCCACCGAATAGCGCAGTAAAACCACTACCCGTTGTGACTAAAAAGATTGGACTTTGAATTTGTGCTGTTACAGGGTTGTAAACAAATAGTACTGCTACCAATAAGGAGATAAATACACAAGACAAGCCAACCACGTTAAATCCTTTAGTAAACTCGTAGGCGTCATGACCTTCAAGGAAATAGGCTGAACGCAAGTCGAGTTTTCGTTTTCTTAAGATAAAGTAATCGACAACAATCATACCAATAATTGGTCCCTGAATATAAGCGGCTAGGGAGATGAAGGATCCGAAATACTCTTCCACTCCTCCCCAGATGGTGAGTAGACTCACGTAAACCATGGCAATCCAAACCATTAGCTTATAACTTACTTTAGGCATCCCGCTTTTGACAATCATACAGTTCACATACGATCCTGTCCCCTGGGTTCCAATATTGGCAAAGGCTACTAGTAGTAGACTTAAGAGAGCAAAGGCCGGGGTGCTTAGAGTTGATAGCATGGTTGTTGGATCACTTTCATAAACACCTGTTTTGACAAACATGGCTAGAGCCATGACTCCACCTGTCGCAACGAAGAATGGAGCCACAACTCCGTATGATAAGGCTGTAGCCCAATAACCACTGCGTTCTGATTTTGCCAAACGCGGTAAAACCAATGCCTGTGTAGACCAAGAAAAAGCGAAGGCAACATTTCCTTCTCCGGAGAGCATGAAGCGTTCTAATGGCGTCAAATCTCCTTGAGTGGCTGGTTGGATATTCATAATATCAGTTATAGGAACGGCGACAAAGCAGATTCCAACGATGATCAGACCGACAATCAACAAGGCGATAACCAAGAAGCGATTGGTCCATTTAATCACTTCCGGGCCTCCAAGAGCAATGAGCGTTCCAAGCAGAACACAGAGGGTACCAAGAATAGGTGCCCATACTCCCTTGTCCAAACCAAGGCCAAAATTGTTTGCCAAATGGATCATGGAACTGGCAAAAAGATTGGCCGCAACAGCATACCATCCAAAGTTAGCCAAGCTAATAATGGTTGATAACAGGGCTACACCTCTTTTTCCTAGAACAGCTCTTAACCAAATCCACAAATCAATTCCATATTTAACTGCAAACAAAATAGGAAGACATTCAATAAAGACCCAGATAATGTTAAAGCTAAAAATATTTATCAACATTTGATTAAAGGTCAAATATTGAGCTACATAAGCCCCTTGGGTGTAACACCAAGTAGCAATGGCAAAACCACTTGTCGATAGAAATAGATCCCAAAAAGAATACTGACGATCCTTATTGGTCATGGGGACAATTCCTGTTATGGTTTCTTGTTGGATATAGTCATTCATTTTAGACATGTTATTGAATTCCTCCCGTCATTGCTAAGATAATCAAAACAAGGTTGATTAGGACTATGGAGATGATTAAAATGAAATCACTTTTTAGGAAGGGTTGAACAAACTCGTAGTTTGGTGACTCCATTTCTTCCAATCTTCTCTTTGTTTCAGCTGCTACTAATTCTTCAATTTCGGATGTCGTTTTCATCTTAGTTTTCCTCCAAATACAAGTCAAGGGCCAGTTGTCCATATTGTTTGGTATAGCGATACCAGATGTAGAGAAACTCACCGACTGGTTTTCCGACACTCTCCTGGAACAAAGCCCACAAGAACCAATAATATGAGGTCACTGCTACATAAGCCAAGTAGTGACGTTTGGTTTTCCTATCTGGTACTTCTTGTAGATACAATTCCAGTACTTTTTCAGCATCCTCTACGGAATAATTGGAACAAGCGATAAAGGTTCCTAAATCTCCTGCTGGCTCTCCCATTCCAGAATATTCCCAATCAATCAAGCTCATTTCACCTGCTTCATTTAACAAAAAATTAGGACTATAGGAATCTCCATGACAAAGGACAACCTGTTTCGGATCATTCTGTAAATAGTTTTTGAGAATTGAAACAGTTTCATCCAATTCCTCGAGACCATCAAACTCAAATCGATTTCTAGCCTTCAATTTTTCTCTAAAATCATCAATTCCCTCAAATTGGTCAAAGGAATGTCCCGTTTTTTCTCCAGATTGGTGCAACCGTCTCAAGAGGTCCATTGCTTTTGTCACATCATCCCAATTTTCATAGTCAAGTTGCTTAGCATTGGGAATAAATTCTGAAATTTTCCAGCCCTCATCCTTGTTCATAGCTACAAAGGTACGGTCAATCTTTAATTTTGCGGCAATTTCCATAGAAGCTGCTTCACTAGCTCGATCGATATAATTTTCAGTTCCCCTGCCCGGATGTCGGTAAACATATTTTTTCCCTAGACAGTCAAATGAAAACGAAGTGTTGGTCAAACCGTCTTTTAGGGGTTTAATATTGACAATATCTGAAGCCACACACTTTAATGTCTTGCAGATATTATCAATAATGGCCGAATCTGCATTTACCAAATAACGTTCATCAAATTGACGAAGTTCATCTAGTGAATCAAATTCTTTAACAATATCCGCTGAATAGTGACGAGCTTCTAAAAGGAGTTCCTTGACATGCCGACTATAATAATCCTCCCAAAGCTGTTCCCGATAAGGTTCGTGCTTAAACTCGGTTTCTAAAACTTCCTTGAATTTCTCGCTAAATGCACGGTCGAAATAAACGTGCCCCACCATGGCCCAAGTATTTTCTCCACCAATCTGGATATCAATGATCGTGTGATTCGAATCCTCTATAGCACAATATTCGTCCGTTTGACCTTCTGCAAATATGGTCGAGTAATAACCTCTATAAATATATTGCTCAAACGGATTTTCCACAAAATAATTATCCGATGAACAAATATAAGTGTTGGAAAGTTGATTTTTAACCAACATGAGAGATGAACAGTTATTGTATTTGTAGTAGTCATTATTCACTACAATTTTTACACCAAATTTCTCAGCAAGATAGAACATTTTTTCTTGAAGATAGCCTACGATAACGGTTATATCTTCTATTCCTGCTTCTTGCAGTTGTCTGATTTCCCTCTCTATCAAGCGTTCCCCCTTAACTTGAAGCAATCCTTTAGGAATCTCATAAGACAAAGGAGCAAAACGACTACTCATTCCAGCAGCCATTATAATAGCATTTTCTACTCGATAGGGCTCTAAAACTTTCTGGCCTAGTTCTGTTAAGTGAAGCTCCTCATCAACCCACTTCTCTTCTTTCAGTTTTTTCAACAATGTGTTAACTGTCCCTAAAGATAAATCTAGCTCTTCAGCTAACTGTCTCTGAGTAAAGGTCTTTTCTTTATGTGTCAACATAAAACGCAAAAGTTTAAATTGTTTTTCTGTTACCATTTCTCAGTTCTCCTGTTCAATTTCCACTTACCCATATTATAATATGAACAAAAAGGACTGTCAATTCAAACACGAAATCATCTAGTTAAAATTAAGACACCATTTCATTTATTTCCAAAATCCAAATATAAACGAAAAAGCTCCTAAGTTGGAGCTCCAGAACATTTTATCATCTGATGATTAGGAAAGTAAGTCCCTGTTATATGATGATTGTTTGACCATCTTCATCTAACGATTGAAACGCCCCCGGACTATAGGGAAATTGCTTATGCAATCTCCATCCGCAACCTAAACTAGTCTCCCAGACTAGAGGAGAATTGCTTACGCAATCCTTATCTGCCGACTAAAACAATCCACTGGATTGTTTTAGCCACCTAGATATGCTTTTCTGACTTCTTCTGATGAGGCGAGTTCTTTTCCCGTTCCTGATAGGACAATCTTTCCTGTTTCAAGGACATAACCACGGTCAGAGATAGCGAGGGCCTTGTTAGCGTTCTGTTCAATTAGAAGAACTGTTGTTCCTTGCTTCTGAATATCTTGAATGATATCAAAAATTTCTTGTATAAAGATAGGGGCAAGTCCCATTGACGGCTCATCCAAGAGGAGGAGCTTAGGTGTAGACATGAGAGCGCGTCCCATAGCCAGCATCTGCTGTTCACCGCCTGAAAGAGTTGCTGCATCTTGGTTTTTACGTTCTTCCAGACGAGGGAAGCGTGAGAAAACTTTTTTCAAGTTAGCTTGATTTTCTTCACGATTTTTCTTTAGAAAGGCTCCCATTTCTAGATTTTCCATAACAGTCAAGCCTGGGAAAACATGGCGTCCCTCAGGAACTTGTGAAAGGCCACCTGCCACGATTTTTTGAGCTGGTAACTTTTGAATTTCTTTTCCTAAAAACTGAATTTTACCAGCACTTGGACGAACCAAACCTGAAAGGGTACGAAGAATGGTTGTTTTACCAGCACCATTGGCACCAATCAAGGAAACAACTTCACCTTCATTAACCTCGAAACTTACATCACGAACTGCTTGGATCATACCGTAATGCACAGAGAGGTTTTCAACTTTTAACATAGACATTAGGCTTCACCTCCTAGATAAGCTTCGATAACACGTTTATTCGTCTTAATTTCGTCAGGAGTTCCCTGAGCAATCAAGCGACCATATTCAAGAACATAGATACGCTCAGTGACTTCCATAACCAAATTCATGTCATGTTCGATAAGCATGATGGTAATTTTAAATTCATCTTTGATGCGGCGAATCAATTCTGTCAATTCAGCTGTTTCTTGAGGATTCATCCCAGCTGCAGGTTCATCCAAAAAGAGGATCTTAGGTTCAGTTGCCAGAGCACGAACGATTTCTAATCGGCGTTGTTGACCATAGGCCAGATTCTTAGCAAGAGTATCTGCGTCACTATCCAAATCAAAAATCTTCAGCAAGTCCAAAGCTTTGCTTTTTAATTCTTCCTCATTCTTATAAAAAGCTGGTAGACGTAGAAAGCTCGCAAGGACATGTTGTTTATGATGATTACTAAATGCAATCAAAACATTTTCCAAAACTGTCAAGTCCTTGAACAAACGAATATTTTGGAAAGTACGGCTGAGTCCAAGTGAAGCAATCTTATAGGGAGTTTTCCCATTGAGGAGGTGACCATCTAATGTCACAGTACCTTCGCTTGGTTCATAAACACCAGTCAAGAGATTGAAAAGGGTTGTTTTACCAGCCCCGTTCGGTCCAATCAGACCAACCAATTCTCCCTCGTTCAATTCAAGAGTGACATCTCCAACAGCTGTTAGACCGCCAAAATGTTTGGTTAATTGTTTAACTTCAAGTAGTGCCATTAGTTTTGTCCCTCCTTCTTAGATTTTTTAAAGAAACGTGATAGACTTAATTCCCATGTCCCAAGAAGTCCACCTGGTCTGAAAATCATCACCAATACAAGAGCCAAGGCGTAGATGATCATACGTACGCTAGCAACATCCTGAAGGAGCATATTTAAAATTCCTAAAACAATCGCTGAAACGATGGTACCAGTAATAGATCCAAGTCCACCAAATACAACGATAATCAACACGTTGATGGAATTAATAAAGGTGTAATCTTTTGGCACAACAGATCCGATAAAACCAGCCTGAAGTGAACCAGCAATACTTGCTGTAATGGCACCAAAGACAAAAGCGATAATCTTGATCTTTGTAGTGTTTACCCCAACGGATTCTGCAGCAATCTCATCCTCACGAACAGATAGAGTAGAGCGTCCGATTGGACTACGTAGGAAGTTGAGAGTTGCAATAGTTGTGACCACCACAAAAAGATAAACCATTTGCCAATTGGTAAAGTTTGGAATACCCAAGATACCAGCAGCACCGTTGGTCAAACTTCCACCATTAATGATAAAGATACGAATGATTTCTGAAACACCTAGTGTCGCAACAGCCAGGTAGTCACCCTTCAAACGGAGTGTTGGAATCCCAACGAGCAAAGCAACTGCACCAGAAATCAAGGCGCCCAAGACCATTGCTCCAAAGAAGGCGCCATAGGTTGGTGATTTTGAGCCAATAATCGCTGCTGCATAAGCCCCAATTGCCATAAAACCTGCATGACCAAGTGAGAATTGTCCTGAAAAACCAACGATTAAGTTCAAACCTACTGCAAGGATGATATTAATCCCAATTTGTTCTAAAATTTGTACATGGAATAGATTGAGAACACCAGCAGAAACCAGTACACTAATCAATCCATAACCCGCTAACAGAAGGAATAACCAGAGAATATTTACTTTAAGATTTGTCTTCATTATTTACACCTTCTCTTTCACATTCTTACCAAGGATACCTGCAGGTCGAACAATCAGAATCAAAAGCAAGATTCCATATACGATAGCATCACGGAAATCAGACATACCAAAGGCAGTAGCAAATGTTTCCAACAAGCCAATCACAAATCCCCCTAGAGCTGCACCAGGAATAATCCCGATACCACCCAGTACGGCCGCAACGAATGATTTCAGACCTGGAGTCACGCCCATCAAAGGTTCAAGAGAGTTGTAGTAAAGGGCAATGAGGACACCTGCTGCACCAGCAAGGGCTGAACCCAAAGCAAAGGTAAAGCTGATTGTACGATTTACATTAATTCCCATCAATTGAGCAGCATCACTATCAACTGATACCGCACGCATGGCTTTCCCCATTTTTGTTTTTTGAACGATCAATTGC
The DNA here is from genome assembly GCF_000314775.2 of Streptococcus sp. F0441. Lineage (NCBI taxonomy): Bacteria > Bacillati > Bacillota > Bacilli > Lactobacillales > Streptococcaceae > Streptococcus > Streptococcus sp. F0441. The sequence continues at coordinate 784,337 of NZ_KB373321.1, read as the reverse complement.
AATAAAACCATCAAGAGTACAGAAACTGCTAAAATCATCAATTGAACATTTGTCAAGCTAATTGGCCCGAAATCAAAACGGACGGTTTCAATTGCTTGAGGGAAGGCACGAGTATTGGCGCCCACGAGATAAACCATTCCGTATTCCAGTAGGAAAGACACCCCGATGGCAGTAATCAATACAGCAATGCGTGTAGAGTGTCGCAAAGGACGGTAGGCAAGAAATTCAATCACAACACCAAGTAGTGCAGTTCCTGCCATTGAAATAATCAAAGCTAAAAAGAAATCCATTTGGAAGGAATTAATCAAAAAGTAACCAATAAAGGCACCTATCATATAAATATCACCGTGGGCGAAGTTGATGAGTTTGATAATTCCATAAACCATGGTATAACCCAAGGCCAAAAGTGCATAAACACTACCCAGAATTAAACCATTCACAAGTTGTTGGAGCATAGCATTCACTCTTTTCTATCGTTATTTTTTAGAAAATTTTCATCATTTTCACAAGTTCATAAACACCGAAACAGGGAGTGAGTCAAAGGCTCATTCCCTATTTCAACTACTATTCTAATGTTATGGTTTTACAACTTCTGCTGCTTCTACTTTACCATTGTTCATAGTCATCATGTAAGCAGTTTTCACTGTATTGTGGTCAGCATCAAAGCTTGTTTGACCAGTTACACCATCAAAATCTTTGGTTTTAGCAAGGTTGTCCTTGATTTCACCTGAGTTTTTAGCACCTTTTGCAGCATTTGCTACTAGGTAAACTGAGTCATAGGCCAAGGCTGAGAAGGTTGAAGGCTCTTCATTGTATTTAGCACGGTATGCTTCAAGGAAGGCTTTAGCTTTTTCAGAAACATCAACTGTAGTTGAGAATCCTGAGATGAAGTAAATGTTTGATGCTTTTTCAGCTGTTGCTTGTTGAACAAATTCTTCACCGTTAAATCCATCACCACCAACGATTGGTTTATCAATTCCCATACCACGCGCTTGGTTTACGATTTTACCTGCTTCTGTGTAGTAGCCTGGGACAACGATAGCGTCAAACTCTTTCCCTTTCATTTTAGTAAGGGCTGCTTGGAAGTCTGTATCACCTGCTACAAACGTTTCATCTGCTACAATCTCACCCTTGTAGGTTTCACGGAAAGATTTAGCAATACCTTTAGCATAGTCACTAGCATTGTCAGTATAAAGAACAACCTTCTTAGCATTCAATTTGTTTGTCACATAGTTTGAAATAATCTTCCCTTGGAAGCTATCTTGGAATGTTCCGATAAATAGGTAATCTTGACCTTTAGTCAAACCGTCTTGAGTAGCACTTGGTGAAATCAATGGCACTCCAGCTTTGGTAGCGTTAGCTACCGCTGCAGCAGTTGCACCAGATGTCGCAGGCCCTACAATAGCTGCTACTTTTGATTGGGTAACAAGGTTCGTTGTAACAGAAGCTGCTTCGGCAGTCTCTGACTTGTTGTCTTTGTCTACAACTTCGATTTGTTTTCCATCGATACCACCTGCTGCATTGATTTCATCAACGGCAAGTTGAGCTCCTTTTTGTTCAGATGTTCCGTAGGCTGCTACGGCACCTGTTTCTTCAAAGTTAAATCCGATTTTAATTGTCTTTTCATCGACTGAGTTACCAGCAGCGTTTGAGGCTCCTGATTTGACTTCTCCACAAGCAGCGAGAAGGGCTACGCTAGCAAGGGCCACAAAAGATAGGGCAAATTTTTTCTTCATTTTTAATCTCCTTATAGTTGTTTCAAAAATAGTATGTTAAGAATATACCGAATTATCAGAAAATTGTCAACCTTTTTATTCACTTTTTTAAATGATAACGTTTTCTTCATTTCGATAGAGATTCCCAACAAAGGGAGTTTCTAACTCTTGAATGTGACACCGCCTAATTTTCTTGATAAATCTTTCCTTACCTAACCTCTCAACTAAGTCATCTAGCTCCTCAGTTGGAACATAGAGCTGCAAGTAGCGATGCTTCTTAGAATGGTAACAGATGTCACCGTATTCCTGAAGTTTCTTTGCATCCCGATTATAGTAAAGATAGATGATTAATCCTGATCGATTGACCTTTTCAAACATGATAAATCCTCTTTCTAAGAAATCTTCTCCTATTATATCAAAAAAAGCAAACCCCGTCGAGTTTGCTTTTTAGCTTGGTTAGCTCAAAGAATTGTTGGCCATGATTTCATCAATAAAACCATACTCAAGTGTTTCTTGGGCGCTCATCCAGTAATCACGTTCTGCGTCTACATGAATTTGCTCGACTGTTTTACCAGAGTTATCTGCAAGAATTTGCTCCAAAGTCTTACGAGTTTTAAGCAAGTGCTCTGCAGCGATTGCCATATCGGTTTGTTGGGTACCACCACCTGTACCACCCATTGGTTGGTGAATCATGTACTCTGCATTTGGAAGCATGAAACGTTTGCCTTTTGCTCCACTTGATGCAATGATAGTCCCCATTGAGGCTGCCATCCCCATAACGATGGTTTGGACATCTGCCTTGATAAAGTTCATGGTATCAACGATTGCCAAACCAGCTGAAACAGAACCACCCGGAGTATTTACATAAAGGTAAATATCTTTTGTACTGTCTTGGGCATCCAAGAAGAGCAATTGGGCAATAACGGAGTTGGCCATGTTGTCTTCAACTGGTCCAGTCAACATGATGATACGATCTTTTAGTAGACGTGAGTAAATATCATAGGAACGTTCTCCACGGCTTGTTTGTTCAATAACTACAGGAATCATTCATTTCTCCTTTTAATGTTGAATTTTCTTAGTCTTACGACTCAATACAGAACTATTATATCTTTTTGGTCAAAAAAGGTCAAATTTTTGCTCTATTCTCTAAACAGAAACAAAAACTCAACCTCCTTTCAAGTTAAAAACGAACTTCTAGTTTCAATATTTACTTTGGGATTTTATTTAGTACCGAACAAGCGGTCTCCAGCATCTCCAAGACCTGGAACGATATAACCGTGTTCGTTCAAGCGTTCATCCAAAGCCGCAGTAAAGATTTCTACATCTGGGTGTGCTTCTTGAAGGGCTTTTACACCTTCTGGAGCAGATACCAGGCAGACAAACTTGATATTGGATGCGCCACGTTTTTTAAGTGAATCTACTGCCAAGATTGCTGAGCCACCTGTTGCAAGCATTGGGTCAACAACAAAGATTTGACGTTGGTCAATATCTTCAGGCAATTTCACCAAGTATTCAACTGGTTGAAGGGTTTCTTCATCACGGTACATACCGATGTGTCCAACTTTTGCTGCTGGAACCAGATTCAAGAGCCCATCTACCATCCCGATACCTGCACGCAAGATTGGGACAATCGCCAATTTTTTACCAGCCAATTGTTTTTGAACGGTCTTTGTGATAGGTGTTTCGATTTCCACGTCTTCAAGTGGAAGATCACGAAGTACTTCATATCCCATCAACATTGCAATCTCGTCTACTAGTTCACGAAAAGCCTTTGTGGAAGTATCTGTACGACGCAAGATTGACAATTTGTGTTGAATAAGTGGATGATTAATGACTTCAATTTTTCCCATTTTCTGAGTTCCTTCTTTCAATTTATTCTTCTTATTATATCAAAAAACGGTTTAAAAAGCTTTCTAAACCATTTATTTTAATTAATTTTTAAATCAAATCTGCCTCTTGAAGAGCTGTCTGAACAGTCTCTAATGGTAAATGGGTTAACTCGGTGCCTTTTTCATGATAAAGGTACTGGGCATAGTCATCCATTCGGTACTGGTTGATATAAACCACGCGCTTACAACCAACCTGTAGCAGTTGTTTGGTGCAGTTCAGACAAGGGAAATGGGTCACATAGGCTGTAAAACCTCTGGGAACCCCTCGTTCGGCTCCTTGCAAGATGGCATTAACCTCGGCGTGAAGGGTTCGGACACAGTGACCTTCAATGACTAAACATTCGTGGTCAATACAGTGCTCCGTTCCCGATACGGAACCATTATAGCCAGTTGAAATGACTTTATTGTCCTTGACTAGGACAGCTCCCACCTTGGCACGTTTACAGGTCGAACGATTGGCAATCAGTAAAGCCTGGGCTGCAAAGTACTCATCCCAAGCCAGTCTTTTTTCTGTCATAAATCTTCTCCTTTTCCTCTATTTTTTGAAAAATGGCAAGCGTAAATCGGCAATCTTTTCAGCTGGAACCTTCATGCCATCCTTGATCCATTTGAGCAGGACTGATACGATGGCAGAACTCCAAAAGGAATGAAGGTAGCTGCTAACGTCTTTTGACTTTCCGTGGTATTTTTCCAGAAATTCCTGCATGGCTTGGACAAAAATCTTTTCTAAGTGGTAGTCCAGAGCAAGTTGGATAACCTTGGCTTCTTTCTTGGCTGCGCGGAAAAGGTGTACCCAGACTAGATAAAGGTCTGTTTTAACATCGTAATGGCTCAACTGTTCCATAATGTTATGGACACTGCGTTTAAAGACGCTTTCCAAAATCTCTTCTTTGGAGTCATAGTTACGATAGAAGGCAGCACGAGAAACGCCCGCCCGCTTGACTAATTCTGAAATACTGATCTTTGCCAAGTCCTTTTTCTCTAGAAGTTGCAAAAGAGCCGTCTCGATTGCTTCTCTGGTTAAAAAATTGGATTCTTGATTTGATTTTCTGAGATTTTCAAGAGATTTTTCAGATATTCTACGTTCAGACATAACAATTTCTTTCTACTTGTGACAACAGAGAGGTGGTACTTTTGTTTCAAGGGCTTTCATGATATAATTGTAAAAAAAGACAGAACCTTTGTCAATGTATAAGTGACAAAGATGGAGAATTTCTATGACTTGGAAGATTGTGGCTGACTCTGGTTGTGATTATCGTCAACTGGCAACTCCTGCTATTGATACTGAATTTGTTAGTGTTCCTTTAACCATTCAAGTAGCTGATCAGGTCTTTATCGATGATGCCAATCTTAACATTGACCACATGATGGAAACCATGTATGCGACTTCTGAGGCTTCAAAATCAGCTTGTCCTAGCCCTGATGATTACTTGCGAGCATTTGAAGGTGCTAAGCATATCTTTGTCGTTACTATCACTGGTACTCTTTCAGGTAGCCATAATAGTGCACAGCTCGCTAAGAATATCTATCTTGAAGAACATCCTGACACTCAGATTCATGTGATCGATACATTGTCTGCAGGTGGTGAGGTTGACTTGATTGTTGAAAAAATCAATGAATTGATTGATCAAGGACTTTCTTTTGAAGAAATTGTTGAAGCTATTACGGCCTACCAAGAAAAAACAAAGTTGCTCTTTGTCCTCGCTAAGGTCGATAACTTGGTAAAAAATGGCCGTTTGAGTAAGCTGATTGGTACAGTCGTTGGCCTTCTCAACATTCGTATGGTTGGGGAAGCAAGTGAAACTGGAACCTTAGAACTGCTCCAGAAAGCACGTGGACCAAAAAAATCCCTTCAAGCAGCCTATGAAGAGCTCATCAAGGCTGGCTATGCTGGTGGTCGAATTGTCATGGCTCATCGCAGCAATGAAAAATTCTGTCAGCAATTGTCGGAACGCTTGCTGGAAACCTTCCCACAAGCCAATATCAAAATCATCCCGACGTCTGGTCTCTGCAGTTTCTATGCAGAAGATGGCGGTTTGTTGATGGGATATGAAATCAACTAAGATTATGAGCAACAAGAGATGCCAAGCATCTCTTGTTTTTTGTGGTACAATAGAGCTATGAAACATTTTGATACTATTGTTATCGGTGGTGGACCTGCAGGCATGATGGCTACGATTTCCAGTAGTTTTTATGGTCAGAAAACTCTTCTCATCGAAAAAAATCGCAAACTCGGAAAAAAATTAGCTGGAACGGGTGGTGGTCGTTGTAATGTGACTAACAACGGAAGCTTAGATGACCTTCTGGCTGGAATTCCTGGAAATGGACGCTTTCTGTACAGTGTCTTTTCCCAGTTTGATAACCACGATATCATCAACTTTTTTACGGAGAATGGTGTTAAACTTAAGGTCGAGGACCACGGACGCGTCTTTCCTGCTAGTGATAAGTCTCGGACTATTATCGAGACACTAGAAAAGAAAATCACTGAACTCGGTGGTCAAGTTGCTACTCAAACAGAAATTGTTTCGGTTAAAAAGATAGACGACCAGTTTGTCCTTAAGTCCGCAGACCAAACCTTCACTTGTGATAAACTCATTGTCACAACTGGCGGAAAATCCTATCCTTCCACTGGTTCGACTGGTTTTGGACATGAGATTGCCCGTCATTTTAAGCATACCATTACTGAGCTTGAGGCTGCTGAGAGTCCTTTGTTGACTGATTTTCCACACAAAGCGCTTCAGGGGATTTCACTAGACGATGTGACCTTAAGCTATGGTAAGCATGTCATCACTCACGATCTGCTCTTTACCCACTTTGGTTTGTCGGGCCCTGCTGCTCTGCGTATGTCCAGCTTTGTCAAGGGTGGAGAAGTTCTTTCACTGGATGTTTTGCCTCAACTTTCTGAGAGCGACTTGGTAGCATTTCTAGAGGAAAATCGGGAAAAATCCTTGAAAAATGCTTTGAAAACTTTGCTTCCAGAACGTTTAGCAGAGTTCTTTGTGCAAGGCTATCCTGACAAAGTTAAACAGCTAACTGAAAAAGAACGCGAGCAACTTGTCCAATCTATCAAGGCTCTCAAAATTCCTGTGACTGGCAAAATGTCTCTTGCCAAATCCTTTGTAACTAAAGGCGGTGTCAGTCTCAAGGAAATCAATCCCAAAACTCTGGAAAGTAAACTCGTTCCTGGGCTCCACTTTGCTGGTGAGGTACTGGATATCAATGCCCACACGGGTGGCTTTAACATCACTTCTGCCCTCTGTACTGGCTGGGTAGCAGGAAGTCTGCATTATGATTAAATATCAAAGGTTGTAAAAAATGAATAGAAGAGAATCAGTTGAATTTGTCAACATGTGCATGATTCAAAACGGAGACAAGGTTCTGGTCCAAGACAGAGTTAGCCCTGACTGGCCTGGTATTACTTTTCCTGGTGGTCATGTTGAACGTGGCGAATCCTTTGTCGATGCTGTCATTCGTGAAGTGAAAGAAGAAACTGGTCTGACCATTTCCAAACCCCAACTCTGTGGTATCAAAAACTGGTACGATGACAAGGATTATCGTTATGTCGTCCTTTTTTACAAGACGGAACACTTTACTGGTGAACTCCAGTCTTCAGACGAAGGGAAAGTTTGGTGGGAGGATTTTGAAAATCTATCTCATCTTAAACTAGCTACTGAGGATATGTCTGATATGCTTCGTGTTTTTTTAGAAGAGAATCTCAGTGAATTCTTTTACTACAAAGACGGTGACGACTGGCTTTATGATTTGAAGTAAAAAATAGGCTAGGAAATTCCTAGCCTATTTATTCTGCATTTGTCTGAACGTAAGTTGCAATAACATCTGATGTGTATTGAGCTGTTCCAGAACCAAATTTGTCAATGTTTTCCTTAAACTCTGGGTTGTAGACGTAGCCTTTACCGATATGACCGAATACCTCAATAGAGCAGTCAAATCCATAAGTACGAAGGGCTTGCAAGAGCTTAGCTGCTTGCTCTTGGTTTTCAGCTGCTGTTGCAGGCAGACCAGCTTGAAGATTTTGAGCCAAGGCTTGAAAGACTTGGTTAAAGGCAGCCGTAGCCTCGTCTTCACGGCCTTTTTGGCGCTCGAGGGCCTGATCCATGACTTCTTGACCATATTTCTCTACCGCCTCTTGGTGGTATTTTTGATTGTCTTGATAGCTGAATCCAGTGAATTTTTCCTCAATCGTCATTTTTCTTTCTCCTTTTTGTTCTTGAATGGTTTTTTGCAAGGTGGAAATCAAGGTATCCAGATGTTGCCTTTCTTGGGTCAAATAGTCCAACTGTCTGGTCAAATGGGGCAATAAATCTGTCCTTTCTTCCTTTAACAGCTCTGCTATTTTTTCTAAAGAAAAACCTAGATATTTGTAGTACAGAATGACCTGAAGTCGTTCCAAATCCTCTTGATTGTAGGTTCGATAGCCATTTTCCGACTTTAAGGGAACCAGAAGTCCTATCTTATCGTAGTGGTGCAGGGTCTTGACAGAGACACCTGAAAGCTGCGCAGCTTCTTTTATATGGTACATGATTTCCTCCTTACAAGAAATAGTATAACTCCTCCCCTTAGGTCAGAGTCAAGTGTTTTTGAGAAAAATTTTTAACTTTTTGAGAAAGGTGTGAAAACTTGAAAATGGTTTTCTTGACAGACCTTAGAAAACATGATAGGATAGTCAAGTCTATCAATCAAACAGAAGGCTCATAGAGAGCCATTGAGAGAGGGCTATTTGACAACTCAAGTAGCCTTTTCTTATTTTAAAAAAGAGATTGGAGTTTCAACTATGTCAGAAAAATCGCAATGGGGCTCGAAACTAGGCTTTATCCTAGCATCTGCTGGTTCAGCTATCGGACTTGGAGCCGTTTGGAAATTTCCCTACATGACTGCTGCTAATGGTGGGGGAGGCTTTTTACTAGTCTTTCTCATTTCCACTATTTTAATCGGTTTCCCGCTCCTGCTGGCTGAATTTGCCCTAGGTCGTAGTGCTGGCGTTTCCGCTATCAAAACCTTTGGAAAACTAGGCAACAATAACAAGTACAACTTTATCGGTTGGATTGGTGCCTTTGCCCTCTTTATCCTCCTCTCCTTTTACAGTGTTATCGGAGGATGGATTTTAGTCTATCTAGGTATTGAGTTTGGAAAATTGTTCCAGCTTGCTGGGACGAGTGATTATGCTCAGTTGTTTACTTCAATCATTTCAAATCCAGCCATTGCCCTTGGCGCACAAGCTGCCTTTATCTTGTTGAATATCTTTATTGTATCACGTGGGGTTCAAAAAGGGATTGAAAGAGCCTCAAAAGTCATGATGCCGCTACTCTTTATCATCTTTGTTATCATCATCGGGCGCTCTCTCAGCTTGCCAAACGCCATGGAAGGGGTTCTCTACTTCCTCAAACCAGACTTTTCAAAACTAACTAGCGCTGGTCTCCTTTATGCTCTGGGACAATCTTTCTTTGCCCTCTCACTAGGGGTTACAGCCATGCTGACCTATGCTTCCTACTTGGACAAGAAAACCAATCTGGTCCAGTCAGGGATTTCCATCGTAGCCATGAATATCTCAGTATCCATCATGGCTGGACTAGCCATTTTCCCAGCCATGTCAGCCTTCAATATCCAGTCTGAAGGGGGACCAAGCCTCCTTTTCATCGTCTTGCCTCAACTCTTTGACAAGATGCCTTTGGGAACCATTTTCTACATCCTCTTCCTCTTGCTCTTCCTCTTTGCGACGGTTACTTCTTCTGTCGTGATGCTGGAAATCAATGTGGGCAATATCACCAATCAGGACAACAGTAAGCGCGCTAAATGGAGTGCTATTTTAGGGATCTTGACCTTTATCTTTGGTATTCCTTCAGCCCTTTCTTACGGTGTTATGGCGGATGTCCACATCTTTGGGAAGACCTTCTTTGACGCTATGGACTTCTTGGTTTCCAATCTCCTCATGCCATTTGGAGCCCTCTGTCTGTCACTTTTTACTGGCTATATCTTTAAAAAGGCTCTTGCTATGGAGGAACTCCATCTCGATGAAAGAGCATGGAAACAGGGACTTTTCCAAGTCTGGCTCTTCCTTCTTCGTTTCATCATTCCAATCATCATCATTGTGGTTTTCATCGCCCAATTTATGTAATTAAAAAGGACTTGAGTAGTAAACTCAGGCCCTTTCTTTTTTATGGATGACTAACAATCAATTCCAAACCTTGACCTTCCAAGGTCCAAGCTTCGACATCACTTGGTAGGATAAAGTGGCTGCCTTTTTGGATTGGATAGTTTTTCCCGTCAACAGTTAGTTGGCCTTGACCAGCTAAGACACTGAACAGGCTGTAGTCAGCTGTCTTTTCAAAGTCAACTTTGCCAGTGATTTCCCACTTGTAAACTGCGAAGAACTCGCTGGAAACGAGGAGTGTAGAACGCAGGTCATCAGCTTTGACAGTCACAGGTCGGCTATTAGCAGGCTCCCCAATATTTAGAACATCAATGGATTTTTCAAGGTGAAGTTCACGCAAGTTGCCCTTGTCGTCCTTGCGGTCAAAGTCATAGACACGGTAGGTAGTGTCACTAGACTGCTGGGTTTCAAGAATCAAGATACCCGCCCCGATAGCGTGCATGGTACCACTTGGTACATAGAAGAAATCTCCAGCTTTAACTGGTACTTTTGTCAACAGCGCATCCCAGTTTTTGTCCTCGATTTGCTGGCGGAGTTCTTCTTTTGATTTGGCATTGTGACCGTAGATAATCTCTGAACCTTCATCCGCAGCGATGATGTACCAGCACTCTGTTTTTCCGAGCTCGCCTTCATGCTCTAGTCCATAGGCATCGTCTGGGTGAACTTGAACACTGAGCCAGTCGTTGGCATCTAGAATCTTAGTCAACAGTGGAAATACAGGTTCTGGACGATTGCCAAACAACTCACGGTGTTCCGCATATAAAGTAGCTAGGTCTGTTCCCTCAAAACGACCATTGGCAACTTTAGAAACACCATTTGGGTGGGCTGAGATAGCCCAGTATTCTCCGATTTTTTCACTTGGAATGTCGTAACCAAACTCATCACGTAGCTTGGTTCCACCCCAGATTTTTTCTTGCATAACTGATTGTAAAAATAATGGTTCTGACATCTTATTCTCCTGTCTGTTTTTCTCACTTCATTATAGCAAAAAGCTAGCGCTAATTGAACTCTTTTTCACATCTTATAAAGTAGGGAGAAGATTTTATAAAAATAGTAACGAAATAATCTTTTACTTTATGGAGGAACCTCTAAAGCAGCACTCAGAAAGCTCGCTGTCAACGGCTTTTTTCCTCAACTCTCATTAGACTTCCTTTACTTGAGAATCTATTTTTATGTACAAAAAAAGACTGAGACCAGTCTTATTTTTAAATCAATGCCGTGATAGCCGTTACTAGGCCAAAAACGATACCCGGTGCATTAGCAGCCGCAAGGGGAATATCTCTTTCTTTCTTGAAAAGACCGTAGTAAACCCATAGGCTACAGTTGATGGCTGCGACCAAGGGTTGGATGAAGTTTCCTTTTTGACCAGCCAGGTTGTTCATGATTTGTGGGAAGTAAGACACATACATCATAACGGACATGAAGGTCGCTACCCAGCCCAAAATTTTCATTTGTTTTTCAGACATTTTCAAAACCTCTTTCATTTTTATGAATCATATTTTATAATCTTTCTTCAAAACAATCAAGACTTTGAAGCTTTTGTTATGAAGATGTAAACTATCACAATCTTGTGATAAGAAAGAGGAAACAGAAAAAGACCGGATTGCTCCGATCTTTCAATAGTTCCTATTCTCACATTCTGTATTAAGAATAATTATGGTTAGCTTCAAATGATTAAGCGCCCTATTTCATACGATAAAAATCAATCACTAGGCCAGCAGGGCCTTTTACAAGCAAGGATTCTGTCCCCCAATCGGTTACAGCTGGGCCGTTTAAAACTGTGATACCAAGATCTTTCAACCGTTGATAGTTCTGGTCTACATCCTCAACCTCGATGTGAAGAATGATTCCTGACTGAAAATTGTCCAAAGGAATCAGGTGATTTTGTGATAACATGAGACAATGACTGCCAATCGTAAACTGAGCAAAAGCATCATCAGCATAATCAGCCTTTTTATCCAAAAGACGCTCCAAGTCAGCACAGACTTGGGGAACATTTGAAACGATAATATCTAATTGATTTAAATTCATTGATTATCCTCCAGAAAAAGACCGGATTGCTCCGATCTTTTCAAGTTCCACTCTATGAAAATCAAAGAATAAACAAGGCATCGAACCGCAGGCAGTACTGAAGTACGGCAAGGTGAAGATAACACAGTTTACATTTGATTTTCGACGAGAGAAATTATTTAATTGCGCGTGATTGCAAACCTTCTTCTTCCAAGAAGAGACGGAATGGTACGAGTTCTTCTGCTTCGTATTTTTCCTTGAAGGCTTTGATTGCTTCTTCTGAGTGAAGTTTTGGATCCAATTCAAGTACTTCTACTGGAAGTGGACGGTGTTGAGTGATGTGAGCATCGATCACAACAGTTTTACCTTCTTTGTTCAATTTAACAGCTTCTGCAACAACTGCATCGATGTCTTCGATACGGTCAACTGTAAATCCAACAGCTCCTTGAGCTTCAGCGATTTTTGCATAGTCAGCATTAGGGAAGTCACAACCAAACAAGTGTTTGTTTGTGTCTTCGTATTTGTCCTTGATGAAGGCATATTTACCATTTGAGAAGACAACGTTGATAACTGGAAGGTCGTATTGAACGTTTGTGATAACGTCTGGGTAGCACATGTTGAATGCACCATCACCCATGATGTTCCATACTTGGCGATCTGGATTGTCTTTCTTAGCAGCGATACCACCAGGAAGGGCAATACCCATTGTCGCAAAGAGTGGAGATGTACGCCACATGTTCTTAGGTGTCATATGAAGGTGACGAGTAGATGTTTGAGTAGTGTCACCTACGTCGATTGAGTAGATAGCATCTTGATCAGCATGTTTATTGATAGCATTGTAAACTTGGTACAATTGCAACTCACCCTCAGTTTTACCTTCGAGTTTGTTCATGTAATCACGCCAGTTTTGGTTGTTCTTCACGTTTGCACGCCACCATGGAGTAGATTCAACTGGGTTCACTTTGTCAAGGATTGCTTTCGCTGCTTGACCTGCATCACCAAGGATAGAAGCATCAAGGGCATGACGTTTACCAAGTTTGTATGGATCGATGTCAACTTGGATGAATTTTTCAGTGTTCTTGAAGGCTTCGTAAACTTCAGCAAATGGGAAGTTTGAACCAAGGAAAAGAACTGTGTCTGCTTCAAAGACCACTTCGTTGGCTGGTTTCCAACCAACACGGTAAGCAGAACCTGTCAACCCTTCATAGTTCCATTCAAAAGCTTCAAAGTTTTTACCAGTTGTGATGATTGGTGCTTTGATTTTACGTGACAATTCAGTAATCACTTCACCAGCTTTGACACCACCGTAACCAGCGTAGATAACTGGACGTTCAGCATTGTTCAAGATTTCAACAGCTTTGTCGATTTCAACTTCGTTCAAAGCAGGAGCGATGAATGAACGTTCGTATGAACCTGAACCGTAGTAAGAGTTTTCGTCGATTTCTTGGAAACCGAAGTTTACTGGGATTTCAACAACAGCTGGACCTTTTTTAGAAACTGCAGCGCGGCAAGCTTCGTCGATTACTTTTGGCAATTGCTCAGCGTAAGCTACACGTTTGTTGTAGACAGCGATACCGTTGTACATTGGGTTTTGGTTCAATTCTTGGAAGGCATCCATGTTGAGTTCGTTAACTGGACGTGATCCAAGGATAGCAAGGAATGGAGTGTTATCCATAGCTGCATCGTAAACACCGTTAATCAAGTGAGTCGCACCTGGACCACCTGAACCTACTGCAACCCCGATTGAGCCACCGAATTTAGCTTGCATGACCGCTGCAAGAGCACCTGTTTCTTCGTGGCGAACTTGCAAGAAGCGGATATCTTTGTCTTCAGCCAAAGCGTCCATGAGTGAGCTGAGTGTTCCTGATGGGATACCGTAGATTGTGTCTACGCCCCATGTTTTCAATACGTTGAGCATTGCTGCAGATGCAGTAATTTTCCCTTGAGTCATAATGATAACTCTCCTTCAAATATTTTTAAAACTTGATTCATCCGTTTTCATATACTAATTGGAAACGTTTCAGCAAATTTTTACTCTACTACTTTACCACATTTGTTTTGGGTCTCCTAAGAATGTGCTCAGAAGTTTTTATTCTCTATTACAGTACAGTTTGAAAACGTTTTTAATATCTGTTTTATAATAATACTCAATGAAAATCAAAGAGCAAACTAGGAAGCTAGCCGCAGGTTGCTCAAAACACTATTTTGAGGTTGTGGATAAAGCTGACGTGGTTTGAAGAGATTTTCGAAGAGTATAAAAAGCGAGCAAGCTCGCTTTTAGTCTATTTTACTAAAGTTTAGCATGAGTGAACTGGTTAATACAGATACAGAACTAAAGGCCATGGCTAGACCAGCCAGTTCTGGATTGAGAACGAGACCAATTCCTGAAAAGACTCCTGCTGCAATCGGAATTCCGATAACATTGTAGATAAAGGCCCAGAAGAGGTTGAGCAGAATTCGATTAAAGGTTTTCTTACTCATATCAAAGGCACGAACAACTCCTGTCAAATCATTGTGAGTAAGAACAATCCCTGCCGACTCAATGGCAATATCGGTTCCTGCACCCATGGCAATCCCCACATCCGCCACACTGAGGGCTGGCGCATCATTGATGCCATCTCCGATAAAGGCCACTTTACCAGCCTCTTGCAGTTGATGGATTTCATGCGCTTTTTCTTCTGGCAAGACACCAGCAATGACCTCTTCAATGCCGATCTGATCTGCAATGGCACGCGCCACACCTGCATTATCTCCTGTCAGCATAACTGTTCGGAGACCACGTTTTTTCAGCTGATTGATGGCGAGTTTGGCATTTTCCTTGGGAATATCTTGCAAGGCAAGCAAGCCTTTGATTTCATTGTCAACAGCCAAGTACACAACTGTCTTAGCTTCTTTTTCCAGCTCTTCTAGTTTCTCCTGATAAGTGGTCGAAATATCCATACCATTTAGCATTTTAGCATTTCCAAGCAAGACTTGTTTCCCATTGATTTGCCCTGAAACACCTTTCCCGTGCAAGGCTTGGAAATTTTCTACAGTATGAAGCTCAAGTTCTGCTTCACTCGCTCGCTTGACAATAGCTTGAGCCAATGGGTGTTGAGAGGCTTCTTCTAAAGAGGCAGCTAAGCCAAGTACTTCTGTCTCGTCGCCAATGATATCAGTGACTACTGGTTTTCCTTCCGTCAAAGTTCCTGTCTTATCAAAGACGAGAGTTTGGACTTTCTGGATTTCCTGTAAGACGGTTCCATTCTTGAGGAGAACACCCATTTTGGCACTACGACCAGTCCCCACCATGAGGGCTGTTGGTGTTGCAAGTCCCAAGGCACAAGGGCAGGCGATAATCAGAACTGCTACCCCATAAAGAAGAGAGGCCACAAAGCTAGCCCCAAGCCAGACAAACCAAATCCAAAAAGTTAAAATCGCTAAAATGACAACTGCTGGGACAAAAATCCCTGAAATCTTATCCGTCAAGTCCTGAATCGGTGCGCGGCTGGTCTGGGCTTTCTTCACAAAGTCTACAATCTGTGCCAAAACAGTCTCTGAACCAACTTTTTCTGCTTTGAAAACCAGTGTTCCACTATTATTGATGGTGGAGCCAATGACGGTATCTCCAACTGTTTTGTCTACCGGCAGGCTTTCACCTGTCACCATGGATTCGTCAATACTGGACACACCTTCGACTACAACACCATCAACCGCAATCTTTTCACCGGGACGCACTCGAATCAGATCACCTACCTTGACTTGCTCCAAGGGGACTTGAACATAGCGGTCATCACGCAAGACTTCTGCTGTTTTAGCTTGCAAGTCCAGTAGTTTCTCTACAGCTTGGGAAGTATTTTTCCGCATTTTTTCCTCAAAAACGGCTCCCAAAAGAACGAAGAAGAGGATAAATCCAGCACTTTCAAAGTAAACAGGGAGACCAGCAAAGAGAGCAACTAGGCTATAGAGATAGGCTACTAGAGTTCCAAGTGCCACCAAGGTATCCATATTTGCATTGTGCTTTTTAAAGCTGGCCCAAGCACTCTGAATATAAGGACCACCAGCCACTAGCATGATAGGTGTTGTGGCTAAAAAGGTGCCCCAATGCATAACTGGATGACTGATAGTCCCTGTCAACATCCCAATCATGAGGAAAACAAGAGGCAGGGTAAAGATGCTAGTAATCCAAAAACGTTGCAAAAGTGACAAAGATTTTCGAGTCTTCTCAACGACTGTATAACTTCCCTTTTGCATCTTCATACCACATGAGAATTCATGCTCACCCAATTCTTGAGGTGTAAAACGAATTGTCTTCTCTTCATCTACGCCGATTGGTTCCAAGATGCCTTCTTCTTCAAACAGAATTTCCTTATAACAGTTTGAAGGAGTTGTACGATGAAAGGTAATTTCAGCGGGAATTCCTTTTTGAAGCTGAATATGGGCTGGATGGTAGCCTTTGTCTGCCGTGATACGGATTTTTTGAACACCATTTTCAAGACTTGCTTTTACAATTTCAGTCATCTCATTCTCCTATTCTACAATCATCTTACCGTGCATCATATTCATACCACAAGAGAAACCATACTCTCCTGATTCTTCAGGTGTGATTTCCACTACATACTCTTCACCCATAGGCAGGTCCGCATGTACACCAAAGTCCGGAAAAACAATCTGATCCAGACAGGGTGAAGGGTCCTTACGGTCAAAGATAATGCGTGCTGGCACTGATTTCTTGAGAATAATCAACTCAGGCGTATAGCCCCCTTTGACCTCCACTCGAATCTCTTGGTAACCCTTTTTTTGCTGGGCCTTTTGTTCAGATTTTTCAGGCTTTTTGAAAAACCAAAACAAGATAAACGCGATAAGGGCAATACAAATAATGGTTACAATACTATTTAACATGACATCTCCTTTACATACAATTACATTTGACTTCAGCAACTGCGCTGGCTTTTTTCTCAGAAATCACAGTTTCCAAGTCTGCCAAATCAGCCTGAGTAAAATCACATTCCATAATCAAATCAGCCACTAACTGTTTCATCCTACGAGAACAAACCTTGTCTTTGATATCTTGGACAAGCAAGTCTCGACTTTGATCCAGAGTTAAAAGGGCTGAATAAATAAAGGACTTGCCCTCTTTTTTCCTGGTCAAGCACTCTTTCTCAACCAGGCGAGCCAAAAGGGTTTGAACTGTAGACTTGGACCAGTCAAACCGCTCTGCCAGAACCCTGATCAAATCCGTGCTGGTCTGTTCTCCCTGCATCCAAACAATCTTCATAACCTGCCATTCTGCATCTGAAATCTGCATAATCACACCTCCTAAATCTACATTTGTCGATTACAGTTATTAGTATACTCCGAAAATCTACATTTGTCAATTATAAAATTAATCTTTTCTTTGAAAAATAGAATTTTAAGCATTTGATGAGAGATTTGCAGTCAAATTTCACTATATAAACTATAAAAATATGCTATACTGTAGAAAAAAGAAAACAACCACTAGGGGTGCGTAAAGCTGAGATTAACAACTGTTAGATCCCTTTGACTCAATCTAGGTAATGCTAGCTGATGGAAGTGGAAATGATGATGAGGACTAGCTGGTCTTCTATTACTTTCCTCAAACAGACTAGCTTGTTCTTAAGAATACAAACTTCAGTTGGTTGGGAGGTTTTAGATGACTTATTTACCCGTTGCTCTAACCATTGCAGGGACTGACCCTAGTGGCGGTGCTGGCATTATGGCTGATTTAAAGTCATTCCAAGCTAGAGATGTCTATGGAATGGCCGTTGTCACCAGCCTTGTCGCTCAAAATACCAGAGGCGTTCAGCTAATCGAGCACGTCTCCAACCAAATGCTGGAAGCTCAATTGGAGAGTGTCTTTTCGGATATCAAACCTCAGGCTGTAAAAACTGGTATGTTGGCAACTACTGAGATCATGGAGATCATCCAACCCTACCTTAAAAAAATGGACTGCCCCTATGTCCTTGACCCTGTTATGGTCGCAACAAGCGGTGATACCCTGATTGATACCAGTGCGAGAAGCTTCCTAAAAACAAACCTGCTTCCCCTTGCAACCATTATCACTCCCAATCTTCCTGAGGCAGAAGAGATTGTTGGTTTTTCGATTCATGATCCAGAAGACATGCAGCGTGCTGGTCGCCTGATTTTAAAAGAATTTGGTCCTCAGTCTGTTGTTATCAAAGGTGGCCATCTTGAAGGTGGTGCAAAGGATTTCCTCTTTACCAAGGAGGAGCAATTTGTCTGGGAAAGCCCAAGAATTCAAACCTGTCACACCCATGGTACTGGATGTACCTTTGCTGCAGTGATTACAGCTGAACTAGCCAAGGGCAGAAGTCTTTACCAGGCAGTTGATAAGGCCAAGGCCTTTATCACAAAAGCCATCCAAGACGCTCCTCAACTCGGACATGGTTCTGGACCAGTCAATCATACAACTTTTAAAGATTAAGAAAAAAACTCTCTAGCTCCTACTTTAAGGGAATTAGAGAGTTTTTGATTAGGAAACAATGTCATCTAGCTTTGTTAAAAAGGCTTGTGTTTTCGCCTCAATATCTTCTGCCTGCATCAAATCACGTACGACAGCTACTCCAGCTATACCCGTGCCGATAAGTTGGTCAATATTCTCTGACGTCAGGCCTCCGATAGCAACTACTGGAATGGCGACCGTTTGGCAAATTGTTTTCAAGGTTGAAATCAGGGTGATAGGCGCATTTTCCTTGGTCGTAGTCGGGAAAATGGCTCCTGTTCCCAAGTAATCCGCACCCGATGTTTCTGCTTCGAGAGCTCTTTTAACCGTTTTAGCAGTGACACCGAGGATTTTTTCAGGACCCAAGACTTTGCGGGCAACCGAAACTGGTAGTTCATCGTCGCCAATATGCAAACCTGCAGCATCGACTGCAAGACAGATATCCAACCGATCATCGATAATTAAGGGTACTTGGTAGGCATCTGTTATTTCCTTGACTTGTTTTGCCAGTTGATAGTATTGATTGGTGGTGAGATTTTTTTCTCGTAATTGGATGATGGTAACACCTGAACGGCAGGCCGTCTCGACTTTTTCAAGAAAGCTTTCCAAGGAATCTTGGTAGCGATTGGTTACTAGATACAGTCTAAGTGCTTCTCTATTCATAAAAGTCTCCTTTGATGGCTTCTAGCCAATTTTCGTCTCTTTTTAGGAGAGAGAGTTGATTGAGAACTTGATATCGAAAATCTTCCAATCCCATTCCTTGAACAACTATTCTCTCAGCAGCGATATTGAGATAAGAAACTGCTAGGCAAGAAGCTTCAAAAGCAGTCTTTCCTTGGCTGAGAAAAACGGCTGTCAAGGCTCCGACCAGGTCTCCTGTCCCTGTTATCCAGTCCAATTCTGCACAGCCATTCCTCAATACAGCAACCTGGTTCTCCGAAACGATGAGATCCTTGGGGCCAGTGACTAGGAACGACATACCAGGATAGGTCTGACACCAGTCTTTCAAGACTTGAAGCAGATCCTCAGTTTCTTGATCTTTAGCACTAGCATCAACCCCAACTCCGTGGTGCTTTAAACCAACAAGGCTTCGGATTTCTGACATATTTCCTTTAAGGACCGTGGGCTTGTATTCAAAAAGATCTCTGACTAGTCCCTTACGAATGGGGGAAGCCGCAACGCCAACCGCATCTACTACCATTGGGAGAGAAGCTTGGTTTGCATAAGTAGCTGCCATACGGATTGCTTTTTCCTTCTCAGCTGACAAATGCCCCAAATTGATGAAGAGAGCCTGACTTTGCTTAGTAAAATCAAGAACCTCACGAGGGTCATCTGCCATGACTGGTTTAGATCCCAGAGCCAAAATGCCGTTGGCCAGCATCTCACAAGAAATCTCATTGGTAATACAGTGAATCAAGGAACTGGTTGCCAGAGGGAAAGGATTTGTCAATTTCTGCATCATTCTATCCTTTCTCCAAAGAAATATCCCTGCACTTTTTTAAAGAATTCCTGCTTGATCAAAAATCGAAAGGCGAGGAAAGCTATGGCTGTACCGATCAAGGTTGCTCCGAAAAATCGAGGGGTGTAGATAAACCAGCTGAGCTTGGCCGCAGATCCGGTAAAGAGAACCATGACAGGATAGGAAACAATGGAACCGATTATCCCCGTTCCCAAGATTTCTCCTAGGGCAGAAAAGTAAAATTTTCTACCGTACTTATAAAAGAGACCTGCAAGGAGGGCTCCAAAGGTAGCTCCTGTTAGGGCCAAAGGCGGAATGCCTTGAGTAGACATACGGATAAAGGCTGTGACTGTAGCCATGACCAAGGCATAAACAGGTCCCATCAAAATTCCTGCAAGAATGTTGACTACACTGGACATCGGTGCCATCCCTTCAATTCGAAAGATGGGTGTAAGAACTACGTCAAGAGCAATCATCATGGATAAAATGGTTAATTTGTGAACTTGTAGTTGGTGGTTTCTCATTTTCTATTTCTTCTCTTTTTCTAAGGACTGCAAATCACTTGTCCAGGTTTGATGTTGGTAAGCCATCTCCCAAAACTTGGCTTCCATATGGACACTTCGATGGAAGGCCTCTAGCATTTTTTGTTTGTCCGTCTCATTGCTTTCTCGATAGAGTTGATTAACCAGCTCTTCTTCCTCTTTAATCTGTTGTTCTAACTCATCGGTGATATAGGTTTCAATCCACTGTTGATAAAGAGGATTTGGGGATGGTTTGCGATTAAGTGCCTTGCCCAAATCATGGTATAACCAAGGACATGGAAGCAAACTAGCAAAAGCAATGCCCAAGTTTGACTCTGCAAACTGTCGATAAATATGCGAAATGTAATGATAACAGGTTGGAGCGATCGGTTGCTCGTCCATTTCCTGGTCGCTGATTCCTAATTCCTTGAAAAATTGTTGGCGGATAAACAACTCACCATCCACTAGACTCTGGGCATTTTGTTTCAAGAGTTTTTTCATTTCCTCGTTTGAAGTCTTATCAGCCAAGAGGTGATAGGCTTCTGAAAAAGACTTCAGATAGTAGGCATCCTGAATCAGGTAATAGCGGAAAATAGAAGGTTCTAACGTTCCCTCTTGTAACTGTAATACAAATGGGTGATGAAAGGAAGCCTGCCAAACTTCCCTGGATAATTCCATCGCAATATCTGTAAATTCCATAATAACTCCTTTATAAAAATAAACCGGTTTGAATCAATAAAAAGAAAAGTAGGTAGATTAATTTTGTTTTTTTAGAAATATAAAAAGTCCGATAACTATTCTCCACCTGTGCATGTTCGTCATATCCATGCGCCGATAGAGCTCTCAGGTAAAGATGGCGCCATCTAAAGACCGTCATCAGAACCTTGCTGTAAATCAAGGGCGACCAAACATGCAGTTTTTGACCACGTAATAGGCAAGCTTCTTTGAGGGACTTGATTTCTTTCTGAATAAGGGGAAAGGAATTAAATACCACAATCAAGGCATAAGCCCAAGACCGTGATAACCCCTTTTGAGCTAAGTACAAAAGAAGCTCTTTTAGGGAAATAGAGGAAACAAAGACAAGACCAATACAAACGGTCACAAAGGCCCTCGTTCCAAGCATCACTGCCTGCGAAGCATCCCCATGTAACTGAATTGCCCAATAGTTGGCAAAAGATGGTAAAAGGGCGAGCACAAGCATCCAAGCCAGCATTTTAAATCGACGGTAATAGAGCATAAAGAGAATACAAAATGCGACTACCGAAAGATTCAGAGCAATCGAAGGAATGAAAGATGTTTCCAAGGATAAAATCAGCAAGAAGAGACTGATAATCGGTGTCTGGGTTGCTACTTTGATCATACTATCTCACCTCCCCTTGAATATTGCTACTCTGAGATGTGAGTGGTTTGGTAATTGTCACTTCTTTCACATGACTGAGACCCTGACTAGTCATCTCAATCCAATAATCAACCACAGAGATCAAGGGATCTAAACGATGGCTAATGATCAGAAAACTTCTTCCTTGATTTCTCTCCTCCACAATCCACTGACAAAAATAATGGCAAGCTCTATCATCCAAACCTGCAAAAGGTTCATCTAGCAAGATCACAGAGGCCTTACTAGTCAAGATGGTCAGCAGCTGAAGAATCTTTTGCTGGCCACCACTTAATTGATAGGGACTCCTATCAAGCGCCTGCTCCAGATTAAAATATCGTAAAGCTTGGAGAATCCGTTGATTTCTTTCAGAGTCTGGACTATCTAATTGCAGTTCCTCTCTCAGACTAACTCGGATAAACTGCTTCTCAGCTTCCTGAACAACACCTGTCAGATCACGATACAGACTTTTTTTCTTTTTCAGGACTTTCCCCTTCCAAGTAATGCACCCTTTATACTTTTGAAATTGAAGAATAGAGCGAAAGAGGGTTGATTTCCCGACACCATTGTCACCCAAGATACAGGAAATTCCTTGGTAGAATGTAAAATCCGCAATTGAAAAGAGGGAGCGCTTATCCAGCTCACAAGTCGTTCTATCCATATGGAATAGTTCTGGACTAGAAGCAACTTCCTTTGAAGCAACCTTTGTCATCTCAGAGGTAGGGATTTGAAACACTTCCCTTAGTTGGCCATCTCTTAGCTCCACCATATGGTCGATATAGACTTCATAGTCCGTTAAATCATGGTCGCACAGGATAACTGTCTTCCCATCAGAGACCAACTCTTTTAGAATCTCCAATATCTCTATCCTACTCTTGCGGTCAATGGAAGCGAAGGGCTCATCCAAGAGATAGACCCTAGGATTCATAGCAAAGAGAACAGCCAAAGCAGCCTTTTGCTTTTCCCCACCTGATAAGTGATGAATTGGACGGTGCAAAATCGCCTTGCAGCGACATTGCTGGACAACCTCTGCTATTTTAGAATCAATTTCCTGAACGGGATGGCCGATATTCTCCAGGGTAAAAATCAGCTCCTCAAACAAGTTCTCCATGGTAAATTGATGATTGGGATTTTGAAAGAGAATGCCAACCGTCTGGACACGTTTGACGATAGAAAGCTGACTGACCTGGGTCCCATCTATCAGGACTTGACCACTATAGGGAAGAGAACTGACTTGGGCAATGACTTGAAAGAGGCTGGATTTTCCTGAACCACTGCTCCCAACTAACAAGGTAAAGGCTTGCTCATGAAAAGTAAAATCAATCGGTTCCGAAAAGATTGGGGATTGAATCCCTCTTAATTCCAGGCCCATCTATGCCTTTCCTCCAGCTGCAAACTGATGGTAGAGTTTGACAATGGCACGAACCAAGATGGTACAGAAGAAAAAGACGGAAATAAAACGCACCACCAGCAAGGAAAGGACAAAAGGAAGGGAGAAGGCATAGTAACCTAATTTAAAGTATTCATAGACAAAGCTAAAAAGGGTAATCCCAATACTATTAGCAGTTAGAGAGAGCCAACTTTCATAACGATTCTTGGTCACAAGAAAGCCAAATTCACTTCCCAAACCTTGAACCAAGCCAGACAACAGAGCGCCTAGACCGAATTGGCTACCATAAAGGACTTCAGCAAGCGCAGCAAGCACTTCTCCAATCGTCGCACTTCCGACTCTTGGAACAAAGATGGCCGCAATGGGCGCAGCCATACACCAGAGACCAAAGAGGATTTCATTGGCAAAGGCCTGCAAACCAAGAGGGGCTAAGATTAGTGTGAGAATATCAAACAGATAACCTGAACCCACAAAAACGCCACCAAAAAAGATAGATAAGAAAGCAAGCAAGATAACATCTTTTAACTGCCATTTTTTCAACATAAAAAACTCCTTTTTAAAAGAAAAGTGGGGCATTCAAGTAGAGCTACCAAAAGGCTTGCCGTCAAGCCTATCCTCTTTTGATAAACAAAAAAACTCCAATTACAAACGAGAATTAGAGTTTACCTTACAAGATTAGACAGTTCTTTTCGACATACGAAAAAACCTTTTCACATTTCCCTTCGCCAGTATTAACTGTATCAGGTTCAATGGGTATCATCTCAGCCTAAAGCACCCCAAATGTCTTTATTATTTTATTACTGGACCAGTATAACAGAATTTGAAAGCCCTAGCAAGATATTTGACCGGAAAATATATTTATATAGTTTGTTTGTTAATTCTTTTAATCTACATAAAAGTATTGAATCTGTCCTATAATTCATAACCAATATCAAAAAAGGCTAATTCTAAAGCAACTGCTTGATTCCAGCGTTGCTGAAATTCTGTCAAATCTTCTCTACCTTTCCCGACACGATTGAGTTCGTCAACCAGAAATTGAACCCACTCTGTAAAGAAAGGACCTCTGTGGAGATTGATCCATTCCAAATGAATATAGGCTTCAGGTAGTGCCAAATCTTTAGAACCCCAGTCTAAATAGAGACCTTCTGCAATGACCAGCATGACCAAAAGATGGGCATAGTCTGATGAAGACACAGCAGAATACATTAGCTCCTGAAAGGCTTTTGTTATAGGGTGCAAAGTCACTTCTATATATTCATTCTCTGCTACTTTTAACTCTTTGAAAGCCTTTTGGAAATAGCCGTCTTCATCTGCTTCAAGAAAACCTAGTTGCTTGGCAAAACGAAGCTTGGATTCAAGCTGGTCTGCGTGGGCTACGCAGGCACCCAGCATGGATAAGAAGGCATCAAAGAAGTGATAATCTTGAATTAGGTATTCTTTTAAGACATTATTCTCAATTGTTCCTGCAAAAAGTTCCTTGACAAAACGATGATTGATTGCAGCCTGCCAATCCTTCTGACTGCTTTTTAATAATTCTCCAACAATCAAACCTGGCTGAAATGCATAGTCTTGTGTTTCCATATTTACTTCTCCTATCTTTACTCCTTAGTAATTAATAAAACACCAAGAGATACCAAGCAAAATCCTAGTTTCACTTGATCCTTTTAAAGAAAATTGAGGGCATTTACAGAGAGCTACCTAAACAAGCCTATCCAGTTTATATAGACAAAAAAACCCCAATTACAATTAAGAATTAGAGTTTACCTTACAAGATTAGACAGTTTCCTTCAACATACGAAAAAAACCTTTTCACATTTCCCTTCGCCAGTCTTAACTGTATCAGGTTCAATGGGTATCATCTCAGCCTAAAGCACCCCAAATGTCTTTATTATTTTATTACTGGACCAGTATAACAGAATTTGAAAGCCCTAGCAAGATATTTGACTGGAAAATATATTTATATAGTTTCTGATAACGATTTAATCTTTCTATACACGAAGAAAAACCCCCACATCAGGTGGAGGCCGTCTTACTTATCAATACAATTTCAAGTCACGTGGGTCAACTGGGAAGGTTGGGTTGTATGGGTTGTGACGAAGTTTGAAGTGTTTGACATCTTCAATAGTCTGAGTTCCAGATAACTGCATGACTGTCTTCAATTCTGCATTCAAGTGTTCAAAGACTTGACGCACACCAACACTACCACCAAGGGCCAAGCCATAGATAACAGGGCGCCCAATAGCCACTAGGTCTGCACCTGAAGCCAAAGCTTTAAAGACGTGCTGACCGCGACGAACACCAGAGTCAAAGACAATTGGTACTCGTTTATCAACTGCTTCAGCGACTTCTTGAAGTGAGTCAAAGGCCGCTGGCCCACCGTCGATTTGGCGGCCACCGTGGTTGGTTACCCAGATACCAGAAGCACCTGCGGCAAGAGAGCGTTCAACGTCCTCACGGCATTGTGGCCCCTTGACATACACAGGAAGTCCTGAGTATGCAGCGATAAATTCTACATCGCGTGGAGACAAGCGTTGTTTGGCTGATTTGTAAACAAAGTCCATTGATTTACCAGCACCTTCTGGCAGGTATTCCTCAACAATTGGCATACCAACGGGGAAGACAAAACCATTGCGCTTGTCGACCTCACGATTGCCCCCTACAGTTGCATCCGCCGTCAAGACAATCGCTTTGTAGCCTTCAGCCTTCACACGGTCCATGATATGGCGGTTGATCCCGTCATCCTTACTAAAATAAAATTGGAACCAGTGAGGTGTCCCTTGAAGGGCTTCTGTAATTTCTGGAAGATCTACAGTAGAGTAAGAGCTAGTTGTGTAAAGAGAACCAAACTCATGCACACCACGCGCAGTCGCCACTTCACCCTGTTCATTTGCTAATTTATGAGCCGCAACAGGCGCCATAATGATGGGTGAAGATAATTTTTCACCTGCAAATTCAATCTCTGTACTTGGATTTTCAACATCACAAAGAGTATGCGGAACGATGAGTTTGTGGTTAAAGGCACGAATATTCTCACGTAAAGTGAAAGTATCTTCCGCCCCACTAGCGATATAGCCAAATGCTGCTTTAGGAATAACTTGCTGCGCCATTGGCTCCAAATCATAAGTATTAATAAAATCTACAGGTCCTTCTGCATTGCTTGTTTTGTATGACATAAAGTGTCCTCCTTGTTAAGTAAGCGTTTACTTTTTCTTACATAAACTATCTTAACTCTTTTTCAGGTTCCTTTCAAAAAATTTGTCTGGAAATTTCAAACTGATTATCTGAATATGCCCTCAAAAAAGAGAGGACTCTCATTCTACCATTATCCTATATTCATCTTTACCTTTAGGAATCATAGTTTTATTGCCTATATGCAAAAAATCAGATAAGCCTGGTGACTACCTGATTTTCTACTTTTAAGCGTTTTGCCAATTTTCTTGGTCTTCTTTAAAGCGTTTTAGGAGAGCGAGTCCTTCTGGCGTGATATAACCTTCTTCTTGGGCTAGGTGGATCAGCTCACTGTAGTTTGAAAGTGTCACCAATTTCACACCAGCTTCCGCAAAATTCTTATCTGCTTTTGGCAATTGATAGCTGAAAATCGCTACGACACCAAGAACATCGGCTCCTTCACGTTTAGCGGCTGCTACGGCTTCAAGAACTGAACCACCCGTTGAAATGAGGTCTTCAACAACAATCATCTTTTGCCCCTGAGCTACACGGCCTTCGATTTGGTTACCAGCTCCGTGGTCTTTTGGTTTGCTGCGGATGTAGGCAAAAGGCAAGTTCATCTTGTCAGCGATGATAGCTCCGTGTGGAATTCCTGCTGTCGCAGTTCCTGCAATCACTTCTACTTCTGGAAATTCTGCTTTAATAGCTTCCACAAAACCATTTTCAATCAAGCTACGAGTTTCTGGATAGGCAAGCGTCACACGGTTGTCAGTATAAATCGGTGACTTGATACCAGATGCCCAAGTGAAAGGCTCCTCTGGTTTGAGGTAAACGGCTTGGATTTTCAAGAGGTGGCTAGCGATATCTTTAGCAAGTGTCATAGTATTCTCCTTTTGTTTTTATAATCTATTTCTTTAATTTCTGTCTTGGTTCCATTCATCCTTGATAGCATGATAAGCTACAACAGGATCCTCAGCTTGGATAATGGGACGTCCCACTACGATATAGTCACTACCGATTTGATAGGCGTCAGCAGGTGTCATGACGCGTTTTTGGTCTCCAGCCGCAGCTCCCGCTGGACGAATACCAGGTGTCAGACAGATAAAATCTGGATTGGTGGCCTGCTTGATGAGTTGCACTTCCTGGGCCGAGCAAACGACACCATCCAAGCCTGCTCCAGCTGTCTTCTTGGCATAGTGAATCACAGACTCTTGCAGACTGGTTTGAATATTTTGAAAATCCTGCATCTGGCTTTCCGACGTTGATGTAAGCTGGGTCACAGCGATCAATTTGGCTTGTGTCCCCAGACCTTCACGCGCAGCCTTCATCATCTCTACACCACCAGCAGCATGAACATTGGTCATGTCTACACCAAGCTGAGATAAGACCTTCATGGCAGATTTTACTGTATTTGGAATGTCATGTAGCTTGAGATCCAGAAAGACACTATGTCCCAATGATTTCAAATAGCGGACAACTTCTGGACCCTCCGCATAATAAAGCTCCATTCCCACTTTTAGATAAAGACTTTCTTCTACTGGGAAAAGAGATAAAAATTCCTTGACTGCCTCAAAACTAGGAAAATCAAGAGCAATAACTGGACGATGTTCACGCATACCTTTCTCCTTTTACCTTTACGAGCAAGAGAGTATGGTTAAAAACAAACCACGAAAAAAGGAACCTGCCAACAGCAAGGTTCCACGAAAAATGGGTAGTCTCCACCCTTTCACCGTCTAACCTTAGCTGCCTCTCTGGACTGCTTTAAAGGTTTTTTTCTATTCTATTATTTATAGTAGGACTTGTCAAGCAAAAACTCGAAACTGGACTTCTATACCATTCAAAATCAAGAGGAAAAGTTAGTCTAACGACTCTGTGATTGCTGGCTCGTTTGACTTCCCTGTTCTTCTTGTTTTTTCTTTTCTTCTTCCTGTTTTTTCTTCTCAGCTTCCTTGGCCTCTTGTTTGGCTTTTTCCTCAGCCTCTTCTATCAATTTATCCGCTATGGTATAGCTGTACGCTCCAGCCTCCATATCGACTACACTCGGTTCTGTCAATTGTGGCTTGATTTTGCTGTAATAAGGCAATTTCTTACTCAATTCTGACAAGGGAACCAAAATCTCATCTGTGTCCAGCATAGTAATTTTTAAAAGATCTGCTGTTGCCTTGCTCGGAGCTAATTCGATTTTCTGGATTTGACTCTTGATATCCTCACTGATAGTAGATAATCCTGTGATCAGCTCTTTCACCTGCTGCTCATCATTAAAGGTAACTGTCAGATAAGTCTCAGGCAAGTTTAAGCGATTTACAGGAGTTGACTCAACCGCACCACTAGAAAGAATTGGATAATACTCTTCACCAGACACATAATAACCGACAATATCAAACTCCTTAACCTCAATCGTAAAGTTAGTCGGAAATTGATAGTTAATCTTCGCCGATTCTATCCAATGATTCGACTTGATTCGCTCAGCGTATGTTTCCTTATCCAACAATAGAGCTAAGGTATAGTCGCTGTCTTGAATTCCAGAAGCCTGTTTGATGTCATACGCCTGCGTGTTACTATTTCCCTTAACCTCGATATTTTTGATGGTCGAAAGTGGAGTCAACAGATAGACTGAAAGAAGGAGGACCAGGACACTGGGTACCAAGATACTCACAGCTCGCCAAATATGAACAGGCGCAATTTTAGGCTTGGCAGGTTTTTCTGGTTTCTCTGGTTTTTCTTTTTTCTTCTTCTCTTTTTCCTCTTTGACTTTAGGGGCATCCTTTTGAGATTTTTCTTCTTTTTCGGATGGTTCTTCGTCTGGAACAGTTTTGTTCTGGTCGGAATCACTTGATGACTTCTTACTTTCCTCTAACGACTTAGAGTTTTTCCCCATTCGAGCTTGTTTTTCCTTTTCCTTCTCCTCAGCTAGGGCAGCTTCTTCCTCAGCCTTTTTTTTCAGGTATTCCTGGTTTCGTTTCTGCCATTCAGACAATTCTTGCTTCTGGTTTGATTCTTTGTTCTTATCCTTTGACATTGATATTCCTTATGCTAGGTCTTTTCTTAGTAGATCGTAAAAATCCGCAAGAGATTTCAATTCAGTTGATGCCTTCATGCTAGCTTGGTACTGATACTTGTGACTAAGCAAGTGACTGAGTTTTTCCTCCAAGCTTTCCAAGGTCAAGTCACTTTCTTGAAGTTCTTCTGCATAGCCTTTCTTAACAAAGTAGGCTGCATTTTCAATCTGGTCTCCTCGACTTGCTTCACGACCCAATGGTACGATGAGATGGAGTTTCGCCATGGCCAAGAGCTCAAAAATCGTATTGGCACCGCCACGCGTTACCACCACATCTGCCATCTCCATCAAGGGTTGATAGAGATCTGTCACATAATCAACACGAAAGAGATTTTGACTCAACTCATTGAGGCTTGAATCTCCAGTTAAATTGATAATATTGTAGCGCTCTGTCAACTCTTTTTTATGGTCTGTCACTAATTGGTTAAATACACGAGCTCCTGCAGAACCACCCACAAACAATACAGTTGGCAATTTAGGATCAAAGTGGGTTTGGATATCCACCAATTCATCTGGTTCTGAAGTTTTTTGATCTGAAACCTTTGTTACTGCTCCCACATGCTCAACTTTTGAAAGACTAGCAGCCTGCTCAAAGGTTGAATACATCTTAGTCGCAAATTTATAGGCAATTTTATTGGCCAAGCCCATAGACAGGTCCGATTCGTGAATAAAAACAGGTACTCCTGACACACGTGCTGCGATAACCGGTGGCACAGACACAAATCCTCCCTTAGAAAAAAGAGCCTGTGGACGAAGTCGTAACATGATAAAGAGCGATTGGACAATTCCCCAACCAACTTTAAACACGTCCAGCATATTTTGCCAAGAAAAATAGCGGCGCAACTTCCCAGTCGCAATGGAGTGGAAGGTAACATCCAAACCTGACTTGAGGATTTCTTGGTGTTCTATTCCGTGTTTATCACCAATATAGTGAACTTCCCAGCCGTCTTCGATGAACTTAGGCATTAACAAAAGATTGAGGGTGACATGTCCAACCGTCCCCCCACCTGTAAAGACAATTTTTTTCATATTATTCCTTTAACTCCGCTACTGTGTCGATAAAGAGGTCGCCACGTACTTCAAAGTTAGCATACATATCCCAGCTAGCATTGGCAGGACTTAGGAGAACCACATCTCCTTCTGTCGCGAGCTCATAAGCCTTACGGGTCGCATCAGCAATATCTATCGCATCCACATAAGCCACACCAGCCTTCTCTGCTGCCCGTTTGATACGTTCTGCAGACTGACCGAGGATGACCATCTTCTTGAGCCCAGTAATATCTGGAACCAATTCGTCAAACTCATTCCCACGGTCCAAACCACCTGCAATTAAGATGACCTTACTATTGTCAAATCCTGACAAGGCTTTTTGAGTAGCCAAGATATTGGTTGACTTGCTATCGTTATAGAATTTGACCCCCTTGATTTCATCCACAAACTGGAGACGGTGCTTGACACCACCAAAGGCTGAAAGAGTTTCCTTGATGATTTGGTTATCTACACCACGTAGCTTGGCTACTGCAATGGTCGCAAGGGCATTTTCCACATTGTGGCTACCTGGAACACCGATTTCACTAGCTGTCATGACCACTTCCCCACGGAAGTAGAGTTGACCATTTTCCAAATAGGCCCCATCAACCTTTTCCTTTGTTGAAAATGGTACAACAGTAGCCTGTGTTTTGGTAGCCAATTCTTTTGCCAAGTCTTGGTTAAAGTTCAAGACAAGGAAATCAGCTGCTGTCATATTATTTTGGATATTCCACTTAGCTGCCACATAGGCCTCAAAAGAACCATGGTAGTCGATATGAGTGGGCATGAGGTTGGTAATAACCGCAATCTCAGGATGAAATTCTTGAACACCCATCAGTTGGAAAGAAGAAAGTTCCATGACAAGTGTGTCCTTGGCTGTTGCAGTTTGAGCCACTTGACTGGCAGGATAGCCGATGTTCCCTGACAAGAGACCATGTTGACCGGCAGCAGTCAAAACTTCCCCAATCATAGTCGTTGTGGTTGTTTTCCCATTTGAGCCTGTAATACCGATAATTGACGCTTCCGAGATCAAGTAAGCCAACTCCACCTCAGTCAAGACTGGAATTCCCTTTGCCAATGCCTTTTCAATCATGGGATTGCTATACGGAATACCTGGATTTTTCACCATCAGAGCGAAATCTTCATCCAACAATTCCAAAGGATGCCCACCAGTGACAACCTTGATTCCCTCTTCTAGCAAGCTTTGAGCAGCAGGATTTTCCTCAAAAGGTTTGCTGTCATTTACTGTCACAATGGCACCTAGCTTGTCCAATAAACGGGCTGCAGACTCACCAGACTTAGCCAAACCTAAAACAAGTACTTTCTTATTTTTAAATTGATCGATTACTTTCATGTCTCAAACTCCATTTCTACTCCTACTATTTTACCATTTTTATGGAAATAAAAAAGCCACAAAGTGTATTTGTGACTCTTTCTTCTAACTTAATGTTCTCTTATCATCTATGTGATAAATCGGTAACTCGAATAACTTGGTCCACTTGTTCCCAAATCAGAGGATTGTGGGTCGCAATAATAATAGTTCGATTCGGATTTTTTAAAGATTCTAGAATAGAAAGTAATTCTTCAGAGTTTTTGGGGTCTAAGGAAGCGGTTGGTTCATCTGCGAGAATCAAAGGTGGATCCTTTAAAATTATCTTCGCTAGTGCAACACGTTGTGCTTCTCCTCCTGATAATTCAAAGATAGGTTGCTTTAAATCTAAATAAGAGAGGTTAACACGGTTTAGAGCTTGTTTCATCAAAGAGATTTTCTCTTTTTCTTTCAACTTATTACCAACTAAACCTAGATTGAGATTCTCTTTGACGGTTTGACTTTCAATTAAGCCAAAATCTTGAAATAAGTATCCTAAGTAATCTCTAAAGAAAACAGAAGGCTTGATGTCCTTAAGAGAAGTGCCATCATAGATAATTTCTCCATTGTCATATGGCTCTAATCGTCCAATCATATTCAAGAGGGTTGTCTTACCACAGCCACTTGTACCGATTAAGGCATAAATTTTCCCACCTTCAAATTGAAGATTAGTATCTGAAAATAGCTGACGGCTTCCAAATTTTTTAGATATATTCTTTAGTTCAATCATCCTATTTTCCTTTCATAATGGTCATAGAAACACGAGATTCTTTCTGTGCTTGACGGTAGAGAGTCAGTATAGCACTAACGAGGAAGATCGATAAAGTTACCAATCCAATCACCACATCCCGACTACGCCAAATAAAGAGACTCGCACCGAATACAAAACTAGCAAATTGACTAATCATATACTGAGCGTGCGTTTCAAAAAATCGCAAACCAGAAATTCGTTTAATCAAAATCTCACGACGGAATTGTTCAAAATAAAGAAGATTCACAGAATAAAAGAGAAGCAAAGAACTCGCGATTCCAATAATAGCTCCTAAAATAAGGGTTAGAGTTTGTGTTTGAACCTCATAGTAACGTGCGAGGTAAACACTTCGTCCCTCCTTGAGGTAGGATACTTGATCATAAATTCCTGCATTTTTCAAGAGTTTAATCCCATCTTCATATCCTTTGACAAAGATATTCTTACCAGCATTGATAGACCAACTAGATAAGGATGTAAAACTATCACCTGTAGAAGTCGGCGTGAATACCACTAAAATCGGATCCGTCAAATACTGAGTGGATACGGGGTTCTCACCGTTATTATAAACAAATCGCTTTTCTCCCATTGAAAGATAACTAACGTGCGCTTTCATCTCATAATCCAAAGGAGCACTTGCCTCCTCACCAGATTTTCCATAATAACTCAATCTTTCTTCAAAGATTTTTTTTAGTTCTTCTTCTTGAGAGCGCAAATGTTCTGGGAGCAAGAGGACAAACTCACCTTTTTGGAGATGGGCTAACTTCTGTTTGGTCTCAGCATCTACCACGACCTTTTCCTTCTCCAAATAACTAGGACTAACATAGAGCGTATTAGCATCTGGACTATAGGTATCCAGTGTCTCTCCCTGTTCATTTTTTCCTTGTGGATTGGCAAAATGGAACAGATTATCCTTTACATAAAGGGCTTGTTCTTCTTCGATTGCTTCCTTGGCAAAGGCATACCAATTGCTCTGATTTTCCGCATTTTTTACTCTATCACCGAGCCCAAAGGAAATCTGGTAATAATCTGCTCGGTCTTCCCAAGCTTGCTTGGATAGTTGGAGTTCCTGTAAACGCTGGTAAGAAGTCAAGCCAGTCTTGACTGCATAACCTACTGTAAAGACAGCAACCAACTGACATAGTAAGGTCAAGGTCATCAAACGTTTGAGGGGCAAACGTCCTTTTAACACAGGAACCAAAGCCTTGTAGCTCAAGCTCATCAAGTAGAGCAGGCTCAGTACTAGCGAAATTCCCAATAAAAAGAGAAGATAAAGCCCCACTCCGATACTAAAGGCTGCTAAAAGAACGGGATAAAAGAGCCCTTGGCCGAGGAGGACAGCACCTCCCACTATAAGGGATCCCCCCCAGCTAAGCAAAGCCACTTGACGTCATCGTATAAGGCGCTTCCTATGATGGACAAGAGGGTCTGTCCTGAAAAGAGCTGAATCCCTGCAGCCCGCATCTCCTTAATTCGGGTGATAATCACCATAGCAAAGAAAGCTAATCCAAATATAGCTAAACTAATCAATAACAACGGATTTAAAGCAATCCAAAAAGCTAAAAGATACGGAGGAGTTTTGCAGTCTGCAATCGCTTTATAACCTAAATCATCTAATTTTGCAGCTAATTTTTCCTTGGTCAATGAACCAGACAAGAGAAGGTAACTATTGAGAGGATCGCTCCGTTCTCGGCTTTCTTGGCTAGCCGCTTGAAACTCTTTTGGCAAGCCTCCCTGACCATAAGTCGCATAGGTGAAGTTGGTCCTTCCATCCTTACTCGGCTCTACTATCCGTCTGGCAATCAAACTTTGCTCCGAGCTTGCAAACTTCTCCAACTCTCGCTCAAACTCCTCACGAGTCGGCTCTTGTGCCTCATTTTTAACACGTAGCAAGGTAACGGAGTCATAACTAGTATAGAGATACTGAGGGGCACGTAAGATAATAATCCAAATGAAGAAGCAACTGAGAAAAATAGTAGACAAGCAAATAAATAGTTTCTTCATAGTAGACTCCTTATAAAAAAATGATTCCCCTTGTACGAGCTACAAGGGGAACGATTTAAATCAATGAACGATTACTTATAATCATAGTAAAATGCTACTTGTTCTCCCCATTCGGTCCAGATCCATGCGTAGGAGGTTTTTCCAGCAGGAGCTTCTCCTTTATCAGAATGACTATCCCATCTGCTCACGATGGATGAATAATGGTATTTTTTACCATGGTAGTAATTTGAAAAAGCCCATCCTCCTCCAGAACCCTCACCATAGGTCCAAACACCACCATCAGGATACTGCACTGCGGCAGATACAGCCCCCATCAGTGCAAAACTTGAAACAAGAATGAGAGTAAGTAATTTGTGTTTTTTCGTTTCTAATTTTTATTTCCTCTCGATTCAAGCACACCCAGAGTGACAAGACGATAATTTAAAATCTCCTCCTATCTGAATTTTGAAAACGTTTTCTTTTGTGTTTATGGTATCATTTTTATCATAGTTTGTCAATAAATTTTACAAAAATATTTTAACAATTTTATCTGTCTAAGTCTAAAAAAGAGAGCCGAAGCTCTCTTTCTATTTATCTTCTTTTGCTCTTTTTTTCAGACATGAGCGTAATGTCTCTCAAGCTAAAGTAGGCTAGGACCAGCATGGCGATTGTGACAAAGAATTCTGTCGGTAATTGGAAGATTTGCAAGATGGACAACATCAGCAAAATCAAGAGTGCAACAACTACAAAGACCAAGATAACGATGTTGACTGTTCCTTTGATACTTTGAGGTGTCGCAAATACATAGAGTAGTAATAAGAGTATCCCTATGATTAAATAGACCATCTTTATCTCTTTCTAGCTCTTATTCAGCTGATTTTTTCTTTTTGTTGGCTTTCTCGCGCTCTGCCTTGTTGAGGATTTGCTTACGCAAACGGATTGACTCAGGCGTTACTTCCATGTACTCATCGTCATTCAAGAATTCAAGAGACTCTTCAAGGGTCAAGATACGAGGTGTCTTGATAACCGCTGTTTGGTCCTTAGTAGCTGAACGGACGTTGGTCATTTGTTTGGCCTTAGTGATGTTAACTGTCAAGTCGTTTTCACGAGAGTTTTCACCAATGATCATTCCTTCGTAAACCTCAGTACCTGGGTTGACAAAGATGGTTCCACGTTCTTCGATAGACATGATTGAGTAAGTCGTTGCCTTACCAGCATCGATGGAAACGAGGGCACCACGGTGACGTCCACCAATTTCACCCGGAATCAATGGCAAGTATTGGTCGAAGGTATGGTTCATGATACCGTAACCACGAGTCATTGACAAGAACTCAGTTGAGTATCCGATCAAACCACGCGCTGGAACAAGGAAGACCAAGCGAGTTTGACCATTACCAGTTGAAATCATATCCAACATTTCACCCTTACGTTCAGAAAGGCTTTGGATAACAGATCCTTGGTATTCTTCTGGAGTATCGATTTGAACACGTTCAAATGGTTCACATTTAACACCGTCAATTTCTTTTACGATAACTTCTGGACGAGATACTTGAAGTTCATAACCCTCACGGCGCATGGTTTCAATCAGGATTGACAAGTGCAATTCTCCACGTCCTGAAACAGTCCATTTATCTGGTGAGTCCGTTGGGTCAACACGAAGGGAAACGTCTGTTTGCAATTCTGCTTGCAAGCGTTCTTCTACCTTACGAGAAGTCACCCATTTCCCTTCACGACCTGCAAATGGTGAATTATTTACCAAGAAGGTCATTTGAAGGGTTGGTTCATCGATATGTAGGATTGGAAGAGGTTCAATGGCATCCGTCGGAGTAATAGTTTCACCAACAAAGATATCTTCCATACCGGATACGGCAATCAAGTCACCTGCTTTGGCTTCTTGGATTTCACGACGTTCCAAACCAAAGAAACCGAAGAGTTTTGTTACACGGAAGTTCTTCGTTGTACCATCTAGCTTAGAAAGGGTAACTTGGTCCCCAACCTTCACACTACCACGGAAGACACGACCGATACCGATACGACCTACGAAGTCGTTGTAGTCCAAAAGTGACACTTGGAACTGCAAAGGCTCATCTGAGTTATCCACTGGAGCCGGGATATGGTCGATGATGGTGTCAAAGATTGGCGCCATTGTTTTTTCTTGATCAGCTGGATCATCTGACAAGGAGGATGTTCCGTTGATAGCTGAAGCATAAACAACTGGGAAATCAAGCTGGTCATCATCTGCGCCAAGCTCGATGAAGAGTTCCAAGACTTCGTCCACTACTTCTGCTGGACGAGCTGATGGTTTATCGATTTTGTTG
Organism: Streptococcus sp. F0441; assembly: GCF_000314775.2. NCBI lineage: Bacteria > Bacillati > Bacillota > Bacilli > Lactobacillales > Streptococcaceae > Streptococcus > Streptococcus sp. F0441. The sequence goes on along the minus strand of NZ_KB373321.1, from coordinate 747,673 downwards.
ACAACCACGATTGGGACAAGGTCTTGTTCCAAGGCTTTTTTCAATACGAAACGAGTCTGTGGCATGGTTCCTTCGTAGGCATCTACGACCAAGACAACACCGTCAACCATTTTCATGATACGCTCAACTTCTCCACCGAAGTCCGCGTGTCCTGGTGTGTCCATGATATTGATACGAGTTCCGTTGTAGGCAACGGCTGTATTTTTAGCAAGGATGGTAATTCCACGCTCTTTTTCGATATCGTTTGAGTCCATAGCACGCTCTGCCAATTCAGTACGTGCATCAAGCGTTTCTGATTGTTTCAATAATTCATCAACGAGGGTTGTTTTCCCGTGGTCAACGTGGGCAATAATGGCTACGTTACGGATATCTTCTCTTAATTTTGTCATGATTTCCTCTATAATATTTAAATTTTTATTTCTAACTGAACAATTATACCACAGTCTCATTCAAAAATCACAGTTCAGCTAAGTGTAAATGTTTTCACTTCGCTTTTCTAGTCAAGGCAACTCTTTTCAAAGTCAGAGACTTATGATCAGATAAGCTGGTATGCGTTTAGATAGATTATTAGCCCAAGAAAAGGTCAGTCGCAAGGCTATGAAACAGGCACTTTTGAAAAAAGAAATCCTAGTGGACGATTGTCCAGCCAGCTCCCTCGCTCAAAATGTCGACACTAGATTACAGAAATTAGTCTTTCAAGGACGGCAGATTCAAGGATACGAGCACACCTACCTCATGCTTCATAAGCCAAACGGAGTCGTTACAGCTAGCAAAGATAAGAAACTTCCAACCGTCATGGACCTCCTTCCACCTGACATCCAGTCTGACCAGCTCTATGCTGTCGGCAGATTAGACCGCGATACGACAGGACTGCTCCTTTTGACAGACAATGGACCTCTTGGTTTTCAACTCCTCCATCCTCAATATCATGTGGATAAAACTTACCAAGTCAAGGTTAATGGACTGATCACCCCAGACCATATCCAAAAGTTCAAAGATGGAATCGTCTTTTTAGATGGAACACTCTGCAAACCAGCCAAACTAGAAATTCTATCCGCAAGCCCAACAGAGAGCCATGCCTCTATTACCATCTCAGAAGGAAAATTTCATCAGGTTAAAAAAATGTTCCTCTCAGTTGGTGTCAAGGTGACTGCCTTAAAAAGAGTCCAGTTCGGCGATTTTACATTAAATTCAGAGCTATCAGAAGGGCAATACCGTCCCTTAAATCCAGAGGAATTGGAAATCATAAAAAACTACTTAGAGATGAGTCGATAAAATAAAAAAGCTTTAAATTTAAAGCTTTTTTGTTTATTGCTTATCTAAAAAATACTGCGACAGCTACAATTCTAAAAAATACTGCGACAGTTACAATCCAGTTAAGTACAGAAACCACAAGTCCTACGATGTTGAGAATTTTTTCTGTTTTATAGTCTAGTCCAGATTCTTTTTGGTATGAAAAAGCCAAGACCAATCCTATGATCCCCAAAATCAGACCTACTATTGGAAATAGCAAACCAAGGACGATAGATAAGATACCTAAAATAAGTGAAGGTTTTTTCTTTTGTTGTGAATTCATATTATAAAATCTCCTTAAATTTATTATAAATGATGATACCTTAAGATACTAGCTTTATCTATCATTCGACAGTTTTTTAAAGAATCTTAGCTAGTCTTGACTTTCCCTTTCCAAGAATCCAACCCATAAGAAAGGATATAAATCTCAGAAAAACCTTGTTTTTTCAGATAAAGTGCTGCATTGGTCACTCGTTGTCCGCGTTGGTTTTCGTAGAGAAGGATAGGTTTATCCTTACGAAGGGCTGCAAGGCTTGACTTCAACTGATTTGAAGGAATATTGCGCGCACCAAGAATGTGTTTTCTGTGAAATTCTGCTGGTTCACGGACATCAATCAACTGCCCTTTTCGAATCAAGGCTTCAAATTCTGCATTATCCACAATCTTAGCCGCACGACGAATACGAAGGTAGTTATACCCCATCCATGCCGCCATCGCTAATACGATTCCCCACAAAAACCAAATTGTCATAAGTTCTTATCTCCATTTTTCTCTATGTAGTCTAATTCTATCTTGTGCTCCCTGCGGAGAACAGCTTCCGCTTCTAGGTAATCTAGCTTGTCCATCAGACCGGCATCATAGATCCGAGAGAGTTCAAGCTTCATCAGTTCAATATCATACAAGCGCTTCCCCATGTAAACAATAATGCCAAACTGTTTGAGAAATTGTTGCACATCATAGAATGTTTTCATAGCTTCCATTCTAACAGATTTTAGACTTTTTTTCAATACTGGACCGGCTCTTTCCCCCTATTTTCTTCGTCTTCATTGTCCATTCTTCCGCAAGTGTGGTACAATAAAAACATGAGAATTCAACAACTACACTATATTATCAAAATCGTCGAAACTGGCTCTATGAATGAAGCAGCCAAGCAACTCTTTATCACCCAACCCAGTCTTTCAAATGCCGTTCGAGACTTGGAAAATGAAATGGGCATTGAAATCTTTATCCGCAATCCCAAGGGCATTACCTTAACCCGTGATGGGATGGAGTTTCTCTCCTACGCTCGTCAAGTTGTCGAGCAAACTCAGCTTCTGGAGGAACGTTATAAAAATCCTGTCGCCCACCGCGAACTCTTTAGTGTTTCCTCTCAGCACTATGCCTTTGTAGTCAATGCCTTTGTATCCCTGCTCAAGAAAAGTGATATGGAAAAATACGAGCTTTTTCTTCGTGAAACTCGGACTTGGGAGATTATCGACGATGTCAAGAACTTCCGTAGTGAAGTCGGTGTCCTCTTCTTAAACAGCTACAACCGTGATGTTTTAACAAAAATGCTGGATGACAACCACCTCTTGGCCCACCATCTCTTTACAGCCCAGCCCCATATCTTCGTCAGCAAAACCAACCCTCTAGCAAAGAAAGATAAGGTTAAACTAGAAGACTTGGAGAACTTCCCTTACCTCAGCTATGACCAAGGGACTCACAACTCCTTCTACTTCTCTGAAGAGATTCTCTCGCAGGAATACCACAAAAAATCTATCGTGGTCAGCGACCGTGCCACCCTCTTTAATCTCTTAATTGGTTTGGACGGATACACGATTGCAACAGGGATTTTGAACAGCAACCTCAACGGAGACAATATCGTTTCCATTCCACTGGACATAGACGATCCTATCGAGCTAGTCTACATCCAGCATGAAAAAACCAGCCTGTCTAAGATGGGCGAACGCTTTATCGAATACTTAGTAGAAGAAGTTCAATTCGATAATTAATAGGAAAAAGAAAAAGTTAGGAAATAGAAAGTGAAAAAGATACTACTGACTAGTGCTTTAATCCTTTCAATCGCAGGATTTGCCCAAGCACCTATCTACGCAGAGGAAAGTAATGCCAATCCTCCTGCTACCACCGAACAAAGCAACTCTAAGGAAGATAAGAAAGATCTTTCAACTAAAACTGAAGAGGAGGTTGCAACACTTCCAAAAGAAAAGGCAAAAGAAGGAGCACCTAAAAAAGAAGGATGGCAGGAGGAAAACAAACACTGGCGTTTCTATGAAAACAATCAACCTGTCCTCAAATGGAAAAAAATTCAAGATAAGTGGTACTATTTTGACAACGATGGAAACCGACTCAGTGATACCATCTTTGATGGCTATGTTCTCAATAAAGACGGGGTCATGGTAGAAAATGGCTGGGTAGCTCTTGAGGGTAAATGGTACTACGCCAGTGAATCTGGAAAAATCATCCAACAAACATGGAAAAAAATCGGAGGAATTTGGTACTACTTTGACAAAGATGGTGTCATGCTCAGTCAGACAATCGTTGATGGTTATCTCCTTACCAAAAGCGGGGCCATGGCTGAGAATGGCTGGGTGAAGTTTGACCAAAATTGGTATTATGTCACACCATCTGGCAGAATCTCGCAAGACAAATGGGAGAAAATCAACGGTTCTTGGTATTATTTTGACAAAAGCGGCGTGATGCTCAGCAAAACGACCGTTGGTGCTTACCTGCTCGGCAGTAGCGGGGCTATGGCGGAAAACTCCTGGGTGAAGATTGATCAAAATTGGTATTACGCTAATGAATATGGGAAATACAGCCAAGATAAATGGGAGAAAATAAAAGGAACTTGGTACGCCTTTGAACAAAATGGAGTTATGCTTTCCAATAAATGGAAAGGAAGCTACTACCTCAAATCTAGTGGAGCCATGGCTGAAAAAGAGTGGATCTTTGACAAGGCCTACAACAGTTGGTTCTATCTAAAAGCGAATGGAACCTATGCGGCTCGTGAATGGATTGGAGCCTACTATCTCAAGTCTGGTGGCTATATGGCCAAGAATGAGTGGATTTACGACAACTATTACAAGGCTCGTTACTATCTGGACGATAGTGGACATTATGTTTCAGGAACTTACAAGATAGACGGCAAGGAACACTTGTTCCAAAAATACGGCCAATGGATTTCTGAAGTTTCAACTGAAGGTGGATTTACAAAAGGTCAATACAGCAATACCATTTTCCTAGATCCTGGGCATGGTGGTCGAGATTCAGGTGCCTCTTACTACAATGTAGCTGAAAAAGATCTCAACATGCAAATCTATCGCAAACTGCGTAAGAAATTGGAAGAATTAGGTTATACTGTCCTCACATCACGTGACAGTGATATTGATGTTGATTTTAAGACTGAGCGTTCAAGAATGGTAAATAAAACCAACTCTGATATCTTTATCAGTATCCATTTCAATGCTACTGGAAACATTCACTCAAAAGCAAGCGGTATTCAAACCTACTCCTATAGCGATGAACCTGATTATCCAAGTAAGATTAATCAATACTGGCACAACCACCCTGATCGTATGAGTGAAAGCAAACGCCTCGCTGCTGCTATCCACTCCTCTCTCCTAGCAGAAACAGGAGCCAAGGATGCTGGCTTATTGGAAAGTAGCTTTGCCGTACTACGCGAAACTGCCAAACCAGCCGTCCTCCTTGAACTCGGTTATATGGATAATTTCACTGAGAATCAACGGATTCGTGATGATCGATACCAAGATAGACTAGTCGCAGGCATTGTGAAAGGCATCCAAAAATATTACGCTGGTAAATAAAAACAAAGTCTCGAGAAATCTCGAGACTTTTTATTTGCCTTCTTTTTTATCTTTATCAGGAAAGAGGTAGCCAAGTCCTACACAAGCTAGCACACCGGCTCCAATCACCAAACCACTCGAAATTGGCAAAAGGTCCAAAATAGCATTTGCAATGATAAAGGCAATGATCAAGCACATCAGACTAGCCTTATAGTCTTTTTTCAAAAGATTTTCTAGAGTGAAATAGAGGAACAATCCCACTGGAATGAGTGACCAGAGGTTGACATCCAAACTTGGCCAACCAACAGAACCGAAATACAATACTACCGCTGCTGCTACTAAAAATACAAGTCCCAATAATTTTTTCATTTTTTTATCTCCATTTTCTTTTTTTGGTTCTTGAGTTGTCTGATACTGACCCCTCACGCCCCTTACATGAACCATTATAGCAGGGGAATTTTTCAAGAACAAGTCCCTTTGCCTATCTGGTCTGTATCTCGGTCTAAGTGGTTGAAAATTCGTAATAAAAGAAAAAGAAGCCCTAATGGACTTCTTGATTTTGCCGATTGCAGGGCTTGAACCTGTGACCTACGCGTTACGAGTGCGTTGCTCTACCAACTGAGCTAAATCGGCGATTACCCTTTTAGTATAGCACTCTGAGAATAGATGTCAAGAAATTTTCATCTTCATTAGAAAAAGCCTGTCCTGAGACAAGGCTTTGAGATTCTTCCTTTTACGAACCCGCACTTTCATAGGCGTCCAAACCCCTGTCCCACAGTTTCAAAGAAATGATAAAGAAGACAAGGGAAATCAGAATCAAACCACCGATATTAAAGAAGACATCCTTGTCCTGCAAGAAATAGCTGGCAGGATAGTAGGCTGTAAAGGCGAAAGGGATGATAAAGCTAATCAGCCAACGAAGAAGCGAATTGTAAATAGAAATCGGATACTTAGCAAAGTCATTAAACATATAAAAAATGTAAATCATAGCACCTGACTGCTTGGTCCAAAAAGCGATACTGGCTGTCGCGATTTTCAAGGAGGTATAAATCAAGGTTGCAAAAGGAATACAGACTAGGAAAAGCAGGAATTTAGGAAGAGTCCAAGCAATGCTTGATACTGTTGTCGCTAGTAAAATTCCACCGACCAATAGTTCGCCCAAGGCATCAATCTGAAAGGTCTCGACGAGGATGTGAAAGAGAGGATTGATAGGACGAGTCAGATACTTGTCAAACTCTCCCTTTCGCACCAAGCGCTGCCCCAGTGCCCAAAGATTATCAAAAAAGAGATGGTCCAGTCCTTTTGGAATCAAAGAAAAACCATAGATAAAGGCAATTTCTTGAAAAGTCCAGCCTTCTAGCGAGGGAATGTGTTGAAAGATGACATTGAGAAACAAGAGATTCAAGCCTTGGGTCAGAAAAACTCCTAGCACACCAACCACAAAATCCACCTTGTATTCCATGATTTGTTTGATGTATTGTCTGATAAAAATCAGATGCATACGTTGATATTTTTTCATACTAACCTCCCTGAATAGTGATAAAGGACTGGACTCGTTTCCAAATCAACTGAGACAAGCCCACCATCACTAAGAGCCAGAAAAACTGTAGCAAGATGGCCTGAAGAATCTGACTAACATCGTATTTCCCAACGATAATCATGACCGGAGTATAGATCAAGGATGAGAAAGGCAAGAAGGAGAGAATATCTGAAACAAGCTTTGGAAAGAAAGCTAAGGGAATCAGACTTCCAGACATAAAGGCCACTATGGAAGTCTTAAGTAGATTGGACCCCCATAGATTTTTAAACACAAAGGCTGAAAATCCAAAGCAGATATTAAAGAAAAAGTTAATCAGATAGGCCAGCGTCAAGCTAAAAAGATAAAGGACAGTTAGGCCCAGCACTTCTACAATCCCTTGCCCCGATAAGACTTTCATCAAGACAATGACACTTAAAAATGGCAGTCCAACAGAGATAAAAATCAACCACTTGGAGCCAAGCTCGGTGAAGAGGTAAGAGGCCGCAAAATGCACTGGTCGCAGCAAGCGCATGATAATGGAACCATCCTTGACCTCCTCCCCAATCATAAAGGAGCTATCCGACCTAGTCAAGAGATTGGTCACAAAACTCATGATGATGTAGAGGGTAATATCCGCCATACTGAAGCCCTGAATCAAGGACTCCTGCGAGGAATCAAAGACAGCCTTCCAGAGATAAAAGGCCACAAAAGCCCCCATGACATCACCAATCCGATAGAGAATAAAGTTGACTCGATAGGTAATCAACTCCTGAATCCCTGCATTGATAAAGGGTTTATAACGTCTCCACAATTTGACCATCTTAGAGCTCCTTTCGGTAGAAGCGACGGATAATATCCTCAATATCCGTATCCACCATCTTCAAATCGCGGATCTCAAAATCAGACAAGGTTTGCTTGATAATATCAGCTGACTGGTAGCGGGAACTATCGAATTCAATATTAAGGCTATTTCCTTGTCTATCAATGGTCATATCAGGCAGGCCTTCATGGTGAGAAAGGAGATGACTTTGACCTGGCACCAGTTCAAAGGAGAGTGTCTTCATCTTACCAAAGGTTTCCTTGAGCTGGCTAACCGTTCCATCAAAAATCTCCTGCCCCTTGTCAATCATAAAAATCCGATCACAGAGTTGCTCAATATCACTAAGGTCGTGAGTCGTCAAGAGAATGGTTGTTTCTTCCTCTTGATTGATCTGGGTGATGGCCCGACGAATGTTATCCTTAACCGAAACATCCAGACCAATGGTCGGCTCATCTAAAAAGAGAACCTTGGGATTGTGGAGCAAGGAAGCTGCAATATCCGCACGCATCCGTTGACCCAGTGAAAGAGTCCGCACGGGGTCCTTGATAAAGTCCTTCAAATCCAAGACTTCATTCAAAAAGTCCATGCGCTTATGGAAGAGCGAGTCTGGCACATCGTAAATCTCCTTCAAGACCGTGTAGGTCTCTTGCAGAGCCAAGTCCCACCATAGCTGAGTACGTTGTCCAAAAACAACCCCAATATCCTTGACATAATCTTGACGATTATCTTGCGGAATCTTGCCGTTAATCCGACAAAAACCAGATGTCGGTTTCAAAATCCCTGTCAGCATTTTGATGGTTGTCGACTTCCCAGCTCCATTGGCCCCGATAAAGCCTAGAATCTGCCCCTTGGGAACCTCAAAGGTCAAATCCTTGACCGCTTCAAAGGTCTGCTTTTCAGGATGAATAAAGGAGCGCAAAGCCCCCTTCAATCCTGGCTCCTTAACAGTCTTCACAAAATTTTTCTGAAGATGTTCCACTTCTATCATTGCCATATCTATCTCCCTGTCGCAAGGAATAGCAACATTGTATTTTTAACTACAAATATTCTAAATCCTTACTTTCTAAACCCTCTACATTTTATTATTACAGAAGGCTTTATACCAACCTATTATAGTCCAATAAAAAATAGAATGCAAGCGTTTGCCTATGGATTATGAAATTAGAGATTTCTCTCTTAAGATGATATTTTTAATCAAAGATTCTGGTTTAGTAGTTTCCTTAAAACACCATAAAACCTGCCCTTAGGGGCAGGTTGGTTGATTAAATTAATTAAAAATATATCTAATACAGTAAAGTAAAACTCACAAAAATCTAAAAACCTAAACGTTCTTGATCCCAATTGCCATACTCATCATATCCAAATCCATCAGGATCCATCGCATCAATTCCACATTGTTCTAAAAAACGAAAGCAGTCTTTGCAATAGTAAACTCCATCAATATGATCGCTACCATCCCAATTAAGCTCTCTCTTAGTGAACTCTCCACCACATTCTTCACATGTATATAATTTTGACATATAATTACCTCTCTTTGTCCTTTTTAAATTATGTTTCAATCAAATATAGAGTGTAAAACTACAAGTTATTCTCTTTACGGAATTCCTCTTTTTCTAGTTCTGTTCCTCCTCTTACAAAAGTATTTTCGCCTAAATGATATAAATGTACACAAGGAGATTTTCTTTCATCAGGATAAATATGATTAATAGCTTGTTCTTCTTGTAGCAGTTCAGAAAAGGTTGAATCATCTAGTAATCTGTCTTGCTCTGTATCTTCCAATTCATTAGTCCGTCTTTGATTAAGGCTATTCTTATTAGTTATCAAACTTAAAATAATTAATATAAATTCAGGATTGTTTACAACAAAATTTAGACACTGACTCCCACCTTTTGACATACTTTTGCCAACAGATTTTGATATTTTCATGGTAATGTTTAATGCACTATTTGCTTGATCTTTGATTCTTTGCATATTAATTTTCATTCCTTTCCCCTTTTTTATTTTAATTTTATCTGACTTTTATTGAATTAACCACAATATATGAATTAATTAATCCAATTTTATATTTTTTATTCAATATTTTTGCACATTCTAAAACACTTAAGTCACCAGATGCTATAAAGGATAATTCACTACTTCTATTATCTACAATATATCTAGCTAACTGTCTTTTAAGATATTCTAGTTTTAGAATCGATACTAACAATAAACAAACCAATATCATATTACAAATAATTATAAAATTCATTATTGAGCTCCTTAATTCTTATTTTTTAATTATATCGTATCAAACAAAATTTGTCGTTCACTTTTACTGAACTTTCTTCAGTTTATTTAAATAATTATATATACGCCCCACATATTTATTTTTCATTAAAGATAAATCACTTAAGATAGCAAACCCTATTTGTTGATTAATAGCATTATTAAGATTATTATCGACTACACCTAAAAAGTAACGTAAACACATAAAATAATCACTTAATTGAATTAATTCTTTTTGATACTTTAGTTCCTTTATTAATTCCAAAATAGTTTCATTTAAAAGATGATACTCTGACTGATCATTATCGAGTTTATTTAAATTTCTACTTAAATATATTTCCGAAATAAAACGTTTTAATTCTTTTTTTCTTAAACTTTTATTAGTAAATTCAAAACAATCTTGAATACCATCCCATTCCTTTCCAATTCTATTGTAAGAAGCACTTAAAAGAAACATACTCACAAGGTTAGCTTTAGCTGAAACCCATTCCTCCTTGTCAATTAGTTCCATATAAGTATAACTTGCTTTATCATAATAGAAATCAAGTTCCTCTTGATTATCTCCTCTAATCATACAGATTTTTAAATTTTTTTGACACTCAATTGCCTCAACTAACTTTAAATTTGATTTCTCAGACTCTAAAAGTATAACAGGAAATAAATTCATAAATAATTTTGTTAATTCATCGTCACTATCATCATTACAAAAATATTTTATAAAAGAAAACTCGGAGGTTAAATCATCATTCATTAATTGATCAATTGTAACTCCATATCTATTCGAAATTCTATGTAAATTTTCTGATGAAGGGACATTATCACCATTTTCCCAATTTGCAACAGCACTCTTACTATTTAAATCTAGTGCATAAGCTAAATTTTCTTGTGTTTCACCCATGCTTAATCTTAAACTTTTAATATTATTTGCCAATTTATTCATTTTATATCACCTACATACTATACTGGAATAAAACAAAGTTTTCAAAATAATGAATTATAGAATATTCTATACTATGTAATTAAAATCAATGATACCAGAATATTTTTATATTCTAACTAAATAAAAACTTGAATTCAATTAATAATACTCATACTATTATTTTATCATAGATTAAACAATTTCTTAGAATCAAATTAAATTCCACCACTTAAAGTAAAAAATTATTTATTTCCACCATAAAAAAACCCACCCTAATGGGCAGGTTCTTTCTGTATTGTTCAGCTAGATTATGCTTTACCTTCTGAACCAAATACGTCGATACGTTCTTCAACAGCTTCTGTAATTGCTTCGAAACCTGGTTTCAAGAATTTACGTGGGTCAAAGAGTTTCTTCTTATCGTATTCTGCTTCGTTTGCTTCGTATTCAGCAACAAATTTACGAGTTGCGTTAGCAAATGCGATTTGGCATTCAGTATTAACGTTAACTTTCGCAACACCAAGTTTGATAGCTGCTTGGATTTGGTCATCAGGAATACCTGAACCACCATGCAATACAATTGGGAAGCCTGGAACTGCTTCTGTCAATTTTTGCAAGTGATCAAGGTGAAGACCTTTCCAGTTTGCTGGGTAAGGACCGTGGATATTACCGATACCAGCTGCCAAGAAGTCAATACCAGTTGCAACCATTGCTTTCGCATCTTCAATTGGAGCCAATTCGCCATCACCAATGATTCCGTCTTCTTCACCACCGATAGTACCAACTTCAGCTTCTACTGATACGCCGTTTGCATGAGCAAATTCTACAACTTTACGAGCTTTTTCAAGGTTTTCTTCAACTGGAAGGTGTGAACCGTCAAACATAACTGAAGTATAACCAACTCGAATACATTCAAGTGCATCTTCATAATGACCATGGTCAAGGTGAATAGCAACTGGTACAGTAATTCCCATTGATTCTACAAGGTTTTCGATGAGAAGTTTACATACTTTGTAACCGCCCATGTATTTCGCAGCACCCATAGAAGTTTGGATCAAAACTGGAGCTTTTTTAGCTTCTGCTGCACGCAAGATAGCTTGAGTCCACTCAAGGTTGTTTGTGTTAAATCCACCAACTGCATAACCGTTGTCACGAGCTGCTTGGACAAATTTTTCTGCTGAAACGATTGCCATTTGTCAGGCCTCCTATATATTTTTTGGGACATCCCATTTACATTGTTCATTTTATCACTTTTTGACAAAAAAAGCTAGTTTTTCCCATACTTTAGATTGAATTTCTTATAGCTCAATATATGCAAACCCTTTCTTCTCTTAATCTTGGGCTATTTTAGGATAAGACATGAAGAAGGTCAAACGATCATCTTGCATCTCAAAATGATAAGATAATTTCTCGTGTTCTAATAAACTTTTGACCACAAAGAGTCCCATTCCTGAACCCTTGGCCTTGCGACTAGCATTGCCAGAAAAAGACTGGGCCAGTTTTTCTTGTTCTTCAGGACTACAGCTATTCTCGATAAAGAGTTCCCCTTCTCTCTCGCCGATACGAACCAGGCCACCTGGAGTAGAGTGCTTGATAGCATTGCTGATGAGATTCGATAGGATTAATTTCATGACAGATGGGTTTATATAAGCCTGCTGATGAGTTAGGCTAATGTCTACATGAAGTTCTCTCTCCTTGGCGAGCAAAGCATAATCTGTGACCAGACTTTGCGTCATCTGAAGGAGCTCAACCTCTTCTTTCTCGTCTCGCAATTCCTGCACAGAAGAAAGAGACAATATCTGGAGAACGTGGTGACTGAGGTCATCCACAATCCCCAAGGCAACTCCAAGATAGTGGTCTCTATCCTTATAACGACCGATATTTTCTTTCATATTTTCGATTAGGATTTTGAGACTAGCCAGAGGTGTTTTCAATTCATGAGAAGCCCCTCGTAGAAATTCGACCTTCATCTTCTCCAGCTGGAGAATAGCTTCATTTTTCTCATGCAAGTCCGCAATAACAGTCAAAAGATGCTGGTAAAGGCTATTGATTTGTTCCTTGAGATCACCTATCTCATCCTTAGAATCCACGCGCAAACGTACTTGATCATCCAGATCCATCATCCGACGGGTCACCCGCTTGATTTCCAAAATCGGGGCAACAATGGTCCTAGCATAGATATAGGCTACCAAGAGGGAAATCAGAAAGGATGCCAACAAGGTATAGGGGAGAAACTGAAGACTAATCTGCTCTGCTTCTTTTTGCAAATCCATAGAAGCTAGAAACTGAAGAGTCATAGTTCCACCATCCTGCGTTTTTACCTCGCGTTCTTCAATAAAGAGGGAAGTTGTCTGGCGAGCTGTATCTAGTGGAAAATTATCCTTAACCTCTAACTTATCCTCAGTCATCTCACCCTTAACGGACCCTTTGATATCACTGGTCTGGGAATACAAGTCTAACACTTGCTCGATACTCTGCCTATCCTTTCCGTCAAGGGACTGGGCAATGTATGTCGCTTTCTGGCCAATGGTTTCCTGACGATGACTTAGATAAGTTGATGGAAAGAGAAAATAAATGGCTAAATGAAGACAAATAACCAGAACACTAAAAATCGAGAAGGTATAGATAAATATTTTAGTAAATAGACCTGTTCGTTTCATTTTCGCTCCAATTTATAACCAACATTGCGCACAGTGAGGATACAATCCAAGTCTAGCTTTTTCCGTAATTCCTTGATATAGACATCAATGACACGGTCAAAGGGAACCTCATCTGTCACCTTCCAGACGGCATCAATTATCTGAGAACGAGTCAAGGCCCGGCCTTCATTTTTTACCAGATAGTCCAGAATTTCCAACTCCTTGGCATTAATGGCTACTTCTTGACCTGCTAGGCTTGCACTGTAGCTCTCAAAATCCACCTTGGTATCCTTATAGGAGAAGATTCGTCCCGTATCGTAGTAGCGCTTGAAAATCGCATCTACTCTCACTTTTAAAAGGGAGAGGGAGAAGGGTTTTTCCAGATAGCCGTCTGCTAGCGAAGCAAAAGCACTCATCTTGTATTCTTCATCCTGAAAGGCGGTCAACATCAGGACAGGGACCTGACTGGTTTTACGAATCTCAGCTAGGACTTCGAGGCCATTGAGCTTGGGCATCTGGATATCCAGCAGTACTAGAGCAACCTCATAGCTGGAAAATTTTTCCAGAGCTTCCTGACCATCTGCTGCTTCAATGGTTTCATAACCACAATCCGTCAAATAGTCACTGATCCCCTCACGGATCATCTCCTCATCTTCTACAATTAAAATTTTCATAGAAAAAAACGTTTCACATTCCTTTAAATTTCTTGTTAATCTTTCTATTTTGCCTTGATAAGACCTCTTCCTATCAAGGCAAAATAGATAAAAATGCTACCTATATTATACCCCATTTAGGGGAGAATAGGTAGCAAGTTTTTTATTCACTATCGAGCAAGAGCTCTTTTGGTTGTTTTCTAAGGAGATTGCTTGAAGCAAGCGCCATAACAAGAACGACTAGAACCAAGGCAAGGACAAAGACGATGATAAAGTCTGATGTCTGAATGGAAATGTCTAGATTCGACAAGGTCTTGCTAAAGCCATCTACTTCTGCACCACCACCAAGATTAGAGGCTTGAGCAGCCTTGCTGGCTTGCTTGGCAACACCTGAAGTGACATTGGCAAGAACAGTATTTCCGATTGCACGGGCTGTATAGTTGGCTAGGAAGTAAGCAGAAACAAGAGCAGGGATGGCAATCAGGATAGATTCGGTGATGAATTGTCCCAAGATACTTGCCTGCTTGAGACCGATAGAGAGGAGAATTCCCACTTCCTTGCGACGGGCGTTGATCCAAAGACTAAGCAAGAGTGCAAGGAGAAGGACTGAGAAGCTCAAGCTACCCCAGAAGAGGAGATTGGCCATCTTGTACATACCAGAGATGGATTGCTCTAGAGCTGGGTAGTTAGAGGAGCTCTTCACAAGTGTGTAGCTCTTCCAGTTGATACCACTTATACCATTCAACTCTTTCATGACGTCATCCAAGTTCTTGTCTGCTGTTACAAAGAAGGTTGCGTCCCCATAAATAGCTGTGTCTTCTGTGTATCCATAAAGTTTTGCAGCAGTGTGAATGTCTGTGATAGCTGTGTTTTCGTAGAGCTCTTGTGAGTAGGTTACTGCCGACTTATTGTGACCATCAAAGAGTCCCTTGATTGTCACTTCGACTGTTTCCTTGGCACCTTTTTCATTGTCTGCATCGTAGATATTGGAGTCCAATTTGACCTTATCACCTACTTTCCAGCCGTGTTTAGCTGCCAAGTCCTTGTGCATGAGGATCTTGTCTTTGTCGTCGTTGGTTAGGTGCTCACCTTCAACCAGCTTATATGAGCCAGAGACAAACTTATCTTCTTTAGAGGAGTCATTGACACCTGTAATCATCAAGCTGCTTCCAAACCGTTTGGCACGATCTGCAGTGAGATTTTTCTTGGTTTCTGGCGTTTCAATCAGGTCATATCCAGTTAAATCTCCGATAGCGTTGATACGTTTAACATAAGACTCGATGGCCTTGTTTTCGGTGATTTTTTTGATATCCTCACCCTTGATATTCCCAGCACCACGTGGCGTTCCTTGATTGACGCGACGATTGATTTGCATGGAGAAGCTATTGGTGATATTTTTAAAGGTCTCCTGAGAAGCCTTGGCAGTAGCTCCCTTGATCGACAAGCCGACCAAACTCAAGCTCGCCATGAGGAGAATGATCAGGAAGATAACAATCGATTTGAAAAACTTCCTTGTAACATAGGCAAATGCGTTGTGTAACATAGGTTCCCTTTCTAGATTTGATTTTATAATTCTATCAAAACAAGCTCATATTATTTAGTAGTATTGCGAGTTTCAGTCAGTTTCTTGTTCTTCAACTCAAGTGTAATATCGGACGCTTGCGCCACTTCTTTACTGTGGGTAACGACGATCACACATTTACCTGTTTTCTCGGCAAGTGATTTGAGCAGTTCGATAATATCTCCAGCAGTTTTAGGGTCCAGATTTCCTGTTGGCTCATCAGCTAGAATAACTGGAGCTTCTGATACCAGACTACGAGCGATAGCCACACGTTGTTGTTGACCACCTGATAACTGGAGAACATTCCGCTTGATCTGACTTTCATCCAAACCAAGCTCAAGAAGCGTATCCTTGCTTGCCTTTTTGTTGACCAAGCGGATATTTTCCAGCGGAGAAAGATAATCTATCAAGTTATAATTTTGAAAGACCAGGGAAATATGGTGCATACGATGGTAAGAGTATCCCTTGTTCCGAATGTCCTCTCCTTGGAAAAGGATAGAACCTTCAACAGGGCTATCTAGACCAGCCAGTAGGGACAAGAGAGTGGATTTCCCTGCTCC
Organism: Streptococcus sp. F0441; assembly: GCF_000314775.2. Classification (NCBI taxonomy): domain Bacteria; kingdom Bacillati; phylum Bacillota; class Bacilli; order Lactobacillales; family Streptococcaceae; genus Streptococcus; species Streptococcus sp. F0441. The sequence goes on along the minus strand of NZ_KB373321.1, from coordinate 731,647 downwards.
TGACTCACCAATGATACTATAAAATTTTCCGGGTTCAAAATTATACTTGATCTGATATAAAACTGCCTCAGCAGTGTTCTTATAACGGTAGGTAACATCTTGCAATTGTAATAAAGTCATGATTTCTCCTTCTTAACTAATAGATGATAAAATTTCTTTCGGCGATTTTCTAAATAGAAATACGAAACAAAGGGCTACTGCTAAGCAACCAATCAGGAGCAGAAAGACATAGGATTCTGCAAAGGATAGGAGACTGGTTGATAGACCACTTGCTTTGGCCAGCGTGTCCTGTAAGGTTGCCTGATCTCCACTTGCTAGAACAGTTTGTAGCAGATAGGATGTAATAGCCTTTCCAGCGATAAAGGATGGAAGCAAAGCTCCAAGAGATACCAACACTACCTCTAAACAGAATTGTAGGAAGATCGAAATCTTGCTTTTTCCAAGTGCCAAAAGAATTCCCACTTCGTAGACCCTTTCTCTCAACCAGAGAGACAAGACCAAGATTAATGCTCCTGCTCCTGCTATCAACATCCCATAAAGGAAGATGGTGAGGAAGGTTTGGAAGGTTGCAACTGAGTCTTTGATTTGTTCAAAGGCCTTGTTTTCCTTCTCGACTTGGTAGCCTTGACTTTCTAAAGCCAAGTTTTCGACCTGCTTCATGAGTCCATCCATTTCCTTAGGATTTTCCACATAGAAGCGCGCTGCACTGACTTGAGGTTCACTATTTCCCAGAAGGCTTTGGCTACTTTCATAGTCTGTAAAGACTTGGTTTTCACTGAAGTCAGAAGACAAGCCTGTGAATTTTTCTTGTTTTTTACCAGAAAAGATTCCGACAATCTCAAACTCAACTGTTTGTCCTTTTCCAGATTCTGACTGTCCAGCATCCAAGCGAATCTTGTCATGAAGCGAAAGACCGTTCTTCTTAGCCAACTCTTCGTGGATCAGGATTTTCTTGGAATCCCCTTTTTGAAGGTGTCGGCCTTCTTTTAGGTTGAAAGCCGAACTAGTAAAGGTAACATCCTTGGATGAATCCTCAAGAGCCGTTAAGCTAACTAAATTCTTGTCCGCAGCTGACACATCATCACGTTCGACGCTCTGCTCACCACTGACCGCTTCCTTGTCTTTTAGTTTTGCGACCGTCTCGAGTTCAGGAGAGACATTTTCCAGCCCCTTAATCTTGCTCACGGATGCTAGGTCTGATAACTTGAAGGTCTGTCCATTTTCTATCTTCTTAATAGAAAAAGAGGTATTGAGTGATTTGTAAAGATTTGTTTCTACTGTTTTGTTGGACTTCATCAGCGTCAAACAGGCTGAAATTCCTGCTAAAAGAATAAATAAAATCAGAAATAAAATAAAACTTCTCAGTCGTTTTCTGCTGACATAAGCCCAAGCTCTTTGGATTGGATTCATTTGTCACCTCCATATTTGTAAGACTATTATAAAATCCAAATATGAAATGTTTATGAAATCGAAAAAAATTTTTGATTTATCTTTTTTTTAAAAAACAAAAAGCTAGCAAACGCTAACTTTTCTTCCTATATAAACAAACAATTTACTAATCTAAAATCCACACCATTCTATAAATGATGGGTATCATCTTTCAGCTAAGTATTGCTTAATTTCTTCGACTTTTAATTTCCTGACTTGTGTTTGAGGAAATTCTTGATAAGGAAAATGGAGAAACTCGATTCAACTATTCTGATAAAATAACAGCTTTTGATACCGATCTTTCGACATTCAAAATCAGCCCCTAATCTTCTTTGGAATAACAAAAAGAGCTAGCCAAAGCTAACTCTTACCCTATGCGGAGAGAGGGACTTGAACCCTCACGACCTAAAGCGGTCACAGGATCCTTAGTCCTGCGCGTCTGCCAATTCCGCCATCCCCGCGTCGATTACTTTACTAGTATATCAACTTTCAAAATCTTTGTCAACACTTTTTTCAGATTTTTTTCATTTTTCCAAGGGAATTATTCTTGGATTTCAGCCAGATTTTCATCCAGCAACTTGGCTCCCAAAGTGTTCTTAAAATGACCAAGAGCAAACTGATGATTTTCTGACCAAATAGAGGCAACCGCAGGCTTGACAATCTCGATTTGATAACCTAAATTATAGGCATCAATAGCCGTATGAAGAACACAAATATCAGTCAGGACTCCAGTTAGGATGACTGTATCTACACGACGTTCCCGCAAACGGATATCTAGGTCCGTTCCTGAAAATGCTGAATAGTGACGCTTGTCCATCCAAAAGACACGGCTATCCCCCTCATGTTCAGCATAAAAGTCAGCTAGGGGACCATAGAGGTTACGGCCACTAGTCCCGATGATGTTGTGCGGTGGAAAGAGCTTGCTTTCTGGGTGGAATGTATCCTTCTCTTCATGAGCATCAATGGTGAAGAAAATATAGTCTCCACGCTCAAAAGCCAGTCTAGTCACCTGAGCAATCGCCTCAGAAATAGCTTGAGCAGGAGCACCTGCTGTCAATTTCCCCTGATCTGCTACAAAATCCTCTGTATAGTCAATTGAGATTAAAGCCTTTGTCATTAGTAGTCCCTCTTTTTCACTTCCTCAAAAATATCACCAATTAGAACTTTGAGATAAGTCCCCTTCATTCCGAGTGAACGGCTCTCAATAATTCCTGCTGACTCCAGTTTACGAAGCGCATTGACAATTACAGAACGCGTGATTCCAATACGGTCTGCAATAACAGATGCAGTCAACTGTCCTTCATTTCCATCCAATTCAGCTAAAATAGCTGAAACAGCACGAAGTTCTGAGTAAGAAAGGGTATTGACCGCCATAGTAACAGCAGTACGGCGGCGGATATTTTTCTCATCTTCTTCACGTTGGAAGTTCAAGAGTTGAATCCCTACCACTGTGCTCGCAATCTCAACAAGAATCAAATCCTCATCTTCAAATTTCTTATCATTGCGCCAAATGATCAACGAACCTAGGCGAATCCCTGACACATGAATCGGAGCAATGGTCGTCAAACCATCTGGAAAATCCGCACGGCTCTCTACAGGGAAAATGGTCAAATCATGTTCAACAGGAAGGTTGGCTTCCGTATCATAGATCATGTTTGCACCTTGAATATAATCATCTGGAAAAATCTTAGTTTGAAAAAACTGCTCTACACGATCTGTATTCGTTTTATAACGCATGAAGTAGCCTAAAAGGCGTCCCTTGCTATTCACAATACAAGCGTTACAATCAATAATATCTGCCAACTGGCGTGTAATCGCATTGTAAGGAAGTTCATCTTGAAGTTGCTCCTCTGAGCGTTTCAAAATAGAAGTAATTTTTCTTGTTTTTTCTAATAAGTGTGCCATTTTTTACCTCGCATTTAATCGCTACCATTATAACATAAAGAGCGTGAATTTTCAATTATTATCTGAAAATTGCTTATTTAATTGCAATTTTGAACAGCAAAAATATTTTAGAAAAAAGCGATTTTTTATTGACATCCTATTTTATTTTTGATATTATAATATTATAAGAAGATGACATGATAAATCCCTTTCCGTTTCACCTATCCTTTACTATCACCATCTTCTTTTACTATCGGTCTCCTTATATATAAAAGCGATTCACAGTGTGAATCGCTTTTTTCTATTTGTCTCCTTTGTTACGAATAACAAAGCCGGTTTTCTTTTCGCTTGAAGTGTTGCGAGGTTTTTTATTGTCTTTATTACGGTAACGTCTGTCTTTATCAAAACGATCGTTTCCACGGTTGCCTTTCTTGAAGTCATCACGGCGACCATTGCCACGGCGATCACGATCTCGACGGTCGTCTCCACGACGACCTCCTCGACCTCCCTTACCTTTGCCACCAAAGCCATTACCTGATGGTTTAAATGGCAGTGGTTTTTCACGCGCAATCTCCACTTCAGGAAGGCTGTCTGGATCTTGGACTGTCAGACTCAAGATATACATAGCCAATTCTTCTGGACTAAATTCTGCAGCTAACTTACGAGCATCTTTAGTAAATTTCTCAAAGTTCTCACGAATAGTTTCATCCGCAAAATCACGTTCGATTTTCTTGAGAGCTACGTGTTTTTTTGCTTGGAAGGCTTCTTCTGCTGTCGCTGGTTTCAAGCCTTTCATACGTTTCTTGGTCAAGTTTTCGATGATTTGGAGATAACCCATTTCATTTGGAGAAACAAAGGTAATGGACTGACCTGACTTACCAGCACGACCTGTACGACCGATACGGTGAACATAGCTTTCAGGATCTTGTGGAATATCGTAGTTATAGACATGAGTCACACCTGAAATATCCAAGCCACGCGCTGCTACGTCTGTCGCAACCAAAACATCGAGATTCCCATTTTTAAAATCACGTAGGACACGAAGACGCTTGTTTTGGTCCAAATCACCATGAATACCTTCTGCACGGAAGCCACGGATTTTAAGTCCACGAGTCAATTCATCCACACGGCGTTTGGTGCGACCAAACACGATAGCGAGTTCTGGTTGTTCCACATCCATGAGACGGGTCATGGTGTCGAATTTTTCTTGTTCTTTGACACGGATATAGTATTGGTCCACCAGTTCTGTTGTCAATTCCTTAGCAGCAATCTTCACATGCTCAGGTTCTTTCATAAACTGAACACCGATACGTTTGATAGCATCTGGCATGGTTGCTGAAAAGAGTAAGGTTTGACGACTTTCAGGAACACGAGAGATAATAGCTTCGATATCTTCAAGAAAGCCCATGTTGAGCATTTCGTCCGCTTCATCAAGGATGAGGGTTTCAATATCGTGCAATTTCAAGGCTTTACGTTTGATCAAGTCCAAGAGACGGCCTGGTGTTCCTACAACGATATGGGCACCCGATTTAAGGGCTTTGATTTGTTTTTCAATGCTTGAACCACCGTAAACTGAGCGAACTTTCACTCCCTTGCTACGGCCAAAGCGGAAGAGTTCTTCTTGGCTTTGAACAGCGAGTTCACGAGTTGGAGCGATGACCAAGGCTTGGATGGTCGCTTCTTCTATACGGATTTTTTCAAGGGTTGGCAAGCCAAAGGCTGCAGTTTTCCCTGTACCAGTCTGGGCTTGACCGATAACGTCTTTCCCCTCAAGAGCCAAGGGAATGGTCTGTTCTTGAATAGGACTTGCTTCTACAAATCCAGCTTTTTCAATCTCTGCTAGCAAATCAGCAGACAAGTTAAATTCATTAAATTTCACGTTTTTCTTCTTTCTAAAGATGGTGCGAAGCCATCCTATAGGGCTTTAGTTCATACTTTTCTTTTCATGACGTATCTTCTACAAAAACGAGATACCGTGTTGCTTCTTTTCCACGAAAGAAATGTACTGGTTTCTTTGCAACCTATCTAGTATAACACAAGACCAAAGCAAAAGATAGTAGAATCCTTTAGGAAAACTATGTAAACGATTTTCTAGCTGTAAAGTAGCCTGAAACTTGTTTATCAAAGGATTTGAAGGGACCATTTCAAACGTACTTCATTTCCCGTAGCAGATTTGTGCAAAAAGTGTTTTCTTGTGCTAGAATGAAAATCGAATAGGAGGACTATAAATGTTAACATATGATTTAATCGTTATTGGATTTGGTAAAGCTGGGAAAACACTAGCTGGTAAATTAGCGTCAGCTGGAAAGAAAGTGGCTCTTATTGAACGTAGTAAAGCTATGTATGGTGGCACTTGTATCAACATCGGATGTATCCCAACTAAGACCTTGTTAGTTGCTGCTGAGAAAGACTTGTCTTTTGAAGAAGTCATTGCTACCAAAAATACTATCACTAGTCGCCTCAACGGTAAAAACTATGCTACTGTTGCTGGTACAGGTGTGGATATCTTTGATGCGGAAGCTCACTTCCTTTCAAACAAAGTCATCGAAATCCAAGCTGGTGATGAAAAACAAGAACTGACTGCTGAAACTATCGTTATCAACACTGGTGCTGTTTCAAACGTCTTGCCAATCCCTGGACTTGCTACAAGTAAGAATGTCTTTGACTCGACTGGTATTCAAAACTTGGACAAATTGCCTGAAAAACTTGGTGTCCTTGGTGGTGGAAATATCGGTCTTGAATTTGCTGGCCTTTACAACAAACTTGGAAGCAAAGTCACAGTCCTAGATGCCTTGGATACTTTCCTACCTCGAGCAGAACCTTCCATCGCAGCTCTTGCTAAACAATACATGGAAGAAGACGGCATTGAATTGCTTCAAAACATCCGTACTACTGAAATCAAAAACGACGGTGACCAAGTGCTTGTTGTAACTGAAAACGAAACGTACCGTTTCGATGCCCTTCTCTACGCGACTGGACGTAAGCCAAACGTAGAACCACTTCAACTTGAGAATACTGATATTGAACTAACAGAGCGTGGTGCTATCAAGGTCGACAAACATTGTCAAACAAACGTTCCTGGTGTCTTTGCAGTTGGGGACGTCAACGGTGGACTTCAATTTACCTACATTTCACTTGATGACTTCCGTGTTGTCTATAGTTACCTTGCTGGAGATGGCAGCTACACACTCGAAGACCGTCTCAATGTACCAAACACCATGTTCATCACACCAGCTCTTTCTCAAGTTGGCTTGACGGAAAGCCAAGCTGCTGAATTAAAACTTCCATACGCCGTGAAAGAAATCCCTGTTGCTGCCATGCCTCGTGGTCACGTAAATGGAGACCTTCGTGGAGCCTTCAAAGCTGTTGTCAATACTGAAACAAAAGAAATTCTTGGAGCAAGCATCTTCTCGGAAGGTTCTCAAGAAATCATCAACATCATCACTGTTGCGATGGACAACAAGATCCCTTACACTTACTTCACAAAACAAATCTTCACTCACCCAACCTTGGCTGAGAACTTGAATGACTTGTTTGCGATTTAAGATTTCAAATATTCTACACAAGACAAGTATCCATTTTGGTGCTTGTCTTTTTCTATCCAGTCCATAGTTTCCTTACAAGATTATTTGTGCTTTTAGCTGTAAAAGCTTATAATATAGGTGTAAGATGTTGTCTTCATTTTCTGTTCAAAGAGGAGGCTAATCAAATGGGAAAGCAAGTTAAATCACAAAAACACACTCCTTTTTCCTTCCTATCCAAAGAAAAAAGTACGGCTGTGAAAACACTGGTTTTCTGTGTTAGTACAGTCTTCATTTTTCTCCTACTTTGTTGGATGCTTTTTCGCTTGATTTCACCTCAAAAACAGCAATTCAAAGTCAATCAGACTGTTGATTTTTACCTTGTTAATTCGAAATCAATCCAAAGTTATCAGTTGCAAAACGATCAGTTTCAGCTCACGAAGACTGAGGACGTCTCCATTGCAGAAGATGTCAATTTCTGGTTTCCTCAGGGACGGTTTGACAATCGCTATCTCGTCTTCTCATCTGGAAATACCAGAGGGAAAGCATCCACTCAAAACATTGTATCCCTTGACTTTCAGACAGGGGACATCCGGAAAACTTCAACTCCCTTCTATGCTTATTCGGGAGCTGGAGTATCAGACAAATTCTTCTACACAGGACAAACTACAACTGAGGATGGTGTGCTCAGTATGTTTGACATCTCAGGAAAGCTGATTACTCAGAAAACATTCTCCGAATCCACTTCCTTTCCGATCCAGTTTCATGGAAGAGGGAATCGCCTCTACCTCGGTCTGGGGTTTCATGATGAGTCCCGTCAACGACCCGCTTTAGTGTTTGATGGATATTTAGTAGAATTAGACGAAAATGATCAACTAAAAGAATTGTCTCGTACGCCTCTGACAAGCGAATGCAAGATTGTTGAAATGCTGACTTCTTCTGAATTAATCGGTGACAATTATTACAGTAGCGTTGCCTATACTCGAAATACAGAAACTTTCTCCAAGGATCCAGACAATCGCATACTTGTCATGAACTTGTCTAGTAAGGAAAAGCACTTCATCACGCTACCAGAGGACAATCCCAATCTTCTCTATAAAACTCCAAAAGAGGATCGATTGATTGTTAAACATGAGGCGGATGGAAATGATCGCTGTTCCTTATCTATTGTCAATCTCTCTGATGAATCTAGCTATCTAATCAATGTTAGAAAAGATTTACCTGACTCAACAGAAGAGATAATACACATCAATACAAGTTTGACAAACAAGGTATTGGTCGTAACCAATCAACATTTGTTATTGTATTCTTTAGAAAATGGCCAACTTCTAACCAAAACAAAACTGGAACTGAAACAAAACGACTTCCCAATCGCAACTTGGTTTCAGAACTAATCACTCACAGCCCTCATCGGGCTGTTTTTGTTTCTGCGAAATCTCAAATCTGTCTTTTCCCTCTTTTATGATATAATAGAAACATGAAATTAAAAACTACTTTGGGTCTCCTAGCTGGGCGTTCATCTCACTTCATCTTGAGCCGTCTTGGTCGTGGAAGTACGCTCCCAGGAAAACTTGCCCTTCAATTTGATAAAGATATTTTACAAAATCTAGCTAAGAACTACGAGATTGTCGTAGTCACTGGAACCAACGGAAAAACCCTGACAACTGCCCTCACTGTCGGCATTTTAAAAGAGGTCTTTGGTCAGGTTCTGACCAATCCTAGTGGTGCCAACATGATTACTGGGATTACGACAACCTTCTTGACCGCCAAATCTTCTAAAACTGGAAAAAACATTGCCGTCCTCGAAATCGACGAAGCCAGTCTTTCTCGTATCTGTGACTACATCCATCCTAGCCTTTTTGTCATCACTAATATTTTCCGTGACCAGATGGATCGCTACGGTGAGATTTACACAACTTATAACATGATTTTGGATGCCATCCGTAAGGTGCCTACAGCTACTGTTCTCCTCAATGGTGATAGTCCGCTTTTCTACAAGCCAGCTATTCCAAATCCTGTACAGTATTTTGGTTTTGACTTGGAAAAAGGTCCAGCCCAACTGGCTCACTACAATACCGAAGGTATTCTCTGCCCCGACTGTCAAGGCATCCTCAAATATGAACACAATACCTATGCCAACTTGGGGGCCTATATCTGTGAAAATTGTGGTTGCAAACGTCCTGACTTGGACTACCGTCTGACAGACTTGGTTGAGTTGACCAACAATCGCTCTCGCTTTGTCATCGACGGCCAAGAATACAGTATTCAAATCGGTGGACTTTACAACATCTACAATGCGCTAGCTGCGGTTGCCATTGCTCGATTCCTCGGTGCAGATTCACAACGGATCAAACAAGGATTTGACAAGAGTCGCGCTGTCTTTGGACGCCAAGAAACCTTCCAAATCGGTGATAAGGAATGCACCCTTGTCTTGATTAAAAATCCAGTCGGTGCAACTCAAGCTATCGAGATGATCAAACTAGCGCCTTATCCATTTAGCCTATCTGTCCTTCTCAATGCCAACTATGCTGACGGAATAGATACTAGCTGGATCTGGGATGCTGACTTTGAACAAATCACTGACATGGACATTCCTGAAATCAACGCTGGCGGTGTTCGTCATTCTGAAATCGCACGTCGCCTTCGGGTGACTGGCTATCCAGCTGAGAAAATCACTGAAACAAGCAATCTGGAGCAAGTTATCAAGACCATTGAGAACCAAGACTGCAAACATGCCTATATCCTGGCTACCTATACTGCTATGCTGGAATTCCGCGAACTGCTGGCTAGTCGTCAGATTGTTAGAAAGGAGATGAACTAATGGTTTATACTTCACTTTCCTCAAAAGCTGGCAACTACCCTTATCAGCTCAACATCGCCCACCTCTATGGAAACCTCATGAATACCTACGGGGACAATGGAAACATCCTCATGCTCAAGTATGTGGCTGAAAAACTGGGGGCACATGTGACAGTTGACATCGTTTCTCTTCATGATGATTTTGATGAAAACCACTATGATATCGCCTTTTTCGGCGGCGGTCAAGACTTTGAACAAAGTATTATCGCTAGCGACCTTCCTGCTAAAAAAGAGAGCATTGACAACTACATCCAAAACGACGGTGTGGTCCTAGCCATCTGCGGTGGTTTCCAACTATTGGGCCAATATTATGTTGAAGCTTCCGGTAAACGTATCGAAGGGCTAGGGGTCATGGGCCACTACACCCTCAACCAGACCAATAACCGTTTTATCGGTGACATCAAGATTCACAATGAAGACTTCGACGAAACCTACTATGGATTTGAAAATCACCAAGGCCGTACCTTCCTCTCAGATGACCAAAAACCTCTGGGACAGGTTATCTATGGAAATGGAAACAACGAGGAAAAGGTCGGCGAAGGGGTTCATTATAAGAATGTCTTTGGTTCCTACTTCCACGGACCTATCCTCTCTCGCAATGCCAATCTAGCTTATCGCCTGGTTACTACTGCCCTCAAAAAGAAATACGGTCAGGATATCCAACTCCCTGCCTATGAGGACATCCTCAGTCAAGAAATCGCTGAAGAATACAGCGACGTCAAAAGCAAGGCTGACTTTTCTTAAACTAAGGAAAATTAGATAAAAGAACTCCACTATCTTGTCGGAGTTCTTTTTGCCTGTTCTTTTACCCTTCTCTCTTGCATTTTCTCTCTTTTTTTGCCAAAATAGAGGGGTAGAAAGAAGGTAGCATATGTCTAAATTACAACAAATCGTAACATATCTTGAATCAGAAAAACTAGACGTCGCTGTCGTATCTGACCCCGTCACTATCAATTACCTCACTGGCTTTTACAGTGATCCCCATGAACGCCAAATGTTCCTCTTTGTCCTAGCGGATCAAGAACCCCTCCTCTTTGTCCCAGCCCTTGAAGTGGAGCGTGCAACCAGCACTGTTTCCTTCCCAGTAGTGGGCTATGTGGATTCTGAAAATCCATGGCAAAAAATCAAAAACGCTTTGCCTCAGCACGACTTCAAACGTGTTGCTGTTGAGTTTGACAATCTCATCTTAACCAAATACCATGGCTTGAAAACAGTTTTTGAAACTGCTGAGTTTGAAAATCTCACTCCTCTCATCCAACGCATGCGCCTCATCAAATCAGCTGACGAAGTGCAAAAAATGATGGTTGCAGGTCTCTATGCTGATAAAGCTGTAAAAGTTGGTTTTGACAATATCTCTCTTGATAAAACAGAGACAGATATCATCGCCCAAATCGACTTTGCCTTAAAACGTGAAGGCTATGAAATGAGTTTTGATACCATGGTCTTGACTGGTGACAATGCTGCAAATCCACACGGAATTCCTGGTGCAAACAAGGTTGAAAAAGACGCCCTTCTCCTCTTTGACCTGGGTGTTATGGTCAATGGCTACGCATCAGATATGACTCGTACAGTCGCTGTCGGCAAACCAGACCAATTCAAGAAAGATATTTACAACTTGACCCTTGAAGCCCAACAAGCTGCTCTTGACTTTATCAAACCTGGTGTGACTGCTCATGAAGTAGACCGCGCTGCCCGTGAAGTCATCGAAAAAGCTGGTTACGGTGAGTACTTTAACCACCGTCTCGGTCACGGTATCGGTATGGATGTCCACGAATTCCCATCTATCATGGAAGGAAATGACATGGTCATCGAAGAAGGCATGTGCTTCTCTGTTGAACCAGGTATCTATATCCCTGGTAAAGTCGGCGTTCGTATCGAAGACTGTGGTGTTGTTACCAAGGATGGCTTTGACCTCTTTACAAGCACCAGCAAAGACTTGCTTTATTTTGATTAATATTCATCTAATACTCAATGAAAATCAAAGAACAAACTAGGAAACTAGCCGCAGGCTGTACTTGAGTACGGCAAGGCGACGTTGACGCGGTTTGAATTTGATTTTCGAAGAGTATAAAATCTTCCCACAATAAAACGCATAGTATCAAGGTTTTTCAACACTTGATATTATGCGTTTTTCTGATTTTTAGAACTTTTCTCCAGCCGCTTTACTTAATTTTCTTAATACTTTGACTAAGCACAAACCCTACAACCATTCCCACGATATTTTGCAGGAAGTTTGGTAGGATTTCTGGTAGGGCTGCTGCCCAGCCATTCATCAAAGTTGAACCCAAGGCGTAACCCCCCACCATAACAATCGTTGCTAAGATAAGGCCTAGCCATTGCCATTTTCCTTTAAATCCTGCGAAAAATCCCTGCAAGCCATGGTTGATCAGGCTAAAGAACATCCACTGTGGATAGCCTGATAAGAGGTCAATCAAGAAACCTGCTAGACCTCCGACTACAGCCCCTTCACGACTACCAAAGTAGAAGGCTGCAAAGAAGATACCCGCATCTAAGAGAGTTAGAATACCTGTTGGTGTTGGAATCTTTAAGAAATAACCTAGAACCACAGAAAGGGCGGTTAATAGAGATACAAGAGCGATTTTAGTTGTTTTGGTTTGCTTCATATTGTCTTACTCCATATTGATCTGCTTGTGCAATAGCACGGTAAACGAAAGCTTTAGAACTTTCTACTGCTGGTAAAAGTTCATCACCTTTAACTAAGTGACTGGCGATGCTTGAGGCAAAGGTACAACCTGCACCAGCATTTTGGCCTTGAATGACCGGATTTTCTAGAACTGTAAAATTTTGCCCATCATAAAAGACATCTACAGCCTTGTCCTGACTAAGGCGATTGCCTCCCTTGATAATGACTGCTGGCGCTCCCAAGTCATGCAATTTCTGCGCTACTGTTTTCATGTCTTCCAAGTTTTTAATCTCTTGATCAGCTAGCAATTCTGCTTCTGGGAGATTAGGAGTGATCACACTCACATAAGGGAAAAAGCGAATCAACTCTTGGCAGAGTTGGCTGACTGCCACATCATGCGTTTCCTTGCAGACCAAGACGGGGTCCAATACCACAGGCACCCCCGGACGTTGCTTGATAAAGTCCAGTGCCTTCTCAGCCACACTGACAGTAGGGAGAAGACCAATCTTGATCCCTGCAAAGTCCACGTCACGCAAGCTATCCAACTCATGTTGGAAAATAGTATCATCCGTAGGAAAGACTTCAAACCCCTTTTCTGTCAAGGTCGTCAAACAAGTCACTGCTACGAAACCATGCAAGCCATTCAAGGTATAGGTGGCAAGATCAGCTGACAAACCTCCACCACTAAAAATATCATTCCCAGAAAGTGCCAAAATACGATTATTCTTCATAACGAATCTCCTTTAAATACAAGCCATTTGGTGCCGCCGTGGGACCTGCAAGTTGCCTGTCCTTCTTCTCCAAAATTAGGTCAATCTGCTCAACTGGCATTCGATTATTTCCAATTTTGAGCAGCGTCCCCACCATATTGCGAATCTGTTTATACAAGAAACCATTTCCTGAAAAGGTAAAGGTCAAAAACTGCCCTGTCTCATCAACTGTAAGGTTAGCTTCTGTAATGGTCCGAACCTTGTCCTCTACACTGGTTCCAGATGCTGTAAAACCAGTGAAATCATGGGTTCCCTCTAGCTTTTTGATTGCCATCTGCATCCGCTCCACATCAAGCGGATAGGGAAAGTGAGTAGCATAGTGACGGCGCATAGGATTTTTGGGGCGCCCTCTATCCACGATAAACTCATAGGTCTTGCTATGTTTTGCATAACGGCAATGAAAATCATCCGCCACAAGCTCCATTGAAATCACATCGATATCTTCAGGAGACTGGGTATCCAGAGCAAAACGGAGTTTTTCCTCATCCATCTGATAGAGCAGGTCAAAATGAATAACCTGTCCCAGAGCATGAACCCCACTATCCGTCCGACCAGCACCGTGAACAGTGATGGCATGCCCCTTATTGAGTCTCGTTAAGGTTTTTTCGATTTCCTCTTGAACGCTCCGCGCATGAGGCTGGCGCTGAAAACCAGCAAATGCATACCCGTCATAGGAAATGATTGCTTTATATCTTGTCATAACTTCTATTTTATCAAGAAATAATCCTGCAAACAAGTTCAAAGAATATAAATTGTCTGGGTACAAAATTCCCGAAAAGAAAAACTTAGGAAACCAATCCTAAGCTCTCTTTTGAAGTGCGTACATAACAAAGATAGAAGTGACAATCAACCAGCATCCTAGAATGGTGAAGACCAACATACCGTTTTGAGTCACCAAGCCAATCGCCCCAAGAATGAAAGGTGTCGTAAAGGCTCCAAAGCTGCATCCTAGCACTGCAAAAGACGTTGCCTGGTTAAGGAGTTTCGCTGGGATTCTTTCGGAAAGAAGCTGAAAGACAGTGGTCAAGGTCACACTGTAGGAAAAACCTGCCACAATACTTCCAACTACCATCACACCCAATGACGGAGACAAGGCAATCACAATCTGCCCCAATCCAAAGGTGATACCTGACCAAAGGAGCAACCTTTCTTTAAACAGAGAGATAAAGAAAGAAAAACTAACACCTGCCAAGATACCAATCAACTGCATGATACTTAAAACCAAACTCGATAACTGGGCGTCCCCTAGACCTCTTTCCACCATCAGACTAGGAATACGAATGGTGATAGCTGTATTAGTGCAGACAACAACTGCTGCTTCGACAGCCAATAGAAAAATTAAGCTTTTCATCTGTCCTGTCAAACGAGTCGTTTCGGCCTCTTTTTTCCTTGTTTCCCTCTTTTCCTTCCCATAAGGGACAAAGAGCAAATAAAGGAGCAATACTAAAAATCCAGCGCTATAAGCCAAGAAAGTCACTGTCCATCCCAAGGATAAGAGTTGACCAACCACTAGAGTCAAAATCGACGCCCCGACAACTTCTGCTGATCCGCGGAGACCCAGCATCTGAATCCGTGTCTTCCCATGATAGCGTTCGCTGATGATGGAAATGGCCTTGGCATTTATCATCCCCACACCCAAGCCAAATAAAATCCGCATCGCAAAGACAAAGTTATAATCCTGATACCAGAAGGGAGCTGTTCCACCGATAGAGAGGATGAGAAGCCCTAGACTAATCTGAAGACGTTCAGGCAGCAAACGCTCCAAAACCCCATTTAAGACCAGCATAATCATAATCCCAAAAGAAGGAAGGCTAACGAGAAGCTCAATTTGTTCTTTGGGGTAGCCTTGATAGTAGTCAAACATGGCTGGCAGAGCACTTGAGATGGAAAAGGAGGTAATCAAAACGAGGGAGAGGGCCAAAATACTAGCCCGTTCTAGATATTGTTTCATGGATTTTCTTTCTATATATTTCTATATTTCTCACTGTTGATCCTTTTAAAAGGAAGATGGCAAGAAAAGAAGGAGCCCAATTGAACTAGAGACTCCGTCCTAACTTTCCTCATAGGAAGACTATTTTCGCTTGATTTGCTTGATCATATAGAAGATGAAGCCTGCAACCATATACGCCGCAAAAATGATCAAACACCATTTGATAACCACGTCCCAACCCTTGTTCACATTTAAAAAGAAATATGGGAAGGGATTGTCCTTGGAATTCGGAATATTGAGTTTTAAGACCAGTCCGTTAAACAAGGCAAAAATCATATAAACCAAGGGCAAGATGGTCCACAAAACTGGATCCCAGATTTTGTATTGGCCCCGTTTATCAAAGAAGAGGGTGTCGGCTAAAAACCAGAGTGGAACGATATAGTGGCAAAGGAAATTTTCCACACGGTAAAAGTCTGTCGCAATCGGAGCAAGCATAAAATGGTAAATCACACAGGTAATCATGATACTCATGGTAACACCACCCTTGAGACGAAGCAAGGTCGGACTTTGCCAATTTTCACCTGAACGGCTCATCACACGGAGCAGATAGCCGGTGAAAATCATTACCAAGAGATTAGACAGCACCGTGTAGTAAAGGAGCATACCAAAACCACCGTGCTTGGTAATTTCTAAATAAACTCCTGTAAATGCCGCTAAGAACAAAAGTACACGGCTATAAAAGATAAATTTGTAGTTCAGTTTCATGGCTAGATTTTCTTAACAAACTCTGACTTAAGTTTCATAGCTCCAAAACCATCAATCTTACAGTCGATGTTGTGGTCACCTTCTACGATACGGATATTTTTAACGCGAGTTCCTTGTTTCAAATCCTTTGGCGCACCTTTTACTTTCAAGTCCTTGATAAGGGTTACAGTATCGCCGTCAGCCAATTTATTTCCATTGGCATCGATAGCAACAACACCTTCTTCTACTTCTGCAACTTCTGCAGGATTCCACTCATAGGCACACTCTGGGCAGACCAAGAGGCTTCCGTCTTCGTAGACATATTCTGAATTACATTTTGGGCAATTTGGTAAGTTGTTCATAAGTCCTCCTTAAACTAACAATTATTCTTTAAAATTCATATGTTATTGAACAGCAACTATTATACCGTAAAATCCTACTTTTGACAATGTGTCCTAAGTCCAGCAGACAAAAAATCATGCAACTTTTTACAGTTACATGACTTTTAAAAGATGATTGATCATAGGCACTTATCAAGCACCTCATGATAAAAGGGGTAGCAACTATATCTTACAAACCAGGAGCTTGTCCAAGTTCTGCTGCAATCATCCAAACTGTTTTTTCAAGTTCAGCCTTAGCACCAACAAAGATATCGTTTGTAACATCATCGCCTTCTTCATCAGTCACATCCAAAGCATTTTGGAAAAGAGCGATGAGGTAGCGATAAATCGCTAGAACACGTTCCAAGCTTTCTTCAACGTTACGGAATTCTCCTTCTTCTTCTTCGATTTCACTGTGTTGAAGGAATTCTGTCAAAGTTGAATAAGGTTTTCCACCAAGGGTGATCAAACGTTCACTGATTTCGTCAAGATAGCCATCAAGGCTATCCATGTATTCATCCATTTTTGGATGCCATACGAGGAAACCACGACCACGCATATACCAGTGAACTTGGTGAAGGGCAATGTGAGCCACATACAAGTCCGCTACTGCTTGGTTCAATACTTCCTTTGTTTTTGCCAATGCTACTGGCGCTGTTTTAGATAATGTTGTAACGTCTTTTACTGCTTCTTTTTTCAATTCAACCATATTTCTTACCTCTTTTCATTTTTTTATAACCACTTCACAGTAGCTATAATACAAGTATACTACTACCAGAAAATGATATCAAGGAAAATGTACTATCTGAGAAAAGTTGCAATAGACTGATAATTTAAGAATAGTCTGGGCAGTTTTAATTAGCCGACTTGCTCGGATTTACTTGAAAATTGGCTTTGATACAGGTCATAATAAAAACCTTTTGCTTGGAGCAAGCTTTCATGATTTCCCTGCTCAATAATCTGTCCATCCTTAAGAACGAGAATCTTGTCTGCTTCTTGAATGGTAGAGAGACGGTGAGCGATAACAAAGCTGGTTCTTCCCTTCATCAAGCGTTTCATGGCTTTTTGAATCAAGAGTTCCAAACGGGTGTCAACAGAGGAAGTTGCTTCATCCAGAATGAGAATTTTAGGATTGGCTAGGAGGGCACGCGCGATGGTCAAAAGTTGTTTTTGCCCTAGGGAAATATTGCTCGACTCTTGGTTCATCTCCATGTTATAACCACCAGGAAGAGTTCGGATAAAGTGGTCTACATTTGCTGCTTTGGCAGCTTCTATTATTTCCTCGTCACTGGCGTCAAGATTTCCAAAACGTAGGTTTTCTTTGATCGTACCTTCATATAACCAAGCATCCTGCAAGACCATCCCAAACTGACTGCGATAGTCTTGACGTGACAACTGGCGAATATTCTGCCCGTCAACCAAGATTGCGCCTGCTGTGACATCGTAAAAGCGCATAAGCAGATTGATTAAGGTCGTCTTACCAGCTCCAGTAGGACCAACAATCGCCACCATCTCTCCCGGTTGAACTTCCAGATTAAAGTCTCGAATCAATGGTTTGTTTTCAACATACTGGAAGTCAACATGTTGGAAGCTCACCTGACCTGTTAAGGGTTCAAGGATTTCGAGTTCTTCTCCTTCGACTTCCTCTGTCTCATCCAAGATCTCGAAGATACGATCGAGCGAAGACTTGGCACTTTGCATTTGACCCGCAAGTTGTGTGATGTTTTGGATAGGCTGGCTAACCTGCCAAACATACTGAACAAAAGCCTGCATATTCCCCACTGTCAAACGGCCTGCAATAACCTGCAAACCACCAAGAACTGCAACGATCAGATAGGTCAAGTCTGATACGGCATGAAGAGCTGGCATCATGAGTCCAGAGATAAAGCTGGCTTTAAAGCCAACACGTTGGAGGTCGTCCGTAATCTCAGAAAATTCTTTATGCGAAGTTTCCTCACGACCATAGAGTTTCAAAACATTAAAACCTGTGAGATTTTCCTGCACATAACCATTCATCCTTCCTAAAATAGCCGCCTGCTCTTTAAAATAAGGCTGAGAACGTTTCAGGATGCTTCTAGCACCAAAATAGGTCACTGGAATGGATAGAATCACCACTATAGCCAGCTGAAAGTTCAAGTATAATACCATTCCCATGACGAGGACAATCGTCAAAAAGGCATTAACAATTTGAAGAAAAGACTGCTGAAGGGCATTGGAAACCGTCTCAACATCACTGGTAAAGCGTCCCAATAAATCACCAAACTGGTGTTTGTCAAAGAAAGATACAGGGATACGATTGATCTTTTCAGTCATTTCATTTCGCAGATCCTGTGTCATGGACTGGACCGCATTAGTCATGAAATAGTTGGAATAATAAGAACCAAGTTCATACAAGAGACCTCTAAAGAGGTAAATGATTAAAACAGTTCCGATGTAGCCAGTATTGATACCAGCACCCGCCAGTCCATTAGCCATATCTAAGAGATTCTTTGTCAACTCCGTAATGGCTAGCCCCAAGACAAAAGGTTCTAAGACACTCATGACCACACTCAAAACTTTTAGAAAGACTGCAAAGAAGACAGAAAAACGGTAGGCTTTTAAATAGCTCCACAAACGAGCCAAACTAGATTGTGTTTTCATATTTCCTCCTATTCTTCTGTTAGAGATGCATTTTTCAACTGCGACTCAGCAATTTCACGATAGATGTCATTGGTCTCCATCAATTCCTCATGTCGACCACGACCCACGATTTCTCCCTTATCAAGAACGATAATTTGGTTCGCATCCATAATAGTCCCAACACGTTGGGCAACGATTAAGACTGTAGCATTTTGAGTGACTTCCTTGAGACGACGGCGTAGAATGGCATCTGTGCGATAATCCAAGGCTGAAAAGGAATCGTCAAAAATATAGATATCAGGATTCTTTATAACAGCTCTGGCAATTGAAAGACGCTGTTTCTGTCCACCAGAAAGATTGCTTCCGCCTTCAGCTAGATGGGTCGCAAATCCTTCGTCTCGGCTTTCGATAAAATCTTTGGCTTGCGCCACATCCGCTGCCTGATGTAGGTCTTTGTGACTAGCATCTTCCTTCCCATAGCGGATATTTTCAGCGATAGTTCCTGTAAAGAGCAAGGCCTTCTGCGGGATAAAACCAATCTTTTGACGGAGAGACTTGAGGCGGTAATCCCTCACATCAACACCATCAACCTTGATTTTCCCGAGTGTAACATCGTAAAAACGAGGAATCAATTGCACAAGAGAAGACTTACCCGATCCGGTCGAACCGATAAAAGCAATGGTTTCGCCTGGTTTGGCACAGAACGAAATATTGTGCAAAACAGGATTTTCCGTCTCACCTGGATAAGCAAAGGTGACATTTTCAAATTCCAAATAGCCGTGAGTTTCAGTTTCTCTGATACCTCCTTCATTTGGATCAATAGAAATCGGCATCTCCATGACTTCTTTCAAGCGTTCACTCGAAACAGCTGTACGGGGGTACATGGTGAATAGATTGGATAGGAAAAGGAAGGACAAGAGAGCGTGAAAACTATATTCGATAAAGGCTACTAGATCCCCAATTTGCAAGCTTCCTTGTTTGATAGGGTCCAGAGCAAACCAGACAATAGCTACAATCATGGCAATGATAATCTGAACAAACAAAGGTTCCGTCAAACCGGTTAGTTTAAACAGACGATTGGAATTGGCTGCATAGACTGCATTTTGTCCTGCAAAACGTTCCTCTTGAAACTCCTCACGAGCAAAGGCACGAATAACACGGAGTCCCATCAGATTTTCTCTAGCGTATTGATTGATTTTGTCTAAGGTGGCCTGCTGTTTCTCTGATAATGGTCGAGTCTTGACCGCTACATAAATGACCACCACGGCTAAGAAAGGTACTGCAAAGGCCACTATCCAGGCTAATGACGGACTGGTCAGGAAAATCATTAAGATACTAGACAGCATCATCATAGGAGTGATGACACCCAGTTTTAAGATCTGTTCTGCAAACTGCATGAGAACAAAGGCATCACTGGTAATACGAGTAACCAGTGAAGACACTCCAATCTTTTCATATTCATGATGAGAATACTCTTGTAATTTGGCATAGAGATCATCCCTCATATCCTTGACCATATTGGTCGTCAGCTTACTAGCAGCATAGGCCAAGACTATACGCCCCAAGGTTCCACATAGGATAATCACCAGCATAATTGCAGCCCAAACATACAATTGCTGTTCATTCCCTTTATTCACACCTTCATCAATCATCCGAGCCAGAACAGTTGGCAGTCCAAGATTGACGACAACAAAGAAAACCGCTCCAAAGAAATCCAAGAATAACCACTTGGGATATTTTTTCAAATAAGACCAAATATAGAGCATAACTCCTCCTTTCATAACTCTTTTATACAGAAAAGAGCGCGCATCCGCACGCCTTTCCTTCCCTAAGGAACTTTCCTAGTCTAGAAAAATCCCTCTTTCACAAGAATGCCCCAAGTAAAAATAAGACAGGCAGTCAAAGTCACTTAGTACTTTTAACTGTCTGTCTAGAATAAGCTAGATTATTTTACAAAATCAAGCAATGCCAAGAAGCTTTCAGCTTCAAGTGATGCACCACCAACAAGGGCACCGTCAACATCTGGGCAAGCCATGTATGAAGCAACGTTTTCAGGTTTAACTGAACCACCGTATTGAACACGAACTTTGTCAGCAACTTCTTGACCAAAGTCAGCAGCTACAACGTCACGAACAACTTTACACATTTTTTGTGCGTCGTCTTGTGAAGCTGATTTACCAGTACCAATAGCCCAGATTGGCTCGTAAGCGATAACTGTTGAAGCAACTTGTTCAGCTGTCAAGCCAGCCAATGCAGCAGATACTTGAGCACCTACGAATTCAGCAGCTTTACCAGCTTCGTAAGTTTCAAGTGACTCACCACAACAAATGATTGGAAGCATACCATTTGCAAAGATTGCTTTTGCTTTTTTGTTGATATCTTCGTCAGTTTCATGGAAGTAGTCACGACGTTCTGAGTGACCGATCACAACGTAGTCTGTACCGATTTCTTTCAAAACTTGTGGGCTAGTTTCACCAGTGAACGCACCTGCATTTTCAAAGTAGCAGTTTTGAGCAGCAACTTTAAGGTTTGAACCTTTAGCAGCAGCAAGAACAGCTGTCAAATCAACTGCAGGAGCTGCGATACCTGCTTCAACAAGGTCTGATGAAGGAAGTTTTGATGCAACGGCTTCAACGAATGCTTTTGCTTCTTCTGGATTTTTGTTCATTTTCCAGTTACCAGCGATAAATGGTTTACGTGACATTTCACATACCTCTTTTTCATTTTATTCACTATTATTCTATCATATTTATAAGGAGCTTGCAAACCTTACTCTAATTTTCAAGATTTTTCAAGCGACTAATCGTGCCACAAATTCATGGCATTGAGGAAATCAGCTGAAGCCTGAACTTGTTTGGGATTGTTAACTTCTCGTTCTGCTCGTTTAGCCTCCACCTGAGCCACAGACTGGATACCTTCATGGCGCCAGTTACGAAGGATTGCCTGAATGTACTTCCAGTTTGGTTTGCCATTAAAAACCGCCTCTCGGAGAGCTTCCTTGATCAAATCCGCCCTGATTCCATCTTCTTTGACAGTCTTGGAAAGATCTTCGATTTCAAATGGTGTTAACAAGCGCCCCAATTCCTGCTGAAAAGTCTCAACCAGATCCTTCAATTGATTTTGCGGATTTGGGGCAGTTGCAACTGGAGTTTGGCTGTCCAACAAGCTATCCAAGCGTTCAAAAGCTAAACTAGCATCAAAAATAAGCTCAATCTCCCCATTTAGTTCAATGGTTCGATATTGTAGTAGCCCATTTTCAGTTAAGTTTGAAATAGACTGGTTGACATCTGCTACCTCTTTGCCAATAATTTCAGCAATCTGGCTAGGCGAAACATCTCCTAAGGCTGTGGTGTTTTGTAGATAGAAAAATTGCCAGACGAGAAAATCTTCGCTGGAAGGAAAGAGTTCCTTAAAATGCAAGAGCAGGGCACTTGGCAAAACCAAGTTCCCTGATTTGAAAGCGTCAAAATATGTCATAATTCCTCTTATAAATATCCAAATGCAGCCGCATCATCCTCTACCTTTCTCCAGTCAAAAGGGGTTTCTTGATAAACTGCATAGTTTACCCAATTGCTGAAAAAGAGGGCAGCTGATGAAGACCAACAAAGACAGGGCGTCTCATTTACATCATCATTTTTAAAGTAGTTCTCTGGGATATGAGGATCGAGTCCCGCCTCATAATCACGAAAATACTCTCTTGCCAAAGTGTCACGATCATACTCCAAATGACCAAAACTATAAATCTCACGCAAATCTCGACTAGCTAAGATAGAAACTCCAACCTCAGGACCTTCTGATAGAATCTCAAGATTGGTCTTGTTTAAGATCTCTTCTTTTAAAATCTCAGTATGACGAGAATGAGGAGCTACATAGCGATCATCAAAACCTCTAAAAAGAAGGTGCCCCTCTTTTAAAGTATCCTGTGGGTAAATACCTGATAGTTTCCGATCCATCTGGTGCTTTTCAACGCCATAGCGAACATAAAGACCTGCTTGTGCACCCCAACAGATATGCAGGGTTGAAAAAACATGCGTCTTGGACCATTCGATAACCTGCTTGAATTCTTCCCAGTAATCCACCTCCTCAAAAGGCAAATGCTCCACTGGTGCTCCCGTGATAATCATTCCATCAAAGAAGTCATCCTTGACCTCTGGAAAAGTCTTATAGAAAGTTTCCATATGTTCGGCACGGGTTGTCTTTGAATGATGCGTTTCCATATATAAGAAATCAATATCTAATTGCAACGGTGTATTAGCCAAATGCCGCAAAAGTTGCGTTTCTGTTACCATCTTTTGGGGCATGAGATTTAAAATCAAAATCCTCAAGGGGCGAATATCCTGATGAGCGGCCCGTTGGTCGTCCATCACAAAGATATTTTCTGTCCTTAAAATCTCAACAGCTGGTAATTTTTTATCAAGTCGAATCGGCATAATACCCTCCTAACAGTTCTCTATTTCGGGAATGATGTTGTTCTGTTTGAAAGTAAAAACCTCCAAATACTTCTTCCCTATATTATACTGTATGAAGATATAGTTTTCAATTATAGTTTTTCTCTAACTAGCTATAGTTAATTTATATAGCGGATGAAGAGAAAACAGCCCAAGGACTGTTTTTCATTAATAGTGCACAAGTACCTTGTAATCGTAATCTCCGATTTTTTCACGGCCTTTAAGCTCATCCAGTTCAATCAAGAAAGCACAGCCTGCTACAATTCCACCAAGTCTTTCAATCATCTCAATTGTTGCCTTGACAGTTCCACCTGTTGCCAAGAGATCATCTACGATGAGAACGCGTTGGCCTGGCTTGATTGCATCAGCATGCATAGTCAAGGTATCAATACCGTACTCTTTCTCATAGTCAGCAGAAATCACTTCACGTGGCAATTTTCCTGGTTTACGAACAGGTGCAAAGCCAATTCCCAATTCAAAAGCAACTGGGCATCCGACAATAAATCCACGAGCCTCTGGACCCACGATCATGTCGATCTTCTTGTCCGTTGCATACTGAACAATTTCACGAACAGCGTAGCTATAAGCATTTCCATCTGCCATCAAAGGGCTGATATCACGGAAGGTAATGCCTTCCTTAGGATAATTTTCAATCGTTGCGATATAATCTTTTAAATTCATCTTTTTCTTTCTTTCAAAGTTTTTTACTCTCTATTATACCATATTTTCTGTGAAAGAAGAAGAGGAAACGCACTATTGCTACAAAGCTGATCAATGAACTGATTTTCTAAAAGGTAATGCTCATCAAAAAAAAACGAGCACTTTCGTACTCGTCTTCTCTTTTATAAACTACTGATTAAAGTGAGTTTACGTCAACTTTGATACCAACACCTTGAGTAGTTGTGATTGTCAAGTTTGTTACGTAAGTTCCTTTAGCTGTAGCTGGTTTTGATTTTTGGATTGTTTCGTTGAAAGCTTTGAAGTTTTCAACCAATTTTTCAGCTTCAAATGATACTTTACCGATGATTGCTTGAACGTTACCTGCACGGTCAGCACGGTATGTGATTTTACCACCTTTAGACTCTTCAACTGCTTTAGCAACATCCATTGTTACAGTACCAGTTTTAGGGTTTGGCATCAAGTTACGTGGTCCAAGGACACGTCCAAGACGTCCAACAAGAGCCATCATATCAGGTGTAGCGATAACTACGTCGAAGTCCAACCAACCGTCGTTGATTTTCGCAACAAGGTCATCTTCACCAACAAAGTCTGCACCAGCAGCTTTTGCTTCTTCAGCTTTTGCACCACGTGCGAAAACAAGAACGCGTGAAGTTTTACCAGTACCGTTTGGCAATACCATTGCGCCACGGATTTGTTGGTCAGCTTTTTTAACGTCAATGTTCAAGTTGTAAGCAACTTCTACAGTTGCGTCAAATTTTGCAAAGTTAGTTTCTTTTGCAAGTGCTACAGCTTCTTCTACACTGTATGCTTTTGTGCTGTCGATTTTCTCAAGAGCAGCACGAAGTTGTTTGCTTTTTTTAGCCATTTTCTATTCTCCTTGTAAGTGGTTCAATCGATTTTCATCTCCCACGTCACTTCTCGAAATGATGAAGTCTTGCGGGTTTTCAGTCTATTATTTTCCTTTTTTTACTTCGTTCAGTTCCTTTGCTGTACTCAAGTACAAGCATCAGCCACTGGCCCAGTATGAAAAGCAACTAATAGACTGCTGTGAGATTTTCTACTGTGTTATTGATTAGTCAACAACAGTGAATCCCATAGAACGAGCAGTACCTTCGATCATACGCATTGCAGACTCAATGTTTGCCGCGTTCAAATCTGGCATCTTAGTTTCTGCAATTTCTTGTACTTGTGCACGAGTAACTGTAGCAACTTTAGTTTTGTTAGGTGTACCTGATCCTTTTTCAACACCTGCAGCTTTTTTCAAAAGAACAGCAGCTGGTGGTGTTTTTGTAACGAAAGTAAATGATTTGTCTTCGTATACTGAGATAACAACTGGAATGATCATACCAGCTTGGTCAGCTGTACGAGCGTTGAACTCTTTTGTGAATCCCATGATGTTGATACCAGCTTGACCAAGAGCAGGTCCAACCGGTGGAGCTGGTGTAGCTTTACCAGCAGGGATTTGCAATTTTACAAGTTTTTCGACTTTTTTAGCCATTTTTAAATCCTCCTTTGTGGTTTTGGCGGTAATGTAAGATTTTTACCTCCCACAAGTATGCTTTACACATACCCATCCATTATACACTATTTATCTAAAAATGCAAGAGAAAAATTTCTTTTTTAATCGACGTAATCTCCGCCTTCAAAGCCATAGTACTCTTCCAAACTGAGACCACTTGCAGCAATTTCTTTGGCTTCTTTTCCGACGTAGCGAAGATGCCATTCTTCCGCCATGTAGCCAGTCTCTTTTTCCTTGCCTTTGAGATAGCGAACTACAAAACCATAGTCAGCTGCATGATCTAAGAGCCACTGGGCCGCCTTCTCCTCTGTAACCAATTCTCCATTAGTCCCAATCAAATCAAAAGCAAGACCTGTTTGGTGTTCACTGTATCCAGGGCGGGCTGAGTAGCGATCTGCCTCTTCCTTACCATCTTGATTCACATAGTCTTGATAAAGTTTGGTTTGAGTTTCATAACTTCTAAAACCACTGTAGTGATCGCTGATTGGGTAGCCAGCTGCTTGCATTGCTGCAATGAGTTTCAGCAACTCCGCCTTGGCTGTTGGATTTTCTCCTGGATTGTAGTCTTTTGACAAAGGATAGTGCTTATTAGCTACGACGATTTCATCGTATTTCCCTTGTATACTATAGTGATCTCCCTTATTGACAACTTCTGCCTTCTTCTGACTAGAAGCTTGAGATTTGCTCCCTACAGTACCCTCAGGTTGACTAGTTTGTTCCGTTTTTTGAGTATTTTCTTCATTTTTAGGTGTTTCTTGAGAACATGCTGCTAGGGTTACTGCTAGCAAACCGGATAAAACGATGTATCTTTTTTTCATTTTTTTCTTCCTCTCTTAAATCACATGCTTCTCTAATTCATCGGATAAGGTTTTAATCATTTGTTCCAACTCACGGGATTGCACTTGGCAATCTTCTGCCGCCATTTCTTCCCAGGGCACCCACCAGACTGGACCACGACCATTAAGACCATGACCATTCATATCACCTGATCGTCTTGGAAAGAGGTGCCAGTGAGCGTGGGCATCTCCATTTCCTAGAAGTTCGATGTTCATCTTTTCAGCTTTAAACGCTTTGGCAACAGCTTCTTGGACCAAACTCATTTCCTCTAGAAAACGAAGTTTCACAGAACTCTCCATCTGATAGAGTTCTGTGACATGCTCCTTTGCTAGAAATAAGGTATAACCCCTAAAGTATTGGTGGTCTCCAATAACAACATAGCCTGTTTCTAGTTCTTTTACAAAGTAGGGATTCTTCCCTACCTTTATCCATTCAATTCTTTGACAAATCAAGCACATATTAGTCTACCAATGCACTCTTGAGATAGGCGTCTACCATACGCTCAGTCGCCACGACCGAATCAATGTGTGTTCGTTCGTAAGAGTGACTGGACTCAATACCAGCTCCAAGGAGGGCATGCTTGACCTCTGCTCCTGCTGACATAGCTGCGGAAGCATCCGAACCGTAAAATGGATAAATATCGAGCTTAAATGGAATATCTTGCTCCTTTGCCAAAGCCACTAAATGTTGACGGAAGTCGTAGTGATAGGGACCCGAAGCATCCTTGACACAGATAGACACTGTATACTCATCCGTCTGCTGGTCATCGCCCATAGCTCCCATATCGACAGCCAGATATTCTACTACCTGAGCTGGAATATTGGAGTTGGCACCGTGGCCCACCTCTTCAAAGACTGAAAAAGCAAAATGAGTTGTTACTGGCAATGCAATCCCCTCTTCCTTATAAACACGAAGAAGATTGAGCAAAATCGCTGCGCTGACTTTATCATCCAAGTGACGGGACTTGATAAAACCAGTCTCTGTCACGACAGTTCGCGGGTCAAAGCTGATAAAATCACCGACCTCAATTCCAAGAGCACGAGTTTCTTTTTCATTGGTCACTTTTGCATCCAAACGCACTTCCATATTGTCCTGTGTGCGTTCTGCAGTTCCTGCATCCTTGTAGACATGGCAAGAAGTCTGGTGGATGAGGATGGTTCCAGATACCTTTTTACCTGTGCTAGCCACATGAACCGTACAGTTCTCCCCTTCAATCATGTTCCAAGGGAAACCACCGACACGGTCCATTTTGAGACGACCGTCTGGTTTGACAGCACGGACAATAGCTCCGAGTGTATCCACATGGGCAGTCACATAGCGATGTTGTTCATCATTTTGACCTTTAATGGCCACATTGACACCGCCCTTGGCTGTACGAACCGGCTGGTAACCAAGCTCTTCTAAAGTATGGACTAGGTATTCTGAAATCTCACGAGTAAAGCCCGTCGGAGATGTAATAGCGGTTAGTTCTTTGATATAGTTTATAGTCTGATTCATTTCTTCACCTCTTTTGCTACCTATTATAGCATATTTCAGTAGAGAGGAAAAAAGAAAAATCACTCCTGTAAAGTTGACTTACAAAAGTGATTTCTATTTTTTTATTCCATCTCAAAAACATCACTCTCTTGCTTGTTTGGTAGAACCAGTGAAAGCAAGATTCCGATAATAGCTGGCACTAGCCATGGTAGAGAGGCAGCTGCAAATGGAAGAGCATTGACGAGATTTGCTAGAAACTCAATCTTAAAAGAACTTCCAAGGACGCTTGCAAGAGCAATCGCTGTAACAAGCCCAATAGTTAACTGCATACCTGGTTTTGATAGGGCGACAAACTTATTAACAATCACAATCATCACAATGGCGATGGTGATTGGGTACAAGATTACCAGTACTGGAACTGAATACTTAATGATTGCATCAAGACCAAGATTTGCAATAGCAAATCCAATCAAGGTAAAGGCAGTTGCATAGACCTTGTAGCTGATTTGTGGGAAACGTCCATTAAAGAACTCTGCTGTCGACACAATCAAGCCAACTGTCGTTGTGAAGCAGGTTACAGTTACCATAACAGCAAGGAAGAGTTGAGCTGTTGAACCAAAGATTTCCTGAGTAGCTTGCGACAAGATATAAACACCTGGTGTTCCACCCTTCATTGCTTCTGCTGGTACCGGGAAGTGATTTCCAAGGAATCCTAAACCGATGTAAAGAGAGCTAAAGGCAAGAGCTACAACGATACCAACCACCCAAATAGTTGAAATGTACTCTTTCTTACTTGAGAATCCAAGTTGTTTCAAGGTTTGAACAGCAATGACACTGAAAGCCACTGAGGCAAGAGCATCCAAGGTATTATACCCTTCTAGGAAACCTGTCCCAAAAGCAGAGGATTGATAGGCTTCTGAGGCCGCTTGAGGACTTGTTCCACCATACTTGAAGGCACCTAGTACAACCAAGATAACGATCAACAAAGCAAAGACTGGTGTCAAGATACGTCCGATCCGATCCAAAATCTTTGATGGATTGAGTGAAATCAAATAAGCCGCTGCAAAATATAGTACGGTAAAGACAATCAATCCAAGTCCTTTATTCGCATCTGATAAAAGGGGGCTAATCCCGACTTCGTAAGCTGTTGTGGCTGTACGTGGAATGGCAAAGAAGGGACCAATCGATAAATAGAGGACTGCGAGATAAAGCGTCGCAAACCAAGGTGAGATTTTCTTAGAAATCTCATAAATGTATCCCTTAGGATTGAGAGTTCCAATAATGAGAGTCAAAACGGCGATACCGACGCCTGAAAAGACAAAACCTGCAATGGCAGGAAGAAAATGTTCTCCAGATAGGGCACCTAGAGAAGGCGGAAAAATCAAGTTCCCCGCACCAAAAAATATTCCAAACAGGAGCAAACCTGTTAGGGCACCTTTTTTAGCCATAAAGAATCTCCTTCATATTTCTAAAATACTGACCTAGTATATCACGAATAAGAGTATGAAAAAAGCATCACGAAGTAAATATTGAATGTTTTCAATATTTTTAAAAATAAGAATTATCTAAAAACAAAATCCTCCTACCTAGTACACACCAAGTAGGAGAAATGCAAAATTTTAAAGATTTTCAAAGGCCGTCATACCACCTTGAACATTGATGACCTTATATCCATGCTCCTCTAAAAACTGGCAAGCACGAGCTGATCTCATCCCAGATTTACAAATAACATAATGTAACTGCTCCTTGTCCAACTGCTCATAAGTATCAGCCAGTTGACTAAGCGGTAAGTTGTGTGCACCTTCTAAATGAAGCATCTTGAACTCTTCTATTTCTCTCACGTCCACTAGAGAAAGCTGACCATTTTGGTAAAGCTGATAAAATTCATCGAAGGAAATTTCTTTCATTCTTTTTCTCCTAAAATCGTTTTAATTCTTCTTTGCAACTCTGGCACCACTTCTGACTCAAACCAAGGATTCTTAGCCATCCAGATTTGATTACGAGGAGAAGGGTGAACTAGGGGGAAATACTCAGGCAAGTAGTTCTGGTAATGTTTTACCCGCTCTGTTACCTTGCCACTAACCTTCTCATGAAGATAATAGGCCTGAGCATATTGTCCAATCAAAAGGGTCAATTCAATATTTGGACATTCCTTTAGGAGTTGTGGGTGCCATTTTTCGGCAAAGCCTTTACGGGGTGGAAGGTCGCCTGATTTTCCATGTCCTGGGAAATAAAAGTCCATGGGAATAACTGCAAACAACCCCGAATTGTAAAAGGTGTCTTCATCAACACCTAGCCACTCACGCAGACGATCACCGCTCTTATCCTTCCAATAAATTCCAGCTTCTTGCGTTTTAAAGCCCGGAGCTTGACCGACAATATTGATACGAGCAGTTGTTGGCGCTGCAAAGAGAGGTTCGATTCCGCGTTCTGTGTAGCTGGTATTCTGTGGATCCGCCATAATGGCTTGCTTGATTCTTTCGATTTGAGACATCTGTTTTCCCTCCAAAAAGAAGTCTAAGCATAAAATCTTAGACTTCTATCGTTTTATTTGATTAATTCATAGATAGCTTCTGCATAGATTGCTGCTGCTCGGAAGAGATCATCCAAGGCGATGAATTCATTGGCTTGGTGCATGGTATCAATAGAATCTGGGAACATAGCGCCGTAGGCAACACCACGTTCTAGCAAACGGCCGAAGGTTCCACCACCAATGACTTGCTCGTGACCTTTAAGACCAGTTTGTTTTTCATAGACATTCAACAAGGTTTGAACGAGTGGATCTTCCATTGGCACATAGTGAGGGGTGTGACCGTGTTCAGAAAGACTAACAGAAGCAACTGGCAAGTTTTCAAGAACTGATTTGATTTGCTCTGGACTTGTTCCTTTTGGATAACGGAAGTTGAGGGCAATGGTATTATCAGTACTTGCTTCGTCAAAGCGGAAAACACCCGCATTCATAGAAAGGGCACCCATCTTTTCATCAACATGAGCAACCTCGAGATTTTCACCCTCATGGTCATTCAAGAGAATCTTACCAGCGATGTCGAGGTAGTCTTTGGCTGGTCCAGCAAAGTCAAATTGACTGAGGAAGAGTGCTAGGTAAGTAGCTCCATTGACACCTGATGCAGGCATAGCACCATGAGCTGATTTACCAATGATGGTCACCTTGTATTTGCCAGCTTCTTCTTTGATTTCTCCTCTGAGTCTGTGTTCTGCAACAAAGGCATCTAATTTAGCTTGCAAGTCAGCCAAGTCTCCTGAAACGACTGCTGTTGCTGATTCAGGTACCATGTTTTCACGCAAACCACCCGTGAAGCTGTGAAGACGGGCAGCGCCTGTATTTTCACCTGCAAAGTGGAGGTATTCTGTGATATTTCCTTTTTCACCGTTGATGATTGGGAATTCAGCATCTGGAGAGAAACCAAAGTCTGGTTTTGCTAGTCCTACATGGTCAAAATAGTAGTCCATGTCAGCCCAGCCTGATTCTTCATCAGTTCCGACAATAAAGCGAACCTTTTTAGAAGTTGGAAGGCCAAGTTCTTTAATGATTTTCAAACCATAGTAACAAGCAGTTGTAGGTCCCTTGTCATCGGAAGCACCACGCGCATAAAGGCGACCGTCTTTGATAGTTGGTGTATAAGGGTCCGTGTCCCAACCGCTGCCAGCAGGCACCACGTCCATGTGGGCAAAAATTCCAAGAACTTCTTCTCCATCACCAAACTCAAAATGTCCTGCATAGTTATCAACATTTTTAGTCGGATAGCCATCGCGGTCTGCAATTTCAAGGAATTTTTCCAAGGCTTTTACTGGACCAGGTCCAAATGGATGATCAGCATCCGCCTTGCTGTCATCACGTTCTGAGTTAATTTCCAAAAGGCTAAACAAGTCAGCCAAGAGGTCTTCTTTGCGTTTTTCTACTTCTGCTGTAAAATCAATTGCTGTCATTTTTTTCTTCCTTCTATCTTTTCTCGATGATTTCATCTACTGGCAAGCGGTAGCTTGGTTCCAATTTTTCGTCTGTGTAACCCACTGTAATCAAGAGTTCTGGGCGGAAACGGTCTTCGATGTTCAAAACCTCATTGGCTTTTGATTTATCAAAACCAAGGATAATGTTAGAACCGATTCCTTGGTCTGTAAGAGCCAAAACCAAATTCATGGCAACCAAACCTGCATTGAGTGCTAGGTAGTCGCTGACCTGTTGTTCACTGTAACGTGCAAATTCAGCAGGCAAATTTTTCATAAAGTATTGAAGTTGCTCTTCTGAGAAATTCTTTGCACCACCAACACGGGCAATCTTGCGAGCACGTTTAGCAAGGTCCGTATCTGTAAACAAGGCAATGGTTACAGGTGCTGATGACACCTGCTCAAAGTTCGAACCGTATGCCAATTTTGCCAATTCAGCATTTTTCTCACGAACGACTACAAACTTCCATGGCTGGCTGTTATGGGCACTTGGAGCTAAGGTTGCGATTTCAATAGCCGTACGTACATCTTTGGGATCCACCGGCTTATCAGTGAAATGTTTGGTTGCATGACGTTTTTTATTTAATTCAAGAAATTTCATGATCGATTTCCTTTTCTAATTCTACTGCTTCCATTTTACCATATTTTGAAAGAGCTTGCAGAGATTTTTCATAGAGTTAGTACTTCTTTCAAACTCTCTGCTATTAATTTGGAGCTCTTTAAGTAGGTATCGCTTTAGATTTGAAGCAATCAAAAAGCAGGTGATCGAACACCTACTTTCTTATATTATTGACCAGATGTGTATGGAGCAATTGCTTTATACGCTGACTCCAGTGCTTTCTTCATTGTGTCACGTCCAGTTTTCAACTGTTGAACAAATAGAGTACGCGTTTGTTCTGGCACTACTGTATCATCAGAACCAATACTTGAAAGGCTTTCGTTAAATGACTCTCTTACAGTCTCCATAGACTTAAGCGCTGGTTCAACTTGGGCGTTATATGCTTCTTTTCCACTCTCTGGAATTTTTTCCCCAATTTCAACTGCATGCTTTTTATAATTGTCGACTAATTTGCCAAAGACTTTCTTCACATCTCCAACAGTTTTAGCATTGTCAATTTCTTCATCGGTGATCAAAACAACCTCATTATTTTCTGTCTTAGAACTAGACGTTGTTGATGAAGTCTCTGAAGAAGAAGTTTGTTCTACAGAGCTTGAAGCCTTAGTCGAAGAATCAGACGTTGTTTTCCCTGAACATGCTGCTAAAACAACAACAGATAAAAGAGCCATACTGGCTGTAATAATTTTCTTCATAATGTTCTCCTTTTTATTAAGAATTGAGTTCATTGTATAACAAAATAATTTCAATGTCAAACTTTAGCTAAGGCATCTTTTCTTCCTCATCGTCTGACTCTTTTCTAAGCGATTCGACTACAAACCTCACTTCAAAATATGGGCTACCCGCTTTATTTCTAACTTTGCAGAAAATCAAAATAATCTTTTACATCCTCTACATACCCGTGCTTTTCGATTAAACTAGCCAAAAGTTCCAAATTGTGCCCCTGATAGTTATCTTCACGACGTAGTTCTTCATACATTTCGATAAAGGGAAGGCCCTTGGACTTGGCCAATTCTAACTCCGCTTCATAGTCATAAGCGACTTTACGAAATAGTATATTGACCAATTCCCCATCTTCCACTTCTATCACGGCATACTGGGCACGGTGATTTTTTAACGCCTCCCAGTTAAAATAGGGCATGCCAATCGAACCTGGATTGATGATTTGTTGCCCTCGACTACCATAACGAAGCAACTGCTTGTGAACATGACCATAGACCGCCACGTCCGTTTCCTCATCTAGGAGTTGGTCAAATTTCTCTGTATCATTCTCAACTAGCAAGTCACCACCATAGTTCTTATTTGGCAAATTATGAGAGATAGAAAAGCGCAATCCGTCAATTTCTTTCTTTTCCAGCAAAGGCAAGCTTCGTAGCCAGACAATCGTTTCAGAATCCATTCGCTCCATCAAAAACTGGGTCAATCGCATGAGCTGGACTTCCTGTGGGTCTTCTAAGCCATATTGCCCATCTAAAGCCTCAAGGACACAATCATCCCAATTGCCTCGAACACTTGCTGTGATAGGAAAGTCCTTTAGCAGAGCGACCAAGTCATTTGCACCTGGACCAGGAAGAAAAATATCTCCCATAAGCCAATATTCACTGGCTCCTTGAGTTTTAGCATCTGCAATCACCGCTTCTAGCGCTGTCACATTGCCATGAATATCTGATAAAATTGCGATTTTATGGTTCATGATGGTTTTCCTTTTTCTATTTCATCTAGCCAATTGTGAAACTCCCAACGAAGAGGATTTTCCTTGCCTATTCTTTGTCTCAAATAACCTTGATATTGAAGATAGAAAGCGTAATCTCCCCAACTACTCCACACTTGAGAAGGTCTTGGGATACACAACTGTTTGTTCGCCCTCTCTAACACGATGTTATCTATCGGTACGTGTAAAAAAGGAAAAACGAAGTCTAGGGTTACAGCTTCAAGCATATACAGATACTTGAAAGTCATATTAATCCACTTTTGAGCATGACCGTAAGTGAATCGAATCCCATTTGAGCGATAGCAATCTATCAAAACATCACAAGTCCTATGATGCCAACTATCAAAATCAGTTTGACACAGCTTGTCCCGATTCAAGAGATTTAAAATCGCTTCTTTGATACACTTAGAAGCTTGATTTCTCATCTCCAAGCGCTGTTCATCTGGCATGCCATGAAATCGCAAGGTTCGATTAAAATCAAGATAGGCTCGAGTAGTTGCAGCTAAAAATAAATCTTTTGAATTCCCAAAGTAAGCAAATCGTAAAAAAAGGAGTATATCTCTGTCAATCTCAATACTATTCATTTCTTCTACTTTCTATCCAGATACTTATTCTAATTCTTTTAATGGTTCCGCCACTTGAGCCAATTCCACTTCTTCCTGAGGGTTCAACTTTCTCTGAACAGCTTCTGCGACTACCCTTGGCACACCAACTTCGACAATCTCATCCAAACTGGCTTCCTTGATTTTAGTGAGAGACTTAAAATGTTTCATGAGATTTTGCTTGCGTTTAGATCCCAATCCTTCAATCCCATCCAGTTGTGATGAAAAGGAATTTTTGGAGCGCAGTTGCCGGTGGAAAGTGATAGCAAAGCGGTGCACCTCATCTTGGATGCGTTGGAGGAGGAAAAATTCCTGAGAATTTCGTGATAACTCCACCACCTCAAGCGGATCCCCAAAGAGTAGCTCATGGGTTTGGTGCTTGTCATTCTTTTGCAGACCTGCAATTGGGATATCCAAACCTAGCTCTTCTTGGATGACTTGCTTGGCGATATTGACCTGACCTTGTCCCCCATCGATGACAATCAAATCTGGTGGAGTCAAAGCCTCACGTTGTACTCGACCATAACGTCTGCGAATAACCTCACGCATACTAGCATAGTCATCTGGACCGACAACCGTTTTTATCTTGTACTTTCGGTAGTCTTTTTTACTTGGTTTGCCATTGACAAAAACCACCATAGCTGAAACAGGACTGGTTCCCATGATATTAGAGTTATCGAAGGACTCGATGCGAACCGGAGTCGGAATTTGAAGCAAGCGTCCCAGATTTTCAATAGCTCCTTGGGTCTTTTCAACAGATTTTTCTAGCAGATTGAACTTCTGCTCCAGACTAACACGAGCATTTTTTACGGCTAGATTAACCAGTTGTTTTTTCTCTCCACGCTGGGGTTTGAGAATCTTGGTATCCACCAAGGCTTTGACAGCTTCTTCATCGATATCCTGCGGAATCAGCACCTCATTGGGAACCAGGTGGGATTTTTCTTGATAGAATTGTCCCACATAGGTCAAGAAGTCCTCATCCGGATCATTGTAGTAGGGGAAAAGATTGACGTCCCGCTCAATGAGCTTGCCTTGACGGACAAAGAAAACCTGAACACACATCCATCCCTTATCCACATAGTAACCAAAGACATCGCGATTTTGCAAATCTTTCGCCATGACCCTTTGCTTGGTCCGAAGTGTTCCAATGGCCTGAATCAAATCGCGATATTCCGCCGCACGTTCAAACTCCATACTTTGAGCTGCCTTTGCCATCTTCCCCTTGAGGTCATCGATAATTTTGTCATCCTGTCCTTTTAGGAAATCAGAAACCTCCTGAGCCATGGACTGGAAATAGGCCTCATCTTTCTTACAGATGGTGTGGGCCATACATTGGCCGATATGGTAATAAAAACAGACCTTAGACGGCGGATTGGTACACTTACGAAAAGGAAAAATCCGATCCAGCAGTCGCTTGATTTCATTGGCTGCCCCTACATCTGGATAGGGACCAAAGTAAAGACCGCCGTCCTTCTTGACCTGACGGGTGATAATCAAACGAGGATAGCGCTCATTTGTGATTTTGATGAAAGGATAGGACTTGTCATCCTTGAGCATGATATTGTATTTAGGCTTATTCTCCTTGATCAGGTTGATTTCTAGGAGAAGCGCCTCAATATTAGACTCAGTGACGATAAATTCAAAATCCACAATCTCAGATACCAGAGCTTCCGTCTTGGTATCATGACTGCCACGGAAATAGGACCGCACGCGATTGCGCAGATTTTTAGCCTTTCCTACATAGATAATAGTACCATTTTTATCCTTGTGAATGTAGCAACCAGGGCTGGTTGGTAAGAGCTCTAGTTTTGA
The DNA here is from genome assembly GCF_000314775.2 of Streptococcus sp. F0441. Taxonomy (NCBI): domain Bacteria; kingdom Bacillati; phylum Bacillota; class Bacilli; order Lactobacillales; family Streptococcaceae; genus Streptococcus; species Streptococcus sp. F0441. The sequence goes on along the minus strand of NZ_KB373321.1, from coordinate 695,200 downwards.
TTTGATCAAGTTGTTCATAGTTCCATTATAGCAAAAAGCCTGTGACAGGACGAACAAAAAGCCCCACCAATCACTTGTTGGAGGAATTTTGATTTTATTTTAGATTGTACCAACTTCATCTAGTCGCTACTGGTATAGAGTTCTTGAACAGCTTTCACATCCCGAGGCTGAATTCCATAGTAGGAACCTGCCGGCTGCATGACAGAAGTTTCGTTGGTATGATCCAATCCGATAGCATGCCCCAGCTCGTGCTCCGCCGTGTGCACGATCCGTTCATAAGAATAACCATAGTTTGGATTGGATAGATAATAGTGATTCAGGCGAACCGTTACAGATATAAATTGTTTGGTCAATAGATTGGTTTGACTCTCGGCTTGACCAGCTACAGCGGTCGATCCATCATTCATCTCACTTGCCACAATATCTGCCTGGCTAGGATCCGCAACCACCTCAAAGGTAAAAACTCCCGTTTGATTCCAGTTCTTTATAGCTTCTGCATAGGCAGCTTGGAAGGTCTCATCCATCTGAGGCTCAATATAGATGCGAGCTGAGGCCTGAGCCCACTTGCCTTCTGCATGTTGGTGACTGTCTGTCTGAGACAAGACTTCCAAAGTCCCCGTTTCCTGCCATTGATTCCAGCCACCTTGACCAATCTGGCTCATTTTTTCAACCTGATTGACCGCAGAATGAAAATCACCAGACAGATACCAAACCACTCCAAAGGCAATGAGAAGTAGAATGACCACAGTCCAAACCAGACGCCAGAAGAGACGCCAAATTCCCAACAGAAATCGGAACAATAATCGAATAATCCAGAACATGACGCTCCACCTTTCATAAAAATAAGAACCTATCTTGAAATCGCATTCTCCTTAATCAAGGTAGATTCTCTATTTTACTGAAGAAAGCTGAAAGAAACCTAAAACTAAGATAAGCGCTCTTCCAAGACAAAGTCAATTGGTAGTGTAGCTAAAAAACGTTCCAATTGTTTTTCCCAGTAGTACCACTCGTGCTTACCTGGACTATGACTATAGGTCACCTCAAAACCTAGTTTTTTGAGGTTTTTCTCTGCGAGGTTATTGGCAGAGTAAAGATAGTCTTGCTCCCCACACCAAGCCCATAGTTTGGTCTTTTGATCGGACTTTGCAGCCATGCTTTCAAGCGAATGAGGACTAGCTGTCCAGTCTTTGATTTCTCCAAAAACTCCTCGCCAGTAGGCAAGCGATCCCAGGTCTTGACTTTCAGGAGAAAACTCTTGAAAACTGAGCGCACCAGAAAAACTAGCCGCATGAGAAAAACGATTTGTCGATAAAGCGAGTTTGAAGGAGCCGTAGCCACCCATGGAGAGACCTGCTATGAAGGTCTTTTCTCGCTTGCTGGTCATATTGGGGAAGAAACGTTTCATGACTTGGGGGAGTTCTTCTGCTAAAGCTGTATAGTAGTTATAGCCATACTGAGTATCTGTGTACCAGCCATTATTTGTATTGGGCATGATAACAATGAGATTGGTCCCGCGCAACAAGCGTTCGACATTGGTACGTTTGAGCCAGCTATTTTGATTTCCTGACATTCCGTGCAAAAGGTAAAGAACAGGAATATCTGTGCAATCTGGTTCAGTCACCCGACTAGCATCTGGATAGAGTACAGTAACACCCCACTCCATATCCAAAACTTCAGAGTAATACTCAATATTCATAACTGCCATGAATTTCTCCTTTTACTATTCTATAAGAAAAAGCCGAATTTCGACTTTTTCTGTAGGTATTCTGCTTATTATTTTGCTTCCATCACGACTGGCAAGATTGCTGGGCGACGCTTGGTTTGATCAAAGAGGTACTTGGTCAGATTGTCACGAACCTTGCCTTTGAGATCTGCCCAATCAAAGTCATCACCTTGAAGATACTCTTCTACCGTTTGGTTAATCAATTCGGAACTTTCACGGAGAATGTCGCGACTCTTCTTAAGGTAGATAAATCCACGCGTGTGAACACGAGCCTTAGCCACAATCTTCTTCTCACGACGGTTAACAGTGATGGCCACGATAAAGATTCCATCCTCTGACAAGACCTTACGGTCGCGAAGAACGACATTCCCAACATCACCAATGGCATTTCCATCAATCATGACATCTCCTGCAGAAACTGCTCCAGCTGGGACGAAGTCTCCATGTTCATAGGACATGGTCGTTCCCTTTTTAGGGATGAAAATGCGCTCTGGCAACATTCCAACTGCCATGGCAGCCTTGGCATGCGCATCCAACTCACGGTACTCCCCTTGGACAGGGAAAAGATATTTCGGTTGCAAAAGATTGATCATCAACTGCAAATCACGCGCATTTCCGTGTCCGGATACTCGCAAACTCTGGGTAATGAGTTTTACCACACCACCAGCTTGGTAGATCATATTTTCAACACGAGCTACAACTGCTTCTTTGGCGGTAGATGGAGTTGTTACAATATAAACCAAGTCCCCATCCTTGATTTCTACATAACGGTGGCGCCCAACGGACATCTTGCGAAGTCCATTGATGGGTTCACCCATACGACCTGTCTCTAGGATAATCAACTCATGGTCTTCAAAACGAGACATTTCTTTCGGTTTAATCAAAAGGCTTTCATTAGCTAGAGACAATTTTTTAAGTCTAATCGCAGTGCGGACGATATTTTCAACATCAAATCCAGTCAAAACGACTCGGCGACCAGTCTCCGCAGCTGCATCAAAAACCTGCTGGATACGAGAAAGGTTGCTGGCAACTGCTGCAACGATGATCCGACCGTCCCAGTCAGCGATGGTTTGGGTAATTTCATCCCCAACTTCACTCTCGCTCGCCACCTGAATATTGCTGTCTGCATTCGCAGAATCACTGAGAAGTGCCAAGACACCGTCACGGCCGATTTCAGCTAAACGTGCAAAATCCGTCGCATAGGATTCACTAGCCGTCTGGTCAAATTTGAAGTCGCCTGTGTAAACAATGTTCCCTTTTGGTGTTTTTAACACAACTCCCAGACTTTCTGGGATAGAGTGAGTCGTACGGAAGAAGGAAACCACCGTTCCCCCAAAGTCAATCTCCGTATCCTCATCAATCACATGGAAGTCATTGAATTTCTTAACAGCATCATTGCCTTTAACAAAGAGTTTTGCCAACTCGATGGTCAACTCAGAACCAAACACAGGCACCTTAGCCTCTGCCAAGAGATAAGGCAGGGCACCAATGGCATCCGCATGCCCGTGAGTCAAGAAGACCCCTGCGATACGGTCGCTATTTTCAAAAAGGTAGTCCATGTTTGGAATGACGACATCAACCCCTAGTTGTTCATTTTCAGGGTATTTAAGCCCTGCATCCAAAACAAAGATAGATTCATCGATTTCAGCAATGTACATATTTTTCCCATTTTCTCGTACACCACCAAGTGTTGTTAAACTGATATTACTCATTTTTCCTCCGAAACCTTAGTTTATCTTGATTATAGGGTAGGTTCACCCTCTTATTCTAAAAGTTCTCAAACTCTCAGCCGAATCTTTTCCTACCATTATACCATTTTTTTGATGATTTTCAAAATGAAGATTTGTTTTCAAAAAAGAGCTGGTTGCCCAACTCTTTCCTAACTTCTACTCTTTTCTCATCAAAAAGTTATACATTTCTTGCACTGTCCCCAGCGCCAGCATTTCTTGGTCTTTGACAGTTTGTTTGAGATTTTGGTAAATCTGACTTTCAGCAATCTCCCTTTTCGGCGCTTCTTTATTGACTGTCATGACCCCATCTTTGATCGTCACAAAACCTAGCTCTTCAAAGACCTGGATCATCTTGACCAGCAAGATTTGTTGGATATTGAGATAAGCCGCCAAATCTTTCAACTTGTAGCGAATATCAAACTCTGGGAACTGGTAAATGGTCCTATACAATTTGGCAAACTGCTCTCTGGTCCCATAACCTGTCAGATAATAGGCTTTGTCAATGTCATTTTTGAAATAGACGGCAGAGAAATGTTGCTCCTGAAAAATGGTCTTCAGCAAGGTAATATCCTCAGGAATATTCTTCACGACAACCGCCTCACTATTCGCCAAATTTGGCACTTCTCCAGCGAAGTCCAAGACTGGAACCCCTTCTGGCAAAACAGCATTCTTCCCTCGAATGTTAAAGAGTTGAACGCCTTCCACACGCGCATCTACCATCATCAACTGGAGGGCAGTTTGACCATTCCATTGATTGACAGACAAGGTGACTGCCAATTCAAGTTTTTTTGTTTGAGCAAACTCTGTCGCCCATCTACCTTGTCCGAAGGCTACCACTTCAAAACTCGCCTCACCCTTGGAGATCTTTAGTTTGAGATAGGCATTGCCTGCTCCCATTGTACGAACACTTTCGACCTGAAAATCCTTGATATAAAAGACAGGTTTCTGATTGTCCATTCCAAAAGGTGCCAAGCGTTCAAAACTTTTGACCGTTTCCAAGCTAAGCGTCTCCAAGTCTAGCTCTCCATCTAGATTTAACTTATTCTTGCCGCTAGCATCTGCGCCTTTTTCACAGACATAGTCTTCCAAAACCTGAGATAAATCTGAGAGTTTCTCAACTTCCAGCGTCATTCCTGCTGCACCAGCATGGCCACCAAAGGCGATAAAGAGGTCTCGATGGGGATCCAGAGCCTCAAAAATATCGACAGCTTCCACGCTACGAGCACTGCCCTTGGCACGACCGTCCTCTATATTAAGAACGATGACTGTCTGCCCTAGTTCTTCCAACAAACGACCAGCAACGATACCCAGAACGCCAGGATTCCAGCCTTCCTTGGCCAAAACTTGGACCTTCTTTTCAGGATCCACCATGGTCTTAGCTTCTTCATAGATAGATTGGACGATTTCCTTACGTTCTTCGTTTTTCTGGTGAATCATGAGGGCAATCTCATGCGCTTCCTCATCGTCAAATCCAGTCAACAAATCAATGGCTGGATTCGGATCATCCAAGCGCCCCAAGGCATTTAAACGAGGGGCAATCTGAAAGCCAACCGTTTCTTCTGTTACTTCATTAGCAGCAATCCCAGCCATGTCCAGCATTTCTTGCAGACCGATGCGCTGAGTATGCTCCAACATTTCCAGACCATATTGAACCATGATACGGTTTTCATCCGTCAGACTCACCATATCGGCAATAGTTCCGATAGCAACCAAATCCAGTAGTTCCACTTGCACTTCTTCTAAAAGGGCACAAGCTAGCTTGAAAGCCACTCCACATCCAGCTAGATATTTGAAAGGATAGTCCGCGTCTGGATGCTCAGGGTGGACAATGGCATAGGCATCAGGAAGGGTTTCCGGCATGGAATGGTGGTCAGTCACAATGACATCCACTCCCATAGACTGGGCCAGTTTAATGGCCTCGTGACCAGCAACTCCATTATCCACTGTCACAATCAAGGAAATTCCCTCTTGCTCGATAAAGTATTTATAGACACTTGCATTGGGACCATAGCCATCGGTAAAGCGATTTGGCAAATAAACACGGCACTCGGCGCCAAGCTGTTCCAAACTTTCCTTAACAATAGAAGCTGAAGTCATACCATCCGCATCGTAGTCTCCATAGATGAGAATATTTTCCCCTTCTTCAATGGCCTGACGAATCCGTTCTACTGCCTTATCCATATCATGGAGCAGATAGGGATCATGTAAGTCCTCTAAAGAAGGTTCTAAAAACTTCTTTAGACTTTCTTCATCCTGAATCCCTCTCTCAAATAATAAGCGAGCCACCTCAGGACCCAGCCCTGCCTTCTTGGCTATCTTTGTAAAATCCGCATCTTCAACCTGCGGGGCAAACTGCCATTCATAAGTAGGAGTTATCAAAAAAACATCCACTCTTTCTAAGAATTCTATCGTTTCATTATAACATGATTTAGGCTTTTTCTCTATCCAGATTGCTTTTTTATAACATTTTAGTGAATTTTTTTCAGATATGATTTGACAAGAACATTCTTTTGTTGTAGAATCATGTTATAAAATCTAACACAAAGGAGATCTCTCATGGCTTTAGTAGAATTTAAAAACGTCGAAAAATATTACGGAGACTATCACGCACTCCGCGACATCAATCTCCGTTTTGAAAAAGGACAAGTTGTTGTCCTGCTTGGACCTTCTGGTTCTGGAAAATCCACTCTTATCCGTACGATTAATGGTTTAGAGGCTATTGATAAAGGAAGTCTCCTCGTCAATGGACACCAAGTAGCAAATGCTAGCCAGAAAGATTTGGTGCCTCTTCGTAAGGAAGTCGGCATGGTTTTCCAGCATTTTAACCTTTATCCACACAAAACAGTGTTAGAAAACGTAACACTTGCACCCATTAAAGTTCTAGGAATTGATAAAAAAGAAGCTGAAAAAACCGCCCAAAAATATCTGGAATTTGTAAATATGTGGGACAAGAAAGATTCCTATCCAGCTATGCTATCTGGTGGACAAAAACAGCGGATCGCCATCGCGCGCGGCCTCGCCATGCATCCGGAGCTCCTCCTCTTTGATGAGCCAACATCTGCTCTTGACCCTGAAACCATCGGAGATGTTCTAGCAGTTATGCAAAAACTGGCGCATGATGGGATGAACATGATCATCGTTACCCACGAAATGGGCTTTGCCCGTGAAGTTGCTGACCGCATCATCTTTATGGCTGACGGAGAAGTTTTGGTGGATACGACAGATGTCGATGACTTTTTCGACAATCCAAGCGAACCTCGTGCCAAACAATTCCTCAGCAAAATTATCAACCACGAAAGTGACAAAGTCAAATAAGGAGGCGCCTATGAAAAAGAAATTCTTTTTATCAGCATTATTGATCAGTCTTTTCAGCCTTGCTGCTGCCAAACCAGTCCAAGCCGATACCAGTGTGGCAGACATTCAAAAAAGAGGCGAACTAGTTGTCGGTGTCAAACAAGACGTTCCCAATTTTGGCTACAAGGACCCCAAGACCGGTACTTATTCTGGTATCGAAACGGATTTGGCCAAGATGATTGCAGATGAACTCAAGGTCAAGGTTCGCTACGTTCCAGTTACCGCTCAAACCCGCGGACCACTACTAGACAATGAACAGGTCGACATGGATATCGCAACCTTCACCATCACAGATGAACGTAAAAAATTATACAACTTCACCAGTCCCTACTATACAGATGCTTCTGGTTTTTTGGTCAACAAATCTGCCAACATCAAAAGCATTGAGGACCTAAACGGAAAAACCATTGGGGTTGCCCAAGGCTCCATCACCCAACGCCTGATTACTGAACTGGGTAAAAAGAAAGGTCTAACCTTTAAATTCGTCGAACTTGGTTCCTACCCAGAATTGATTACTTCCCTTCACGCTCACCGTATTGATGCCTTTTCTGTAGACCGCTCTATCCTATCTGGCTACACCAGCAAACGCACAGAACTACTAGATGATAGTTTCAAGCCATCTGACTACGGTATCGTCACCAAGAAATCAAATACCGAGCTAAACGACTATCTTGATACCTTGGTCACTAAATGGAGCAAGGATGGTAGTTTGCAGAAGCTTTATGACCGTTACAAGCTCAAACCATCTAGCCATACTGCAGATTAAGGAGGACATCCCATGACAGATTTATCATCTTGGACAGCCTATTTTCAGGATTTTGGACAATTTTTCAATGGTTTCCTCTTCACCCTTGCCCTAGCTATCGGATCCTTTATCCTAGCTATGGTCTTAGGAATCATCTTTGGAGTCCTATCAACTAGCAAACATCAAATTTTAAGAATTTTGGCTCGTATCTTTGTCGAATTTTACCAAAATACTCCCCTCTTGGTACAGTTTGTTATTGTTTTTTATGGTTTGCCTCTTATCAGTGAACACACCATCATGATTCCGATTTATTGGACAGCTGTTCTCTGCGTCGGACTTTATCACGGAGCTTATATTGCTGAGGTTATTCGTTCAGGGATTCAGTCTATTCCTAGTGGTCAGATGGAGGCCGCCTTGTCGCAAGGTTTCACCTATATCAGTGCCATGCGCTTGATTATCTTGCCTCAGGCCTTCCGTATCATTCTCCCTCCTTTGACCAACCAAATCGTTAACCTCATCAAGAACACCTCTACAGTTGCCATCATCTCTGGTGTGGACTTGATGTTTGTGACCAAGTCTTGGTCAGCTCTCAACGGAAATTATATCCCAGCCTTTTTAGGTGCTGCTCTTCTCTACTTTGCCCTATGCTTCCCTGTTGCCCAGTTTGGTCGCAAGATGGAGCAAGCCAATAAAAAAGCCTATTCACTTTAGGAGGTTACTATGGAATCTATTTTAGAAGTTTTGACCCCAGATAACCTAGCCTTTATCTTTAAAGGATTTGGCTTGACCCTCTATATTTCTCTGATTGCCATTGTCCTCTCTACCATCATCGGTACAGTTCTAGCCGTCATGAGAAATGGGAAAAATCCTGTCTTGCGGATCATCTCTAGCATTTATATTGAGTTTGTACGTAACGTTCCCAACCTTCTCTGGATTTTCACCATCTTTTTGGTGTTTAAGATGAAGTCCACACCAGCAGGAATCACTGCCTTTACCCTTTTTACCTCAGCAGCCCTAGCTGAGATTATCCGAGGTGGTCTTAATGCTGTGGACAAGGGGCAGTACGAAGCAGGAATGTCACAAGGATTCACTTCAGCCCAAATCCTCTACTACATCATTCTCCCACAAGCGATCCGTAAAATGCTGCCAGCCATCATTTCTCAGTTTGTGACCGTGATTAAGGATACCAGTCTGCTCTACTCTGTTATCGCTCTACAAGAACTCTTTGGCGCCAGTCAAATTCTCATGGGACGTTATTTCGAACCAGAGCAGGTCTTCAGTCTTTATATCCTGATTGCCTTGATTTACTTTATCTTTAACTTTGCCATTTCTAGCCTGTCTCATATGCTAGCCAAACGTTGGCAACAAGCCGCAGAATAAAAAAAAATGTGAACTCAAAACAAGGGTTCATATTTTTTGCTATAAATGAAAAAGGGCAACTCAATGCTATGCAAACGTTTTACTTTTTGGTAAAATGACTTTAAAACCATAACGCAAGGAGAAAAACAATGATTCAAGACCTTTACAAAGAATTCTCTCAACTGGAACAAGTAGAAGCTATCGCTCTTGGTGGTTCACGTGCAGGACAAGACTACGATCAAAATTCTGACTATGATGTCTATGTCTATCTTAACTCACCTATTGACGAGAAAACTCGTCAAATCATTCTTAGCAACTATTGCTCCTATATGGAAATTGGAAACCAGTTTTGGGAGTTAGAGGACGACTGTGTACTAAACAACAGTATCGAAATCGAGTTGATTTATCGTTCGATGGAGTCGTTTGAACAGGAATTGAACTCAACCGTTTTTCAACACAAAGCTCAAAATGCTTATACAACTTGCATGTGGCATAATCTACTCCAAAGCAAGATTCTATACGATCCAAATGGACACTATGCTTCTCTCCAAAAGACTTACCAGATTCCCTATCCACAGGAACTCAAAAAGCATATCATCGAAAGGCAACTCCTTTTGCTAGAACAAGCCATGCCTGCCTTCTCTCACCAAATAGAAAAAGCTATCAAACGCCAAGATCTTCTCAGTATGAATCATCGTACGAGTGAGTTTTTTGCTTCCTACTTTGACTTGTTATTTGCGCTCAATGAGCAAACCCATCCTGGTGAAAAACGAATGTTGGAGTACGCAAAGACCAATTGTACCCTCCTCCCTAAACAATTTGAAGAAACTATTCGCAAGTATTTCCAACTACTCTATCAACCACAACAAGGAGAACAAGCGATCGTAACCTTGCAAACTATCCTGAAGGAACTAAAAGCCATTTTGCCATAGACCAAAAAGAAAATGTGAACCTCTGTTGTTGTTCACATTTTTATTTGTCGTTGACTGTAAAATTCTAGTCTACTCATATTCAGTTGCCTATTTTTGGCTCTCTCTGAAAATCTGTAACTAGGTTAGAAATTGTTCAATTGATTGACGAGCAATCATGAAGCCGTTCCAAAAACCGCACTCACAATCACTTACCCTGCTCTTTCATTACTAGTGACACTTTTTCCCTTAGGATTACTACAGGATTTTTTAGAGATTCTAACAAGAATTACAATATGAATTTTACATATTACCATAGAATACCTCTATAAGAGAAAATCAGAGCTAAAATCAACAAAACATAGAAAGCGATAAAAAGCCATCTCATCTTCACACATAGAGCAATATATTCTCTAATAAAGGCCGATGGAATATAGTAGGCAGCTGTACGGCAACCAAGGCCATCTCCCTTCATCCCAATACGGCGAGCATAGGTACTGGTACGAAAAACATGGTAATCATTGGTCACAAAGAGAAAACGTGGACTGGTCACCAGCCTCTCTCCTATTTCTTTTGAGAAGAGAAGATTCTCATAGGTTGTCGTTGAGTCGTCCTCTAGGAAAATTGCTTCTCTCGGAACATCCGTCTCTTCCAGCAAATAATTACAAATTGCCTGAGCTTCGGAAATCTTCTCATCCCCACCTCGACCACCACTTGCGATGATTTTAACATTGGGATTGAGAGACTGGTGATAAGCTTCTACTGCCTTATCAATGCGACTCTTCAGTAAGGGAGTCACTTTTTCTCCATTCAACAAGCCTGCTCCGTGAATGATAATAAAATCATAATATTTTTTCTTAGGAATAAAAAGATACAGGATAGAATAAAGCAGAAATCCTGCAAAGGCAAAACCAAAAATCAAATACGAATAAATCAAAAAGAAAAAGATAATATTCACTAGATGATTGGTGTAAAACAAGCCCTTGGTATCGCTCACTCGAATCGCCATGATCACAAAAAAGAATAGAATCACACAACCTAATCCTAGAGACAAATAATTTGCCTTGGATTTTCCTTCTTTTTTCAATAACACAAATCCATTATAAATAAGGAAAAAACCACTTAGAAAAACTAAAAGAGGCAGCAGGAGAAAAATCCCTGCAAAGAAAACCATGTGCACTTCTTTCTGTCCAGCTTCGTAAAAAAGATTGGCAATGGACATATAAGAAAAGAGCAGAGACAAAAGCAAAAGAGCAGGATTCCAGAGACTGCGATTGTCCCTAAAAAATGAAATCAGAAAAAATAGGACAAAAAATCCTGTAATAAAGTACATAGTCTTCTCCTTTGATGACTACATTGTACCATAATTATGGCAATAGAAAAAGAGGACTCTAGCCCTCTTACTTTGTCATTTTATTCTGAGTATCAGCCACAACCTGAGCCAGACTCGTCTGACGAAGCTGGTTTTCCATCGCTAGTTGGATATCCAGCAATTTTTGATCCAAGACTTTATGGATATTGGCCCCTACTGGACAGTTGGGGTTGGGATTATCATGGAAACTAAAGAGTTTACCAGATTTTCCCAAACATTCGACAGCCTGATACACATCAAAAAGGTTGATATCTCGTAGGTCCTTTATAATTTCGGTACCGCCCGTCCCACGCGCAACTGATATCAGTTCAGCTTTTTTGAGTTGGGACAAGGTTTTGCGAATAATAACTGGATTGACTCCAACACTGGCTGCGAGAAAATCACTAGTTACCTTACTCTCTTGACTCTTAATGGCAATAATGATTAACATATGAGTCGCAATCGTAAATCGACTTGAAATTTGCATCTTCTTCTCCTTTTACATCCTATCTGATACCCATTATACCCTTTTATGTTGTAATGTCAATTATTACTACAAAGAGTGTCCTCTAAAAAAGCCTTGTATTCCCTAATAAGTCCAATGACATAGAGAATACAAAAGCTTATCCTTTATCCAATTTTACGAGCAGTTCCCTTTGTTTTGTGACTTGACCAGACTGAACTGATAGAAATCCCCGCACCGACCAAGGTAAAAACAGCTAACATCCCTAGATTAAAGAAATAATTATCTGGATATTCTCCGCTTGCAATTAGTTCATTGACCACTCGGAAAGCATAGGCAAACTCAACCCCTAGTTGAGCTACGACTTCCATTGCCAAATCGATTTGATTTACTAAAAAGACTGTAACTACCATCAAAACAACAGAAATCAGAATCCCTTTTCGTGATAACTTTCTTGCAAACATTTCATATCCTTTAATGGTACAAATTCCAAGAACAAGCCCCGCTGCGACAGCTACATAACCAAGACGTGCGATGAAAAGAGCAACCGCCCCACCAATCAAGGCTCCAAGTAAGGCTCCAATGGTTCCAAGAAGAACATTTTCCTTCTGACTATGATAAGAATCCATTTCAATTTGGAGATTGCTCTTCAAAAATTGATAGCTTTCTTCATTGATAATGAAAACCGACTCTCCTAATTGATAAAGACTAACTGGCCCCTCTTGACCACTGTAGTCACAAACCTGAACGAAGTGATGGGATTCAAGGAAATCTACAAAGTCTCTTATAAGTGTCTGTAACTTTTCAATTGTCTTTGATTTGCGCATCGCACCCTTGACAACAATAGATACAGTGTACTGATTAATAGATAAGGTTGACAAGTTTGGAAGTGATTCGCTCTTAAAGTCATCCCACACCAACTCGTTTTCTTCTGAATCCGCAGGATTGCCATTCAAGCTCACACTGACACTAAGTCGAAACTGATTTTTTACATCTGTTTCATGTAGCAATAGCAAGTAGCCTGATTGTACGCCATAAATGCTTCCAGACTCCTCATCAAACTGTAGGCCTAATCCCGACGCAATTGCCTGTAATTCTTCTGGCTTCATAAATTATCTCCCTATTATTTTGAACATCAATTAGTATGGTGTTCAAATTATATATTTTTCCATATTCTAGCATAAATTTTATAAGTAGTCAATTCATATCCAGTTCGACTTATCGCGAAACAGCAGTCACTAGACTATCCTATTTCTAGTCAAAACTCCTTTTAAAACCAATCTTTCTTTTCTCTTTCCATCCAGAGTTCAACATCCTGATCATAACCTTCTTGCTCGCTAATCTGCACCAACAATTCATGGTTATGAGTGTGGTGAATTCCATTTACCAAGCTTTCATAGTAAATCTGGAAATAGGGGAGCTTTAAATCCTTAGCCAGCTGTAATTCGGCTTCTACATCATAATCCACTCGACGAAAATCAACATCAGACAAACCTGCTTCATCAAACTCTAAAATCATATACTGGGCCCGTAGGTCCTTACGTAATCCCGCATCTAAAAAGAAGGGTTGTCCAATGGACCCTGGATTAAGAATCAACTGTCCATCACTTCCATAACGAAGCAACTGTTGGTGGATATGGCCATATACTGCGATGGAGGCATGCGGTTCCGTCACTAATCTATCAAAATCTTCTTGTTTTCCCGTATGAATCAACTCCCTACCCCAGTTTTTATCAGGGAGATGGTGAGTGATTCCCACCATCAAATCACCAAACTGACGATGAACTTGCATGGGTTGATTGTGAAGGTCTTCGATTTCTTCAGGGCTGATTTCTTCTAATATATACTGGCATTGACGTAGGAGGTAGCGATGACTAGCTTTTGTCAAATCTAGCTTACGATGCAAACCTCGCCAGAGACTATTCTCCCAATTACCAAGAACTCTTACAGTAATAGGCAAAGCCGCTAAAAGATTCAATATCCTTCTACGTCCCGTTCCCGGCATAAGAATATCCCCCAAAAGCCAGTACTCATCTACCTTTGACTTTTTAGCATCAGCCAGTACAGCTTCCAAGGCTGTCGTATTCCCATGTATGTCTGAAAGAACTGCTATTTTCGTCATCCTTTCTCCTCATTTCCTCTTACTTCTTCTGTTAGTATTATAGCAGAAAATACTGCAAAAAATCACTATCACTACTTACCTGATCAACTTGTAAAGGCTTCCAAGATGTGCTATAATATAGGTAGAGAGCTCCCCTTCATTTAGGATTATGTGGTATTCAACCTCTCTCAATTTTTGTAGATTGGAGGACTATTGCCATGCGTAACTATCTTAAGTATCTCCCATACTACCTTGTCATTTTCTTCTTTTACTGGCCCCTCTATGAGCTATTCTCACTACTCATCACTGACCCATATACACTGAAGGGACTGTACATTTACAACATTCTCGTCTTTTCACCTTTGGCAACCTTCATCGTGTCCCTTCTTTATAGCTACCGTTTCCAATTCTCACTGTGGTGGCTGCTTGGTGTCGGATTGCTCTATTGCTTTACCATCATCACTTTTAATGAATTCATTCTCGTTTATTTCCTAGCTTATGAACTCTTTGCCCTACTTGGCTTGGCTGCTGGCATGGGTATCAAGCATGTCTTCCAAAGAGAGAAAAACAAAAAAATTATACAAAAACCTTGAAAATTCTCGCAATCATGCTATAATAATGCATAGAGACAAGTCACTTAGTCCCTTTCTACTAGAGAGTGCGTGGTTGCTGGAAACGCATAGAGAGCCTAAACTGATACTACTCTGCTTACTTTTATGAAAACATAAAACGGTGGCCACGTTAAAGCCAATCTGAGGTGTCCCTCTTTTTGAGGAACATAAATGAAGGTGGAACCACGTTGCGACGTCCTTTCGAGGATGTCGTTTTTATTTTGTCAGAAGGAGGAAGAATGATGCTTTATATGATTGGCGGATCGCCTTGTAGTGGAAAGTCAACAATTGCTTCACTTCTTGCTAGACAGTATCAGCTGCTTCATATCAAGCTGGATGATTTGATAGACGAGATGATGAGTCAAGCAAGTGCAGACTCACAGCCAATTTGCCTTCTGAGACAGAACAGAAATCCGGAACAAATCTGGATGAGAAATCCAGAAGAGATGGCAGATGAAGAATGGCGCTTTTATGAAGAGATTTTTCCTTATGTGAAATCTTACTTGATAAAAAATCAAAACAGGCCTCTCTTGGTGGAGGGAGCAGGACTTTTGCCTCACTTGGTAAAGGAGCTTGAATGTCAAGCATCATCCTATCTATGCTTGACTCCGACAGCTGATTTTCAAAAAAAGCATTATATACAGAGAGAATGGGTTCCTTATGTCTTAGAGAGTACAACCAACCCTGAACAAGCTTTTGAAAACTGGATGCAACGAAACATTCTTTTTGCTCAAATGGTTTGTAAGGAAGCGGTGAGATTAGGTTATTCTAGTCTCGTAACAGATGGTAGTCAATCAGAGAATCAGACTGCGGAAGAAGTTGCTCGGCTCTTAAAATTGTCCAACAAAAATAGAATAAATATTTAAGGAGAAAACCATGATTAAGATTACTTTCCCAGATGGCGCTGTTCGTGAATTCGAATCTGGCGTTACTACTTTTGAAATTGCCCAATCTATCAGCAATTCTCTAGCTAAAAAAGCTCTCGCTGGTAAATTCAACGGTAAACTCATCGACACGACTCGTGCTATCACTGAAGATGGAACCATCGAAATCGTGACACCTGATCACGAAGATGCTCTGCCAATCTTGCGTCACTCAGCTGCTCACTTGTTTGCCCAAGCAGCTCGTCGCCTCTTCCCAGACATTCACTTGGGAGTTGGTCCTGCTATTGAAGATGGCTTCTACTACGATACCGACAATACGGCTGGTCAAATCTCTAACGAAGACCTACCTCGTATCGAAGAAGAAATGCAAAAAATCGTTAAAGAAAACTTCCCATCTATTCGTGAAGAAGTATCGAAAGATGAAGCGCGTGAAATCTTCAAAAACGACCCTTATAAATTGGAATTGATCGAAGAACACTCTGAAGATGAAGGTGGTTTGACTATCTACCGTCAGGGTGAATACGTGGACCTCTGCCGTGGCCCACACGTCCCTTCAACAGGCCGCATCCAAATCTTCCACCTTCTCCATGTAGCTGGTGCTTACTGGCGTGGAAATAGCGACAACGCGATGATGCAACGTATCTACGGTACAGCTTGGTTTGATAAGAAAGACTTGAAGAACTACCTTCAAATGCGTGAAGAAGCCAAGGAACGTGACCACCGTAAACTCGGTAAAGAACTTGACCTCTTCATGATTTCACAAGAAGTCGGACAAGGTTTACCATTCTGGTTACCAAACGGAGCCACTATCCGTCGTGAATTGGAACGCTACATTGTCGACAAGGAAATCGCTGCAGGCTACCAACATGTTTACACTCCACCAATTGCCTCAGTGGAACTCTATAAAACTTCTGGTCACTGGGATCACTACCGTGAAGATATGTTCCCAACTATGGACATGGGAGACGGTGAAGAGTTTGTCCTCCGCCCAATGAACTGTCCTCACCATATCGAAGTTTATAAACACCATGTACACTCATACCGTGAATTACCAATCCGTATCGCTGAGATTGGCATGATGCACCGATATGAAAAATCTGGCGCCCTTACAGGTCTTCAACGTGTACGTGAAATGTCCCTCAATGATGGTCATACTTTTGTAGCTCCAGAACAAATTGAGGAAGAATTCAAGAAAATTCTTCAATTGATTATCGACGTGTATGAAGACTTTAATTTGACAGATTACCGTTTCCGCTTGTCTTATCGTGACCCAGAAGATAAACACAAATACTTTGACAACGATGAGATGTGGGAAAATGCACAACGCATGTTGAAAGCAGCTGTTGATGACATGGGTGTTGAATACTACGAAGCTGAAGGTGAAGCAGCCTTTTATGGACCAAAATTGGATATCCAGGTTAAAACTGCCCTCGGTAAAGAAGAAACCCTTTCTACTATCCAGCTTGACTTCTTGCTTCCAGAACGCTTCGACCTCAAATATATTGGAGCAGATGGTGAGGAACACCGTCCAGTCATGATTCATCGTGGGGTTATCTCAACCATGGAACGCTTCACAGCTATCTTGATTGAGAATTACAAGGGTGCCTTCCCAACATGGCTTGCACCACATCAAGTGACCCTTATCCCAGTATCTAACGAAAAACATGTGGACTACGCTTGGGAAGTAGCCAAGAAACTCCGTGACCGTGGTGTCCGTGCAGATGTAGATGAGCGCAATGAAAAAATGCAGTTCAAGATCCGTGCTTCACAAACAAGCAAGATTCCTTACCAATTGATCGTTGGGGACAAGGAAATGGAAGACGGAACTGTCAACGTCCGTCGCTACGGACAAAAAGAAACACAAACTGTCCCAGTTGATGACTTTGTTCAAGCTATCCTAACTGATATCGCCAACAAATCACGCGTTGAGAAATAAAACAATCACAGTCTGAGAAACATTTTTCAGAGCCAGAAAAAGCAACAACTATTTCAGCTGTTGCTTTTTATATTTTATTTAATCTGAGCTAGTAGTGATTGGTCAAACCACCACACAAGATTTGCTTTCATGAGTTAGATAAGGTCAATATCCTCAATCCTTATCTGCTTCATTTTCTTTTACAAGATCTTTTTGTGAATCTTTTTCAGAGAGTTTTTGATCGATATACTTGTTAATGTTTTCATAAAATTCCTTGGTCGTCTCACTGTCTAATTTTGTCGAATTATGGACTTGATTGACTTTCAATTGAACAGATTGAATACCGTAAGAGGATTGTTTTTGATGAATCGTTTCTAATTCTTCTTCTGAAATCGGATCTCCAACAACCGTCAAGACCAATTCATTGTTCCTTGACTTGTAGACCTGATTAATGACCGTATAATTGGCGAACTCTTTTCCTACAAACTGTTTGATTCCTTCTTTTCGCGCTTGATCCATCGTCAGAGTAACTGCTGAATAGCTGGCCGGAAGAATCAATAATACAATCAAGGATATCAACCCAATTTTCATTTTAATGTTTAGCTCTTTAAATGAACTTAAGGGAGATTTTCTCATCAAAATTCTTGTTCCAACAATGTTGGTTAGCATGATAAAGACACAGTTGATCAAGAAAAGATAGAGAGCCCCAAATAAAAATCGTACATTTCCATTAGCTAAACCATAGCCTGCAGTACAGATAGGTGGCATCAGAGCTGTTGCAATGGCTACTCCTGGCACGATATTGTTTGCTTCTTTTTTCCTTGACCCAATTACACCTGCTATCCCACCAGCAATAGCAATGAGAACATCCCAAATGGTTGGAGAGGTTCGTGCAATCAATTCGCTACTTGCATAAGATAAGGGAGAAATCCAGAAATACAGAGTCGAGACAAGCAAGCTGACCAATACTTGAGTAAATAAAACCTCTAGAGATTGCTTGATTAAACGCGTATCAAAAATAGCTAAACCGAATCCCAGTCCAACAATCGGTGTCATAAGGGGAGAAATCAGCATGGCTCCAATAATGACAGCTGTTGAATTCATATTTAGTCCGATAGAGGCAATAAAAATCGCACACATCAAAATCACTGTATCTCTTAATCGAACATGAAGATCATCATATAATTTCTCACGGTATTCACGTGTTGAATAGTTTCCGGTCATTGGTTACTCCTTTTATTTCATATAATCTTGTTTCTGCTTGGATGATGGTAGAGAGACTTCTGTTCAATCTTACATATTTTTAATTCTCACCTGTTATTTTTTTGAAAATTATCCTTTAAATATCCGTCAGTCCATCCTTAACGTTATATCAAAAATTTTACAGTCTTTATCTGAAGAAATCTATCAATTGAACAGATAGAGAAAGTTATCGTCAACCTCATGGTATCATCGACTACTTCAATGATCTCGAGAACTAAACTAAGCATATGATAAGCAAAGGCCAATGGAGAAATGCAAAAATTACAGGAAGGAAGAAAACTGTCAAGATTTGCTTGTTAATGGTTTGCTTAATCTGCTTTTGATCTAGACCTACCTTTTCGTTCGTGGTCTTCATATCCCTCAGAGATTTGTTTATAGTAGATAAAATAATTTACTAGGATACACAGTTAAAGATAGAAAAGCCCAGTTGTCTTATCTTGGGCTCTTATCTACTCTTCTCACTCAAGGACTAAGTTCACTTGAGCAAACTGAATCCGCACTATCGTTCCTTTTCCGACCTCAGACTCGATACGAATCTGGTGACCCAGTTCTTCAGAAATTTTCTTAGATAGGTAAAGTCCAAGTCCAGATGACTGCTGGGTTAGGCGACCATTATATCCTGAAAAGCCACGTTCAAAGACTCGGAGCACATCACTGTTTTTTATCCCGATTCCCGTATCCTTGATACAGAGCTCCTGACCCTCCATATAAATCTCGAGTCCACCTTTCTTGGTGTATTTGAGGCTGTTTGAGAGGATTTGTTCAATGACGACCAACAGCCACTTCTTATCGGTCACGATGATTTTGTCAAGGTCATGTAGATTGACCGTCAGTCCCTTTTGGATAAAGAAAAGAGCATACTTACGAACAACTTCCTTCACCAGTTCCTCCACTTGAACCTTTTCAAATACCAAGTCATCATGGAAACTCTCCAAACGCAGGTACTGCAACACCAGATTGGTATAGGAGTCAATCTTAAAGATTTCCTGTTCCAGTTGCTGCTTAACCTCACGATCAGAGACCTCTGCTACCAAGAGACGGCTCGCTGCAATAGGAGTCTTTATCTGATGAACCCACAAGGTGTAGTAGTCAAGCAAATCCGTCAGTTTACTTTGGGCTTCTGACTTCTTTTGATACAATTCAGACTCACGCTCTTCGAGTTTTTCCGCTAGCACACATTCCAAAGGAGACTTTGGGTCTCTTTCAGCATACAGTACTTCCTGCCGGTAAATCTGAGCTTCTGCAAAAATATCCCAAACCAAAAATAAAAGGGTTAAAAAGCTACTGAGGAGGAAAAAATAGAAGAAATAAAATCCTATACTAGCGAATAAAAACTGAAAGAGAAAAACAAGAAAACCCAATGAAAAAATATAGACAAAAAGACGACTGCGAGAACGCAGATAGGCCAGAAAAAATAATTTCCAATCAAGCATGTTTCAGTCCGTACCCTATTCCCTTCTTGGTTTCGATAAATCCTGCCAAGCCTTGCTCCTCCAACTTTTTGCGCAAGCGAGCAACGTTGACAGACAAGGTATTGTCATCGATGAAAAAGTCGCTGTTCCAGAGTTCCCGCATCAGGTCATCACGCGCCACGATATTACCCGCATGTTCAAACAAAATCCGCAAAATCTGAAATTCATTCTTGGTCAAACTCAGGACTTCCCCCTGATAGTGCAGGTCCATAGACTTGGTATTGAGGATCACACCCGCATACTCCAGCAGACTTTCATCCCGTCCAAACTCATAGGAACGGCGCAACAATCCCTGAACCTTGGCAAGGAGCACCTGCTGGTCAAAAGGTTTGGTTATAAAATCATCCGCACCCATATTGATCGCCATGACAATATCCATCGCCTGATCTCTCGAAGACAGAAACATGATAGGTACCTGAGAAATCTTACGAATCTCCTGGCACCAGTGGTAACCATTAAAGAGTGGCAGGCCAATATCCATGAGGACCAAATGAGGCTCTGACTGAACAAAAAGGCTCAATACTTCCATAAAGTCCTCCACCAAAATGACCTCAAAGCCCCACTCAGAGAGCAGTTTTCCCACTTGTTGCCGAATAACTTGGTCATCTTCTACTAGTAAAATCTTGTGCATGCGCTCCTCCTTTGCTCTTATTATAACAGATTTTCCCCATGGATAAAATGCAAACCTGTATTTAAACCAGCTCGCTAGCAGTATAGCAAAATCTAGTAAGCCCACTAGCTAATTCTTGGTAAATGTGATAGGATAAACATAGAGAAAGGAGCTTTTATGGCCAATATTTTTGACTACCTCAATGATGTAGCATACGATTCCTTTTATGACCTCCCCGTGAATGAGTTAGATGTTCTTGCCTTGACTGAGTTGACCTATCTTGCTTTCGATGATGTAGTCACTCAAGAACCAAAGCGTCTCATAGATCTAGCACCTCAAATCCCTAGAGACATGACAATGCTGACCAATAAAAACCGCCTCCAGTTGTTGGATCAGCTCACTCAACACAAACGCTTTAAAAATTGCAAGCTCTCAAACTTTATCAACGATATCGATCCTGAATTGCAAAAACAGTTTGCAGCCATGACTTATCGTATCAGTCTCGATACCTATTTGCTTGTTTTTCGCGGAACTGATGACAGTATCATCGGTTGGAAAGAAGATTTCCATATGACCTATATGAAGGAAATCCCAGCTCAAAAACATGCTCTTCAGTATTTAGAGGACTTTTTTGCTCAACATCCTAAGCAAAAGGTTATTCTAGCAGGACACTCAAAAGGGGGAAATCTAGCTGTCTATGGTGCCAGTCAACTCGATCCAAACTTGCAGAAAAACATTATCGCTGTCTACACTTTTGATGCCCCTGGACTTCACAAGGAACTAACCGAAACACCTGGCTATCAAAATATGATGAAACGAACGAAAGTATTTGTCCCACAAGGGTCTATCATCGGGATGATGCTGGAAATTCCGGATAAAAAAATCGTCGTTCGAAGCACCGCCTTAGGTGGCCTTGCCCAGCACGACACCTTTAGTTGGCAGATTGAAGACAAACACTTTGTCCAACTAGACGAGACCAATAGTGATAGTCAGCAAGTCGATACAACCTTCAAGGAATGGGTTGAAACAGTTCCTGACGAAGAACTGCAGCTCTACTTTGACCTCTTTTTTGGAATCATTCTCGATGCGGGCATCTCCTCTATCAACGATCTTTCTTCCTTCAATGCCATTGAACACATTCATCAACTCTTTGTACAAGCTCAATCCCTCACTCCCGAAGAAAGAGAAACCATGGGGCGCTTAACCCAACTCTTGATTGACACCCGCTATCAAGCTTGGAAAAATCGTCAAAGCACGAAAAAGACTTTTTGATACCCTAAGTATCCTCTTCTATGCTATACTTAGTTTAGTACATTCTTTGAGATTGGAGCCAGTATGAAAATCCATAAAACTGTGAATCCCGTTGCCTATGAAAACACTTATTACCTGGAAGGGGATCAACACCTAATTGTGGTTGACCCAGGTAGTCATTGGGAATCTATTCGCAAGACTATTGAGAAAATCAACAAACCAGTCTGCGCGATTCTCCTGACCCATACCCACTACGACCATATTATGAGTCTGGACTTAGTTCGCGAGACTTTTGGAAATCCTCCAGTTTATGTAGCAGAGAGTGAAGCTAGCTGGCTTTATACACCTGTAGATAATCTCTCTGGTCTCCCTCGTCACGACGATATGGCAGATGTGGTCGCAAAACCAGCAGAACACACCTTTGCCTTTCATGAAGAATACCAGCTTAAGGAATTTCGTTTTACAGTTCTACCAACCCCAGGGCACTCTATCGGCGGCGTTTCTATCGTCTTTCCTGATGCTCATCTAGTCTTGACCGGAGATGCTCTATTCCGAGAAACCATCGGACGGACAGACCTTCCTACAGGTAGTACGGAACAACTTCTCCATAGCATTCAGACGCAACTCTTCACTCTTCCTAACTACGATGTCTATCCCGGGCATGGTCCAGCTACGACTATCGCTCACGAAAAGACTTTTAATCCCTTTTTCTAGCAAGCAAAAAACCAAGGATAGCATCCTTGGTTTTTGTTTTACCAAATAATCACACGGTCCTCTGGTGAACGCCACATACCATCGCCTTCTTTGACATCATAGGTTGTAAAGAAGTCATCAAAGTTTGGCACTTGGACATTGACACGGAGCTTAGCTGGCGCGTGTACATCGACACTGGCCATGAGTTTCATCAACTCCGGACGGCCTTTCATACGCCAGATACGAGCAAAGTTGTGGAAGAATTCTTCAGCAGAGAAGTCTGGTTCTCTCTTGGCAGCTTCAAGGGCTGCAGCGATCCCTCCTAAGTCGGCAACATTTTCTGATACGGTTAGTTTTCCGTTGATTCTTGCTCCGTAAGATTCTTGACCATCAAACTGGTCGATAACTTTCTGAGTCTTTTCCTTGAAGGCAGCATAGTCATTCTCAGTCCACCAATCCTTGAGGCTACCATTTTCATCAAAGGAAGCACCATTTGTATCAAAGGCATGAGAAATCTCATGGGCAATAACAGCACCAATACCACCATAGTTGGCTGAAGACGACTGATGCAAGTCATAGAATGGAGCCTGTAAAATAGCAGCTGGGAAGACAATCAAGTTCTTCTGAGGATTGTAGTAGGCATTGACCATGTGAGCTGGCATTCCCCACTCCTTGTAATCAACCGGCTGGTTCCACTTGCTCCAGCTGTGCTTGATTTCCACACGCGCAAAGGCTAAGGCATTCTCAAAGAGACTGGCAGTTTCGTCCACTACCTTATCCTTGTAGCGTTCTGGCAATTCCTCTGGATAACCGATATAAGGCTTGATGACATTGAGTTTGACAATGGCCTTGTCACGCGTTTCAGGTGTGAGCCAGTCGTTCTTAGCCAAGCGTTCCTTATAAACATCAATCATAGTCGCTACTTTTTTCTCTACGTCTGCCTTAGCTTCTGGAGAGAATTTTTCATGCGCGTACCAGAGACCAAGGGCTTGCTTGAAAGGACCTTGAGCCAAGTGATAAGCTGCCTTGACCTTGTCCTGAGCTTCTGGAACACCTGAAAGAGCACGACCATAAGCACCTGACAAGACACGAATCTCGTCTGTGAGATAGCTTGTTGAGAGATTGACAACGCCCAAAATCAAGGTTGCTTTAAGTAGAGGCCACGCTTCTTCGCTATAGAATTGGTCTGCTGCTTGCCAGAAACGTTCCTCGTCTACGATAACCTTATCTGGAGTTTGTCCAATCACTGCTTGGAAGAAATCATCCAGAGGTAGGGCAGGGGCAAATTTCTTGAAATCTTCATAAGCGTATGGATGATAGAGTTTGGCATATTCCGAACTTTCTTCGTTTGAAAGCACCACAGCTGCAACTCGACTGTCCAATTCTAATCTCTTCCCTAGTAAGTCTTCGATTTCCTCATCTGAAAAATCATAGGCTTTGAGAAGATTTGCGCTACTTTCCTTCCAAAGAGTCAAGAGCTCCTCACGTTGAGGATGGTCTTCAGCATAGTAGGTTGTATCTGGCAAAATCGTCCCTGGTGCACTGGCCCAGAGAACATTGATTCTGGCATCCATAAAGTCTGGTGAAACACCAAATGGAAGGAAGTTTGGTTTACCAGCTAGTTCAAACTCTGCTAGTTTGCTGGTAAAATCTGCAAAACTTTCTAAGTCTTGGTATTCCTTGAGTAGAGGAAGGACAGGTTTGATCCCCTCTGCTTCCCTCTTATCAAAATCACGTACCATTCGATGATACTTAACAAAGTTTGCAAGGATAGCATCCTCTGGAACATCTTCGCCTTCCAACCACTTGTCCGTAGTTGCTAGCATCAACTCTTCAATTTCCTCATCAAGGTCGATAAAACCACCTGTTCGAGATTTATCAGCTGGAATGACAGCTGTTTTTTCCCATTCGCCATTGATTGCATCATAAAAATCGTCTTG
Organism: Streptococcus sp. F0441; assembly: GCF_000314775.2. Classification (NCBI taxonomy): domain Bacteria; kingdom Bacillati; phylum Bacillota; class Bacilli; order Lactobacillales; family Streptococcaceae; genus Streptococcus; species Streptococcus sp. F0441. The sequence continues at coordinate 670,827 of NZ_KB373321.1, read as the reverse complement.
ATAACGTGTCATCTTGTTCTCGCTTTCATTTTTCACTTATTCCTAGCTTAGCAAAAAAATCTAGGGAATGCAATCAAAAATGAACTTCTTGTCGGTTTCATTTTATTGTTATTTTATTAAATTTTTTAAAAATTAACTTGACTTAATTTTTTTTTTAATGTATATTAAATACGGGAGGGAGGAATTTGTTATGATACGTATTGAACACCTCAGCGTCTCCTACAAAGAAACGCTGGCACTAAAGGATATTTCACTAGTGCTCCACGGACCAACTATTACCGGAATTATTGGTCCAAACGGTGCTGGAAAATCAACTTTATTAAAAGGTATGTTGGGAATTATCCCACATGAAGGTCAGGCCTTTCTCGACGACAAAGAAGTCAAGAAATCTTTACATCGAGTTGCCTATGTCGAGCAAAAAATCCATATCGACTACAATTTCCCTATCAAGGTCAAGGAATGTGTCTCTCTAGGACTCTATCCATCCATACCGCTCTTTCACACCTTAAAAGCCAGCCACTGGAAAAAAGTGGCAGATGCACTTGAAATCGTTGGACTCTCAGACTATGCTAATCGCCAAATCAGCCAGCTCTCAGGAGGACAATTCCAACGTGTTTTGATTGCCCGTTGCTTAGTGCAGGAAGCTGACTACATCTTTTTAGATGAGCCTTTTGCCGGGATTGACTCGATCAGTGAAGAGATTATCATGAATACGCTGAGAGACCTTAAAAAAGCTGGTAAAACAGTTCTCATCGTCCATCATGACCTCAGTAAAGTCCCCCATTATTTCGACCAAGTTTTGCTTCTCAATCGAGAATTAATAGACCTTGGTCCGACCGAAGAAACCTTTACCGAGGCCAATCTCAAAAAGGCTTATGGTAGCAAACTCTTTTTCAATGGAGGTGACCTATGATAGCAGAATTTATCAATGGATTACAAAATTTCCATTTCCTACAAAACGCCTTGATCACAGCTATTGTCATCGGAGTCGTTGCTGGAGCTGTGGGATGTTTTATCATCCTGCGTGGAATGTCTCTCATGGGAGATGCCATCTCTCACGCAGTTTTGCCTGGCGTAGCCCTTTCCTTTATTCTGGGAATTGATTTCTTTATTGGAGCGATCATCTTTGGTTTGATGGCTTCCATCATCATTACCTACATCAAGGGAAACTCTATCATCAAGAGTGACACTGCCATTGGTATTACCTTTTCATCTTTCTTAGCCTTAGGTGTCATCTTGATTAGTGTTGCCAAGAGTTCGACAGACCTCTTCCATATCCTTTTTGGGAATATCCTCGCTGTCCAAGATACAGACATGTGGATTACCATTGGTATGGGGGCGTTGATTCTTTTGATTATCGGGATTTTCTTTAAACAACTATTGATTACATCCTTTGACGAGCTTTTGGCTAAAGCCATGGGAATGCCCGTCAATTTCTACCACTATCTGCTCATGGTGCTCTTGACTCTTGTGTCCGTCACCGCCATGCAAAGTGTTGGAACTATTCTTATCGTAGCCATGCTGATCACCCCAGCTGCGACGGCTTATCTCTATGCTAATAGCCTAAAGAGCATGATTTTCCTTTCATCAAGTCTCGGAGCCCTTGCTTCTGTTGTGGGACTCTTTATCGGCTATAGCTTAAATCTTGCAGCAGGATCCAGCATCGTGCTCACAGCTGCTAGTTTCTTTCTCATTAGCTTCTTTATCGCTCCAAAACAACGATATTTGAAACTAAAAAATAAACATTTGTTAAAATAAGGGGCAAAGTCCCAATAAATTGGAGGAATCTAATGAAAAAATTAGGTACATTGCTTGTACTCTTTCTTTCCGTCATTGCACTTGTAGCATGTGCTAGTGGGAAAAAAGATGCAGCTTCTGGTCAAAAACTAAAAGTTGTTGCTACAAACTCAATCATCGCTGATATTACAAAGAATATCGCTGGTGACAAGATTGATCTTCACAGTATCGTTCCTGTTGGTCAAGACCCACACGAATACGAACCACTTCCTGAAGACGTTAAGAAAACTTCTCAAGCTGATTTGATTTTCTATAACGGTATCAACCTTGAAACAGGTGGCAATGCTTGGTTTACCAAATTAGTAGAAAATGCCAAGAAAACTGAAAACAAAGACTACTTTGCAGTTAGCGAAGGCGTTGATGTTATCTACCTTGAGGGCCAAAACGAGAAAGGCAAAGAAGATCCACACGCTTGGCTCAACCTTGAAAATGGGATGATTTATGCAAAAAACATCGCTAAACAGCTCATTGCAAAAGACCCTAGCAACAAGGAATTCTACGAAAAAAATCTCAAAGACTATACTGAAAAACTAGACAAACTGGACAAAGAAGCCAAAGAGAAATTTAACAATATCCCTGCTGAGAAGAAACTCATCGTAACCAGCGAAGGATGCTTCAAATACTTCTCTAAAGCTTACGGAGTCCCAAGTGCCTACATCTGGGAAATCAACACAGAAGAAGAAGGAACACCTGAACAAATCAAGACCTTGGTTGAAAAACTTCGCCAAACAAAAGTTCCATCACTCTTTGTTGAATCAAGTGTCGATGACCGTCCAATGAAGACTGTTTCACAAGATACAAATATCCCAATTTACGCACAAATCTTTACTGACTCAATCGCTGAAGAAGGTAAAGAAGGTGACAGCTACTACAACATGATGAAATACAACCTTGACAAGATTGCTGAAGGTTTGTCTAAGTAATCCATTAAAAAACGTCGTTCTCACGGAATTGGCGTTTTTTTACACTTTCCGGTCAAATCATTGGAAAAATCTGACAATTCTAGGTAAAATGAAAGAAAAAAGAATGGAGTAGTTTCATGACCACTTTTCTAGGAAATCCTGTAACCTTTACAGGTAAACAACTACAAGTCGGAGACAAGGCGCTCGACTTTTCCCTCACTACAACCGATCTCTCTAAAAAAACACTATCTGACTTTGATGGAAAGAAAAAAGTTTTGAGTGTTGTCCCTTCTATCGATACTGGTATCTGCTCAACGCAAACACGTCGATTCAACCAAGAACTTGCCAACCTTGATGATACCGTCGTTCTTACTGTTTCTATGGACCTACCATTTGCCCAAGGACGCTGGTGCGGGGCTGAAGGCCTTGACAATGCCATCATGCTTTCAGACTACTTTGACCATTCTTTCGGGCGCGATTATGCCCTCTTGATCAACGAATGGCATCTCCTTGCACGTGCTGTCTTTGTTCTCGACACTGATAATGTCATCCGTTACGTAGAATACGTTGATAACATCAACACGGAACCAGACTTTGAAGCTGCTATTGCTGCAGTGAAAGAACTGGACTAAAATCAAATCCATTAGGGCAGAAGGCTAGAGAAATCTAGCTTTTTTTGATATACTAGATGGAGAGAAAAGACAAGAGGAAACGAATGACGCCAAACAAAGAAGATTATCTAAAATGTATTTATGAAATCGGTACGGAGATGCAAAAAATTACCAATAAAGAAATTGCTGCCCGTATGCAAGTCTCTCCACCTGCCGTAACAGAGATGATCAAACGCATGAAAAGTGAAAATCTCATCCTCAAGGATAAGGAGAACGGCTATCTATTGACAGATATTGGCCTCAAACTGGTCTCAGAACTCTATCGCAAACACCGGTTGATTGAAGTCTTTCTAGTTCACCATCTCGACTATACCAGTGACCAGATCCACGAAGAAGCTGAGGTCCTAGAGCACACTGTATCCGATCTCTTCGTAGAGAGACTGGATAAACTACTGAGATTCCCTAAAACCTGCCCCCACGGTGGAACCATACCAGCTGAGGGAGAACTTTTGGTTGAAATCAATAATCTGCCACTAGCAGCCGTCCAGGAAGCTGGAACCTATCTCCTGACTCGCGTTCATGATAGCTTTGAACTACTCAAATATTTAGAAAAGCACGCAATTCATATCGGTGACCAACTCCAAGTTAAGCAGTTTGATAGCTTTTCCAATAGCTTTACACTGGTCAACAAAGGTGAAGATTTCCAAGTTAGCATCGATATCGCCAAACAACTCTATGTCGAAAAAATCAATTAGCCCCTGATTCCTGAAAGAAATTCCTTTCAGGGATTTTTTATTATTTTAGTTGTAAGTCCCATTCGTTTGGTGTAGAATGAAGGTAGATAAAAGAGGGAGGTCATCCTATGAAAAAGCTCTTTAGACTACACTTCGCAGCCATTGCAGTCTCCGATTTGCTGCTATTTACATTTTTTACCACTAGACCCAAGGCATCTTTGGACTGGCTCCTGCTCTCTGGTTTTATTTTCCTCCTCGCTCAGGGACTACTGTTGTCTCGCTTGGTCTTCCGACTCAAACATCACTTCGCTGAGATTTATCCTCAGATTAACAAAAAGATTCGCTTCTACTATTTAGGGGTTTTCACCATTGATTTTCTATTATTTGTCCTTTTAACCTTCTCTAGTTTTCAGCGATTTTCCTCTCTTATGCCAATCGTCACTTCTTGCCATTCTACTTTTTATTATATGACAGCTAACTACCTAAGAGAAAACTATCTAGACTTTTACGATAAACACATTTCTTCATGGGATTGTCTCTAAACAAAAACCAAGCCGACTGGGCTTGGTTTTCCTATCTATTTTTTGTATCAAGGATAATGGTGACTGGTCCGTCATTGACCAGCTCCACCTGCATATCCGCTCCAAAGATACCTGTCTGAACGGGCACTTCTTGAGCTAATTTTTGATTGAAAGCATCATAGAAGGCAGCTGCCATATCAGGCTTAGCTGCGCCTGTAAAAGCTGGACGATTGCCTTTCTTGGTATCCGCAAAGAGGGTAAACTGAGAAATCGAAAGGATTTCCCCCCCAATATCCTTGACAGACAGATTCATCTTGCCTTCTGCATCTGAAAAAATCCGCATGTTGACAAGCTTTCGGACAGCATAGTCCAGATCTTCCTCTTGGTCCTCTGGTCCAACTCCAACCAGCAATAAGAGTCCCTGATTGACTTTTCCTTGAACCTGACCTTCGATACTCACTTGGGCTTTCTTAACTCGTTGAATGATGATTTTCATAATAGCCTTTCTAGCAACTGAGGGGAGTATTAGCCATTGGTCCGTTTGACAGAGTAGACCTCTGGCACACTTTTAATCTTATCAACTACTGTCGTTAGAGTTGAGAGATTTGAGATGCCAAAGGACACATGGATATTGGCAAATTTCATATCCTTAGTTGGTTGAGCGTTAACGGTTGAGATATTCTTAGTTGTGTTGGAAAGAACTTGCAGAACATCATTTAAGAGACCTGTACGGTTGAGGCCGTAGATATCGATGTGAGCAATATATTCCTTGCTTGAGTATTGGTCTTCCCATTCCACATCAAGGAGACGTTGCTCGTAGTTTTCTTGGGCGCGAAGGTTCATACAGTCCACGCGGTGAATGGCCACACCACGCCCCTTGGTAATGTAGCCGACAATATCGTCACCAGGCACGGGATTACAACACTTAGCAATCCGAACCAAGAGACCTGAGGCTCCCTCAATAATGACACCGCCCTCATGCTTAACCTTGAGCTTCTCCTTATTCTCAACCTTAACTTCGCCACCTTTGACAAGCTCTTCTGCTTCCGCCTTGGCCTTGGCACGTTCTTCCTCACGGCGTTCCTTTTCGGTCAAACGGTTAAAGACGGTAATAGCGCCAATTTCTCCAAAACCAATAGCTGCATAGAGGGCCTCCTCTGTCTTGTAGCTGGTCTTTTGAAGGACCTCGTCCATGTGACGCTTGTCCATGAATTTATTGGCCACATAACCGTTTTCTTGGAACTGGGCCATCAGCATCTCACGGCCCTTGTTAACAGATAATTCCTTGTCTTGATTTTTAAAGAACTGGCGAATCTTGTTGCGCGCCTTGCTGGTCTTGACCATGTTGAGCCAGTCACGACTCGGTCCAAAGGAGTTGGGGTTGGTTATAATTTCAACCTGATCCCCTGTCTTGAGCTTGGTTGTTAGTGGAACCATACGGCCATTGACCTTAGCACCGGTCGCTTTTTCACCGACTTTGGTATGAATTTCATAGGCAAAGTCAATCGGTCCTGAATCTTTTGGAAGGGAGCGGACCGCACCATCTGGGGTAAAAACGTAAATCTCCTCCGCCAGATAGTTTTCTTTAACAGAGTCCACAAATTCCTTGGCATCATCAGCCTGGTCTTGGAGCTCCATCATCTCCTTGATCCAGTTCATCCCAATAGCAGATTCCTTGCTGTTGACCTGCCCTTTAATGCCTTTCTTATAGGCCCAGTGAGCTGCTACCCCGTACTCAGCCACTTCGTGCATTTCCTTGGTCCGAATCTGGAATTCAATCGGCCCTTTTGGTCCATAAACGGTCGTATGGATAGACTGGTATCCATTGGCCTTACGATTAGCGATATAGTCTTTGAAGCGGCCTGGCATGGGTTTCCAAAGTTCATGCACATAACCCAGCATGGCATAGACATCACTCTGGGTATCTAAGATACAGCGAATGGCAATCAGGTCATAAATCTCCTCAAAGCGTTTCTTCTTATCCTGCATCTTGCGATAGATAGAATAGATATGCTTAGGACGACCATAGATTTTCCCTTTGAGATTGCGTTCGGTAGCATAGTCCTCCAACTTGGTTACGACTTCATCGACCAAAGCCTCACGTTCTCTGCGTTTCTCCTTCATCATGTGAGTAATCTTGTAAAACTCAGTTGGATTGAGGTAACGGAAAGATAAATCTTCCAACTCCCACTTGACACTGGAAATCCCTAGACGATGAGCTAGTGGTGCGTAAATTTCCATGGTTTCTCTGGAGATACGTTCTTGCTTGTCCTTTCGCAGGTGTTTGAGAGTCCGCATATTGTGCAAACGGTCCGATAGTTTGACCAAAATAACACGGATATCTTCAGACATGGCCATGAGCATCTTGCGGTGATTTTCAGCCAATTGTTCCTCGAGTGATTTGTACTCAACCTTACCAAGCTTGGTCACTCCATCAACGATAATCCGAACATCATGACCAAACTCACGCTCCAAATCATCCAGTGTCGCATCTGTGTCCTCAACTACATCATGCAAAAAACCACAGGCAACAGTTACGGCATCCAGTTTGAGCTTAGCCAGAATTCCTGCCACTTGGATAGGATGGATAATATAGGGCTCACCTGATTTTCGGTATTGACCACTATGACAATCAACTGCGTAAATCAATGCTTTTTGTACAAAAGCAACGTCTTCCTTTGTTAAATATTCTCTCGTTAAAGCGACTACCTGATCGCCCGTCAAATTCACTTCTTTCGGCATCTATACTCTCCAATTCTTCCTACCATTTTATCACTTTTTTAAGAATATTAAAACTAGAAAAGCCTGTTTTCATGCCGAGCCTGTGCATTTAAAAGAAAAAACACTGCAAGAGAAACTCTGCAGTGCTTTGCTATTCTATTTATCTTAGTAGACTGTTTTTTCAGTTTCTACATCAAAGAAGTGTGCTTTGTTCAAGTCAAATCCAAGTTCAACTGTTGCACCTGTTTGCAAGTAGTCACGAGCATCCACTTTGGCAACAAACTCATCTTTACCAACTTGGCAGTAAAGGTGAGATTCTGAACCAAGCAATTCTGATACAGAGATGGTTGCTTTAACCACTGATTCTGGGAATGTTTCAAGGAAAGCAGGTTCTGCATTCACATCTTCTGGACGAATACCGAAGATCAAGTCTTTTCCTTCGTAGCCTTTGTCACGAAGCACTTTCAAAGCACCTTCTGGAACTTTCAAGCGGAAACCATCAGAAACAATTTCGCTACCAACCAATTTCACGTTGATGAAGTTCATAGCTGGGCTTCCGATGAATCCTGCAACGAACTTGTTAACTGGGTTTTTGTAAACTTCTTGAGGAGTACCGATTTGTTCCACACGTCCGATAGTACCTGTGCCAGCTGGGTTCTTAGTTGCTGACATGATAACGATACGGTCTGCAAGTGTCATCGCTTCTGTTTGGTCGTGGGTTACGTAGATAGTTGTAGCTCCGATACGACGGTGGATTTTCGCAATTTCAGCACGCATAGATACACGAAGTTTGGCATCCAAGTTTGACAAAGGTTCGTCCATCAAGAACACCTTTGCATCACGGACGATGGCACGACCCATGGCAACACGTTGACGTTGACCACCGGAGAGGTCAGCTGGTTTACGATCCAAGAATTCTTTCAAGCCAAGAATCCCAGCAGCTTCTTGTACACGTTTGTCGATGTCTTCTTTGCTGTACTTACGCAATTTTAAACCGAAAGCCATGTTGTCATAAACAGTCATGTGTGGGTAAAGAGCGTAGTTTTGGAATACCATGGCAATGTCACGGTCTTTTGGAGCTACGTCGTTGACAACCACGCCATCGATAGATGCAGTACCTTCTGTAATGTCTTCAAGACCAGCGATCATACGAAGAGTTGTTGATTTACCACATCCTGAAGGACCTACGAAAACGATAAATTCTTTATCTTTGATGTCCAAGTTGAAGTCTTCAACAGAGTAGTGTTCGCTGTTTGGATATTTTTTGTAAATGTTTTTAAGATTTAATTCTACCATGGAAGGTGAACTCCTTTTATTTTTTGATAGTTTTATTATAAATGAAAACGCTTTACATTTCTATGGCAAGGTGACCAAAAAAATAAAAAAGTTCTGTGCAACTTGCACAAAACTTTAGAGAATATCCGGTAAAATCAATTGATAACATAAGGTCAAATCTGTCAATTCTTTTAACTGCAGTCCAGTCAATTCTTCCCATTTATCAATCTTGTATTGGAGAGAATTGCGGTGCAGATAGAGTTGCTGGGCTGTTTTAGTTAGGACAGCACTATTTTCCCAGAGAGAAAGGATAATTTCCTGAATCTGATCCTGATCCAAAATCATCTGGTGTAGGTATTCTTTAATGACTCTCAGGTCCACAAGTCTTTCTCCCATACTCCAAAGATAGAGCTGGGAAAAAGTATGAACACCTTGATGTCCTTGACGCCACCAAGTCTTAAACAAGTCCCGCTCTGCTTGGATTAAATCTGACAGAGCCTGATATCCAGTCTGTGACCAGACCTGCCCCAACATGATAGATAGACGAAGACCAAAGTCGTACTCCACTGCCTCAATCGTATCGGACAAGATTGAGCGAACTGGGCTGTATTTATCTTGCTGGAGAACAAAAACATAGTCCTGAACTCCGACCTGCAACACTGTCTGGCAGTTAGGAAAGAGAGTCTGCATCATATCCAGCCAAGAGGCTAGATTTTCCTGTTGGTAATAGGATAGATGGCAATAAACCAGCTGAAGCTTTTTAAAAGTTTGAGGCGCCTGCCCCTTCCCCTCAATCAGATAGGAATACCAAGGATTGAGCGAACGAGCCTGCTCCTGCTGGGTCAAAAGGGAAATTAACTGCTTTTCACGCTCAGTGAGATTATTCTCTTCCAGTAAAATCCACTGCTGTGAAGACAGAGGAAGAGTAAGATATCCTGGCTTCTCTATCGGCTGATCTGAAATCTGAGCCTCAGGAAACCAGTCTAGTAATTCTTTTGCAAGCATTTCTACTCCTCCACTTTTTGGATGCACCAAGAGATTAAGGTTTCTAAGCGCTCCACATTTTCTGTCAAATGGAGATAGCCCATGACTGCTTCAAATCCAGTAGACATACGATAAGTCACGACATCAGCATTTTTAGCCTTTGTGTGACTATTGGTATTGCGACCACGTTTATAGATTTCTTCTTCTTTTTCCGTAAGGACTTGCTCCTCCAACATCAGGGAAATCAGGCGAGCCTGAGCCTTGGCCGAGACATACTTGGTCGCTTCTTGGTGGAGTTTATTGGGCTTGGTCATGCCTTTGAGGATGAGGTGACGGCGAATATACATGGAATAAACCGCATCCCCTTCAAAAGCTAGCGCAATCCCGTTAATGAGATTGACATCAATCACGTGTCCACCTCACTCCATCCTTGGTATCAAGTAGCTTAATCCCTTGAGCAGCTAGTTGATCACGGATTTGGTCTGCTGTCGCAAAGTCACGATTGACACGCGCTTCTTGGCGTTTTTGAATCAAGGCTTCGATATCTGCATCCAAAACTTCCTCAACAAAGACAATTCCGAAGACTTCTAACATAGCCGCAAGAGCTTCCTTGACAGCTGCATCATAGTTACCCGAGTTAATCCACTTGGCCATTTCAAAGACAACTGTGATACCGTTAGCAGAGTTAAAGTCCTCATCCATAGCCGCCACAAACTTATCTTTAAATGCTTGCAATTCTTGAGCATCTACATTTCCAGTAAATGGTTGCTCATAAGTATTCTTCAGATACTTAAGGTTGGTCTCGGCATCCCGAACTGCTTTTTCCGTAAAGTTGATAGGCTTGCGGTAATGTTGAGTCGCAAAGAAGAAACGAAGGACTTGACCATCGATGGTTTTGAGGGCATCATGAACAGTGATAAAGTTCCCCAAAGACTTAGACATCTTGACATTGTCGATATTGACAAAGCCATTGTGCATCCAGTAGTTGGCAAAAGTCTTACCTGTTTTAGCTTCTGATTGGGCTATTTCGTTGGTATGATGAGGAAACTCTAGGTCAGCTCCACCACCGTGAATATCGATGGTATCGCCCAAAATCTCTGTTGACATAACCGAACACTCGATATGCCAGCCCGGACGACCAGGTCCCCAAGGACTGTCCCAAGAAATCTCACCTGGCTTGGCAGCTTTCCAGAGGGCAAAGTCCACAGGATTTTCCTTACGAGCCGTTTCTTCATCTGTTCGACCTGAAGCACCCAGCTCCAAATCTTCCAAGGTTTTATTGGCTAACTTAGCATAGTTGTGAGATTTTTCCACACGGAAATAGACATCCCCTTGGCTCTCGTAAGCAAAGCCTTTTTCAATCAAGTCAGCGACAAAACGAATGATGTCCTCCATAAACTCTACTACACGTGGATGGCAAGTCGCAGGTTTCACGCCCAAGTCCGTCACATCCTCACGAAAGGCCGCAATGTACTTGTCCGCAACCTCCTGAGGCGTGATGCCTTCTTCCTTGGCGCGATTGATAATCTTATCATCCACATCCGTGAAATTTGAAATATAGGTAACCTCATACCCACGGTATTCAAAGTAGCGACGAATGGTATCAAAGGCTACCGTCGATCGGGCATTCCCCACGTGGATATAGTTGTAGACGGTTGGCCCACAGACATACATCTTAACCTTACCGTCCTCGATTGGGACAAATTCTCGCAAATCACGAGACATGGTGTCATAGATTTTAATCATAAAATACTCCTATATCCTACTATCTATAAAAATTTCAGCAATAAATCAAAAAGAGTAGCAGCCGCACTTGCAACTTCAATAGTTCTTAAAATTGGTTCATACTTTTCTACGAAATATTCCAATTTTTGTTTATCTTGCGGAGAAGTAATGATACTATCAATTTCGCTATCATTAATACCATGTCGAATCAATTCTGTTTTGTATTCATTCAACACTGAAATAATTTCATTATAGTAATTGCTATATCTGTTATCTTGATAGTTATTACCAGCATAGTTATTTTGAACAGGAGCATTATGGACTATACTGGTTGAATAGTTATTATATTCCTCTCTAGGTTTAATCGTAAAAACGATATAAAAAGGGGCGAATAATTCTTTGCTATCTTTCTTATATTCTAGGTCTATTCTATCTAATATAACATACTCCAGTTTTGGATCTGCTTCATTTGTTCTCGGATCAATTGCAAAAACACTTTGACCAGGAAAAAAATTATCAAGAATATAATCGTACTTTCGTGGTTGATACTTTGTGTACTCAAACAATAAGCACAATTTCCCATCAATTTCTTCTTTTTGACCTATAATATCGCTATAATCTGCCTCCATGTCCATTTTCATTTCTTTTTGTTTAGAGTAAAAGTAAAAACAGATAAATGAAAAGAAAACTAAAATAATAAAAAAAATATCCATTCCGACCACTTCCCTTACTTATATATAACTGTTCTCTACAACCCCGACGATCTGTGACTGGCTTCTTTAGCCTGCTCGAGTTTATTGACGTAGTACTCTCGTTTTTCTTCGACTTCGTGAATCGTTGGCTCATCCTTCTGTCCATGAACTCGGACGATCTTAGCCGGAATACCGACAACTGTCACATCACTAGGTACGTCTGCCACGACTACTGCAGCAGCACCGACCTTGGCATTTGCACCAATTTCTACCGGTCCGATAACTTGGGCATGGGCTGATATGAGAGCTCCTTTACGCACAGTCGGATGGCGTTTGCCAACATCCTTCCCTGTTCCACCAAGAGTCACTCCATGATAGAGCAGAACGCCTTTTTCAACAATCGCTGTCTCTCCAATCACCAAGCCCGAACCGTGGTCGATAAAGACACCTGAATCAATCTGGGCACCTGGATGAATCTCAATCTGAGTCCAAAAGCGCCAAAACTGACTGTGCATACGAGCCAGGAGTTTGAAGCCGTGCTTCCATAGAAAATGTGAGAGACGGTGGGCAGCCAAGACCTTGACACCTGGATAAGTCAGCAAAACTTCCAAACTGTTGCGTGCCGCTGGATCATTTTCTTTTACAATATCAATGGTTTCGCGCCACCATCCCATACATTTCTCCTTTTCTTATTCTGAATCTTTTGGTGTTTCTGTAAATTCTTTCTTAGGTTTGTGGTCCTTGTGATGACGTAGACGGTGAGGTCGCTCAGACTTTTCGCCTTTTTCATCATGCTCAGGTTTTGGAGGACGAGGAAGAAGGGCTTTCATAGAGGCATCGATACGGCCTTTTTCATCAATCTTGATAACCTTAACGTCGACTTCATCACCGATAGCTACCAAGTCCTCGACACGGTTGGTACGAGTCCAAGCCATTTCAGAAATGTGAACGAGGGCATCTGTCTTGTCAAAGAGGTTAACAAAGGCACCAAATTTCTCGATACGAACAACCTTAGCATGGTAAACTTCATCGACTTTAGCTTCACGAACCAAGCCAGCGATGATTTCTTTGGTACGGTTAATAGCATCTTGGTCGCTAGAGTAGATAGAAACATTACCTTCTTCGTCGATATCAATCTTAACGCCTGTTTCAGCGATGATCTTGTCGATGGTTTCTCCACCCTTACCAATGACAATCTTAATCTTGTCCACATCAATCTTGATGGTATCAATTTTCGGTGCAGTTGGAGCCAATTCTGGACGCACTTCTGGAATGGTTGCTTCAATCACATCAAGGATTTCAAAACGCGCTTTCTTGGCTTGGGCAAGAGCCTCATTCAAGATTTCTGCAGTAATTCCTTGGATCTTGATATCCATTTGAAGGGCTGTAATCCCGTCACGAGTACCGGCAACCTTAAAGTCCATGTCTCCAAAGTGGTCTTCCAATCCTTGGATATCTGTCAATACTGTATAGTTATTTCCATCTGAGATGAGACCCATAGCAATCCCAGCTACTGGCGCCTTGATTGGTACACCACCAGCCATAAGGGCAAGAGTTCCTGCACAGATAGAAGCCTGAGATGAAGAACCATTTGATTCCAAGACTTCTGCTACCAGACGGATAGCGTATGGGAATTCTTCCAAGCTTGGCAAGACTTGAGCAAGGGCACGCTCACCAAGAGCACCGTGACCGATTTCACGACGACCTGGTGCACCGTAACGACCCGTTTCCCCTACAGAGTATTGAGGGAAGTTATAGTGGTGCATAAAGCGTTTTTTGTACTCTGGGTCCAAACCATCAATGATTTGAGTTTCTCCCATCGGAGCCAAGGTCAAGACAGAAAGGGCTTGAGTTTGCCCACGAGTGAAGAGACCTGAACCGTGCACACGAGGAAGGAAGTCAACAACCGCATCCAAAGGACGGATTTCATCGACCTTACGACCATCAGGACGAACCTTGTCTTCTGTGATCAAACGGCGCACTTCAGCGTGTTCCATTTGTTCCAAGATTTCAGCCACATCACGCATGATGCGGTCAAATTCTTCATGGTCCGCATATTTTTCTTGGTAAACTGCAGTCACTCGGTCTTTAACTGCTTGAGTTGCAGCTTCACGAGCCAATTTTTCTTCTACTTGAACCGCTTTTTGGAGGTCACTGTTGTAGGCTGCGATGATTTCAGCCTGTAATTCAGCATCTACATGAAGCAATTCTACTTCAGCCTTTTCCTTACCGACAGCAACAACGATTTCTTCTTGGAAGGCAATCAATTCTTTGACTGCTTCGTGCCCTTTCAGAAGGGCTTCCAACATGATTTCTTCTGACAATTCTTTGGCACCAGACTCAACCATGTTGATAGCATGTTTAGTTCCTGCAACTGTCAATTCAAGAAGCGATTGCTCTGCTTGTTCTTGACTTGGGTTGATGATGATTTGACCATCGACATAGCCCACCTGTACCCCGGCGATTGGTCCGTCAAATGGAATATCTGAAATAGAAAGCGCCAAGGATGAACCAAACATAGCTGCCATTGGTGCAGATGCATTTTCATCGTAAGAAAGGACTGTGTTGATCACTTGCACTTCGTTACGGAAACCTTCCGCAAACATTGGACGGATTGGACGGTCAATCAAACGCGCTGTCAGGGTTGCATCTGTTGAAGGACGTCCTTCACGTTTCATAAAGCCACCAGGAAACTTCCCAGCTGCATACATTTTTTCTTCGTAATTGACTTGGAGTGGGAAGAAATCCCCAGTTGCCATTTTCTTAGACATCACGGCCGCAGTCAAGACAGTTGACTCACCGTAACGTACGACAACAGCGCCATTTGCTTGCTTAGCAACCTGACCAGTCTCTACGATTAACTCACGACCCGCAAAAGTCGTTTGAAACACTTGTTTTGTCATTTTAATCCCCTTTGGATTGATGAAATTATACGCCTTGCCTACAAAGATCAAGATACTAAGGTCGCAAAAAGCAAAGTAAAAATAGGAAACTGGCGAAGTCTTCGATGAAGAAAAGACAGTTTATCTTTTTTACACAGCTTTTCGGCCGGGTTCAATTACTCATGATACAAATCATTAGAAAGGATTGATGCTAAAGCATCTAAGCCTTTCACGCTAATCGCTATCATGCGATTAGCTAAATGCTTTACTAACTCCCTTGTCAAATAATATCGATTTGACTCGCTCGTGTCGCTATACCTTGCAGTTTGAATGCATTGTATTATTTTATACCCTCATCTTTGTATCAAGTACGTACAGAGTCTATTTTATCATATTTTTCTTAAAAAGTGCGGGCTTTTCTATTAAAAAGGAACCATTCCCCCATGAAAAGAGGAATGGTTTGTTGTTTATCTTATTTAGCGAATTCTTTAGCTCTCACAACTGTCATTTTTCATTTAAAAGCAAGTGAATGACAAGCTATCGTCTCAGTGGTTAAAGTAAGGTTAGTTTTGCTAACATTACAGGCAAACTGAAAGACCAAGGCTTTCAGCTTAGCCATGAAACCGAAGGTTTGCTGGCGGCCTAACCACTTCAGACGAAGTGCTAAAAGAATCGATTATCCTAAAGACTGATGGTTAAACAAGGCATGGGTTGCTTGATGGATGTATTTTGCTGTTTCAGCATTGTTCATAGTGTAGAGATGCACTCCTGCTACATCCTGAGTGACCAAGTCCACGATCTGATCCACGGCATAGGCAAGTCCTGCTGCTCTGAGTGACTCAGGGTCATGCTCATACTTGTCTAAAATGGCCTTGAATTTACGTGGAAGGTGGATATTCTCACACGTTTTCAAGAGACGGAGAGCCTGATTTCGATTCAGAATTGGCATAATCCCCGCATGAATAGGAACATCAATCCCTGCCAAAGTACACTTATCTTGGAAATCATAGAAACGCTCATTGTCAAAGAAAAGCTGCGTTACGAGGCTTGAACAGCCTGCATCCACTTTCTTCTTGAGATTTTGAATATCTGAGATTTGGTTTGGCGAGTCAGGATGCCCCTCTGGGTAGCAAGCACCAACAATATCAAAGTGAGGGGCTTGTTCCTTGATGAACTCAATCAAATCCGTTGCGTAGCGGAAATCCTTTTGTGGCTCCACATCAGGGATAATATCCCCACGCAAGGCCAAGATTTTCTGTACCCCAACCTTATCCAAGTCTGCAATGGTTTCAGCAACCTTATCCTTGGTCAGATAGATAGCTGGCAAGTGGGCAATGGTTGGAATCGCCAAATCATTCTGGATAAAGTCAGCCAAACGAACCGTTGTTTCCTTGATATTAAATTTATTATTGCTGGCGGTCACACTGATAAAGTGCGGTGTCAGCTCCCTCATATCCTGCAAGGCTGAAATAATTTTATCATTACCCACAGCTGGGTTTGGAGGGAACACTTCAAATGAAAGTGACGGCGTTTGGCGTGACATAGTCATTATCCTTTTCTTTTTGATTTCATGATTGCTGAGCAACTAGGGCCAAGCAAGTTCCTTGATCAGTCAGGGTCACGAGAGAAATCGGATCTTACAATTTCTCACGCGCAGCTTTCGCTGCTTCGACAAGGCGGATCAAGCTTTCTTTTGTTTCTGGAATACCGCGTGTTTTCAAACCACAGTCAGGATTGATCCAAACTTTCTTGCTTGGTACTTTGGCAAGAATAGCATCGATTGTGTGGTCGATTTCGCCTTCGTTTGGCACACGAGGAGAGTGGATATCGTAAACCCCAGGTCCCACTTCTGTTTGGAAGTTTTTCGCTTTGAGTTCGTCCAAGATTTCAAGGTTTGAACGGCTTGCTTCAAAGGAGATAACGTCCGCATCCATGTTGTCGATAGCTGGGATGATATCTGTAAATTCTGAGTAACACATGTGAGTGTGGATTTGTGTGTCTGGCGCTACTGTAGAGTGTACCAAGCGGAAGGCAGGAATGGCCCAGTCAAGGTAGTCTTCGTACCAGTCGCTACGACGGAGTGGCAATTTTTCACGAAGAGCAGCCTCGTCGATTTGGATGATTTTCACACCTGCAGCTTCAAGGTCAAGAACTTCATCCTTAATAGCAAGAGCGATTTGAAGAGTAGAATCCTTGATAGAGATATCTTCACGTGGGAATGACCAGTTAAGGATGGTAACCGGTCCAGTCAACATCCCTTTAACAGGTTTGTCAGTACGGCTTTGTGCGTAGCTAGACCATTTGACAGTGATAGGGTTAAGACGAGTCACATCACCCCAGATGATTGGTGGTTTCACCCCACGCATACCGTAAGATTGTACCCAACCATTCTTAGAGAAGAGGTAACCTGACAAGTTTTGACCGAAGTACTCAACCATGTCGTTACGCTCGAACTCACCGTGTACAAGCACGTCAAATCCAACTTCTTCTTGCCATTTGATCCATTCATCGATGGTTTCAGCAAGGAAAGCGTCGTATTCTTCTTGTGACAATTCACCCTTACGGTAAGCCAAACGTTTAGCACGAACTTCCTTAGTTTGAGGGAATGAACCGATGGTTGTTGTTGGAAGAGCTGGAAGTTTGAAAGCTTCTTCTTGGATAGCTTCACGTTCTGCAAAGGCTGGCAAACGAGTGTAGTCAGCGTCTGTCAATCCAGCGATGCGTGCACGAAGTTCTGCATTTTCACCAACACGTTCAGTCGCAAAGAGTTCTTTATTAGCTGCAAGAGCTTCTGCACCTTGACCATTGCGGATAGCATCCAAGTCACGAAGTTCTTCCAATTTTTCAACCGCAAAGGCAAAGTGGTTCAAGATAGCTGGTTCAAATTCTTCGTTAGCAGTTGTAAATGGCACATGAAGAAGTGAGCATGAGCTTGTCAATACGATGTTTTCAGCTGGGATTTGCTCAAGAATAGCCAAGCTCTTTTCGTAGTTGTTGCGCCAGATGTTTTTACCATTGACGATACCTGCATAGAGAGTCTTGTCAGCTGGGAAGCCACCTTTAACGAGTTCAAGAGTTTTCTTACCTTCAACGAAGTCCAAACCGATGGCATCTACTGGCAAGTTCACAAGATCAGAGTAGACGTCACGAACGTCACCGAAGTAAGTTTGAAGCAAGACTTCAAGACCTTTCTTGTCAGCCAAGAGTTTGTTGTAGAGGTTCAAGAAGAGAGATTTTTCTTCAGCTGTCAAGTCTTTGACAAGAGCAGCTTCGTCGAGTTGGATGCGAGTTGCACCAAGCTCCGCCAATTTAGCAAAAACTTCTTGGTATGCAGCTACTAAGCTATCTACGAAGTCTTCTGCTTTCACGCCTTCTTCAAAGTCTGATAATTGAAGGAAAGTGAACGGACCTACAAGGACAGGACGAGTGTTCAATCCAAGTTCTTTTGCTTCTTGGAACTCATCAAAGATCTTGTGACCTGCCAATTTAACTTGAGTGTCTTTTTCAAATTTAGGAACGATGTAGTGGTAGTTGGTGTTAAACCATTTCTTCATCGGAAGGGCACGAACATCCCCTTTTTCACCTTGGTAACCACGCGCCAAAGCAAAGTAGCGCTCAAGGTCAGACAAGTCCAAGTTTTGAACGGATGCAGGCACCACGTTGAAGAGGAAGGCTGCATCGAGGAAGTTGTCATAGTGAGAAAAGTCGTTTGATGGGATTTCAGTGATGCCATTTTCTTTGACAATGTTCCAATGTTTAGCACGCAAGTCTTTTGCTGCGACAAGGAGTTCTTCTTCTGAGATTTCTTTTCTAAAGTATTTTTCAGTTGTAAATTTTAATTCGCGGAATTCACCTAAACGAGGGAAACCGATGATCGTAGTTGACATGATGTGTCCTCCAAAATTTGTTGTTGAAACTATCTTAACAGAAAAGAAAGCGCCTGTATAATTGTAAAAAATTAGGCTTTGATATAGTTTGAAACTATATCTCTCTTTTAGACAAAAGAAAAGGACTTGAGACCAGTATCTCAAATCCTTTGTATAGCTCGTTTTATTGCTGTATTTTAGTTAGAATGCTCAAACGAGCTATTAACGATTCTTATAAGTGACTATGACTTGTTATTAGAAAAGACTATAGGTTGGTTTTCTTTTGTAATTCTGATATTTCCCTGAAAAAATGCAGACGGGAGGTAAAATTACCCTGTGGATGATTTTAGCAAACAAAATAATCTCATCTCTATCAATTTTTTCCTGTTCAAGTGGTACGACTGCTAGTATCTTTCCTAAACTGGCTAAGACTTTTAAGACCGTATCCAACTGAGGACTGGTCTTTCCTGTTTCCATTCTAGCTATAACAGGCTGGCTCACTCCACTGAGTTCTTCCAGTTTTTTCTGACTGATTCCTTTCTCATGCCTAGCCTCAATCAGCTCGCTCATGATAGCTACTCGCATATCACTTTCAAGAATTTCCTCTTTGGTAAAGAGTTCTGAACGGACATCCTTCCAACTACTCCCAATGGCACTATTTTTCATCACTTAACCCTCTTTCTTTTAAGTCCTTCAGTTCACGCTTTTCTTTTCAAATAAATTATAACTAAAAAGTTATTAAAAGTAAATCCTAACACTCATAAAAAGAAGACCTTAGAAAAAATCTAAAGGTCTCATTTTTATTATTCGAAAAAAATTACGAGAAGAGTTATAAATTGGAGATAAGTCTGACTCTTACTCCAGCTCAATCCCCTTCTCACGAAGATTAGCTAAGCACTCCTCATAGTATCCTGCGTCATGCTCACTATAGACGGGATTACCTAGGTTCTCCTCAGGCAAGTCTTGATAAGGAGGGCAGGTCTTACCTCGGTAGTCCTTGTCCAGCCACTCTGGACTGACATTGTAGCCACGGCCAGCCATTTCCTCCATGATCAAGCGATGATAGGCATAGAGACGATAGGGCGAGTGGGTAAAGACATAGTCCACCGTAGCATGCTTTCTGCCCCAGCCATTGCCACGCAGGGCGCAGCATTCTCGATGTTGGCCCAAAAGTTGCGGACGGGGAAGTTGTGAAATCAAAGCCTCATGCCAAAGTCTCATGGGTGTCTCCTTTCAGTAAAGTCGAATGTTGCAAGTAGGTATTGGGATAGCGGTCAAGCAAGTCTCGAGTTTTAGCGATCAAGTCTTCCTTGGAAGCCTGACCAAAGCGGTAGCGATCCAGCAAGAGCATATAGTCCTTACGCTCGGCATCTGTCGCTTTCTTTTTGAAATAGCCCCAAATATGCTGAAAGGCATTGCAAACCTGACCCCTGTGTTCTGGGATTTGACAGGCACGGTCAATCATCTCTTGAACCTGACTCAGCTCCACCACTTCTTTCTTTAGATACTGGCGAATGTCATTGTAAATATTGCTGGAATGGCTCAAAACGAGGTATTTGTTTCTAGCCCAGAGTTGTTGGCACTGGGATTTTTGGTTAGTTTGTTCCATGTTTCTCCTTGTTTTCTATCCGTTTCCAGGAAATATGGAAACAAAGTTGTATCTAAAAAATGAGCGAATAAAGAGTATTTTTTGTAGAGCCTGATTTTTCTAATAAGCCTTGTTCGACAAATCCTTAAATACCTGAATAAGTCTCTACTAACAACTGAATCTTATGTAAAACTTCTTGCTTTTTCCGTTCACGCGCTCCCTGTCTACGAGAAGTTGGTGGAATAATCGAATCCAAATCAGTTCCACTGTTTTCAGCATAACCTCGTTGAATTGATTTGTCGATGAATAATTGATAATCAGCTACAAGTTTCTCAGACTCAGCTAGGTTGTGAATCGCAATTTTCTTGCGCTCCTTACCATATTCGTAGAAAGCATTGATAATCCCATCATGGTCTTTCAATTTTTGCAAATCGGTGTCATTTATAAATCCAATAACCAACTCTTCCTTGGCACGGATATCAATACTAGAACGAATCACACGACTAACTTCTGCTTTCATTGCTTCTTTAGACTCTGAGTTCTTTGATTTCTCAACAATCAATGCAAGGATATAATCCAGATTAATCTCATCTGTTTTTAAGAGTTCGATTTCAAATTCAAGATCTGAAAGATCAACATCCAAATCCTTGGCCTTTTCATAGTTTTTAAGGTTCAAAAATTCATCTCGAATTTCCACATAAGCACTTCTTAAATCCTGAAGATAACCTTCTGAAATAGGTTTGTTGATTTCTTGGAATTCATCATAATTTCGAAGAACATTATCAAGTTTCAACAACTCACCAAATAACTTAACAAACTCTTTTTTATCGTGCTCTGTTTCAATCTCTTGCGGATTCGGAAATCTTTCCAGAATTTCCTGACAAACCGCAGTATATCCTTTGACCTCGATACCCGTTACTTGATCGACGAAACCATCCATGTATTCACTAAAGCTTTTTTCTAAGATGATTTCAAGCTTATTGGTGTCCCCAAAAGTCTTAATTGCTTCTTGCGTAGCCTTTTCTAAATCACGGAAACAAACAATATTCCCAAAAGGTTTAACTTTGTTAAAAATCCGATTGGTTCTCGAGAATGCCTGAATCAAACCATGATAACGTAGATTTTTATCGACAAAGAGTGTATTCATAGTCGGGGCATCAAATCCCGTCAAGAACATACCAACTACAATCAGCAAATCCACTTCTTTAGACTTAACTCTCTTAGAAAGGTCACGATAGTAATTTTGAAACTCTTTCCCATCAGTTGAGAAGTTAGTCTTGAACATGTGATTATAGTCATCAATCGCTTTTTCCAGAAACTCTTTAGAAGATAGAGGCATAGCTGTATCTTGAGGTTCTAGCTCTTCATCTTGAATTTCCCCATAAGCTGACTGTTCTTCGTTGGGTGCAAAGCTAAAGATGGTTGCAACTTTCAAGCGCTTAGCTTCTGGTAAAGTTGCTTGTTGTCGCTGGAGTTCATCATAGTATAACTTAGCAGCTTCAATACTTTGTACAGCTAACATGGCATTAAATCCTTGCATCTTTTTTTGTTTATGAGTGTAATATTTACTCCGATGCGTCTTGTCATTATAAACTCTCAACAGGTACTCTGTAATGGTTGCTATCCGTTCTGGATGCAAAAGGAGTTCCTTCTCCATCTTTTTGAGTTTCTTCTCATCAATCTCTTGACCAACTGCTTTTTCAGCTTCTCTATACTTGTTTATTTCAGGCTTGATATAGTTATAGTCGACTTTGAACTTCAACACTTTTTTATCTCGAATAGCATCTGTTATAACGTAGTTATGAAGTTGCTCTCCAAAAACCTCTTGTGTTGTTTCTCCTGTTAAGCTATTTTCCGGGAAAATCGGAGTACCTGTAAATCCAAATAAAGCATACTGTTTAAAAGCTTTTTTGATACGCTTTTGCGCCTTTCCAAACTGGGAGCGATGGCACTCGTCAAAAATCAAGACACATTTCTTACTGTAGATTTCATGATTTGGATTTGCTGTTATAAATTTATTTAACTTCTGAATAGTTGTGACAACGATTTTACCATCATTTTCTTCAATATTACGTTGGAGGTCTTTTGTATTGTTACTACCATTTACTGAATTTGGTTGGAATTTTTGATATTCCTTCATGGTTTGATAATCTAGGTCTTTTCTATCCACCACAAATATCACTTTATCAATATAGTCCAACTCTGTTGCTAAACGAGCGGTCTTAAAGCTGGTCAAAGTTTTCCCAGAACCCGTCGTATGCCAGATATAGCCACAAGCATTAATCGTACCGAAATTCTTCATTTCATTTGTGGAATGAATCTTGCGTATGATACTCTCAGTAGCTGCTATCTGATAAGGACGCATGATGAGTAAGGTATTATCAGCATCAAAAACACAATACTTGGTCAATACCTCCAAAAGGACTCGCTTACTTAAGAAAGTGACAGTAAAGTCCTCTAGGTCGTGGATTGTTTTATTCTTGCGGTCTGCCCATTCACAGGTGAACTCGTAATGATTTTTATTTTGTGCTGTTGTATTGGCAAAGTAGCGTGTATAAGTTCCATTGGAAATGACAAAAATCTGAGTGTATTTGTATAAAGAATTTGCGCTATTGAAACTTTCCTTACTATATCTATGGATTTGTTCGAAAGCTTGTTTGAGACTAACCCCTCGTCTCTTCAATTCAATCTGAACTAACGGAAGACCATTCACTAAAATAGTCACGTCATAACGGTTAGTGTGGCTACCCACTTGGGTCACTTGGTTGATGACCTGCATGCTGTTGTTATGAATGTTTTTCTTATCAAGGATAAAAATATTTTTAATTCGTCCATCATCAAAGACAAAATCATAGATATAATTCTCCTGGATTTTTCGAGTTTTTTCAACTAATCCTTCATTGGGACAATCCAGATACTCTACTACAAACCGATCCCACTCAGCGTTCGTAAAAGTCACCTTATTGAGTTTTTCTATTTGTGCCTTGGCATTTGCTAAGAGCTCTTCAGGTGTATGAATATTTAAGCGTTCATAGTTGAGATGATTCACCAAATCAGAAATTAACTGATTTTCTAAATCAGCCTCTGTCTGATATTCTCTATCCGTATGATACTCTGGTTGATACTCAGCCAAGAGAATCCCTTCATTTGTTTCCGCAATTACTTCATGTATTTTTGAATAGTCAACCATAGCATGCTTCCTTTTTTGTTTTAATTGAGATTCTATCTCAAAATGATTAAAGAATTTATCTAGTAAAGTTTAATAGTTGTTCCCGCCAGTAGTCATACTGTTTCTGTCTTAGTTCAATTTCCTTTGGAAGGCCTTCAGAAAGAGAGTTGGTTAAAGTATTGAAATTGTCAAGAGTAGAGACGATTATTTCTTGTTCTGTAATGGATGGTAAGTAAAAAGTAATTTTATCAATAGCATCCTTAGATAATCTCGGAATACTTGCCTTTCGAACTTGCGATTTGAGTCTATCTTGCTTACTTACCAAGACATAGTACATAAATTTATCAGAAATATTATCTGACGTCTCTAATGTGTAGACATCATCTGCTGCCCAAAAGTCCATAGCGCTATACCCAATTTCACCAGCTGCTCCTGCACATATAACAAAGCTGGTTTCTTTTCCCCTGTTTGAATGTGTAAAATATCCCAAGGGTGTCAAACTGTTCTGATAAACTGGAAAACTTCCTGAAGTAGTTAGCTGATTTCTAACAAGACGTTTCCCACGTTGTAAATTGACAACTTGTCCCAACTCCACTCGAATTGGTCCAAACACCCACTGTAAAAGCTTGATAATAGCGGAGTTGTCCCACTCCTCTACTCTACTCTACTCTACTCTACTCTACTCTCAGTGTACTCGCCTTCGGCGACGAATGTCAAGAGTTTTTCTCTAAAATATTCATACTGTTTTTGGCGTAGTTCAATCTCCTTGGGAAGTCCGATATTTAAGTCGTTACAAACCGTATCAAAGTTGTCTAAAACTTGAACAATACGGGACTGTATTTCAAGAGATGGAACTGGGATTTTCAATGATTTAATCATACTCATATTTATATCCCCACGTGCTCCTTGTTTCAAACTCAATATCTGCCTATTTTGATTAACCAACCAATAATACAAATACTTATAATTTACTATTCTTTCATCAACACTAATACTACAACAATGTTGATTAGTTGTTAAAGGAATACTATTCATCGCAACTCTACCAGCAGTTGCTCCTGAAATTGCAATAATTATGCTATTTGGCAGTATCCATTTTAAACCAGTTTCTTCAACAGCTTTCTCAGTAACATATTTTTCTGTAGTTGTTATTGTATTAAATTTTACTTCATTTGTTCTAAGCCAAGGAATAGTACCTTTAAGATAATAATCTTCGCATGATTTTTTAGGCGTTACTCCAGTAACAATCTTAACAGAAATATCTTGAATAGTTTTCCACTCAACCTGATAAACTTCATCCTCAAAAGATAACAATTTATCTCGATAAAAAGAATATTGCTTTTTACGAGAGGTCAATTCTGAGGTCAATTCTGTAACATAATCAGTTAATTTGTCAAGTATTTGCACGATTTTTTCTTGAATTTCTAGAGGAGGAATAGGAATTTTAATTCTTAAAATTTTTTCTTTTGAAATTGAATAGGGCACTGCTGTTCTATTTGATATTTCGTATAAATAATCTTGTTTATTCTTTAAAAAATAATACAAATATTTATTCAAAATAGATTCTTTTGGGTAAACTGAAAAACAGACATCATTCGCCCAAAACTTTTCCGTTTGCCAATTAACGTACCCTGCTGTTCCATACTGAGCAATTGTTATCGTATTTTTTTCTCTATTATACTCATTAGTGTATCCCATAAAACTAGTGCCACCGCTAACGACGGGATACCCTTCTTCTAGAAGCTCTTTCTTAGTTATTCTAACCCCTCTGACAATTTTACACACTTCCCCCAACTCTTTCCACTCAACGGGACAGTTTTGGATTTCTTCTAGGATGTTCATCACTTACCTCCTTCCTTGGCTAGATTTTCAATACTTTTGATTTCCTTGAGGTAATCTTTTTCAACTTGACTGAGGGTCTTGGCTTGGTAGCTCTTATATTCCTTATCTACCTTCTGCTTCATCTGTTCACGAGAGATAGAACCACTGTTATCTAGCAAGTCTTCTCCAGTAGCTAGAAGGATACGATCTACGTGAGCCACCCAATCAGCCATGGTCATGACTTCTTCTCGCTCTGCCTGTCTTTCAGCAAAGTCTAGATATCCTGATACAAGCTGATTAAGTCCACGAAGTTCCTTCTCTGTCAGATAGTTCTTGGCAACCTTTGCTTCAGACAGAGTAGGGAGGTCGCCCTTAAAAGTGGTCAAGCCCATAAACTCCTTTTCGCTATTGACACGGTTATAGATGAGTTCACTTGCAGTATTGTGGTGAATGGCATAATGCATCTTGTTTTGGACTGTCGCAAAGAATTTCTTTGCCTCTGGTGAGTTTGCATTGTAGTCACTTGATGTAGCAAAGAGATCTAAAACCTGACGATAAAAGACTTTTTCACTTGAGCGGATATCTCGGATTCTTTCAAGAAGTTCTTTAAAGTAAGAGCCACCACCAAAGTTTTTCAAGCGCTCATCATCCATAGCAAAGCCCTTAATCAGATACTCTTTCAAGACTGTCGAAGCATAGTGTCTAAACTGGACTCCACGAGGGGAACGCACACGATAACCAATCGCCAAAATCATATCGAGATTATAGTAGGCTACTTTTTTTGACTGAGTTTTACCAGCTATTGCACCGTGACGAGTGGTTGTCAACTGATAGTTGACAACCACTGTTTCATCCAATTCACCATCTTCAAAGATGGCCTTGATATGTTTACTAATGTTTTGCTTGGAAGTCTGAAAAAGCTCAGCTAGTTCCTGTTGGGTCAACCAAACCGTTCCATTATCCAAGTGAAGTTCAATAGCAGACTCCCCGTCATCTGTTCTATAGAGAATCACATCATTTGCCATGGCTAAGTTCCTCTACAATCTTATCTATCTCTGCACGCAAGTGGTCAATCTTGGCAACAGTCTCAGCGATTTCTTTATTGAGCTCATCAATATCAATCTTCTCACGTGTATCTTCTTGTTCGACATAGGTTGAGACAGAAAGATTGTAGTCTTGTTCTGATCCAATCACATCATTATCAACAAGAGCTGCTTTATAGTCTACACTTTGATAATTAGTGAATAATTCAACGATATAATCGATATTACTATCTGTCAAGACATTATTATTGGTCTCTTTTTTGAATTCTTTACTCGCATCAATAAAGAGGGTTTTGTTTTCTAGTTTATTCTTCGCCAGAACTAAAATCGTAGTTGCGATAGAAGTGCCAAAGAAGAGATTATCTGGAAGGGCAATAACCGCTTCAACAAAGTTGTTATCTACCAGATACTGACGAATGGTCTTTTCAGCACCTCCACGATAGAAAATGCCTGGGAAGCAAACAATAGCTGCCCGACCTTTATTAGACAAGTGGTTGAGACTATGCATAATAAAGGCAAAGTCAGCTTTTGACTTGGGCGCTAGTTTCCCTGCAGGAGCAAAACGGTCATCATTTATCAGAGTTGGATCTCCATCTCCCACCCATTTGACAGAATACGGAGGGTTAGAAACGATAGCATCAAAAGGCTTTTCTTCCAGATGCTGAGGATTTAAAAGGGTATCTCCTCGCTTAATATCAAAGTTATTGTAGTTGATATTGTGCAAGAACATATTCATACGAGCCAAGTTATAGTTGGTCATATTGATTTCTTGACCAAAGAAACCATCCTCCAAGATATGGTCTTCGTATTGTTTTTTCATCTGAAGCAAGAGCGAACCCGAACCACATGTTGGGTCGTAAACCTTGTTAATTTTATCCTTACCAACCATTACCAAACGAGCCAATAATTTAGACACTGTCTGAGGTGTGAAAAATTCACCACCACTTTTACCAGCATTGCTCGCATAGTTGGAAATCAAGAATTCATAGGCATCTCCGAAGGCATCGATATCATTTTCCTGAAAGTTGCCAAAGTTAATGCTATTGATACCATTGAGGATATCAGATAGGCGTTTATTTTTTTCTGGAACACTTCCACCAAGGATGTTACTTCGTGTATCTAAGTTATCAAACAAGCCTTTGATATCGTCCTCTGATTTGAAGCCAATCGCTGACTTTTCAATGTCTTGGAAAATATTGGCCAATTCTTCGTTTAAATTTTCATTTTGCGAGGCGTTCTTGACGACATTTTCAAATAATTGACTTGGAAGGATAAAGAAACCCTTATCCTCAACTGTACCTGGTTTGAAATCTTGCTCAGCTTCTTGGTCACTTAAGTCAGCATAACGGAATTCTAAGTCCCCAGCTTCGTGCTCAGCACGGTCAAAATAGTCTGCCATGTGTTCAGAAATAAAGCGATAGAACAGAATTCCTAGGATATATTGCTTAAAATCCCAACCGTCTACAGCCCCACGCACATCGTCTGCAATCGCCCAAATTTTACGATGCAGCTCCTTGCGTTCTGCATTTTCTTTACTTGCCATTTTTACTTCCCTTAATTAATGTATTATCTTTTCTATTTTATCATATTTCAAGAAAAACCACTCGAACTAGGGAGGACGAGTGAGCTATAAACTATTTTTGAAATAAGATTTTACAATTGCATTCTATAATCTCAATTGCTTTTTAACTTTACTAAGGTAGTAGAACTTCTTTCATACCATCTTTATCATCACTCTTTACAAATACAACATTCTGTTTACCTGTTAACTCTATCAGTTTTTCCTTACCAAGAATGATTGCGAGATTCTTAATAATTGAACGTTTTGCTGGTTCATCAAAATAAGTGAAAATAAATCTATATGGATAGCCACCTTCCTCAGCTAATGCAAAACTCTTTTGAAATATCTCTTTATCTAAAGAATCTACTGAATGACCAAAAATTACAATGTTTTTCGAAACTGGAACTCTAGTCGGAACAGCACGCCCTACAACAGAAGTATTTTTTACAGTATAATTTCTCTTAATAAAAAATTCTTCAAATTTATTTCCAGTTTCCTTAACAACCCTTTGATAATATTTTTGATAAGGTATTAAGTCACTATTAACATTAACTTCCTTATCTTCAATTCCAAAAACCATGGTATTAATTTGACCAATGGGTCTACCTAAATTAATTTGACCATGTATAAAATGAGTTCGTTCCTTAAAAGAATGGAATAAACGTCCTAAAGTATTAGTATAATTAAAATTTAATACATATGATCTTGATAAACCATTTACCGCATCCAATGCTGTTGGACTTGGTTTAATTTTATTAACTTTAAAATCAAGAAAGTCTATATAAGATAAATATATTTCTAACAATTCAATCAATAAATCAAGTTGATTAATAAATTCTGTATTTAACTTTTCCAATGCATCATCTCTTTGTAACAAATTCCAATTTTTCGTTGAATTAAATTCATAAAATTTTTCAACAACAAAGATTTTAGCAATAGCATTATTAGTCCTTCGGAGTTTATTCTTTAATCTTCTTAAATAATCTTTGTCAGATTCATTGACGTTATGATTAAATAAATCATTACTATTCTCTTTAAAATACATAATCGCATCTGCAAGGTTTGAAATCATTATTTCAAGATTTGACCAATTTTCTCCCAGATTATCTTTGTTTTCATTAATAAATTTCAAATACAAATTATCTTTATAATTGGATAACTTAATTTTTTTATACGGTTTAATAAATTTTCTAAAGTTTACTATGTACTTCTTTCTTGAACTTAAATCATTAGTAAACTCAATAAATTCTTCATACTTCGTTTTTCGCCCCATTGCAATATCAAAACCATTACCTAGAATTAAAATTGTATCTGCCATGTTTTTTTCTCCTCTACATTATAGATAATTATCAAAATTATACCACGAATCCACCAAAAAACGCCTTTAGATAATAATATATCTAAAGACGTTTGTTTTTATCCTGCCACTTGTTCTGCCTCTTCTACTTTCACTTTCTTATCCTTCTTACCTGAACCAGTCAATCGACGCTTACTATCTCGGATTGTATTCAGGTCCTTGAGGAGTTTGGTTAGGTGCTCTTTTTCTGGATAGGCTTCTGCGCTGGCTGCGGTATAGCGCATAAAGAGGTCGTAGATGCTGGTTAGTTCGGTACGGACTTGTCTGGTCTTGCCAACTTCCTTGGCAGACTTATGCGCACGCGCCTGACTTTCCACCTTATCATACTCCTCCTGCGCACTAATCACTGCCGTCAACATAGGTGTCAGTCCTAGACTGGTAACTGCTGTCTGGTAAGGTTCTTCACTCAGGGTTTTGAGCAGACTCTTGATTTCTGCCGTTTCCACATCATTGCTATGCTTGGTGATATCCTTGTACTTGGCAAAGACTGGTTTCAAGGTCTCATGGGCTTCTTTGAGTTTGGTATCCTTGATCTTAGCAAATCCCCGATGAAGAGTAAAGAAACCGACTAGGGCACTGTCACGATCGCGATCGACTTCGGTCAGGTTCGTCGCCTCTTTCTTTTCTACAATAGCGAGTTGGCCTTGGAAGTCTGCTAGCTTGCTCTTGAAGGAATCGAGGTGCTTGCTATACATAGGCTCGTCCTTATGTGCCTTGGCAAAGACTTCTAGTAGTTGACCTGTGTCAACCATGAGACTTTCAAACTCGCGGTTGGTAAAGTTGGTATAGCTTAGTGGACGGATAGTGAATATTTTTGTCATGATGATAACCTTTCTTTTTTCATTATTTCAAAAAGGAGTTTTCCCTTAAATTTATAAATCCATTCTAACAGTTACTTTAAAAGATTTGTCCCCCTTCCTCTGAACTGTCAATATTTCCGTCTAAAATGTACTTTTCAGGGCAAATCTTTTATTTCCAAAACAAAAAATCCCTATCTGACTGGAAACATATCCCGTCTGTCAGATAGAGACTCTTACTATTTTTAGATTTTAACTTTTCTAGCTTTAGAATACATATAAATTTTAGTAAAGCAGACTATTCGAAAGTTCGAAGACCTCAAAACTTTCTCAGATAGACTATCCGAAGCTTAGAATGCTCATAAATTTATGTATTTCTTGTCATTCTAAGTTTAGAATGCATATAAACTTTAGTAAATTCATATCTTCGAAACTTCGAATAGCTACCTACCCTACTCCAACTGGCTTTTAACCTTCTTCTTAGTCAAGATACGGTCGTTTTTGTTAGAGAGAGCTTTGATACGAGCTTCGAGAAGGATTTTCCGTCCGGCCTCTGTTCGTGTGTAGACGAGGTGATAGCGTCCGATAGTAGGCATCAGAAAGTTTAGGAATTTCTGTGCATCTTCCTTGCGCTTGTCAAAAAGACTAGGCACGACATAGTAAGGTGACTGACCTTGTCGGACTTTCTCTGTCTTCAAGAGATAGCGCTGGTTGTCCACTGGAGCAAAGAATTCTCCCACAGTCTGCGCAAACAATTCCTTATCTCTCATACTACCTCCCTTGAGATAGGCGAAAACCAAATAATTTTCCTTATCCTCCTCTACCTGAACACGAGATTGGTCATCTGTTAGATGCCCCGAATCTAGCAGAGCCTTTCGGATCTGCTCACCCAGAGATTGCAAACGTTTATAGGGACTCTTATAGCAGAGGTAGCGCCAAGATGCAAAGGCCAAAAAGAGGAGACAAGCTGCTGTAAGCCACCAAACTCCAGTCAGTCTCATTCTAAACAACAAAACCAATAAATCCACTGCTAACAGCAGCAAAGACATGCGTACCCATTTTAATGCATCAAACTGGAGCATGATTGGAATTTTCTGTTTTTGAGTCGCAACTTCAGTGACAATCTCAAATTGATCTGCCACTACGAGAGAATCGTACCATTTTTTGCGCAAACCTGCTCGATCCTTGGATAACATCTTAATCCGTTCGTTATACTCTCTGATTTGCTTTTTCTTAAAAGGGGGCTTTGGAAAATCCAAACGATCCAAACCGGTCTCAATACTCTCCTGATTATAGGCCAGTCCAAGAAAATGTTCCATCCGTCGCGACAAGGTTTGCAGATCCTGATTGCTCTCTGGTCTTGGCTCCTCACCAGGAAGAGTGATGAGCGCTTGCGCTTGAACGGCTACCAGATGCCAGATGTTACTGGTCTTTTCTGGATGTCCCGGCCAGATACGAATGGCACGCCCGCGCATCTGGTTACTCAGCATAAAGCTCCCCACAAAGCTTCCGAGGATTAGGGAATTGACACAAGGAGCATCCCAACCCTCTCCGAGGAGAGATTTGGTTCCGACTAGGACTTGGATCCGACCGCGTTGGAAAAGTTCCGTCACCGCCGCTACAATACCCTTAGCCGTACTAAGGAATCCCACCAGCACATAATCCTCTTGGTCTAACTGACCAATAGACGAAAAACTAAGATGAACCTGAGGCAAGAGTTCCTTCAACTCTGCTGCCACATTGGTGGGAAGAATAACGATACTCCCTGACAAGACAGCCAAAGATACAGCTATCTCTTGCTCCTGAGCTTTGCGACGAATGCTTTCAAAATAAGGGAGAACCCCCAACTGAGAAATGGTTGCCTGATTATCTCCCAGATAGGTGGCAAAATCCTTGCGAATATAATCCGCCAAGACGAGTTGTCGCAAATCTTGTCCCATACTCTTATACTCAGTCAGAAAAATATCTGCAATACCAGACAATTTCCCCAAAGACTGATTTAAAATCTTGTCCCTAGACTTGGACTTGACTAGAGAAACCTGTCGCTGTTCGATCAACCCCCGTGCTTTTAACTCCGATTCTAACTTTTCCCTAAATCCATTTGAATCCTCGTACCAATCTGGAGTTTGATAGAGAACGCTCTGCAACAACAGCTCGAGCCAGTAGGAGTTCACCTGAGGCAGACGTTTCGCCCCCAAAAGATTCTCTAAAGAGTCAGGAATGGTCAAGCCTTGAGAATGCATATAGATCAAAATAGCCGACAAGTACTTAGGGTCTTCTAGTAGAACATCGGATGAAATGTCTCCTTTGAATACCTTTGAACCTGACACTAGAGCTTGAAAGTCAGGATTGACCAAAAGCTGATGGATATACTCCCACTTTCTATCTTCAAACTGTTTGAGTCGTTCCGACTCTTCAGCTGTTGGTGAACAGATATAAACAAAATCCTGATGAGGACAGAGGGTGTCTTCCTTGACTAGTTCAGGTACCGTAATTTCTTGGTCAATTTCCCCACACATACGGATATAGCGTTCCCAGAGTTCAGGCTCGCTGTCATAAGGTGGTGTCGCTGTCAGGGAGATGACTTGCAGCTGTTCATACTGCTTGCGAAAGGCTTCCAGACTTTTCCACCATTCATTGCGCAGGTGGTGGCATTCATCCAAGCAAAGAGTAGCAACTTTCTGAGCTCTTAGACTTGCAAGCAAATCAAACCCCACAAAATCCTCTGCTTCTCCATCTTCTTGTGATTGCAATTGGTTCATGGCGCTATGAAAAGCCTGATAGGTCACAATCGTTAATGCTTTCATCTCCTTTAAGTTTTGGGAAACGAGATCTGAAATCTTCTGTTCGTTCTCTAAAAAGGCTGTTTGGATCCTATCCACCCATTGTTCTCGAATGGTGACAGTCGGAACCAAGACAAGGGCTGGGTTGCCAAAACGAGCGATCAGCTCGATACCAATGGTGGTCTTACCAGACCCTGGTGCCGCCACTAGGTGAACATGGCCATCTGTTTGATAGTTCTGAAAACGATCTAAGACTTCCTTTTGGTACTTTCTCCATCTTCCTTTAAATTTTAAATCTAACATTTCTTTCACCATTATATCTCTTGACTTACTCCTTTAATTGTACCACACTTATATAAAAAGCAAGATAAGGAATCAAATTAGTCTTTATAAGAAAAATATGGTATAGTAGAACCATACTATCTATAAGGAGTTTCTATGTCACAGCATAAGCAAATGAAAGCTGTTTCTCCCCTTCTACAGCAAGTCATCAATATCTCATCTATCGTCGGGGGAGTCGGCACCTTGATTTTCTGCATTTGGGCCTATCAGGCGGGTGTTTTACAGTCAAAGGAAACCCTATCAGACTTTATTCAGCAAGCTGGGCTTTGGGGGCCACCACTCTTTATCTTTTTACAAATCCTACAAACTGTTGTTCCGATTATTCCGGGAGCTTTGACCTCAGTGGCTGGGGTCTTTATTTACGGCCACATCATCGGAACTATCTATAACTATATCGGCATCGTGATTGGCTGTGCCATTATTTTTTATCTGGTGCGACTCTATGGAGCTGCCTTTGTCCAGTCCGTCGTCAGCAAGCGCACCTATGATAAATACATCGGCTGGCTTGATAAGGGCAATCGCTTCGATCGTTTCTTTATCTTTATGATGATCTGGCCAGTTAGCCCAGCTGACTTTCTCTGTATGCTGGCAGCCCTGACCAAGATGACCTTCAAGCGCTATATGATTATCATCATTCTGACCAAGCCCTTTACCCTAGTAGTTTATACTTATGGTTTGACCTATATTATTGATTTCTTCTGGCAGATGTTTTGAGAATAGAAAATAGCCTGATACTAAATATACTTTAGTATGGAAATCATGCCTATTTTTCGATAGTGAATTGAGGACTTACCCAGCCTTTCCGTCGTGATAAAAACACCTGAAATCTAATGGTTTCAGGTGTTCGGGAACTTTGAGACATTAGGCTCAAAGTTTAGGTATGGAATTTCGAAGAAAGTCGCTACCGTCCGTAATCACTTAAGGAAAGGCTCAAAAAAATTGCCTTCAAAGAAAACATCCGTTTGGTTGCCCAAGCGGATGTTTTCTTTGTTTTATTTTGCGACACTCTTAGCAAGGACAAAGTTCCCAAGTGTGGCAGAACCATTTCCAGCAACTGCTGGAGTGACGATGTAGTCACGCACGTCTGGTACTGGTAAGTAGCCGTTGAGAAGAGCAGTGAATTTCTCACGAACACGGTCCAGCATGTGTTGTTGGGCCATGACTCCACCACCAAAAACGATTACATCTGGACGGAAAGTCACTGTAGCATTGACCGCAGCCTGAGCGATGTAGTAGGCTTGAACATCCCAGACAGAACTGTTGAGTTCGATGTTTTCACCACGAACACCTGTACGGGCTTCGAGACTTGGACCGGCCGCAAAGCCTTCCAAACAGCCCTTGTGGAAAGGGCAAACACCGTTAAATTCTTTTTCTACATCCATTGGGTGTTTGGCCACATAGTAGTGCCCCATCTCAGGGTGACCTACACCTCCGATAAACTCACCACGTTGGATAACACCTGCACCGATACCTGTACCAATCGTGTAGTAAACCAAGTTTTCGATACGGCCACCAGCATTGTTACGAGCAACCACTTCACCATAGGCAGAGCTGTTTACGTCTGTTGTGAAATACATGGGTACATTTAGGGCACGACGAAGGGCACCAAGTAGGTCTACATTTGCCCAGTGAGGTTTTGGAGTCGTTGTGATAAAGCCATAGGTTTTTGAGTTTTTGTCGATATCGATAGGACCGAAGGAACCGATGGCAAGACCTGCAAGATTATCGAATTTTGAAAAGAACTCGATGGTTTTATCGATGGTCTCGATAGGAGTTGTTGTAGGAAATTGTGTTTTTTCTACAATGTTAAAATTTTCATCTCCGACAGCACAGACGAACTTTGTACCGCCCGCTTCTAAGCTTCCATATAATTTTGTCATGATAAACCTCTTATCTTTATTTTCTCTATTATAGCACATTTTAAAGGGCTAGATTTCTCAATATTTTAGATTTTCCTCTGTAAATCTTACCATCCAAGTAAAAACGAACAAACATGATATTTGTTCGTTTTGTTTTTAGATTTGATTTTCAAAGAGGACTAGGCTTTCACTTCAATGATAGCATCACCCTTGACAACTGAACCGCTTGCGACTGGTGTCACAGAAGCGTAGTCTGATGTGTTGGTTACGATAACCATTGTTGTGTCGTCAAGACCTGCTGCAGCGATTTTATTTGAGTCAAAGGTTCCAAGAACGTCACCAGCTTTGACCTTGTCGCCTTGAGCAACCTTTTGTTCAAATCCTTCGCCATCCATAGACACTGTATCAATACCAACGTGGATAAGAATTTCAGCACCATTTTCAGTTTTCAAACCATAAGCATGTCCTGTTGCAAAGGCGATTGATACTTCTGCATCAGCTGGTGCGTAAACCACACCTTGGCTTGGTTTTACAGCGATCCCTTGTCCCATTGCACCACTTGAAAAGACTGGGTCGTTAACATTCTCAAGAGCAACAACATCACCAACGATAGGAGTTTGGATTGTTTCATTTTGAAGAGTATCAAACTCTTCCACTACTGGTGCTTCTACTGTAGTTTCAGTAACTGTTTCTGCAGTTGCTGCTGCAACCTCATCAGCAAAGACACCTGCCGCTTTTGTTTTACCATAGAAATAAGTTAAAGCAAAGGCTGCAACAAATGAAATCACTTCTGCAACTACATACATAGGGATTGAACCTGCTTTAATAGATAGGAATCCGATAAATCCAGCTGCTCCCAAAGAAACTGCAATGACATGGGTCAAACCTGCCACAAAGGCACCAACTGCTGAACCAGCAAGAGCACAGAAGAATGGGAATTTATATTTCAAGTTCACCCCAAATAGGGCAGGCTCAGTAATCCCAAGGAAAGCAGAGACAGCCGCAGAACTTGACAATCCTTTAGTTTTAGCATTTTTAGTCAAGAAGTAGATTGCGAGAGTGGCTGCACCTTGCGCCACGTTTGCCATTGAAGCAACAACAAAGATGTAGTCACCAAATCCAGTACCGTTATTATTGTATGCCGATAATAACTGAGTCTCAATAGCAGGGAATGATTGGTGAAGCCCCGTCATAACAATCAATGAGTATGTTCCACCAAAGAGCCCCATACCAAATGCACCTGTAGTATTGTATAGCCATACAATAACATTAGTAATCGCATCAGAAACCACCAACATCACAGGACCAATAACTGTAAAAGTTAGGAATCCTGTAATCATAACTGATAAAAGCGGAGTAAAGGTGAAGTCAACCGCAGAAGGCAATTTCTTGTGGAAGAATTTTTCTAAAGTTGCCAACAACCAGACAGCTACAAGGACTGGGATTACTTGGTAAGCGTAGTTTGTTTGTGTAACATGGTAACCTAAAATATCCCAAAAAGCTTCTTTACCACCCAAATCTGGTGTGGTCATAATCATACCGATAGCCGCACCAAGAAATTGGTTTGCCCCAAAACGTTTAGCCGCTGAAATCCCTACTAAAACAGGTAAGAACATAAATGGGGCAGCAGACATCAATTGAATCATCGCTGAGATCCCTTTGATAGCAGGGTACATGTCTTCAATAGATTGAGGTCCAAATAAGTCTGGTGATGTCAAGAAGTTACGTAATGCCATCAAAAGACCACCCGCAACCAATGCAGGAATGATTGGAACAAAGATGTCTGACAAAAGCTTAATCAAATCCATCAATGGATTAAATTTTTTGTCTTTATTCACAATCTCTTTTAAATCATCTGTGGAAGCTTCTTTCAAACCTGTTTTTTTGATGATTTCTGCATATACAAAGTTAACGTCTCCGGGACCAATAATAATTTGGTATTGTCCGTTTGTGCTAAATGTACCTTTAACATCAGCATTGTTATCTAAAGCTGCTTGGTTTACTTTTGTTTCATCTTTTAATACCAGACGAAGGCGGGTCGCACAATGTGCTGCAGCTACAAGATTCTCTTTGCCGACAGCCTCAATGACCTCGGCAGCAACTTTACTATAATCCATAGCAAAAATCTCCTTATAAAATTTTGTTCTTGTTTGAAAGCGATTTTATTCGCCCTACGACTATTATTTTATCACGTTTCTAAAATATGTCAAGCGTTTTGCAGAACTTTTTATTTCCTTTATTTTTTCTCTGATTATTTTTGCTCGTTTTTGAGGAAATTTTCTTTTTCCTCAAAAAAATATCTTTATATTTGAGGAATCAAGGCTTTTATTTACATTTCCTTTCATTTTTTCGTGAAAATTTACCAGATTCCCTTTGTTTGATTTCTGGCAATCGTTTGACATTTTTTTCTTTTTTTTAACATAAAAGACTTGCTTTTTTTGCCGAAAACGTTTACTATTAATAATAGAATAGAACTTATGGAGGAAAGATAAAATGGAATGGACAACCGAGCGTCGTTATAGACCCTATGAAGATTGGACGCAAGAAGAAATTCAACATATAAAGGAAAAGATGGCACAATCTCCCTGGCATACTCATTACCATGTTGAGCCAAAAACAGGACTTCTCAACGACCCAAATGGCTTTTCTTACTTTGATGGCAAGTGGGTCCTCTTTTACCAGAATTTTCCTTTTGGTGCAGCACACGGTTTGAAATCTTGGGCACAGCTAGAAAGTGATGATTTAGTGCACTTCACAGAAACTGGAGTCAAAATTTTGCCAGATACTCCATTGGATAGTCACGGTGCCTACTCTGGTTCTGCCATGCAGTTTGGCGATAACTTGTTCCTATTTTATACAGGAAATGTCCGTGATGAAAACTGGATTCGTCACCCATACCAGATTGGTGCTTTGATGGATAAAGATGGTAAGATTACGAAAATTGACAAAATCTTGATTGGCCAACCATCTGACTCTACTGACCACTTCCGCGACCCGCAAATTTTTAACTTCAAAGGTCAATACTATGCTATCGTCGGTGGACAGGACTTGGAGAAAAAAGGCTTCGTCCGTCTCTACAAGGCTGTTGACAACGACTACACAAACTGGCAAGCAGTTGGCGACCTTGACTTCGCTAACGATCGCACTGCCTACATGATGGAATGCCCAAATCTGGTCTTTGTAGGGGAGCAACCTGTCCTTCTCTACTGTCCACAAGGATTGGATAAAAAAGTTCTAGACTACGATAATATCTTTCCAAATATGTACAAAATCGGGGTTTCCTTTGATCCTGAAAACGCTAAAATGGTAGATGTGTCTCAACTTCATAATCTAGAC
Source organism: Streptococcus sp. F0441 (assembly GCF_000314775.2). Lineage (NCBI taxonomy): Bacteria > Bacillati > Bacillota > Bacilli > Lactobacillales > Streptococcaceae > Streptococcus > Streptococcus sp. F0441. The sequence goes on along the minus strand of NZ_KB373321.1, from coordinate 632,461 downwards.
TATGGTTTCGAAGCCTATGCAACTCAAGCCTTCAACGCTCCTGACGGACGTGCACTAGCAGTAAGTTGGCTTGGGTTACCAGATGTAGCCTACCCATCTGATCGATTTGATTATCAAGGTGCCCTCTCACTCGTTAAGGAACTGACCATCAAAGATGGGAAACTCTACCAATACCCTATCGCAGCTATCAAAGAACTTCGTTCTTCTGAAGAGGTCTTCTCAAATCGTACTCAAACCAACAACACCTATGAACTCGAGCTCAACTTGGAGGCCAATAGCCAGAGCGAGATTATCTTACTTGCTGATCAAGAAGGCAAGGGACTTTCCATCAACTTTGACCTTGTCAATGGACAGGTGACAGTGGATCGTAGTCAGGCTGGTGAACAGTACGCCCAAAAATTTGGGACGACTCGTTCTTGCCCTGTCAATAACCAAGCTATTACTGCTACTATCTTCATCGACAAGTCAGTCTTTGAAATTTTCATCAATAAAGGAGAAAAAGTATTTTCTGGTCGTGTCTTCCCACATGCGGACCAAAATGGGATCCTCATCAAGTCTGGAAACCCAACTGGAACTTACTATGAATTAGATTATGGTCGCAAAACTAACTGATGTCGCAAAACTTGCAGGCGTCAGCCCCACTACTGTCTCACGGGTCATCAATAAAAAGGGTTATCTATCTGAGAAAACCATTCAAAAGGTTAATGAAGCCATGCGAGAGCTAGGCTACAAGCCCAACAATCTGGCTCGAAGTCTCCAAGGAAAATCTGCCAAGTTGATTGGACTCATTTTTCCAAACATCAGTCATGTCTTTTATGCGGAGTTGATTGACAAGTTGGAACACCAACTCTTCAAAAATGGTTACAAGACCATCATCTGTAACAGCGAACATGACTCTGAAAAAGAACGGGAGTATATCGAAATGCTGGAAGCCAATCAGGTAGACGGTATCATTTCTGGAAGTCACAACTTGGGAATTGAAGACTACAATCGTGTGACAGCACCGATTATTTCCTTTGACCGAAACCTATCACCAGACATCCCTGTCGTCTCCTCTGATAACTACGGTGGCGGGGTCCTCGCAGCCCAAACTCTGGTTAAGACAGGCGCCCAGTCTATCATCATGATTACAGGAAATGACAACTCTAATTCACCAACTGGACTACGCCATGCTGGCTTTGCCTCTGTTCTCCCGAAAGCGCCTATTATCAATGTTTCGAGTGACTTTTCTCCCGTCAGAAAAGAAATGGAAATCAAGAATATCTTGACCCATCAGAAACCAGATGCGATTTTTGCTTCGGATGATTTGACAGCTATTCTGGTGATCAAAATCGCTCAGGAGCTGGGAATTTCTGTTCCTGAAGGGCTCAAGGTCATCGGCTATGATGGGACCTACTTTATCGAGAACTACTATCCTCATTTGACAACGATTAAGCAACCTATGAAAGAGATTGCCCACCTCACTGTTGATCTCCTCTTGCAGAAGATTGAAGGTAAGGAAGTCGCGACAACTGGTTATTTCTTACCAGTCACCCTATTACCAGGAAAAAGTATTTAATACTCTTCGCAAATCTCTTCAAACCGCGTCAGCGTCGCCTTACCGTAGATATATGTAACTGACTTCGTCAGTCTTATCTACAACCTCAAAGCAGTGCTTTGAGCAGCCTGCAGCTAGCTTCCTAATTTTCTTTTTGATTTTCATTGACTATAAGCACAAGAAAACTCAGACTGATTTGTCTGAGTTTTTTATGATCTTAAGTTTTCGAGATAACGCTGGGCTGTCTCTAAGTTAAAGGTTTTATCTGCGATGAGGCGCTCAACGAGGGGAGCAACTTCGGACTCCCTAGCACCTGCTAGGAGCGCTAGGGATTTGGCCTGTAATTTCATGTGACCTTGCTGGATTCCCGTACTTACCAAGGCTTTGAGGGCCGCAAAGTTTTGGGCAAGGCCGATGGACACGATAATCTGAGCTAATTCTTTGGCAGAAGGATTTCCTAGTAGTTCATGACTAAGGGCTACACGAGGATTGAGACCGATAGAGCCACCCTTGGTCGCTACCGGCATGGGTAGGGTCATCTCACCGACCAATTCTTCTCTTTCCATGTCCAGCGTCCATTGACTAAGACCTTGATAGCGTCCATCTCGACTGGCAAAGGCATGGGCCCCAGCTTCGATGGCACGCCAGTCATTACCAGTGGCAATCAAAATGGCATCAATACCATTAAAAATCCCTTTATTGTGAGTAGCTGCTCGGTAGGGATCAGCCTGTGCAAACTGGCTAGCCAAAGCTATTTTCTCCGCAATTTCTCGTCCTTGGTCCCTTTGAGGGTTCAAATGGCGAAAGGCGATACGACAGCTTGCAGTCACCAGAGAATCGGTCGCGTAGTTGGACAAAATTCCCATAAGACTCTGTCCCTGACTGAGTTCTTCTAAGACTGGTTTCAAGGCTTCCAGCATGGTGTTGAGCATATTGGCTCCCATGGCTTCCTGAGTATCGACATGGAGATAAACAACGAGAAAGTCTGTTTCACCTTTGATCTGCTCTACATGCAAATCACGCGCCCCGCCACCACGTTTGACGATAGAAGGATAGGCTTGATTGGCAAGTTCCAAGAGCTCCGCCTTCTTGCTGGCAATCTTCTCTTGCGCTTGTTCAGGATCAGCAACTTGATAAAGGGCTACCTGACCAATCATCTGACGCTCATGTACTTGAGCAGTAAAGCCACCTGCTCGCTTGATGATTTTACTTGCATAGCTGGCCGCAGCAACCACTGAGGGTTCTTCTGTCACATAGGGAACTGTGTAGTCCTGACCGTTCACCAAAAGCTCTGGAATGATAGAATAAGGCAGAGAAAAAGTTCCCACTACATTCTCACTCAGCTGATCTGCAATTGCCAAGCTGATTTGTTCATCCTGCTCCAGACTGGTTTGCTTTTCAGGACTAAGGAGCGCCTGAGCTTTCAGTAACTCAAGGCGCTCATGGTATGACTTTTTAGAAAATCCATTCCAACTTCTCTTCATTATTTTTCAACCTTGCTATAACGACGTTGGTGGTCGAGAATTTCAACCAAGGCATAGTCTTGATTTTCAAAACCTGCAAACTGGGCTGAACCAGATTCATCCAACTCTACCTCTTCGAAGAAGACTTTTTCATAGTCTTCAACAGACAATGCTGTACGTTGCTTGAGTTTGCTCAAGCGATCCTTATCAAGGTAAGTTTCATAACCTTCTACCAGTTCTCCACTAAAGAACTCTGAAACCGCTCCACTTCCGTAACTGTAGAGGACAATTTTATCTCCAGCCTTCAAATTTTCTGCATTTTCCAAAAGGGAGAGAAGCCCAAGGAAGAGGGAACCTGTGTAGATATTCCCAATCATCTGACTGTAGAGAATGGACTTATCAAAGTTTTCTTGCAGACTATCCTTTTTTTCCTGAGACAAAGTCTTATCCATCATCTTGCGCAAGCCTTTTAGGGCCAACTTAGGATAAGGTAAGTGGAAGCAGATGGCCGAAAAATCATTCATAGTCCAATCATAACGTTTCTTGTATTCATCCCAAGTCGTCGTAAGACTGTCAAGATATTGCTGAGTTGAGTATAAGCCGTTTACATAAGGAGTGGTTGAATAGTTTGGGCGCCAGAAATCCATAATATCACGCGTTTGGGCAACATTATCATTGTTAAAGGCCATGGTACGCGGATTTTGCGTAATCAACATCGCCACACTCCCAGCTCCCTGAGTTGGTTCACCTGGAGCCGCTACACCATACTTGGCAATATCGCTAGCGATGACCAAGACCTTGGACTTTGGAGAATTTTCCACATGCAACTTGGCATAATGGAGGGCAGCTGTTGCTCCGTAACAAGCTTCTTTGATTTCAAAACTGCGAGCGAACGGCTGGATACCTAATAGACCGTGAACAAAGACCGCTGCTGCCTTACTCTGGTCAATTCCTGACTCGGTCGCCACGATGACCATATCGATTTCTTCTTTTTCTTTATCTGTGAGGATAGAGTTGCTTGCACTGGCAGCTAAGGTGACAACATCCTCAGTCAATGGTGCAATGCTAATTTCGTTTAACAAGAGTCCCTTGCTAAATTTTTCGGGGTCAACTCCTCTTGCTTCTGCCAGGTCTTGTAATTTCAAGACATATTGACTGGTCGCAAAACCAATCTTATCAATACCGATTGTCATATTTACCTCTGTTTTTTCATTCATTGTAAAAAATCGTTCTATTCTATTTTATCACAAATAGGAACAAATGAGAGAAAAAAGACCTGATTCAACAAATCAAGTCTTTGCTTTGACAGCATTAGGAGGATATGCCTCGCTGTTTTCGGATATAGTAATAAAGCTTCAGAATCACTGTTCCACTGGCCATCCCGATGGAAATGACCAGAGCCAACATAACTACTAGTGTTGCACTGGTAAGGGCATGACTGTAATCGCCTGTCACAAAGAAGGCTGTCGTTCGATAGGATAGATAACCGGGCACCAAGGGGGCAAGAATGGCCAAGACAAAGACCACTGCTGGCGTCTTATAGACAATACTTAAAATTTGGCTGATACAAGAACCAACCACCGCTGCAATAAAGGTCGCAACAATAACATTGGTTGGTTCTTTGAGCACGAGGTAGAGGAGCCAGACACCCATTCCCAGAACACCACCAGGTAGGAGCATGGAGCGCTGAACATTTAGTACGATTAGAAAGGTGATAATGGCGAGTAAACTCGCCACTGCTTGGAGTAAAATACTTGTTAGAGTCATCTTATGTCATCAAAACCAGGGCGACGGAGGTGCCGGCCCCTAAAGCGAGGGTAATGAGCAAGGATTCAAACATCTTGCTCATACCAGAGTTGATATGGTTGGTCATGATATCCCGAACTGCATTTGTCAGAGCAATCCCTGGAACAAAAGGCATGACGGCTCCCGCTATGATCAAGTCTGCCGTCGAAGGAAATCCTGTATAGCGGGCCCAGAACTGGGCAATCAAGCCAAAAACAAAGGCACCCGCAAAGGCGGTTACAAAAGGAATGCGGACAAACTTCTCTACATAGAGAGAAAAAGCAAAACCAAGCAAGGTCGCAATGGCTGCACCAAAAGCATCATAGGTATTCCCCCCGAACATAATCGAGAAAAAAGGGGCACTGAGAGTTGCTGCAATAGTCACTTGGAACTTGGTATAAGGAAGAGCTTGATTTCTGATTTCCTTTAGCCTTTCAAAAGCCGTAGAGAGATCGATCTGCCCTCCGACAAGCTCCCGTGATACTTGGTTGACATCGCAGACTTTTTCGATGTTGTAGGAGGAAGAAGTTACCCGTTTCATACGAGAAATATTGGTATTCTCAATAGAAAAGAAAATAGCTGCTGGCATGGCAAGAACGTTGCAATCCACTATTCCCTGTGAATGAGCGATACGGATCATGGTGTCCTCAACCCGATAAATCTCCGAACCGCTTTTTAAGAGAATGGTTCCAGCTAACATAATGACATCAATAACGGCATTCAACTCTCTTGATTCGTCCATTTTCTCCTCCTTTTCTGCTTCCTATATTTTATCACAAAAATCAATGAAAAAAAATCTTTGTCATGAAATCATGACAAAGATTCGTTTAATCTCGAGAACTTTCACGTGTTCCTTCACTATTTGATTGACTAGTTGAAGGAGTGTTTCCTTGTTGGTTCCCCTGGTTTGGAGTTGTAGAAGAACCTTGGTTCCCACGTTGTGCAGAACTAGAAGATGAAGTTGATGGTGGTGTTTTCGGTTTGTAGATGGAAAGTTTGATACGCGTACTAGCAAGGTCAACCTCTTCACCCGCTTTTGGTGTTTGATCTACAACTGTACCTTCTGCTGTCCCCTCAGGAGCAGTCGAAACCTCGACAACCTCAATATTGGCCTCTTTTACACCGACAATCTGAGTCAAATTATTCTTTGTAAATTCGAGACTTGAACCAATATAACTTGGCATAGAAACGCTTGTTACTTTCTTAGCAACCGTTAAAGTAATTGTGCTGGCTTTTGAAAGATCATAAGTCGTACCTGCCGCAGGACTTTGTCTGAGAATGGTTCCAGGTTTGCTTTCGCTGGATTCTTCCTCTTCCATCTTGATTAGATTTTCAGGAACCTTCTTCTCCTTGAGTTCGGCTACGACATCCGTATACTTGCGTCCGACGTAATTGCTCAATTGGAAGGATTGCTTACCAGAAGAAACAATCAAATTGACCTTGGTTCCTTCTTTTCGGCCGCTACCAGCTTCTGGATCCGTTCGAATAACACGTCCTTCTGCTACGGTATCGCTGGCCTCTGACTTTTCTTCACCAGCTTCAAACTTGGATTTTTTAAGAGCTTCCTTAGCCTCTGCAACGGTTTGTCCAGCCACGTCAGGAATAGGAATCGTTGCTGGTGTTCTTGATAAAATCCAGACCAAAGAGGCTGCAACCAATAGAAGACTGGCCAAAAGAATCATATAGCGAGCCTTAAACTTCCGTTTCTTGGCTGGCTTTGGCGCTGGAGCCGGCTCTGCCACTGGTTGAGTTGGTTTCTTTGGCTGAGGGCGTTCTTCTTGCGCCGGAGCTTTAGGAATCGAGGTCAGTGTACTTTGTGGAACTTTAGGTAAAGTCTTAGTGTCTGCCTTACTCGCATCGTCAAAGACCAGTTTCGGTTCATTTCGACGATTATAAGACAAGCTAGTTGACAAGTCCATATACATTTCTGAAACAGACTGATAGCGATCAGACAATTTCTTAGCAGTTGCCTTGATGACAACATTTTCCAAAGCCTGAGGGACAGATGGGTTTTCAGCAATGACGGACGGAAGTGGCTTCTGGAAATGCTGGAGGGCAATCGTAACCGCGCTATCTCCATCATAAGGGATATGTCCCGTCAGCATCTCATAGAAGATAATCCCCATCGCATAGATATCGCTCTGGAAAGTCGCTTTAGAACCACGCGCTTGCTCAGGTGACAAATAATGAACCGAACCCAGCATCGAGTTGGTCTGGGTCAGACTCGTCTCTGCAAAGGCCACTGCAATCCCAAAGTCAGTAACTTTAGCAGTTCCATCTGGTGTCAAGAGGATATTTTGAGGTTTCAAATCTCGGTGAACAATTCCTCTAGCATGAGCTAAACGCATAGCCAAAAGAATCTGTCCCATAATCCGAACCGCTTCTTCATTTGAAAGAGGATAGTGTTCTTTGATATAACGCTTGAGGTCAAGTCCTGCTACGTATTCCATAGCTAGGTACTGTTGGCCATCTTCCTCACCGATATCTGTTATCCGAACGATATGAGGATGGTCCAGATCCGCCATAGCCCTCGCTTCCCGCTGGAAACGTGCCACAGCAATCGGGTCCGTCTGGTAGTTGGTCCTCAGGACCTTAACTGCCACCTCTTCCCCATCTAGGATCAAATCCTTGGCCAAGTAAACATCTGCCATGCCTCCTCGACCAATCTGCTTGACAATCCGATACCGCCCGGCAAAAATCTTGCCGATTTGGATCATTCTGCCGCCTCCTCGTTCATGTAAACAAGGGCAACCGTAATGTTGTCTAAACCTCCTGCATTGTTAGCGAAACGAATGAGGGTTGCTGCCTTATCTGCTAGAGAAATATCGCTGGTTACGATATCATAAATCTCGCTTGCCGAAATCATATTGGTCAAACCGTCACTATTGAGCAAGAGATAATCTCCTGACTCCAGTGTAATCATCCCAAAATCAGGCTGGATTTCATCTTTTTGTCCAATAGACTGTGTGATGATATTCTTTTGAGGGTGAGTTTCTGCCTCTTCTGGAGTCAATTGACCAGCCTTGAGCAATTCATTAACCAAGGAATGGTCACTCGTCAACTGGTGGTATTCTTCTCCACGAATCAAACCGATACGAGAATCTCCAATGTGAGCATAGATGGCTTGGTTGTCAATAAACGCAACAGCTTCTAGCGTTGTCCCCATGCCTCTGTAGGCTTCGTCCTGACCTAGTTGATGAATTTTTTGATTTTCAATCTCCAGGTAGTGGGCAAACCACTCACGAACTTCATTGACTGAGTTAATTTGGGTATCCACCCAATCCACACCGAGGTCTGTGACTGCCATCTCACTAGCGATATTTCCTGCACGGTGTCCTCCCATCCCGTCAGCCAAGATGATCATAGTGCGTCCTGCTCGGTTGACAAAGTGATTGACATAGTCCTGATTATTTGTACGTTTCTGACCAACATCTGTTAATAATGCTATTTCCATTGTGTCAGTTCCTTCCTATTCTGATATCTTGCGAAATTGGCTAATAAAGAATCCATCACTTCCATACAATTCAGGAGTAATCAGGATGCAGCCATCTTTCAGGATATCTTTACATTCGTGTTCTAGTTTAACCTGCTCAAACTCGGGATGACTTTCTAAAAATGCCTCAACGACTTGAAAGTTCTCCTCAGAGACAATAGTACAGGTACTATACGTTATTATACCACCTTTTCGTAGTGTTTGACAAACACTACCTAATATTTCCAGCTGAATTTCCTGTAGGAACGTGAAATCTGCTGTTTCTTTATTGTATTTGATGTCTGGTTTGCGACGTAAGAGCCCAATACCAGAACAGGGAGCATCTACCAAAATCTTATCAAAAGAGTCCCGACCGAAAAACTCATGCACTTTTCTGGCATCCAATTTTTGCGTTTGCACTCGATCTGCCACACTCAGACGTTGGGCATTTTCTTGGATTAAGTCCAACTTATGGTCATACAAGTCCAAAGCTGTCACCTTACCAGATGTGAGGTAAGAGGCCATATGGGCTGTTTTCCCACCCGGAGCGGCACAGGCATCTAGGACCTGTTCATGGCCTTGTAAATCAAGAGTGGGAGCAACCAGTTGACTGGACTCATCTTGGATGGTTATGGCCCCTTCTGCGAACAAATCATGTCCTGCAAAGTGGCCTTGCTCCTTGACCAAACCAGAAGCGGCCAAAGGTGAATCACTCGCCTTTAACACGGCCTTGATTTCCTCTTTTCGGCTCAAGTCAGTCACTCTAATGCTGGCTTTGTTGCGCACCAATAGGCTTTCAAAAATAGCTTGGGCTCGCTCTTCGCCGTATTCTTCCTTGAGCTTAGATACTAGCCAAACTGGGAGAGAATAGGCAATGGAATCACGCTTATTTTTTCGCTTAATACTGGCAATATCCGGCCAGCCTTCTCGCAAAATACGACGAAGGACAGCGTTGACCAATTTTTCACTGCCTTTTTTACGGGCTTTGGCTAGTTCCACTGCTTCATTGACTACAGCATGGTCAGGCACCTTATCCAGATAACGGACTTGATAGGCGCTCATAAGGAGTAGGATATAGAGCCAGTTATCTAGCTTGTCTCGGTCTTGGATAAAGTGGGACAAATACCATTCTAAGGTGAGTTTGCGGGCTACCGTTCCGTAAACAATCTCTGTCACCAAACCCTTGTCTGCTGCTGAGAGTTGACTGCCCTTGAGGTGTTTGTTTAAGGCAATATTTGAGTAGGCTTGGTTGACAAAAACATCCTCTAACACTGTTAGAGCTAGACTTCTAGCCGTTTCTACTTTAGTCACCAAATCGTTCTCCTACAGTCAATGTCCGTCCAACTCCGTTGAGGAAGGAAGCAATGTCCATCTTAGGTTTACCAGCTGGCTGCACTTGCTTGAGAGATAGAGCTCCTTCGGCCGTTGCGACGATCAATTCTTTCTTGCCAATAGAGAGGATCTCACCTGGATTTCCCTGACCTTCTACTGGTAGGGCTTCATAGATCTTAAAGCGGTCGCCTTTGAGAAAAGTATGAGCAACAGGCCATGGATTCATCCCACGGATTTGGTTGAAGAGTTGGCGATTGGTTTTAGTCCAATCGAGTTTCTCTTCTTCTGGCTTAATATTTGGCGAGAAAGTGACTTGACTAGGATCTTGTGGTTCAGGTTGGATTTCTCCTGCTAAGTAGCCAGGTAGCGTATCCAAAAGCAAGTCCCGACCAACAATCGCTAATTTTTCAAACAAGGTGCCGACATTGTCCTCATCTGTGATGGGAATACTGCGACGGGAAATCATATCACCTGCATCCATTTCTTTAACCATTTCCATGATAGTCACACCAGCTTCCTCATCCCCTTGAATCAAGGCATAATGAATAGGAGCGCCACCACGGTGTTTGGGAAGGAGGGATGCGTGAACGTTGACCGCAAAATTCATGCTATCAAGAAGTTTGCTTGGGAGAAACTGCCCAAAAGCAGCGGTCACAATCCCATCCGCTCCTAAATTCATAATCGCTTCCAGATCTGGACTTCCAGATAATTTTTCTGGTTGGTAGATAGGAAGACCTGCTTCTTTAGCAACCCGCTTGACTGGGGTTTCTTGGATCACTTTTTTACGGCCGACAGCACGGTCTGGCTGGGTCACAACTGCTAGAATCTCGTAACGATCATCTGATAACAAACCCTTCAAAACTGTCGCTGAAAAATCAGGGGTCCCCATAAAGATTAGTTTTGTCATTTCTTCTCCTTCTTATAAAAATTGCTGCGGTTCGTGGTCAATGCTGAGACGAAGCTCGCTATTTTCCCGTTCTTGAGTCAAGACCAAGACCTGATTGAGTGTTGGACTCAGCTCATCTTCTAAACGGTATTTAATCAAAATTTGGTAATGATAAAGGTTGTGGGTACGGGCAATGGGTTTTGGTGTCGGTCCAAGGATTTTACTAGTTTCCGATAAACCTGAGTGCAAAATTCCCATGACTTCATAAGCACGTTTGACAACCTCTTCTTCTTTCTTATGAGAGAGGGTAATCCCAATAGTGAAATAATAAGGCGGGTAACCGAGTTGGCGCCTGATACTCATTTCATAGGCATAAAAACCTTCGTAGTCTTGGTCTTTGGCAAAACGAATGGCATAGTGCTCAGGATTGTAAGACTGGATCAAGACCTGCCCAGCCTTTTCAGCACGACCTGCCCGGCCAGCCACCTGGGTCAAGAGTTGGAAGGTTCTCTCAGAAGAACGGAAATCAGGCAAATTCAAGGCTGTATCCGCATTGAGCACTCCTACCAAGGTCACATTTGGAAAATCCAAGCCCTTGGCAATCATCTGAGTTCCCAGCAAGATATCCGCTTCCCCTTGACCGAACTGGTCAAGTAAGGCTTGGTGACTGCCTTTCCTACGGGTCGTATCCACATCCATTCGCAGAATGCGGGCCTGAGGAAAGAGCTCTGCTAGTTCATCGTAGGCTTTCTGAGTCCCCGTCCCGTAGTAACGAATACTGCGACTCTGACAGTTGGGACAGACATGAGGAATTCCCTTAGAAAAGCCACAGTAATGGCAATTCATAGTCTTGGTATCCATGTGGAGAGTCAGAGAAATGTCACAGTTGGGACAAGTATCCACAGTCCCACACTCCCTACACATAACAAAGCTAGAATAGCCCCGACGATTGAGCATGAGGACTACCTGCTCTTTTTTATCCAGGCGGTCTTGGATAGCTTCTAGCAAAGGAGGGGTGAAGTTTGATGTCTCATTTTGTCCGATATAGTCCCGAAAGTCAATCACTTGAACCTCAGGAATCGTGGCTAAAGGATTAGCTCGTTGGGTTAGTCGTAAGTGGTGGTAGACACCTTTTCCAGCCCGCGCACGGCTTTCCAGACTTGGTGTCGCTGAACCAAGGACCAGGGCTGCTTGATTGTACTGGGCCCGTAGAATGGCGACCTCTCTGGCATGATAACGGGGATTGCTGTCTTGTTTGTAGCTAGCCTCATGCTCTTCATCGATAATCATGACACCCAGATTTTTCAAAGGAGCAAAGATAGCTGACCGAGCGCCAACAACAACTTGGGCATCTCCACGCTCAACCTTGCGCCATTCGTCGTACTTCTCACCATTGGATAGGCCTGAGTGAAGAATGGCTACTTTCTCACCGAAACGAGCAATGAAACGCTCCGTCATTTGTGGCGTCAGAGAAATCTCTGGTACCAGCAAAATGGCCGTCTTACCCTTGTCCAAGGCTCCTTGGATGATCTGTAAGTAAACCTCCGTTTTCCCACTTCCTGTAATCCCTTGAAGGAGGAAAGGAGGCTGTTGACTACCAATAGCACTGACAACGGCATCACGCGCCTGTCTTTGTTCTGGATTCAATTCCAAAGGTTGGCTGGCTTCAATGCCTTCAAAATAAGTAGCTGAGCGTTGCACTTCCTTTTGGACTATGGACACAGCTCCTTGCTCCACAAAAAAGTTGACTTGCTCCCGCGAATAAGACTCTAACAAACTAGCCAGAGGAGCACTCTCAGGATGAGACAGCAAACAGTCTCTCAGCTCTGCCTTTTTCTTGGCACGCGCAGAAATCTCGATACGTTCTAACTGGTCAACATGGACCTCATACCAAGACTGGGTCTTGACCTTTTTTTGATCGACTGCCTGGTATTCTAAACGAAGTAGACCTTTTCTGGTCAAGCGCATCATTTCTGCCTGTTTGGCAAGGTCTAGAGAAGAAAAGGCTAGCGAATCTTCTGAACCAAACAAGCGCTCTTTGTCTTGCCGACTCAGACCTTCCAGAGGATAGAGAATCTTATCATAACTGGAGTTTAAAAATCCAGGCAACATGGCTTTTAGGATGGAGATTTTGTAAGAAAAGACGGACTTGCGTAATTCCTCAGCCAACCAGAGTTGCTCCTGAGTCAAGACAGGAGAAAAATCTAGCACTTCTGCAATCTCCTTCAAGTCCTGATCAGCCACCTCTTCATCCAACTGGGACTCCAGACCTAGCACAATTCCTTGGATCAAGCGATTGCCTTTACCGAAGGGGACATGAACCCGCATACCGGCTTCCAGCATCTCTACAAATTCCTCTGGGACCTTATAGCTGTATGGCTGGTCCGTCTGCATCAGGGGAACATCCACGATAATCTTTGCGTTCGCCATCTTCTCACCTCCTTCTTGTCAGTAAATTCTTGCAATAGAAAAAATAAGATTGAGTCCCCCCAACCTTAAATTTTTTCACCATCTTCTTTTTCTTTAGCAATTTGCTCTTTGATTTTCTTTTCTTCTTCTTCTCTGCGGCGTTTTTCTTCTTCGATACGGAGACGAACCGCTTCACGTTTTCCTTCTGGATCTGGGTGAATCGTAACGTTTCCAGACTCGATTTCTTCTAAAGCACGAAGAGTTGATTTTTCAGACTTAAACTCTTGAGTTGCTGGCGCGCCTGCTTCTAGTTCGTGGGCACGTTTTGCTTCCAAGATTACGAGTGAATATTTTGATGGCACCTTGTCGAGCAAGGTATCAATAGAGGGTTTTAACATCATTTGCTTGTACCTGTTTCCTATAGTTTATCGAGTAGTTGGAGATTTTGGCAACATCTCCTGATAGTGACCAATGACACGGTCCACACGGAAGTGTTCTGCTTCGATCACACGCTTGACACGTTCAGCAGCGAGGGGCACCTGATCGTTGACAATGGCATAATCATACTCACGCATGAGAGCAATTTCTTCCTTGGCTTTTTCGATTCGTTGGGCAATCACTTCTGCACTATCTGTTCCACGACCCACCAAACGATCTTGCAATTCATCCAAATCTGGTGGCGTTAGAAAGATAAAGACAGCGTCTGGAACCTTTTTCTTAACCTGAAGGGCTCCTTGGACTTCAATCTCAAGAAAGACATCGATTCCCTTGTCCAAAGTTTCATTGACATAGGTTAGAGGAGTCCCATAGTAGTTACCGACATATTCTGCATATTCCAACATCTGACCTTGACGGATCAGCTCTTCAAACTCTTCACGAGTACGGAAGAAATAGTCCACTCCATCCACTTCACCAGGACGTTGCGCACGTGTCGTCATCGATACAGAGTATTGAAATTGATTCTCAGAACTCTCAAAAATCTCTCTTCTAACCGTCCCTTTCCCAACTCCTGAAGGACCAGAAAAAACGATTAGCAAGCCTCGGTCTGCCATTATGTCTCCTTTAGTTAGTCTGTGAAATAAAGTAAAATTTCTCTTGGATACTGATGATAACGTCAGTTATCCTTCTACAGTCTTTCTATCTAGTGTAACAAAAAAGCAGTAATTTTTCAACTGCTCTTTCTTATTTATTTAGCATAATCTACTGCACGAAGTTCGCGGATCACGGTTACCTTGATATTTCCTGGGTAATCGAGATTATTTTCAATTTTCTCACGAACTTTGTGAGCTAAGATTGTGACTTTGTCGTCTTTGATTTGTCCTGGATTAACCATGATACGAATTTCACGTCCTGCTTGAAGAGCAAAGCTATTTTGCACTCCTTCAAAGCCATTGGCGATTTCTTCCAAGTCATGGAGACGCTTGATATAGCTTTCAAGAGATTCACTACGAGCACCTGGACGCGCTGCACTCAAGGCATCTGCTGCTGCAACGATCACTGCGATGACGCTTTCTGCTTCCACATCACCGTGGTGGCTAGCAATGGTATTCACCACAACTGGGTGTTCCTTGTACTTACGAGCCAACTCCGTACCAATCTCAACGTGGCTACCTTCAACCTCGCGGTCAATAGCTTTCCCGATGTCATGAAGGAATCCAGCACGACGAGCAAGAGCTGCATTTTCACCAAGTTCACTGGCGATGATACCAGATAACTTAGCAACCTCAATCGAATGACGCAAGACATTTTGTCCATAAGAAGTACGGAACTGCAAGCGTCCCATGATCTTCATCAAGTCTGGATGAAGGTTTGGCGCACCAATCTCATAGGCAGCAGCCTCACCATATTCACGGATTTTATTGTCAATCTCCTGACGGTTTTTCTCCACCAACTCCTCAATACGAGCTGGGTGGATACGGCCATCCTTGAGCAACATTTCCATGGTCATACGAGCAATCTCACGACGAATCGGATCAAATCCTGACAAGGTTACCACTTCTGGCGTATCGTCGATAATCACATCGACCCCTGTCAAACTTTCAAAGGTACGAATATTACGTCCTTCACGACCGATAATGCGTCCCTTCATGGTATCGTCTGGTAGATGAACTGTAGAGTTTGTTGACTCCGCTACATAGTCACCAGCGATACGCTGCATAGCCTGAACCAAGATATCTTTCGCAATCTTGTCTGAACGTTCCTTGACTTCTTGCTCAGCCTCACGAATGCGACTAGCAATTTCCTTGGTCAAGTTTTCCTCTGTCTGAGCCAAGATAATATCTCGAGCCTCAGTTTGGGAAAGGGAACCGATACGTTCAAGTTCAGCTTCTTTTTGTCTTTCGACTTCCTCTAATTGCTCTTCACGTGCATCAAGGTTTTTTGCTCTATCAGAAATACTTTGTTCTTTTTGTTCAAGTGTTTTTTCTTTGTTCGTCAAATTGTCGTCCTTACGGTCAAGGCTCGTAGCTCTCTCCGTCAAACGACTTTCAATTTGCTTGAGCTCCTGACGTTCTGACTTAAATTCAGCGTCCACTTCTTCACGGTATTTTCTGGCTTCCTCTTTGGCCTCCAATAGTGCTTCTTTTTTAAGAGACTTGCTTTCGCTCTTGGCTTCATTTAGCAATAAATCCGCTTCGCGCTCAGCTTGTCCTCGTAAATTAGTTGCTTCTTGTTCAGCATTTAGAAGCATCAACTCTGCAGCCTCTTGAGATGATTTCATCTTAGCTGAGATGCTGACATATCCAATGACTAAACCAATGATGACGGCAAAAACAGCAATCGCAAGTGTCATGATTTCCATGTTTTTACCTCATTAAATTTGTTTATCGAATGACATACATTCCTTAATATTCTATCATAAAAAACCGATTTTCACAAACCCAAATTGAAGAGTTTTGTGTGAATTTTAGAAGAAATCCCTTGGATATTCAAGCAAAATTAAGAATCTTTAAAAATTTAAATTTCCACGAAAAACGAAGCAAAAAAGTCCACCTTTCAGTAGACTTAGTTTGTTTCTATTCTAATCGGAACTCTGCCGAAATTCTGCTCTGCTATACTTGGCTTCCCTAGTCGGTAAATCTGATCTGCCTTTTGGGTCATGGCATCCCAAGGTTCTTTGCCAATTCGGCTGACTAAATGGACCTGCTCTTTCAGAGATTTAAGGTGTTGCCTGCCTTTTTCGGTAAAGCCAAGGACATGAATGGCTTCTGGTAAGTCACTTTCTCTAGCCTGCACTAAAATATAGGTCAAGAGACGTCTGACACGCGCCTTGGTATAGCGTTTGGTCGCAACAGCTTCCACCAATTCTTCCACAGACTGGGCTAGCTTGATTGCTTCTTTGATACGCACAGCCATTTCTTGATTGACCTGATAGATAGTGGTTAGGTCTGGATTTGACAAGATTTGATAGCGGAGTAAGGGAAAATAGTCATCCCAGCTCACCTTATTGGCTTGCTCAAAGAGGGCAACAGAAGGCATAAAGCGTTCTAAGAAATCTTTGTCCCTCTGGTGCTGACGGAGGGCTGTCGCCGAGGCAAAGTCCACATTCTTGTCCACAGAATGGTAACTCGCTCCCTGACGCTGAATCGGCTGGAGTTTGATGTTGCGTCCTGCAACCGCCTTGGCATAGGCCAGAGCAAGGACATGATTGGGCGTATTGCCTGAAAAATCAAGACCAGCAAATTCCTTCCACATGGCTTGGGTTTTCTGAGGATAGGAGAGAGAATCAGGCAGATTTTCCACAAAATTCTCCATCTCAGCACCTTGCTCTGTGTATAAGTCAGCAATTTTTTGGTAATCCAGAACTTCCTCTGTCCCAAAAGCTAGGCTATCAATGCCCAACCGAGCCAAGATATCCACAGCTCCTTGGCCAAAGAAATCTGCCGCCTGAACACTGACTAAAAAGGGCAATTCCACTACCAAGTCTGCGCCATTTTCCAGTGCCATCTGGGCCCGCGCCCACTTATCAACGATAGCAGGCTCGCCTCTCTGCATGAAATTCCCAGACATGGCAACGATTTTCAGCCCCTCAGCCTGATCCAGCAGGTATTTGTGCCCATTATGAAAAGGATTGAACTCCGCGATAATACCTGTGATGGTCATGATGTTCTCCTACTTCTGCGCGACAAAAAACCAACGTCTACTGGTTTCTGTTGGCTCCTTGTCCTCAAAGTCGGCATAGAGTTTGAAAGACTTGAAACCAGCCTGTTCCAGCAAAATATCATAGGTCAAGACTTCGTATGTACGCTCCTCGTGTACCTCATCGTGGCGACTAAAGGAACCATCAGACTCCTTGATAAAGAAGGTCAACTCATGCACGATGGAGTGAGGTGCAGCGTCCTCGTAGGTATCCCAGAGCATGGCAAAATCTTCTGCATTTTCATGGTAGGAATAGCCAGGAAATACCTCATCTGTCTGGTAAGTCGAATGCACATCAAAAATAAAGACACCATCTTCATTGAGGGCATTATAGACTTCCTTAAAGACATCCCCTACTTCCACCTCATCCTGCATGTAGCAGATAGAGTCCGAATAACACGTGACAAAATCATATTTCCCTGCCTTGGACAAATCCAGCATGTTGCCTTCAATAAAATCAATCTTTTGCTTGGCTGAAGTCGCTCTCTTCTCCGCAATCTTCAACATATCAGCACTCAAATCAAGTCCAGTTACATCAAAACCAGCCTGAGAAAAGCGCACTGACTGGATGCCTGTCCCACAAGCCAGCTCCAAGAGTTTCTTTCTCCCCTTAGTCTTTGGCAAATGACGGAGGGAAAAATCCGTCCATTTATCGTATAAACTATCATCCATCACAGCATCGTAAACAGCCGCAAAAGTTTCATATGTCGCCATAAAACATGATACCAAGAGCCTCCATGGCAAACACCACTCGCCCTCACCTTTCCATCAATTTTCTTCTAAAATAAGCAAATAAACCCAGTTGACTACAACTGAGTTCATCTTCTACGCCAAAGTTTCAGATAAATCTACTGAATTCGCCTCATGCCATAGTTTTTCTAGGTTATAGTGGGCACGCATTTCTTCTGAGAAGATATGCACAACGACACCGCCAAGGTCCAGCAAGACCCAGCCTCCAGCTGCATCACCTTCGACATGGCTGCCTTTAACACCAGCTTGAGCTACTTTTTCACGGATATTATCAGCGATAGCGTCTAACTGACGGCTATTCATCGAGCTCGTGATGACAAAGTAGTCTGTAACACTGGTCAAATCTTGTACATCAAGTGCGAGGATATCCTCCGCACGTTTCTCATCAGCCGCTTTCACGACTAGTTCTAGTAATTCTTTTTCGTTCATTTAGTCCTCTTTCTAGAAAATATGTTTGTAATCTAGGACATCTGCAAAGCGCCCCTCCCAAATGTCCTCATAAAATTCATTTATCGTTTCTGCTGGAATGTCATCACCATCAAACGTTGTGCAAGTTCCTTCTGGAATAATAAGCTGATAGCCATATTCAAAGGCAACCTTGACAGAGGTATCCACACAATATTCTGTCTGCATACCACATAAAACTAATTTTTCAATCCCCTGTTTATCCAAGTATTCTTTTAAACCAGTTTCTTTGAAAATACTGTTATACTTCTTCTGAAAGACCTTTTCATTAGGTTTTCGACTTAAAAGCTCCGATAACTGCCAATCTTCTGATGTTTGAGCTTCAGAGTCCTCAATATGTTGAACATAGATAATTTCGATATTCTTGCTTCTAGCCTGGTTTTGTAAATAAGAAATTTTTTCCAATAGACTATTTGTCTGAAAACCGGTTTCCACTAAAATATTCTGAACATCAATGATTATAAAAGCCGTCCTCATCTAGTCCTCTTTCAAATAGTGCACAAAGGCGTTATAGGTTTCAAGGGTTTGGGGATAGATGGGGAATCCCTGATGAGCTAAATGCTCCACTGTGTGAGCTGTCTCGTAAGCTACTGCCTTATTGAGTGACAAACTTGCAATCTCACGCGCCACGTCCACACCTGGAAAGGCGCGGTTATGCTCGATATAATCTGCGACGTAGACAACTTTATCTAGGTCGCTCATCTGACCAGCACCGACTGTATGAATTTCAATGGCTCGCAGGATTTCTGGATCATGCAAATCCAAGTCCTCCTGAATCTTGTAGATGCCAACCATGCCATGCCAGACATTATTACCCCAGTTTTTGAGGTCAGGGTCTAATTGGTAACGGTCAATCAAATCCAGAAATTCCTGATCTGACAGCTTTTTTGCATAATCATGAAGAAGGCCTGCTAGACCAGCTTTCTCAACATCGACTCCAAATCGCTTCGCAAGCTCTATGGCTGCACGCTCCACTCCCAAGCAATGTGTTAAGCGTTTTTCAGGCAGAAGCTCTGCCATTCTTTCCAACAAAGCCTCTCGGGAACAGTTGATATAGTCTTGGTATGCCATCAGTAAAGCCCCTCCTTCTCGATGTAGTCTAGCACTGGCTGAGGTAGGAGAAAGTTAGGTTTCCGACCTTGGGCAATGAAGTCACGCACCATGCTGGACGAGATGTCCATGAGAGGCACATCCACCCAGATAACTGGATAGGAAGTCCCTGCCTTGTAGCGTGGGCGCTGAACTCCAACAAACTGAACCATGTCGACCAGCTCATCAATTCGGTACCATTTAGGCAGATAGTCCACCATATCAGCCCCGATAATGAAGTAATAATCCGTATCTGGATGTTGCTCTGTCAAAATCTTCATGGTGTCGTAGGTGTAGGAAATTCCCTTGCGCTCTAACTCGATTGTTTCAATGGCTAAGCCTTCAATCCCCTCAATCGCCAACTCAAGCATCTTGAGCCGATGGTGCTCGGGGATGGTTTCCTTTTTATCTACATGAGGAGGTTGGTATTCGGGCATAAGCAGGACTTGGTCCAGTCCCAACTGTTGTCGGACTTGGTCCGCAACGATAAGATGGGCATTGTGAACGGGATTAAAATTCCCCCCTAGAATCCCGACTTGTTTGCGTTTTTTCTCCTTGATTTCTGGCTCCAACTCTACCTTGGTAAAGGGAGTCAATAATTCGATTGCCATAGGCTCGTCTTCCTTTAATTCTCTGTAAAAACAGTTGTTTGGAGTAGGTTTTAGATTTCTTTGACTTTTTTAGAAATCTTGCGATTTTCTTTCTTGCTGGATTGCTTAAACAAGATCAAGATGCGTCCGATTTTTTGGACAGTATCTACACCAATTTCTTCTTCCAAGATTTCAGCTACTTCATGGATGTTTTCATCTGTGTTTTGCAAGAGAGTAACCTTGATCAATTCACGGGCGTCAAGAGCTTGACGTACGCTGGTTTTGATTTGGTCGTTGAGACCATTTTTCCCGATTTGGATGATGGGTTTGAGGGTATGTGCCTGGCTGTTGAGGAAGGCACGTTGTTTTGATGTTAATGACATAATTTCTTAAAAAGAGTTTCTTTTTATACTTTTCTGAAGTGGTGACGGACGTCAGCAAAGTTCTTCGAACTTTCATGACTAAAATTTGAGCCCAAGGTCTCAAATTTTCCGCAGTTGGTACAATCACTTGTACCAACTAACACCACGGCGAAAAGTATTCTCTATGGGCTCGCAATGCTCGCCCAAGTCTATATGACCCTTTCCTTTCTGTGTTTAGATAATTGCTTTGCGTGTGACGACGGCGACGCCTTCTGGTGCCCAGACGGCGACTTTGGCAGTGCCTGTTACGCGGATCCAGCCTAGGCCTGAGATGACCAGGTCTGTCTTGTCCTTAATGGTAAATACATGCTGTACAAGTTTTGGGAAATCTTCTTTTTCCTTACTATTTGGTGGTGTGAGAAGAGTTCCCAGATGCTTGTCATAAAAGGCACTAGCGCCTTCTAGCTTGGTACGGTGGAGTTTGAGTTCGTTGTCAAAAAAAGCAGTAAATCCTTGTTTTTCTCCTGATATAAAGTCAAAGCGTCCTAAACCACCAAGAAACAGGGTTTGTTCAGGGTTAAGTTGATAGGTTTTTGGCTTGATTTCCTTTTTAGGGCTGACATACTTGAGGTTTTTAGCCGTCAAGTAGTGGGCCATCTGGTGGCGGTGGATAATCCCTGGTGTATCGTAGATATAAGATCCGTCGTCAAGCGGAATCTCAATCTTGTCCAAGGTTGTCCCTGGGAAGCGCGAAGTCGTGATGACATTTTGGTCGCCAGTGATTTCTTGGATAATAGCATTGATAAGAGTTGATTTTCCAACGTTGGTTACACCGACCACATAGACATCACGGCCCTTACGGTAGTGTTCAATCTTGTCAATGACTTCCTTAATGGCATGCTTGTTTTGTGCCGAAGTTAGGACGACATCCACTGGACGAAGTCCTTCTTCATGGGCACGTTCCATAAGCCACTGGCTAATTTTGCCTGGTTTAACTGACTTGGGCAGGATATCTTTTTTATTTCCAACCAAGAGGACATCATTGCCCGATACAAAGCGTGGCAAGCCTGGGATGACAGAACCATTAAAGTCAAAAATATCAATGACATTGACCACCAAGGCATCACTGTCTCCTACCTCGTGCAAGAGTTTGAGGAAATCATCGTCTGTCAACTGAACATCTGTGATTTCATTGTAGTGGCGGAGACGGAAACAACGTTGGCAATAGACTTCGCCAGTCTCCAAACCTTTTTCGAGTGCCGACTGGGGAGTGAAACCAAGACCAGCCTTGTCTGTCGTCTGAATGGTTGCTCCACAACCAATACAGAGAATTTCTTCCATAGTTAAATTCCTTTTTTATATGTAATCGGTCCGTATTTTTCAGTGATTTTTCGCATAACACGGCGCTCGCGAGCTCGGTTAATCTGCGTTTTGATGGAGTCATGTTGGACCAAGGGTTTGACTAAGATCGAGCGAATGCCTGCACGGTGAGCTGCTCGTATATCTGTCATAAGTTGGTCGCCGACCATGACCACTTCATTTTTCTCATAGTGGAATTCCTTCATGGCACGGTCAATCCCAAATGTGAAAGGCTTTAAGGCCCAATAAACGTAATCAATCCCAAATTTCTCAACTGCGCGTTGAACCCGTTTTTTGGTATTATTTGAGACCACGATAATGCGGATGCCCGCGTCACGGAGGTCATGTAGCCATTGCTTCATCTCTGGCGTCCCATCAGGGTTATTCCAAGCAATGAGGGTATTGTCCAGATCGACCAAAACAGCCTTGATTCCCTGCGCCTGCAGGCTTGGGACTGTCAGATCATAGACTGCTTCCACAGCAAAATCTGGCATATAGTTTTCAATCGCCATTCTGGCTCCTTTTTTTAATTTCTAGCAATTTTCTTTAAACATTGAGCTAAGACTGCCCATAAAATGAGACTAGCTATCAAAATATAAATCCAAGCATTTGGTTCATCTGTAAACGGTAAGGGAACATTCATTCCGAAGAATCCTGTAATAACCGCAAGGATAGCTAGCAAGACTGAGATAATTGTCAAAGTTGTCAAATTATCATTTAGATTATTATTTAGGATGTTGTTGTAAGAGGCTGAGAGTTGTTGCAAGACTTGAGATATCAAATCTGTCATTGAAACCAACTGATGGGCTTCAATCATAGCATCGTCAAACTGCTCTCTTTCCACCTCATTAAGATTGCGATAAAGTGCATGCCCTTGAATGTGTTCCAAGAGGAGACGATTTTGTTTAGCAGCTGCTGTCAGGTAAACCATACCAGTTTCCAAGTCAGAGAGGGCGAAAAGATTTTTTTTAGTTGTTTTTTGACGAAGAAGTGCACTGATTTCATCCTTACTTTTATCCATCTCTTCGATCACTGGATAGTAAGCATTGCTAATAATCTCTAAACTGGCAAAAAGAAATTTGTAGATTGAAATAATTTCATGGCTTTCAAGGTAGGTTGCCATGCGTTTAATCACATAAGTATTCTTGTGATTGCTGATGGTAATCAGCCGTTGTTTTTCAACGATAAAGGTCATCGGAATCGCTTCATAATATTCTTTGTCTTTTTCTAAATCAAGAACATTATAAATGAAGGTTACCGTCTCCGTTTCACGGTTATAATCCATGTGGGCTCGTTCATTTCTATCTAGAGCATACTCGATGGTTTCCTTGTCCAATCCATAGATGTCAGAAAGATCTTCCATATTTTTAATCTTGTCCACATCAAGGTCTATCCAAGTACGATCGTGACCTAATTTTTTCTCTACAAATAGCATACTCTCTCCTTTACCAAACTCCTTCTATTGTACCACAAATCTGCTAAAATAGTCGGACTATTCAGTACGGGATAAATTACTAACAACGGTAATATTGCGGTTAGGAACAAAGTGAAGGGCTTGATCGTCACCTCGCAGTTGTGTTGTACGGATTCCTACACTAACGACCTTTCCAGAAACGGTAATCGGTCCGTTTGTGAGGACCACTTCATCACCCACATCGAGCTGGCGTTCAAAGAGGATGAAGAAGCCATTAATGACATCGGATAGAAAACCTTGCGCCCCCATCCCAATGGCTACACCAGCAATCCCCGCACCGGCAAGCAAACTAGAAACCGGCAAGCCTAAAATAGACAGGATGCAATAGATTAAAAAGAAATAAAGAATGTAGTTAAAGACATTCTCCAGCAAACGCGAGATTGTCTTTTGCCTTCCTGCATCCCGATTTGAAAATTTAAGCGAGGGCTTGACAATCTTTCGTACAGTCGCGTGAAGCATCTTTTTAGCTATATAAAATAACAGAAACAAAATCAAAAGAGAAATCACCTTGGTCAAGAGATTCTCTAAGATGGTTGTTAAATCAAGTTTATCAAAATAACGTTGAAAAAAATCTTGCATATAAAACTCCTTTTTCCTATTATACCATAAAATCGTCCTTCTCTTTTCTTTCATAATTATTCAATTATCGTCTCCGTTTTCAAAATATCACTTGCCTCTATAGCATATTTATACTATAATTATAAACAATACATTTTGAAGGAGACTGATATGAAACGAATCATTAGAGCCTGGACCAAGGCAAGCCTCATCAAACGAATCCTTATTGGAATGATTTTTGGAGCGACATTGGGGATGCTCTTTCCGAACCTTACAGGAATTGGTCTGCTTGGAGATCTCTTTGTAGGCGGACTGAAAGCCATCGCTCCTATTCTAGTTTTTGCCCTTGTTGCCAATGCCCTTTCCCAACACCAAAAGGGGCAAAATACCAATATGAAAACGGTTATTTTCCTATACTTGCTTGGAACCTTTGCTGCTGCATTGGTGGCCGTTCTAGCTAGTTTCTTACTGCCTGTTCAAATCACCCTGACCAGTGCAAATACTGAAGTCGCTGCTCCTGACGGTATCGGTCAAGTCCTCAGCAATCTCTTGCTCAAACTGGTGGACAATCCCCTAAATGCTATTGTCGAAGCCAACTATATCGGGATTCTCTCTTGGGCAGTCGTCTTTGGTCTGGCTATGAGAGAGGCAAGTAAACACAGCAAAGAATTACTGAAAACCATGGCGGATGTCACCTCTAAAATCGTGGAATGGATTATCAACCTAGCTCCCTTTGGAATTTTAGGCTTGGTGTTCAAGACCATCTCAGACAAGGGCATCGCCAGTCTGGCAAACTATGGTGTCCTCCTAGGACTTTTGATTGCTACCATGGCTTTTGTTGCTCTCATCATCAACCCACTCATCGCCTTTCTTTTTATGAGGAAAAATCCCTATCCCCTTGTTTTGAAATGTCTACGTGTCAGTGGTATTACAGCCTTTTTCACTCGTAGCTCTGCTGCCAATATCCCGGTCAATATGAAACTTTGCCAAGACCTGGGACTGAATCCTGACACCTACTCTGTTTCCATCCCGCTTGGGTCGACCATCAATATGGCTGGCGCTGCCGTTACCATAAATGTCCTGACCCTGGCTGCTGTCAATACACTCGGAATCTCGGTAGACTTTGGGACAGCATTTGTGCTCAGTGTAGTAGCTGCCATTTCTGCCTGCGGGGCATCTGGAATTGCTGGGGGATCGCTTCTCCTCATTCCTGTCGCTTGTAGCCTCTTTGGGATTTCCAACGACTTGGCTATGCAAGTTGTCGGAGTCGGTTTTGTGATTGGTGTCGTGCAAGACTCTTGCGAAACAGCTCTAAACTCTTCTACAGATGTTCTCTTTACAGCGGTTGCCGAGTATGCTACAAACCGAAAACCTCGGCCCTAGTACCTGATTCCTCGTTAAACACTCGATTCTATTAGTTTAGGAAATTCTCATGTCTATCACCCAACGTACGACAAAACTGATCTTGGCGACCTGTCTCGCTTGTTTTCTCGCTTATTTTTTGGATTTATCTTCAGCTGTTTCAGCTGGTATTATCGCCCTCTTAAGCCTTTCTGACACGCGCCGAAGCACACTGAAATTAGCACGTAACCGCCTCTTCTCCATGCTCCTAGCGCTCGCTATCGGCGTTCTAGCCTTTCAGCTTACGGGCTTTCACATATGGAGCCTAGGCCTCTATCTGGCTCTCTATGTGCCTCTAGCCTATAAAATGGGTTGGGAAATCGGCATCACCCCTAGCAGTGTCTTGGTCGGTCATCTCTTGGTACAGGAGTCTACTTCCCCAGAGCTCTTGCTTAATGAAGTACTCCTCTTTCTCATCGGGACAAGCTTTGCTCTATTGGTCAACCTTTATATGCCCTCTCGTGAGAAAGCCATCCAAAGCTACCACCTTCAGGTCGAAGAAAAGTTAAAAGACATCCTGCTTCGCTTTAAATACTATCTGTCAAGAGGAGACGGACGCAATCAAGCCCAACTCGTTGACGAATTGGATGAGCTTCTTGAAGAAGCCCTCAAGCTGGTTTATTTGGATCACTCGGACCACCTCTTTCACCAAACGGACTACCACATCCACTACTTTGAGATGAGACAGAGACAAAGTCGCATCCTGCGAAATATGGCCCAGCAGATCAATACCTGTCATCTGGCCGCAAGTGAGAGTTTGATTTTGGCCCAGCTCTTTTCGAAGATTGCTGCCCAGCTAAGTCAGACCAATCCTGCTCATGACCTACTTGATGACATCAAACGTTATCTGCGAGTCTTCCGCAATCGGAGTCTCCCTAAAACACGTGAGGAGTTTGAGACCCGCGCCACCCTCCTGCAGCTACTACGCGAAGCCGAAACCTTTATCCAGGTTAAGGTCGATTTTTACCAAAAATATGGAAACTAGAAAAACCTCAGAAGAATTCATGTAACATGATTTCTCTGAGGTTTTTAATTTACCTTTGACTTCAATTACCTTTACTATATGAAAATAAATCCAAATTCCACGAATCAAAATCATTCGGGCACTTGTCCTAATGAAGTGTTTAGGGAAGCTGCCATAGCGGTTACCGATTGTTAAATTACGACACTGAGTTTTACAAATCGATTTCATTTGTAAAACTCAGTTAGTGAGGCAGTTAGGCAAGTCTAATAGGACTTGCCGTAGCCTACTTAGATTGCTATGCAATCAAGTAGACTTACTGAATCACATTTTTTCCTCCAACTCTACATCTGGATACTTGTCCGTAAACCAGCGGAGGGCAAAGTCATTTTCAAAGAGGAAGACTGGTTGGTCAAAGCGGTCCTTAGCCAAGATATTGCGGCTTGATGACATCCGTTCATCCAAGTCCTCAGGCTTGATCCAACGAACGGTCTTTTTACCCATTGGGCTCATGACTACTTCTGCATTGTACTCGCCTTCCATGCGGTGCTTAAAGACTTCAAACTGGAGTTGTCCCACAGCCCCTAGCATGTACTCGCCAGTTTGGTAATTCTTATAAAGCTGAATGGCTCCTTCTTGCACCAATTGCTCAATCCCTTTGTGGAAAGATTTTTGTTTCATAACGTTCTTAGCAGAAACTTTCATGAAAATCTCAGGGGTAAAGGTTGGCAGTGGTTCAAATTCAAACTTATTTTTTCCAACTGTCAAGGTATCCCCAACCTGATAAGTACCAGTATCGTAAACCCCGATAATATCACCTGCCACGGCATTGGTCACATTCTCACGACTTTCCGCCATAAACTGGGTGACATTAGAAAGCTTGGCAGTCTTCCCAGTACGAGGAAGGTTAACACTCATCCCACGCTCAAATTCGCCCGATACGATACGGACAAAGGCAATGCGGTCACGGTGACGAGGGTCCATATTGGCTTGGATTTTAAAGACAAATCCTGAGAAATCCTTGTCATAAGGATCCACAATTTCTCCGTCTGTTTTCTTGTGCCCATGTGGTTCTGGAGCAAACTCAAGGAAGGTCTCAAGGAAGGTCTGCACCCCAAAGTTAGTGAGGGCTGAACCGAAGAAGACCGGAGTCAGTTCTCCTTCAAGAATAGCTTCTTCCGAAAATTCATTTCCTGCTTCTTGCAACAGTTCGATATCGTCCTTAACCTGAGCGTAGAAAGGATTGCTGCCAAAAAGCTGGTCACCATCTTCTAGACTGGCAAAACGCTCATCCCCTTTATAAAGTTCTAAACGTTGGTTATAGAGGTCATACAAGCCCTCAAAAGCTTTCCCCATCCCGATTGGCCAGTTCATTGGATAGCTGGCAATCCCCAATACTTCTTCTAGTTCTTGCAAGAGATCCAGTGGCTCACGGCCATCACGGTCCAGCTTGTTCATAAAGGTAAAGACTGGAATGCCACGGTGTTTGACAACCTCAAACAATTTCTTGGTTTGGGCCTCGATACCCTTGGCAGAGTCGACGACCATGACCGCAGCATCCACCGCCATCAAGGTACGATAAGTATCTTCTGAGAAGTCCTCGTGCCCTGGGGTGTCAAGGATGTTGACGCGCTTGCCATCATAGTCAAACTGCATGACAGATGAGGTTACCGAAATCCCACGTTGTTTCTCGATATCCATCCAGTCAGACTTGGCAAAAGTCCCTGTTTTCTTTCCTTTTACCGTACCAGCCTCACGAATCTCGCCCCCAAAGTAGAGCAACTGCTCAGTAATGGTTGTTTTCCCCGCGTCCGGGTGAGAAATAATGGCAAAGGTACGGCGTTTCTTGATTTCTTCTTGAATAGTCATAAGTTCTCTTTCTTTGATTTTCTATTTTTAGTTGTTTCAGTAGTTAAGAATGATTTTTACATTGGATTTTACTATTCCTTTCAACTCTCCATTATATCGGATTTTGGGGAGTTTTTCAATTTCTATTTTCCGTTAGAGTTTCCCCTGTCCCCCCTGTAATTTATTAGCGACTGGTATTTGACACACACATACAAGTATATTATTTGATATCTGAGTTGCTGCTTCAAACATGGGATAACAAGACATTACACACATTACTCATACATATGGTCACTTAATTGAAGAGAAAGAAAAATAAATGTGCTTAGAGAATTATTAAGTAAATAATTTTTTCTACAAAAGATT
Source organism: Streptococcus sp. F0441 (assembly GCF_000314775.2). NCBI lineage: Bacteria > Bacillati > Bacillota > Bacilli > Lactobacillales > Streptococcaceae > Streptococcus > Streptococcus sp. F0441. The sequence goes on along the minus strand of NZ_KB373321.1, from coordinate 604,217 downwards.
AACTAAAACTGACCAAATTTAAAAAAGAAGCTGAGCAAAAAACTTCTAAATATCAGAAAACGAGTATTCCCATAGTTGGAGATACTCGTTTTCTTATGTCATAATTCATAATTAAAACTCAACGATACAGTTAAGATCATTGGGTTTAACAATTTATTATTTTATAAGTTATCAGCTAGGGATCTAACCAACAAATACAGTACAGTGAATTTACATTAGTAAGTATTAAACAAAAGTCTATTCTTAAATGAAAAAGATTGACCGATGATGGGGCGAAGTAGCAGATACGATATAATTAAGACTCTTCTTTATTGCATATATCTATTTCTCTTGGATATGGTTCATATTTTACCGCTTCCCAAAAAGCCTCATTGTCTAGATATCTTAAATCTGCAAAGGCTAAAACCTTTAATGCTTGCCCTGCTTCCCATAAATCTTCTTTTACGGTTATCTTTCGGCATGATGAAAATGCTGACATTTTTACTATCTCCTTTACTCATTATATTTATCATATAATGTTTTTAAAAAATCAAATTCAGTTCCTACGGAAACTATCGCTTGTGGATCATCAAATATCCTTGAAGGTAGAGTATACATATACGTTTCCATACTTGATATATAATAGCATAGAATATTGACCCGTTCAAGTATTATAGGGATTATGAAATCAATCAAAAACTCTTCATCCATAAATGGACGACTAAGGTTTGTCCAACTAAAGTCTAAAAATCCATATATTTTAGGAAACTCTGAGAAACTTTTTGCTGTTAGTATGAAAACAATCCCTCTATTACCATCTTTAATCTTATAGATGTGAGTTAGATTCTTAGAAAACATCAATGCCTTCATATCTTCACTTAAAGGACACCTTACACTATCTCTAAGGTTCATTCTACCATCTTCAACAAAAAATTCCGAATATTGCAATTCAGCTAAATCCTGAAAAGAATTTAGCTTATTCATATCAAAATCTTTAGGAAATAATCTCAAACTAATTTTTAGTGAGGTATAAAGGCTTTTAGATAAAACTTCCTCCAAATCATTAAAAATATCACCAAAAGTATGTTTTGTTAGAGTTGAAAAACTTTTATAAGTATTTTCTAAAACTTTACGCCTATAATCATCTGTGCTCGAAGATTCGGGCTTAGGCACTCGCCTATATTCTTTTGAAGCTTTAGATAAATGCCATACATCATGTTTTGAAGCGCTGGACATATATTTAGAAACAGCTTTAGTGTAATCATTGTAAAATAAATATGTTGCTATTTTCGACCAAGAATATAAGAATATGGAGACTACAACAATCACAAGAACTATGTAAGAGGTATATCTCCAGAAGTGCTCTTCTCCAAGATTAGATTTTATTTCTAAGAATGTAAACCAAAAAGAAAAACCTGATAGACCCGTAGTAACAATAAAGCTGAATGTGCTTATAATGGGGTGTCGCATAATCGAATCCCAAATATAACTGATACTAATATCAATATTTTTTAACTTTTTCATCGAATACCTCCACGCAAGTATACAATTCAATTATATCACTTTTCCTAAAATTTAGCTCAAAGTTTAATTTTTTTTACAAACTTGGATAAAAGCTTTCCCTTGTAGTCAAATATATCGAAAATCATGACAATTCTAGCAAAAATGATATAATAAAACAAAAGGAGATGTAATCATGTTCAAAGAATTTGGTGTAACCAATTTAGAAGTGACAAAAGATGCTATTTGCAAGAATCCAAGCAACCCTATTTTGCGCATGTATGATGACGATGAATTAATTGGAACCTTTAGTATTCTAACCGGAGAAGTCTTGGAAAATTTGGACTTGGCAGACTATGACATTCGTTTTGCTCAAAAGCAAATTGAGTTAAATCGCGATAACTACCTTGAAACATGGAAGGACTACGTGGGACTACTACATGCCTAAATATTCTTTCTTAAAGTATGGTATTGAAATTCGTCCTAACGAACATAACCATAAAGGTCAAAAAGCGCATATTCACATTTATATCCACGGATAAGAAGTGGGTTCAATGTTTCTGAACGGTGATTTGAGAGATGGTAAAGTAAAAGCAAAAAACATAAAAATAATAAGGCAATATGTTTTAGAAAATGCAGATGAACTTCAGGCTTTATGGAATGAATACCAAAAGAGTACATATTAAAATCAAAGAATCTTAGTTTGCTAATCAACGACAAACAAAAACTATCTAGCAATTTTAATACCTGATACTAGGGAGCTTATTCCCCTTGCAATTTTTAAAATAAATGTTACAACGAATATAGAAAAAGGTGTTGCGCTAACAACACCCCACAGAGCCGTTTAAGACGGTGGCTGTAGTTACATAACTAAAAATAGCTCGTTAACTCGCCAAAGTTAGGACGGCTATTTTTTTGTCACTTTTAAAAACCTCTTTCTCGACTTGCCAAATGTCTTTTTTCAGCTTTACCTCCCTTATTTATAGGAAAATATGGTAAAATAGAACAGACTAAAAATCATCATTTCACGAAAGGATGCAAGATGAAAATTACGCAAGAAGAGGTAACACACGTTGCTAATCTTTCAAAATTAACATTCTCTGAAGAAGAAACTGCTGCCTTTGCGACAACCTTGTCTAAAATTGTTGACATGGTTGAGTTGCTGGGCGAAGTCGACACAACTGGTGTCGCACCTACTACAACGATGGCTGACCGCAAGACCGTACTCCGCCCTGATGTGGCCGAAGAAGGAACTGACCGTGACCGCTTGTTTAAAAACGTACCTGAAAAAGACAACTACTATATCAAGGTACCAGCTATTCTAGACGATGGAGGAGATGCCTAATGACTTTTAATCATAAAACCATTGAAGAGTTACACAATCTCCTTGTCTCTAAGGAGATTTCAGCAACTGAATTGACCCAGGCTACACTTGAAGATATCAAGTCTCGTGAGGAAGACCTCAATTCATTTGTTACAATCGCTGAGGAGCAGGCTCTTGCTCAAGCCAAAGCCATTGATGAAGCTGGAATTGACGCGGATAATGTCCTTTCAGGGATTCCACTGGCTGTTAAAGATAATATCTCTACGGACGGCATCCTGACAACTGCAGCCTCAAAAATGCTCTACAACTACGAGCCTATCTTTGATGCGACAGCCGTTGCCAATGCAAAAACCAAGGGCATGATTGTCGTTGGGAAAACCAACATGGATGAGTTTGCTATGGGTGGTTCTGGTGAGACTTCTTACTACGGTGCCACCAAAAATGCTTGGGATCACAGCAAGGTTCCTGGTGGGTCATCAAGTGGTTCTGCTGTAGCAGTAGCGTCAGGGCAAGTCCGCTTGTCACTTGGTTCTGATACTGGTGGTTCCATCCGCCAACCTGCCGCATTCAACGGGGTCGTTGGTCTCAAACCTACCTACGGAACAGTTTCTCGTTTCGGTCTCATTGCCTTCGGTAGCTCGTTAGACCAAATTGGACCTTTTGCACCAACTGTTAAGGAAAATGCCCTCTTGCTCAACGCTATTGCCAGCGAAGATGCCAAAGATTCTACTTCTGCCCCTGTCCGTATTGCCGACTTTACTTCAAAAATCGGGCATGACATCAAGGGCATGAAAATTGCTTTGCCTAAAGAATACCTTGGCGAAGGAATTGACCCAGAAGTTAAAGAAACCATTATCAAGGCAGCCAAACACTTTGAGAAACTTGGCGCTATCGTCGAAGAAGTGAGCCTTCCTCACTCAAAATACGGTGTTGCCGTTTACTACATCATCGCTTCATCAGAAGCTTCATCAAACTTGCAACGCTTTGATGGTATCCGTTACGGCTACCGCGCAGAAGATGCAAGCAACCTTGATGAAATCTATGTAAACAGCCGTAGTCAAGGTTTCGGTGAAGAAGTAAAACGCCGTATCATGCTGGGTACTTTCAGCCTTTCATCAGGTTACTATGACGCCTACTACAAGAAGGCTGGACAGGTTCGTACCCTCATCATTCAAGATTTCGAAAAAGTCTTTGCGGATTACGACCTGATTTTGGGACCAACTGCACCAAGCGTTGCCTATGACTTGGACTCACTCAACCATGACCCAGTTGCCATGTACTTAGCTGACCTATTGACCATCCCAGTCAACTTGGCCGGTCTCCCAGGGATTTCGATTCCTGCTGGATTCTCTCAAGGTCTACCTGTTGGTCTCCAATTGATCGGTCCTAAATACTCAGAAGAAACCATTTACCAAGTTGCTGCTGCTTTTGAAGCGACAACAGACTACCACAAACAACAACCCGTGATTTTTGGAGGTGATAACTAATGAACTTTGAAACAGTCATTGGACTTGAAGTCCACGTAGAGCTCAACACCAATTCAAAAATCTTCTCACCAACTTCTGCCCACTTCGGAAATGACCAAAACGCCAACACCAACGTGATTGACTGGTCCTTCCCAGGAGTTCTGCCAGTTCTCAATAAAGGGGTTGTCGATGCTGGTATCAAGGCAGCTCTTGCCCTCAACATGGACATCCACAAGCACATGCACTTTGACCGCAAGAACTACTTCTATCCTGATAATCCAAAAGCCTACCAAATTTCTCAGTTTGATGAGCCAATCGGCTACAACGGCTGGATTGAAGTGGAGCTAGAAGACGGTACGACCAAGAAAATCGGTATTGAACGCGCCCACCTAGAAGAAGACGCTGGTAAAAACACCCACGGTACAGATGGCTACTCTTATGTTGACCTCAATCGTCAAGGGGTACCATTGATTGAGATTGTATCTGAAGCGGACATGCGTTCTCCTGAAGAGGCCTACGCTTATCTGACCGCCCTCAAGGAAGTTATCCAGTACGCTGGCATTTCTGACGTTAAGATGGAAGAAGGTTCTATGCGTGTGGATGCGAACATCTCCCTTCGTCCTTATGGTCAAGAGAAATTCGGTACCAAGACTGAGTTGAAGAACTTGAATTCCTTCTCTAACGTCCGTAAGGGGCTTGAATACGAAGTCCAACGTCAAGCCGAAATCCTTCGCTCAGGTGGTCAAATTCGCCAAGAAACACGCCGTTACGATGAAGCTAACAAAGCAACCATCCTCATGCGTGTCAAGGAAGGGGCTGCAGACTACCGCTACTTCCCAGAACCAGACCTACCCCTCTTTGAAATCTCTGATGAGTGGATCGAAGAAATGCGTACAGAGTTGCCAGAGTTTCCAAAAGAACGCCGTGCTCGCTACGTTGCTGACCTTGGCTTGTCAGACTACGATGCTAGTCAGTTAACTGCAAACAAAGTCACTTCTGATTTCTTTGAAAAAGCTGTTGCCCTCGGTGGCGATGCTAAGCAAGTCTCTAACTGGCTCCAAGGGGAAGTCGCTCAATTCTTGAATGCCGAAGGAAAAACACTCGAACAAATCGAGTTGACACCAGAAAACTTAGTAGAAATGATTGCCATCATCGAAGACGGCACTATCTCTTCTAAGATTGCCAAAAAAGTCTTTGTTCATCTGGCTAAAAATGGCGGTGGAGCGCGTGAATACGTGGAAAAAGCAGGTTTGGTCCAAATCTCAGATCCAGCTATCTTGATTCCAATCATCCACCAAGTCTTTGCCGATAATGAAGCCGCTGTCGCCGACTTCAAGTCAGGAAAACGAAACGCAGACAAGGCCTTCACAGGATTCCTTATGAAGGCAACCAAAGGTCAAGCCAACCCACAAGTTGCCCTTAAACTACTTGCCCAGGAATTGACGAAATTGAAAGACAGTGAGTAATTTACTCTTTATACACTTTTTTCTACTTTTAAACCGAGAATGAGACAAGGAGAATAAATGAACAAATTTTTACGATTGCTATTTGCCTTAGTCATCATCGCTATGTTAGGCGCTTCTATACTACAAATTTTCTTTCCATCATACATGGGAAGCCACTCCGGTTACGGAATATCTGCTGGTTGGCAACGAGAAATTGGAATATGGAATTTAGCTGTATTGATTATTATTCTCGCTATCAATATTAAATACGATTGGTTCTATCTACGAATCGCACTTCTTGCTCTCATTATTGGCGGAATTGGAATAGGAACAAATCACTTACTCAATTATATGGAATATCACTCTCCTGTAAATGCTATCGGTGCTTTTGAAAATTACTTGCTAGCAATAGGATGGATTGTGGGATGGCTCATCGAGCGCCATTCCATAAAGAAGCTAAATGCTAGTAAATAACACCTAGTATATCTTAGATGATTTTTAAAGGTTATTAAATAGTTTAATAATCATTCAAATTCAGAATTCTACCTTTTCAATCATATAGTTAGGAGACACATGAAAAAGTTTTACGCTCTCTTAATGACCTGTTTATTACTTGTTTTTCTATCCGTGCCTCAAATCGTTGATGCGGGTGTTGGACATTCCAGAAGTGGAGGGAGCAGCCGCAGTAGCTCCAGAAGTAGTAGCCGCTCAAGTGGAGGTGGAAGTCGTTCTGGCGGCTCATCCTATCACTACTACCGCTCTGGATACGGATCATCCTCTGACAGTTCTACTAGCTCTCCCGATCTAGGATTTATGTTCATATTAGTCGGAGGAATCATACTAGTTGTTATCGTCAAATCCTTGCAGAGTAAGTCTGGAGATTCGAGTTCAACCTACACTAGTAATGATTATCAGACGCTCCATCGTCGAGTTGAACACAACACACTGGCCATTAGCCGTGTGAAATACGGGGATCCAAACTTTGACGCGGAAGCCTTCACATCTTGGGTTAAGGAAGTCTACCTTAAATTGCAGGTTGCCTGGACTGAGAAAAATTGGAACTCTGTCCGCGCTTTGGAAAGTACCAGTCTCTACTCTCAACATAGTACCCAACTTGAGGACCATATTCGAGCTAAAACAACTAATGTTTTAGAGAAAGTCTGTATCGAAAATGTTCGCATCAAGGAGTTCATTGAAAATCCTGACGGAAACGATACCTTAGTGGTGATTCTGTCATCTACCTTGCGGGACTATGTCATTGACGATGAGACTCGTCGTGTCCTCGAAGGAGATCCTAAAAAAGATCTCTTCACCGTGTATCAATTGAACTTTATCCGTCAACATGGTAGCCAAACGCAAGCAGTCAATCCAGACCAAGTTGTGAGCGACCACTGTCCAAACTGTGGTGCCCCATTAAAAATCTCTGCAGTTAGCGAGTGTGACTACTGTGGTGCCAATCTCTCTCGCAGTCCAAACCAATGGGTACTTGATACCTATGATGTTGTGGATGAAGACGAGCTTTATAATTAGGAGGAATTATGGGATTTATACGTGCAGCCTTATCAGCAGGCTTAAATAGTTTTAATGATAGTAAATTCAAGGAAGCCATTGTCCTTCCAGATAATGTCTCTGGCGACGCCTTGGCCATCAAGGGGCAATTACTCACTAAAGACCCAGATGGACGTTCTCGTCACAGCAATCAAAATACAGGCCTCTTGTCAGATGGCAGTGTGGTTATCGTTCCCCAAGGCTATACCGCTGTTTTGGTAAACAACGGTACCTTCCTTGGTGAGGTCCTTGAAGCTGGTAGCCACGAATGGCAAGCTGGTGATAACGCCTGGCTCCTTGAAAAAGGTGGTTTAAAAGGCACTTGGGAAAACTTTAAAAACCGTTTCTCTTTTGGTGGACAAGTCATCACTCAACAAGAAATCATCTTTATTCGCATGCAACCTATTGCAGGTAATAAGTTCGGCACACAAAATGCGGTCGAATACTTCAGCGAACGTTACCAACAACTGCTTAACATCCGTTTCTATGGCTTGTTTGATGTAAAAATAGCAGACCCAGTCCTCTTCTACGTAAGTTCTGTTAGCCGTCAAATTACTGACGGACAGCCATTTACTCTCCAAGATGTAGCTCAAGGAACGCTCCGTCAAAATATCGCACCGAAAATCGCGATTGCCATTGCCAAGTATACCAACGAAAACAAGGTAGATATCTATACCCTCAATGCCAACCAAGACACCTTTAACGAACTCGCTAAACAAGAGGTCAACAAGGTTTGGACAGGCCTCTACGGAATTGAAGCAACTAATATCTTGCTTGAAGACCTCAGCTACGACCAAGAAAGTCTTGATATCGTTCGCAAGCTTGATAGTGAGCTCGTGGCAATGAAGTACAACACGATTGAAATCGAAGAACGCCGTGCTCGTAACGAAGCACTTATTGCTGCAGCTGCCAATGAAGGGAATGGCAATGGGATGAACATGTTTATGGGTATGAATCTTGGCCAAACTCTCGGTGGTCAACTAAGCCAACAAGTCCAAAATCAAGCACCGGCCCAAAACACTGGGCAAACTGCCAGCAAGAATTTTTACATCGAAGTCGATGGAAAATACGTCCTCGTTACCAAAGACGAAGATGGAAATATCGTACCAGTCAACTAATTAAGCTCCTTTTGACATTTGAGTAATGTTGTCTTTTATGGTACAATAAAGAGTAAATTATTTTATTAAAGAGGTAAAAACATGATTGAAGCAAGTAAATTAAAGGCTGGTATGACCTTTGAAGCAGCTGACGGAAAATTGATCCGCGTTTTGGAAGCTAGCCACCACAAACCAGGTAAAGGAAACACCATCATGCGTATGAAATTGCGCGATGTCCGTACTGGTTCTACATTTGACACAAGCTACCGTCCAGAGGAAAAATTTGAACAAGCTATCATCGAGACTGTCCCAGCTCAATACTTGTACAAAATGGATGACACTGCTTACTTCATGAATACAGAAACTTACGACCAATACGAAATCCCTGTAGTCAACGTTGAAAACGAATTACTTTACATCCTTGAAAACTCAGAAGTGAAGATCCAATTCTACGGAACTGAAGTGATTGGTGTTACCGTTCCTACTACTGTCGAATTGACAGTTGCAGAAACTCAACCATCTATCAAAGGTGCTACTGTTACAGGTTCTGGCAAGCCAGCAACGATGGAAACTGGACTTGTCGTAAACGTGCCAGACTTCATCGAAGCAGGACAAAAACTCGTTATCAACACTGCAGAAGGAACTTACGTTTCTCGTGCCTAATCTCTAGAAAGAGGTCATTCTATGGGAATTGAAGAACAACTTGGCGAAATCGTTATCGCCCCACGTGTACTTGAAAAAATCATTGCTATTGCTACAGCAAAAGTAGAGGGTGTTCACTCTTTTTCAAACAAATCAGTATCTGACACCCTTTCAAAACTTTCGCTCGGCCGCGGTGTTTATCTTAAAAATGTGGACGAAGAACTCACAGCAGATATCTACCTCTACCTTGAGTACGGAGTAAAAGTTCCTAAGGTAGCTGTTGCTATCCAAAAAGCTGTCAAAGATGCAGTCCGCAATATGGCTGATGTAGAACTCGCTGCTATCAATATCCACGTTGCAGGTATCGTTCCAGATAAAACACCAAAACCAGACTTGAAAGACTTGTTTGATGAGGATTTCCTCAATGACTAGTCCACTATTAGAATCTAGACGTGAGCTCCGTAAATGCGCTTTTCAAGCTCTCATGAGCCTTGAGTTCGGTACAGATGTCGAAACCGCCTGTCGTTTCGCCTACACACACGATCGTGAAGATACGGATGTGCAACTTCCAGCCTTTTTGACAGGGCTCGTTTCTGGTGTTCAAGCTAAAAAGGAAGAGCTAGACAAGCAAATCACACAGCATTTAAAAGCAGGTTGGACCATTGAGCGTTTAACGCTCGTGGAGAGAAACCTCCTTCGCTTGGGAGTCTTTGAAATCACTTCATTTGACACCCCTCAGCTAGTTGCTGTTAATGAAGCTATCGAGCTTGCAAAGAACTTCTCAGATCAAAAGTCTGCCCGTTTTATCAATGGACTGCTCAGCCAGTTTGTAACAGAAGAACAGTAAATAGAAAAAGTGTTTGACAAATATCAAACACTTTTTTCTTTGCCTCCACTATCTAAAAAAATGATAATAGATATAATTGTAAACAAAAATCCAGATGGGTTTTACATAAATAAGAAAGTTGAAAAAACTATGACAGAGAATGGTCAATCGAAGATTGTCTGTAGAACGATAGACAAGAGCGAAAAAGAAACCAATCAGACTATAATATAATAAACTAATTGGGTCTCTGTGAGATAGTATCAAATGACTAAGCCCAAAGATAAGGCCTGATAAGATGACATCTAAATAGTACTTTGATTTAGGAAAGAAGGTGCTCATAAAATATCCACGATCAAGCATCTCTTCCAAAATAGGACCAATAACTACTGTTAAGATAAAACTAAGAACTGTAGATAGAAAAGTTGGTTGTCCATTTGAAAGAATCACGGTAAAATACTCATCATGAATATTCCTATGATTAATCAAATGAGCATAGCGTGTCCAAAAATTACCGAGAATCTGATAAACCACATAAGTTGCAAATAAGTAGAAGACAAATGACCAGTTCCAGCTCTTTTTCTCAAAGATAAAGAGCATCTTTTTCTTTTTTAACCACCAAATTAATAGAAGGAAACTTCCCACTAATCCCATTGTTAAAATAAGAGAATAGACATCAGCTCCTAACCCTAAAATGATCGTCACATACAATCCAATTGTTTGTGGTAAATAGGTAGATAGTAAAATAATAAGCAAAAATATTCCAAATTGTCTTAGTTTCTTTGTGTTTCTCATCGTACTTTTTTTGAAAGATTATCCTGCTCGGAAGCCGTACTTCCAAGCATCTCTATAAGAATTAAGTGCCCCTTGCCTCATATAGGAAGCAAATTCTCTATAATATAAGCATCTACCATATCCATCCTCCCAAACAGCAAGACTACCTGAAGTTTGCTCTAAGTCTTCAGACGAAAGAACTGTAAATGTTTCTGTACCTGTCATATTAAGTACCTTCTTAAAATATTGTTGTAGGCTCACATCTACAGTATACATCTTTTTGTCTATTTTATAGTCCATCTCCTCATCTGACAATTTTTCGTCCTGAATTGCATTTTTCCATAAAAAATGAGACCTTTCTAGTCTCATTTAGTCATTCTTAGTATTTTCTAAAGCGTTGGTAACGTTCTTCAATAAGTTGGTCAAGTGGTAGTTCTTGCAACCTATCTAGTTCTGCACGCAATTCATTTTTAACACGAGCTTGTAGCTCTTTACTGGAGAGGCCTGCTTCTGAGATTACCTTATCTACGATTCCCATTTCTAGGAGTTCGTGTGAAGTGATTTTCATTAATTCCGCTGCTTCCATAGCACGACTCCCATCCTTCCAAAGGATAGAGGCAAAGCCTTCAGGGCTAAGTACTGCATAGATTGAGTTCTCTAACATCCAGACACGGTCAGCTACGGCTAGTGCTAATGCACCTCCAGATCCTCCTTCGCCGATAATAATCGCGATGATTGGAACCTTGAGGTCACTCATTTCCATCAGGTTTCGAGCAATTGCTTCACCTTGTCCACGTTCCTCGGCTCCTACACCAGGGTAAGCACCCGCCGTATTGATAAAGGTTACAACTGGACGATCAAACTTCTCTGCTTGTTTCATCAAGCGCAAGGCCTTGCGATAGCCTTCTGGATGTGGTTGGCCGAAATTTCGTTTGAGGTTGTCATGAAGACTTTTCCCCTTTTGGATACCAACGACGGTTACTGCTTGCTCACCTAACCAGCCAATTCCACCGATGACCGCACCATCATCACGGAAAGAGCGGTCTCCATGCAATTCGATAAACTCGTCAAAGATTCCATTGGCAAAATCAAGTGCGGTCAAGCGACTCTGCTCGCGTGCCTCTCTGACTATTTTTGCAATATTCATCCGCGACTTCCTCCATGCAATCTTACTAATTTAGCAATTGTTTCAGGCAATTCTCTCCGTTTAACAATTGCATCAACAAATCCATGTTCAAGCAAAAATTCTGCCTTTTGGAAGTCATCCGGCAAGGTCTCACGAACTGTATTTTCGATAACACGACGCCCAGCAAACCCAACCAAACTCTGAGGCTCCGCTAGGATAATATCACCTTCCATAGCAAAAGAAGCTGTCACTCCACCTGTTGTCGGATCGGTTAAAATAGTTAGGTAAAAAAGTCCTGCCTTGGAATGACGTTGAACTGCCGCAGAAATTTTAGCCATCTGCATCAAACTCATGATTCCTTCTTGCATACGGGCTCCACCAGAAGCTGTGAAGAGAACGACTGGCAAGTTTTCTACCGTTGCATACTCAAACAAGCGCGTGATTTTTTCACCCACAACGGTTCCCATCGAAGCCATGATAAAGTTTGAATCCATGATCCCAAGGGCAACTTTTTGTCCCTTGATGCTAGCTGTACCAGTCAGTACGGCTTCATCCAAACCTGTCTTTTCACGCATAGTAGCAAGTTTTTTCTGGTAGCCAGGAAAGTTTAATGGATCTTGAGTTTCAATACCTGTAAACATCTCCACAAAGCTGTCAGAATCAATCGTCAAATCCAAGCGTTCCTGAGCTGAAATACGGAAAGTATAGCTACAATGGGGACAAATTCGTTCGCTCCCAAGATCCTTTTGGTAAATGGTGTGTTTACAACCAGGACACTGGGAAAAGAGTTCATCCGGAACCTCAGGCTTGGCTTGTGGTTTCTGCCTTACGGAACGGTTAGGATTAATCCGAATATACTTATCCTTTTTACTAAATAGAGCCATAACTCCCCCTTTTAGTTCTCATACTGTTTGAAAGTCTATTCTTTTTCTTGGTATTTTGGCAAGAAAGTTTCCATCAAGAAGGAAGTATCGTAGTCACCAGCGATAACTCGGCGGTCTGAAATCAGATCCAACTGGAAGTCTGCATTGGTTTGCACTCCTTCAATATCAAGTTCATAAAGTGCCCGTTGCATCTTCATAAGAGCATCAAAACGATTCTCCCCATGAACAATGATTTTAGCAATCATACTATCATAGTAAGGGGGAATGGTATAACCTGGATAAACTGCTGAGTCCACGCGCAAGCCAACTCCACCACTTGGTAGATAGAGATTGGTAATTTTCCCTGGGCTTGGAGCAAAGTTAAATGCTGGATTTTCTGCATTAATCCGGCACTCGATAGCATGACCTCGTAGGACGATATCTTCTTGTTTGAAAGGTAAGGGTTGCCCGGCCGCAATGCGAATCTGTTCCTTCACGATATCAACACCTGAAACAAACTCTGTGACTGGGTGTTCAACTTGCACACGAGTATTCATTTCCATGAAGTAGAAATTGCCACTCGCTTCATCAAGAAGAAATTCAATCGTCCCTGCATTTTCATAGCCTACAGACTCTGCTGCACGAACGGCTGCAGCACCAATTTCATGACGAAGGGTTTTGCCGATCGCAATGGATGGGCTTTCTTCTAAGACCTTTTGGTTATTACGCTGGAGTGAACAATCCCGTTCACCAAGATGGACAACATGACCCTCTTGATCTGCAAGAATCTGAACTTCGATATGACGAGCTGGATAAATCACACGCTCAAGATACATAGCGCCATTTCCAAAATTGGCCTTGGCTTCACTGGATGCTGTCTCAAAGGCTGCGACCAAGTCTTCTGCCTTTTCAACCTTACGAATCCCTTTTCCACCACCACCTGCCGATGCCTTAAGCATGACAGGATAGCCAATTTTTTCTGCAACTGCAAGGGCCTCTTCAGCCGTGTGAACTTCACCATCAGATCCTGGGATAACTGGAACCCCAGCCTTGATCATTTGCTCACGCGCATTGATCTTATCTCCCATGGTATCCATTACAGTCCCAGAAGGACCGATGAACTTAATCCCTACTTCATCACACATCGTGGCAAACTTGGAGTTTTCGCTAAGAAAACCAAAACCTGGGTGGATGGCTTCTGCTTCTGTCAAGACTGCAGCCGATAAAATAGCATTGATATTGAGATAAGACTCTGTCGCCTTACCAGGTCCGATACAGATAGCTTCATCCGCTAGGAGTGTGTGAAGAGCTTCCTTATCAGCAGTTGAATAGACTGCTACGGTCGCAATGCCCAATTCACGCGCAGCTCGAATAATGCGAACCGCAATCTCACCACGGTTGGCAATCAAAATTTTACGAAACATGGAGAACCTCCTTAGTTTCCAATTGCAAAGGTAAGAGTACCACTCGCTGCAAGCTTACCATCTACTTCAGCCTTTGCTTCAACCACAGCAATCGTACCACGACGTTTAACAAAAGTAGCCGTCATGACTAATTGGTCACCTGGTACAACTTGCTTCTTGAACTTAACCTTATCCATGCCAGCGTAGAAGACCAGTTTCCCTTTATTTTCAGGTTTGGACAATTCCAAGACACCAGCAGTCTGAGCCAAGGCTTCCATGATAAGAACACCTGGCATGACTGGGTATTGTGGAAAATGACCATTGAAGAAAGGTTCGTTGATGGTCACATTTTTAATGGCAACAATGGTATCCTCGCTCACTTCCAAGACACGATCCACTAGGAGCATAGGGTAGCGATGGGGTAGAGCTTCTTTGATTCCTTGAATATCGATCATTTGATACGTACCAATCCTTTACCGAATTCAACCATTTCTTCATTTGAAACGAGAATTTCTGTCACCACACCATCCTTAGGTGCAGGAATTTCATTCATAACCTTCATGGCTTCTATAATCACCAAAGTCTGACCTTTTTTAACACTGTCTCCGACTGTGACAAAGGCAGGTTTATCTGGTCCAGCAGCCAAGTAAGCCACCCCTACAAGTGGACTTTCAACGACATCACCCTCTGGAGCAACCGTCGTTTCAGCTGGTGCTGGAGCTTCTTCCACTGCACTCTCTACTGGAGTTGAAGGGGCCGAAACTACTGGACTTGCAGCTACTGCAGCTGGCGCTGGAACAACTTGAGCTGGTGCTTCAGAAACCATTCTTGCTTCATTCTTACTGAACTGCAATTCGTCCGTTCCATTTTTATAAGAAAATTCTCTCAAACTTGATTGGTCAAATTGAGCCATCAAGTCCTTGATTTCATTTAAATTCATAATTATTTATTCTCCCAACGTTTGAAAGCAAGAACCGCATTGTGTCCACCAAAACCAAAAGTGTTTGAAATAGCATAAGGGATTTCTTGCTCCAAGCCTTGTCCATAAACGACATTCGCTTCGATATAGTCTGACAACTCACTTGTTCCAGCTGTCATTGGTACATAGTTATGACGCATGGCTTCGATGGTAGCGATGGCTTCTACTGCTCCTGCAGCACCAAGTAAGTGTCCTGTAAAGGACTTAGTTGAAGATACAGGTACTTCTTTACCAAGAACAGCTACGATCGCACCACTTTCTCCTTTTTCATTTGCAGGAGTTGAAGTTCCGTGGGCATTGACGTAAGCCACTTGTTCTGGAGAAATTTCTGCTTCTTCCAAAGCTAGTTTAATTGCCTTGATTGCACCTTGACCTTCTGGATGAGGTGAAGTCATATGATAAGCATCACAGGTATTTCCATAACCAACTACTTCAGCCAAGATAGTTGCTCCACGTTTTTCAGCATGTTCAAGACTCTCAAGAACCAGCATTCCAGAACCTTCTCCCATCACAAAACCATTACGGTCTTTGTCAAACGGAATAGAAGCACGAGTTGGATCTTCTGTAGTTGATAGGGCAGTCAATGCTTGGAAACCAGCGATGGCAAAAGGAGTGATAGATGATTCTGATCCACCTACTAACATGACATCTTGGAAACCAAACTTGATGGAACGGAAGGCATCTCCAATAGCATCATTTGATGAGGCACAGGCTGTATTGATTGATTTACAAACACCGTTTGCTCCAAAGCGCATGGCAACATTTCCTGAAGCCATATTTGGCAAGGCTTTTGGAAGTGTCAATGGTTTAACGCGTTTTGGACCTTTTTCATGAAGACGGATAACCTGATCTTCGATTTCTTTAATTCCCCCAATACCAGAAGCCACAATGACACCAAAGCGATCTTTATCGATTTCTTCTACATCAAGATTTGCATTTGTCACCGCTTCTTGAGCCGCATACAAGGCATACAAAGAATAGTTATCAAAACGGTTGGTATCTTTTTTGACAAAGTATTTATCAAATGGAAAATCTTGAACTTCTGCCGCATTGTGCACAGCAAATTCGCTGTGATCAAACTTAGTGATTTCTCCAATTCCAATTTTCCCAGTTTGCAAACTGTTCCAAAATTCTTCTGGAGTATTTCCGATAGGAGAGGTCAATCCGTAACCTGTTACTACAACTCGATTTAGTTTCATCTGTCTTACCTATATCTTTCCTTATTTTTTACATGCTAAGTCCGCCATCAACAGCGAGAACTTGTCCAGTCAAATAATCCTGTTCAGCCAGGAACACTGTAGCATCTGCGATATGTTCTGCTTGACCAAAATGTTTCATTGGGATTTGGGCCAATGTCGCTTCCTTGACCTTATCAGACAAAACAGCAGTCATATCTGACTCGATCATTCCTGGTGCAAGAGCATTTACGCGCACATTACGATTGGCAACTTCACGTGCTACTGACTTGGTAAAACCAATCAAACCTGCTTTAGAAGCCGCATAGTTGGCTTGTCCGATATTCCCCATCAGACCAACCACACTAGACATATTGATGATCGCACCTTCACGTGCCTTGATCATCTGTTTCAAGACTGCTTGCGTCATGTTGAAGGCACCTGTCAAGTTGATCTTAATCACTTTTTCAAAGTCTTCTTCGGTCATCTTGAGCATCAGCGTATCTTGAGTGATCCCAGCATTGTTGACCAAGACATCGACAGAACCGAGTTCTGCAATCGCTTGATCTACCATACGCTTGGCATCTGCAAAGTCTGAAACATCACCTGATATCGGTACTACTTTGACACCGTAGTTTGAAAACTCAGCCAGCAATTCTTCTGAGATTGCTCCGCGGCTATTCAAGACTACATTAGCACCTAGTTGGGCAAATTTGTGAGCAATGGCAAGTCCGATACCACGACTTGAACCTGTTACAAAGACATTTTTGTTTGTAAGTTGCATTCTATTTCTCCTGTTTCCTGTTGTATTTTGTGGGAGAAGGGATCATTAGTTTCCTAACAAAGCATCCAAGCTTGCTTGGTCTTCAACGTTAGCTAGCTTAGCTGATTTATCAATCTTTTTGACAAATCCTGACAGGACTTTCCCTGGACCAATTTCAATAAAATTGGTCACACCAGCATCCTGCATCACAGCAATACTTTCATAAAAACGAACAGGTTCTTTCACCTGACGCGTCAAGAGCTCTTGGATTCGATCTTTTTCCATAACAGTAGCTTCCGTATTGCCGACTAGAGGGCAAGTAAAATCTGAGAAACTCACTCCCTCAAGAGCTCCAGCTAGTTGCTGACTGGCTGGCTCAAGAAGGGCTGTATGGAAAGGACCAGATACATTTAAAGGAATCAATCGTTTTGCTCCTGCTTCCTGCAAGAGTTCAATTGCGCGGTCAACCGCAGCCACCTCACCACCGATAACGATTTGGCTTGGGGTGTTGTAGTTAGCTGGAGTCACTACTCCAACTTTAGAGGCTGTTTCACAAGCTTCCTCAATCACTTCAACTGGAGTATTAAGAACGGCAACCATCTTCCCAGAGCCTGCAGGTGCAGCCTCTTCCATATAAGCACCGCGCTTAGCAACCAAGTCAACTGCATCCTCAAAGTCCAAGGCCCCACTTGCTACAAGAGCAGAATATTCCCCGAGGGACAATCCTGCTACCATATCTGGCTGGTAGCCCTTTTCTTTCAATAGTCGGTAAATAGCAACCGAAGTCGCTAAAATAGCAGGTTGCGTATAGCGAGTCTGATTTAACTTGGTTTCTTCCTTATCAATCAAGTCACGAAGGTCATAACCCAAAACCTGACTGGCTTGGTCAATTGTTTCCTTGACGATAGGATAGCGATCATAGAGATCACGCCCCATTCCTAGATACTGAGCACCTTGACCTGCAAATAGAAAGGCTGTTTTAGTCATTTCTTACAACTCCTGCCCAACGAGAGGCTTCTTCTTGAATTTTTTTGGCAGCGCCATAGTATAGATCTTTTAGGATTTCTTCGACAGTTTCCTCTTTAGAAACCAAACCAGCGATCTGACCTGCCATGACAGATCCACCTTCTACATCTCCATGAACAACAGCTTTAGCAAGAGCACCAGCTCCCATTTGTTCAAAGATTTCTAAATCTGGATTTTCTTGTTTAAAGGCATCTTTTTCAGCCTGCTCAAAGTCACGTGTCAACTGATTTTTAATGGCACGAACAGCATGTCCAAAGTGTTGAGCTGAAATAGTCGTATCGATATCACGCGCTTTTAAGATTTTTTCCTTGTATTTTGGATGGGCGTTAGATTCCTTAGCTACTACGAAACGCGTACCGACTTGAACGGCCTCAGCACCAAGCATAAAGCCTGCAGCGACACCTTCACCGTCCGCAATTCCTCCAGCTGCGATAACTGGAATCGAAACAGCTGCAGCAACCTGACGAACCAAGGTCATCGTTGTTAGTTTCCCAATATGTCCACCAGCTTCCATTCCCTCTGCAATAACCGCATCTGCACCAATTTTTTCCATGCGTTTTGCCAAAGCAACACTAGGAACAACAGGAATAACTGTAATGCCTGCATCATGGAAACGAGTCATGTATTTACTTGGATTTCCTGCACCAGTTGTAACCACCTTGACCCCTTCTTCGATCACGAGATCAACGATGTCTTCTACAAATGGAGACAGGAGCATAATGTTAACACCAAAAGGTTTATCCGTAAGTGATTTGATTTTATCGATATTAGCCTTTACGACCTCTTTAGGTGCATTTCCACCACCGATGATCCCTAGACCACCAGCTTTTGATACCGCACCAGCCAAGTCACCATCCGCAACCCAGGCCATGCCTCCTTGAAAAATAGGATAATCAATGTTCAATAATTCTGTAATACGTGTTTTCATAGTGCCTCCATCATTCCTTGCTTACGTAATAGTTCGATGAGTTTATCATTTGAGTCTCAAACTATTACCTAAACAAGAGGGAGCGGGTCTCCCCTACTCCTTCTAGTAATATGTTAATTATTTTGTTTGCTCTTCAACGTAGGCAACCAAGTCACCAACTGTTTTCAAGTTATCTTCTGCTTCGATTTGAATATCGAAAGCATCTTCGATTTCAGAAATTACTTGGAACAAGTCCAATGAATCTGCATCCAAATCATCAAAAGTAGATTCAAGTGTTACTTCTGATGCGTCTTTCCCAAGTTCTTCAACGATAATTTCTTGTACTTTTTCAAATATTGCCATGATAGGACTCCTTTAAAATATAAAAAATTTATAACTATGTGTTTACCACATGATTACCTAGATTGTAAGAATGAGTGTGCCCCATGTCAAACCTCCACCGAAGCCTGATAGGAGAATCGTCTGGCTACCATCTAAACGAATCAAGCCATTCTCCACACACTCTGAGAGCAAAATCGGGATACTTGCTGCACTGGTATTTCCATACTCCATCATATTGGCAGGAAGCTTGTCTCGGTCTACACCGATTTTCTTAGCCATCTTATCCAAAATGCGGATATTTGCCTGATGAAGCAAGAGATAATCCAATTCCGATGCTGCGATTGGACTATTTTCAATAGTCTCTTTGATCGATCTAGCAACATCACGATTTGCAAAATCAAAAACTGCTCGTCCATCCATTTTCAAAAAAGCAGGAACTGCTTCTTGATCTGAGAAGGGTGAAGCCAAAGCCGTTTGACCATAGGTCAAACACTCGCTCCGAGAGCCATCTGTATAGAGACTTTCCACAAGGAAGTGCCGTGTTTCGCTCGTTTCCAAGAGAACGCCACCAGCACCATCTCCAAAGAGAACGGCTGTTGAACGATCAGACCAATCAACTGCCTTGGATAAGGTCTCAGCCCCGATAACAATCCCTTTTTTGAACTGTCCAGAACTTAAAAATTTTTCAGCAGTTGAAAGAGCGAATACAAAGCCACTGCAAGCTGCTGTAAGATCAAAGGCAAAAGCTCTATGCGCTCCGATATTTGCCTGAACTCGAGCTGCTGTAGAAGGCATCATCGAATCTGGAGTAATCGTCGCTACAATGATAAAATCAATCTGGTCCGCTGTTAAGCTCCCTTTATCCAGTAAGCTCTTAGCAACTTCTGTCGCCAAGTCACTTGTAGACTCCGTTTTTGAGATATGTCTCTGTTTAATTCCTGTCCGACTTGAAATCCACTCATCGCTTGTATCCATGATTTGAGCCAAGTCATGATTAGTGACCACTTGCTCTGGGACATAATGAGTAACTTGGCTTATTTTAGCAAAGGCCATTATTTCAAATCCTCCAAAAATTGATAAAGGTTCGTCAAGCCTCTGCCCATGACTCTCTTTTCCTCAGGACTCATGCCGTCAATAATTCTTTCGACCATAGCCTTGTGGAATCGTTTGTGAAGGCGGTGAAGCAAACGACCTTTCTTTGTCAAATGCAGATAGACCACACGACGGTCTTGGTCAGAACGAATACGCTCAATGTAACCCTTTCTTTCTAGGTTATTCAAGCTCGTCGTAACTGTTCCCAGGGTCACCATCAGTTCTTTGGAAACCTTACTAGGCGTCGCCTCAGGAAACTTCCCAATCACATCAATCGTGTGCATTTCTTTGATGGAGATGTCTTTGAATCGACTACCTCGTAAGCTAACCTCCTCAACCACAAGGACGTTATTGAAAATAGATGTTAAATAATCATTTACTTGTTGGTAGTCCAAACTTTTTCCCTCCTCCTCAAAAAACTTTCACAATCAAAACATTTGATAGAAAAAGTATAACAAACTTCAAAGATTTGTGCAAGTATTTTTTTATTTTCCTGAAAATTTTGGTCTTCTTCTTTCAGAATGTGCTCGAACCCCTTCTTTAAAATCTTCAGTTAAAGATAACGATTCTTGTAGTTTCAATTCCAATTCGGCATAATCTTGCCAATCTTTAAATTGACTTTCCCAAACTAACTTTTTAATCGCTGCGTATGAGTTTGCTGAACCTCGTCTTAATTTTTTCAGAACTTGTTCTCTTGTTTTTTCTAATTTATCAGCTTCACAAACACGGTAAACCACGCCCCATTCTTGCGCTTTTTCCGCAGTTAAGGCTTCTCCTGTCATGGCAAGTTGTGCAGCTCGTGTTACCCCGATACTACGACTCAAGAGATGAATCCCACCAGCGTCTGGCGCCAAGCCAACTCCGACAAAGGCTTGAATAAATTTTGCCTTGTCAGTCGCCAAACAAAAATCGACTGCTACTGCCATATTTGCTGCAGCACCAGCAACCGCTCCATCTACCTCCATCAAAACAGGTTTTGGAATTTGCTTGATTTTAAAAGAAATTGTATTGACTAATTCTGCAATCTTATTCAAAGAAGGGATATCATCTTCGTCTACTGCTCGTTTCATCTCAACCAAGTCTCCCCCAACTGAAAAAACCTTCCCATTAGCATTAATCAAGATGAACTGCACAGCTTGATCCTGCTCTGCTAGGGTCAAAGCTTCTAAAATTTCCTCACACATTGGGATATGGAAACCATTTGCCACTTCGGGACGATTCAAAGTGATGATAGCAAGATCATCTACGATCTGATATAAGATATGATTCATAGCTTCTCCTTTTCTTTTATAAGGCAATAAAATTGTTTTATCATCAAAGTATACCTTTTTTTAGATAAAGAGGCAAGGAAAAACTAAAGGAAAGTGTCTCAGCTGATTATTTCCCCACCGTTTATGAATGTAAATAAAATTTGACTCTCTTACTTTTAAGCTGTTGTCGCTTTTCAGAATAAGTTAGCATTTACTTCTATTATAACAGGGAGCTATTTTCTTCATTGAAAAATGCCCCTCTTTCTGCTATAATCGTATAAAATACTTACTTGAGGAGTCCTTATGAAGGTTATAAAATTTGGTGGAAGTTCGCTTGCCTCTGCTGGTCAGTTAGAAAAAGTTTTAAACATCGTTAAAAGTGATAAGGAACGCCGTTTTGTAGTCGTTTCTGCACCCGGAAAACGCAATGCTGAAGATACCAAGGTAACCGATGCCTTGATTAAATACTATCGCGACTATGTGGTGGGAAATGATATCAACGCTAGCCAAAGCTGGATCATTGATCGTTATGCCGCTATGGTTAGTGAACTAGGCCTAAAACCTGCCGTTTTAGAAAAGATTTCTAAAAGCATTCGGGCCTTGGTAACTCTTCCTATAGAAGACAATGAATTTCTCTATGATACCTTCCTAGCGGCTGGAGAAAATAACAATGCCAAACTCATTGCAGCCTACTTTAACCAAAACGGCATTGACGCACGCTATGTTCATCCAAGAGAAGCTGGAATCATTGTCACAAGTGAACCAGGAAACGCACGTATCATCCCATCTAGTTATGACAAGATTGAGGGCTTGGCTGATAGCAATGAAGTCCTTGTCATCCCTGGTTTCTTTGGCGTAACTAAGGAAAATCAAATCTGTACCTTCTCACGTGGAGGTTCAGATATTACTGGTTCCATTATCGCAGCTGGAGTCAAGGCTGATCTCTATGAAAACTTTACAGACGTAGACGGTATCTTTGCTGCCCACCCTGGTATTATTCATCAACCACACTCCATTCCTGAGTTAACCTACCGTGAAATGCGTGAATTGGCTTACGCTGGATTTTCTGTTCTTCATGATGAAGCCCTTCTACCTGCTTACCGCGGAAAAATCCCTCTTGTCATCAAGAATACCAACAATCCTGATCATCCAGGAACTCGTATCGTTCTGAAACACAGTAGCGATAAATTCCCAGTCGTTGGAATCGCTGGTGATTCTGGATTCGTCAGCATCAACATGTCAAAATACCTTATGAACCGCGAGGTTGGATTCGGTCGTAAGATTCTTCAGATCCTTGAAGATCTTAACATTGGTTGGGAACATATGCCAACAGGTATCGACGATCTTTCAATCATCCTTCGTTCCCGTGAATTGACTCCTATCAAGGAGGAAGAAATTCTGCGTCAGTTAGTTCAAAAAGCCGAAGTGGACCATGCTGAAATTGAACACGACCTTTCAATCATTATGATTGTCGGAGAAAAGATGAAGAGCCACATTGGTGTAACTGCTACTGCAACACGCGCTCTGTCTGAAAACAAGATCAACATCCAGATGATGTCCCAAGGCTCAAGTGAAGTTTCCATCATGTTTGTTGTCAATAAAGAGCAAGAAAAGGCAGCTATCAAGGCTCTCTACCACGCCTTTTTCGATGAAAGTAAGGAAGATTAATCATGGCCCAATCACTCAATAAAGTCATTGACCTACAAACCACTGGAACATCCTATCTCTCCATCTCTGGAAAAGTCGGAAAATTTCTAGTCGGGGATCAAGCCTTAGAGTTTTATCCTGATGTCAATGTCGAACAATATATCCAAATTCCCTGGTCCAGTATTCAGCGAATTGGAGCCAACGTAACTGGTCGCAAAATCAGTCGCCACTTTGAAGTCTTCACTGATCGAGGAAAATTCCTCTTTGCTTCCAAAGACTCTGGAGCCATTCTCAAAATCGCTCGGCAAAAACTTGGCAATGACAAGGTTGTGAAACTTCCTACTTTACTCCAGACCATTGGTCAAAAATTCAAAAATCTATTTGCAAAAAAGTAGAAACTTTAGTATAATCATAGCAACGGATAAGTAAGTTATCTCCTTCTTTCAGAAAGTCTGCGGGTGCTGCGAGCAGATAGGAGGGGTAAGTGAAATTCTACCGTTAGTAACAATTACATACAAAATCAAGTGCACACCTGTGAAGTTGGATGGAACCGTGGCCCTGCCACTCCAACGCTTTGTCAGGTGTGTTTTTTTCATAAAGGAGTTCTTATGTTAGATATTAAACGTATTCGTACAGACTTTGATGCTGTCGCAGAAAAATTGGCTACACGTGGTGTAGATGCTGCTATCTTAAATGAGATGAAAGAAATCGATGCTAAACGTCGTGACATCTTGGTCAAGGTTGAAAACCTCAAGGCAGAACGTAACACAGTTTCAGCTGAGATTGCCCAAGCCAAGCGAAACAAGGAAAATGCCGATGACAAGATTGCTGCAATGCAAATCCTATCTGCTGAAGTCAAAGCCTTGGATGCTGAATTGGCGGACATTGATGCTAAATTGACAGAATTTACCACTACTCTTCCAAACATTCCTGCCGACAGCGTTCCTGTTGGGGCTGATGAAGATGACAATGTGGAAGTTCGCCGTTGGGGGACTCCACGCGAGTTTGACTTTGAACCAAAAGCTCACTGGGATCTTGGTGAAGACTTGGGTATCCTTGACTGGGAACGTGGAGCAAAAGTTACTGGTGCTCGCTTCCTCTTCTATAAAGGGCTTGGTGCTCGTTTGGAACGCGCTATCTACAACTTTATGTTGGATGAGCATGGAAAAGAGGGCTATACTGAAGTCATCACACCATACATGGTTAACCATGATTCTATGTTTGGTACTGGTCAATATCCAAAATTTAAGGAAGACACTTTTGAATTGAAAGACACTAATTATGTCCTCATTCCTACAGCTGAAGTTCCTTTAACTAACTACTACCGTGATGAAATCCTTGACGGTAAAGACCTACCAATCTACTTTACCGCTATGAGTCCATCATTCCGTTCTGAAGCTGGTTCTGCAGGTCGTGATACTCGTGGTTTGATTCGTCTGCACCAATTCCACAAGGTTGAAATGGTCAAATTTGCCAAACCAGAAGAATCTTATGAAGAATTAGAAAAAATGACAGCCAACGCTGAAAATATTCTTCAAAAACTCAATCTTCCATACCGTGTCGTTGCCCTCTCTACTGGGGATATGGGCTTCTCAGCTGCCAAAACTTACGACTTGGAAGTTTGGATTCCAGCCCAAAATACCTACCGTGAAATCTCAAGCTGTTCAAATACAGAAGATTTCCAAGCCCGTCGTGCTCAAATCCGTTACCGAGATGAAGCCGATGGCAAGGTAAAACTCCTTCACACTTTGAACGGTTCTGGACTTGCAGTTGGACGTACAGTGGCTGCAATTCTTGAAAACTATCAAAATGAAGATGGTTCTGTGACCATTCCAGAAGTTCTTCGTCCATATATGGGTGGAGCTGAAGTTATCAAACCATAACAATAAGGCCTAGCTATTTCTAGCTAGACCTTTTTTCGTAACCAAATCAGATAAGCACCCAATACAAAGAATAAAATAGTTAGGCATAGAACAGTTTCAGCCAACACCAGATAATCCAGAAATGGAAGTTTCAAAATTCCCTGAGCCATCTTGAGCGAAGTAGCTGTGATAATTGTTGGAAAAGTGAGGGCTGAGAAGGCTGGTTGAAATCCTTGTTTTAAAATATTAGGCAAGCGAGTTAAAACAAAGAAAAAGAAGGATTGAGATGCCAAAATCATGACGATCAAGAGCCAAGTCGGTAAACCTGCTCCTCCAACTCGAACTAGGGATGCCAGGAGTAGAGAAAAGGGAGCACAGTAGATTCCTTCCTGTCCAAGCAAGGCCGCTGGGAGTGGAGTTTTCTTTAAATCCCTATAAATAAGGGGATAGAGATAGAAGGTCAAGACAAAACCAAAACTCAAGGTCGCATAGGCAATTTCAATGATGCCGACAAGGGGATAGGTCAAGGTTGCTACTGCTATCCCCACATAGAGCACCGTCCAGCTAGGAGTCGCATTGACCCTCCGACCCGGACAGGCAAATTTGATGGTAAAAGTAGCAATCAAAGCTAAATCCAAGAGAAATGAAAACCACCAGATCCCTTGTGCTAGCAAAGGAAGAGCAGGGAATACGCGAAAGACATAGGTCGATAAAATCATCCCAGCCATGGGAAAAGTAGCCATGCCAGATAAGAGAGGTGCATGGGTAAATTCTCGCTTGGTTTCAGACCAATTTCCTAGATGAAGAAAGAGAAAGAAGATCCATAAGACCAATCCAGTCAAACTAAATAAATGTGACAGAACTGGCCAAGTATCTGCAATCAGATTTCCTGCACCTGCTAAACCTAATAAACAGCCAGAAAATACCAAGGGGAGCTTTTTCATTCGAGCCTCCAATAATCATGTTATTATTAGTATAGCATAAAAGCGCTTAAATGAGAGTTTAAAAAATGAAGTTCGATTATTTCAGACTTCATTTTTTCTCAGATATGAATTAAGCATACGGTTGCAATTCTGGGTTAATAGGCGTATTGGCTAGGTTGTTGGCATAGTTGCAAAGGCTGGCAAGACTAACACCGAGAACCACATCCAAGGCATTTTGTTTCGTGTAACCAGCTTCCAAAAATTCAGTCAAGGCTTCATCTCCCACACGCCCTTTGGTATTGATAACCGCCAAGGTAAACTTAGCTAGAGTATCTAGTTTTGGATCTGTCTCAATTGGGGTACGGTTGCGGAGAGCTTGGAGAAGATCATCATTCATCTGGATTTGTTTAATCGAAAAAGCAGTATGACCAGCCACGCAGAAAGCACAACCATTGGTTACGGCGGCTGTGATTTGCACTACTTCGCGTTCCACTGGTGTCAGACTATTGCGACGGTTGATGGCTCCGACAGTTCGGTAGGCTTCAAGCGCGGTTGGGGCATTGGCCAAGAGACCGATTAGGTTGGGAATATAGCCATTGTTGTCTTTTTGTACTGTTTCAAGAACTTCTTTTACTTCTGCTGGTGCTGATTCTACTGTGTGGATGGTAAATGTTGTCATAAGAAACCTCTTTTCATTTTATTGTCATTTAGTCTATCATAGAATTTCCCCCTTGGATAATATATATTTTCAATCGCCATGATAGGAATTGTCTATGAAATGAAAAAAATCACACTAAAAGTGTGATTGGGTTAGTTCTTAAAATACTTCTTAGTCTCAGCAACAACTACTGGGGACAAGACCAAAAGGGCAATCAAGTTAGGTAAGGCCATCAAGGCATTGACGATGTCTGCGATAATCCAAACCATATCCAACTCTATAAATCCTCCCAACAAGACCATGAGTACAAAAACCACACGGTAGAGCCAGATAAAACGAACACCAAAGAGAAACTCAAAACAGCGTTCCCCGTAGTAATTCCAGCCGAGAATTGTCGTAAAGGCAAAGAGAACCAAGAAGATTGTTAGGACAATTGTGCCAAAATCTGAAAAGACCATAGAAAATGCTGACTGGGTCAAGGCAACTCCATTCAATTCACCACTCCAAACCCCAGTTACCAAGATGGTTAAACCTGTCAGAGTACAGATAATCAACGTATCAATAAAGGTTCCTGTCATGGAAATCAAGCCTTGCTCGACAGGCTCATTTGTCTTAGCTGCAGCCGCCGCAATGGGGGCAGAACCAAGACCAGATTCGTTAGAGAAGACTCCTCGCGCCACACCATTTTGGATAGCCATCCGAATGCTGGCACCTGCAAAACCACCTACCGCAGCAGCTGGACTAAAGGCTGAAGTAAAGATGAGGGCAAGCGTGGCTGGGATTTTCTCGATATTAAAGAGAATAACTGTAAGAGTTCCCAAAATATAGACAATAGCCATAAATGGAACAACTGCTGTCGAAACTTTTGATATGGATTTGAGTCCACCAAAGACTGCAATCGCGACAAAAACAGACAACACGAGAGCAGTGATAGCTGGATCAATTTGAGCTGTATTTTGGATAGATTCTGTAATTGAATTGACTTGGGTAAAGGTACCAATCCCTAGGAGGGCAACCAATACACCCGCTAGGGCAAAGAAGATTGCAAGTGGACGCCACCTTTCTCCCATTCCCAAAAGAATGTAGTGCATGGGGCCTCCAGCTACAGCGCCGTTTGCATCCTTGGTGCGGTACTTGATAGCCAGCAAGCCTTCAGCATACTTGGTTGCCATCCCAAAGAAGGCTGCCATCCACATCCAAAAGAGAGCACCTGGCCCACCAACCTTAATGGCTGTCGCAACTCCGATGATATTTCCCGTTCCAACAGTAGCTGCAAGGGCTGTACACAGAGCGGCAAAACTTGACACATCGCCATGTCCCTTGTCCTTGGTAAAAATCAACTGAAAGGCCTTAGGGAGACGAGCCACCTGTAAAAGCCCTAGTCGGATGGTCAAATAGATACCCGTCCCGACCAATAAGATTAAGAGGGGAGGTCCCCAAACGAAAGCATCAAGCGCTTTTAGCAATTCTAACATGTCCTACTCCTATCTTTCAACCCCAAAAGAAAGAGCACATGCAAGATACATGTACTCTGGAATGCCTAGATAAATGCCAAAAAGCGGTCTATCTTAGCTCTGTCCTTTTACCTGAGAGTTTGAGCAGTTGCCTGCCTTGCCCCTTCGGTGCCTTTACGGTCTCTCCAGAGTTCCGTCCATTTACAGTCATGGAAAACAAACCTTTCTCCACTTCTATTAAACTTCATTCGGTGTTGGTATTTAATTTTTTCTTATTTTACAAGAAAAGATAGCTTTTGTCAATATATTATTTGAAAAAAGATGGATTTTCACTTCTTTTTCAAAAAAAGAGAAGTACTCTTTTTCTAACCTTTAAAGGTCACAATGGTTGCGCCACTGCCGCCAGCATTCTGTGGAGCATAGCCGAAAGTCTTAACATGTTTGTTTCTTTGTAGGTATTTGGTGACTCCTTCACGGATGACACCTGTTCCAATCCCATGGATGATGTCGACTTGCGCCATGTTATTGAGCAGGGCTTGGTCGATAAAGGCATCTAGCTCATTCATGGCCTCTTCGTACCGTTTGCCTCGGAGATCCAGTCTCGCTTGCGGACCACGACCAGAAGCACGTTTGACGACATTGACTTGTTTTTTCTTGACTGGGGCTTCTTGTTGAGCCTGAACAAGGTCAAATTCTTTCTCTTCCAAGGTCATCTTGATCAAGCCGACTTGGGCTTCCCAGCGGCCGTCCTTAAGTTGATTGGTCAAGGTTCCACGCTGACCATAACTGAGAACCACGATATCATCTCCAACCTTTGGAGCTCGTTTTTTCTTGGCTTTTTGAAGAACCTTGTTTTTGGACAAGTCGACTTTTTCAGGAGCCAGTTTTTTCAACTCAGCCTTAGCTTCAATGATTTCGTGGGGTTTGAGTTGAGACTTACTGTGGAGGTTTTTCAGGATTTGGTCACTCTCACTTAGAGCGAGTTCCACAATCTCGGCAGCTTGTTCACGCGCCTTGTTGAGCTCTGTCTCCTTTTCACGATTAAGCTCATTGTAGAGTTTTTTGAGCGCTCGGTTCATCTTAAGGTTTTCTTGCTCCACCTCACGGATATTGTCCAAGCGTTTACGGCTTTCCAATGTCTGCTCTTCCAGTTGTTCAATAATGCGGTTGACGTCATTATCTTGGTTGACCTGCTGGCTGGCATCCCCAACGATGACATCTGACAAGCCCAGGCGTTTGGCAATTTCAAAGGCATTGCTTCGGCCAGGAACTCCCTGCATAAAGCGATAGGTCGGACGCAGACTGGCTGTATCAAACTCCATGCTGGCATTTTGCACAAAGGCTGTCTCAATACCGTAGGCCTTGAGTTCTGGATAGTGGGTCGTCGCCATAGTTTTGACCTGACGTAGACGAAGATCCTCTAAAATAGCCATAGCAAGGGCAGCACCTTCCTGCGGATCGGTACCTGCTCCAAGCTCATCTAAGAGTAAAAGCGAGTGTTGGTTGACCTTGCCAAGAATATCTACGATATTGGTCATGTGGCTCGAAAAGGTAGACAAGCTTTGCTCGATAGACTGCTCATCCCCAATATCTGCGAAGATTTCTTCGAAAATACCGACACGGCTCCCCTTATCAGCTAAAATAGGCAAACCTGACTGGGCCATCAGTTGAGTCAAACCCAAGGTTTTGAGCATGATGGTCTTCCCACCTGTATTGGGACCTGTAATGACAATGGCCGTTAAGTCCTTACCAAAGTGTACATCGTTTGCCACTGCATTTTTGACCAAAGGATGGCGAACATGAAGAAGTTGAATCTCTTGGTTCTCTGAAAGTTGAGGAACGACTGCTTGTCTTTCTTGAATAAAGCGCACCTTAGCACGAATCAGGTCCAAATGGCCGATAATCCAAGCGTCATTAGCAATCTCTGTAGCATGAGGACGGACCCGTTCCGATAGCTCCTGCAGAATGCGATTCATCTCATAGCGCTCATCAGCGCGCAGACTCGCGATTTCTTCGCTCAGTTTCACGACCTCACGTGGCTCGATATAGACCGTGTTTCCACTGGCAGAGATGTCATGGACAACACCTGCAATCTTGTTGCGGTAGGTATTCTTGACGGGTAAGACTTGACGGCCATTTCTACTAGCGATAATCCCTTCCGTCAACATCTGAGCTTTTTGTTTGAGCAAGTCTTGCAAAACGTCACGAACCTGGCTCTCGCTATCATGGATTTTTCGACGGATGCGCGCTAGTTCTTCGCTGGCGAAATTTTCGATAAATCCAGCATCATTGAGGGCTTGGAGGCTACCCAGTAAATGAGGAAAATCATGGAGTTTCTCAAACCATCTCGCCAAATACTCCAAACGAACATTTTCAAGATTAGCGTAAAAGGTTTTCAATTCGCGACTAGCAAGCAAGACCCGTTTGAGGAATAGGAACTCCTCGATATTGAGGTCCGCCCCCATCTCCAAACGCTTGCAAACAGCTGAGATTTCACGTGTCGCTAGGATTGTAAAGTGAGGCTGCTCCACAAATAGGGCTTGCATTTCCTCCATCTCTGTAAAGGCTTGCTTGATCTTATCCGCCTTGGCAGTTGGAGCCAAGGCTTTTAACTCCTCTAGCCCTTGTTCTGTCAGGAGATGCGATTCAAACAAGGCTTTGATTTTATTAAATTCTAAGGTTTCTAGTATTTTTGTATTCATATTTTTTCCTTGTATACTTGTTTACAAGATTGTTGTACCTAGAGATTTTTGGACTTTACCTGTCCCTAGTTGTCCAATCTGTAAACAAAGGGCTAGGAAAAATCCCGCCCTTTTTATCCGATTAAATTTGTCACCCAGAGTTGTTTGATGAAGTTTGTCGTAAAAGGGACACTTTGGATGATGTTTTTGGCTACTATACTTTTTTCGAGTGAATTTTGAATGACTGCCAGAGGCACCGTTGCAAGAATGGTCAGAGCCATTTGCAAGACAAATAAGGTTACCAATAGCGACAATAGGCCTGCTCCGATACGGAACCATTTGACATCGAGCTTTTTAGTTGGAATCAAGTGTAGGAACAAACCGATAAAACGTCCGATACTGTAACAAATTCCGAAAACTAGAAGGTAGGCCAGACCCGCATAAAAGACCTTGTCTAGCTGAAAAAGCTGGTCTGAAGGGAAGAAAAAGGTGCCCTGTCCTTCCTGAGGATTGGCATAAGGGACAAGCAAGTGGAAGTGTTCTCCCAGTGATTTATAAAACTGTCCCGCAACAAAGGCTGAAATCACTGCAACGAGGAAATAATAAACTTGCAGGACCAAGCCTCTACGGTAGCCGATGTAAAAACCCCAAGCCAGAACCAATAAGAGTAGGATTGAAATCATAGGGAATCCTCAATCTTGCTCTGTTCTTGTTTAACAGCAATCAACTTGTGGCGGAGTTCTAACAACTCTTGCTCCTTGTCATCAAATTCAATCTCACGGTTGAGTTGTGTAGACAGACAATTGACCGCCAAAAGAAGCGCAATGGTTTCATCATCCGCCCCAGGCATTTGTTCTTTAATTGCTTGGTATTTTTCAGTCGCAACCTTGGCAATTTCCTCCATAAAGAGGTTGTCATGCTCGGTTGTCAAGGTTAATGTCTTTTTCCCGAATGTAAACTTATATCGATTTAGATTTGCCATAAAATTCACCTCACGATATTATACCAAATTTCGCTAACTTTGTCAGTTTTTACCAATTCTCCTGCTTTTGTGGTACAATAGAGACTATGGCAAGTATCACACTCACACCAAGTGAACAGGAAATTCAGAGCTTTTTAAGTCAGTATCAGAAGGCTCTCAGTCCTAGTAAAAATCCCTATATTCGCTTTTTTTTGCGATTCCCTCAGGCAACAGTTTCCATCTATACTTCTGGAAAAGTCCTCCTGCAGGGCGAAGCTGCTGAGCAATACGCCAGTTTCTTTGGCTATCAAGTTGTAGAGGAAACCAGTGGACAAGATTTTCCTATGATTGGGACTGATGAGGTGGGAAATGGTTCCTACTTTGGTGCTCTGGCTGTCGTGGCTTCCTTCGTGACACCTGATCAGCACGACTTCTTGCGAAAACTCGGTGTGGGGGATTCTAAGACTCTGACAGATCAAAAGATTCGTCAAATTGCCCCTATTCTCAAGGAAAAAATCCAGCACCAAGCGCTTCTCCTTTCACCGAGCAAGTACAACGAAGTTATCGGAGAGCGTTACAATGCTGTTTCTGTAAAAGTTGCCCTTCACAATCAGGCTATTTTTCTCCTGCTTCAAAAAGGAGTCCAGCCAGAAAAAATCGTCATTGATGCTTTTACAAGCGCTAAAAACTATGACAAGTACTTGGCGCAAGAAGCCAATCATTTTCCAAACAAGATCACTTTGGAAGAAAAAGCTGAGGGCAAATACCTGGCTGTTGCGGTTAGCTCCATCATCGCGCGTGATCTCTTCCTCGAAAACTTAGAAAATCTTGGACGAGAACTAGGCTATCAACTGCCAAGTGGCGCTGGAACTGCATCTGATAAGGTTGCTAGCAAAATCCTTCAAGCCTATGGCATGAAAGGACTTCATTTCTGTGCCAAACTGCATTTTAAAAATACTGAAAAAGCCAAAGCACTTCTAGAAAGGTAAATTATGAATTCGTTTAAAACATTTCTAAAAGAATGGGGAGTTTTCTTCCTGATTATCGCGCTGGTAGGTCTTAGCCGTATCTTTCTTTGGAGCAATGTCCGCGTGGAAGGACACTCGATGGACCCTACCCTAGCCGATGGAGAAGTTCTCTTCGTTGTTAAACATCTCCCAATTGACCGATTCGACATCGTAGTTGCCCATGAAGATGATGGAAATAAAGACATCGTCAAAAGGGTCATCGGTATGCCTGGAGATACCATCCGCTACGAAAATGATAAACTTTTTATCAACGATAAGGAAACGGATGAACCCTACCTAGCTGAATACCTCAACTTGTTCAAAACAGAAAAGTTGCAAAACACCTATACTGGAAAAGGATTTGAAGGCAATAAGGGAGTTTACTTTAGAGAACTTGCTCAAAAAGCACAGGCCTTTACGGTCGATGTCAATTCCAATACCAGCTTCAGCTTTACTGTCCCTCAAGGAGAGTACCTTCTCCTTGGTGACGATCGTTTAGTCTCTAGCGACAGCCGTCATGTCGGTACTTTCAAGGCCAGCGATATCAAAGGCGAAGCAAAATTCCGTTTCTGGCCACTTAACCGTATCGGAACTTTTTAAGATAAGGAAGAGGCCGAGAACGCTAAGTCTCAGTCTCTTTTTCTATTGCGAGAAAAACCTTTTCGTCATCTAGCTTTTCAAAGTGGCCAAGAGACCAATTCTCACGAACTCATGTAAAGGAAACCTATGGAAGTTTATTTTTCAGGCACCATTGAACGCATTATTTTTGAAAATCCCAGTAATTTTTATCGCATCCTCCTCTTAGATATCGAAGATACCGATGTGGAGGACTTTGACGATTTTGAAATCATCGTTACAGGAACCATGGCGGACGTGATTGAAGGGGAAGACTACACTTTTTGGGGACAAATCGTTCAGCACTCCAAGTATGGGGAACAGCTTCAGATCAGCCGTTATGAGCGGGCAAAACCAACTAAAAATGGGCTAGTCAAGTACTTTTCTAGTAGCCATTTCAAAGGGATTGGTCTCAAAACGGCCCAAAAAATCGTTGATAGCTATGGTGACAATACCATAGACGAAATTCTGGAGCATCCTGAAAAGCTGGAAAGCATTGCTGGACTCTCTACCAAAAACCGTGAGGCTTTTGTCTCCACCCTCCGTCTCAACTATGGGACAGAAATGGTCTTGGCTAAACTTGCCAACTACGGCATTCCCAATAAACTAGCCTTTCAGATTCAAGACTTTTACAAGGAGGAAACTCTTGATGTGGTTGAAAATTATCCCTACCAGCTGGTCGAGGATATCAAAGGCTTGGGTTTTACCATCGCCGACCAATTAGCTGCCGAACTAGGCATCGAAAGTCAAGCTCCTGAACGCTTCCGTGCTGGCCTTGTCCACAGTCTCTTTCAAGGTTGTATGGATACGGGCGATACCTATATGGAGGCTCGAGATTTGCTGGAACAGACACTTACTCTCCTCGAGTCTTCCCGTCCCGTGGAACTCGATCCCAGCCAAGTAGCTCAGGAATTAGCTCATTTGATCGAAGAAGATAAAATCCAACAGGTAGATACCAAAATCTTTGATAACAGCCTCTTTTTCGCCGAAGAAGGCATCCGCAATAACTTGGTTCGTATCCTCGAAAAAGGAAAGCAAAAGAGTCATGATTTGGAAGCCATTCAAAAGCATATCGCTAGTGTTGAGGAAGAACTGGGTATCCAATACGATAGTATCCAAAAGCAAGCTATCTGTGACGCCATCCAGAACAAAGTCTTTATCCTGACAGGTGGACCTGGTACAGGTAAAACCACTGTTATCAATGGGATTATCGCTGTCTATGCCCTGCTTGAAGGACTCAATCTCAAGAAAAAGAGCAACTTACCTATTCTTCTCGCTGCCCCAACTGGTCGAGCCGCTCGGCGCATGAATGAATTGACAGGATTGCCAAGTGCTACCATACACCGCCATTTGGGAATGACGGGAGATGATGATACCAGCCATCTGGAAGATTATCTGGATGCCGACTTCATCATCGTGGATGAGTTTTCTATGGTGGACACTTGGCTAGCTAACCAACTCTTCTCCAATATCTCCTCAAATAGTAAAATTCTCATCGTGGGTGATAGCGACCAGTTACCTTCTGTCAGTCCTGGACAAGTCTTAGCTGACCTACTCCAGATTCAACTGATTCCGCAGACTCGCTTGGAACGGATTTACCGTCAGAGCGAAGAATCAACTATCGTTACCTTGGCGAGTCAAATTCGACAAGGCATCTTGCCAGCTGACTTTACCCAGAAAAAAGCTGACCGTTCCTACTTTGAAATCGCTAGTGGCCATATCCCAGCTACGATTGAGAAAATTCTTGGTGCTGCCCTCAGAAGTGGCATTCCGGCTCGTGATATTCAGGTGCTAGCGCCTATGTATCGAGGAACTGCTGGCATTGACGCCATCAACCAGCTCATGCAAGACCTGCTCAATCCACCACAAAAAGACCAACTCAGTTTTGAAGCTCCCAAATGCTTCTATCGCAAGGGTGACAAGGTCATTCACCTAGTCAATGACGCCGAAGTCAATGTCTTTAATGGAGACCTAGGCTACATCACAGATTTGATTCCTGGAAAATACACCGAGTCCAAACAAGACGAGATTGTCATTGATTTTGATGGAAATGAGGTCATCTACCCACGTAACGAATGGTACAAGATCCGCCTGGCTTATGCCATGAGTATTCATAAGTCGCAGGGGAGTGAGTTTCCCGTTGTCATCCTGCCTATTACCAGTGCCAGTAAGCGCATGCTGGAACGCAATCTCATCTACACAGCTATCACACGGGCCAAGAGCAAACTCATCCTTCTTGGCGAATTACAGGCATTTGACTATGCAGTTAAACATATCGGAACTGCCCGTAAGACCTATCTGATTGAGCGCTTCAGTGATCTAATTGAAAATAATATTGAAGAAAGTAAACAAGCCTTCTCTGAAACTGCCACAGCAAGTGACTCTGAACTCTCCTACATCCTCACCGAGGAAAACTGGTCTAGCATCCCAGCCATGATTGGGATTACAGATGCAGACTTAAAAGAGATTTTTGGAAAATAGTACAGCAGAAAGCCCACCTAGTCAGGTGGGCTCTTTTCTCTTTTAAGATTATTTTACTGTTGCAGTGCTTGTGATCAATTCAACAGCTTTTTTGATTGCGATATCGTGTTTCAACATGTCAGCTGAAAGCAAGTTTTGTACTTGTGCAACTTCCATGTTGTAGTCTGCTGCCAATTGCTCGATTTCTTTTTGGATTTCTTCTTCTGAAGCGTCAAATCCTTCAGCTTTGGCAACTGCTTCGATAACAAGGTTAGTCTTCGTACGTGACTCAGCTTCTCCCTCGTATTGTTTGTGAAGGTCTTCTTGAGTAGTTCCTGTGATTTGGAAGTACATGTCAGGGTTGATCCCTTGACGTTGTAAGTTTCCAAGGAATTCATTTACTGAACGGTGAACTTCTTCGTGGATCATTTCTTCTGGAAGTTCTACGATTTCAGCATTTTCTACAGCTTTATCGATTGCTGCACCTTCAACGGCATCTTTGTATGCTTCTTCTTTCGCAGCAGTCAATTCTTTGCGGTATTTTTCCTTCAATTCAGCAAGTGTTTCCACTTCTTCGTCGATATCTTTTGCAAGTTCATCATCAAGAGCTGGAACTTCTTTAGCTTTTACTTCGTGGATAGTTGTTACGAATTTAGCTTCTTTACCTGCAAGGTCTTCAGCTTGGTAGTCTTCTGGGAATGTTACAAGAACATCAACAGTTTCACCAGCTGAGTGTCCAACCAATTGGTCTTCGAAACCAGGGATGAATTGACCTGAACCAAGTCCAAGTGAGAAGTTTTCACCTTTTCCACCGTCAAATTCAACACCGTCGATAGAACCAACGAAGTCGATCACAACAGTGTCGCCATTTTCAGCAGCGCCTTCTTTGATAACCAATTCAGCCAAGTTGTTGCGTTCGCGTTCGATACGTTCTTCAACGTCAGCGTCTGTAACTTCTTTTTCTACATCTACTGACACTTCAAGGTTTTTGTAGTCGCCCAATTTTACTTCAGGTTTTGTCACGACTTCAGCTGTAATAACCCAGTCTTGACCTTTTTCCATTGAAGTTACGTCAATTTTTGGTTGTGCAACCACTTCAAGACCTGCTTCTTTTACTGCAGCTTCATAAGCGTTTGGCAAAAGTGCGTTCATTGCATCTTGATAAAGAGCTTCTTCACCAAATTTTTGGTCGAAGATAGGGCGTGGAAGGTGACCTTTACGGAAACCAGGAACGTTAAGAGTTTTCTTTACTGAGTTAAATACACGGTCCAATTCTGGTTTGATTTGGTCTTGAGAGATAGTGAAAGTCAAGACTCCACGGTTTGTTTCTTTGTTTTCAAATGATACAGACATTCTGTCATTTCTCCTTAAAATTTTTAATACAGTCCATTATACCATATAATAGCGACTTTTTTCAAGTAATGAATGCGCTTTTCAATAGTGCTAGAGGTACTTGCTCGCTTCCTTGATACTAAGTTCAGCCATTCGTTTCTTATTTTTTTCAATGAAACGTGCTGCCCATTCAGGATTGGTTTTAGAGTAGTCTCTTAGGGCCCAACCGATGGCTTTGTTGATAAAAAATTCTGTCTGGTCCAGATTGTTTAGTAGGATCTTTTCCATCAGTTGGACATTCGTTTTCTCTTTTCTTAACAACTGGTGGTCAATAGCGACTCGCCTCAACCAGATATTGTCTGATAGGCTCCATTTTAAAATCACTTCTTCAAGTTCCGGATGGTCGGCTACCAAACTTCCTACTACTCGATCTAGGATATCTACCGTGTCCCACCAAGACTTGGTCACAACAAGGTACTCAAGCTTAGGCAAATCGTCCTTCGTTAGATAAGACTGCATGGCTTTTAAATAGTTGGCAGCCACATATTGGTATTCTCTAGGCTCCTTTTCCCAGCAAGTGTCTACAAAATCCCAATCGATAATCTTTGTTTTTTTCGCGCTTGGAAAGTATTTTCTATAGAGCGCATTTCTTTCTGGCGCCGCAATACCTAGAAAGGAAAATTGATGGCGCATATAGGCTTCCATTGGGTCTGCTTTCTCAGGGTCTTTTGCTGCTTCTAGCTCCTCAAGTAACTCTGCAAGACTCATCTAAAGGTCCTCCTGCCCGACCAAGTGGTGCTGAAAGGCATAGACCGCTGCCTGGGTGCGATCGCTAACCTCAAGCTTGGCAAGGATGTTGGACACATGGGTCTTGACCGTCTTGAGAGAGATGAAGAGTTCATCTGCGATCCGTTGATTTTCGTAGCCCTTGGCAATGAGTTGAAGCACATCTCGTTCACGCGCAGTCAAGTCCTCATGAAGCTCGATATGATTGCGGTGGTATTCGACTTTCTTGCTGACCTCTTGTTCAATGGCCAGCTCGCCAGCAGCCACCTTACGAACGGCATGGAGTAGCTCGTCTGCACTAGAAGTCTTTAGCATATAGCCTTTGGCACCAGCGTTCAAGACCGGCATGATTTTTTCATTGTCCAAGTAAGAGGTCACAATCAAAATCTTGGCTTCAGGCCATTCTTTGAGGATGACCAAGGTAGCATCAATCCCATTCATCTCAGGCATGACAATATCCATGACAATGACATCTGGGCGCAGTTCCAAGGCCAACTCAATACCTTGAGACCCATTGGCCGCCTCGCCCACAACTTCTACATCGTCTTGGAGGTCAAAGTAGCTTTTCAAGCCCAATCGGACCATTTCATGGTCATCTACCAGTAAAATTTTCATCTCTACTCCTTTATAATTCCTTATCTAGCAAGGGAATACGGATATCAACCGCTAGTCCTTGCTTAGGTGCTGTCAAGAGTTGAACAGTACCTGCCATATCTTCGACCCGCTCCTTAATATTTCTCAGTCCATAACTCAAGTCGTCTAAGCTCCCTAACTGGAAACCAATCCCATTGTCCACTACCTTTAGCTGCAATTCAACATCTGTCTGATAGAGATAGACATCTAAGCAAGATGCCTGAGCATGGCGAAGGGTATTGCTGATCAACTCCTGAATAATGCGGAAGATGTGCTCTTCGATTTTCTTAGGCAATTTAGACACATTTTGCTTGAGACTTACCTTGAGATCACTCTTGTCCTCAAGTTCTTTTAAGAGAATTTGAATCCCTTCAACCAGACTCTTGTCTTCCAACTCAACGGGTCGCAAATGCAAGAGCAAGACCCGTAGATCTTTCTGGGCTGTTTCGAGGATGGCTGCGACACTTTGCAACTGGATCTGCATCTTTTCTCTATCAAGCTTCAAAGCCTGCTGACTGACACCTGATAAAATCATATGCGCCGCAAACAACTCCTGACTAACCGTATCATGTAAGTCACGCGCTATCCGCTTCCGTTCTTTCTCGATGATTTCTTCTTCCTTGACTAGGCTTTGGTTTTCAGCCTTTTGAACAGCTTCTGTCAAAAGATTGAGCTTACCAGATAAGGACTTGAAACTGGCATCCAAGTCTGGATCTGCAAAAGAAACTAGTTCTTTCCCTGCTAATAAGCGCTTGAGATTGACCTGCATTTTTCTGCGAGAAATTTCTTCCATCACCCTCCAAAAGAGGACAAAAAAGAAGGACATGGAAAGACTAAAGACAAAGATCAAGAAGATTAACTTTTCCAGTTTTTCGATATCTTGTAGCAAATAGGACCAATCAAGATTGAGAATATCCAGTAGACTATTGGTCAAAAAGAGGATAAAAAGGAGAGAAGTCAGCCCGATTAATAGATAGGATTGCTTTTTCATCCTCTAACCACCTCCACATCTCCAATCATACTGGTTAGGAAAATTTTGACGCTCTTGTTACTCTTGAGGTAGTCTCTGGTTTCCTGATGATAGTGTTCATTACGAAGGGATCTCTTAGGTTGATGAAGGAAGGTAAGATCTCCATAAAGACAGTTGACACTGAGGCTGATTTCCACATCTACAGGTACGATAATCCTAGTCGTTCCGACCATTTTTCTAAGGATAATGACATTGTCATGATTGGTTAGGATAACTCTTTCTAGATGAATGGTGTCCTTGCCCATGAGGCGAAAGAGGTTGATATCATCAAATTGGCAGGTCTGGTGACTAGAGAAATGATGGAGATTGCCAAACCAAGGATTGCGTTCATTTTTAATCGTCACCACCTCTTCAAAGACCAAGTCCGTCTCCTCTCTTTCTTGATTCATCATCGGATAAAGAAGAAAGAGACTATAGATAACTGCCACAAAGATAGCTAAAATCACAAAGGGATTGAGCATGACGATGAAAAAGAAAAGAATGGTTGCAACAAGGAGAAAAGCATTGTTGCCTTCTTTCCCTGTATAATAGCGGAGCAAGAGCAAAAAGAGGAATAGAATCAGCAGAAAACGCGAAAAA
Organism: Streptococcus sp. F0441; assembly: GCF_000314775.2. Classification (NCBI taxonomy): domain Bacteria; kingdom Bacillati; phylum Bacillota; class Bacilli; order Lactobacillales; family Streptococcaceae; genus Streptococcus; species Streptococcus sp. F0441. The sequence continues at coordinate 564,065 of NZ_KB373321.1, read as the reverse complement.
TGCTCTGATACCATCAAAATCAGAGCTCCCGTCAATAGACAGGCTTCAATAAATAAAAAGATTTGAAATTTTTTCATAGCTGCATCCTCTCCCTTCTATTTTATCACAATTCAAAAAAGTCACCTCGGTCTGAGGATGGAAAAAGGAGATGGGACAGAAATCGCTCGTACAAGCTTGGTTTCATCAACTCACTACAGTTGACAAAAGGCTACAAAAAAGGGCGGGATTCTTGTCCCGACCTCTCTACATCTGATCTTTTGCTTCTTTGAGTTTGCCATAAAGAATATAGTCTACGTTTTGCAAATCCGCTATGGTGGCACAGTTAAGGGAACACATGATCAAACGCAGATCTTCTTTCCAGATTTGGACAATGCCAATCACCTCTTCGACGGAATAGGTTTCAATCAACTCTAGAACGGTACGTGACAGTCCCACAGCCTTGGCTCCAAAGACCAGGCACTTAATCATATCAAGCGGGTTCCGAACACCTCCACTGACCAAGAGTTCGACCTTGTCTTTCCAGCCTTGGGCATTGAGAAGGGCTTGCATGGTGGATTGTCCCCATTGATTGAGGTAGTCACGCTGACCACTACGACGGTTTTCAATGTAGGCAAAACTGGTACCACCACGACCTGACAGGTCAAAGGTTCGAACACCCAGTTCATAGGCTCTCCCGATGGTCTTGGCATCCATGCCAAAACCGACTTCTTTTAAAACAAGAGGAACAGGGATGCGTTTGCTATAATCTGCTAGATGCGATTGCCAGCTTCTGAACTTCCTTTCTCCCTCAGGCATGAGCAATTCCTGCATGACATTAACATGCACTTGCAGGAGAAGTGGATTCATCTCTTGCACAGTCTGAAGTCCTAACTCAACAGGCTTGTCCAATCCAATATTGGTGCCAAGGAGGAGATTTGGATGGCTAGATTTGACAGAAAAAGTGTCGTCTGTTGGATCCTTGAGAGCTGCACTATAAGAGCCCGTTACAAACAAAATCCCACAGGCTTCTGCCACCTGAGCCAGTTTTTGATTGATTTCTTTACCTTTTTTGCTCCCACCCGTCATGGCATTGATATAAAAAGGAAAGTCCCACTTTTGACCTGCAAATTCTGTAGACAAATCAATCTCATCTAGGTCATAGAGCGGTAGCGAAGAGTGGATTAACTCAACCTCATCAAAGCTATTATAGGAGCTTTTTTGCTCAAGGGCATAGCGGATGTGCTCGTCCTTACGATTTGTCGTCATGTCCTATCCTTTCTTGGTATAAGAGCTCAATCCCCAGATCGGCCCAGCGATTTTTAAAGGTTTCAGTTGATTGCTCATCAAAACTCAAGGCAATGCCACAGTCACCACCACCAGCGCCACTACTCTTGGCAACAGCCAGCAAATCTTGACTGGCTTCTTTCAACTGTCTCAGCGAAGGTGTGTATATATCTGGGCTCAAGCCTTCTAAGAGCTGGCTGGCTGTTTCCACCTGCTCGATGATTTTTTCTGCATTCCCCTGCTCCAAGGCTTCTACCAAAGCAGATACCGTTGCTTTTGAGGAAGTTAAAAAGTTCTGGTCTATGTTTTGCTTGATTTGCTGAACCATTTGACTCGATACAGCCACTTCCTTGGTCCATCCCACTAGGAAATCACATTCTAGACCTGGTTTTACTTGTGAGATAGAAAAACCCCAATCGCGCTCCAAAACTGTCGCCAAGTTTTCTTCTTCCAACCACGTAGCTATCTTCTTTCGATCAAACGACTGGTAGAGAACCAAATTCTCTGCCACAATACAGGCAAGGTCTCCCATAGAACCATTGTCGCCTCGCTTGAGCAAGACCGCGCTAGCCAGCTTGAACAAGAGTTCCGAATCAACCGTAATATCATATAGAGCCAGTAGGGCCTTGATCACCAAGACAACGACGCTACCACTAGAACCCAGACCAAACTTTTTGCCTTCCCGTTCCATTTTTCCACTGATTTCTAGAGAAAAAGGCCTTAAATCCTGACCTCGATAGGTCAAGAAATCTTCCACTAAAGCAATCGTTTCTTGAATCAAGCTGTAGTCAGGATTTGGTGTCAAGTCCACTACGAAATCAAACATATCTGAGTAGATACGGTAGCTGTCGGAAAAGGTAATCTCAGCCTTCATATAGATGGGGATAGCCTTTATCAAGGCTAACTGCCCTGGCTCTAAAATAGCATACTCACCCGCCCAGTATAGTTTTCCGCAAGTTTTAACAGCAATCATCTTGACTCAAATCCTTTGTTCTTGACACAATCAAGCGATAACGTTGACCAAATATTTCAGATAGATGCTCCAAGTCTTCCTCTTGACAGAGGACTTTAACATTGGGGCCAGCATCCATAGTAAAGTAGCAGACTTCTCCTTGCTCACGAAGATGGCGGACAAAGTCCATGGCTTCATAGCTTGCATCGGTCAGATAAGAAAAGGCTGGTGATGCTGTTTTGGTCGTAGCGTGCATAGCTAGAGCATTTTTCTCCGTTAATTCACCAACCTTGGCAAAGTCATTTTCCTTGAGATAGACCAGCATATCCTGATAATCCTTCTCAGATTGACGCACCCAGTCGTCAAAAGTCGTCGAGGTTTCCACACAAAGTTTCATCCCATCACGGCTAGAGATTGGTTTTTTCTTGTCTTCTAGCACCAACATAATCATAGCTAGTTTCAGGTCTGTATCAACAGAGTAGATTTCCCCACTATCCTTATCCCAAGCACCTAGTGGTCCATAAAAACTGCGAGAGGAAGAACCTGAAGCGAACTTAGCCTCCTGCGCCAACTGACTCCGATTCAAACCAAGCTTGAAATAAGCATTACAAGCCTTGACCAAGGCGGACAAACCACTAGAACTAGAGGACAAGCCCGCCGCAGTCGGCATATTGTTTTGGGTATCAATACGGACAAAGCCCCCACCATCTGGACGGTAGCGGTCAATAATCTTACTCATCTTAGTATGTTCAGCATCATTTTGTAACTGACCATTGATATAAAATGCATCAGCCGTCGCATCCTTCGGTAGAGGCGACAAGGTCGTCTCTGTGTACATGTTGTCCAACGTCAGAGAGATGCTGCTAGTAGCAGGAACCATCTCTTTTTCTTTTTTCTTTCCCCAGTATTTGATAATGGCAATATTTGCGTAGGAACGTACTGTTACAGGCTCTCGATCCATGTCTGAACAGCTCCTTTCTCTTCTAATCGTTTTGTTAGTTCTTGAGCGTGTGTCAAATTGGTTGCCAAGGCTATGATACAGCCTCCTAGCCCACCACCACTCATCTTGGCACCTAGAGCACCATGGCTAAGAGCCATTTCAACGAGGGAGTCTGCCTCAGGGCTGCTGACACCAATTTCTTTTAAATGTAAATGCGCTTGACTGAGGATTTGTCCCAGTTTTTCAGCATCTTTTCGTCTAATCGCATCTTCTGCCTGCTGGGTCAATTCTCCCAAGGCATGCAAAAACGGCAGAGCATCCTTACCCTTGCTTTGGACCACTTGGATGGCTTCACGAGTGTGCCCATACACACCTGTATCTGCAATCACCAAATAAGCAGATAGGTTCATCTCAAGTTCTGTAAAACCAACATTCTTGATAAAGCGAATGGGCTGGTCACTGAGACAGGTCTTGGCATCCAAACCGCTTGGATTCATATGGGCAATCATCTCAGCCCGATTGACCAAGATTTCTAATACGTCATGAGGCAGATCGGCTTGATAGTAGTCAAAAACCGCACGAATGGCCGCTATGCTGATAGCCGCAGACGAACCCATCCCTCGTTTTTCAGGAATAGCTGAGTCAATCTGACAACGAATGCAAGCATCCTTGATATTTAGATGCTCAAGCGAGGCATAGACCGCCATAGACAAGGTATCTTCCTCATAAAGACGCCATGGACTTTCAGCAGGAACCACTTTACAAGTCACCTCCACCTCCAAAAGAGGCAGGGAAATGGCAGGATAACCGTAAACGACAGCGTGCTCTCCTATTAAAATAATCTTACTATGTGCCTGACCGACACCAACTTTTTTTGTCATGTTTTCCTTTAACCAGACGGAAAGACCGTCTTGCTTTTCATACAGTAGTATTTCCTCCTATCTATTTTATTATATTTTCACAAAAAAAGCGATTGTTTCCTTCACAATCGCCCCTTTCATTATTGAACCCATTCGCCATTATAGTTGACAGAATAGCCTTCTACAGTCGTATTCACTGCTAAGGCGCCTGAGTTATAAGCATAGTACCATTTGCCATTAACCTGGAACCAGCCTGTCTTCATGTCACCATTATTTGCGTTTAGATAATACCAAGTCGAACCTTCCTGATACCAACCAGTCGCCATAGCTCCTGATGAACGGAGATAGTACCACTTGTTACTAAGATATTGCCAGCCCGTTTTCATATCGCCATTTGGCTCGTCTAAATAATACCAAGTGGAGCCTTCCTGGTACCAACCAGTTCCCATGGCTCCTGATGAACGGAGATAGTACCACTTATTGCCAAGTTGTTGCCACCCAGTTTGCATAATGCCAGTTTCTGGGTCTAGGTAGTACCAAGTGGAGTTATCATTGGTCCAGCCACGCACTAGCTCCCCAACCGTTAAACTGTCGATACGAGCATCGAAGCTACCATCCTCCTGTAAATAATACCAATGTCCTTCATCAGAAATCCAACCAGTTTTTAAAGTGTGATAGCTACGCTGATCTTCAAAATAATAAACACGTTTTTCGGCTGGACTATCATATTGTTCCCCATGATGTTTGTTGGTATTTGTAGCAGTTTTTGCTTCTAAAACTTGCTTGCCGACAAATTCTTGAAGAACCCCATCTTGACCAAAGTAAAACCAATCTGGTCTAAAAGCAATATCTTGCCTTAGAGAAGAACCAATCGTAACCCCTTTGTGTGGAGCAGGTATATATTGCCAGCCGACAACCATCTCTCCAGATAGAGGATCAAAATAATAGTACTTACCATCAATCACTCGCCAATAGGTTTCTTTGAGTTCCCCCTTCTTGTAGTAGATTCTACCATTTTCTTGGACAAATTGCCAGCCTTCTGAATCAGCATCATCCGCCAATACTGTACTTGTCGCTAGCAAACCAAAGAAAAAGACTGCTAGTCCAACTTGCATCATTATTTTAAATTTTTTCATTCGATCTTTCCTCCATAACTGATTGTAGCAAAGAGTTGACTGTATGTCAATATATAGAAATCCCTCAAAAAAAGCAGTTACACAACTGCAACTGCTTTTCTATTCTTGCATGGTGTACCCAACACCACGCACGGTTTTAATGTAGCTTTTTTGACCTTTTACATCAAGCTTGCTACGTAGATAACGGATATAAACATCCACGATATTGGTCTCTGTCGCACTTTCGTACTTCCAAACACTTTCCAACAACTGCTCACGAGTCAAGACCTTCTTGCTTCCCATGAGAGTGGCCAAAAGGTCATACTCACGGCGCGTCAGAGCAATCATCTCCTCGCCACGATAAACGGTATGATGTTCTACATCCATACGCAAATTGCGATAAGACGTTGGAACCTTCATCTGACTACAGTGTTGGTCAATGAAGTCCCGACCTCGGAAAATCGCTGAAATACGAGCCACCAGCTGATCAATAATCACTGGCTTATAGGTGTAAGAAACGGCGAAGCGCTGGATTGTCTCAATCTGGTCCTGCAATTCTTCGCGATGGTCCAAGACCATGATCACTGAAGCTGGTTTTGTCCGACTCAGCCTCTCTGCAAAATCCTGGGCCGTCATATCCCCCAGACGAGCATTCAGTAAAATCAAGTCATAATCTGTCTGGAGAGCCATGGAAAGGGCTTTTTGCCCCTCCTCTACCAGATCAACACGGTATTGCTCTTTTTGGAGTTCCAGACTGAGAAAATGAGCTAGATTTCGTTCTTTCTCAAGTAATAAAATCCGTTTCCCCATGGCAGACCTACTTATTTCTCGTCATACCAAGAGTAGTGGAAGGTTCCTTCTTTGTCTTTACGTTGGTAAGTATGGGCACCAAAGTAGTCACGTTGTGCTTGGATTAAGTTAGCAGGAAGGTCTGCTGAACGATAGCTATCAAAGTAAGTAATAGCTGCTGAGAAGGTTGGCACTGGTACACCAGCTTGAACAGCAAGAGCTACGATATCACGAACTGCTTGTTGGTACTTAGCAGTGACATCCAAGAAGTATTCATCCAAGAGAAGGTTGGCGAGGTCTGCATCACGGTTGTAGGCGTCTGTGATCTTTTGCAAGAAACGAGAACGGATGATACAGCCATCACGCCAGATAGATGCGATGTCCGCAAATGGCAAGTTCCAGTTATTTTCTTTAGAAGCCACACGCAATTGGGCAAAACCTTGTGCGTATGAAATGATTTTTGAGAAGTAAAGGGCTTGACGGATCTTTTCAATCAACTCAGCCTTGTCTCCTTCAAATTTGAAGGCAGCTGGTTTTGGAAGAACCTTGCTTGCATGCACACGTTCTTCTTTGTAAGTTGAAATGTAGCGAGCAAATACTGACTCAGTGATGAGTGACAATGGCACACCAAGGTCAAGTGATGATTGACTAGTCCATTTACCAGTTCCCTTGTTACCTGCAGCATCAAGGATGTAGTCTACGATTGGTCCATCTTGGCCTTCATCGTCTTTACGGCTCAAGATATCAGCTGTGATTTCGATCAAGTAGCTGTCCAACTCACCCTTGTTCCACTCAGTAAAGATTGCAGCCATATCTTCTACAGAAAGGCCTAGCAAGTGTTGCATCAAGTCATAGCTTTCTGCGATCAATTGCATATCACCGTACTCGATACCGTTGTGAACCATTTTCACATAGTGACCAGCTCCATCAGGACCGATGTAAGTCACACATGGTTTGCCATCTTCTGGTGCTTTAGCTGAGATTTCTTCAAGAACATCAGCAACCAATTCGTAGGCTTCTTTTTGTCCACCGGGCATGATAGAAGGACCTTCAAGGGCACCTTTTTCACCACCGGAAACTCCAGTACCGATAAAGTTAATCCCTGAGTTTGCCAATTCTTCATTACGACGGATGGTATCTTTGTAGAAAGTGTTTCCTCCGTCAATCAAGATATCACCCTTATCAAGGTGTGGAAGAAGGGCTTGGATAGTTGCGTCTGTACCAGGTCCAGCTTGAACCATCAGCATGATACGACGAGGTTTTTCGATTGAGTTTACAAAGCTTTCCACGTCATAGCTTGGCACAAAGTTCTTTTCAGGATGGCAAGCAATCACGTCTTCTGTTTTTTCTTTACTACGGTTGTAAATGGCAACTGTATAACCACGAGATTCGATATTTAGGGCAAGGTTACGACCCATTACGGCCATACCAACGACACCAAAGTTAGCTTTTGTCATGTGACACTCCTCTTGTTTAATATGTTTTATTTTATCATTTTTACCTATGAAAGGAAAGAATTTTGTAACGGTCTCCTAGTAGTCCAAGTCATCAGCGTGACCAGAACCATTCCCTACAAAGTAACCCGTCTTACAGTTGAGGGTGAAGAGATAGGTTCCATCTGGTTTATAGAGGTTGTAATAACCATTTCCGTTTACGATATTGACCCGTTCTAGGATATATTGATTTCCAGTGATATAGCCACGAGCACGTGATGTTGCTAGGACTTGTTCCAATACACCATCCGCAAACGTCCAAGCAGGGTTGTTGCTATCGTCTACAGCTGATTGGTTGTACGGTACACGGCTAGCACTTCTTTGAAGATTAACCCCATCGCCAGACAAACCACCATTCGTGTCTCTAGCTGGTGCCGTGGTGCTTGTTGAAGGTGTCGTACTACTTGCATTGCTTTCTGTAGCTGAACTTGAGCTTGCTTGACTCGTGCTAGAGCTCGAACTTGAGCTGGAAGCACTGGTTTGTTGACTCTTACCAAGACTAATCGCCTGAGCTAACAGTTTATCAAGCTCTGTATTTCCCGTTTTAACTTCCGTGAACTTAGCATCCGCCTTGGCTTTAGCATTGGTATCCAAGACACCATCAGTAATTGCTGGAGTTTCAAACTGATTATTCACTTCTTGCACAGCCTTGATTTGAGTTGCTAGGCTATCGTATTTTGACTTAGCTAGTGTATAATCACGGCTACCTTCTAACTTATCTAGCAAGTTTTTTAGCTGGCTCAACTTATCGAACTGGCTATTTTTTAAAGCAGTCTTATTGGCATCTGTATAGAAGGAATCATAAAGCGTATTGAACTCTTGCAAGTCGGTTTGCGATTCTTGATTTCCTGACGATGATTGAGAAGACTGAATTTCTTGGTTTGAACGAGATACCTGACGGTAGACATAATACGTCCCAGCAAGAACAAGAATCGCAGCTACCACAGAAACGATAGTAATCAGACGTTTCTTTTTAGAGCCTGTTTCAGGTTCCGTCTGTACTGATCGTGATAGGGAAGTATAGGTTTCTTCTTGTTCCTCATTTTCCTCATTCATTTCCTTGGATGCTGTTTCTGTTAAAACGAGAGGCTCTATTTCAGCACTTTCTTCATCTTGAAGTGGAGGAACAAACTGAGTAGTTTCTTCATTGTCTATCTCTTCAATAGATTCCTCGGAAACCACATCTGAACCTTCTACCTCTCCAGAAAGTTCACTTGTTTCACGAACTTCTTGGATCAATTCCTCTAAGTTTCGAGTAGAAGCCAATTCTTCTTTTTCAAACTGACGAGTTTCGAACTTATCTGCCTCGATCTCTTCGCGGTGCTGTTTGATGTATTTGTCCAAGATATTATCTTCAGGCAATACTCCAGCCTCAACCTCTTCATTCTTACGAATTGCTTGACCAACAGTCAAATCTTTTGCTTCGTCAAAGTCGAATTGTGGCTCTTGCTGTTCTTTTTTATGACGATCATGTCTTTTCTTGCTCATGAGTTTACCTTTCTATTTTACCTCTTGGCGTTTCACACGCTGACCAAAGTATTGATACAAATCCACTTTTAAGGTCCCGTTATAAAGTTTTCGTTTTTTATCTGCTGGACTTCCGTACTTACTTTCAAAAGCTTCGTCACTCGTCAGGATAAACTTGCTCCAGGTTTTCAGTGGTGCAAAGACCTGTCCCATCTCAGCATAAAGTTTCGTAACTCCTGCATCATCGGACAAGCGCTCCCCATATGGTGGATTGGAAATGATAACACCATTGATCTTGTTTGAGCGCAAATCTTGTACCCGCATTTGCTTAAAGGTGATATCTCCTGCAACACCTGCTGCTTGGGCATTTGCCTTGGCAATTTCTACCATACGAGCATCAATATCACAGCCCATAATATCCAGCTCTATCTCACGATTGATTTTCTTAGCAGCATCAGTACGGACCTCTTGGATTAACCGATCGCTGACCCAGTTCCATTCCTCAAAAGCAAAGGAACGGCGAAGACCCGGTGCCATCTTTCTGGCAATCATAGCCGCCTCGATACAGAAAGTTCCTGAACCACAGGTTGGATCAATCAAGGGCTTATCTGGATACCAGTTGGAAAGTTGCAAAATAGCCGCTGCCATATTTTCCTTGATCGGCGCTCCACCTTTTTCCGTACGATAACCACGTTTAAAGAGGCTAGAACCTGTCGTGTCAATCATAACAGTTGCCACATCCTTAAGGATGGACACCTCAAGCTTAAACTCAGGACCAGTTTCCATCAAGGGAACTCCTTCTGGGCGAGCATAGTGTTTTTGTAATTTCTTCACAACAGCTTTCTTAGAAATAGCCTGAACACTGGGCTCGTTATGAAGTTTAGACTTAACACATTTGGCCTTTGAAATCGGGAAACGCGCCCCAAGTGGGAGATAGTTTTCCCAATCTAGAGCAAAAACACCTTGAAAAAGCTCTTCAAAGGTCTTAGCTGGAAAACTTCCGACCACAATCTTGATGCGATCCGCTGCACGAAGCCAAAGATTGGTCTCAATGATTGCCTTCACATCTCCTTGGAAGCGGACACGCCCATTTTCAACCTGGCAATCATAACCCAGGTCTCGAACCTCTCGTCCAACGACAGCCTCAAGACCCGCCGCAACAGTTGCGATTAAATTAAATTGTTCTTTCATTTCTAGTCTTGCAAGACCTTTCTCTTGTTCACTTTAAAAAATGAGGTTGAGAAAGATTCTCAGCCCCAACCTATATGCAATTTTCTATAAGCCATGTTTTGTTCCAGAAGTGACTAGGACCACTTCCTTCGATAATCATCTGTCTACCGCTAACAGCATGGAGCTGCAAGCAGTCAGAGTACTACGTTCGTTTCCGTGCACTCCATGCCCCGACCAAAATTTGGGTTGCTAGCTTGAGGGGTTTACCGCGTTCCACTCTCTCTGTTTCCAGAAAGACTCCGTCACTGTGGCACTTTCAAGCCTATTCTGACCTATCCGAAGACTTAGCCATTTCGACTGCCGTAACGATTTCTCGTCCCTAGGCTTATGGATTCACCTAGCACAAACACTACAGGCATCACAGCCTGTGCTAGCATGGACTTTCCTCATGAAAAGAGAACCTCTTCACGCGATTATCCAAAAATTGCACTCATTCCTTAGTCAATTATCAATCTTGGTTGTCTAAGATTTGCTTACCAAATACTTCTTTTTCGAGGCGATTTAAGCGTTTCAAAATATCAAAGTTTGTCATTGAAGTAGAAGCTGTTACTTCAATAGAGTCTGGTTGAGTTGGAGTCACCTGTGGTTTACGAGATAATTCCTCCTTCAAATCAGCAATCTCTTGACGAAGGGATTTGACCAAAGCTGCGTAGGTTTCATAATCCTTAATCACATCATCTAGGAATTCATCTACCTCTGCTTTACTGTATCCACGTACTTCACGTCCAAACTCTTGTTCAAAAATATCTTTTGCTGAAAATATAATACTTGCCATGTCTCTCTCCATTCTGGGTTACTAGTATTATTATATAAAAAAAGACAAGTAAAAATCAAGGTCAAAGGGTTACTTTTCAGAAAAATTTTCTGCTAGTTCATTTAACTCATCAAATGTTAATTGCCTTGTAACATAGTCCACTTGATTTTTCATCATTTGGTAAAAATATTGTAACTTAGTTTTGTTTTCTTCATCATAAAAAAGGTAGCAAGTATCTGTGTTCTCCAGTAAAAATTTCTGATAATCACGTAGTTGTCCCTTGTGTTCATACTGTGGATAGGCATATTTGACAAAATCAACTTGCTTGAATTCGCTCAACTTCACTTGATTAGCTTCATTCCAGTTACTGCCATGGGTTTCAAAATCAAAAATGGTCGCCAGCTGAAATCCATAGTCTATTTTCATGTCTTTTGCCACCTGAAGTACCCAGTACTCAAAGCCCAGAGCCCCAGTAAAGACAAGCCAGGTCACCCCTTCCTCCGCTAGACGCTCCAGGTCTCTCCGAATAGCTGTTTTGATAATATCAACGCGAATATCCTTGTCATTAAAGAGACCAAGGTCAAAGGCAGAATAACCTGAAATCAAGGCTGTTGTCATTTTTAACCCTTTCTTTGTAAATTTATGATATAATAGAGTGATGTTATTGTACCAATAAGGAGAATTATGGTCAACTATCCACATAAAATTTCATCACAGAAGAGACAAGCTCCCCCGTCACAAACTAAAAATTTCGCAAATCGGGGAATGTCTTTTGAAAAGATGATCAATGCTACGAACGATTATTACTTGTCGCATGGGTTAGCAGTGATTCACAAGAAACCGACTCCCATCCAAATCGTACGTGTCGATTATCCCCAACGAAGTCGAGCCAAGATCGTTGAAGCCTACTTCAGACAAGCTTCAACCACAGACTATTCAGGGGTTTATGATGGATATTACATCGACTTTGAAGCAAAGGAAACTAGGCAAAAACATGCGATTCCGATGAAGAATTTCCATCACCATCAGATTCAGCATATGGAACAGGTCCTTGCCCAGCGAGGAATCTGCTTTGTCCTTCTTCACTTTGCTTCTCAGCAAGAAACTTATTTATTGCCGGCTGTTGACCTGATTCGTTTCTATCATCAAGATAAGGGACAAAAGTCAATGCCACTTGGATATATTCGAGAAAATGGATATAGGATTGAGCTGGGTGCCTTTCCCCAGATTCCCTATCTCGATATTATCAAAGAACATTTACTAGGTGGTAAAACAAGATGAACAAACAAACTATCCTGCGAATAGCTAAATATATCAGTATCTGCTTCTTAACTGTATTTATCGCAGCTATTATGCTGGGCGGAGGTCTCTTTCTCTACTATGTTAGCAATGCTCCAGCCCTATCTGAAAGTAAACTGGTCGCTACAACGTCCAGCAAAATTTATGACAATAACGATGAACTCATCGCTGATCTTGGATCAGAACGTCGAGTCAATGCGCAAGCAAACGAAATACCGACCGATTTGGTCAACGCTATTGTTTCGATTGAAGACCATCGCTTCTTTAATCACCGAGGAATCGATACTATCCGTATCCTAGGTGCTACCCTACGAAATCTTCGTGGTGGCGGAGGCCTTCAAGGAGCTTCAACTTTGACGCAGCAGTTGATCAAGTTAACCTATTTCTCTACGTCAACTTCTGACCAAACCCTTTCTCGTAAGGCTCAGGAAGCATGGCTCGCCGTCCAGCTAGAACAAAAAGCGACTAAACAAGAGATCTTGACCTACTACATCAACAAGGTTTACATGTCAAACGGGAACTACGGAATGCAAACGGCTTCTCAAAGTTACTATGGCAAAGACCTCAAAGATTTGAGTATCCCCCAATTGGCCCTCCTTGCCGGAATGCCTCAGGCTCCAAACCAGTATGATCCATACTCGCATCCGGAGGCCGCCCAAGAACGCCGTAATCTCGTCCTCTCTGAGATGAAGGGGCAAGGTTACATTACAGCCGAACAATACGAAAAAGCGATTAATACTCCGATTACAGATGGACTTCAAAGCCTAAAATCAGCTAACAGTTATCCTCCATACATGGATAATTACCTCAAAGAGGTGATTGACCAAGTTGAACAGGAAACAGGTTACAACCTTTTAACTACGGGTATGGAAGTCTACACAAACGTTGATTCTAAGGTTCAACAACGTCTCTGGGATATTTACAATACGGACGAGTATGTCAACTATCCAGATGATGAGTTACAGGTAGCCTCTACTATCGTTGATGTCACAAACGGGAAAGTCATTGCCCAATTAGGTGCTCGCCACCAATCAAGTAACGTTTCCTTTGGAATAAACCAGGCTGTAGAAACTAACCGTGACTGGGGTTCTACCATGAAGCCTATTACAGACTATGCTCCTGCTTTGGAATACGGCGTTTATGATTCAACTGCTTCGATTGTTCACGATAGTCCTTATAATTATCCTGGAACCTCTACCCCTGTCTATAACTGGGATAAGAGTTACTTTGGAAACATAACACTCCAGTATGCTCTCCAGCAATCACGGAATGTGCCGGCTGTAGAAACGCTAGAGAAAGTAGGACTTGATCGTGCCAAGACGTTTCTAAATGGACTCGGTATTGACTACCCAAGCATACACTATGCTAATGCTATTTCAAGTAATACAACCGAATCTGACAAAAAGTATGGAGCAAGCAGCGAGAAGATGGCTGCGGCTTATGCTGCTTTTGCCAATGGCGGTATCTACCGCAAACCTATGTATATCAATAAGATTGTCTTTAGTGATGGCAGTTCAAAAGAATTCTCTGATTCTGGTACACGTGCTATGAAAGAAACGACAGCCTATATGATGACAGATATGATGAAAACCGTTTTGGCATACGGAACTGGTCGAGGAGCCTACCTCCCTTGGCTACCACAAGCTGGTAAAACTGGTACGTCAAACTATACAGATGATGAGATTGAAAACTACATTAAAAATACGGGTTATGTAGCTCCGGACGAAATGTTCGTTGGCTATACTCGTAAATATTCAATGGCCGTTTGGACTGGTTACTCGAACCGCCTTACTCCTATCGTTGGTGATGGCTTCTATGTTGCAGCTAAGGTCTACCGTTCGATGATGACTTATCTATCTGAAGATGATCATCCTGGTGACTGGACTATGCCAGAAGGACTCTACAGAGGTGGAGAATTTGTCTTTAAAAATGGTGCTCGTTCTACATGGACTACACCTGCTCCACAGCAAGCCCCAACACCTGAAAGTTCTAGCTCAACATCTGAGAGCTCGACTTCTCAGTCAAGCTCGACTACTCCAAGCACAAATACAAGCACAAATAATAGTACGACTACCAATCCTAACAATAATACGCAACAATCAAATACAACCCCTGGCCAACAAAACCAGAATCCGCAACCAGCACAACCATAACATTTATCACTCAGAGTATTCTGGGTGATTTTTTCATAGCAGTATCGTATTTATATGATTAGCAAAAGCCTGAGAAGATTTCTTCTCAGGCTTTCTGCGTACTATAAACCTCATTGGGAAAGATAGGAAACTGATTTCGTAATCTTGTTAAGAGGTTTTGTTGAATACTAGTCTTTCTTTGTTCTTGCTACAAAGAGAGCAGATAGGGCTAGGCTAACACCTGCTAGGAAGAGGGCTGTGTCAGATTGGCTCTCACCTGTTGCTGGCAAGCTTTGTTCAGCAGTTTCTTGCTTCGTCACTTCTTGTTTTAGATCCGGTGCCGGTGTCTTATCTTCATCTGAAGCAAATGAGCTAAGTTTAAACTCAGGTTTCTCTACAGTTGGAGCGGCTTGATCGCCTACTGTCGATAATGGTCCTGTGTACTCTGGAAGCTCATGTACCAAGGCTTCAGCTGCATTGACACCACCATTAAACTCAGGCTTCTCAACTGTCGGAGCTGGTTGGTCGCCTACTGTTGCTACTAGGCCTGTATACTCTGGAAGCTCATGTACCAAGGCTTCAGCTGCATTGACACCACCATTAAACTCAGGCTTCTCTACTGTCGGAGCAGCTTGGTCACCTACTGTCGCTACTGGACCTGTGTACTCTGGAAGTTCATGTACTAGGGCTTCAACTGCATTGACACCGCCCTTGAACTCAGGTTTCTCTACTGTTGGAGCGGCTTGGTCGCCTACCGTTGCTACTGGGCCTGTGTACTCTGGAAGTTCATGTACCAAGGCTTCAATTGCATTGACACCGCCTGTGAATTCAGGAACCTCAAGAACAGGTGCTGGCTCTTCGCCCTTACTTGATTGAACCGATTCTTCTGTTAATTCTTGATAGAAGCTCGCCAATTCATAAAACTCGGCCTTGCCACCTTCCCAGACTAATTTGACGTCTAGAAGAGAGCCACCATTTCGGATAGCGAAGGTTTGGAGACTAGATGTAATGGCACCGAGGTCTGTCCAGCTGTCTTGACCATCCTTGAGTGTTCTAGCAAGAATGCGTGCTTTCGCTCCTTCAGGAAGACTGGAAACAAGACGAAGGTGGTTGGCATTGGTCGGCTCAGACAAGTGATAAACCAACTCGCCCTTGTCTTTTTCAGACTTATAGCTAGTCAAGACTTTTCCGTCTACAAGATTATTATAAAGGTTGCCTTGGCTTTCTCCACTACTTCCTTCTACTGTTGGATCATTGATTGGTTTGACAAATTCACCATCGTTGATGACCAATTCTGTAAAGCCTACAAAACGGGCATCATAGTCTGCTGTATAGAGGACACGGAGATAGTTGGCTTTGACTGGTGTTGTCAATTCACCTTCGATGTAGCGATTTCCTGGCATCTTAGAATCATGTGTCCAACCATCTGTCAATGAATCATCGTGTTGGCTATTGGCCACACCATCTCCTACTGTAACGACATCAGTCCAAGTTTTACCGTCTTGGCTGACTTGAATCTTACCATCACGAAGATAGTTTTGAGTTCCGTCTTGGATGTAGGCTCTAATCTTCTTGATGGTGCGTTCGCTGCCAAGTTTCAAGGTCACATGACCATCTTTACGAGCATAGTCTGAAAATTCAACGAAGTTGTTGTAAACACCATCAAATAATTGATCTAGGTTGTTCAGTTTACGAACATCATTGCTACCATATGCTGGGTGAATTCCCATTGAAGTTGATTCCAATTTTGTTGGTTGCACTTCTTTAGTCGTCACAAGGAGAGAAGTGGCTGTCACAGCTTGTTCCTGATCTGTTTTGTTGACCAGACGAACATAACGTACTAAGTGGCTTGCTACAGATCTATCAGTCAACTGGCTAGCTGGCGTCCATTCTTGCGCATTTGCAGAGTACTCTAGAGTAAGAGCAGGGTTTGCCTGACCTTGGAGCTGGATGCTCTTGATTTGATGGATACGGTCAAGCTTCATACCTAGATAGCTATGAGCAGGGAGTTTAGTTCCAGCTGGAATTTGAAGTTCGTAACTGCCCAAGCTATCCACTACTGGTGTTTCCTTCAAGGCGTCGACGTTGGTGTCTGTTAACTCACTATTTCCAGAGCGTGTCTCAACAGAGAAGTCTTGGATACGCCACCAGAGGTCGAGGGCCTTGGTATTGCGTACTCGGATGTAACGAGCATTGATCGCTCTGGTCACTTCCTTGGTTTGTTCTCCTGATAGGCGATCCAACTCTTGCCATGAAGTTCCATCTGTAGAGTACTCAAGTACACCTGCGGCAAGCTTATCACCCGTTCCTTGGCGAAGACGAACTTTAGTGATTGACTTGACTTCACCGAGGTCAAGTTGTGCCCAAGCATCTACTGGTGTCGTATTGCTACCGTCAGCATTTGCCATCATGGCTTCTGTATTATCCTTGCCATCAGTGATTTGACGGGCTGAGGTATTTAGTTTGTAAACTAAGTTTGAGCTTAGACTAACTGTCGTTGCTTGTTGGCTACGAGATTTTTCAACTGAACGGTTAACTGCAATTTCCTGAACTGCAAACCAAGTGTTCTCGCGGTCTGCTGTCGCAATCATGCGAACTGCCTTAGCCTTGATGTTGAGATTCTCAAACTTAAGCAGGGATTCATTTCCGACATAGCTTGGCTCTTTCAAAGTTACCCAGTTGTCATTTTCATCTAAATACTGCACTTCGGCCTTACTAAAGGTATCACGTGGATTTGCCTGCGTTCCCATTGCAAAGGTCAAGGTTTGGATCGCTACCGGCTTGTTGAACTTCATACCAATATAATCACCTGTCTTGATGCTGTTTGGTGATTTAATAATCGCATGGGTTGCCAAGTCGCCATCCGTTACTTCTGCCAAACCACCTTCTACACCTGTTCGATTGGTAATAAAGGTACTGATGATTTGATCTGGATGCAAGACTTTTTGAACTTCAGACGCTAGAACTTCTTTCAGGGATAGGATAAATGGACGAATATGTTGAACACCCAATTCAGCCTTTTCCATATGGTCTACATAATGGAAGGTGTGAGTTTGAGACTGTTCGTACAATTTCAAACCTTTATAGTAGCTATCCCAGAGTTTAGCTGCATCGTTTGTAGCCATGGCTTCAGCTCCTGTAAGGAAGGCATCGAGAGCATTCATTTGGTCGATTGCATTATCCAACCAATAGTGGATTTGGGCAACCATCTTTTGGTCGCCTGATGCTTTGTAAAGTTCGGCTGCTTCTTTAATCTTGGCAAATTCAGCTCGCAAGGCTGCACGTTCGGCAGTCACATCCTGACCTGCTTTGAGCTTGGTCATGAAGTCTGTTAATTTTGGAGCCAAGTCTACAGATTCTTCTAGTTTGACGACACGATTATCCATGTTTTGGTTGATCATGTGCTTACCAAGTTCGCGGAAGGCTGCTGATACTTTGCTATCTTCAAAATGACCATTTTCTACAAAGTTGAAGGCAATGTCATTGATTTTCTTAGCTTCTTCTTCTGATTTCCACTGTTTCCATGAGTATTGAGCTCCTGCAAAGAGGGCAATCTTAGATGGTTCAGACTGTTGCATTGGGTTCAACATGATACCCGATAGCAAACTTGGATCCACATTTGGATGAAGGAATTTCTCACCACCACCTAGAATCAAGTGTTGTTTAGAGTTATCTGTTACAGGCCAGTTAATCCAAAGTGAAACTGGGCGATAGGTCTTGCCACCTGCGGATAGATTGTTCTTGAGAGTTGAAAGGAAGCTTTCAGAGACTTCACCCCAAATCTTACCACCCGTCAAGGTCATGGATGTTGAACTTGGGAGATTTTCATTGAGGGATTTCAACTCATCCTCACGTCCATTACCCCAATACTGTCCAGGAACAAAGATCATTTCTTTGCGAAGACCACTGTAAGTTCCCTGCATTTCAGTCAACCACTTGGTCATATCTTGCATCAAGCGGTTATAGCTATTGTAGCCTCCGACTGGGCTTGGAGCATCATCTGCAAGGATACCAAATTCGCGGACACCCACTTTCATCAACTGGGTAAATTTAGCCTTGATGGTTGCCAAATCTTCTTGGTAATGCGCTTCATTGCCAAAGCGGATGCGGTTGTTCATGAATGGATGGATAGTCCAGACATAGCGGGTTTTACTTTGATTTCCGACACGAGCAAGTTCACGGATTTCAGCTAGTTTTTCTTCTGGATAGAGTTCACGCCATTTCTTGTTGTGGTATGGATCATCTTTTGGTGCAAAGAAGTATTGGTTCAATTTCAAATCGCCACCATAACGCATGAGCTCTGCACGATCGGCATTAGACCATGGATTTCCATAGTAACCTTCGATGAAACCACGGTTCTTGAGCTCTGCGTAATCTTCTACTGTCACATTTCGAAGGACTGGTACTTGGCTTTCCTTGAGCATGTGTTTCAAGGTTGTCAAACCATAGAAGACCGCATCTGTGTCTTTTCCGACGATGGAAATCGAATTATCCTTGATGCTCAAGACATAGGCGTCAATCTTGTCAAAGAGACCTGCTGAAACATTGGACAAGTTTTGCTCTGCTTGTGAGCCTTGTCCATGCACCCCAAGATAGATATTGGTTGCGCCAGCGATTGCCGCCTTACCAGTTGTATAAGATACTTGATTGTCCTGCAAGACACTCTTCAAGCGATTACGAGTATAGATATCGAGTTGATTGCCCATGACCAGATTGACTTGCTTACGAAGAGCTGTGACTCCTTCTCCATAAGTCACTTTTTGTGGCGTTGGGAAGACCTTGTACTCTTTCTTGAGATAGTCTGCGCTCTTGCTGGCATCTGCAATGCTGTCTTCGCTAGCTGGTTTACTTGCAGTGAATTGATCTGCCAATTCAACTGTTCCATCACCGGTTTGGTCTACTTTTGGTTTTTCAGGTGTAGTTGGTTTTTCTGGTTGACTTGGTGCAGGCGTTTCTTGCTCTTCTTTGACAGGTTTCAATAGATGAACTTCGGCTGCACTTGCAAAACCACCAACGCCTTCCAATACTTTCAACTCAATCTTGTTGGTATGTACTGCCGCAAAGTTGACTGTTTTTTCTTGGGCGTTGTTGTCCCAGCTTCCTTCTGAAACCTTGACCATTTGGCCATCTTTTTGTGCGTAGATTTCGTAGCGCGTCACAACACCATTTCCACCACCTGGACGTGGGAGATACGTCAAGCCATTGATTTTTTCTGCTTCTTTCAAGGTCATAGTAAGGGTGTATGGCGCAGTGTCACCAGTCCACTTAGTATGCCAGAAGGTATTTGGATCATTGTCAAAGGCCTTTTCAACAGCGCCTTCAGTCGCGTTTCCTGGAAGTTGCTGACTGCTTGCGGTTGCTGTAATCTTATCATTTGAAATCAAACGAGGATTTACAAATGGTTTATCCGACAACTCTGCACTATGCAAGATTCCTTTGAACCCACCGATACTTTCAAGCGGTAGTACCAAGCTATTGTGGGCAAAGCGAGGGTATTCTGGATTTGCGATACGCTCAATCTTTTCACCATCCACATAGACTTCCGTTGATTGTGGTTTGGTCACGATAGAGATTTGATAGCGTTTGTTCTTTTCAAGTTTCTTCTTGAACTGGATATGGAACTGTTCAAATTGATAAGCAAGATAGCCGTCTTTATCAGCTAGATAGATACGGTTGTCCCCACTTGTTGAGAAGATTTGTTCACCGTCACCAGTGACAGTTACATCAAACTTCAAGACGTGACTTGGACCAACATCACCAGCCAAGCCTTCGATACTGCTGTCTTTCTCAAAAGCCAATCCTTGCTCGCTTGTCTTCACCTTCTTACTTGCGTAGTCCTTCACTGTCTTAGGATTGATAGTAAACAAATCACTTTGATCAATCGCTCTATCAGGATTTGACTGTGGCGCATAAGGGCTTGTTGGTAGGGTGCGTTCTGCAAAGGTCGCAGCTGCACGGTCAGATCCCCAAGTGCGCTCCGCAGTGGTTTGCATGCTCTTGAAGAAGCGTTTAAAGATATCATAAGAGGTCAAGCCTGTCTCATGAAGGTCGATATTGTCATTCCAAACCGCGTGCCCACCACCAAGGATACTTGGATGAGAAGCTGGTAGAAGTGGACCTCCACCTGTTCTAAAATCATTCGGTGTCCAGCTATTGTACTGGCGTTCGTAGTTGGCATAGTCCCCGTAGGCTGCTTGACTATTGCTTCCACTTGGGACACTATATGTCGGCACATCCGTGATGTTAATAATCTTAGCTCCCTGAGCAATGGCTTCATTTGGTCGTTGCCAGCCAATGCTCCAGATATCAACTTCTACTCCGTTCCAATCAACAGGAGTGCTCCCACGTTTCGCACTGAGCGAGCCCCAGATACGAGGGGTATAGCCTTTTCCTTTAATGTATTTGATAAGGTCATTGACATAGCGGCGATAGCTTTCTCTGCTGCCATAGTATTCATCCGTTCCGATATGAACAGTTGATACCCCATGAAGTGGTGCATCTGGACCATCGAGGAGTTTGTCATAGACGGATTTGACAAATTTAAGAGTTTCTTCGTACTTGTTATCCAAGTCCAACATAGCTACACGCTCTACATTATGCTTGTTAGCACTTAGTTGTCCTTGATACATGAGGTCTGGACGAACTTTAACAAATGAAAGTGCATGACCTGGTGTGTCAATTTCTGGGACTAGGTTGATATGAAGAGCCTTGGCCAATTTAATCAGATTTTGCATTTCTTCCTTAGTATAATGCTCATCTGATGTTAATTTTTGACCATTCTCACCGACAATATCTGTCTCCAAACGGAAACCAGTCTTGGCATGTTCAAGTACATACTTAAGTTGTTCTTCTGGAGAGAGATTCTTACCTGCCAAGTGTTCCTTGAGGAAGATATAGTTATCATTAAGGTGCAACTGCAAGTCGTTCATCTTGTAGTAGGCCATGTTGAGCATGATGTCTACGAGGGTGTCATAAGGGATAAATTTACGACCTGTATCCAGCATAAAGCCACGGTGACTGAAACTTGGGAAATCACGAATTTCACCATTTTGTAGGTCTGTTTCTCCCATTTGAAGAAGAGTACGAGTTGCGTAAAAGGCTCCTGTGTTCGTTGCAGCTTCGATGGTAATCACATCACCTTGGATAGTGATGCCATAGCCTTCCTTGCCATAACCTTTGTTTTCAACCTTTTTAAACTCGATTCGTTTTTGAGCCTGTCTGTCACCTGTTGCAAGTTCCAATCCACGGCTTGCAAGGTCTGACTGGTAGAAGGTTGCAGTCTGATCAAAGCCCGAATCTCCTGTCGCAAGAACTGTATCTGAAGTGATAGAAGATTGACCTTCTTTTCCATACCATTGTTGAACAGCTGGTGCTACTTTTGGTTTTACACCCACACCCTCGTCCTGATGTAACCCCTTGATGACTACTTCAAATTCCTTAGTGAAAGTATGGCTGTCTTTGATTTGTTGCACCATAACCTTAACGCGTTGATCTGTCAGAGGTTTATGGATACGATTTTGAAGGTCAATTACACCTTGTTTATTGCTTCCGATAAGACTAACTTCCCCTGGTAGGCTAGGCAAGACAAGAGACTGTCCGTCTTCTGCTACTGTTAGTTCTGTTACTTGGCGGATGTCCGTTACCTTACTATGGTCCGGAACGTTAGAATAGGCTCGAATTTCTTGGATTCCAACGTTTTTCCAGTTCATTGTTCCCGCTTGGTAATCATTGACCTCAAGTTTGAGATACTTAGCTTTGATACTGTCAGCTAGGTCTACTTTCTCGTCTAAAACTGGATCTCCAGTCTTGGTATGAGCTAGTTTCCATTGTTTTTCTCCATTAGCGCCCACGTCTTCTTGACCTGCATAGTAGAGACTCCAAGATTTGATATTGGGGTCATTTTGCCCATTGCGAAGACGACGATCCCAGTCAATTTCTACATGTTTGATGAGGGTTGTCTTAGGAAGGGTCAATTCAAAAGTTGGTTTTGGTACATCTTTGTCTGTAGCCCAACGAGTATTGTCATCTCCGTCGATAGCTTTATCCGCAGTAAAGTTGGTACCAGTCTCATGGTTGCTTGCCTGGACAGTAGCACCCTCGAGATGGTTGACATCTTCTCTATCTTCGATTTGCTTTTCAGCTGGTTGTGGTGCGGGAGTAGCAGTTTCAGCTGGTTTTACTGCCGGTGTAGTGGTTTCCGAAGGTTGATTGTCTGCCTTTGGTGTTTCAACCGGTTTCGGCGTTTCTGCTGGCTTGGGACTTGCAGGACTTGTCTCAGGTTTTGTCGCTTCACTTGGTGTAGGATTGGTTCCTTCGTCAGTCGCTGGAGTCTCCTCATGACTTGCTGCTGTTGTAGCTTCTGCATCCGCCTTTTCAAGCGCAGTGGCTAAATCATCAGGTAACTTATCCAGTGCTTGAACATGGGTAATGCTTCCCTCTGATTCTGAAGGTGCTACTGTTTCTGCTGCCTGAACCATATTGGCTCCAAAGATACTAGCACCAATCATAACGGAGGCTGCACCAATTGCAAATTTGCGGATACTATAGTGACAGCGTTTCTCAAAAAAATGTCTATCCATCTTTCTCCTATTCCTTTCATCCGCATACATGAGTAAGCGGTATCATTTCTCCTTTGAAAAAAGGAGAGAACCTAGAGGTCCTCTCCGGGTGTTTGATTCATTTTCCGACTCTGATTTCTATAGAGTTCGAGTCATTTATCCAAACAAGGTAAGTATAGTATAGAATATCTATTCTTTTTTACTTTTAGCAGCATAGAGGGCTGCTGACAATGCTAGGCTGATTCCTGCAAGGAAGAGGGCTGTATCAGACTGCTCTGCTCCTGTTTCTGGAAGAGCCTTCTTGCTTTCTTCATTTTTCAGAGTATCTTTAACTTTTGGAGTCTTTGAATCAGCTAGTGGAGCTGGTGTTAATTTATACTCTGGTTTCTCGACGGTTGGTGCTGGCTGGTCGCCTGATGTACCTAGTGGGCCAGTGTACTCTGGTTTGTCATGTACGGCTGGCTCAACTCCATTAACACCACCAGTGTATTCTGGCAATTCGTGTACCAAGGCTTGAACTGCATTGACTCCTCCCTTGAACTCAGGTAGGTCATGAACAGCCGCTTCAACCGCATTAACACCGCCTTTGAACTCTGGTACTTCATGTACAGCCACTTCTGCCGCATTAACACCACCTTTGAACTCTGGTACTTCATGTACAGTCGCTTCCGCCGCATTGACTCCTCCCTTAAATTCAGGAACTTCAAGAATTGGAGGTTGTTCTTCACCCTTGCTGCTTGTAGGAGCGTCTGGTTTAGCAGCCTTATCTTGTAATTGGTTGAGATAGTCTGCGAAGTACTCGACCATTCTTTCAGTCAAGAGATGGTTATCCGTCGCATATTTCATGCTTGCCTGAACTCCAGCCACTTCCTCTTGATTTTCTTTGTCTGTCAATTTCTGAGCCTTAGCTAAAGCTGCTTCATAGCCTGACAAGTCAAGAGGTGTTTCTGCTACTTGTGGACGAGTAAAGATGAGTTCCGCTGCAGATTGGTATTTATCTCCACCATCTCCGTATGTCTTGGTACCAGTAAGGACAATCTTCTTAGCCTTGATTGTCTTACCAAAGTCAATGTCTTTTGGTTTGTTGTTGTCAGGCCAATCAGTTACGGTAAAGGTATGTTCCTTACCAGACTCATCTGTGACAACCAGTTTCACATCTCTCAAATTACCGTTTGAACCTGAAGCACGTGGAACATAGCGAAGTCCTGTAATTTCAGTTGGTTCTTTCAAGACCATGGTGGCAGGTTTTCCGACATCTCCTCCGTCCCATGATGTATGCCATAGACTAGACACATTTCCATCAAAGGCATTCTCTAGGCCTTCACCTGGTTGGGCAGGCGCATCCAAACTTTCAAAGTCTTCTGCTACCAAGGCTGTTTTCTTCTGAACCAAAGCATTCTTCAAGGCTTCAATCTTGGCAATCTCTGCACGCGCATCTTCTACGCTAATGTCATCATCTGCTTGGCTGAGATTAAAGACTGCTTCTTTCAAGGCGTCCATAGACTCTTTGGTGTAGTTGGTCATGGCAACCGTTGGCAAGTAGTTCTTCAGAGCATTTTCTGTCAACATCTTACCTGTTAGCGTAATTTCCTCAATGTGAAGATTGTCCATCATGAAGTCGTTGTAACCACGGAAGTTGGCATTTCCGCCAGCATCTCCACGAGTATTGCTTGCGTTTCCAGTTGAGTAGATACCTACCCAAGTATCGCCTGTTTCTGCACCTGTCACGAGGAAGGTTGCCTTCTTGGCTTTCTTAGAATCCGTCCAAGTATTTGGCAATTCATGCATTTCCAAGTTGCTTGCTTGAGTACCACGACGACCTGACTGGAATTCTCCCTTACCAACTACAAAGGCATAGGTATTGTCAGAGCCTGCTTCATATTCAAAGGTTACACGGTAGGTCTTACCAGCTTCAAAGCGGAAGTTTTGCGGAATGGTTTGGTAAACCAAGTTACGACGGCTCACTAGTCCATTTGTCTTCAATGACCAATTTCCATCGATAACATCATCGACTTTCTTACCGTTCCAACCACGTTGTGTATATGGATCATGCTTTTCAGACAAGTGAGTGCGGTTATCTTCAACACCTTCGACACCACCCACTACGAATGGGAAGATACCCTGAGCAACATTTTCAAAGTCTTGTTTGAAGGTGCCTTTACCTGTATCATGCTTGTCTCCGTACATGCTTGAATTGTTTTCAAAGGTACGAATTTCATCAAAGTAAGTTGCTTCATCACCAGCTTCACGACTCAATGTCAGAGTGACATTTGATACGTCCGATCCAGTTGTAAAGAAGGCGTACATGTTTTGGAAGTAACTTGTATCATCAACTGTAGCATTTTCACGACGATTGTTATGAGCATATGCTTTGATATAGTTGAGAGCGAGTGACTTATTGGTATAAGTAGTCACTTCTTTTTCGCCAGTATTCACTGTGATACTTGCCTTAGCATTACTACGGTTATCAACACCGACATAAACAGCATACTTGGTATTTGGTTTCAAGCCAGTCAGTTTCTGAGTAAGGCTGACCTTGCTCTTATTGCCTTGGATACGAAGCATTTCATTTGCGCCTTGTGATTTGACAATTTCTGCCTTAGAAGCATCACCAGAAATGGTCCAGTGTTTCAAGGTTCCACTGTTAAATCCTTGGTCATAGATATGCATGCCTTCGCTCCATGACATTTCAGGATTGGTTTGTTTTGAACGGTAGAGAACGTATGGTTGATTTGCTAGAAGGTCTAGGGTAATCTTGCCATCTTTTACAGTTAGTTCTTGCTCTTCTGTCTTACCTTGGTCAGTTAGCTTGTAAAGGTAAACCTTGCTATTTGCCCAATCGCTTGGAAGGGTCCAAGTTGTTGCACCAGCTTGCGTATTGAAGTAGTACATTTTTTCCTTATCAGTAGGAAGCTTCTTACCATTCGCATCCCAGTTCCAAGGAGTCAAGTAAGCTGAGCCATCTTGGATGACACGTCCGTTGAGCGTTACTGTACGTTCGCGATATTGCGGGCTATTGACATCATTTGACTTACGAGTCACAACAACCTTGTTACCTGCTGCATCGACTAGCTCAACCTTCATTTCTGGAGTCCATTTATAGGTGCTACCATTATCGGTCATGGTAACTGGTGTACCATTTTCCCATTTACTTACAGTGAAGTGTTGGAAGTACTTAGTCATGACGTCATGGGCAAATAAGTTGGTTACATAGCCATTGTAATCACTCCGTCCTTGCCATCCTTCAAAATCTTTCATGCTGTAGCCACCTAGGAGTGGGTAGTCGGCTGCACCACCGTAACTTCTATAATCCCCAACCCAAGAATCTTTTTGGTGGTTGCGGATAAAGCGTGTGATAGCACTGTTGATACCTTTATTAGTGTAGCCACCATAGGTCAAGTCAGCTGCCCAGTGTTGGAAGGTAGAGTCGTATTCACCACCATGCCCCCACTCGATCGCAAAGCGCCAGCCTTGTTTGTTGATTTCTTTAGCAAGAACATGGGTAGCCCAGGCACCGTTATCACCTGATTGGCCATTGCCCCAAACGTCCACATAGATAAAGTCGAGACCTTCACCAAGTTTTTTCTTCAAGTCTTCCCAGCGAGCCAAACGTCCATGCGCTAGGTCATAAGCAGCATCAATGTTGATACCTTGGTCTAACCAGTTCCAACCATAGCTGTAGCTTCCATCTGGATTCTTACGAAGAATATTTTCATTAAAGTATTTAGACTCAGGATAAGTCTCAGAAGCGTTAACGTGGATACCAAGATGAGCCCCATATTTCTTCGCTTTTTCGATCAAGGTCTTGAAGTCTTCAACACCACCAATACGTTTACCAATATCAGCATAATTCAAGTGACCAGAGTCGTGACCTTCACTACCATATCCTTTAAGGAGAACACCTTGCCCAAGACCATCTGTGTGGAGATTGATTTTCTTGATACCATCCAAGGTCATAAGGAATGGGTTTTGTGCTTGTGAACCAAAGTTCATCGCGATACGATAAGCTGTGATATCCTTAACCTTTTCCCAACCTTGAGGGTTGTTCATGATGCTACGATAAGCAATGGCACCATCTTGCCAGTCGACTTTGTTGTCAGCATTGGCATCTTCGGTGATAACAACCTTGGCACTTGGAAGTTCCTTCGTGTATTCTGGGAAGACAATGCCCTTATAAGCTTTTTCCCATTGCCATTCAGAGCTATGAATTCCGACATAGTTGGCATTTCCAACTGTTTCTTTATAGGCTGTCAAACGAGTCCAGTCGTTCGAACCACCACCATAGCTGTTTTGAGAATTGCTCCAAACACCTGCAGCAAGCTTATCTGTAGAAACAAATCCATACATGTAACCCTTGGCTAGGTCTTTCATTGGATTGGTTACATCGATATGATCATCCCCGCTGATATGGGTATTATTTGACATAGTAGCCCCATCAAACTTAGCACCAGCTTGGTCACTTGAAACAGATACTAAAGCATTGCCAAGGAAACTAATCGTAGAAAGCAATTTTCTTTCGTCATCAATCTTTTGACCTGGAGTAACTCGATTGTGGTTGACAATCTTGGTCACATCAAAGTGCAATTGATTATCCACAACTTGCAAGCGTACTGTCATTTCCGCATTGATTAAGTGAGCATCATCGCGAAGCTTCATCAAGTACTCTGCTGTTGTCTCATTGATTTTTTTGTAGGTAACTTCAGGGGTGACTTCGTGTTTGTTGATAAATACTTTATTGAACTGTTGCACCTGTCCTGGCAAAGTATGACCATTCAAGGTGTATTCCTTGACACGAGGGAAGGCTTGGTCAATCACTGCTTTGAGGACCTTAGACTGGATCGTATCATAAGTCACCTTGCTATCGTCAACGGCCGGACCTGTTTCTTTCTGGGCAGGAGTATCATCTGCTTTTACACCTTCTTGATTGTCCGTTTTAACACTGACAACTGTTCGCTCATTGCCATAGGAACCAGCTTTTAGGACGATTTTCTTCTCATTTTTGAGAGTTTCATTAACAGCTGCTGGCAAAGTGACCGTATCAAAGAGTTTCTCATCATTATTCGTTGCATTGAGTTGTCCATCTGACTTGAGGGTAATTGATAGGCGGTTAATTGTTCCTGTCTCAGGCGCTGCTACACGTCCCCCCTTATACCAGGTGCTATCGGTTGGAGATTTATACTCCCAGAACCAGCCATCTTTGTCATAACCAACAAAAACATTGTTCTTGGTATCTTTAAATTTCAAGAAGACACCAAAGCGTGATTTGCCCTTTTCAGAATCATCTTTGAAGGTTAAATCAACCGTCGCATTTCCATTAGCATCAACTGTCAATCCTTGTTTTTCAAACAAGGCTGGTTTATCGCCATTGTCGTTCTGTGCAGTTGAAGACAATTGATTGTAGCGGATACCTTTTTCTTCACGAACCGTAACTGTTCCCTGCTGTTCTTTTTTTGCTACCGTTTGCCATTCAGGGGTTACTGTCTTAGGGGTTTCAGGTTTAGCAGCTGCAGGTTTATCCTCTTTTGATTTTTCTTCAGCCTGTTTTTCTTTCTCTTCCAAGTCTGCTGGTTTCACACTTGAAATCCCCTGCATGTGGTCTTGAATCCATTTTAGTTGAGCTGGTGAGAAGAGAATACCTCCGCTCCGTTTTCCAACTACACCATTTTGGTGAACACCGACTAGTTTGCCTTCTGTATCAAAGATACCGCCGCCACTAGCGCCCGGTTTGCCTCCTTGGTAACCAATCCCTTGGACACCTTCTCCGTATGGTTCCGCAAAATCAACTGTAGTATTGACAATCGGATTCAATTTCCCTTCTGGATAACCAAAGACATGAAGTTTATCTCCGATTTTCTTAACAACTGGTTTTTTAGTTACTTCAACAGGCGTATTTTCGAGAACTGTACGCAATCTCACTAGGGCCAAATCATTTTTGAAGCCCTTCAGGTAGCCTTCACGATCCCAATGAATGATATCTTTCTTGCTAAACTTGACATCTGGCAATCCCGGATATGAGATGCTATAGATATCTCCATCCCCTTGATCATTGTCCACAACCTTACGGATATTACCGTCTTGGCTGTCCTTGATAAAGTTATGAGAAACCGTCAAGACAAGGTCTTTAGCAACGACAATACCGCTACCTTCTCCTGATGGCGTCTTGATCTTAACAGTTGCGCCGTAGTTTAATTCCCCATTGGTAGTCTTAGCCACATCTTCTGGGACGAGCTTCCCAGTATCTTGGGCCAACTGATCCTTGTCAACTTCACGCCCATTGTCTTCAGCTTTCTCCAACTTATCTTCTAATTCTTTTGGCAGATTGCTTGACTTTTCAGACTTTTCTTTTTCTTGAGCCAACAACTCTTCTTCTGTTTGAGGGCCTTCTGTAGTCTCAGCTGAACCAGGATTCTGAGCGGCAGCTTCCTTGTCAAAATCGTGCCCCTCATCACTAGCCTTTTTATCCAAATCAGCTAGTTCACTCGGCAAATTAGTTGTTGAACCAACCCTTGCTTGATCAGCCAATACTGGGCTAGCTGCGAAGAAAGTCGCTCCAATCATCACCGAAGCTACCCCAAGCGTAAACTTACGAATACTAAACTTACAGCGTTTTTCAAAAAATTGTTTATCCATAAACTCCTTAATCCTTTCACTTCACAGTAAGCGTTTACATTTCTTCTTTTAAAAATACTCCTTTCTCTGAAAGTATCGTGCTTAACTGTCATAAATAAAAAAATAATTATGCTTTTAATATAACAAATAATATCTAAGAAAGCAATAGGAAAAAGGAAAATTCGCAAAAATTTCTCAAGACACCTCAAATTTAAAAGCTCGCTTTAAAGATATAAAAAGGACTTAGCATCCAAGAGGAATACTAAATCCTTTCTCATATCCTGCAAAATTATTTCACATGGTTTGCGAGGTCTTCTTGAGCCTTCTTATTAGACTCTTCTTTTTCTTTCAACCAGTTTTCTTGAGCTTTTTGATACTCTTCTGTTGTTACTGCCTTATCTTGTACATCTAGGTATTTATACAAGAGGGCTTCGCTCATACCCTTGTTACCAGAGTATGCAAACGGAAGTGTAAATGGTACCATCTTAGACAACATTGGACGACCAGTTTGAGAAGTTGTTGGGATGAGCAAGGCACTGTCTGTCAACCAAGCTTGGGCAGCAGCATATTTTTCATAACGTTTTGAAACGTCAGTAGTTTCTTCCCCAGCTTCCACAACCATTTTTTCGTAGTCTTCCAAACCAACTTGCTTGGCAGCAGCGTTGTTTGTTCCTGAGTCAAATCCTAGGTAAGTCTTTGTATTTTCCCCTACAGATGGTTTGATAATATCAAGGTAGGTGGAAGGGTCTGCAAAGTCTGGAGACCAACCCACGTTATCTGAGATATCCCAGTCTTCTCCAGCCGCAGTTTCAGCAAAGTAAGTGATGTTCAAGACATCGTCTTTTTGAAGTTGTTGAATATCGACAACCACATTATCAGATCCTAAGTTTTTTTCAACTGACTGTTTAAAAGATTGGACACGTTGAACTTTTGTTGTATTGGTTTGGTCTACAGGCATATCCAAGTGGATTGGGAATTTCACACCTTCCGCTTGGAGAGCTGTCTTAGCTTTAGCAAACTCTGCTTTGGCCTTATCTGGGTTGTAGAGTCCATCTTGAGCATCATCCAAGTTCACGTTGCTCCACTCATCACCATAAGTCACCAATTTATCTTTGACCATTTCGCCAAAGTTCTTTCCATCTGCCTGTACAAATGTAGGAGGAACAAATAAGTTACGAAGCAGTTTGGTAGCTCCGCTTGCACCATTTACTTGAGAAGCATAGGCTGTTCTATCGAAACCAAAAGCAAGAGCTTGACGGAAGTCTTTGTTTAGAAGAGCTTTCTTGGTTGATGTTTTTTCTTCATCCGTTGTCTTAGAAGTGTACTTATAAGACTGACGATCAATATTCGTACCGACTAAATAAGTAGTAGAGTCTTGTTGTGTATAAACGATATTGTCTTTGAATGTTTTTTCAGTCTCTGGGTAGCTAGCGCTTGTTGGGAAGAGACGAGCCATTGTAAAGCTGCCGTCTTTGAAAGCTTCAGTTGGTTTGTTGGTATCTTGTCCATCCCAGAATGATAATTTAACCTTATCGATATGGACATTGTCCTTATCCCAGTAGTTAGGATTTTTCGCAAATTCGACAGAAGATTTAGCAACAATTGATTTGAGTAAGAACGGACCATTGTAGAGAATACTGCTTGAGTCAGTTCCCTTAGCGAAGTCATCCCCTTTAGAGTTCAAGAACTCTTCATTTACTGGGGCCAAAACTCCCATCGTTGTCTTAGAATTCCAGAAGCTTTCTGGCTTGTTCAATGTGTACTGAACTGTATAATCATCAAGGGCCTTGATTCCTACTTGAGAGAAGTCTGTAATTTCTCCTTTAACATAGGCGTCCAATCCTTTGATTGATTCTTGAACTAAATAAAGACCATCAGATTTTTTATCAGCAGCATATTTAAGTCCTGTTACAAAGTCTTGAGCTTTGACTTCTGCGTATTCCTCACCTTCAGAGGTATACCATTTTGCATCCTTACGAAGCGTATACGTGTAAGTCAAGCCGTCCTTAGATACAGACCAATCCTCAGCCATAGATGGCACAAAGTTACCATAGCGGTCATTTTCGAGCAAGCCATCGATAACGTTGCTCGTAATATTTGCTGTAGCTGCCTTACCAGTTGTCAAATAGTTTAGGTTATCAGGATCCGTTTCATAAATGTATGAGAATGTCTTCTCACCTTTAGCACTTGAACCTGATCCAGAGCACGCAGCCAGAGTACCAGCTGCCAATAATGTCACACCCGCAAGGGCAAGTAATTTTGAACTTTTCATCATTTTCTCCTTTAAAATTTACATCCCATTATAGACTCTTTTCAAAAAGTTGTCAACAGAATTTTCAGAATTTTTGAATGATTTTAGCATTTTCTGAAAAATGCCCTGTTGTAAAATGAAGTGCAACAAAAAAGACATGTTCGTCTGATATACTAGAGTTGCGAAAAACAGTATAAAGGAAGATGAACATGTCCACTAATTATTCTACCACAAATCAATCATACAAGCACTTATCTGAAGCTGAGCGAGGGGAAATTGAAGCTTATTTAAGCGTAGGACTCAAACCTGCTGAGATTGCTCGTAGACTAGGGAGAAATCGCTCTACTATTACTCGTGAAATTAATCGTGGTTCCATAACACAAGTGAAAAAAGTAAATGGGCAGAAGGTCTATCACCAACACTATTATGCAGATACTGCTCATAACCGTTATCGTCATGCTAGAGAAGCCAGCTATTATCTGAAACTGGATCGTGTATCGGATGACTTTCTGAGAGAATTTACAGAAGCAATGAGAGAGAAACCAAGGGTGCATAGCGTGGATACCTTTGTTCATACCTATAGACTCCAACATGTAGATGCAGTTGTTCCTTCAACCAAGACGCTCTATAACTATATCCATCAAGGTTTATTAGAGATTAAGGTTATTGATTTACCAAGAGCAGTGCGGATCCGTAAGAAATTTACCAAGCGCCCCTCTACCAAGAAACATCTAGGAAAGTCAATTGAAGAAAGACCAGAAGAAATCAATAATCGTTCCCGTTTTGGAGATTGGGAAATCGATTTTGTTCTGGGTGGAAAGACAATAGGAGAACCTTCTATTCTGACCTTGGTAGAACGACAAACACGCTATGCCGTCACCAAGAAACTCGTGGAAAAGAAAGAAGAGTATGTCAATCAAGCAATCTTAGAGTGTATGAAACTTTATCCCATTAAGTCCATAACTGCAGATAATGGAAACGAATTTTCATCATTGAGTAAGATAGAGGGATTAGATGTTTATTTTGCACATGCCTATTCATCTTATGAACGAGGTACAAATGAGAATTTCAATGGATTATTAAGAGAGTTCATTCCAAAGGGATCCTCACTAAAAGAACTAAAGCCGACACTTTTAGAGGACTATACAAAGGCTATCAATGAAGGATCTAGACGAATCCATGGCTATCAGTCCGCAAAAAAGCTGTTTGAGCTAACTCAAACAGCTTGAAAGATACTCACTTAATCAGAAGAACAACTTTGTTGCACTTGACTTGACAATTAGGGTACTTATAATTTTTTGCATACTTTTCCTTTTCATTTTTCCGAAAATATTTAATCTTCTAGGCATAATCAAAAAGAAAGTTCACCAGAACCCTCTTTTCGATTATATAATATTCTACATTGTACACAAATCATAATCATGACGAAATCTAATTTGATCTCAACTAATAATCCGTTTTGCATTTTTTCAACTATTATTTATTTTCATCTGATTTGTTTCACAAATTGAAATAGCTTTCCTAAACCATAGCATATTAGAAAAACAAAAATAGTCCCAAATTTAAGAATATAAGTATTAGAAATTAACACTGTAAATATCAAAATAACAAACTGGTGCGTTATGTAAATAAAAGTGGTGTATTTTTCTCCAATTTCGTTCAATATCTCAATATCAATCGCATTAGGTAATTTTATTGCAAATAACATCAACATTATTACAGCAAGTATTGAACTTATATAAAGTTCAAAAGAATTACCTAAACTGTAATACTCAAAAAATACTAGCATTGGATATATAATCATTCCCAAGATTAATAATTTATTTATCACTCGACAATTAATGATCCTCTTTTTTATCTGTGCCAAGAAATTCCCTATTCCAAAGAACGGTATTCCCATAAACAAAAAATTTCTGTAAAAAATTGAATCATTAATCATGAATTCAATAATAAAAGCAAGTAGCAAAAGTATAGCAATCACTTGTTTCCTAAACAGCAATCTCTTGTTAGAAAAATAAAGGTAAATATAGATATATAGTATAGCATATAGATACCAAAGTGGTGTAGCCAGAGAACCTATTAAATCTGATATTCTATTAAAAAATATAAACCTTATGATATTCGTGAAACTAAAAGTCTGAAAAGGAAATTGCAAATTATTTTCTTTCCATAATGTATAGATAAAAATAGCTGCATAAAAAAATGTACTTATTAATGTTAATCTAAATATTTTTTTTATTCTTTGCTGTATTTTAGACTTTGAAATATTATATGAATAAAAACCAGAAATCAAAAAAAACATTGGTACTGCAAATCGTGCAATTATCTGATAAACAGCTCCAATTTTTCCTGGTAGCCATATATGTATAGCAACCACACTAAAACAGGCTAATGTTTTAATAGCATGTAAAGTGGTATTATCCATTGCTTTATTCTCTTTAGTCTCCATCTTCCTCCACCTAAAAACGCAAAACTCTAGACTCAATGTGCTCTCTATAATAAATTATTAAAAATATAAATGCAACATTTTCACTCTATATTTAGTCTGCTAAATCCTCTTTAATTTTAGTTGTTGAAATTTCTTTCGTTCTGGGCAAATAGACTACTTCAACGCCTTCTTCTTTTAGATAATCAAATTTACCTTTCCAATCATCGCCCATTACAAAAGTATCAATATGATACTCTTTTACATCTGATTTTTTTTGTTCCCAACTAGTTTCAGGTATTACTAGATCTACATATCGTATTGCCTCAACTAAATTTTTTCTATGTTCATAATTAAAATAACAAATTTTATTTTTTTCTTTTAAATTGAACTCATCACTTGAAACAACTACAATTAAATAATCGCCTAATTGCTTTGCTCTTTTTAACAAATTAATATGCCCATAATGGAGCAAATCAAAAGTCCCATAAGTAATTACTCTTTTCATATCCTATTCCTCTTGTCTAACTTTCGTTTTTAGTTTCTTTATAATTGATTCACTATCCACTCTGCACACTTCCTTGCAGCATCTCCATCATCAAATCGTCTGTTCTTTAACTTATAATCATCGATACATTCATGATAATCCATTTTTGAAAATCTAGAAATTTGTTCAACTAATTCAAGATTTGTATAACATTTAATAAATGGAAGATTGTTGAAATTTGGATTTAGTGGTCTTAATTTTGTATACTCCTCATAATCTGGCATATACAAAAATATAGTTCTATTTAACAACATAAAATCTATCGGTGCTGATGAATAGTCTGAAATCATAATATCAGCTGCAAACATCAAATCCTGCGGATCCGGATAATCTGTCACATTAATTAATCTTTCATCATCATTTTTAAAAAATGTATTATCAACATTTGGATGAAAACGAATCAACACTCTAACTTCTTTATTATAGAATTTTTGAAACGAACTGATTACCTTATCATAATCGAGATTATACGCTTTTGTTGATCCATTATCCCTAAAAGTAGGCATATATAAAACGACTAGTTCATCTAAAGAGATATTATATCTAGCTCTGACGATTTGATTTGTGTGACTTACTTTCTCACTATAAAAGAAATCATCATTTCTTGGTAAACCATATTCCAAAATTTCAACATTGTCATCTAGCCAAAATGATTTTTTAAACTGTTCTGTTTGCAATTGGCAACTAGAAATGATTCCATCAGATATCCTACCATCGTATTTCGCCATTACAAGATAGGATTTTGAAAGTGTTGATTCTACATCCTTTTCGACTAATTTAACGCCATCAGATCCATGCCACGTCTGTAAGTAGATTTGCTTTTTTCTTTTCCAAGGACGATCGGAATTTCTGATATTATCGACCCAAATTTTAGCTGTACTCCACTCCAAAAAAGCTCTCCAACTTCCATATCGTACCTTTCTAACCCCATCAGGCACAGAAGTACTCATATCCTTTGTTAACCAAACTATATCAAGATTCTTATCCTGCTTTAATAGTTCATCAGCAATATACTTTGGATTGTCCCCATATCCTCGACCACCAAAGTTATCAAATACTAGCTTTCTTTTATTTAAAGGTAGCCAACTAAATGGGTAAAACATTAATCTTTTTAATAATAATTTATAATATCTTTTCATATCCAATCTTTCGTTTGATCTTTTCCCTCAATAACTTAAAATGTAAGTTTCTTGACATTAAAATATAGCTACAACTGAAAGCAACATATACGAATCCGCCCAAAGCTATGAGTAAAATAAGACTCACTATATTATAGGGTAAATGAGTTTTGAGCGCTATAATAACCAGGTACATAATCAGACCAAATAGGTAGAATATCAAACCGTTTTTCAAATATCTTTTTAAATTTAAGTCTCTTCTAACTGACCAAAACTGCATTCCAGACAACACAAATTCTGCCAATACTGTACTAACTGTTGCTCCCATAGCACCAAAAGGTTTTATAAAAAAACAGTTTAACACTAGATTAACAACCGCTCCCGCGATTAGAGACACTACATAATCTTTATCTTTAGCTCTAGGAATCAAATACTGAGTTCTAATAATATTTCCTAAAACAGAAAAGACAAAAGCCGGAGACATAGCAGCAATCAATCTTCCTGATTCAAGAAACTCTTCTCCCCAAAATATAATGGAAAAAATATCAGATACCGATATTAGTCCAAACATCAATACACTAGAAATAATCATCACGTATAAAATTGTTACCTCTATGTAGTATTTACTCTTTTCTTCTTGTCCTTCTGCTAGTAAATAGGAAGTTCTCGGCAACATAACAGCCCCTAAGGCCGCAATCAAAGCTTTAGGAATTTCAATAATTCTACCTGCATTGTCATAAAATCCAACCTGCTTTACGTCAACCATTAAACCAAGCATATATTTATCCATATTAGTAAAAATACTAATGGCTAGTACAGGAATAAAAAGAATTAAAATTGGCTTGATATGAGGTAATAATTCCTTTAATTGAATCTTTTTCCAAGACAATACTCCTTTTAATTGTCCCCATAGTAAAAGTTGACCAACTAAAGTTACTGACCCATTTATAAATGTATACTTCCATAGATCTGTACTTTGACGTACACATAAAAAAATTAAAAATAATCCTAAAAGTTTAACTAATGTGTTCCTAAAAACGATTTGTTTAAAATTTTCTAATCCATAGAAAAACCAAGTAATATCAACAGCATTTGATAACAATAAAAAGAGTTGTAATATTGCAATAACCTTGTAATGTACTGCCCCAAAATATAGATAAGCAATATAAGTTATAGTTACCAGAATAGACATTATTAACTGGATAGAATAGATACTCCAAAATGTTTTTGATAGAATATCTTCTCCTTCTCGCTTAACAGTCGCAATTGTTCTATTCCCGTAATTTGCAATCCCCAGGAGCATAAACATCATAAAGTAAAGTGCAACTGACATCGTAAAAGAATGAATACCTAGATTTTCAGCACCTAATACTCGTGATAAGTAGGGAGAAGTTATTAAAGGAACAGCAATACCAACCAACTGATATCCCATATTATAAGCTAAATTTTTACTGATCTTATTACTCATTTGTCTCAACTTTCGAAGAAATTATAAACTTATAAAAGGTATCCACACCACTAGAATAATCGAGGTGATGGTTTAATTTATGAAACACTGATATATTTTTTATTTGTTCCCATCGTTTTTCCGAAAATTGATTATTTAGCTCAAAGTGAAGTGTGTGGGGAGAATGATTATTAAAGGTAGGGACAGCAATCCATTCTGCTGGATAATGTTCCGTAGCAATTGTAAAGAATATGTGAAATAAAAAATAATTACATAAACTATTATTTCTCTTCCAATACTCCCAGAGAAGTTTTCTCGTATACAGTAATATAGGATGGTTACTAAATGACGAAATTAACCAACTTGATGCAACAACGGCTTGGGAATCCTTCCGAGATAAATCTAACGATTTATATACAAAAAGGGGTAATTCAAGATTTGTAAAATCTCCTCCGGTATTCAACACAGTTGCATCCACCCATAATCCACCATGACGACATAGAAGTTCTACCCGAAGAATATCAGAATAGTGAGCACGAGAAATCCAGCCCTTTTTATATTTATCAATGATATAATCTGGGATATCTGTATAATCACTAATATTTTCTTCTGTTAGTACTATAATCTCTCTTCCAGGAAAATATGTTCTCATTGATTGAATACATGTTCTAATTAACTCTGGAGCGCTTTCTTCACCTTGAAACCAACAAATCCAAACTTTATTCGAAATGTTCATATCATTTTTCTGTTCACTTTCAGTCAACGAAATATGGCTAAATTGTCGCTTCATTTTTCTATAAGCAATATCAATATCTTGTTGAAAAGCTATATTTTGATTACTGATAACATATATCGGAAACATTCTATGAATTTTATTTTTCAATTTACTAAAAAAAGAGCGATTGTTAATAGAAGCTAAAATTTTTTCCAGCATTATTTCTCCTCACACCCTACATTACTTTTGATTTTACATAAGCTGCTAAACGAATATTTATATATCCTAAAATATTCTGTACAATTAGCTTCTTATCGTCGTTCTGTGTATATTTAACAATTTTTCTAAACTGTTGTTGCAAGTATTTTAAAAAAGCTACATTCAAGACATTGTAATGACTAGCGGTTGTTGTAACAATCCAATTACAATACTGTTGACACGAACGTTGGTGTAAAAAGGAATTCTTTTTTTCTGCATAAAATTCAATACGCGATGTATGCATTTTATCCTTCATCTTTATTTTTTCTAAAGTCATATTACTTTGTACAATGCTTCCTTTTCGTTGAACGTATAAATATAACGGCTCCTCTACAATTGATACCCTTTTACACTCCCAAAACAGAGGATAGTTAAGAAATTCATCTTCATACAACATGCCTTTTTTAAATTTTAACTTTTCAAATAAAGTTGATCGATAAAGCTTATTCCAAGCAACAACATAACGATAACCATTTGACGTTAACACTTTTTCTAATACTTGTTGACCAGATAAACATATTTTATCATTATCTAGTATCTCATCTTTTATCTTTTCACCCGTTTCATCAACCAATGAAAAAGAACATATAGACACCTCTGAATTATTGTTTTTTAGAGAATGATACAACTTCCACACATAATCCTTAGATATATAATCATCGCTATCAATAAACGATACATATTGACCTCTTATATGTTCTATTCCAAAGTTTCGAGCATCTGATAAACCACCGTTTTCTTTATGAAACACTCTTATTCTAGAATCAATTTTAATAAACGAATCACAAATATTTCCACTATTGTCTGTACTTCCATCATCAACCAATAGTATCTCAATATTGTCATAAGTTTGATTCAAAATGCTTTCTACTGATTTTTTTAAATATTTTTCTACATTATAGACTGGGACGATAATGCTTACTAAATCTTCCATAAATGATTCATCCTTCAATATTTTAATCGCTTTTTCTTCCACCATTCTTTGAATGAGTAAAAAGAATAGATTAATAAGGGAATTTTAGACTTCAGCAAATAAAAAATAATCATCTCATTCAGATTTTTAGGCTTCTTTTCTTTACTCACTTTCTCATCTAAAAATGGTCTATATTTTTTTAATTGTTGTGCAATATTATCCCATTTTTCTTTTGAGGAATACGGAGAATCGAATTTAAATAAGTTATTTACATATAAACTAGCAAGGTAAAATCTAAAATCCATATGTTGCTTATAGTAGTTCTCCTCAATTTTAGGATAAACTTCTAATAATTGATTCCATAATTGATTCTGAATCAATAAGGAGTGTTCAATATTATTCACATAACGCTTAGATAATGACTTGGGATTAACATTTTGAACATTATAATACACACCATCAATTACTGCAATACTTCTTGAGACCATCAAGTATTGATAGACAAATGACATATCTTCCCCAAGTGACATCTCAGTCGAAAAAGTAATGTTATTTTCCTCAATCCTTCTACGAAGAAATAATTTAGCCCAAACACTTCTCGGAAAAATATCCACAAAATGATTTCCTATTTCCTCTTTTGTTCGTGCAATAAATGAAGCTGAACAGTTCTCGTTTCCACCATATTGTGTTGTATTAGGCTCTTTATGCCAACAAGATAAAAGATCAATTTTATTTTTTTTAGCAAACTGATACATTTTATAAAGTATACCATCATCTAAAACATCATCTGAATCTAGGAAAAATACATACTCTCCACTTGCATGAGATAATCCCTTATTTCTAGCAGCAGATACCCCTTTATTAAGCTGATGAAAAATCTTAATTTTGGGATTACTATTATACTGTTCTAAAATTTCTGCTGTAGAATCATTGGACCCATCATTCACCAGAATCACTTCAAGAGATTCTAAATTTTGCTTTAGGGCACTATCAACACAATTTTTTATTGTTTTTTCAGCATTGTATATTGGTATAACCACTGATACTTCAATTTTCATCTAAATCTCCTCTGATTGAATTAGTAGATTTATAAACAACATTACCTAATCCAAGAAAGAAAAATACAATATATGTAGACCTCGTAAATGTACTATTCCACACAACAATGCTCATCATCACTACAAAAGCTATTATTGATACAATCAGTCTTTCACATTGCATATCTTTATCTCTAGTAAAAGTTCCTCTTATAAATAATGATAACAAAAATAAATAAAGAAGGACTACAGAAATAAAACCACCATCTGCAAGCATTTTACCTAGTTCATAGATATAATTAACAGAGTATGACCCCAAACCTTTTCCAAATATGGCACTAACATAATCATGATAAAATAAGTTATCCCATAAAAAGGAAATAGTATTGGTTCGTCCCGCAAAGTCTGTTCGGTTTTCATAGGATAATGCCTTTGTAACATTAAAA
This sequence comes from Streptococcus sp. F0441, assembly GCF_000314775.2. Taxonomy (NCBI): domain Bacteria; kingdom Bacillati; phylum Bacillota; class Bacilli; order Lactobacillales; family Streptococcaceae; genus Streptococcus; species Streptococcus sp. F0441. Next base: position 523,447 of record NZ_KB373321.1, on the reverse strand, counting down.
AAAGTATACAAATTATCAGGCAAAACCATTTCAATAATTTTATAGGCAACCAAAAAAAGAAGAGATATTCCTACAGTTGTACTAATTATACGTGCTTTTCTAACTGCTTTTGACTTTTGAAATATGAAAATTAGGAAAATAGAGAATATAAAAATAACAAAAAAAATCTTTATTTCTGCCAATGCACATATTATACAGGAAATAGCAATCAATATTAACGACTTCATAGCTTTCCATTTGCCATATAGATAATAAACAATAGATAAAATACTTAAGGCTAAACAATAGAATCCTTGAATTCCATTTGCATAATTAGTGAAACCAAAAATACCATTGGTAAAATCAGGATGTAAATGTAATACTAAATGTTGGTATAAAACTAACAATAAATTAAATATCTGTGCAACGTAAGCAGTATCAATTAAAGATGAAAAAGTTCTGTCATCTAAATAACTGTTCGTCATGTAATAAACAAGAAATGCTCCTAGTATGTATCTTATTCTTGCAACGAAATCATATACATTGAGATTTCCCCAACTAAAACTAATTAATAAAAATAGTATTAAGAAAATAAAAAAGGCTATACTGACGTGAGGATTTTTAATTTTAATCTTACCCGAAGAATAGGAATCAAATATAACAAATAAAACCGATACCAATAGCAATAAATCTGGTATCGTAAACAATAGTGATGAAGGAAAATAGGAATATATTAACTCACTACATAACGAATATATGAATAGCAACTTGATACAAATATTTATAAACTTATTCGTCCTTAACATAGCTTGTCCCCATTAAATCATCAATCATATCTATAAAGTTCTCCATAAACAGGTTATTATTAGTTTTCAAATCTGTTCTTTGTTGTTCATTTATTTTTGAAATACATGCCATAAGATCACTTATATTCGTAATGACTGTTAAATTATAGATATTTAATACTTTCTCAACAAATTCCATCTGATGATCATTCACATGCTCTCCAAATTTTTTTTGTCTAGGAACAACTATCGGGGTTTTCCCTTTAGCAAAAACCCCCATAAACGTCGCTGGCCCACCATGAGTAATGATAACATCTGATCCCTCAATTAATTTATTCATTTTTTCATAAGAAATTATCTTTTCCCACTCACAATATTGCGGAATATAACTGGAATATCCTGTTTGAATAAATACTTCATCTTGAATAAATCCCTCACCTTTTAATCTATCAACCTCTTTAATAAGTCGATTAAACTGTTGTTCATGAGTACCTACTGTCACAAAAATCATTAGAAGATCCCTCCGAGATTGATTGCTTTCGGATATACTTTTTTCATTTCCTCCCACTGTACTATGAACCTATCTGTCACCGGATATACTAATTTCCCTGTTAGGGTTGGTGCATCAATACGGTCAAAAACTTCAATATAGACTGTCTTAGCACCAAATATTTTTCCTAGATAAAAGAAAGGGACAGCTACAGCTGCACCAGACGAAATAATCACATCTGGTCTCTCTTTTTTTAAAATTTTATAGGCGAGAAAAGAATTTCTTACTAAATTTTTTATATTACGATTGGTTGGATAATAGCAAGGATATACAACTTCCTCAGAGAGTACACTCCGAGCATCCTCTTTATCAAAAGTAACCCAAAATCTTTCCTTATCTTTCCAGAAAGGTTTTAATAGATATAAATGAGTCAAGTGACCTCCACTAGATCCAACTAAACATATTTTCATTTCCTACTTCGCCCCATCTCTCATAAATACAACTTTAACTGTCTTCAATAAAATTTCAATATCTTTCCAGATTGTCCAGCCATCAATATACTCTACGTCAAGTTTGACCACATCATCGAAATTCGTTATTTCACTTCGTCCACTAACTTGCCAGAGACCTGTGATTCCTGGTCGAAAGCTAAGACGACGTTTCTGCTCAGGTGTATATTGTTCATACTCATCCACTGTTGGAGGTCTTGTTCCTACCAAACTCATATCTCCCTTGAGAACATTATAGAACTGAGGAAGTTCGTCTAGGCTCGTTTTACGAATAAAACGTCCTACCTTCGTGATACGAGGATCATTATCTACCTTAAACATACCGCCTTCCATAGTGTTCTGTTCGAGGAGTGCTTGTTTCTTCTCTTCAGCATCTACACACATTGATCGAAACTTGTAGAAAGTGAAGCGACGCCCATTTTTACCGATACGAGTCTGAGCAAAAATTGCAGGCCCTCCATCTTTTCGAATTAAGGGAATCAAAATGGTGCCAATAATCCCACAAATTAGTAGGCCAAAAATAGAACCAATAATATCAATAATACGTTTTGCAATCACATGGCTTATCTTATAAAATTTAGTTGAGAAAATAACAACACTTAGTCCTGCCATTTCACGAATTTGCTTGTCAAGAGCAAGACTGCTATCAAAAGCATTCAGATTGACCATCACATCAATTCCCATTGTCTCAAATTGTGATACAAATTCTCTGATATTGTATTGCTCCGTCGGAAGATTTATGAATACCTCGTCAACTACTTCATGAGTTGCAAAAGAAACTATTTCATCCTCTGGAATTACTGTGACATTTTCGTGTTTGAAATCTGGTTTGTCTAAAACACTAACAGCTACTAGTTTACCAAATACATCATTTGATTCGTTCAACTTATCAATCACTTTATCAATTCGAGAAGCCGCTGTAATTAGAAGAATTTTTCGGCTCCCCTTAAAATTGAGATAAAGCTGTTTTAAATATTTCTTAATCAGGAAATTTAGGAAGTAAATCAGCAAAGTATGTAAAGTCAGGAAATAAATCATGCCCCTTCTTGATATGCTAAAGCGTTCTTCCAAGAAAAAGTTTGAAATACTGATCGCTAGTGCAAAGAAAATAGTATATTTTAACGTCTTGACAAGTTCAATTAGATAACCTCTTTTAAAAAAATCTCGTCCATAATCACTAATATAAAACACGAAGTAATGAAGGAGATAAAGTATAATTACTGTTGTTGAAGCAATCTCCGTTTCTCTTACAAAACTAAGTAAGTAAGCCAATAAAATGACAAGAATACTCTGAACCACCGCCAGAGACAATTTGAATCCTTTTCCTTTCATCGTAATCTCCCTAACTTATTTCATATTTCTTATTTTTTGCCGTAGTTACCGTAGGCCCCATAAGAACCATATTTTTCAACAGAGGTATTCAATTTATTGAGCACAATTCCTAAGAATGGTTTGCTTGTTTGTTCGAGCTGCCCTTTCGCTTTTTGAACATCACGTCGATTTGTTTCACCTACTGCAGTTACCAAAATAGAAGCGTCACATTTTTGAGTGATGATAGCTGCATCGATGACAACTCCAATTGGTGCTGTATCCACGATGATATAATCAAAGTACTTACGCAAGGCATCAAGCATGGTTGCAAAATTTTCACTTTGCAGCAAAGCTGTTGGGTTTGGTGATACAGAGCCCGCTTGAATAACAAACAAGTTTTCAACATTGGTATCACATAGCCCTTGTGATAGATCTGTCGTTCCAGATAAGAACTCTGTTAGTCCAGTAATCTTCTCGCGTGATTTAAAAACCCCTGACATGACAGAATTACGAATATCAGCATCGATTAAAAGAGTTTTATAGCCCGCACGCGCAAAGGCCCAAGCAATATTTGTAGAAGTAGTTGACTTTCCTTCACCCGGTTTCACAGACGTGATCGAAATAACTTTCAAGTTATTCCCACTCAACTGTATATTGGTGCGAAGTGCATTGTAATACTCTTCAGCTTTTCTTGCCAAATCTAATTTTTTTTGTACAATCTCTAATGTTGGCATCTCTCTCTCCTATTTCAATTTATCCAAATTTGGAACTACTCCCAATAGCGCAATTTGCATCACATCTTCGACATCTTCTGGACGTTTCACTCGTGTGTCTAGGAGTTCAATAAGGAGAACCGTGACAACCATCACAACCGCTCCAGCGAGAAAGCCAACCATGGTATTGCGACGGATATTTGGAGAAGATGGTGAGGTTGCCGGGCGAGCCTCTTCGAGTGTCGTCACATCTGAAACCCGTGTAACACTAATAATCTTTTGAGCTGCAACCTCTCTCAATGAGTTGGCGATACGGCTCGCTTCTTCAGGCAAACGATCAGTAACAGAGATAGAAACAATACGCGTATCCGCTGGAACTGTCACCTTAATTTTACCAGCTAGATCTTTTGGAGGAAGATCCAGTTTCAAATCAGTCGCAACTTTTTCTAAAACGCCTTGCGAGAGAATGATTTCACGATAGTCTTTTACCAAGTAAGATCCCGCTTGCAAGTCTTGGTTGGTCAAACCAGGTTTGTCTCCCTGATTGCGGTTGACAACATAAATGCGGGTAGTACTGGTATATTCGGGTTTTACGATAAAGCTACTATAGGCAAAGGCTACTGCTCCTGTCACGAATGCTACTAAGACAATCAGCAATTTTCGTTTCCATAGAATTTTTAACAAGTGGAATACATCAATTTCCATCATATTTTGTTCTTTCATTTTTTCTCCTAAATTAGTTGATCCATTATGATTTTTCTTGGGTTCTCTTTAAAGAGTTCCTTGGCCTTGTTTTCACCATATTTTTTGGCAATAATATCATAGGCTTCTTCCATATGAGGAGGTCTACGATCCAAGTTGTGCATATCACTAGCGATTACATGAACGAGGTCACGATCTAAAAAATACTGAGCTCTCTTTTTCATGAATTTATAAGTTTCTCCGAAGAGTTTCGGTTTCAAGACATGAGAACTATTGACCTGGGTATAGCACCCCATATCAATCAGTTCCTGAACTCGCTTTTCATTATTTTCTAGAGCATCATAACGCTCAATATGGGCAATGACTGGAGTAATACCCAGCATTAGAATATCACTCAATCCCTTATGTATATCTCGATAAGGTGTATTCATGCTAAACTCAATCAAAGCATAGCGACTATCGTTGAGCGTGGGAATTAATTTCTTTTCTAACTTCTCAACGACATCCGGCGTATAGTAGATTTCAGCCCCATAGGCAATGATTAGGTCATCAGCAACTTCCTTAGCCATTTCTCGCACCATGAGAAAGTTGGTTGCGATCTTTTCTTCAGGAGTTTCAAACATACCTTTTCGTCTATGCGATGTTGAAACGATTGTTCGCACTCCTTGACTATAGGCTTCTCTTAGAAGGTTTTTACTTTCCTCTATCGACTTCGGGCCATCATCCACATCAAAAACGATGTGCGAATGGATGTCTATCATGCTATTTCCCCTCCATCACATCATTGATAGCAGCTTTTGCAGCAGCCAAGCTACTTTCATCAATTTCCATCATATAAAGGTTGCTATCTGGCATAGCGTAGGATGGAAGATCCGTTCTTCCAGTTCCTTTTAAGTCTTGGGAATTGACCTTATACTGACCACCACTATCCAACTGTGTATTAACCAAGTCCATCATGGTTTCCAAAGGCATATTGGTTTGAAGAGAATCTTGCAATCCTTGAATAATATTGTCATAATTCTTTAAAGCATCTGTTGATGTTAGCTTCTGAATGATAGCAACAATGACTTTTTGCTGGTTGCGTCCACGATCACGATCTCCATCTGCTAGAGAGTAGCGCTCACGAACAAATCCCAGAGCCTGCTCAGAATCTAAGTGGACATTTCCAACTGGGAAATGGAACTTCCCGTGTAGAGAGGTGAAATCCTGGTCATTATAAACATCTACGCCACCTAAAAGGTCAATCAACTTCAAGAACGAAGTGAAGTTCAAACGAACATAGTAATTGATATCAACTCCGTATAGGTTTTCCAGGGTATGAATCGACGAGTCTACTCCATAAATCCCCGCGTGAGTCAATTTGTCCTTTTGATTATTTCCTCCATCCGCGATCGGAACATAAGAATCTCGAGGCGTTGTAGTGAGAAGGATTTTTTTGGTATCACGGTTCACTGTCATCAAAATATTTACATCTGAACGTGAGACTGAGCTAATCGGACCATAGGTATCAATACCACTCACATAAATATTGAAAGCTTTATTCTTCGATACCTTAGGCGCAGCAACTTCTTTAGTCAATTTTTTAGTGTATATTTTCTTGATTTTAGAAGCATAGTCAGGATACTCTGCTTCAATGATATTTTCAAAGACACTATTTAAGATGATTGCTTTGGCTTCACCAGAAAGCAGACTCTTATAAGCTGCTAGGTAGGAAGTCGCATTCTCAACTGTCAAGTCCTTGCTTTGGCTGGTTTTAATATCTGCTAACAACTTTTGAATATTGTCATTGTCTGTCTCTGTAGGCCCCGTAACCGTATCCAGTTGAGTCACATTATTTATTTCACTATCTTTCAAAACGACCACACTGATTGAATACTCTGAGTAATTTGACGTCGAATTGATATGATTGGTAAAACCGACAAACTGTTGCAAAGCAAATAGCGAAACCGAACTAGTTAACACCGCAAGTACCAACAAGAAAATCGTGAACTTTTCGGCTTTCTTATATACTATCAAAAGTAGAGCTACGATAGCAGATAGTAAAACTAGAACAGTAGCTAAGATATTGAGATGCCTAAAGGCTAGGATATTATGTCTAAAAATTAAGAACAACAAAGAGCCACTCAATAATAAATAAATGGCTAATAAAGCTATATTAATACTTCGCTTTACTTTCCCCGAGCGAGATCGCTTTGAACGTTTAGTCATGGTATTCCCCTATACGTTAATAATTAAGTTAATTATACCACAGAAGTAGGATAAATTCCATTTATTCCCCTAATTCTCAGCGTTTTCATTCATTTTTTTTAGCTATATTTTAGAGTGATCGCTTTCATTATTTAGGAGCTTGAGCAAACAAAAATAAGATCCCTTGCAAGAGACCTTATTTCAACTTTTTATTTGATATGATTTTCAAACTCTTTTTGGCTCTTTTCAATAGCCTTTTTACTTTCTGCTTCCCACTTAGCCTTGGCTTCGTCAAATTGTTTCTTGGTAACAGGGTCTTTTTGCAGTCTCATGTACTTATAATTATTTCCGTCACCCTTGATACCCACTAGGGAGTAGGCACGTGTAAACGGAGTTACCTTAGTTACAGAGGCTGTCCCACCATTTGACATAGCAGACATGATTAGAGAATTGTCAATCATCCAAGCTTGAGCTTCAGCGTATTTTTCATAACGCTTAGCGACATCTTTGTTCTCGGCATCTGCTTCTTTTAGGAGTTGTGTATAGGTATCGAGCCCCAGACTCTTGATGAGCTCTTGGTCTTCCTTGGCATCAAGGCCAAAAATCTTGAGATAGAAGCCGATTTCAGCATTGAAGGGATCTAGATAAGTTGATGGATCCTGGTAATCACCAACCCAACCATCAAAGTTTAAGTCGTAGTCACGAGCTGCTGGATTTGGCGCTAGGAAGGCAACATTTCCAAAGTCATCTGTAGAAAGCTGTTGAACATCAATGACGATATTGTCAGAACCTAGTACTGTTTCAAGGGTTTGTTTAACCGAGTTCATACCAGAAACCGCATTTTTATTTGTCTGATCAACAGGGACATCCAAATGGATTGGGAAAGTCACGCCTTGGGCTTCCAATTCCTTTTTAGCTTCCGCAAATTTTGCTTGGGCCTTTTCCTTGTTAAAGTAAGCATCTTGAGCGTCTGCCAAATTGATACCTGACCACTCAGTTCCGTAGTTCACAAGCTTAGAAGCTGTTACTTCTCCAAAGGTCTTATCTCCCACCTGAACAAATGTTGGGGGAACCAGAGTATTACGAAGGGTTTTGCTCGCTGCTTCTTCACCGTTAGATTGAGCAGAGTAGGCTGTTCGATCAATACCAAAGTTGATAGCCTGACGGAAATTTTTATTTAAAATCGCTGTTTGCGTTGAGTTCTTTTGTTCGTCCGTTGTTTTAGCGGTATGATTATAGGTTTTGCGGTTGACGTTAAAGTTAAAGTACCAAGATGTCTTGTCTTGTAAGCTATAGACAATATTGTCTTGGTATTTTTCTTTTGTCTTGGCATAGTTCGAACTATTTGGATAGACTCCTGCAATCGAGTAAGCACCACTTTCAAAGTTTCGAATCGTCATCTCCTGATCTGACCCATCAAAGTAGGCTAACTTAACTTTTTCAATAGTTACTTTATCATGGTCATAATAGTGTGGATTCTTCACATACTCGATTGAAGATTTTGATGTGAAATCTTTTAACAGATACGGGCCATTATAAAGGATACTGTCTGGTGTCAAGGTACCAAAGTCTTTATCCTTTGATTTCAAGAACTCTTCGTTGACTGGGAAAAGAATACTATTGGTTGTCTTTGAATTCCAATACGGTTCTGGTCGAGTCAAAGTGTACTCGACTGTGTAGTCATCCAAGGCTTTGACCCCAACAGTTGAAAAGTCATTAGTCACACCCGTCACATAGTCATTCAATCCCTTGATTGAATTTTGGATCAGATCCATAGCTTGCCCCTTGTTGTCCGCAGCATACTTGATCCCAGTGACAAAATCCTGAGCTTTGACTGAAGCATATTCCTCACCATCAGCCGTATACCACTTGGCATCTTTTCTAAGCTTGTAGGTATAGGTCAAACCATCTGATGAAACAGACCAGTCTTCCGCTAGAGCTGGCACGAGGTTCCCATAGCTATCATTTTCTAGCAGACCATCTACGAGATTGGTAATAACGGCAGTGTTATCTGCATAATAATCTAGAAGATAGTTGAAAGTTGTTGGATTCGCACTAAATGTTGATGAATAAGTGCTAGTATTTGTGTTGAACTGTCCACATGCCGAAAGCAAAATCCCTGTCGCTAAGACAAGACCTGTCCCGATTAGTCTTTTTTTCATTTTCATCATCTACTCCTCAATTACTCCTCAATGTTACGTTTTATAACATAACCGTATTTTATCAAATTTATTCAAAAATGTAAAGTTACTGCTTTTATGACAACTGGTGTCTCAAAACAAAAAGGAAGTACAGTTTTTCTGCAACTTCCTTTTCTGTTTATAAATTACTTGACGTGTTTTTCAAGTTCTTTTTGGTATTTGGCATTTGTTTCGATTTTTTCTTGTTGCCATTTCTTGAAGGCTTCTTCGTATTCTTTTGCAGTCACAACGTCATTTTGCAATTCCAAACCTTTGAACACAAATGGGTCTCCCTTGATTCCGACTTGAGAGTATGCTTTTGTGAATGGTACAGTTCGGCTAACAGTTGGAGAACCACCTGAAGAAGCAACTGGAATCAAGAGCGAGCTATCAGACACCCAAGCTTGAGCTTTGGCGTATTTTTCATAACGCTTATTGAGGTCGCTAGTTTCAGCTGCAGCATCATCCAAGAGTTTCTTGTATTCGTCCAGTCCAACTTGAGCCATCACTTCTGGATCTTTTCCGCGAGTGATTCCCAAGTGTTTAAGGGCAGAACCCTTCTTGGCATCAAGAATGTTTAGGTAGGTAGCTGGGTCTTGATAGTCTGGTCCCCAACCAGTTCCGTTCAAATCATAGTCTTTTTGAGATGGCACCTTGGCTTGAGACGTAATGCTCATTTTTTCATTATCGGTCATTTGAAGGACATCGACAATGACATTCTCTGTACCAAGTGATGATTCGATTGACTGCTTGAGTGAATTGGTTTGCTGAACCGCGATTACATCTGTTTGTTCAACCGGAATATCCAAATGAATTGGGAAGGTAACACCCTTGGCTTGCAATTCTGTCTTAGCTTTAGCAAAGGCTGCCTTAGCTTTTTCAGGACTGTAAATCGTATCCTTGCCATCTGTAAGGGCTACATCTTTCCACTGGTCTCCATATGAAACGAGCTCTGCCTGCGCCAACTCTCCAAAGGTCTTTTCACCTACTTGAACGTAGTCATGAGGCACTAGGCTGTTACGAATAATCTTGTTCGCGCCTTCTTCACCATTCAACTGAGCAGTATAAGAATGACGGTCAAGGGCAAAGTTTAGCGCCTGACGGAAGTTCTTGTTAAGCAGAGCTTCTTTCGTTGAAGTTTTTTGAGCTTCGTCTGTTTTGGCTGTTTTATTGTAAGATTGGCGGTTTACGTTAACAGTGAGGTAGTAGCTAGTCGCTTCTTGTGGACTGTAGACAATCTTATCGCCGTACTCTTGTTTAGTTGACTCAAAGTTTGAGCTTGTTGGGAAGAGACGGGCTGTTGTATAAGCACCTTGTGTAAAGCTACGAATCAAAGATTCTTGGTCTGATCCATCGTAGAAAGTTAGTTTAATATTGTCAATCTTGACATTGTCCTTATCCCAGTAGTTTGGATTCTTTTCATATTCAATGACTGATTTTGAAGTCAATGATTTCAAGAAATAAGGACCATTATATAGGATACCTGATGGGGTTGGTGCACCGTAGTCGCTCCCTTTAGAATTCAAAAATTCTTCATTAACTGGGAGCATGGTTGCAGTTGTGACCTTAGAGTTCCAGAAACTTTCTGGTTTATTGAGCGTGTATTCTACCGTGTAATCATCAACAGCCTTAACTCCTACGGTAGAGAAATCATTGCTCTCACCACTAACATACTCTGCCAAACCTTTGATAGAATCCTGAATCAAAGAAAGACCATCTGATTTTCCGTCAGCAGCATGTTTAAGCCCAGTAACAAAGTCTTTGGCCTTAACTTCAGCGTATTCTTCTCCATCAGAGGTATACCATTTTACTCCCTTACGAAGTTTGTAGGTGTAAGTCAAACCATCCTTTGAAACAGACCAGTCTTCTGCAAGTGATGGAATTAAGTTCCCATACTTATCATTTTCCAAAAGACCATCAACAACGTTTGCTATAACGTCAGAGGTTGAGCTCTTGCTCGTCACACTATAATCCAAAGAAGATGGATCCATAGCGTAGACATAAGAGAATGTTTTGGGAGCATCCGCTTTCTTTTCACTTTGCCCACAAGCAGTAAAAAGAAGGGCCGCACTCAAAACAGCACCTGCTCCTAAGAGCCACTTTTTCGATTTCATAAGTAATCTCCTTAAAGATAGTGTTTTCACCATTATACCCTATTTTTTCATAAAAGCAAGGACTTTCGCCAGATTTTTTAGAAAATTCTAACAAATATATTTTAAAGGGTTTTCTATATAATTTTTAGTAAAAAACCTCAAGCTTTTGAAGCTTGAAGTTCTCTCATTTTAGTCAGTCATTTCCACACAGAAGGCATCCCATGGAGCCAAGGTTTGTTTTTCAACTGTTTCTTGAGTCACAGTGTTTTCAATCAAGACAGATTTAACTTTTCCTTCTACTGAAAAGTTTTGTTTTTCATTGGACAGGTTAGCCACAACTAAGAAACGACGGTCACCGTCCTTACGGATATAAGCAAAAATCTTGTCACCTGTATCAAGCAATTCAAAGTCAGCTCGAATCAGCCAGCTGTTCTCCTTACGGATTTGAACCAACTTCTGATAGGTATAGAAAATAGAATCTGGATTTGCCAGTGCTTCTTGAACGTTGATTTCTTCGTAGTTTGGATTAACTGCCAACCAAGGTTGACCTGTTGAGAAGCCAGCATTTTTGCTTTCATCCCATTGCATCGGAGTACGTGCATTATCACGACCAATGACACGGATGCTGTCCATAATTTCCTCTAGCGAAACACCTTTTTCAAGAGCCTCACGCGCATAGTTGAGGGATTCAATATCTTCTACTTGATCCAGTGTTTCGAATGGATAGTTGGTCATCCCAATCTCCTCACCTTGGTAGATATAAGGAGTCCCTCTCATAAGATGAAGTAGGATTGCAAAGGCTTTGGCAGATTTTTCGCGGTATTCTTGGTCATTTCCCCAGATTGAGACAATACGAGGGAGGTCATGGTTGTTCCAGAAGAGGGAATTCCAGCCATCCTCAACTCCTAACTCTGTCTGCCATTTGTTGAAGATTTCTTTCAACTTACTGATATTCAGCTCTTTTTGATAGTGCCATTTAGGTTGCCCTTCCTGATATTGAAGACAAATGTGCTCAAACTGGAAGACCATAGACAATTCTTGTCCCTTGGGATCAGAGTACAGTTTAGCAATCTCTGGCGTTGCTCCCCAGGTCTCTCCTACTGTCAAGAGATTCTTATCTCCAAAGGTTGCTTGGTTCATCTCCTTGAGATAGGGATGGAGCATGGGACCATTATTGACTACTTTCTCATCAGGAATCTTGCCAATCATGTCAATGACATCCATACGGAAACCACCGATGCCCTTATCAATCCAGAAGTTCATCATCTCGTAAATTTTCTGGCGCAGTTTTTCATTCTCCCAGTTGAGATCAGGCTGTTTCTTGCTGAAAAAGTGAAGATAGTATTGACCTGATTTTTCATCGTATTCCCAAGCAGACCCACTAAAGATAGACTCCAAATCATTGGGCTCATCCCGCCAGATATAGTAGTCTCGCTCGGGACTGTCAGGATTTTCACAGGCCTCGACAAACCAAGCATGCTCATCCGAGGTATGATTGACCACCAAGTCCATGATAATTCGAATGTCACGCTTCTTAGCTTCTGCGATGAGTTGGTCCATGTCCTCCATAGTCCCGAAAATAGCTGCAATTGCTTGATAATCAGCAATATCATAGCCATTATCATCCATAGGACTGTCATAAACGGGAGAAAGCCAAATCGCTGTGATTCCTAACTTGGCTAGATAGTCCAACTTACTAGTAATTCCTGGCAAATCGCCAATCCCATCTCCGTTGCTATCCATGAAACTCTTTGGATAGACTTGATAGACTACAGCATTGTGCCACCATTTTTCTTGCATCTGTTTACCTCATTATTTTAATAATCTATACTCTATGATAGCGCTTTTTTAAACTTAGTGCAAGCGTTTGCCTAATCTTTTTAATTTCTTTTTTAGCTCCGTGGTTTCCTAACTTCCAATTTTTTATTATAATAGAGGTCAGAGGTAAAAAAATGAAAAAACAAGCTTTTAGTTCTGAACAATATCTGAATCTACAGCGCGACCACATTTTGGAGCGCATTAACCAATTTGATGGCAAGCTCTATTTGGAGTTTGGTGGCAAAATGTTAGAAGATTTCCACGCTGCTCGAGTACTTCCTGGTTATGAGCCTGACAACAAAATCAAGCTCTTGCAAGAATTGAAAGAGCAGGTTGAAGTTGTGATCGCCATTAACGCAAGCAACATCGAGCATTCCAAAGCGCGTGGCGACCTAGGTATTTCTTATGACCAAGAAGTCCTTCGTTTGATTGACAAATTCAATGAACTGGGAATTTTTGTTGGTTCGGTTGTCATCACACAATACGCTGGCCAACCCGCTGCAGATGCCTTCCGCAACCAGTTAGATAAAAACGGGATTGATTCCTATCTTCATTATCCGATCAAAGGATATCCGACTGATATGGACCACATCATCTCTCCAGAAGGCATGGGAAAAAACGACTACATCAAAACCAGTCGCAACTTGATTGTCGTAACCGCTCCTGGACCTGGTTCTGGAAAATTGGCAACTTGTATGTCAAACATGTACCATGACCAAATCAATGGCATCAAGTCTGGTTACGCTAAATTTGAAACCTTCCCAGTTTGGAACCTTCCCCTTCATCATCCAGTCAACTTGGCCTATGAGGCTGCCACAGCAGACCTTGACGATGTCAACATGATTGACCCCTTCCATCTCCAAACCTACGGAGAAACCACTGTCAATTACAACCGTGATATCGAAATCTTCCCAGTACTCAAACGTATGTTGGAACGTATTCTCGGTGAATCTCCATACGCTTCACCAACAGACATGGGTGTCAACATGGTTGGCTTCGCTATTACAGATGATGAAGCTGCTATCGAAGCCTCTAAACAAGAAATCATCCGTCGCTACTATCAAACTGTTCTTGATTTTAAAGCTGAAAAAGTCGGAGAAACTGCTGTCAAGAAGATTGAACTTCTCATGAACGACCTCGGTATCACACCTGCAGACCGTCAGGTTGCTGTCGCAGCACGCCAAAAGGCAGAAGAAACCGGTGGGCCTGCCCTTGCTCTCGAATTGCCATCTGGTGACATTGTCACTGGTAAAAACTCAGAACTCTTTGGTCCTACAGCTGCCGCCTTGATCAACGCCATTAAGAAATCAGCTGATATCGCTAAAGAAGTAAAACTAATCGAGCCTGAAGTCGTCAAACCAATCCAAGGCCTTAAAATCAACCATCTCGGTAGTCGCAATCCACGCCTGCATTCAAATGAAATCCTGATTGCCCTTGCAATCACAGCTATGGAAAATCCTGATGCTGCGCGTGCCATGGAAGAACTTGGTAACCTCAAAGGTAGCGAAGCACACTCTACCATCATCTTGACCGATGAAGACAAGAATGTCCTTCGCAAACTAGGCATCAACGTAACCTTTGACCCATACTACCAATACGACCGCTTGTATCGGAAGTAAATAAACAAGGCTGGACAAAAACTTAATTTGAGAGAAAAATCCAGTAAATCTTTACATAATAAAAAAATCAAACGCATAATATCAAGTCTTTTGGACATTTGGTATTATGCGTTTTTATGATTTTCCATTCTCATTTATTTCAATGAAATTGTCAACTCAACACAAGCTCCTCCTTGCTCTGGATTGAGCAGGGTTAGACAACCACCATGCAAGAGAGCGACCTGCTTAGAAAAGGCTAAGCCGATACCATGATGGGGATTAGCTGAATTGCGGCTTTGGTCACTCTGGTAAAAGAGCCGTTCCGCTCCCAGTAGCATCTCCTCTGAAAATGAAGGGCCGTTGTTCCAGATAGCAAAAACCAACTGGTCCTGCTGCACTGATACCGTTAGCTTGACTTCCTTTTGATCCTGGTCTGCATGTTCAAGCGCATTCAGTAAAATATTGAGCAAAGCCCGTTTGAGATAGTCCAAATGAATCGACAAAATTAGACTAAGATCACAATCTTCTTGGAGATAAAAACGATAGCTTTCCTGTTTACTGAACAGTGCCCAATCGTCCTGGAGATAAGCCAAAAAGTCCTCTAAGGAAAGCTGACTGAACTGATTAGAATCAATCTGAAAAGTCTTAGCGTAATCAATCAAAGAGCCACAATATTCTTCCATCTTGTAACTAGCTTGCAAAATCTCAGCAGCATAGTCTGCCTGTGGCTGGCCTAACTGCGCCAATTCCAAGAGCTCAGCATTCCCCTTAATCACAGTTAGGGGCGTTTTCAAATCGTGCGATGTCGCTGATAGCTGTAAAATCAACTCTTGATTATGCTGCTGCTCTTTTTCTAGAAGACGAGCATTTTCTTGGTGGCTGCTCCGTAAATCGCTATAGACTTCGAGCATTTCCTCGATCCTAAAAAGCTGGCTTTGATTTTCTTCTAAAAGCTTCTTGCTCGTTAGCATTTTTATTTCCCTGTCGATTTTTCGGAGCAATTTCAAAATATGATAAAAAGTAATCAGCAGCAAGCTCCCTGCCCAAAAGAACAAGGTGAAAAGAACGTGATTACTTCCTTGCGTAAATTCATAACCTATAAGCACAAAAATCAAAACATGGAAAAAGACGATTTTTAAACTGGTTGTCCAGACTAGGCTTTTGAAATTACGGGTTCTAATTGCCATCTATAGCCTACTCCTCTCACAGTTGCGATTGCTTGCAGTCCTTCTTGTTTGCATTTTTGACGAATCTGATATACGTATTCTGAGATGGAACGAAGCTGTGTTTCTGAGCTTTCTGGATAAAGCAAGGTATGAAGACGTTCAGCTGAAAAGGTCTGCTTGGGATTGCTAGCTAGTAAATGTAGCAGCTTAAACTCCCGCTCTGAAAATTTCAAGACTTTACTAAAACAGGCAACTTCGTAGCGCTCTGGATAAAATTGGCAAGAAGCAATTTCAGAATATCGCTCCTCACGTCTTTCCTCCCGCCGAAGATGAGTTCTGACGCGCGCCAGCAATTCTTTGGTTCCAAAAGGCTTGACAATATAGTCATCTGCTCCGCGAAAGAGCCCTTCCACTTTGTCCGCCTCCAATTCCTTAGCCGTCAGAAAGATGATTGGACACGAAAGATGAGGACGAATGTAGGAACACAGCTCAAAACCATTAACAGGCTCCATCATCACATCCAGCAGAATCAAGTCATATCCGACAAAATACGTCAGCTCTAGGTCTTCTATCCAATCAAGCGTCGTCACATCATAAGCATCTAGCTCTAGGACGTTTCTCACCAGCTTCAAAATGCTCTGGTCGTCATCAACCACCAAAATACGATACTGTCTCATGATTTCCATTATAGCATACCTCTAGCGAACATCTCGTTTCAAGGTTAAGAATATAGCAGAGCTCCAAACCAAAGCTAACCATAACAGCTGTATTCCCAGCCCTGAGAGATCTATTGAATGCTGAAGTCCTTCATACTCAAAAAGATTTAGCGTAGCCAGATCGGGCAGGTATTTTGCTTCTTTGATGAAAGTCGCCAATAAACGGCTGAGGCTAACCAAGAGAGGAAAGAGCACCGACACCGGCACAACCCAAGATTGAAATAGCAAAGCGAGGCCAGCAGTTAAAAAAGCCAGAAAAAGATTGCTGAGAAGACAAAAAAAGCTGTAATAGAGGAATTTCTCTAGTAAGGACCAGCTAAAGCTTAGGTCAAAACGAGCCAGCATAACAAGGAAACAGCTGCCTATCATGACACTGTAGAGAACCAAGAGCAGCAAGTCCAGAAAAAGGAATTTCCCAGCCAACCAAGCCTTTCTATTTGATACGGTTAGAAAATTCGTTCGCATCCCAGACTTGACAAACTCCTGGGCAAAATAGAGAGAAGTAAAGATGACGATGACAGGCTGCGCCAGATAGAGGGCATGCAAAACCTCGCTCAGAGCCTTCGTCTGACCAACTGCTGTCTGAATGTAGTCAAGATTCATCAGAAAAAATGGAACAGCTACCATAGCCACTAAGGCTGCACCAAGAGCGAGATAATAAGAACGGAACTTAATCCATTCACTTCTAAGCAGAGCTTTTATCATCAGTATCGCCCTCCTAAATCCGTCTTCAAAAAGCGCAGAGAGGCCATGCCGCCGATGACTAGCAACCATGCACCAAGTATCAACAGCCCTTGCAAGGGATTGTTAGCATATTGGGAAGTTGGCGTTGCAGCAAACAACTCTCCTGCTGGCTGTGGCAAATAAGTCCCCCAACTCGTGTGAGCTGCCAGGTAGTTTCCCAGATTATAGATCTGTGGTACGAGAAAAAGTAGAGGAACTAGCATGGTCCGAGCCAATAAACCTAACAAAAACGAAAGGATTCCCAATAAGGTCAGAGATAAGGTTTTCCACAAAATCAAACTCCAAGCTGCCTGATTGAGCAGAATCGGATCAAGTCCTTCCTTTCCTAAAGCGAGATGCATGATCATATAACTAAAGTAGATTGATAAAAAGCTAGTGGCAAGAGAAAAGCAAGTAAAGGTCATGAGTTTCCCCACAAGCAACTTCAGGCGGCTATTACAGGTCAAGAGACTGGTTCTCAAGCTATGAGACTGAAATTCCATAGCTCCCAAAATTCCAGCTAAAATGACCAAAACCATGACCGCCATAGAAGCCCCGTTGAGACCTAGATATTCCAGCGGATCAATGGCGTTTATCAGATTAGGAACCGTCTCAGGCGTAGCATCCAAGCCGATAGACAGATACTGTCGGCCCTCCAACCAGGATACGACAGGCACCAATAGCAGCATGAAGGCCACACTCACTTTGAAAGCCTTGATTGAGCGGATTTTCAACCATTCTGAATGCAATAAAGACATCGCTTCTTTCATCTTAAACCTCCTCTGTCAAATCAAAGAAGAGATCTTCTAGACTGTCTGAATCTTGCAGCACCTCTTTCAATCGCCCTTGCTCAATAATTCGCCCATGATGAATCAAGACCACATCATCTGTCACCATTTGCACCTCTGACAGGATGTGGGATGATAGAAGTACCGTTTTCCCTAAATCAGCCTGCTGACGGATGAACTTTCTAAACCACTTAATCCCACTTGGGTCCAGTCCATTGGTCGGTTCATCTAATATAAGAAACTGAGGATCACCTAGCAAAGCTGCTGCCAAACCCAACCGCTGACCCTCCCCCAGAGACAGGCTTGACAAGAGGTCCTTCCTCTTATGAGCGATTCCAGTCATCTCCAAAACCTCATCAACCCGAGACTTGGGAATAGCATTACTCGCCGCAATAATTCTCAAGTGGTCATAGACCTTTCGATTTGGCAAACCGCCAATGCCGTCAAAGGCTGCACCTACCGTTCTGAGCGGATAGATCATTGACTGATAGGTTTGCCCATCAAAAGTCGCCGCTCCTGCTGTCGCCCGATCTAACCCCAAGAGAATCCTCAAGGTCGAACTTTTCCCTGCACCATTTGGGCCCAGAAAAGCTGTAATCCGCCCGCTTCTAGCTGTAAAAGAAATATCTTCTAAAATCTGCTTACTGCCATGCTTTTTGCAAACGCCTTCTATTTTCACCATATGTTCCATAACGAACTCCTTTATCTTTATTTTCTCCAGTATATCCAATCTAGTTCAGAATTAGTTCAGAGATTAAACAGAAATTTCAGAAAAAGTTGATCCACTTTTCAAAAATCACCTTAGTTCCACTAGAAAAAACTAAACTTTTCTCTCACAAGGTATTCTTCTCTCCATTCTTTCTTTATAATTCTGAGATTTATGTATGGAGACTTTATTACTATTCTAGTACCAAAAAGTCATTTATCAAACTCCATCAAGAACAGGCTTTATGATATAATGAAAGAAGTAAACTGAAAGGAACTACCATGTCAAAAGAAGTTATTGTTGAAAGTTTTGAACTTGACCACACCATTGTTAAAGCACCCTATGTTCGCTTGATTGGGGAAGAAACAGGACCAAAGGGAGATGTCATCTCCAACTTTGATATCCGCTTGGTGCAACCAAATGAAGACTCTATCCCTACCGCTGGCCTTCACACCATTGAGCACCTCTTGGCCAAACTCATCCGTACCCGCATTGACGGTATGATTGACTGTTCACCATTTGGCTGCCGGACAGGCTTCCACATGATTATGTGGGGGCGCCATACCAGCGCCGAAATTGCAGCTGTTATCAAGGATTCGCTCAAGGAAATTGCTGAAACCACTACTTGGGAAGATGTTCCTGGAACAACCATCGAATCTTGTGGAAACTACAAGGATCACAGCCTCTTTTCTGCTAAGGAATGGGCGAAGCTCATCCTGGAACAAGGAATCTCAGATGATGCCTTTGAGCGTCATGTCATCTAAACACAAAAGGAACCAGCTTTTTAGCTAGTTCCTTCTTTTTTTATTCTCAAAATCGCGAGTTAGGCTTTTTCACGAATGACCAAAACGCCATCTTCCATATCTGCTTCCAGATGTTTGGCATCTAGATGATCCAAGTGGAAGTCTGTCACCTTATCACGAATTTGTTGTTCAACCACGCGACGGAGAGGACGAACACCCATAACTTCGTCATAGCCTTCTTCTGTGATAAAGTCCTTAGCTGCTTGGCTAACTTCAAGGTCGATTCCTTTCTTAGCCAAGGTTTGGTTGACTTCAGCCAACATCAAGTCCACAATCTTAGAAAGGTCTTCCTTATTCAAGTGTGAGAACTCGATAACTGCATTAAAGCGATTGAGGAATTCTGGACGGAAGAATGGTTTCAAACGATCCATTAATTCTGGTTTATCTGCATCTTCCGTCAAGTTAGCTTCATAGCCAAATCCAGCGTTTGATGTTGCGATAATGACAGTGTTTTTGAAGTTCACGGTATTTCCTTGACCATCAGTTAAACGACCGTCATCCAAGACTTGGAGGAGAAGGGTAATTACTTGAGGATCAGCCTTTTCAATTTCGTCCAAGAGAATAATAGAGTAAGGATTGCGGCGAACACGTTCTGTCAAGGTATTGCTATTGTCATCATAACCCACATAACCTGCTGTTGTACCGATTAGCTTAGATACAGCTGTGCGGTCACTGTATTCAGACATATCCAAGCGGATGATTGCGTCCTTGGTTCCAAACATATCGAGCGCCAATTGCTTAGCAAGCTCCGTCTTACCAACCCCAGTAGGCCCTACAAAGAGGAAGCTACCGATTGGGCGATTGCCTTCATCAAATCCTGCACGGTTACGACGGATAGCACGAGCCACTGCTTCTACTGCCTTATCTTGGCCGATAACCTTGTGTTCCAAACGATGGGCCATATCTTTCAAACGTTCGATATCAGATGCTCCCATTTGAGACACTGGAATACCTGTCATTCGTTCCACAGATTCAGCCACATCGTTGACACTTGCAGTCACCTTCATATCTTCTGTGTGGTTTTCGATTTTCTTTTCTAATTCTGCAATACGTGTTTTAGCATTAAGAGCTGCTTCAAAGTCTTCTGCCTCAACTGCTTTTTCTTGCTTGTCTTTTTCTGCCTCGATTTCACGTTCAACCGCATGCACATCTGTTACAGGATGTTGAGCTGCCAAGTGAGCTGCCGTTACATCGACAAGGTCGATAGCCTTATCTGGCAAACTACGTTGAGGAATATACTGAACAGAATAATCCACTGCTGCCTTCAAGACTTCGTCTGGCAAGATGACATTGTGGTGTTGTTGATAAAGATCACGAATTCCTTGAAGGATTTTAAAGGTATCCTCTGCTGAAGGAGCATTGACCTTGACTTCGTTGAAACGACGAGCAAGAGCCGCATTCTTCAAGATAGTGTTACGATATTCGTCCTGAGTCGTTGCCCCAATAACGGTCAACTCTCCACGAGAGAGGGCTGGCTTGAGAATATCCGCAAGCCCTTTAGATCCACTGTCTCCACCAGTACTACCAGCACCGAGGATTTGATGAATTTCATCAAAGAAGAGGATAATATTTCCTGCTTCTTTCACTTCGTTAACTAGATTTTGCACATTTTCTTCAAAGCTACCACGGTATTGAGTACCAGCCTCAAGACCTGAGATATCAATAGAAATAATTTCCTTGTTCTTGATGGCAGCTGGAACATCTCCATTCACAATAGCTTGTGCTAGACCTTCGACAACTGCTGTCTTACCAACACCTGCATCTCCGACAAGTACAGGATTGTTCTTGGTACGACGTGAGAGGATTTCAGATGTTTCTTGAATTTCCTTGTTTCGTCCGATAACAGGATCCAACTTGCCCTCACGAGCTTCCGCCGTCAAGTTACGACCTAGTTTAGCAAGGACACCGTCTTGTTTCATACCTGAAGCGTGTTGTTGCATTTGCGCATCAGATTCTGCATTTCCTGGTAATTGACCAGTTGCACGATAATAAGCAAATTCCTCAGGGGTCACTTCACGTCCATTAATCAAGTAGCGACGATTTTCAGAACTATATCCTCGCATACCACCCATCAATTGGTTAAATAAATCATCCATGTTGTTAAAGTTATTAAAGTTGTTATTCATATTCTTTACCTCGTTTATTGTTAATTATTTGCGATCTCTGATATTGACTATCTTTGACCTTTGTTTTAAAAATTTTAGACTAGCTAACTAGCTACCCTAAGTATAATTTCTGGTTTTTCTTTTTTAAATAAGCCTTTTATAATCTTCTTTTCAAAATCTCGTAGATTTAACATAGGCCTCACCCCTTTCTAGGGTATCTATTATACATTTTCAAGAAATAGAATCATTGAAAATGAGGTTTTCTAAGGAAGTCATTTTCCTTATGTTTCTACTATATCACTTTAGTCAGTAAAAGTCAATAACTTTTTGACCAAATTTGACTATTTTTAAAAATTTTTTGAAACACAAGAAAACCAGTTAGATTAACTGGCTTTCTTTCTATTCTAATTGAATCTTAGCTCAATGCGTCATCCATTGAAAGAACTTCGTGGAAGACACGTTGTGTCAATTCAGTTTTTTGTTCTGGAGTGAGGTATTTAGTGTTTACACAGTATCCTGAGATACGAACGATGACATCTTCGCCATTCATAATCTTGTCATAAACATCTTTCAAGTCCATTACGTTCAAGTTACAGTGTTGTCCACCGTTTTCGAAGTAACCATCAAGGATTGTTACTAAGTTATCCACTTGTTCGTCACGAGTTTTACCAAGAGCACGTGGAGAAACTTGAGTTGTCAATGAGATACCATCAGCTGCGTAACCAAAGTCAAGGCTAGCAAGTGAGTTCAAGTTTTGCAACCATCCACCTTTAGCTTTGTTAGATGGATTAGCACCTGGTGAGAAGAATTCAAGTTTAGACAAGTTCACAGAACCATCTTCGTTGAGATATACACCTTTGTGGACTGGTGAGTTACCAGTTTGTTTAGAGTAAGCAACGTTAGATGTGATGGTCAAAAGTGATACTGTAGCTTCTGCGTTCTTGTAGAGTTTGTGGCTACGTAGACGAGTTGTGTAAGCTTCAATCAACCATTCTGCCAATTCGTTTGAACGTGGGTCATCTTCACCCCAACGTGGATATTCACCAATTGTTTCGTAATCGTAGATGTAGCCATCTTCATCACGGATTGGTTTAACGGTAGCGTATTTAATAGCTGACAATGTATCAACAGTATTGGCAAATCCACAGATACCGAATCCCATGTTAGCACGTTGTTTAGTTGGCAAGAAGGCCATTTGAACCGCTTCGTAGTTGTACTTATCAGTCATGTAGTGGATGATGTTCAAAGCATCTACGTAAGTGTCAGTCAACCAGTCAAGAGATTTTTCAAAGTTCGCTTTAACTGATTCGAATTCAAGAACTTCGTCACGGATAGGATCGATGTCAAATACCTTGTAGTCTTTGTGAACATCGTCGTAACCACCGTTCAAACCAGTAAGAAGGGCTTTCAAAACGTTTACACGAGCACCGAAGTACTGGATGTTGTGGCGTTGTTCTTCGTTTTCTGGGTCAAGTGGTGACACACAGCATGAGATACAGCTCATTTCTCCATATCCGTCTTTAGCCATTGTTGTTACACCTTCGTATTGGATAGAAGAGTGTTTGTGGCTCATGTGCATACAGTAGCGACGGAAGTTGTATGGCAATTTATCAGTCCAAAGAACTGTCAAGTTTGGTTCTGGAGAGTTACCGATATTGTCAAGAGTGTTCAAGAAACGGTAGTCCATCTTAGTAACACGGTGACGACCGTCGTTACCCATACCAGCCATAGAAGTTGTGATGAAGGTTGGGTCACCTGAGTACAATTGGTCATAAGCTTTTGTACGAGCAAATTTAACTGTACGAAGTTTCATAACGAAATCATCAACGAATTCTTGGATTTCTGATTCAGTAAATGTACCACGAGCAAGGTCACGTTCTGCAAAGATGTCAAGCACGATTGGCACACGTCCTAGAGATGTTGCAGCACCGTTGATAACACGGCAGACAGCCATGAAGGCGATGTTCACCCATTGGATAGCTTCTTTGACGTTCATCGCTGGTTTGCGAACGTCAACACCGTAAAGGTCACCCAAGCGAACAACTTGTTGCAATGCTTGGTATTGAAGGTTTACTTCTTCGCGAAGACGGATTGTTTCTTCATCAATTTCTTTAATTGCATTCCAATCGTTTACTTTTTCTTGCATCAAGTAGTCTGCACCGTAAAGAGCAAGACGTGCGTAAACACCGATGATACGTCCACGTGAGTAGGCATCTGGAAGGCCAGTTACAGTGTGAGCGTGACGAGCACGACGGATATTTGAAGTGTAAGCGCGGAAAATACCGTCGTTAACTGTTGTTACGTATTTTGTGAAGATTTCATGAACAGCTGGATCTGGTTCGTATCCATTTTCTTTCAAAGTAGTTTCAGCCATACGGATACCACCTTTTGGCATGAAATTCAATTTGAAGAGTTCATCGTTTTGGATACCGAAGATCAATTCGTTTTCTTTGTCGATAAATCCAGCAGGAATATCAGCAATAGATGTTGGACGAGTGTCCATTGGGAAACGAGTTTCTTCGTAGTGTGCTTTTGTTTCTTCTACGATTTTTTTGATGTGAAGCGAACGTTCTGTTGGGCCAGCAAGGAAACTTTCATCTCCATCGTAAGGTGTGTAGTTAGCTTGAACGAAGCGAGAAATACTTGCTTTTTCTTTCCAATCTACTCCTTTGAAGCCTTCCCAAGCTTTATCAAAAATATCTTGCGCTTCAACAACTGTCTTAACAACCATGTTAATGTCCTCATTTTTCTTTCTAGTAACAACTATCTGTTACATTCATAAATCAAGTATACCACACAGTAACCGATTTCAACAAGAAGAAAACAGCCTTTTTAGCGCTTTCTTTTATAATACAGTTTGACAAATAGAGTTATCTGTGTTATAATTTTGAAAAGTTAAATGAAAACAGGAAAAGAGTCTAATAAACTTAGATAGTTTACAAAGTTTAGGGGGCTTATCGTGAAAAAAAGTAAAAATATTACAGGCTTTGATTTTCTGTGGTTAGCCTTGTATACTACTGCTGGCTTTTTATTTGAATTATTACTGGTGACAGTGGAAGGATTTTGGGGGATTTCACTTTATCACGCAACAAAGTTTCAGATGATTGCTCACAGGATAGTGACTAGTTTGGGCTGGTTTGGTTTCGGTTTCGGTATTATTACTCTGGCTAAAAAGCAAACTGGCTTTGACCTTTTGAAAACGGAGAAAAAAACTGTATCTGTTTGACAATGGTTGGCGATTGTCTTGAGTTTTATCCTTATTACACTTGTCCAATACTGGGATTGGAAGGGTTTCAAAATTTTGATTGAATTGCAACATTTAGGTTGGTTGAGATTTCTATTTCAATATATCTATTATGTTGCTGAGAGTTTCCTGATTTCTCTGGTACTGGTTTTCGGACAAAAGGCTTTTGAGACTTGGTTTAAAAATAATAAAATTCCCTATGGCGGTATTCTCTTAGGTTTGACATGGGGCTTGATGCATATCTTGTCAAAGGGAAGTGTCCTGACAGGAATATTAACTTGTTTGGCTGGTTTTCTATTCGGCAGTGTTTATCTCCTGGTGAATAAAGATTACAAGAAGACTCTCGTTATTGTTACTTGCTTATTTATGCTTTAAAAGATTCTAGGAGACGGCATGTTAATTTTTCCGCTTATCAATGACACATCGCGAAAAATTATCCATATCGACATGGATGCCTTTTTTGCTGCGGTGGAAATCAGAGATAATCCCAAGTTAAAGGGCAAACCTGTTATCATTGGGAGTGATCCCAGACAAACAGGTGGTCGAGGTGTCGTTTCTACCTGTAGCTACGAGGCACGAGCTTTTGGCGTTCATTCAGCCATGAGCTCTAAAGAAGCTTATGAGCGTTGTCCCCAAGCTATCTTTATCTCAGGAAATTATGAAAAGTATAAGGCAGTGGGACTTGAGATTCGAGCTATTTTTAAACGCTACACTGATTTGATTGAACCTATGAGTATTGACGAGGCATACTTGGATGTGACGGAAAATAAACTTGGTATCAAGTCAGCCGTCAAAATAGCTCGTCTCATCCAACAGGATATCTGGCAGGAACTACGCCTGACTGCTTCTGCAGGCATCTCTTATAACAAATTCTTAGCTAAAATGGCTAGTGACTATCAAAAACCGCATGGTTTAACAGTTATCCTCCCAGATCAGGCCCAAGACTTTCTCAAACAAATGGACATTGCTAAATTCCATGGCGTAGGCAAAAAAACAGTTGAACGGCTTCATGAAATGGGCATTTATACTGGTGAAGACTTATTGGCTGTTTCTGAAGTCACTTTAATCGATCGGTTTGGCAGACTCGGTTTCGATCTTTATCGAAAGGCTAGGGGCATTCATAATTCACCGGTCAAGGCCAATCGTATTCGCAAGTCCATTGGCAAGGAAAAAACCTACGGAAAAATCCTGCAAGTAGAAGAAGACATCAAAAAAGAGCTGACTCTTCTCTCAGAAAAGGTAGCTCACAATCTCAGCCAACAAGGCAAAGCTGGAAAAATCATTATCCTAAAAATACGATATGCTGACTTCTCTACTCTAACTAGACGAAAAAGCCTCCCACAAGCAACACAGGATGCTAGTCAGATTTCTCAAACTGCCCTTCAACTCTACGAAGAACTAGCTGAAAAAGAAAAAGGCATTCGTTTGCTAGGAGTCACAGTAACAGGATTTTAAAAAGCTTGAAGGAAGATTCCCTCAAGCTTTTTCTTATACAAATAAACGCACAAAACTATAGAGCAACAAGACACTACCGAGTACGATACGGTATTTACCAAAGAGGGTAAAGTCGTGCTTCTTCACATAGCCAGTCAAGAAGCGAATAGCAACCATGCTGACCGCGAAGGCTACTCCCATAGCAACCAAAAGCAAGAACAGTTGTCCAAAACTCAAGAGTTGACCTGCTTTTATAAATTTGAAAATCTTTAAAGCACTAGCCCCAAACATAACAGGAATTCCGAGGTAGAAGGTAAACTCTGTTACGACAGAGCGACTCGTTCCATTTAACAAACCACCAACAATCGTCGCACCTGAACGGCTCGTTCCTGGGAAGAGGGCGAGGACTTGGAAGAGTCCGATATAGAGAGCTGTCTTGTAGGGAAGCTTTTCAAGTTCTGTGATTGTTGGTTCAATAGCTTGCGCCTTATTTCTTTTTTCAAGATAGATAAAGGCAACACCATAGATAATCAACATAATCGCAACTGATACCATATTATGAAAATGAGTGTCAAACCAATCATCCAGCTTAAAGACTAACAATAAAGGCA
Source organism: Streptococcus sp. F0441 (assembly GCF_000314775.2). Classification (NCBI taxonomy): domain Bacteria; kingdom Bacillati; phylum Bacillota; class Bacilli; order Lactobacillales; family Streptococcaceae; genus Streptococcus; species Streptococcus sp. F0441. The sequence goes on along the minus strand of NZ_KB373321.1, from coordinate 496,786 downwards.
AGGTCGCAACGAGGACTTTTGACCACAATTGCCAAGTTCGACGGACTTCCACCTTATTTTTACCAGGTTTGAAGGGATTGAGCTTGTTAAAGTAAATCACCATAACCGCTAAGATAGCACCGAGCTGAATGACAACATTAAACATGGACATGAAGGCTTCATTTTGGTCCTTGTATTGTACAAATTCTTCAACCAAGATCAAGTGACCCGTACTTGAAATGGGCAACCATTCTGTAATTCCTTCAACAATCCCAAAAAAGATCGACTTCAAAATTTCAATAAGATACATGTATTACTCCTTTTTCTGTCCTCTATTATAACATAATTTCAGATTCTGCGATAGGTTTTTTAGAAGGCACCGATGCTACCACCGCCTCCGCCTCCTGAGAATCCTCCACCTGAAGAACCACTTCCAGAAGATACGGAGTAGTTGCTAGCTGTGTTTGCAATACTAGCATAGTGGCTCATTTGAGCAGTTGAATGATAAAACATACTGTGCCAGCCATAAGCTACATAAAGATTGATATCTGGGTTCTCGACCTGAATCTGATAAGATCTCATCAAATGACTCACCTTGTCCGCATAACCAAATAAAGTAGCATAGACAAGGAGGCGATTCCAAAGAACAATACTCTCTAATTCTGCCTTGTCTAGATGGGCGATATCGCGAAGCATGTTTTCAAAACTAGTCCAGAGATAGTACACTTCTAGTCCATCTTCATTTAAAACACCATCACGAGTATCAAATCGGGTTGTCCAATAATAGACGGCAGCTAACATCAAGCCTGCAAATCCAAGGATAAGAAGTAGCAGAGAAAGATACCCGTGGGCATCCAAACTATACAAGAACCAGCCAAAACCAACGAAAGCAGGTAAAATCGTAAAGACACCTATCGTCAATCGCAGGATTTTTTCACCATTACTCAGTGAACGATAATAATCTGGAAGTTGCAAAGAGGAAACCCGCTTTCTCACTCCATCCTGCATCTGCTTCAGAGCTTGCTCAAAAGACGACTTAAGCTTACGTCCTGTTTTCTGAATTCGTTTTTCATCAGCTGCTTTTGCACCTTGGTAAAGACTAGTTGACACTTGGTAATCTGCAAACAAATCTGAAACAAGCACTTCTTCTCTTCCTGAAAAAGCCAAATTAAGGCAATCTTTTTCAAAACTTTCCAATCCTTTTTCTTTTATGACTTTTAGACGGACCTCATCTCCATTTGAGATGATCGAAACATTTCCACGGTCGATCACATCCAATAAAGTTGCCTGAACGAGTTGGTCAAAAGTGAACTTCCCTCCTCCCTTGGTCAAGGGGCTGACTTCCCCTAAAGAAGTGGAGTAAACAGCTTCCGATAAAACCATCGGTTCTAAGTCCATTGGCGGTTCATAGAGACGGTGATTTTTAGCATGTTTCTTCGATGGGGAGGTTTTTCTTCTGTAAATGCAGTAGAAAATAACACTAAAGACTAAAGAAAGCGAGAGTAGAAAAGGGATAACCCACGTAACCAGAGCTTTGCTTTGAGCTTTTTCAGCAACAATGGACTCCTCTATTTTTTCAAATTCTGCTAAACGGTTGCCCTTCAATCCCTGATCCAAATCAGTTCCAAAATCTTTTCTAGGCCAATAGGCATGCAATTCAACCCCACGCTGACGAGGTAGGTTCTGCAAATGAACACGATAATCACCACCTGTCTTCTCTACCTTGCCCTCTGTAAAGAGTTTCCCTGTATGAAAGAAAAGTTTTTCAGCTCCATTAAAGCCTGTTACCCGAAACTCAAAATTTTCGATAGGTTCTGAACTATCTGTCAAGGGTTGCCAATTAAGTTCCGCGATATCATCATATAGAAATAGGAGGTTTTTTAGTTGCCATGTGATTACCACTTCAACGGTATCCCCTTCTTGGCCTGGATTATACACTTTTACAGTATACCCTTCTGTTCCTTCTATTACTTCACTATTGACATTTTCAATGGCGCTAGCATTTTTCCATACCTGAATCTTCGGACTGGAATCTATTTCAAAGCCCTTTGGCATCTTACCAGAACGGCCAAGTCCTACTAGTTGTCCATTAAAGTCTTCATCAAAATAATAGACTACTTTCTCCCTAAATTCTGCTGTATTATCTGCATGAATATACAAATCACCTTGATAAGAGCGAATCTTAAAATCAACCGCAAAAACAGAGAGTGGTAAAATACAAAACAAGCTAAATAAAAGCACGAAAAAAGTCTTTTTCACAACACAATCCCCCTTTTTATCTTTGCTATCATTATATCATTTTTTATAAGTAAAGGCTTACTTGTATTGAAAATCTCACCATTTTTAGATACAATAGAGAGAAGTCATTTTTAGACCAGAAATAGGAGAAAACATGAAAAAATTATGCTTATCTATTCTTGCTAGCCTAGCCCTTACATTAGGACTAGCTAGCCAAGTCCAAGCCGACGAATATTTACGCATCGGAATGGAGGCAGCTTACGCTCCCTTCAACTGGACCCAAGACGACGATAGTAATGGTGCTGTCAAAATCGACGGTACCAACCAATATGCCAACGGCTATGATGTTCAAATCGCTAAAAAGATTGCCAAAGATCTGGGTAAGGAACCTTTGGTCGTGAAAACCAAGTGGGAAGGACTTGTTCCAGCCCTTACTTCTGGCAAAATCGATATGATCATTGCCGGTATGAGCCCAACCGCTGAACGCAAACAAGAAATTGCTTTTTCAAGCAGTTACTATACTAGCGAGCCAGTTCTATTGGTCAAAAAGGACTCTGCCTATGCGAATGCCAAATCTTTAGAGGACTTTAGCGGAGCAAAAATCACTTCTCAACAAGGTGTTTACCTTTATGATTTGATTTCCCAAATCCCTGGTGTCAAGAAAGAAACAGCTATGGGCGACTTTGCCCAAATGCGCCAAGCTCTTGAGGCTGGTGTTATTGATGCCTATGTTTCGGAACGCCCTGAAGCACTGACTGCCGAAGCCGCTAACTCTAAGTTCAAGATGGTCCAAGTAGAACCAGGTTTCAAGACTGGAGAAGAAGATACTGCTATTGCCATTGGACTTCGTAAAGATGACAGTCGTATCAGCCAAATTAATGCTAGTATTGAAACCATCTCCAAAGATGAACAAGTTGCACTGATGGATCGTATGATTCAGGAGCAACCTGCCGAAGCAACAGCAACTGAAGAAAGTAGCAGTAATTTCTTCAGCCAAGTTGCTAAAATTCTTTCTGAAAACTGGCAACAGCTCTTGCGTGGTGCAGGTGTCACTCTTTTAATCTCAATCATCGGAACTATCGTAGGTCTCATTATCGGTCTTGCCATTGGTGTCTTCCGTACGGCTCCTCTCTCTGAAAACAAAGCCATTTACGGCCTACAAAAACTAGTCGGTTGGATTCTCAATGTCTATATTGAAATCTTCCGTGGTACACCGATGATTGTTCAATCCATGGTTATCTACTATGGGACTGCTCAAGCTTTCGGTATCAATCTCGACCGGACACTGGCTGCTATCTTTATCGTCTCAATCAACACGGGTGCCTACATGACAGAAATCGTTCGTGGTGGTATTCTAGCAGTTGACAAGGGACAGTTCGAAGCTGCAACTGCTCTTGGTATGACCCACAATCAAACCATGCGTAAGATTGTCCTTCCTCAGGTTGTCCGTAATATTCTACCTGCTACTGGTAATGAGTTTGTCATCAATATCAAAGATACCTCTGTATTGAACGTTATTTCAGTTGTCGAGCTTTATTTCTCAGGAAATACTGTAGCGACTCAAACCTATCAATACTTCCAGACCTTTACCATCATTGCAGTGATTTACTTTGTCCTCACCTTCACTGTGACCCGTGTCCTACGTTTTATCGAACGCTATATGGACATGGACACTTACACTACAGGTGCTAACCAAATGCAAACGGGGGATTTGAAAAAATGACACAACCAATCCTTGAAATCAAACACCTAAAAAAATCCTATGGACAAAATGAAGTGCTAAAAGACATTTCTCTCACCGTCCATAAAGGAGAGGTTATTTCCATCATCGGAAGCTCGGGAAGCGGAAAATCAACCTTCCTTCGTTCGATTAATTTACTAGAAACACCTACAGGAGGAGAGATTCTCTATCGCGGAGAAAATGTCCTGGAAAAAGGCTATAACCTCACCCATTATCGTGAAAAGCTCGGTATGGTTTTCCAATCTTTCAATCTCTTTGAAAATCTGAATGTCCTCGAAAATACCATCGTCGCCCAAACGACTGTCCTTAAACGAGAACGCTCTGAAGCTGAAAAAATTGCCAAAGAGAATCTTGAAAAAGTTGGTATGGGAGAACGTTACTGGCAAGCCAAGCCGAAGCAACTTTCAGGTGGACAAAAGCAACGTGTAGCTATCGCTCGTGCACTCTCCATGAATCCTGACGCCATTCTCTTCGACGAACCAACATCTGCCCTTGACCCCGAAATGGTCGGAGAAGTCCTCAAAATTATGCAGGACCTAGCTCAAGAAGGCTTGACCATGATTGTTGTAACCCACGAAATGGAATTTGCTCGCGACGTCTCCCATCGTGTCATCTTCATGGACAAGGGAATCATTGCAGAAGAAGGTAAACCTGAAGAACTCTTCACGAACCCTAAAGAAGAACGGACAAAAGAATTCCTTCAGCGTTATCTCAATTAATAAATAAAGACTGCATACAGAATGCAGTCTTTTTAGTTTGTAATTGTAAAGGAAAGGCAGACTCGATTCAGAAATCTGCCTGTAACCACAGTTCAATCTTCAAATTTTTCATGATTTTTTTCATAGAAATCGATTAAACTAAGAGCTGTTTCAAATGAAATATTTTTAACTTTTGCGCGTCCTTGCGCTAGGGCAATGATAGACATTTCACGCGCATTCGTTTCTTTAGAGATACGGTAACCTGTGATCTTCTTATCACGAACCCAGCCAACAACTGCTTCTACCTTTTCAAAGTTTGACTTAACCATGTTCTTCTCCTGAATTATTCTTTACAATTCCTAATTGTATACGTTTTTATTTTATCTGTCAATAAAAAAACATATATTCGTCACAACTATATTATTCTGCATATTTTTATTTGGCTTTTAAAGCCGATAATATATGAGTTCTTATATCTTCAACTCCATTAGGATTTGCTGGTAGGAAGATTGTATTATTTCCTTCTTTTTCTGCAAAATTATTCAATGTGTCTAAATACTGGTTCGTTAATAGGATAGACATGATTTGTTCTTCAGTTAGCTCAACATTAGCTCCCTTTAACTCTTTGATAGAATCAGCTAGTCCGTCAACAATTGCTTTACGCTGCTCTGCAATCCCTACACCATGTAGGCGATCTTTTTCTGCTTCTGCTTCTGCTGCGGTCACAATTTTAATCTTATCTGCTTCAGCAAGTTCTTGCGCTGCAACTCTCTTACGTTGAGCTGCGTTAATTTCATTCATGGATTGTTTTACTTCAGCATCAGGTTCAACCTTAGTAATCAGCGTTTTGACAATGATATACCCATACGTAGACATTTCTTCAGCCACTTGTTTTTGAACTTCTAAGGCGATTTCATCCTTCTTCTCAAACAACTCATCTAGGGTTAGCTTTGGTACAGATGAACGCAAAGCATCTTCAATATAGGATTTAATTTGGGCTTCTGGACGCATCAATTTATAATAGGCATCTGTGACGTTATTTTCATTCACTCGATACTGAGTTGCCACATTCATCGTCACAAATACATTATCTTGCGTCTTTGTCTCTACAACAATCTCACTTTGCAACAAGCGTAGTTGAACTCTTGCCGCAATCCTATCAATCCCAAAGGGAGCCCGCAAATGAATACCACTATTGCTCAACTTTTGGTATTTACCAAAGCGTTCTATGATAGCGACAGATTGTTGTCGAACCACATATACAGAACTAATCGTAATCACTGATGCAATCACCACTAAAAACAATAAAACAAGTAAAATTTGTAAAACCATGGGAATCTCCCCCTTTCATCACCCTCATTATAACACCATCGTTATCATTACGCAAATAATATGATAATAATTTTATTTTAGTTTAAACTAACATGTTATACAATGTTTCGTTTCCATTCAAATTAATATAAGACGGGTCAAACTTTTCCATACGATGAATCAATCCAGCATAATCATGCTTATTGGCAAGAGCAATCCCAATCAATACAGGACCCGTCCCCTTGCTTGCTCGTTTGATATATTCAAAACGAGTGATGTCATCATTTGGCCCCAAAATGTCATTTACAAACTCTCGGAGAGCTCCTGGACGCTGTGGGAAATTCACTACAAAGTAATGCTTGATTCCATCGTAAATCAAGGCACGTTCTTCCATCTCTGGCATGCGGTTGATATCGTTATTTCCTCCAGAAATAATACAACAAATCGTCTTGCCTTTGATATAGTCTGATAAAACTTCCAAGGCTGCAACACTAGCAGCCCCGGCTGGTTCTGCTACAATTCCTTGTTTGGAATAAAGATCAATCAAGGTTTCAGAAATCAAGCCCTCGTCCACCCCAATCAGCGTTTCAACATTCTGACGGGTCGCTTCATAGGTTAATTGTCCAACTTTCTGTACAGCTATCCCATCAGCAAACTTATCAATTTCTTTGAGTTTAACTGGTCCCCCAGCCTCAAAGGCAGCTTTCATAGAGCGGGCTCCATTGGCTTCTACCCCAATCACTTCAATAGTCGGGTTGGTTTCCTTAATATAAGTAGAAACACCGGCAATCAATCCGCCACCGCCTACTGGTACAAGTACTGTATCAAAATCAATAGACTCTTTACGGGCTTCTTCAAGAATCTCATAAGCTACTGTTCCTTGACCAGCCTGAACATGCGCATCATCAAAAGGATCAATGAAGGTGCGGCTTTCAGAAACTGTAAATTCTTGTGCTGCCTTAGCAGAAGCATCAAAGGTATCCCCAACTAACTTAATTGTCACAAAATCACCACCAAAAAAGCGGACCTGTCCAATCTTTTGTTGAGGTGTTGTGATGGGCATAAAGATGGTTGCAGGAATTTTCATCTCATTACAAGTATAGGCGACACCTTGGGCGTGATTTCCTGCAGAGGCACAGACTACACCACGCTCACGTTCTTCTTTTGTTAATTGAGAAATGGCATAATAGGCTCCGCGAATCTTAAAGGAACGAACACGCTGGGCATTCTCCTTCTTCAAATAAATCTTAGCACCATACTTCTCCGATAAATAATGATCATAATCAAGTGGAGTATTGACTACTACACCACTCAATACTTTGTGGGCTTTCACCACGTCTTTTGCACTTAGCATTGTCTCCTCCTCAAATACTTTTTAAGATAAAAAGCGAGTCAGGTACCCCCAACTCGCCTTCTGTTTTTCTTCACAAGAATTAGTTATAGATTTTGAATGCGTCGTCGTCGTTTTTACCAACGAAAGGCATTGCTTTACGCAATTCAGCACCAACTTTTTCAATTTCAAGGTTAGCTGCTTGTTCACGGTAAGCAGTCAATTTTGGACGTCCAGCCTTGTAGTCATTTACAAAGTCATTTGCAAATTTACCATTTTGGATATCTGCCAAAACAGCTTTCATATTTTCTTTGACTTGCTCAGTAATCACACGTGGACCTGATACATAGTCACCGTATTCAGCAGTGTTAGAAATTGATTGACGCATTTTCTTGAATCCACCTTCATAGATCAAGTCAACAATCAATTTCATTTCATGAAGAACTTCAAAGTAAGCCAATTCTGGGGCGTATCCTGCTTCTGTCAAGACTTCAAAGCCTGCTTCGATAAGGGCAGTCAAACCACCACAAAGTACGGCTTGTTCACCAAACAAATCTTCTTCAGTCTCTTCTTTGTAAGTTGTTTCAAGCAAACCAACACGAGCTGCTCCAACACCTTTACACCAGTCCATAGCAATGTTTTTAGCATTTCCTGTAGCGTCTTGGTAGACTGCATAAAGAGCTGGCACACCAAATCCTTCTTCGTAAGTACGACGTACCAAGTGTCCTGGTCCTTTAGGGGCACACATGAAGACATCAACATCTGCAGGAACTTTGATAAATTCGAAGTGGATGTTGAAACCATGAGCAAATCCAACTGCATTTCCAGCTTCCAAGTTTGGAGCGATTTCTGCTTCGTACAATTCTTGTTGGATTTCGTCTGGTGCCAAGATCATGATAACGTCAGCCAATTTAGTTGCTTCTGCTACTGTATAAGTGTCAAATCCATCTTCTTTTGCTTTGTCAAAAGATTTACCTGGACGTACACCGATAATGACATCACGACCTGAGTCACGCAAGTTTTGCGCATGCGCATGTCCTTGTGAACCATAACCGATAACGGCGATTTTTTTACCGTCAAGTGCTGCTACTTTTACATCTTTTTCGTATTCCATTTGAACTGCCATAGTTTTTCTCTCTTTTCTATTTTTTATTGCCTCATAGGCTGGTTTAACAAATTTAAGTTGGATTTTTAGTCGCGGGTAAATCCAGTTGCACCCGTACGAGCGATATTTTTAATACCGTATGGTCGAATCACTCGCAATAAAGCTTCACTCTTTTCAGCATTTCCAGTCATCTGGATAATGATGGAGCTTGGAGCCACATCTACTACCGTTGCACGGAAAGGTTGTATAATGGCCAAGATTTCTGCACGTTTTTCAGCAGGAGCAGATACCTTCACCAAGATAACTTCTCTTTCCAAGTGTGGTTTATCTGTGATATCTCGAATGCGAATCACATCAATCTGTCGATTCAGTTGTTTAATGATTTGCTCTACTTCATCATGAGAAGCTACATCAATAATGATGGTGATACGAGATACATTGGGGTTCTCTGTCGCACCAACTGAGATACTCTCAATGTTGACCTGACGACGAGATAGGACACCTGTAAAGCGATTGAGGACTCCCGAACGATTTTGTAGTTTTGCAGTTAACATTCTACGCATGGAACTTCACCCCCAACATCTCATGATTGCTCTTACCAGCTGGTACCATCGGTAAAACCTGTTCCTTACGAGAAATATCCACCTCGATAAACATCGGCACATCCTCCAGAATGACTTCTAGATCCTTCTCTATCGTCTCTGGATTATCAAATTTATAGTTTTTGATACCGTAAGCCTGTGCCATCAGCTGGAAGTCAGGAAGTGTATCAAAGACTGACTCGGAAGTTCTACCCTCATAGAAGGATTCCTGCCACTGACGAACCATTCCTAAGGAGTGGTTATTCAACATGACAACCTTAATCGGCACCTTGTAGATGTTTAGGATAGCTAATTCTTGGTTGGTCATCTGGAAGCCACCATCACCAACAAAAAGGATGACTTCTTTTTCTGGATTTGCAATCTTGGCTCCGATAGCTGCAGGAACTCCGAAGCCCATGGTACCCAAACCACCTGAAGTGACTAACTGACGCTCATTTTGGTAAGGATAATACTGAGCTGTCCACATTTGGTGTTGACCTACGTCTGTGACAACAATGGCATCTCCATTTGTCAATTCACCGATTCGTTCAATAACAGCCTGGGGTTGAACCACACGTTCTTTCTTATCATAAGAACGAACGCGGTTCTTGTCTTTAGTGACTTTTTCAATCCATTTTTCGGTATTGTTATGAACAGTTGGCTCTGCCAACAACATCTGCAAGGCTTTCTTAGCATCCCCCACCACAGGAATATCTGCACTGATAATCTTACCAATCTCAGCTGGGTCAATATCAATGTGAGCAACCTTAGCATTCTTCGCGAAGGTCTTGGGATTTCCAGTCAATCGGTCATCGAAACGGCAACCAATACTAATCATAAAGTCCGCTTCAGTCATTGCAATGTTGGCCGCGAAAGAACCGTGCATGCCTCCCATCCCTAGGAAGAGGGGATGACTCGTTGCAATCGTACCTTGCCCTAAAAGACTGGTCACGACTGGAATTTGGTAGCGTTCTGCAAACTCATTAAGCTCCTTAGAAGCTTCCGCATAGCTGATACCACCGCCTGCTAACAAAACAGGTTTCTTGGCTTTTGACAATTGCTTCAAGATTTTCTTGATTTGCATGTCATTTGGCTCTAGAGTCGGTTGATAACTTGGCAAATTCACTTCGGGTGAATAGATGAAATCTGTCTCTAAGGCGGATACGTCTTTTGGTAGGTCAATCACGACGGGCCCTGGACGACCTGTCGTTGCGATATGGACAGCTTCCGTAATGATGCGAGGAATATCTGCCGTCTCACGAACTTGGTAATTGTACTTAGTGATTGGCATGGTAATGCCCACGATGTCTGCCTCCTGAAAGGCATCCTTCCCAATCCCTGCACGCGCCACCTGACCTGTAAAGACCAAAAGGGGAACGCTATCGCTCATGGCATCTGCAATCCCTGTAATGGCATTTGTAGCTCCCGGTCCACTCGTGACGACAGCAACACCCAACTTTCCAGTTGATTTGGCATATCCTTCAGCTTCGTGCAAACAACCTTGCTCATGGCGTCCTAGAATGTGGCGAATGCCTTTAAAATTATATATCGCATCATAAAAAGGCAAGACTGCACCACCAGGATAGCCAAATATGGTATCAATTCCTAAATCACGAAGTGTTTCCAAAACTAGGTCCGACCCCGTCTTAGGAGATTCTAAACTGATTTTCTCCATTGTTCCCCTTTCTCTTCTCTTAAAAATAGCTTGTTACTATCATACCATTTTTTCAAAATTTTTCAAGATAAAAGAAGCAATTTTCTGAATTTTCTATCTAAAAGTGTATTTATGAATCTTTTTCTCATTTTTATTAACTTTTCTACGGAATTAGGAACCTTTATTTACTTTAATTTATCAAATTAGAATATTTTCTTTCTGGATAAAATTAGTAACTCTCTCACTTAGCGACCAAATTTGTATACTATATTCAGCAAAAATGAATAGTTAAAGACAAAAAAAGGAAGCCACTAAGTGACTTCCTTCTATTGCGAAGACAGATTATTCTTCACCTTTGTTTTTCTTAATGATTTCTTCTTGTACTGACTTAGGTACATCTTCGTAGTGGTCAAATACCATCATGAATGTACCACGTCCTTGAGATGCAGAACGAAGAACTGTTGCGTAACCGAACATTTCAGCAAGTGGAACGTAAGCACGAACGATTTGGCTGTTACCGTGCGCTTCCATACCATCTACACGTCCACGACGAGCAGTTACGTGACCCATAACATCACCAAGGTTTTCCTCTGGAACAGTGATAGTTACAAGCATCATTGGTTCAAGGATAGCTGGTTGTGCAGTCTTAGCAGCTTCTTTAAGTGCAAGAGATGCAGCAATCTTGAAGGCAGTTTCAGATGAGTCGACATCGTGGTATGAACCATCGTAAAGTTTAGCTTTAACGTCAACAATTGGGTAACCTGCAAGGACACCGTTAGCCATTGCTTCTACAAGTCCTTTTTCAACCGCTGGGATAAATTCACGAGGAACAACACCACCGACGATTGCGTTTTCGAATTCGAATCCTTTACCTTCTTCGTTTGGAGTAAATTCAATCCATACATCACCGAATTGACCTTTACCACCAGACTGACGTTTGAAGAATCCACGTGCTTGAGTGGAAGCGCGGAATGTTTCACGGTAAGATACTTGAGGAGCACCTACGTTCGCTTCAACTTTAAACTCACGACGCATACGGTCAACAAGGACGTCAAGGTGAAGCTCACCCATACCAGAGATAACTGTTTCACCAGTTTCAACGTTTGTTTCAACACGGAATGTTGGATCTTCTTCAGCCAATTTTTGAAGGGCAATACCCATCTTGTCTTGGTCTGCTTTAGATTTTGGCTCAACCATCAATTGGATAACTGGTTCTGGAACGTCGATTGATTCAAGGATGATTTTAGCTTTTTCATCAGTCAATGAGTCACCAGTTGTCGTATCTTTCAAACCAACGGCAGCAGCGATATCACCTGAGTAAACCGTGTCGATTTCTTTACGGCTGTTAGCGTGCATTTGAAGGATACGTCCGATACGTTCACGTTTACCTTTAGAAGTATTCAATACGTATGAACCTGATTGAAGAACACCTGAGTAAACACGGAAGAACGTCAAACGACCTACGAATGGGTCTGTCATGATCTTGAAGGCAAGAGCTGCGAATGGCTCTTCGTCAGATGCTGGACGAGTTTCTTCTTCATCTGTATCTGGGTTAACACCTTTGATCGCTGGGATGTCAAGTGGGCTTGGAAGGTAGTCGATAACCGCATCAAGCATCAATTGAACCCCTTTGTTTTTGAAGGCAGAACCACACAATACTGGGAAGAATTCAACATTGATAGTAGCTTTACGGATACCCGCTTTCAATTCTTCGTTAGTGATTTCTTCACCTTCGAGGTATTTCATCATCAAATCTTCATCAGTTTCAGCAACTGCTTCGATCAATTTTTCACGGTATTCTTGTGCTTGTTCAAGATATTCAGCTGGAATATCCTCTTCAAGGATATCTGTACCAAGGTCGTTTGTATAGATTTCAGCTTTCATCTTGATCAAGTCGATGATACCACGGAAATCATCTTCAGCACCGATTGGCAATTGGATTGGATGTGCGTTTGCTTGAAGACGGTCGTGAAGTGTGCTTACTGAGTAAAGGAAGTCAGCACCGATTTTGTCCATTTTGTTGGCAAATACGATACGTGGAACTCCGTACTCAGTTGCTTGACGCCAAACTGTTTCAGTTTGAGGCTCAACACCTGATTGTGAGTCAAGAACAGTAACCGCACCGTCCAATACACGAAGAGAACGTTGTACTTCAATTGTGAAGTCCACGTGCCCTGGTGTGTCGATGATGTTTACGCGGTGGTTGTTCCATTGAGCTGTTGTCGCAGCAGATGTGATAGTGATACCACGTTCTTGCTCTTGCTCCATCCAGTCCATTTGTGACGCACCTTCGTGAGTTTCACCGATTTTGTGGATTTTACCAGTGTAGTAAAGAATACGCTCAGTAGTTGTTGTTTTACCGGCATCGACGTGAGCCATGATACCGATATTACGAGTTTTTTCAAGTGAAAATTCGCGTGCCATGAGGTTTGTTTCTCCTATTTATTTTTGATTTCTATTCTATTATAACACGATTTTAATAAAAACGGATAGGCAGGACCTACCCGTTCTCAATGTTTATCTTGTTTTTGTTGGTTTCAACTTGTAGATAAGTTGAATTGAACTCGGGCTAAAGTTAGCTAGCCGATTTGAGCCGGAACGGGATGCTGTGTGAAAAAGATAAACTTCCTGGTATTCATCGAATACTGCGTCAGTTTCCTATTTTCACCGTGCATCCTTACCGTTTCTAGCATCATGATCTAGTTGAGCTCAAGCTAAAAGTCTGGAGAAAAAGATGAATCTCATTGGTTGCAATCGCAACCTGCTTCGATTCCCTATTTTCTCTGGGACTTTCTTAACGCTTTCGCATCCTATCTTACCAACGGAAGTGTGCGAAGGCACGGTTAGCTTCAGCCATACGGTGAGTGTCTTCACGTTTCTTAACTGCTGCACCAGTGTTGTTCGCAGCATCCAAGATTTCTTTTGCAAGACGGTCTTGCATTGTGTGTTCACCACGAAGACGAGCAATGGTTACCAACCAACGAAGTCCAAGTGTTGTACGACGTTCTGGACGAACTTCAACTGGGACTTGGTAGTTAGATCCACCAACACGACGTGCACGTACTTCAAGTACAGGCATGATGTTTCCCATCGCTGTTTCAAATACTTCAAGTGCATCGTTGCCAGTAGCTTCTTTGATTTGCTCAAAAGCACCGTAAACGATTGAAGCAGCTGTACCACGTTTACCATCAAGCATAACGCGGTTGATAAGACGAGTAACTAGTTGTGAATTGTAAAGCGGATCTGGCAATACGTCACGTTTTGGAGCTCTATTTTTACGACTCATTTCTCTTTATCCCCTTTCCTTATGCTTTTGGACGTTTAGTACCGTATTTAGAACGGCCTTGTTTACGATCGTTAACACCTGCAGTATCAAGTGCACCACGGACGATATGGTAACGTACCCCTGGAAGGTCTTTTACACGTCCACCACGAAGAAGCACCACGCTGTGCTCTTGCAAGTTGTGTCCGATACCTGGGATGTAGGCAGTAACTTCGATAAGGTTGCTCAAACGTACACGAGCAAATTTACGAAGGGCAGAGTTAGGTTTTTTAGGTGTCATTGTTCCAACACGAGTTGCTACACCACGTTTTTGTGGTGAAGAAACGTTTGTTTGAACTTTTTTATGACTGTTGTAACCAACGTTCAAAGCTGGTGATTTAGATTTTTCTACTTTTGATTTACGCGGTTTGCGAACCAATTGGTTAATTGTAGGCATCTACATTCTCCTGTGTTTTTTTATTTTTGGTGATGATACACTTGGTGACAGCTACCATCTGTGTGTACTTTTGCAACATTTGTCAGCACGTCCCTGTACACTTTTGAGAGACCAAAAGTAAAAAGTACCGTCTGTTATTGTAACACAATTTTTCCTTCATTGTCAAGATATTTTTCATTTTTATTCTGATCTTTTAACTCTTTGACACTGGCTTTCACTGCTTTTCTAAACAAAAAAAGGAGGCAATTTGCCTCCTACATTCTAGTATGGATTTCCTTCAATTTAGCAATCATTTGAGTTGTTTTTTATCTTTCTTATCAAAGCCAACCAGATTCTTTTGCGATGTTGGCTGCCTCTGTTCGATTGCCTGCATTTAGCTTGGAAAGAATATTGGTGACATAGTTTCGGACAGTTCCATTTGATAGATAGAGTTGGTCTGCAATTTCTTTGTTGGATAAGCCCTGAGCGATTCCCTTTAAAACCGCTATTTCTTGCTCTGTTAACGGATTGGGATGCGTCATCACCACTTCCATCAATTCAGGCGAATATTCCTTGCGTCCTTCGAGAACAGTGTGCAAGGTTTGCATAAGGTCCGCAATGCTTCTTTCTTTTAAGACATAAGCATCCACTCCAGCCTTGACCGCACGTTCAAAATAGCCGGGGCGCTTGAAAGTCGTCACCACAACCACCTTTGTTTCCGCCTTTTCTGCTCGTATCCACTCCAAGACTTCAAGGCCTGTCTTAACAGGCATCTCTACGTCAAGAATGGCGATATCTACGGTCCCCTTTTCTAAGAGTTGGATTGCTTCTTGCCCATCCTTGGCTTGTAAGACAGACTCTACATCTGGTTGAAAGGCAAGCAACTGGCACATGGCATCTCGCAACATACTTTGATCTTCTGCAACAAGTAGTTTCATCTTAGTTTCTCTCCTTATAAGGTAGTCGAACCTGCACCTCAGTCGGTTGCTTCTGACTGATCACCTTTATCTCTCCTGAAAATGGAAGAACACGATCTCGGACTGTATGGAGCTCATCCCCCTTTAGAGAAACAAAGCCACAGCCATCATCTCTCACTGTTAGAATGAGCTCTTTCTCTGTCCGTTCTAATTTTAAGTAAGCTTTCGACGCTTGGGCATGTTTGATAATATTGGTCACTAACTCAAGCAAAATCATGGAGGCCGTTGATTCTAATTCCTGAGTTAGGCTAGCTGTATCTAGTTGGTGATTGATTTCCGTTTCAATTCCTGCAATTTCTAGCATTTTTTTGACAGTCGCAAATTCGGAGGCAAGGGTTCTGGTTTTAAGATTTTCAATGATGGTACGAACTTCATTCATGGATTCTTTACTGATCTGATGAATTTCTTTTAATTCTTTTTCCACTTGAGGATAGGCCTGCATTTGAAGAAGCTGGAGGGCAAGATCCGTCTTCACACTCAACATAGCAAAAGTATGGCCTAGACTGTCATGGAGATCCTGGCCGATACGACTGCGTTCATTTTCAGCCAAGAAAAGACTGAGCTTGGCATTTTGTTTCATCTTTTCTTCTTTTATCTGTTCAGATACCTGAATCCGATAAAGACCGAAGGTCAAGGCATCAGAAACGATAAAGGTCACCAAGAAAAAGAGGAGGTGCCAGGGACTAACTTGACCAACCATAGAGATTCCAGTTAAAATCATCGGTTGTAAGACAACAAAACTGACAAAACGCCAAGAGTGGAAAGAAACCTCATCCAGCTCATAAATAAGGAGATTAGATAAATAAAAGATAAACCAAGCGAAGCTCGCATTTAGCCAGATGGAACTGTAAAAAATGTAGGCAAGCATGATCCACCAAGCTAGCCACTGCACGGTGCGATTCTGACTGATTAAAACCGCGTAGAAGGCAAGAACAAATAGTAAGGTCCATAACAAGGTTAAAAGCGGGTACTCTCCAACGATGACACCCGCTATAGGAAAGATGATAAACACTATTGAAATATGAAACATATAATGAGTGTTTTTTAATTTTTCCAACATAGATTTATTTTACCTCGATCCGTTTTTTCAGTTGGATTACCAAGACACCAAAGAAAACTGTATAACCTAGCACAACCAAGGCGGCAAGAATATTAAATTCATGGTGTTCCAAATAGGAAGAGACAACCTGCATCAGTTGATAGGTTGGAGTCAGTTTTCCAATAGATTGGAGCCATTCTGGGAAGGAAGTCAAAGGGAACCACAGTCCACCTAGGACCGCCAAAGCAATATAGGCAATATTTCCAATAACCGTCATCAGTTGAGCACTGGGAAGTAAGCTCACCAAGACCCCCATGCTGATAAAGACCACGCTTCCGACCAGCAACATAACTCCAATCACCAACCAATCAAGCCAAGGCAGAGTCACTCCACGGACAAAATGACCAACCGAAAAAACAACTATAATTGATAACAAGAAAGTCAGCAGAGTACTGAACAGTTTTGATACATAATATTCTACCATAGATACAGGAGAATGTTGAATCAATTTTTGCCAGTTGTTTGTCTTGTCAGACTCGAGTGTGCTAGGGATACTGAAAAAGGCGCTTGACATGATACTAAAGAGCGTCATGGCAAAAAGATAGGCTTGAAGAACAATTTCTGGAATATCTGACCCTGACATCATACCAGAAAAGATAAGGTAAAACACACTTGGGAGTCCGATAGATAGCAAATAGTAGACTGCTTGCCGTTTCATCAGAATGATTTCCACTTTCATGAGACTTGTCATATTTTTCATCATCAATCTCCTTTAGTCTTGAGTCGTTTCGAAGATACTGTCTAAGAGAGTTCGATTGCGAACTTCAATTTCTTCGATCGTGCAGCCCTGTTCTTGTAAGGCTTTCCATACTTGGCTGGCTTCTTTGGTTGTGAAGGAAAGAGCATTTTGCTTGATTTCAATCTCTTGAACCTGGTCCAAAGTGCTGATAATTTCCTGATAAGTTAGAGGTACCGTAAAATGTTTTTCTTGTTCTTCACCACGCATAGCATAAGGCGTCGTATCGCGAATCAATTCTCCCTTATGGAGCACCAAAATGCGGTCAGCCGTATGTTCTACCTCTTCGATATAGTGAGAAGAGTAGACAATGGTGACACCATTTTTCTTTAACCGATTGACAATTTCCCAAAAATGCTGACGTGTCGACGTATCCATGGCAGCAGTTGGCTCGTCTAAAAATAGAATTTCCGGACGACCTATTAAAGTCAACACGAAAGAGAACAAACGTTTTTGCCCACCAGATAACTTGCCCGCTAGCTGATTTTTCTGCTTGTCTGAGAATCTCAGCAAGTCATCAATTTCGTTATCTGAAAGACTGTCGGGATAAAGTGACTTGAAAAATGATAGAAGTTCTTTCACTTTCAAGCTTTGAACAACTGCATTTTCTTGAGGCAAGACAGAAATAAGCTGTTTTAATCGAGGATCTGTTGGTGCAAAGCCTTGAATGGCTACATGTCCTGAGCTCATGAACTTGTCGCCCAAGAGGCAATCAATCAAGGTTGTTTTTCCTGCTCCGTTAGGCCCGATCAAGGCGACACATTCACCATCGTTGATTTCAAAGGAGATGTTTCGCAAGATCTCCTTGTCTTGTATTTTCTTACTCAATTTCTCAACTTTAATCACAGTCATGAGATTCTCCTTTCAACCACTTCATTCCCATAGGGAAAACAACGAAAATCATAAATCCAAAACCCCAAGCACCACGAATAAATTGGCGAATCAAGGTTTGGTCAAACCAACCAGTAAACATTTCCACTAACCATACCAAGAGTGACAGGCCGATAAAGAGATAGATGATTGTTTTTTTCATTCCTCAAACTCCTTTTTCACATCTCTGACCAATTTCAAACCTTCTCTGACAAGCCAAGACATCATTCCAAAGCCAGCAAAGAGCTCCCAAGGAAAATGGTAGAAAACCTCGTCCAATCCTGAAAACATGAGATAGGTCATAACTCCTGCTGCTACTAAACTCACTGCGACAATCATTTTATTTTTCATTTCTTCTTCCTCCATTTCATACTTCAATTATAGTCCTTTGAAGTTAGCGGAGCTAGATGCTTCTGTCACCAGGAAATATGACAAATGTCATAAAAAAAAGAAAGTTGCAAAATCAACTTTCTTTTTAATCGATTAAATTTTTATTCCACACTGAAAAGATATGGATATACAGGTTGTTGACCTTGGTGAATCTCTACTTCAACATCTTCAAATTCTTCTGTGATTTCTTGGGCGATTTGGTTAGCCAATTCTTCACTTCCATCTTCACCAATATAGAAGGTTACGATTTCACTGTCTTCATCCAACATATGTTTCAATGTTTTAGTCAAAGTTTGGTGCATGTCAGGGTTTGATACGAGGATTTTCCCATCTACCATACCAAGATTGTCATTTTCATGAATTGCTAATCCATCGATAGTTGTATCACGAACGGCTGTTGTTACACTACCGCTTACGACATCACCAAGGGCTGCAGTCATGCGTTCTTTATTTTCTTCGATAGACTTGCTTGGATCGAAGGCAAGAAGACTCGTCAACCCTTGAGGAATTGTACGTGCTTCTACCACAACAGCAGGTTGTTCAAGCACTTCAGCCGCAGACTGAGCTGCCATAAAGATATTTTTGTTGTTTGGCAAGAAGATGATGTTGCGAGCATTGACCTGTTCAACAGCCTTGATAAAGTCTTCTGTTGAAGGGTTCATCGTCTGCCCACCTTCGATGACATAATCCACACCTTGGGCACGGAAGATATCTGCTAAACCTTGACCAGCTACTACTGCGATAAGGGCATACTCTTTTGTTTCAGCAGGCTTGTTTCCTTGAGTTGCTTCTTTTTCAACTTGCGCCTCGTGTTGATTACGCATGTTGTCCACTTTGACCTTGATCAAGCTACCATATTTAAGACCTTCTTGCATGACAAGACCTGGATCTTCTGTATGGACGTGAACTTTGACGATTTCATCATCATTGACAACAAGTAGAGAGTCACCTAAGTCATTCAAGTAGTTACGGAATTCATCGTAGTCAAAGTCCTTAGAATAAGTTGGACCTTGTTTGAGGGCTACCATGATCTCCGTACAGTAACCGAAGGTAATATCCTCAGTTGCCACATGCCCTGCTACAGACTTGTGGTGCTCTGCATTGATCATTTCACTCATGTTGGCAGGAGTCGCTACAAAGTCTTCAGAAGCACTGTATTCACCAGTAAGAGCTGAAAGGAAGCCTTCGTAAATGAAGACCAAACCTTGACCACCTGAGTCTACCACACCAACTTCCTTAAGGACTGGAAGCATTTCTGGTGTCTTAACCAAAGCTGCTTTCGCGCCTTCCAAGGCTGCACGCATGACCTCAACAGCATCATCTGTCTCCTCGGCTTTTTTCTTAGCCCCAATGGCAGCACCACGAGAAACAGTCAAAATGGTTCCTTCAACTGGTTTCATAACCGCTTTATAAGCTACTTCGACACCAGATTGGAAGGCAAGAGCCAAGTCTTGACCTGTTAATTCATCTTTTCCCTTGATAGCCTGAGAGAAGCCACGGAAGAGCTGAGAAGTGATAACCCCTGAGTTCCCACGCGCACCCATCAAGAGCCCTTTGGCAAGAA
The DNA here is from genome assembly GCF_000314775.2 of Streptococcus sp. F0441. Classification (NCBI taxonomy): domain Bacteria; kingdom Bacillati; phylum Bacillota; class Bacilli; order Lactobacillales; family Streptococcaceae; genus Streptococcus; species Streptococcus sp. F0441. The sequence goes on along the minus strand of NZ_KB373321.1, from coordinate 476,815 downwards.
TGCTCGCTACTTCTCCAACTGTAGAAGCAGGCTTGTCTGCTACTTCTTTCGCACCATTTTCAATGGTCATTCCCATGTTTGTCCCAGTATCTCCATCTGGAACTGGAAAGACGTTTAATGAATTGACATATTCTGCTTGCTTATTCAAACGAGTTGATGCAGCTTGCACCATCTCTTGGAATAAACTGGTAGTAATTTTTGACACGATTATTCTCCTACAACTTTGATATTTTGAATGTAGACATTCACAGTCTGAGCAGTAATTCCTAGTTGATTTTCTAGACTAAAACGAACACGCTCTTGAATGTTTTTTGAGACTTCACTAATCTTTGTTCCGTAGCTCAACACGGTATAAACATCAACTGCGATGCTACCATCTTCGGCTGCCTTCACGACAACACCCTTAGAATAATTTTCCTTACGAAGGAGGGCTTGGAAATTGTCTTTGAGGGCATTTTTACTAGCCATACCGACCACTCCAAAAATCTCAGTTGCGACACCACCTACTACGGTTGCAATCACTTCATCTGTCAGTTCGATTTGACCATCTTTTGTATTAATTTTTACAGTCATTTTTTTTACCTCAACTAGTTGATACTCTATTTTATCATATTTCAGCCCAAGTGTAAAAGCAGAATGCTGTATTGGTAGATATTTACTCTATTTTTCAAATGATTTTATCCATGGAGCAAAAGAAAAAGACCTAAGCGGTCTTTTCATCTTTATTAAACGCGTTCAACTTTACCTGATTTCAAAGCACGAGCTGAAGCCCAAACTTTTTTAGGTTTACCATCGATAAGAACAGTAACTTTTTGAAGGTTTGGTTTTACGGCACGTTTAGTTTGGTTCATCGCGTGTGAACGGTTGTTTCCTGATACAGTCTTACGACCTGTAAAGTAACATACTTTAGCCATTGTGTTTTCCTCCTATTAGATCTAATATAGCGGATGTGCTAGCACCACATACCGTACTATGTTATCACACTTTCTCTATTTTGGCAAGGAAATTAGGAGACTTGTTTGTGTCTAAATTTTTGGGAATAATCAAATATCCTTATAACTCAATAAGAAAGCGAGATTTTTCAGACAAAAAAACTGGAAAAAGTTCCTCACTTTACCCCAGCCCTTGACTATATTGCACTATTTATGCTACAATATTGTTTGACTGATTAAGCAAAGTGTGTTTTTGTCTTAATCGGTGGTGTAGAAGTTGCTGCTTCTGCACCTTTTTCGTTTTTCTTTACTATATTATTGTAACACACATTAGGCAAAAAAGCAACTATTTTGTATAAAAACATGACAAAAACACCTCTAAAAAATCTTTTTTTAGAGGCTTTTGTCTGCCTTTTGTATTATTTATGCCCTCTTTTTCTGATAACAGCTTTGTGTGGCCTATGGTTAATACGAAATCCTGCACCTAGTCCCGTATCCCTAAATTCTTCATACTCTTGTCTCCAACATCCAAAAAATAGATTGTATAGCTGATCAATTCGTTCAAGGAGTATCATTCTGGCCATAGTACAAGCCCCTTCGATGGACCAATACATCCCTCGATGTTTCATGCGGTAAGTGACCTTTCGGTGCTGACTCTCCATTACCCCGATACCACGTGAGGACAATCCTCTAAGTTTAGGTGGCCTAGTGTCACAGAAATTTCTTAATAATTTCTTACGAAAATTGTAAAAATTATCAAGAGCTTCCTGGCTTTCTATGAGAGATTCAACTGTATCTAGTACGGTCTGAAGCAGGCTCTTCTGATGATTTTTGATGGCCTTAAAAGCAAGATCAAGTAGTGTAGACGGGTACGGCTTCAGGAATCGTTTAAGTTCTTCATTGACATGATAGGCATCCCAGAAATGCTCATGACGTTTAATCCGTAGGACCTTCTTAATTTCTTGAAATACTCTGCGAGAATATCCTTTACCATTGTCCGAGTTAGTGATAAGAAGAGTTCGATCAGTGATTTCAAAATGATTATAGAGATAGTCTATCAATTCTTCCTTTGCTTGTTCATGGCTTGTATGGATAATCTCATGCTTATTCTCTAGTACATACCGATTATTACCAACCTTCTTCGCTCCAGTATGAATCAGGAAATGGGCTAAGTCTGTATTGTGTCGTTCATCATTGCTTGATGTTGTCTTGACGAGCACACCATCTCCCTCCAGGTAGATTTTATCTGCCTGGATTTTTTTCGGTTGCTCATCACCTCTAAAAAGCCGATAGCGTTCCCTATCTGAAAAGAGTCTGCCTGCCATTTTTACAGACTTCAAAACAGCGTCCTTTGTTATCTCCAGGCGATAAGCCATCTTAACTGTTCGACAAACTTCACGGTAGGATAAAATAGAAGCGTGTTTTGCCATGTGAAAAATCAACTCAGGAGAATAACGCATATACTTTTCTAGACCTAGCCACTCATCTACGGGATAACAACTTTTCTTTCCCTTTCGCCAGCGATTCCTAGAGAAGGTCACCTCTCCAAATGTAAAAACAACTGTCCTCTCTGTACTATCTATCCGCTTATATCCCCTCAGTCTCATGGAGGGAGCAATCTGCTCGTCATAATCTCTTACTCGCTTCAGGAATTGCTGCTCACGTTTGCGATCTAGTTCTGCGACAAATTCTTTTTCATCAAATCTAAACATACTCTCTATTGTACTGAAATCATGGCTAGATTGAAAACATCACAAACTTTCTGCAAGACTCTTTCAAAAATAAAAGCCTTCCCTTATTGGGAAGGTTGTTTAATTATAAATATAATTATATTTATAACGATAAACTTTCGATTAGTTTATCAAGATAATCTGATGCAGACTTTGCTCCAGCTGCTTTAGCAATTTTATCCAATTTTTTCCGATTGCTTGGTTTCAAAGTAAACTGAAATTGTTTCTTACGTTCAAAACTTTCAAAGCTGGCTACATCTGAAATCTGCTCAGGTTGATGGGTTGCTTCGATAATCTGCGAAATCTCTTTTTCTTTTGGTGTGAATGCCATGACAATCTCCTTCTAATTATATTTATAATTGTATTTGTGTTTATAAATATAATTATATTGTATCATAAATTTTTGAAAAAGTCTGCTCCAGCTCAGTGAAAAACTTTTTGTGTTTTTGATAAAGCTCAGAATTCTCCTTCATATCTGCAATAGAGATCTTATCAATCGTGGAATGATTGAATAACTCTTTTGCTGGTACGATGCCTAGAAGGTTGTCTGTTCCCTTCTCTTTAGCTTCAAGTCCCAGAGCTTCCAGTAACTCTCTTGATGATCCATAGTTCGGTCGGATCATATTTGCTAAGAAATATAGCTCAGCAGTAATGTATGATTCCCTTGTACGATAGTCAATTACATCCTTTCTGAATGCTTCTAACCGAGTTGATAGATTGAATTTGGCATTATAACCAAACTCTGAAGGAGTCAAGGGACTAATAATAGCGTGACTGACCGCAACAGCATTTTTAGTAGCTGTTGCAAAGTCTGGTCTACAATCAATCAAGATATAGTCAAACTGATCCAACTTCTTCTTTTCGTAGTTATCCTCTAGCCAAAGATAAAGTAGCATATTTTTCTTATCGCTGTTCTCCAGATCTCGTTCCACCGTGTCAAGCTGAACTGAACCTGGAATTAGATTGATATTTTCCTTGACTTGCTTAATATCCACATCGCCACCTTTAAAAGCATTAGCAATCGTATTCTTGCTCTCGTAAATATTATAGCACTGGGTTAAATTGCACTGATGGTCAAGATCAATCAAAAGAACCTTATGCCCTTTCTTTGCCAGCCATTCCCCATAATTAAATGTTAAAGTTGTTTTCCCAACACCGCCCTTAATAGCAGCAAATGTGATAATCTTCATTTGATATCCTCCTGTTTTTCTATACTTCTATTATACCATTATAATTATATTTGTCAATATGTTTATAATTATATTTATAATTATTTTCGCAATGAAGTTTCTCCTTCCTTTTCACCAGCAATTCCTAGAAAAGGTTCTCTTTCCAAATGTAAAGAGAACTGTTCTCTCTGTACTGAAATCATGACTAGATTGAAAACATCAGAAACTTCTACAAGACTTTTTCATCCTCAAATCGTCGGTCAACTTTCTCTTCACGACTACGCACGTGCTCCTTAATATCTCTATAATCTGTGTAATGTTTTAGAGTGTCGTCAAAGAACTCTTGTAAGGCTCCTTTTTCAATTTGGAATTGTTTAATCAGTTGACTGACATCTTCCAGTCCCATATCTTTTGGAACTCCTAAATCATCCAATAGTTGTACCGCCGCAAGACTATTTTCTGGAGATTGCTGGATGGCTAAAAGTGCTCCTTCAATTTTATGATAACGTCCAAGTCGTTCATCTAGCTGTCTTAATTCCTCCTGGGTAGCCTCTATCTTTTCATTAAAGCGCTCCTCCAAATGTTGAAATTGTGCTCCGTCTGTCACGCCGTTCTCAACTAAGAAATTATATTCCTTAATCAGTTCACGCATAGAGGAAATTTGAGCGTTTTTAGTAACGAGTGTTTCGCCGTTTTGTTTGGCCAATTGCCTTGCGACAGTCAAGCCCATCATGTACCTATTTTTTTGAGATTGATCAGGATTGAGAAAATAAAAATAGTCTTTCTCTTTGATATAGATGGTATAATTTCCATCCTCATTTTTATCAACTTTATGAGAAGGTATTAAAATTGTACCACTATTTAAAGCTCCCATATCCATCTGCACGTAAATGCCTTGCTTGCTTTCTTGCTCGACCTGCCAGGATTCCACTTCCAATTTCAATTCAAAATCATTTGCCGTTTTTTCTTTTGATTCTTGATATTGTTCTTTCAACTCCTCCACATCAAAAACTAACTGATTCTTAGAAATTCTCTCTTTTATTTTTTCAAGAGAATAGAGTCCTTTCTTCGATAATGTATCATCTCGGACATTTCTTTGTTGGGGCTGATCGAGCAATTTATACTTCACAAATTTTCCAGAGAAATCAATCTGAAGATTAAGCGCAGCTGCCTTTTGTTTGAAATCTTCTAACGACAAAGAGTGCTTCAGAAGAAAATCAAGACGTTCCTTGATTTCAAACCGATAATTATTTTGTCTCCGCCAAGCAGAATACTTTGTATAAGAATTTTTCATAGTAGGCTCAATAATTTTAGCTCCATATCGTGCCGCATGTTTGTCCGAAATGGCTCTCAAATTTTTCAAGGTTTTCTTTTCCCAGCGAAATTTCTTGAGCGTTGAGGTATTGGTGGTATTAAGTATGATATGGTTATGAAGATGATCTTTATCCGTGTGGGTTGCAATCACAAACTCATAATTTCCACCTGTCAATTCTAACATCGTTTGACGGCCAATTTCATGAACCTGCTCAGGAGTCAAGTTATCATCTGGAGAAAAAGACTGGATAATGTGATGAGCCAATACTTGTTTTCCTGAAGATAATTCTTTCAAGTCATCATCTCCTTTTTTAAAGGCTGCAGCTAATTTTGTCATGACCATTTCTTCATCTGCTACACTAAAATCAGAGATCCCATTTCCAGATACTAGCTTCATTTGAAGCTCACCATTATGATAGACAAGAGGAAAATCAAGATCACTTTCTGCAGTTTCTGATACAAGAGTTTTCGCTTCATTCAGAATATAGCGTACAGCTATTTTTAAATTGGAAGGAGTTTTAATTTGTTTGGGTGTTTTGATTACTACCATTCGTCATACGTCCTTATTGTTTTCACTTTTCGTTCCTGTAAACTTTTCTTCTCCGCACTAGAAAGTTTGACAGCCACCATCTCTTTCAACTCAGATAGATAGTCAATAACTTGTGCCACTTCCTCTGGCGTAACCCCTTGATTTTCATTGGCATGTTTAGCAATTTGGTTGATGTTCGTACCCACTCGATTGATAGCAACTCGAAGGTCTTTCAATTCGGAAAAATCAATTTGAACCACCTTCCCTTGTACCAGTTGATTCTTCGCATAGTATTGAAAAGATGGAACTCCCATTTGGGCCATCGCCGTTTTAATTTGACGATCTTCCTCTGGTGTTAGTCGTATCAATTTTTGTATATAGCGTTTTCTATTTTCTCGTTTCTGCATTATTTTTTATCCTCTTTCTCTCAAAGTCTCTGGCATTTTCTGACCAGGCATCAGCCCCTGACTTCCTTGTGGCAAGCGTAGCAAATGGATATCCATTTGCGAAATTTAAAAAAATCAGAGAAGGAGAACCTTATAGTTTTCCTTCTTGATTTTCTCAGTTTTGGGGAAATCCCCAAGCCCCTTTTCTATATCTTTTGGAGTACAGCTTCTAACATTTTATCGTAACCAACTGAAGATGTTTTTGAAAATAGATGATTGCTTATCACTATTTTCTACATTTTTTTCTTCCTGACCTTGTAACTTTTCAGCTAGGACAGAAAGTTGTTGAGTAGTTAGAGGTTGGAAAATAGACTGCCCAATTTGTATTTCAGTCAGTAAGATTTTTTCTGTGAGTACAGCTTGAAATTCTTCATCTGTAATCATCTTGAGTAGCTCAATATTTTCTTCTTCCCACTCCAAAAGAGCAGGATCTCCTTCAGGTAGTTGAGACTGTTCTTCCTCTAGTTGCTCCAAAACTTTTTGGCGAGTCAAGTCTTTAGCATTTGGCAATACTCCTTGAACTCTGTCTCCATCCATGATTGGAATAAAGTCTGAGAGGATGATGATCAGTTGTTCTTCTTGTTCATTGGTCATGATTGTTGTCCTCCTTGATGATGATTTGTTTTTAATTTGACCTTTGGTTTATTTTGGGTGTCCCGTTCGGTCATTTCGAGAAACCCTTCTCTTTTTTTGATTGTGCATCTGCTTTCAACTCCTGCTTATGTTCTTCGACAGCTTGCTTATTCTGATCTTTAAACTTCTCCAGTTTTTGCTCAAAACTACGTTTCGTTTGTTTCTCTTGACTCAATCTTAATTGTTCCAATGCTTGATCCATCCGAACCATTAAACTTTTAGCTTCTTGTTGGACAATATCCAACTGTGCTTCTAAATCAGCAAGTGTCTCCTTATCAGCAGACCATCCAGATAGATAATTAAAAGAGTACTCTGACGTATCAATACCGTAGTATGAAGAAACAACATAAGCGACACTTTCAGCCTGAAGTTCAGCTGTGCTTCTAGTTAGATTTTCCTTCTGAGGATTATCTGCATGATGCAACTCTGCATGAGCCATTTCATGTAAGAAAGTTTTAATAATTTGGGCCTTGTTCATCTCATTACTACGCAAAACAATTTGATTTTCTGGGACAGAATAATATCCGTGCTTATTATTTTCCATCTCTTCAAATCGAACTGATACATCATTTTCTTTTGCAATAGCCATCAGGGCACGGTAAAGATTTGCATAGTCCAAATCAGTCAGTTGTTCTTTAACTTCTGCAGCTTTTGGCATCTCCTTTCCTTCTGTCTGACTAACATCAAAAACTGGTACTAAACCAAAGAATGTAACTGTTTCTGGTTTCCCGTTTTTATCCAATATTGGTTGGTTATTCTCATCCTTTTTGATCTTCGTCATAGGTTTAAAAATACGTAAAGCCTTCTCGCCCTTTTTTACATGACGGCCAAAGTTTTCTTTCCACTGTTTGAAAGAAGCTACTTGCCTTGCTTCAGGATTTTGTGCAAGAATTAAGCGTAAGTTGCGATTAGAATAATTATTTAGTTGACTCATTTTCGTTAGATAGTCTTTGTACTTATCTGAGTCCAGGAACTCCTTAATTCCTTCTTTAAGATGACGGCTTAATCCTGCCATATCTTTATTTTGAATAAAATCTGCGACTGCAAGACTGCTAGTTGCTAAAACAACTTCTTCCGCTTTTAGCTCCTCGTCGGCATCTATTATTTCTTTCCGATTATTTTTAGTTTCATCTAATTCAGATTGAACCTTTTCTATAGCTTTTTTATCTAATTTACTAGCATATTCTATATATTCTTCTGAAAATCTTTCATCCATCATCTCAGAAAGTGGGTATAGTTCAGATCCTATATCGTATCTTATACCGAATGTATAACTTTCTCCTTTTTCATTTTCAATATCAAAACTGGTTTTATAATATCCATTTCCTTCAGGTCTTAAACGCTCATTTTCAAAATATAGAATTTCTATAAATTCTTCGTATGGTACTAGTTCATCTTCTTCAAAACTATCTCGAATAGCCTTGTTTTCACTCCAATTAAATCGAATGTATAGTCCTATATCTGTATTTTGAGTTAAATCTGCGACTGCAAGACTACCAACTGCTAAAACAACTTCTTCCGCTTGTAGCCCCTCCTCGACATCTGGTTTAGAACCTGGTTTCGATCTAAAATCATACGGATTTGTTCCCTGCAGCAACTCCTCATCATCAGAAACTCCGTCAGCATCTGCATCACGTTTCAACTCCTGCTTGTTGTGCCCTTGTTCTTCTAGTTTGATTTCTTCCTCTTGTGTTTTTTCAAACTCGTCTCGAATGTTTTCGATGGTTTGTTCAACTTTTTCTGATAAATCTTTAATCTCTTTTTGCCATTTTTCTACGAGAGCTACTTGTTCCATAGGTGAGTCCTTGACACCCAACTTCTCAAACCAAACAGATAGATTTTCAACCTCAACACTATCCATTCCATCAAAAGAAATAAATCCTAGACGACTATCATGACTACTACCTGAAAAACCAATCGGACTATTTTCTAATACTCCGAAAGGCACTTGAGACAAAAGTTGATCTGCGTAAGGTGTATCTTCCAAAGCGTAACTAAACTGAGAAATATCTAACTCACTCGCCAATCTCTCCAGATGATACTGAGCGAATATTGCCCCATCTATCTTCATCAACTCTGGATGCTCTCGCATTTCTCGTGTTCCAAGTCTTTCTTTATGAGCGATTGGGTTAATCTCCTCACCGATATTGTAACGAATGCTATCCTGGATTAGTTCACCATCGGGAGCGTAGATACTAAACTGGACCTTTGTTGGAGAGATGTAGCCTTCTGGGTGACCATCAGTCACTTGTTTTAGCCCTTCCTGATGTAACTGATAGAAGCTCTGATTGGCCTTGTATAGCTCTCTAGCAAAATCTTGATAAGATATCAGCTCGGTTTCTTTAAATGGCAATTTAGGCCCATCTGGTCGCTCCTCAGCCCATTGAACTCGTACATGGTAGTTTTCCTTATAGATATGGTCTTGTTCCCACTCTTTATAAAAATCTGAATTTGTATCTAGGAGATGATCTTCTCCAGCTGCAGCAACAATCTGATCAAAATTATCATTGTGCTGTTTTGCATAGTCAAGATACTGATTCCAGGCTTGATGAAATTCTTCTGGAGTTTTTGAGATATCACCTGGCACACCTAAATTATAAACAGTATCTAGAACTTGAGTAAACGTAGCTGAATCAAGTAGGGGGCTATTCAGTGTGTTCTCTAGCGTTGTTTGTTCAATTTCTTTAGGAACCTCTTCATACTGCTTATTTTTTAAGATAGATAACATTTCCTCGCCACCATCTTTAACATATTCCTCATTAATTGATAGCTGTTCAATCTGGCCATCACGTTCACGGAATACGCCAAGAATAGGTGTTTTATCTACCGTCTCCAGTTCCTTGGTAAGTTTTGTCCGAGACTTAAAAACTGATATTGGAATATAGTTTTCTTCCTCTAACTCTTTGAATAACAAGATAATATCTTTATCATCAGACTTTATAAGACTATCAAAACGTCCATCATATCGCCTAAGATCAGTTAAATCATCAAAATAGAAAGATGTACTTTCTGTTGCTACTGAAAGATCTGATAAGACCTTTAGTTTGTCAAAAGCTGCATCATTATTAGCCAATAAAATATTATCAAAATGCCCATTTCCTTCTGCAAAATCATGTAAAGTTTTCTCGGGTGTCTGCCCTAATGCAATTGGTTTAATTCCTGTTAGGTGCATGAAGTGCTTTTCTTCAAAATGAACTTGTACAGTCTTATCAGGGGTGACATAATAAATCTTTGAGTTGGCCAACTCATCCAAATAATACTGTGCTGCATTTTGCAAAGCTAGTCGACGGATTGGACGGTTCAATTTAGTTAATTCATCTAAGGAAATAGAGTGATAGTAGCCATCGTTACTTGACTGAAACTCTTCATTTATGGTAAAATAAAGTAAATGAGAGGATGTCGTAGGACGACTGGTAACAGAGCGTTCAAAGGTGCCAGCTTTTGGTACGGGTGTGGGACTGCCTTCAGCTTCGGGCTGTAAAGACCCCAGACTACCACTGGTCCTCTCGTTTTTTTGTTGCTCAAAAATCATATCTAGCTCTTGAGATTTCTCAGGAGCTTTTTCTTCTGAGATTTCCTTTATCTTAATAGGATGAGTCTCAAGACGTGACATCAAGTTATCCAATAATTCTCGACTTAAAACCACTTCTCCCTCTTGCTCATCCAAATAGTGAAACAATGTATTTGGTGTTGTCACAAAACCGTAGGCAAAGTCTCTTGTTCCCGATTCAATCAATGGATACTCCAACATTCGCTCAATTGATTGTGATAGATTATCAAGGGTTCTTTCACCAAAATAGACGCCAAAACTGTCACTTGAAAGGCTTTCTATCTGCTTGTTGGTATTGTAGGCTGCTATTGCAAGTTCACCTATGAACTGAGTTGAAATATCTACTCCCAAAGTTCTCTGATGAGGTTTCAATGCTTGATACAAGGAATCCTGCTCAGGAGTCCCTTTTTTCTTGTATAAATCAACCGTTCGATCATCAATAGAGCTTAAAAGTGAATGAATGGGAGACAACACTTCCATTTTTTTATCGCTAAGATATTTTGTAGGATGGCTATTTCCTAACTTCGCAAAGACATCATATAGATAGAAATCTGGAGCAAATTCAATTGATAATTCTCCAGATTGAATCCGATTATTTAAACTCTTTGTTAATGCTTCATTTTCCCGTTTTACCTCTTCATAGCTCATCAATCTCACAGCATTCTCCTCTGTATTGGCAATAGATTCTTGATTATCTAGTGGATGTTTTTCTTCCACAGATGAAATTTGTGATTGTTTGGCAAGTAATTCGTCCACCTTCAGTCTTTCCTCATCTGTTTTCGGATGATACTTGGTTTGTGAAGATAATTGAAACTCTCCTTCCTCAGTCAACTCCAGGGCAACTCTTCGTAACCCTTTTACAAAATACGTATTTGGTTGTTTTTGCCACTGATTCACTAAGCCCTCATCAATTAAGGCTTGAGTTGCTGGCTGAATGCTCGTTTTACCCATTTGTTCAGATATAGCCTCAAGTCTAGTCAACTCTTCTTGATAGCGTTTGAGAGTAGCTTTGGTAAAGAACGACTCCCCACGCTTAGCTTTTTCTAACTCTTCACGGATTCTAGGTATATTTTGAACACTCATCTCCAGACCACTTCCCTGACGATTCAACCCCATTTCTTTCAAATGTTGTTGGTGCTCCAGGCGCTCTACTCGCTCTTCCTGTTTCCTAATCTCATCCATCTTTGAGAAGACTTGACCTTCTATTTGTTCTTGCTTACGCATAAAGCTAGCACCGCCTCGCTTATCATTCATGGGTTGCCCATTTGTTAGCGCTTGGTGAGAATAAGCTCTTGAAATAGCCTCGTCTTGTTCACCCCTTAGTCTTTCCAATTTTCGACGTGCCTGGGCAAGACGACTGTTGTCTGGTGCGTCTTTCTCCAGTTGTTTTTCCTGCTTCAGGATCTCATTCCAGTCTGTTTTCTCCTGTCCTTCACGTTGTGGTGGTCTTGCATCGACAACTGGGATTTTCTTCTCACGTAGTTTGGAGATAAAGTCTGTACCTGCTTTATCACGATCAACTGCCAGTGTAATGAGATCATCGTATTTGTGATCTTGGAAAAGTGTAGAAGTTTCTGCTGCAACAGATAAGAATCTTGAGGTACGTGCTAGCTCACTAGATTTGGTATAATCCCTTTCATCCATAGGAATATCCCCTCGCTCCTGTAAAATTTCAAGAACATAGTGGGATAATACTCCCTCTTTTAATCCTTCCATTGCAACCAGTCGAACATCGTTTAATTCGCCCTTATGAAGCTCATAATAGCTCATCAGGTCAATTGGTGCCTCCGTTACAATTAAACGCTTAGGAGACCCTATAGAAACGTTTAAGCCACTGATAGCCTCAGATTGATACATGATTTGTTTCAAGTATCCCTTACCAGGATGACGTTCTTGATCAGGAACAAGTCCCTGAAGGCTCGCACCTACCAGTTGCTGATTTCTGTCCAAGTATTTAAAAACTAAGACATCTTCTATAACACCATCTTTATCCTTACGTTTAGCTTGGGATAATACTCCCTTCTCAAGGAAGAAGTCGATTGTATCATCAGAGAGACCTCTAATCTCCTTGAGATAGGCTCTTGCCTCTACAAATGGTTGCTCGTAATGCGCTAGTGTATAGTTGAAAGGTTTTCGCTCTTCCTCTACTGGTTTTGCTTCAGGAAAGGAACCTGTCTCCAAGAATACCATAGCATCTTTATAGCTGACATTTTGCATTTGTTGCACGAGATTGATAGTATCACCAAAGAGGTTTTGAGAATACCAATGCCAGGTATTCTTCACAGTATCAATCTTAAACGAGTCATGCTCAGCCCAATAATACTCTCGATGTGACTTTCGCTTCATTTCCATTCCAAGACTACGAGCTACTTCTAAAATATCCAGCGATTTTGCCTGTGCTTTTGTTAAAGGCATACTCTTTCCTCCTCTACTAATTCCTTAAATAAAAGATATCCTTCAGGAGTTGCATCTAGTTCACTAACAACTATTGGATCTTCCTGACTCGTTGTCACAAAAAGATGAGGAGCTAATTGATAGAAAGTCTCCTCATCTGTCTGTTTGAATAGCTGCCAAATAGCATAATGTTCTGTAGTTAAATTTTCTGGCTTTAATGCTAAAACTTGTGAGATACTCTCCAGGTATCCTAATTGTCTTTTTGGTGTTTCCATCCTACTGTCCTTTCTGTATGTTAGGCCACGAATAACTCTTTTAGCTGCGGAGTCAAATCGTTGGCATATAGAAGCAAGCCATCGATATCCGTTCCTTTTCGAGTGTATTCGTACCAGTTTTCTTTGTCTTCAGGAGAACTTGCAATCTCATCTTTTCTAGGATGATCATAGACACTTGCTTTTTTATCTCTGAAGACATTTTGTTTAGAAATAAAGACCAATCCTTCTTCTACCCCAATTCTTGCGACTTCATCTGGAGTTAGAAGAGGGCGGCCCTGAATTTGTTTATTTTCACTTGAGGATCCATTCCGATAACTATGAGATTTTGAAGTGGATCGAGTGCGTATAGTCTGCTTACCTGACCTTGTGGAATAGTATTCCATCGTATCCTTGTCATTTGTCCCTAAAAATAGGTGAGTAGCACAGTTATTAAAGATTGTCTTCCAATCGCTTTTATATAGTGATTCTAACTGATTGACAGCTTGAATGATAATCTTAATAGACATCTCACGGCTACGAATAGAAGAAAGAACCTGGGCGAAGTTTGGTATACGCCCAATTTGCGCAAACTCATCAAAAATAAACTGAATGTGGCGAAGATTTTTTCTACTGTAGCCAGGTACTTTACCTTGCAGGATATCATCAGCCTTATGTGTAAGAACCTCAAAACCAATCGCAAACAAGATTGATGAAAGAAAATTAAAGGCGTTATTGGTTTCAGGAATAGCAATAAAAACAGCTGTCTTTTTCGTATTCCATGTATCCATTTCCATGGTATCTTCACTGATCAAGTTTCGTACATCTTCATGATCAAAGATAGAATAGCGAGAAGACAAAATCGCTACCACACTGTTTCTTGTCTCACCTGTGAAGTTTTGGAATAATTTCCACTGTTTATAAGCATAGTTGTTAGGTTGATGTTCGTTCAGTTCTTCAAACATCTGCTCGACAGGACTTGGTACATCTGGGTCCTCTCGAGACATACTTCTTAGTAGATCCGCAACGTGACCCAAATTGGGCATATATAGCTGGACTCCTGTTTCAGGATCCTTAGAGTCAAAATAGAGATAACCAATCAATGCACGTTGCAGCATCAACTCTGCTTGAACCCAGAAGTCTTCTCCAGTATGCTCACTCTTCTTCGTTCCCTCAGTAATTGCTTCAGAGATACGATCAATATCTAGCTCAGACTTCATGTAATGAAAAGGATTAAACCGATCTGAATTCTTGAGCCGAATCAAATCAAAGATTTTAACAGCATAGCCAGCTTTCTCAAGCATCTTCCCAACTTCATGTACCAGGTTTCCTTTAGGATCCGTCACAACAAAGTTTGAGTTCATCTGCATTAAATTTGGCAATACAAAAGTAAAGGTTTTACCGTCTCCTGGAAGTCCAATGACAATCACATTTTTATTGAGCTGGACATTGTAGGCTAAGCGAAAGTTAAATAGGCCCATTTTAACCTGTTTTGAAAAAATCATATTCTTCTCAAAATCAACGTCTTCAAAACGTCTCATTTCCTTCAAAGTCGCAAAACGAGCACTACCTTGCTCTTCTCCCTGGCGATATAAATTCTTATCCATAGAAGCATAGACAAGCATTGGGAGGCCGAATCCGATCAACCCTGCATATAAGGCTCCTGAATCAAAGAAAATACCAAAAGAGAAGCGTTCCCAGTGTTCTAGCAACCAACGAAGTCGCAACATTCCCATGAAAGGTACTGCTGCAGTCGAAAGTTGGTAGTAATGGTAAAAAGACTGGAAAATAACAAATGAAAATAGCCCAACCACCAGGTAGGGCCATATAGGTTTTCTAATCATCGTGTCTTCTCCTTCCCAAACTCCTTCGTAACAACTGGCATCATTCCTTTATAGACCTTATTTGTCTTATAGTAATTGATTTTATCTTCAGGAGTCATTTCATGTGGTTTCTTCAGCACCTTTTTCGCAAACTCTTCCAATTTTTCTGGGTTTTTCGTGATGTCTGCCAACATATCTTTGAGAGCCTTTTCTACCAGGGGACGATTTTTTGTTTCAAAGAAGAGATAGGTTGTCCCATCTTTTTGATGATAAGTAAAACCCACCTTATACTCTTCCAAGTAATGCTTTAACTTGGCCAAGTGGACTTCACTGTTTAGTAACTTCTCAACGTCTTTTTCAGACTTGGTGGCCATAAAGTCATTGAATAGCGTCTCCCCTTCAAAAGTTCGATTCGCTACCTTATGTTGATTCTTGTCATAGTGGGCTTTTGCGAGGGCATATAGGGCTTGTATTGTCATCTCTAGGGTTACTTTTCCTTTTAACGCCAGGGAATGACTAACTTTTTCTTGATCCATATAAGCCCTCCTTTATTTTGGATAATTGGATAGTTCTGGCTTCGCAATAACCTGGAAACCATAACGTGCTTCAGGTTCTTCCTTTACAGTAACTACCAAGCGTTTCTGACTTCTGTTTTCCCCGTCTTTCACGGCCACCACATAGGTCAGTTGATAGGTTGCTTCATCGACCATCAAGCTAGACTCCAAAATCACTGACTGCAGTTGACCTGGTTGTCTGTCTAGCACTAACTGAGGAGCTACAAAATCATCCATCTTCCCTTTATCAGAGTAATAGACTGGTAAAAAGTAACGTGAAAAAGCATCTAGTTTCCCTGTTTTTGACTGAATAGTTTTTAAATCAGAAAGTTCCTTGGATACGACCGATAGTTGCTTTTCTTGATGGTAAACTAGCGTAATTGATAAGCCAGCAACTGTCAGACTTCCTACTAGACCAAGCACCACCAAAACTCTTCCCAGATACACCAAAAAAGAAGGTTTGGAGGAGGTTTTGGGTTTGGGTGTTTCATGTTTCAAGGAAGGGACTTCTGCTTTTTCTTCAGGAATCTGTGCCCCATGTTTTGTTTTAGCCTGGCGCTTAAAGAGAGAGGTTTTTGCTTCTTTCGGCGCCATCTCCTGGTGATTCACCGTACCAGGCTTCAGGAAGAGACTGTCTGCAATTCCCTCAAACGGCAAATAAATATCTTCTTGATAGAACACTACATTCTTCTTATCAAGCTCCTCTACCAATAAAACGGCCTCTGCCTCCTGGTGTTTAACCTTAGCATTTTCTCGCTCCAGGGCTTGATACACAAGGTCCCGATTTTTATACGTTGTGGTCGTGTTTTGTGTCAGATTGGTTAAACGGTACATCTTTTTCAGCTCCTTTCAATTTTCCTTCAGCAAGAGCTGTTTCAATATCAGCCCAGGTTAAATTATGTTCGGCCAAGTAGTTTGACCGTTCCTCATGTTTGGCCAGAATGATTTGAGTTTCTAGCTGCTGCAGTTTCTCTTCTTCCTTCTTGGCCTTGGTCATATAGGCAGCTAAGCGGTCTTCCGCTTTCTGTTTTTGTTTTTCCAAAGTTTCTAATTTTGTCATTGCTCCTTTTTCCCTTCTGTACTTTGTGTTTGGTTAGTGATTGGTTTGTTTAACGATGGAATACTCGCCTTTTCGCTGGCGTTCAAGCTGTCCACAATCAAAATGGGGTCAATATGATTTACCAGGTATTTCCCATCTTGCTTGCTGAAGCGAATCCGTATGGTTCTTGAAGATCCTACGTTTGTTTGGGCGTTAGTATAATCATACTTCTTCTGTAACTGTGTCTGAGTGTATCTCACTTGAGCTAAGGCAACATTATTTTCTTGATCGATGTAGATGATAGCAGACTTCATCTGTGTATCCACTACATAGCCCTTATAGGTTTGTACCGTTGGTTCTTCTTCAGAGTTCACTTCCTGATTGTAAGCAGCTTCTGTCATATAGGGCAAATAGCGATTTCTATTTTCTCCAAGATCTTGCTTATTGAAGTAAGCTGTCAAAAATTCCTTCACATATTCTTGCGTTAGTTCGCTTCCCTCTGCTTTGGTTTCTTGTTGCGTAGTTTCAGCTTCCTGCTTAGCTTTATTTTGCGCTGAAGTTGCTGCTCCAATCCAGAATACGAATCCTAGAACTAGCACAACTCCTATAAGGATTCCTCCTATTTTAAGGAGTTTCAATTTCTCCATATCTATCATTTTCATGATTTACCTTCTTTCTTTTTTAATTTGGTGTCGCAAATGTATAGTAGTAAGCTGGATAGAGGACAGAAAAATGAACCTTATCCTGTACTCCTTGGATATTACATTCCGAAACAAGGAATGATCCATCGGAGTTTACAGCTTCCACAATCGCAACATGGCCGTATTCACCTGGTGTCCCACCAAATCCACCTAGAACTGATACAACGGCTCCTTTCGTTGGCGACGTACTATATCGCCATCCTTTTGCGACCAGGCTTGCCACCCAATCCTGACCATTACCAAGATAACCATAAGCTCCTGATAAGTCCGTAATCGTTCCTAGTTCGACTAAACGATTATACGCATACCAAGTACACTGACCAACTGGGTAGCCGCTTCCTTGTTGTGTCGTCATGGAGGCCTGTGTAGGAGGGCGTTCCACTTTTGACTGATACTCTGCAGGGAAATCCCAAGAGGATGCTAACGCTCCACCTCCTCGAACTTGTTGAGTAAGAAAAGCGTGGATCTGCTTAGCATTATTTTGGCGCTCAAGGACCTTGTCTCCAGAATTCCCTTCCCAGTTAACCAAGAACCGCTCTGTAAGTGTCTCTACATCTTCTGTGCCGGTTAGAATCGATGTTAGTTCAGTGATGTAGTAAGGAGTATCCCCCTCCAGCATAAAATCCAGCTGCAGCTCTAAATCGTACCACTTTTTGTCTTTTGATTTTGCATAATTTAATAATAAAGTATGCCTAGTGGAACCATCCGCTGTATCTGTCCACTGACCTAATCCTAAACCTCGATGAAGAATATTTGGATACCTACCACCATAGATAGAAGGCCCTCCTATTGCTAACCAGGACTCATCGTCCCAGGAAGAAGAATCAGCCCCTACTGGCGGGCTAAGGTAATCTCCCTCAGCACGTTTAGGATTGATATTACTTTCTGTAGCAAAGTTCCCAAGCATGGCTGCCAAACCATTATCTGTTAGCCCTGGTACCTTTTGCTTCAAGTAGTCTTTTATTGCTCGTGATTTTTGCCCCAAATCACCGTCAAGTGTAGTAATGACTGAGGTTGTCTGATTGTAGATGACAGATTGAAAGTAAAAGCCTGGATTGACTGATGTCCACTTTTCTTTCTTATCCTTTGTCTCTTTTTCCTCCAATTTTTGATACTGAATGACCTGGTAACCATTTGCCGTTACCTTCCCAACCTCGTCTCCAGCTTTGACCTGATCACCATCAGAAACACGGATATTTCCTACATCTTCATAAGTAAAGATGGCTTTATCTGTTTTGATTGATACAGTCGTATCATCTGTCACACTGACTTTACCCTCAAGAGGAGCTCTTATAGCTTGCCCTGTTGAAGCTTTTAGTTGTGTTTTCTCATAGATTTCACTCTTAGAGGTATAACCAAACCGCTTCAGGATAACTAGAGGAGCTTGATAAGAAGGGTCATCTTCCTGGTAAAAGGGGTTAGCTAATTCTTGATAAGAGGGGTATCGACCAACCTCTTTAGTCAACTCCTCTAGCTCTTTATACTCTTCTAACTCGCTATCACTCAACTTAGCCCACTTGAGGTCTGACGAGGAGCCATATAAATCAGCCATCTTTTTCAAATTATGAGGATCATCATTCAAATGATTCCAAAGATCATTCAAAGCATCCGAATAGTGATTGAAACCTAATGTCCCAGCCCATTCTCCACCAGTTCCCTCATTCCAGTTACTTTCTGGTTTCCACTCACTGCCGTAGCGAAAGTTCATGAAAAAGATCATGTCATCGATGTTTGTCCAATAGTCTACCTTATCATTGGACTTCTCTCGATCTCGTTTACTGATCTGAAGCCAGGACTTATTCAGGTCAAATTCATTTTGTTGGACAGGACCACCGCCTCCAAATATGGCCATAAATATCCCTAGAACAGCAAAGATGAGGAACATCAAGAAATAGGACTTAACTGCTAATGGATTGGATAAGATGGAACGTAGAGGCTTTGTCGCAACCTTCAAAACCTTCCCTGTACCTCTTGATACCTTCCCAAATTTTGAACGAGCTAGACGATTTCTAGCCTGTTTCATCTTTTTGCTGAGTTTTCCTTCCCAGGAGAACTCTCTAGGTGTTCGAGTATACCCTCGCCCTCTGATAAAATTATAGGTCTTATTTGCCCTACTGTAACTATGCTTGATTGAGTACTTAGACAGATTTCCTACAGCATTTAACGCTCTTTTAGAGGCGTTTACCTGGTACTTAAATTGACGAATGTTTTGCCTCGCCTGAACCCAGTCTCCAAGAATCTCATTATCTCTGACTGTCTTCTCAACGTCGTGTCTCGCTTTCATTCGAGTGCTTTGTTTTGTTCGTCTCTTTATACGATTGGGAATATAGCTGTCATCAGCTTTTTTAGCTCGTTTATAGAGCGTTGTTGCAATTTGTTTTTCCAACTTTGCTCGATCACGTTGTTGCTTAAAGAAAAGACCTCTAGCTGTTGCTTGAGGTCCTTTGTGTAGTTTATAATCTTTGTTCGCTAAGCGATAATTCTTCTTAGCTTCTTTAAATGCAACTTTTGAGTCTAAACGTGCTTCTTTAGGATGTTTTTCTGCATTGAGGGAGGATCCTTCTTTGATTCTCCGCTTGCGCTCCTGTTTTAATTGATGGGGATCACTTTCAAACAAAAGAAATCACCTCTCTTTCTATTTTTTAACTATCTGTCGCAACCAATTGATACAGTTTGGTATCTTTAGGGATAGGATTTTCAAATGGGACAATCGTATCCCCAGCCACGATCAAACCAGTACCTTTCGCTTTTGGGCGCAAGACAAATCGCTCCAGTGAAGGCGTAAGAGGAATAACCTGCTCCAGGGCTTCTAGGTCTGTCCGCTTCAGCTTCAGGAGGGCTAGAAACTCACAGTTTGCGACTAGCTTTCTACCTTCTTCCGTAGATAAAACAGTCTCTGGATTCTGTGTAATTCCTGTTGGGATGGCTCCATATTTCCGAATACGTGAGTAGAGTTCGGTAAAGAATGTTGCCTGAAGTTTATTCTTGAAGTAGAGCTGCAACTCATCAAAGTACAACCATGTAATGGTTCTACCTTGGTTATTGACTACCTGGTTCCAGATGAAGTCCTGAATCACCAAGAGGGCAAATGGCTTCAATTTACCACTCAACTGCTTGAGATTGAAGATAATAAAGCGACTATTCATATTGACGTTTGTAGGGTGTGCAAAGATATCATTTGATCCAATAGTATAAGGTTCTGCCTTCAGCGCCAGATCCTTAGCAACAGCTTCAGGTTGACGTTCCAAAACGGCTTGCCAATCCTTAAAGGTTGGTTTTTCAAATTCCTCATAGGTCTTTCTCGTCACACGGTCAATCATCGCAAATTCATCGTCTGATACTTCAGAGAATATGTTCTCAAACAAGGTTGATAAGAGGTTTGATTTTTGGCCAATCGGATCACTATCTTCTGCCTGCAGTTTATCCTTATCAGGTAGATCCAATAAGTTGAAGTGATGTTGTGATCCAGGAGCGATTGTAATAATTTCAGCATCTAATTCTCGACCAATAACAGTGTATTCATCTTCAGGATCGACGATAATAATATTATCTTCAGGGTAACTTAAAGTTGTAGGAATAATCTCTCCTCCTTTAGCAAGAACTGACTTTCCTGATCCTGAAGTCCCAAAGATACAACCTGAACCTGTATTCAAGTCTTTCTTACGGTCAACTGTGATAGCGTTCTTAGATAGCTGATTCTGGCCATAATAAATTGCACGTGGACTGTTAGATCGAAGATCTACGTTGGTAAATGGGACTTGTGTGGCCAGGTTACTGGTAGTCATATCTCTCATAAAACGGCGTTTCACATTGATAAATGGAATCCCAATCGGTAGAATCGTATTCAAGGATTCTTCCTGGTACAAATAACACTTATCCAGTTCTACCGTATTCTTACGGACAGATCGTTGAACCTGCTCAGTATAGATATTCAATTCTTCCAGACTGTCAGCCATGAAGAAAATCGTCATCACACCTGAAAACATTTTTTGGTCATTATCCTGGAGTTCCTCCGTCCATTTCTCTGTTTCACGAGAGGTCTCTACAGCCTTCCCACCAACGGCCAAGTCACTTCCATAACCTTCTTTTGCGGCAGTCTTCTGACTTTTGATCATTTCCCTGCGGACACTTGACTTGACTGTCTTGATTTTCTTCAGGGCATCTGCAGTATCATAGGGCTTAGCATGCAAACTGATAGCCAGTTCAATTCCTGTATCCAGGATGTTCTTAATCAGTTTGTCATTCAAGAAGGTAGGATATTGTCTAACATACAGCACCCTTGCGAAACAATCATCAATTTTCATATGATCTTTTTCAAACTTCAGATAGTTTGGGGCTACAAAGTCCCTGGTTGATAGTCCAGAAATAGCGATATCTTCATAGTTAAAATCAATAAAATCTTCTCGTCTCAAGAGTTTTCGGAAGATAAGAAGGCGATCTAATCCCTCTAATTCCTTAAAAGAAATTCCTAAGCCACTATATTGGCTTTCAATAACGCTGGCTGTATCATCGAGGATTCTTCTAGCTTGATGGTCCTGATCCGTTTGGGTTGTAATCGTCAGATATTTTTCTACCTTAAAGGTATTTTGTTCCTGAGAGAAACGATCATTGATTATCGCATTGTATTCTTTACGATAATCGTCATATCCATCTCCAACCAAATCATATCGGATAGAAGATAAGCTATTACTTTCTACCCTACGATTCAGGATCAATAGCTGCATATCATTATCAATATCCAGCGAGTTAAAAATATCAGCATTTGTCTCAATGATATCAATTCGCTCATCATCTGTTGCAGTAATATAGCTTGTATCACCTAGGCGATAGGTCTTTGAAAATTGATCATTTGTAATTTTCATAAGTCCATCAGGTGTAAGCCATTGATAATTAAGGCTGTTCTGTGTAGAGGCCGTCATGGTACGTCTCAAACGTTTAGCCCGTTCCCGTTCTTCCTTAGAGAGTTTCGGGGTTTTCTTTCGGCCGAATAAATTCATTTCTTGTGTATTCCTTTCTGTCATAATCTGTCTGATAAGAGCGTTCCTGCTTGGTTAACATGAAACGAACATTATCTTTAATTTTTTCATCAAAATAACACCCGAAAATAACAAAAGGCGCTAATAACAAAATATCAACGCCGTAAAGAATGGTATCGGGTGCCTTCAGCCAATAGAGGATAGTAGTGACAACTACTGTCAATGCGATACCAAATAGTAGCACTAACTGCCTCAGTGTCATATATCCTATAACTGGCCTTTCGTAGCTATCTAAAGCCTTTAAAAATTCACTTCCTAAACGTGTCATTCTGTTCCTTTCTTCCAATTATCTTTTCTAAAGAAAATAAATTCACTTCCACACGCTAAAATAATACCACTTACGATAGCCAGCCAATGTGGCTGGAGAGCCCTACGGCACAAGTAATAAAAAAAGAGAGTCCTAAGTAAAAACAGTAGCCCCCAGACTACTGTTTTTAAAATAACTCTCAAAATATTTCCTAGCACTTGCTGTTGCTTCTGTGAGTGCTTTTTAAACATTTTTTCTCCTAGTTCACCTGCATGATATTTTTGGCCATACGTTGGCTGCCGAAGAGCATGACAATGTAAATAATTCCTTTAGCGATGGCAACTAAGGCAGTTGTCCAAGCTCCAGTCTTATCAACTGTCAAAAGATCGTTGGTTACAATTGCTGGATAAAGCATGATCACAACCACTAAAATCAATCCCTGTAGGACAGTCGCAATATAGAGCTTAAAGAAGCCGAAGCAAATTGGGCGTAAGCTGTCCACCATGTAACAAGCGACAATAATTTTAGCGATTCCCTTATACGTGTAAAGCGTAAAGGAGCGTAACAAGATCAACAATTTAGTCGAAATTTGACCAACAAAATCGACAACCCAATAAATAAATTGAAGCATAGCTTTTGCGATTGCATTAACTCCCTTTAGATCTGGTGCTTCAGAACTGAAGGGATCTGTAGCATTCTTAGCTACTAACTTAATAATAACATTGAACAACCAGGACAAAGCATCAAAAATTGCGTCCGCATAGAGGATTAAAAAAAGAGCAATAGCATACTTGAGAATTTCTTCAATCCAAAGCTGAAAAGACAGCTCCCCACCATTGCTTTTAAGTTGTTGATGCCAATTCATGAGGTTGATCCCCATAAAAAGGAAAAGAAGCAAAATGGCGACCTTCTCCATCGAACCAGAAATAGTTTCCATCAACTCATAAGCAGTCGAATTATAATCTTTCAGACTCATGGTTAGTTGATCAAGTGTGGATTGGTTCATAAAACCACCTCCTTTTCTTCATTCTACCCAAGTGACTGAAGACCTGTTGCTAAAGCTGTAAAGAGTGCTTTTAGGACGGCACCGAGAAGAGCTCCCAAGATCAAACTTTGAATTCCTTTATCTTTCTTATCATCCAATTCACGTTTGATCCCGACCGCTAAGTCCCAGGCTCCCCAAGCGGCCCATCCAATACCGATGATCCCACCGATATTTCCAATTTTGTTAATAAAATCTACAACTGCATCCATTCTTTTTTCTCACTTTCTTTTTATAAAAAAGGTACTAAGAAAGATTCCTAGTACCTACTTTGTTTATTTAATACTATTTTTCATCCTCTGGACGAAAGGTTAGAGAGAGAGCTGTAATCACAGCTAAGACAACGATAATGGTTGTTTCCCACCAGTGATAGATTGGAACACCTTCTGGCATTATCCAATTTTTAAACCAAAGGTCAACACTTGCTGGAGCGGTTCCTTCCTTTGTTAGAAAGGCCCAATAACACACAACAAGAAACGCAACTATGACCTTAAACACAAACCAACCAATTGCTGTTGCAATCAAGCTCTTAATCAGATTAAAGATAAAGAGGAGAAACATGAGTGGAGTCGCAACCATCAAAACGGCAGCTCTCGCAATCACACTCGGTAGGTTTTTTATTCCTGACCAGATGGCTTTTCCCAGCCAACGTAGGCCTTTTTTCCACTTCTTCTCTTCAGGTCTGGTGACTTCTGATTTTGTTTGAGTTGGGGTATAGTATCTATATCCACTTCTAGTCACATGTGCATCCATTTTCGTGTCCTTTCTCATCTCTCTTCCCCCTCTTTTTTATGGCTTCATTATACCATAGATGAGGGGGAATTTCTAGATGTTCTATTTTTTATGTTTACGAAGCCCTGCTCCTGCAAGACTCAACAATCCCAAAAACATTCCCCAAGTTGGAAGCATGCTTGCTGCTGTTCCAGTGTTTGGAAGCGATGCTTGTGGTTGTGGCTTGTGTGGTTCTTTAGGCTCTGGTTTTGGAGGTTCTGGAGTGTTGGTTGTTACCTTCGCAATCATTTCTTGTCCATTGACAATATTGATGAAGGTATTCTCAACTTCTCCAGCTGCGATACGCTCAACCTCGATGTAGAAGTCAGCATCAAAGGTACCTTTAACTCCTAGAGAGTTCAAGAAATCTTGATTGATAACATAAGACCATACCCCTGTTTTCTCGTTCCACTTAATAGTCACAAGTTTCTTGATAAACTCAGAATTTGTGCCTTGGTTGAACTCAAAGGTAAAGGCATAAGTGCTACCTTTGGCAATCTTATCCCCTGCTTTGATAAGCTTACCATCCTTAAGGATAACATCGTAAGGCAACGTTAGGTCTTTTTCTGCTGTGTATTCTGTACCCTTGATGACACCTTTCCAATTACCTGTATAACGGTCATGCTTCATATCGAGCTTATCCAAACCGTCATATTGGTACAACGTATGGTGTCTTTCTGGAACAGTTGCACCGTCAAGAAGGTACTGAATCAATTCACCCATTTGAACTTCTTTACCGTCAAGAACTTTCTGACCTGTTTTATCAAGCGCATGTTTTTCTGGGTGTTTTGGTTTAGGTGGTTCTGGTGTACGAGTAATAACCTTAGCGGTCATTTCTTGTTTATTGACAATATTGATGAAGGTATTCTCAATCTTATCACCAGTTTCAATACGCTCAACCTCGATGTAGAAGTCAGCATCAAATGTTCCTTTTACTCCTAGGGAGTTAAGGAAGTCTTGATTGATAACGTAAGACCATTGACCACCTTTGGCATCCCACTTAACAGTCACAAGTTTCTTGATGAACTCTGAATTGGTACCTTGGTTAAACTCAAATGTAAAGGCATAAGTGCTACCTTTGGCAATCTTATCCCCTGCTTTGATAACCTTACCATTTTTCAATGTCACGTCATAAGGCAACACAAGCTCTTTTTCTGCTGTATATTCTGTACCCTTGATGATACCTTTCCAATTACCAGTATAGCGATCATGCTTCGTATCGAGTTTATCCAAACCGTCATATTGGTACAACGTATCATGTTTTTCTGGAACAGTAACACCGTTAAGAAAATACTGGATATAGTCGCCTAATTGAACTTCTTTGCCATCAAGAACTTTTTTACCTGTTCTATCAAGCGCATGCTTTTCGGGTTTCACGTTAGGAACCTCAACTGTTACAAGATTTGACTGATAACTATTACCAAAATCAATCTGTTTAAAATCGTTCTTTACGATTTCCCCTGCTTTAACCAGGAGTTTAGCTGGGAGATCAACAGTAACATTCTTATTTGGTTTCACGTAGTTTTGATAGAAACTCTTGGAATCTTTTGCTACCCAGAGATAGAACTCACCTCTAGGATTCAAGTTCAATTCCTTTAGAATCTTATTGATAGCATCTGTACGTCCTTTGTCTGAAAGCACATGATGCATCTCAAAGAGTTTTTTGACATCTTGTCCTGCAGCAGTCATCTTGATCTTGCTGTGGTCAACTGTGAAGGCATTGTCTTGAACATCATCCAGGATAGCAAACTTCTTGCCAAGTGCTTTCTCTGAAGCAATGGTTTTAGCGTAAGGGCTGTAATCTGTCATCAAGCGGAAGGTCACGTTGCGGTCAAATGTTGTCGCACCATTGATATCCTTACCAGAGCGGTCCAAAACAGCTTTAACTGGTTTTGGGGCTGGTGGTGTGTAGTTTGTGACTGGATTAGAGTAAACCTCGTAGTTATTCACTAACACTTTATAAGTGTTATCATAGAAGCCCTTGTCATAGATAGGCTTCCAGGTAATCACAGGAGCTTCTAAGCGTTTCCCTTCGTAGGTTGCAGTAAAGGTGTAAGTATTCTTTCCTGCATCGTAAGCAACGCCCCATCCTGCTTTCTCTGCAGCTGCCTTTGTAACAGCTACATCAGGAACTGCTCCAGCTTCGAGTGGATCAATGATGGTAATCTTGTCCCCTTTTTTAAGGTTCGCATAGATATTGTCATGGGTCAATGTATAGGTCTGAGTAGCGTTTTTAGCTACTGTTTGGCCATCTGTGTTAGTCTTGTCTGTATCTGCTACAGATTTGCTGACAACTGGCTTATACTGCAACTTGTAGCCGTGATAGCTTGCAGACAATTTCTGATTTTTGGTTTCAGAAAGGGTTTTAAGCGCCAAGGTTGGCTTAACTGGATTCTTCGCTTTGACCAATTCAGTTGATACAGGTTCCGTTTTGACAGGTTTCACGGTTGTTTTTGTGATAGTTGCAGTAGCTGGAACTTCAACGACTGGCGTTACAACCTTTGTATTCAAAGCGAACCAATAGGTTTGGCCACTTGGATTATCTGGTCCATCCCATTGAATAAATTCGGTTGTGAAGGCTGTCCCTTCCTTGAAAACACCAAGTGCGGCCCCCTTGTATTGGTAAGGTGAGTCAGATGTATCCCAAACATGCCCCACATCTTCTTGGCGGTTGTACTCTTCAGCGTAAACATATCCATAATCCTTGTTATAGGTTACAGTTGAGCCGTTAATTTCAACATGAGTTCCGTTAATGGCTTTCGCACCTTCCCAACCAATAAGATTATGGTTTAGTGAGGAATACGTCAACGTTGCAGGTGTCTTTTCACTTGCTTGGAAGGCTACTTCTTTCCCATCCACATTGTAGTAGTAGGTATCCGTAACCAAGAAATTCATGTAGTCTGCTGCTCCACCAGCTCCATCGTTACGAGCTACTACGAATCCTTCTGTTGGATCATTCAAGACATAGACATCATTCAATCCTGTCTTCCCTTGATTAAGAAGCTCGAATTTTCGATGGATACGAGAAATATCATGCTTTTTACCATCTGCAGTTGAAACAGTCAAACCTTTCAGATTAGTGTAGTCAACTTCTGTTTTCCATCCAGTGCCAACATCCTTGTATTTCAAGACTTTAGTCGAGTCAAGAACACGAGTATAGCCTGACGTTCCATTTGAGGAAGCGATGTAATCTTTAGTGGTTACCTGCGCTCCTGGAGCAGAGGAATCCACTGTTGCTTCAGGATTTGCTGTCGCAATGCTGAGGGCTTGCAAGACTACTTCTTTAGTGTAGCCTTCCGTACTTGTTTTAGCACGAAGCTCATTATACTTCTTCTGCCATTCAGCCTGGTTCTGCTTAGCTTTATCAAAGGCCGTTTGGTTTTGTTTGGCAATTTTGTTGGCTTCATCTACTGAAGAAACTTCCTGTGTTTTAGAAGTTAAAAGTACACCAGATTTTTTCAAATCTGCTGACTTACGATCAGCATCTTGATTGACTTGATCACTAGCATTCTTCTTCTCTGTGTAGGCAGCCATCAGGGCTTTGTTAAGCTCCACTTTGCCTTTTGCAGTCGCAATAGCCTGGTCATTTTGTTTCTTCAATGCTTCTACTTCTGCGACTGAAGAGACCGTACGTGTAACGACTTTAACGTCAACCTTTTCTTTCTTCAGCTGTACAGATGCGCTTTCTACCGCTTTGTTTAGAGCAGTAGCTTGTTCAACAGTAGCATCATACTTAGCTTTTTCACCCAGGTATTTTGTTACTGCTTGTTGGTTATCTGACAAGACTTGTTTAGCTGTTTGAGTAGCTTTCTTGTTTTTGTCGGCAGTTCCATCTGTGGCAGTCGAACCGTCATTCGTCACTGTGACAGTCGTTGCCCCTTCATGTTTGGCTTTGTTATCAGCTACAAATTGATTATTAGCGTGAATAGCTTCCTGCGCTTCCTTGAAAGCTTCGTTGTTTTGAACTTGTTTTGTAGTTGTGGCTTCAAGTTCCTGAACTTGTTTATCCTGATCTTGTTTAATCTCAGACTTAGACTGTTCAAGTCTTGGAGCAGTGGTATCTGTCCCCTTATCAACGCTTGGTGTTTCAGATACAACTACTCCAGCTGTTTTAGCTTTGTCAGCAGCCTTTGTGACTGCTCCATTATCAATCGCTACAGACTGGCTTCCTGTTGTTTTACCAGCTTGTTTAGCGTATACGTTGTTGTCGTTTTTGCTTTCAGGCTGTACTGCTTCATCCGCCAATACAGAACCTGCAGAGAAGGCTACAATACCTGCAACTGCAATTCCTGATACTAAGCCTTTAGCCCATTTTTTCTTACGGAAATATCCGTGTCCTTGTGTTTTTTCTGCCATTTAATGTTTTCCCTTTCCATTTCACCTTAAAATAATTTTTTCTTGTAGAAGTAGCCAACTGCGGTCAATAACATTCCACCGATTGCAGCTAGGAAACTTTGTTCTGTTCCTGTGTTTGGCAAAGTCACCATTTTACCATCTGCAGTTGAAACACTGATGGTCTTGTCTTCATTCGTAACACCTCCAAGCGCTTCAGGAGCAACTACAGAGCCATCTTCAAGGACAAGATTCCCGTTTTGAGTGCTGACAATGGAATCACCTGTACTGGTTTGAACAGGTGCTTTTGTCACATCATGAACGACTTGTCCTGTTGAGCTTGAAGTGGTTCCAATTTGTGACTTTCCTTGCTGATTTGCTTGATCAGTAGTTTTTGGCTGTTCATCTGGAACACCATCTAAACTACCTGCGTTATCCTTATCTTGCGCCTTGTCTGAAGGCGCTGGTTTATCAGCTGGCACTCCGTCAAGACTTCCTGCGTTGTCTTTGTCTTGTGGTTTGTCTGATGGTGTTGGAACACCATCGAGGCTACCTGCATTATCCTTGTCTTGCGCCTTATCTGAAGGTGCTGACTGACCTGGTGTTGCTGGTTTGTCTGCTGGAACACCGTCAAGACTTTCAGCGTTATCCTTGTCCTGCGGAGCACTTGGCGCTGTTGGATCTACTGGAGTAACTGAAGGCTCCGTTGGCTGAACTGCTGGAGCCTCTGTTTCCGTTGAAGCGCTAGGCGTTGTTGGCGTAACGACTTCTGTTGCTGGGGCAGAAGAATCAATTGGTGCAGGCTCGTCTGCTGATACATAACCAGCTTGTGCAAGTGCGATAGTTGAAAGTGCTAGTGTAGCTAATACTTGTTTCTTGTTCATTTTGATTTTTCCTTTTCTAATTTTTAGTATTCTTAGGCTGGTAGCCTTTTCCTGTCAAGCGAAGTTCCACTCCCGATGGACTTCTGACTTTCCTAGCCACTATGTGGCTTCCTTTTTTGATAGTGCGAATTTGATCATAAACCTTTTTATAAGGCAAATGAAATTCAACATCCTTTAGAACACCGTCTACGTATCCTCTAGCCTGTTTGACTGCATAGTCTGGCTTCAGGATAAGGTCTGTTCCGTCCTCTAAGCGAGCTGTCGCACCTCCTTGTTTTCCTAAGTTTTTTAAGTCCCTTAAGCGGACAGTTGTTTCATCTATCATAGATTTCTCCTTGAAGTTGAAAGGCGAAATAACGCCGTGCTGTGTAAAAACGTATTTTTACATCGGTATTTCATGCGCTGGGTTTATAGTCTAGGAACCCTTACTCCTTCAGCTTATGATCTTTATCATGCTTTTTCGTTCAGTGGCTGGACTAGATATCCTTTTCTAGTTTGCTGCTCGCCCCCATTTCTTTTTTATCCATAGCCACGCTGTATCAGGGCAAGCCTTGTATTCAGTTTTCAAAGGTCTGTAGTTTAATGACTTCTCGGTCAAAATGGATTTAACTGGACTACGTTTTGTCCGATTCTGATCCTAACAGGTAGTCAATGGTTACCCCGAAATATTCTGCCACATTTTTGGCATTCTCCAAACTTATCTGACTATATCCTGTCTCCCAGTTCGATATGGTGTTGCGAAACACCCCTATCTGATCAGCCAAGGCTTGTTGTGACAACCTAGCTTTTTTTCGTAAGTCTCTGATACGATTTTGTGTTTGTTTCCTCACATCTACTTGTCTCCTTCATTATTTGGACTTGATAGTATTTCATCATCCATCAAAGGAGCATTCTTCAGCTCCAGCATGACAAGCCCTATTCCATAAGCTAAGATCAATAATACAGCCATTGCAACTAGTTTAAACATTACTATCCTCCTGATATTGTTCCTTATTTTGTCCGATAAGTTATCTTCTTCACCCATCTAGGATTGATAGAAAACGGTGGAGTCGCTGATGTAAAATTCATACTCGCTCCTGTTCCAAATGAACTTGATACCAATTTTTCTAGTTCCTCTAAGTTGAAAGTGATGAAAATACTTTCTACCGTCTTATCAAAATACTCTACAATCATTTCAATCTCTTGAACTGGTTGGGAAGGTGTAGCTTTCATAGCTTGCCCTCTGTTAATTCTCTCTTGGTTATTAAAAAATCCCATAAAATCAATCCTCTTTCTGTTGCCATGATGAGAAAATTTGGCTGAGTTTCTCAGCTCTTTCTTTTTTCGGTAAATCAAAAACAGCTTTAGGAATCGTGTAGAGTTTCTCCTTCGGGCTGCGACCTATCGTTAGCACTTTACCATCAATTGGTCTAAATTCATCTTTTAACATGTTTCAACTCCCTTAGACAATTCTGATAAATAGCTATTCAGTTTCGTCTCCGATAGTTTATCTGGATAATAGTATGCAATCAGACTAGGACACTCATCAGGAAATTTTCTAGCGTGCTCACTTTGTCCTGATAGCTCCATAAAACCCTGTTCTTTTTCGATAAGTAGAGCCATTTTCCAGAAGCGAATCATCATTTTGTAGAAGTAGGCTGGGACATTCTGGATTGGTTTTCCTTCAGCCTCTCCGGTTTTGATTTTGAAAATCAATTTATCAAGCTCACGTTCAAGATCTTGCAGCCAAACCTCTCCGTAAATTTCCTGATTAGCTAAGAGGTTGTTATAATTCTTTTCAACTTGGCGTTTTGCTTGATAGATTTTATTTTCAAGAATTTTTGCATCTTTCCCAAACAAGCTGAGTTTCTGAACTAGTTGAGGAGAAAGAAAACCATGTTGCCCCATTTTAAATGCTTCAGCAATTGATAAATCAGATAAAGATGACTCGTTCTCGTATCGATTAGTATCGTATGAGGATTCTGTCTGACTCCTCTCTGTATTTATTCCGTCCGATTCGTGGACGTTTTGAAGTCCATTTTGCGGACGTCCGTTTTTGATACTTTCGCTATTATCAAGGCTTTGGGGTACTTTTTCATAGAGAACTTTACCAAAAGCATTAACCCTCTTCAGTAACTCACCATTAGATGAATAGTGCTCCACCATTTCTAAATTAGCATCCACTAGCTGAAGATAAAGTCTATTTGGCTTATTGAGTCCTTGCCTAACTTCTCGTAAGAGACCATGTTCTTGCAGTTCTTTCTTGATCTTAGTAACTTTCATCTTTCCCTTGTCCAATAGCAGCATCAGGTCAGAAACTGTAAAAATTAGAAAGACCGCTCCATTTTCATCAACGTAATCTCTATTTCCCTTCTGGAATGAACTGATACTTAATTTACAACGATTATAAAGAGCGCCATAAGCTAACTTAGCATCAGATGAAAGACCCGTGTAAGAACTAGTCAATTTGACATAGCCGTTCTCATTGTGTTGAATACGGGTGAAAAAGATTTCTGGAATTTGATAAAAAGTTAGAGTGGCTAGTTGATCAATCGTGATATCCGCCATTAGTAGCCTCCTACAACTTGTAATCTCAAGCCACCAGCTTCAGGAAAATAGACAAGATGAGTTTGTTCTAACTCTTCAATAGCTGCAATAGCACGGCTTTTAGTCCATCCCATTGTATTCATCAAATCTAAAATCATTACGTCTCTAGTCAACCTTGAGACCTTTGTTTGGTGTTGTTTCATAAGTAATCCTTTCTTGTCACAAGCTAGTGTTAATTCACAGCTATATCATAATGGATAATGAGAAAATCTGTTTTAAAGGGACAATGAAATAAATTATCGAATCAAGGTATATAATTTATTTCCCTAAATATATCCCATCAATTCTGGATTATCTGACATTTTTCTCCTTTCTTTAATTTTTACAACGAAAAAAGAGAGCGATTTTCTCGCCCTCTCAGGTTATATGATATTTAATTGTTCACTTTCCCAAAACTCTAGACACTTAGAGGAGACTTTTTTTATTTAACGTAAACAACTCCAAGTTTACCAAAAGCGACTTCCCCACGGATAATCAAGGTTTTGTTTGTTGGGGCTACAGGAGCATCTGCCTTAGCTGCACCAAAGGAGGTTTCTACTTTCAAATCGACACGCCAGTGTTGTGGAACATAGACGGTTGCATTCCCGAAGGCCACTTCAATATTTAAAGTTGCAAAATCACCTAGCATCTCTGCATTATCATAGTAGATTTTAGCATCCCCAAAAGCGACTTCCACTTGGTCATCTACGAGATCTTGATCTTGCTTATAGAAGGTCCCGCTCCCAAAAGCGACTTCCTTATCCGTGACGACTGTTTTTTTCCCATTGTACCACCATTTTTTTTCATTCCAGAACTTACTTGAATGCGTCAGATAACCAACACCTAGCACTGCTAAGATGCTAGCCCAAAACAAAGACTGGTTTGGAATAGGAAAAATGTTATAAAAATGATTCGCAATCATTAAGGCTACTAGAGCGGTAAAAACTGCTGATGTTAGATGACGACGAAGCAAAGCTTCAACTGATTGGTAAGCAAAAAAGGCGATACCAATCAAAGGCCATATTTTACCATCCAAAGAAGGAATTCCAAAATTCCCTTGCAGCAAGATCCAAGCTGCTAGAACCAATAAAACAATACCAAATGCTTTCTTTTTCATGTTTTTTACCTCATGTTTCTTAGATTTTCTTTTAGGAGGGATTGGTAATGTCGTGAGACATGAACCTCCTTGTGCGTCTGATAAAAGGAAATGGTGCCCGTTCCTGAAAAGGACTTGTCCACTGAGTAAATCTGACGGATGTTTGCAATAGTTGACTTGGACACTCGACTAAAATAGCGAGGCAAGATGGACTCCAACTCATAAAGTTTGAGACGTACTTCATAGGCTTCCTTCTGGGTATGAGCGTAGATCTTGCTCCCTTCTGTTTCAAAGAAGAGAATTTCTGATAGGTCTAGATAATATTCACCTGTCCCCTTGTAAAAAGTCAACCTCGGAGCCTTTGACTCTTGCAAGAGCCGTTGCAAATCTGCAATTTCATCTGTCAAAGCAGGAGTCTTGATGACAATTTCAGTCTCCTCTAAATTGCCATCAATCTCAATTCGTAACTTCATCACATCTCCTTTCTGACTCTACTATATCAAAGCTAAGTTAGGAATACAAGGGCAAAAAAGCAAGTGGTCAATTTGAAGCAGTAAGTGGTTGTAGAACTAGCTTAACTTACATGTCAGAATAGGAAGAAAAGGAATCCCCACACCATACCACAAGCATAGCCAGCGATGACATCCTTGGGATAATGAACGCCCCCTAAAACCCTCACCAAGCCCAGCAAAGCTGAGAAGAGCAAGCATGCTAAGCCAACAGGTAGACTAATATGCAGACAGGCCATGGAGATGATAGTTGCTGAAAAAACATGGCGACTGGGCATCGACTGTCCCGAGCTATCTTTTTCAAGCAGGGGACAGATATCCCAAGTTTCATAAGGCCGCGGGTGGTTGATTTTCTTACGAAAAAGAGACAAAATCACAAAACCTGATGCAGGAATAAGCACATAAACCCCAACTTGCTGACCCAATCCTAGTTGCAGGTAAGTGGTGACTAGCAAGATCAGATAGACCAAGGGCATGGCGGCTGTCATCAAACGATTGAAACTGCGTAACAGAAATAAAAGAGTGGGATGGCTGGTGAGTCTGGAGCTGATATTTTGATACCATTCTTGATAATTTTTCATTTATACTTCTCATTCATTACCTT
This sequence comes from Streptococcus sp. F0441, assembly GCF_000314775.2. Classification (NCBI taxonomy): domain Bacteria; kingdom Bacillati; phylum Bacillota; class Bacilli; order Lactobacillales; family Streptococcaceae; genus Streptococcus; species Streptococcus sp. F0441. The sequence goes on along the minus strand of NZ_KB373321.1, from coordinate 442,664 downwards.
GTTTTCGTCTACAGGTGAGACGTTTGTCTTCTAGTATAGTGCAGAAAAAGAAGGCCGTCAAGCCTTCTTTTGATTTATTCTTCTGCTTCGTCTTCTGTAAATTGACTATTGTACAAGTCAGCGTAGAAGCCACCTTGCGCCATCAACTCCTCGTGATTGCCTTGCTCGATGATATTGCCATCTTTCATGACAAGAATCAAGTCGGCATTTCGGATAGTAGACAAGCGGTGGGCAATGACAAAGGATGTGCGTCCTTCCATCAAACGGTCCATTGCTTTTTGAATCAACTCCTCTGTACGTGTGTCGACTGAGGATGTCGCTTCATCCAAAATCAAGAGTGGTGCATCCTTAAGAAGTGCACGAGCAATGGTCAAGAGTTGTTTTTGCCCAACAGACAAGGTCACAGTGTCATCCAAAACCGTATCGTAGCCGTCTGGCAAGGTCATGATAAAGTGGTGGATTCCCACAGCCTTGCTTGCTTCCATCATTCGTTCATCACTGATGCCCGTTTGATTGTAGATGAGATTTTCTCGAATCGTTCCTTCAAAGAGCCAAGTATCTTGCAAGACCATTGAAAAGGCATCGTGTACTTCTGAGCGCTTCATATCCTTGGTATCGACACCATCGATACGGATACTTCCCTTATCAATCTCATAGAACTTCATCAAAAGATTGACAATGGTTGTCTTACCAGCTCCAGTAGGCCCAACGATAGCGACCTTCTGGCCTGCATGAGCTGTCGCAGAAAAGTCATGGATGATGGTGCGTTCTGGTGTATAGCCAAAGGATACGCGATCAAAGACCACTTCTCCCCTCATGCCAGTCAATTGTCTTTCCTTATGGGATTCATCCTGCATCTCAGCTTCACCTAGAAATTCAAAGACACGTCCCATGGCTGCACTGGCTTGTTGCAAGCTGGTAATCCCTTGAGCAATTTGTGATAAGGGTTGTGAGAAGGTACGAACATAGACCATAAAGGCTACAATAACCCCGATAGTGATATGCCCTTTTAGAGCAAGCGCGGCCCCAACGATGATGACCAAAACATAGCTAAAATTCCCAACAAAGAACATGGCTGGCATCATGATACCAGAGATAAACTGAGATTTCCAGATGCTGTCGTGCAAGTTCTGATTCAAACCTGCAAATTTCGCTTTAGAGGTGTCTACTGCGTTGTAGCTGGTCACTACATTATGGCCAGAGTACATTTCTTCTACGTAACCATTGACGGCTGCTAGATTATTTTGTTGGGCTTTAAAATAACCCTGTGACTTGGCCATAATTACGGAAACTGCCGCAAAACCAACAAACGTAGAAACAACCGTTACCAGAGCTAAAATCCAGTTCATACTAAACATGGTCACCAAAACAGCAATCAACAAGAAGCTGGCTGAAAGAACAGTCCCTAAACTTTGGTTGAGAGATTGCGCCGCCGTATCCACATCATTGGTCACGCGCGAAAGGGTGTCTCCTTGTGAATGGCGGTCAAAATAGCCAAGTGGCAAACGATTGATTTTTTCAGCGATTGCTGTCCGCAAGCGTTTTGAAAAATGTTGGATACTTGTTGAAAAGATATAGGCCTGTGTATAGTTAAGGATAGCACCAAGTACATAGAGAATCACTAAAAAGCTAGCAATACTTGAAACAGCCTCTAAATCAATTCCTGTCATCAAACCATCTGAAATCAAGTTGGTAATTTCCTTAATCTTGGTTGGTCCATAAACAGTGATGATGCTTGAACATACAGCTGCTACAACCGCTACTAGTAGGGGAAGTTGGAGACCTGCTAGAAAAGGTTTATAATATTTCCAAAAAGACATTTTCTTATTTTCCATGTTCCAATTCCTCCTTCGATAGTTGTGAGTAGGCAATTTCTTGGTAGACTTCGTTGGTAGCTAGAAGTTCCTTATGGGTGCCTTGTCCCACGACTTTTCCTTGATCCAAGACTAAGATCAGGTCAGCATCCATAATGGTAGAAATCCGCTGCGCTACGATGAGCTTGGTCATGGATTGTGTTTTCTCAGCTAGCTCTTGGCGTAAGATACGATCCGTCTTGTAGTCCAAGGCTGAGAAGGAGTCATCAAAAATGAGAATCTCTGGTTTACGAGCCAAGGCACGCGCAATGGCCAAACGCTGTCTTTGACCTCCTGAGAAGTTGGTTCCACCTTGGGCTACTTCTGATGCAAGTCCTGCTTCCTTATCCTCTATGAAGCTTTTAGACTGGGCCAATTCAAGGGCTTGCCACATAGCAGCTTCGCTTAGAGGAGTTTCTTTGCTTTTGCCAAAGTCTAAGTTCTCCTTGACATCTCCAGAAAAGAGCACAGCTTTTTGAGGAATATAACCAACCTTGTTGCGCAAATCTTCCAAGTCATAGTCTTGAACATTAACTTCGTCCACTAGGATTTCTCCATCTGAAACGTCGTAAAAACGAGGCAAGAGGTTGACAAGCGTGGACTTACCTGATCCAGTCGATCCAATGAAGGCTACGGTTTGACCCGCTTCTGCTTTGAAAGTGACCTGTTCCACGACTGCTTCAGAATTTTTAGAGTAGCGGAAAGTCACATCACGGAATTCCACCTGCCCCTGAATTGAAGGATCCGCCGTCTGTGCATGACTAGGATTCTCAATAGAAGGATGCAGATCCAATACTTGATTGATACGTCCTGCCGAAACCAAGGTACGAGGAAGAACGATAAAGAGTGCTCCCATGAGAAGGAAGCCCATCACGACCTGCATAGCATAGGACATGAAGACCACCATATCACTAAAGAGTGGCAAACGTTCTGCCAAACTTGCGTCGTTGATGATATAGGCACCAATCCAGTAAATGGCTAAACTCAATCCACTCGAAATCCCCATCATAATGGGATTCATAATGGCCATCAAACGGTTGACAAAGAGATTAAGTCGAGTCAACTCATCATTAGCTTCTTCGAATTTCTTGTCTTGGTAATCTTCCGCATTGTATGCACGAACAACTCGAATCCCAGTCAAGCTTTCACGAGTGATGCTATTAAGTTTATCTGTCAATTTTTGGATGACAGATTGTTTTGGAAAGGCCAGAGTCATGAGAATAGTGGTCATCAAGACATTGACAATGACTGCCACCACTACTGCCCAGAGCCAGTATTCCGACTTCCCAAGGATTTTTCCAATGGCCCAGATGGCCATGATAGGCCCACGAGTCACTACCTGTAAGCCCATAGTAAAGAGCATCTGAATCTGAGTGATATCATTGGTCGTCCGAGTCAAAAGACTTGGGATTGAAAAACGTTTGATCTCTGTCTGCGAAAAATCCAAAACCTGATGAAATACATCAGTGCGTAGATGGGTTGTATAGGATGCTGCAACGCGAGCGGCAAAGAAACCAACCATAACAGATGAAAAGAAAGCCAATAAAGACAAGCCAATCATCTTCGCAGCTGGTAACCAGAGTTCACCCAACTGCGTTCCAGACGTTCCGAGTAACTCTGTAATTTGTGAAATGTAGGTCGGTACCTCTAACTCGAGATAGACCGAGAAACAAGTGAAAAGAATCGTAAGGACGATCATTCCCCACTCTTTTCCTGTAATACGTTTAGCGAGTTTCTTCATTCTCTCCTCCTATCTTCTCAACATTTTCTTGCAATTGCCCGAGTACCTTTTCAAAGATTGCCAAGTCTGACTTTGAAACACCCTCTAGCAGGCTCTGATCAATCCGATCAAAAAAAGCCTTAACTTTTTGCATCTGCGAACGCGATTTATCCGTCAAGCGAACAAATTTTGCCCGCTTATCGCTCGGGCTCGCCTCTAACTCGACCAAACCATTTTGCACCATACGCTTGACTAAATTACTCGCAACAGATTTGGTAATATTGAGTTCCTGCTCGATATCCTTAATCAAGACCAGTTCCTCTTTTTGTTCACAATGATCTAAAAAACGCAGAACCTGCCCTTGCGGTCCACCCATAAATTCAATGCCACATCTCTTAGCTTCTTTCTGTACCATCAGGTGAACCTGGTGCCCAAAGCGTTTAAAAATCAACATCGGCTTGTCCATGATTGCTCCTTTCTCACGATTGAATATAGTTCTCAGGAGAACTAATTAAGTTTCCATGAGAACTATTTTATCACTTTCAGAAGAGATGTCAAGAAAAAAGTTTCCTAGAGAACTATTTTAGTCTGAATTGACATTGGAGAATATTTTCTCTATAATAAGCACTAGCTACCGTGGATAGGAATCCATTCACTTGATGAAGGGAGAAAACGTTCAAATGAAACCAGAAGAACAAAAAGTTTTAGGGATTTTAGCAACCATTTTTGGAGCCATCGCACTTTTAGGGTCCTGGATCCCGTTTATTAACTATCTATCGTTTTTCATCGCTATTGTCGCGTTGATCTTAGGTATTATCGGACTTATTGCCAATCTCAAAAAACGGAAAACAATGGCCATTATCGGGACATCTCTCGCAGTTGCTTCTGTTGTACTTTTCTTTACGACCCAGATACTGTACGCTAATGTCTACAAAGATTTTATCAGAGAGTTTAACCGTTCCTATAGAGAAGCTAGCTCCTCAATGGAACGCGACTTGACAGATGATACCATTGATTCACTCCCCGAAGATGAGGAAGAAGACGATACCTTTACTTGGACACAAGAACAGTTCGACGCTTTAATTGAAGGTGACCTTGATAACAAAGGAAAAGGTGGTACCAATTACAAGGATATTATCAAAAAGCATGGACTGCCAGACTCCGAGTTTGATTCCACTATTGAGGGCTACGACACAAAGAAAATTACCTATATTGGCATTGATGATAGAATCAAGACCGTTACTCTAACCTTTGTAAAACAGGATAATGGTCAACTCTTACTAGTTCATAAAATAGCTGTAGGCCTAGGAGAAAGACAGCAGCAAAGAGATTCTGGAACCAGAATCTAATCTCAAATATAAAAAGCGAACAGCTAGCAAGTCTGTTCGCTTTTTTATTAGAATCCATCGACATTTGTGTAGATCTTTTGGACGTCCTCATCATCCTCAAGAACGCTGTAAAGTTTTTCAAAGGTTTCCAAATCTTCACCTGACAACTCAACTTCTGACTGAGGAATCATTTCCAGTTCAGTAACTTGGAATTCTTCGACACCTGACTCACGAAGGACAACGATAGCCTTGTGAAGGTCAGTTGGAGCTGTGTAAACAGTGATTGTTCCTTCTTCTGCTTCTACATCATCCACATCAATGTCTGCTTCAAGCAAAAGCTCAAAGATAGCATCCGCATCATCACCAGCAAATACGATAACACCCTTGTTGTCAAAGAGGTAAGAAACAGAACCTGAAGCTCCCATGTTACCGCCATTTTTACCAAAAGCAGCACGAACGTTCGCAGCTGTACGGTTGACGTTTGAAGTCAAGGTATCCACAATCAGCATAGAACCATTTGGTCCAAATCCTTCGTAACGTCCTTCTGTAAAGGTTTCGTCTGTGTTCCCTTTTGCCTTATCGATAGCCTTATCAATAACGTGTTTTGGCACCTGCGCTTGTTTAGCACGATCGATAACGAATTTCAAAGCAGTGTTTGATTCTGGATCTGGTTCCCCTTTTTTAGCTGCTACATAGATTTCTACACCAAATTTTGCATATACTTTAGAGTTAGCTCCATCTTTAGCCGTTTTCTTGGCTACGATATTGGCCCATTTACGTCCCATTAGGAATCTCCTTTTTTCACATTTTAATCTTTCTTATTATAACACAAGTCTAGCTGATTTTCACTAGAGGAAATGGATTTTCTTTTGCAAAGCAAGCTAGGATTGCCCTCCGACTGCCACGATTTTCTTGCCTTCTTTTATCCAAGGGTGTCGGGAAAGGGAGAAGTAAAGTTGGAGAGTCATCACAACCCAGAGTAGCGGTTCACAGAGAATAACACCTGTATAGCCTGTCCAAGGAATAATCCAAGCTACGAAAATAATTTTCCCAAACAACTCGATAAAGCTAGATATAAGGGGCAAAAGTTTTTGGCCTAGTCCCTGCAAGCTATTTCTATAAATCAATAAAAGACTTAAAAATGGATAAAATACAGAACTGATACGTAAGTACAAGGTCCCGTTTTCTACCAAATAGCTGTCTGTCGAACTTGCTAGGAAAGAAACTAGGCTAGGACTGGCAAAAAATAGGAAAATACAGGCAAGGGTTGCCCAAGACATACTCAAATAGCTCCCTAAACGAAGGCCTTGGACAATACGTTCGGGACGTTTCGCTCCAAAGTTTTGAGAGATAAAAGTCGTCATCGATGCTGAAATGGCTGTCATTGGTAATAAGGCAAAGGCCATGATTCGCCGTGCTGCCGTTTGAGCACTGATAATGACTGCACCAAAACTATTGACAGAGGATTGCAAAATGACACTTCCGATAGAAACGATTGACCCCATCAGACCCATGGCTAGTCCCTGCTCCAAGAGATCCACATAGAGAGCCTTATTCCATTTGAAATGTTTGAGACCCGGAAGAAGCTCTGGAACACTCTTACGAATATAAAAATAACAGAAGATTGCTGACAAACCCTGTGATATAATGGTTGCAAGACCAGCAGACTGAACACCCAGATGCAGTTGCGTAATAAAATACAAATCCAAGATCACATTAACGATAGCTGAGAAGATAAGAAAAGCAAGAGCCGCAAGGCTATCGCCAATCGAGCGCAGTAAGCCTGCAAAAAGATTGTAAGCAAAACTAACCCCTACACAGGTAACAATCATGGAGATGTACTCATAGGATTGAGAAAGGATTTCTACAGGTGTTTCTAAATATTGCAAGAGTGGATAAAGACCGAAGAAGCCTATCAGCATGACAAGAGCACTCAGGATGGCACCCAGAATCCAAGTTGCTGCAACAGCTTCTTTAATCTTAGCAAAATTACGAGCACCGTAAAGACGAGCGATGACAACTCCCATCCCATTTCCAACTCCGAGGGCAAAGCCGATAATCAAATCAAAGATGGCCGTCGTTGCTCCTACTGCTGCTAGGGATTCTTGTCCAAGGAACCGCCCTACAATCAAGACGTCAGCTGTATTATATAGTTGTTGGAAGATATTGGACAACAGAATTGGAAGGGCGAAGCTCAAAAGTGAGGGAAGAATGGAGCCATGAATCAGGTCCACTGTTCGTTTTTTATTCATAAAGATATTATATCAGCTTTCCAGAGGACCGACAAGATTCTTTAACGAATCCTGAAATCAATTGCTTACAGAGAGACAATTTGCTATAATCAAGAAAAGGAGGTCATTTATGAGTTTGACCAGTCAATTAATAACCGATGTGTTTCCAGATCTTGATAAAGTTGAAAAGCTAAATAACGAAGCTTTCCCCGAGGAGGAACGAGTCCCTCTTTCTGAGTTTTTGCGCTATCAGGACCGAGATGACGCCCACTTTTTTGCTTTTTATAACGAAGAAGAATTTGTTGGCTTTGCTTTTGCCATCTCCAACCAAAAGGCCTTCTATATTAGCTTTTTTGCCATCATGCCTCACTTAAGAAGTCACGGGTATGGGAAGGAAATTATAGACAAACTAACTGATTTTTACCAGCGGACCATGTTGCTTGAAGTGGAGCGATTGGATGAAGAATGCGATAACTTGGAACAAAGAAAAGCTCGTATGAGCTTCTATCAACAAAATGGCTTTAAAACAGCTAACGCTTTTCTAGAGTATGATGGCTTGAGTTTTGAAATTCTCTACCGCGGTGACCATTTCGACGAGGAAGCCTATCGCGACATCTTCCAAAAATTACAAGATGAACATTATTTTGACTTTCACATCAAATACAGACGCTTTAGTGATCATTAGTTGTTTCAAGGAAGAGAAGTCTAATGAACTTTCTCACGATAAAACGCATAATATCAAGGTTATGAAGACCTGATATTATGCGTTTTTATGATTTTGAAAACTTTACCTAGTTTTATCTTTATTCTTCAATTTCGATTTCAAGTCCATCGCCTAGGTCAAGCGTCACTTCTTGGTTAGGTGCCAGATCTTCAGCGACAGAAGTAGGAGCGGTTCCCTCTTCATCTTCAATCAAACCGTATTGAACACGAACCTGATGGTCAATCTCATCAAAAATCTCTGGGTGATCTGCCAAGTATTTCTTAGCATTCTCTGATCCTTGCCCGATTTTTTCACCCTTGTAAGAGTACCATGCTCCTGCTTTTTGGATAATATCGAGATCACTTGCAATCTTCAAGAGCTCACCGGTCTTAGAAATCCCTTCTCCGTACATGATTTCAACAAAAGCTTCCTTAAATGGTGGAGCTACCTTGTTTTTCACGACCTTGATTTTGGTTTCCTTACCGACATTGGTATCTTTTTGGTCACCAGTTCCTTTGATTTGTGTGCTTCCACGAACATCCAAACGGACTGAAGCGTAGAATTTCAGAGCACGTCCACCAGGTGTTGTTTCAGGATTTCCAAACATGACCCCAACTTTTTCACGCAACTGGTTGATAAAGATGGCAATTGTTTTAGTTTTATTGATAGAAGCACCAAGTTTACGCATGGCCTGGCTCATCATACGAGCTTGCAAACCAACGTGACTATCTCCAATATCCCCATCAATTTCCGCACGAGGTACAAGGGCTGCAACCGAGTCGATAACGACGAGGTCGACTGCACCTGAGTCAATCAATTTCCCTGCAATTTCAAGGCCTTGCTCACCTGAGTCTGGCTGTGACAAGAGTAACTCATCAATGTTCACACCAAGGGCTGCAGCATAGGCTGGGTCAAGAGCATGTTCCGCATCGATAAAGGCTGCAATACCACCTTCTTTCTGTGCTTGCGCGACAGCGTGAAGGGCAACCGTTGTCTTACCAGAAGACTCTGGTCCATAAATTTCGATGATGCGTCCCTTAGGATAACCACCTGAACCAAGAGCAATGTCCAGAGCCAAGGACCCTGAACTCATGACTTGCACTTTTTGCTCCGCACGCTCGCCCAAACGCATGATTGAGCCTTTACCAAAGTCTTTCTCAATCAATTTAAGGGCATCGTTCAATGCTTTTTCACGATCAGCTCCAAATTTTTTCCCAATTTCATCTAATTTTTTTGTTGGTTTTTTCGCCATTTTGTTCTCCTATATTCTACTGGTCCTTAGACCTGTCTTTCATTATACCAAAATTTAGTCACTTAATAAAGTCTTGCGAACTAGGTTAAAGGCATGCATAACCGCGATGTGACGAACATCTGCACGGCTCCGTCCGGCAATATTAGCCTTGATCACCTCGGTCCCTTTTGCATGCGCCAAGCCGATAAAAACTGTGCCAGCTGGATGCCCCTCTAGGCTATCTGGTCCTGCCACACCCGTCAAACTAACTCCATAGTCAGACTGAGTCTTGAGACGTGCCTGCTCTGCCATTTTTCGAGCTGTAAACTCTGAAACGACACCATGTTTTTTCAGTTCTCGCTCGGAAATATCCAACATCTTGGACTTTTCCTCTAGGCTGTAGGTGACAAATCCTCCATTAAAGATAGCTGACACACCTGAAAAGTCTGCTAATGTCGCTTGAAAGAGACCTGCCGTCAAGCTTTCTGCCGCAGTAATGCTTTTCTGTCTCTTCTTTAGCTCTTCTACAACGACACTTGCGAGACTGGTTTCTTCCCCATATCCATAACAGATGTCTCCCAGTGAATGTCCATCGAAAGTCTGACGATCCAAGATTTGATTTTCTAGGATATCCAGCACTCGATCAGCCTTTTCTTGACTGACTGCTTTTGTGGACAAGCGCAAGGTCACTTCTCCCGTCTTGGCATAAGGCGCCAAAGTCGGATCCGTTTGATGGTCAATCAAATCCGCCAAAATGGTCACCAACTGACTCTCCCCAATCCCAAAGAAACGAAGCACTCGGGAATACAGTTTGGTGCCAGTCATCAGCTTGGGTAAAAGTTGATTTAAGACCATGGGTTTCAACTCACTTGGCGGTCCTGGAAGGACTACGTAGGTCACGCCATTCACTTCCGACACTCCTCCTACTGCTAAACCTGTCTCATTTGGCAGTGGGGTCGCCCCTTCTACAATTTGGGCTTGGCGCTCATTATTCGGTGTCCGAGCATAGTCAGGTCTATGAGCAAAGAAAATATCCAATTTCTCTTGTGCTTGAGGGTCAAACACTAGAGCTTTTCCTAAAAATTTTGCCAGAGTTTGTTTGGTCAAATCATCCTCGGTTGGTCCCAACCCCCCTGTCAAAATCACAAGATTGCTACGTTGACTCGCAATCTCAAGCAGGGACAAAAGACGAGCTTCATTGTCTCCGACAGCTGTTTGAAAATAAACATCTACCCCGATTTCGGCTAACTTCTCTGATAAAAACTGAGCATTGGTATTGACGATCTGCCCTGTTAAAATTTCTGTTCCGACAGCAATAATTTCTGCTTTCATTTTTCCTCCTATTTATCTATTCGAATTTTTTTGAAAAAATCGCAGGAAATTTCCCACGATTTGATTCTTTGTTTTATTCTACCTCTTCGTTTGAAACACTAGTACTGGTTGAAGGCGCTGTCCGACCAAAGGCTGTTTCGTACAGTACCGCATTGGTTTCCAATTCTGTCACTGGCTCTTTACCCAGTGAACTACGCAAGAGATTTTGCATTTCGAGCATATGTTCTGAAGTGACAATCTGATAAGAAATCCCTTGTAGCTCAGCATCTTCCCCACGCAATTGATGCGTCTCAATATTTTTGAAAGAATCTTGATAGCCGAGCAATTGTGGAATGCTCTTAGCTGATAAGTCCACATTGGTCTGCATGTTATCACTCAAAGCTTTGAGGATACCTTGATAATGACTCACACTGTTTAGGCTCAAAACCTTCTCAACGATTTTTTGAATGACTTCACGTTGACGCTTTTGACGGCCGTAGTCTCCTTCAGGGTCTTGGTAACGCATCCGCGAATACACCAAGGCTTCCTCACCATTCAAGTTTTGTTCCCCAACACCAATGGAAATCTTATTAAACTCTTCTTGGTCAGTGATAGAAATTGGAAAACCAAGTGTATTGTTGACGGTGATCCCACCAACTGCATCCACCAATTGTTGAAGGCCTTGCATGTTGACCATTACATAGCGGTCAATGTGGATATTCATCATCTTTTGAATAGTAGAAATTGCAAGTTCCGCACCACCATTAGCATAGGCCGCATTGAGTTTGGCTTCCTGAACTTGGCCATTTTCATTCTCGATCTTAGTCAAAATATCCCGTTCCAAACTCATCATAGTGGTTTTCTTTGTTTTGGGATTAACCGTCAGGAGTATCATAGAATCACTATTCCCTGCCCACGGATCTGTACGTTCCGAATTTCCCGTATCTACCCCCATCAAGAGGATAGTCAGTGGCTCCGTCGCTTCGATAACGTTGGTTTCTTCCCCGATTTTTTTGTAAGTCTTTTTACTTAGGGTTTCTGTTCCCTGTTGGTAGATGGTATAGCCATAAACCGCTACACCTAAAACTGTTACTGCTAGGAAACCTAGAACCATTCCAATTAATTTTTTAATCATCTTGTTATTCATCTATCAATTTGCCCATCAGACAAACATCTAAAAATATCCCTTCTGCTAAATAGGCTCCTCTTTCTTGCAAGCCTTCTATGATAAATCCCATTTTTGAATAGAGGTGGATAGCAGCCTCATTTCGTTTTTGTACACTAAGTTGCAAACGGCGCAAGACACCACTGGCTTTAGCCCACTCGATACCTTCTTCTAGGAGTATTGTCGCCAAGCCTTGGTTCCAAAATTTCTTGCGAACTGCTAGAAAAACATCTCCAATATGCCGAACTCTTAAATGTTGATCCGCTGTGATATTTAAGATACCTGCAATCTCATCATTCAGTAAGGCGAGAAGAGTAATTTGATTCTCCGATGCAGCTTGTTTTTCGATAAAAAGAGCCATTTCAGACGCTGTCATCATGATACCATTTTCATCTAGGCTAGTGAGGTCTGTCTCTTGACCGACACAATCTAAAAATGCAATCAAAGCTGTAGCATCTGAAGTCTCTGCCTCACGAATGCACAACTCATACTCCATCATGAAGCTCCTTGATGAGTTGTTCAGCCCGAGGGCCATGAGCCGTAAAATGAAGACAACGACCCTCTGCTTCTTTCAAAATTTCCAATTCCAAATAGGAATCTGGTAAATCCTCACCCAAAAGATGCCCCCACTCAATAACAGTCACACCGCCACCAAAGAGAAACTCATCCAAGTCAATAGAATCAGCGTCTCCTTCGATACGGTAGACATCCAAGTGGTAAAGTGGCAGACGCCCTTCATACTCTCTCACGATAGTATAAGTTGGACTTTTAATCATCTGACGGATATCCAAACCCTTGGCAAGGCCTTTTGTAAAGGTTGTTTTACCCGCACCCAACTCTCCCGTCAAGATCAGAACATCGTCTTTTTGAAGCAAATGACCTAATCTTTCTCCGAGAGCTCGAAGCTCTTCTTCATTTTTTGTGTACATGTTACTATTATACCAAAAAGTTTTCTTTTGTGTGAATTTTCTTTATAGACTTACTATGCTAAATTTATAGTTCTCCTTGCCTTTCTCAGAAAAAGGCAAAAATACAAATAACAAATAAAACATCGCGAATCACATGTCCGTAAAATGAAATTTCCCTTTGCACGGATTTTGGAAAGAGGAAACGCGCACATAAAAAACCGAGACCGATATAAAGGAGAATGGAGGAGATCGTTACGGGATTTCTCAAGAAAATAATCGTGCCTAAAACGGAAATCACAACCGTTCTCTTCTTGTTGAGATGGTTGTCCATATCCCGAATATATTTATCAAAAGGTAAGAAAATCCATAGATCTACTCCCAGCAAGAAAAAGAATGAAGGCAAAAAGAGGTCAACTAGATCCTGCTGAAGCTCAGTACCAACTTGGATACTTTCTGATAAAATGAAACAGCTGGCTAAAAGATTGATGATTAAAAGAAGATTATGGATAAGCTTTACTTTCTCTGCAGAATGCAAAATACTATGACTTTTCTGACCCAAGGTATGGAAATAATTAATCCCAGCACAAAAGCCAGAAACTCCCACTATGAGAATTAAAAAATAGACATTTCCTTCTCTTAAGGATAAAAATGATTCCTCCCACAATAAACAACTTCCAAATAAAATTTGAGCGACAGCTAATAATAATAAAACACGAATTGATTTCATCATTTCCTTTTCTTCCTCCGTATAAGAAATTATACTCTGACAGGATTAGAAAATGATAAATGACTTCCGAAATGTCACATTAGGACGCTGAACGGTACAAAAAACAGTTCCGTCATTCACAGAACTGTTCTCTTCTAATCTAATCCTTAAACCATAGGGCGATTTCTCGTTTAGCTGACTCTTCTGAATCTGATCCATGTACGACGTTTTGAATGGCTTGATTTTCTCCTGCCGCCTTAGCAAAATCTCCCCGGATTGTCCCCGAAAGAGCCTCTTCTGGACGAGTAGCTCCCATCATGTCACGCCAGCTTTCAATTACCTTGGGACCTGAAATGATTCCCACAATTATTGGACCTGAGGTCATAAATTGGCGGATAGGAGGATAAAAACTTTTTCCAACTAAGTCGCGATAGTGTTGGTCAATCAAATCTTCTGAAACTGTTGAACGTAACTCTAATTTTTCGAGTTTGAAACCACGTCGCTCAATTCTTTTCAAAACCTCGCCAACTAGACCTCTCTTCACACCATCTGGCTTAATGATAAAGAATGTTTGTTCCATATAAATCCCCTTGTCATTTTAGTTCTTCTATTCTACCACACTTTATGAAAAAGTGGGGAAATTTTCTGAAATTAGCAAGCTCTATCATTTCTAAAGTAGGTAAATCTTAATATTCAAATTGCCTGAAGAAGCCTGCCGATAATAAGAGCCTTAACGTTAAGTTTCATCCATAACCTGACACAAAACTTGAAGAACTTTGACAACTTTAAAACTAGAATTCTCATTGCTTTGAATATCAAAAAGAGAGAACCAATCTGATTCTCTCTCGTACTTAGTTATATGTTCCCCACTACAGTTGCCCATGACTTCTAAGCACTATCCTTTACAGTAGTGAAGTTATTCCTTATTTCTACTATCCTTGATTTTTACGTCTATATCCTATTAGCATCAGTAATACTCCTGAGGTTAACATTATCCATACATATTGGGATACGTTGCTTCCATCTCCTGTATTAGGTAATGTCTTGTTATTACTTGTATTTGGTACCTCTGGTTTATTCGATTCTGGATTATTTGGTGTAGAAGGTTTTGTTGGAGTCTTTTCTTGGTTGGTGATCGTAAAGCCTTCTTTCATGCTTCCTGCGTAACCGACTCCATACCA
>NZ_KB373321.1:401551-426146 GCF_000314775.2 Streptococcus sp. F0441 | reverse complement strand
ATGCTTCCCTCATAACGGACGCCATACCATTTGCCTGTCACTTGAATGTTGTTTAAGATTTCGCCAACTTCTTTGACGGTGTACTGATGAGCTTCTCCACCAAGGGTCGCAGAGACTGGCAGTTTCTCAAAGCTGGCTGTCCAGTTATTGGCTGACTTCAACTCTTGTACCTGACCTGTGGCCACGCCGTCTTTGTAGAGTTCTACTTTGACACTATCTACAGGCGCGTCGATCTTGTTGCCATCTGAGTCTTGCCACTCTTTTGTGACCGTGATCGCTCGGGTTGGAATTTCCATTGGTGCCCATATTAAAGACCAAATTGCATATAACTCTACATCTTTATCAATTGTTCCTGTCTTAAATGTATCTCCCTTTGAATACATAGTGCCTTTACCGTCAGCTTGTGTATTCCATCCCTTGAAGAGATATCCAGATCGTTTCATCGTACCTGCATCTAAGACAGTTACCTTATCAGTATCGGCATCATTTCCATTTTCTGTAATGGATGGATAGTATTCGTTATTATCCTTTGGTGCTTCTACAGTTACATCAGCGTGATTTTTATTATAATTTACCTTTCCATAAACAATAATATCGTACTCCGCCTTTACGGTATCTTCAGGTATTGCCTGATCGCTACTAGCTAATGTGTTTGTTGTTGTAACTTCAGCTTTAATTTTTCCCGTAGACTTTCCTCTTATTTTACCACCACCATCAACATCAGCCACATCATTTTGCAACTCAATATATTTTAATTCAGGAGATACAGTAGGATGATCACTTGTTGCAACAGCTTTTGCCGCTCCTTCTTCTGACTCTTCTCCAACATGTATCTTAACAGGCTCTGTTTTTATCTTGGGTACTCTTATAAGTCCGCAACCTATAATTTCAAGAGGTTTTTCTTTTACTAATTCAGGTAATTCAGCTGTTATATAGCTTGTTCTATCAAAGTCAGAATTTTTTGTTTCTTCCATATCAGAATGATTTGCTTTCAATGTTAGTTTAGTTTCGCCATCTGGCATCGTAACTTTTACCCATTGACCAGCCTCATTCATAAAACTCTTTAATTCATATTTTCCATTTTCATCTGTAGTTGAACTATGAATCAAAGTATTAGCAGGAATTAACTTGTTATTAATAGTCATATCATGATTAGGAGAATATAGTTCAAGTTTAACACCTTTTGCTTTTGTTTCCCCCTCATCAAGTTTTCCATTTTCATTTTTATCCCACCATACATCTGATGAAATAACTGCATAATTCCCATAAATATATCTTGCAGGATTTATATATCCACTCGTTTTAACTCCTGTATAATCAGTCGTTTCAAAACTTCCACCAATGTATGCTTCAAGTTCATCTGTTGTTGTTTTCGCATGAGTTTTAAGCGGTAGCTTAATATTGACCTGACTGCCTTTAGGAAGTTCTCCCAAATCAAGTTTAACATGGGTTACTTTTCCCCAATCCGTTATATTTTCGGCTGAAACGAAAGTATTTCCACCATCTATACTATAAGTGAATTCCTGTTTACCAGGACGACTATCTCCCATTACCTTAACTTCACCAGTCAAATACATATCCACTTGGGTTTTCGGTGTTTGAACAGTTTCATTATTTTGTGTATAGGATATAGATTTATCCTTTTTAGGAATTTCTAAGATAGCCTTAAAGTCCTTAAATCCATCTGAGTCTGGAGCTTGAACAAAGAAGTCTCCACGTAAATTATCTCTTTCATCTGGATAGAAAGTCTGTGTAGGAAATTTACTTCCCGCTGTTCCATAGACGATATTATCATATTTCCCAGGGAATATATTTGATCCTACCGCCGTATTCTTGGATACAACAACTTCCACCTTGCTCAAATCAATTCCAAATAATTTCTTTTCCTTCGTAGCATCAAGAGCTTTTGCAGCATTTTCAGAAAGTTGGAATAAATCTCCTTCAAGCTTTGCATGGCTATAATATTCATTTTTACTTCCATCCAGCTTCGTTTCAAGTGGGCTCATATCATAATAAACCATTCCATATGGACGATGCTCATTTTCTCCTGGAGATGTAACACTTGTGTATCTAAAACTCTTCAGTGCAATGACAACTGGAGCTTCCATAAATTTAAGTACACTATCATTGTAGTAATAATAGTAAGAAAAAGCTTTATTCTTAGTAATTTCTCTAAATTGTCTATTTAAAGCTTGTATGCCCGCTTCTGTAATAGACATTTTAATCCATACTCTACCATCAGCATCTGTAACTTGTTTAATTTCAACATTTCCGGATGCATTGTCATATCCTAAAAATTTACACTTATCTACATCGGCGGCAAATTGCTTATCTGTGATTTCTACATAGGCAGATTCGGGGATTCCATAAGGCATCTTACCTGCTTCAGGCATGTCTGAGTTCATAGCATAAGCGTAAGCTTTTGTATTAAATTTAACCTTTTGAGTACTTGTTCCTGATTGAGAAATAGAATTATTTGTATCATTACCTGAAGGCTCAATCACATTATCGGCAGTCTTATTTGTAACGATATAAGTTCTAGTAAGAATACCATAACGTTGCGGTAGTTTTATACTATTCCATGTTCTACCACCAAAGTCTTGCCCTTTTCCTGCATCATGAATATGATTTGAATCTCTACAACTTTCATTATAGTATTTACCTTCTAAATTCTGAATAAAGTAATTAGGTCCATACCAAGCAACTCCCTTTTCCTTCTCTATCGTCAATGGATTGCCTTTAAAATCAGTATTTCTAAGTTCATATTCAATATTGGAAAATAATACTGCTTCTCCTGTTTCTTTATCGGCAAATGGCTCAATATTATATACTCCATCATAAGTTAAAACAATACTTGATAGATGTTCAATATCCCTATTAATTCCAAGGTCTATTTTTGTTCCATCTTCGATATTTCCAATATTATATACTTTTTCTGTACCCTCTATTCCAAGTACATTATCCGCAGTTTTATAAATGATTTTCCAACCACTTAAGGATTTATTTGCTGTAAATTTCCCAGTCAAAAGTCCAGTTTTGTCAGCCTTAGTATCAAGTCCTTTGACATTCAAAGTTCCTACTGTCATATCAATTCTAGGATTTTTCGTTACTGGAGAAAATTCTTTCTTCGTTCCATAATCAAAGAACAACTTCCAAGTATCATAAAAAGTCCCATTCTCCGCTTGGTTTGGATATAATACATTTTCCTTTAATCTATCACCAGTACTCTCAGCTTTCAAAGGTGTACATTTCTTTTGAGTTACAGTTGTCCAGAAGAAATCATCCTTTGCTTTTCCACTCACATTATTAACAGGACTTTTCACAGCTTTATTAGCTTCATAATCAAAATTATCATTTGCATCCGCAGTTGGATCAGTTGATTTTGCAGAATATTTTATCTGCAAATGTCCTGTAGCTGTAGGTGTAACATAAATATCAAATTTACTTTGAGCAAATGACTGTCTTCTAACATTTTCCTTATAGTTACCAGCAAAATGTGTACTTGCATTAAAAGTATCATTGTTTAAGTACTCCCAATGAACTTCAACTTTAGTTACTCTTCCACCAGAAGTGTCAAATTTAACTTCAGGAAAATTATGGACTTTATTTGCTAAATGAACAGGTGAATTTACATCTGCTGTGTGTTCATTACCATCTGCTGTAGTATAAACTACTTTTGCTACTTTATAAGAATCTGTATTCCATGTTTGAGCAGTTCCTTTCCATGCAGTAGGTTGAATTTCTTCAGGAAATTCATAAGTTTCAACTGTTGCACCAGTTTTATTCTTTGGAAAATACTCATTCCATTCTCCATTGGCATCTTTTAGAATATAATATTCATTACTTAAACGTGTATAGCCAACATCAGAATACTTTGCATCTGCAGAAACTGCATTTGCAGTATAAAATCCTCCAGCATTTTTATAAAGTTGATATCCAGGTCCAGCAAAACTATGAATTTCATATCCATCGACAGTATTAGCTTTCATAGTTTTAATCTTTACGCCTTGTCCATCAGCGCTGATAACAACTTCCTTTTTGCCGTCTGTTCCATTTGGAGTTTCAAAAACAAATTCAGGTGTTGTAGCTTCATATAAAGTATCTGAACCAATATTGTCGATTCCATCAGGAACTTGCCAAATAGGTGAAAATCCCTTTGTAAATGCATCGTTCCATTTGTGGTCACTTCCATTATTATAGAGAGGTTTCCTTGGTGTTATGAGATAATAATTTCCCTTTCCATCACCATCATTTTTCATTTCACTGACTGTCGCATAATAAGCAAGATCTAAATCATATAAACCATTTCTGATTTGTAATTTTTGTAAAATGAAATTTCCTTCAACACTTCCATTTTTCGGAACATAAACCTTGATATGTTTTAAACTCATTAGAGGAGTATCCGCGTCATGAATTGTTCCTTGCTTATAATAATAGTAATCTTTGTTACCAGTAAATGGACCACTTGCAGGATCTGTATCATAAAATCTTATGAATCCAGAATTCGCAATCTTCGCCAGACTACTTGCATTTAGATGACGATTTCCTGTTACTGTAGTTTTAGGATCGTCATAATTTGTTGGTGACATTCTCCATTTATATTCTGATGAATTTCCTGTACTATTAATCGGTGTGTTATTTTCTCCTTCACAGGCAGTAACATTCAGTTTTGTTTCAAGTTTTCCTTCAGCAATCCACTTTTTACATTCTTCATCTGTTAAACTACGTCTATTAAAGGCGATATTAAATACCAAACTTGAACCTCCGCCCAAAGATCGAAGGAAATTATCATTGATATCATAGATAATTTTTGTAACTTTATCATAATTAGTTTGTGCTGCTGAATCTAATGGTATTACATTCCCCCTTGCATCAAGCAATGTAATTTTTTCAAACTGAACTCCTTCAATTCCGGGATTCGCTAATTTAAATCCGTAAGTTGGTAAATCGACAACAATTTTTTGATCTCCAAACTCATTACTCCCATCATCTTTTGTACGGAAAAAAGGAGTATAGTTTATGGTAAACAATGTATCTGTCATAGTTGCCAAATTATATGGATTTACTGATGTTCCATCTCCATTTGATGTATCTTTAATCTTATGATTGTCATCATATACCATAAGTTTACCATTATCCATTGGAGCTCCGGGATTCAAAGAAACTGATTTCGTTAAAGATTGTTTAAATTTAGGCTTAGTTGTTTCTTCTTTAACTTCTGACTCATCATCTTTTACTTCAGCTTGATTGTCCTTTTTATCTTCTTGTTCTTCAGGATTTATCTTTTCTTCAGCTTCCTTATCATTTTTTTTAGAATCTGTTTTATTGTCCCGTTTATCTGCTTGTTCCTCAGGAGCTATCTTTTCTTTAGTTTCATTACCAGTTTTTTTGACATCTGTCATTGTATCTTTAGCTAATACTCCTTCTGCAAAAGCAATAGTATTCGGAACAATTATCCCTAATAGCATTATAAAAACTAAGAAAAAAGCTGTTACTTTTTGCAACGTCATCCTATTATTCATCAAATCTTCTCCACTCAAATCTATATTAAAATATTTTATATTACAATCTTGAAAATAAAAATTTATTTTTAGATAGTAATTAAATGCCTATAAATATAGCATATCTATAGCAGTTTAAGCATTGAATATTATACCAAGAACAGTTTGAAAAATCTACCTTTTTCATTCATTTTAGCTCTATAATATTTGTAGTGGATAACATCTCCTCAGATATTATGGAGCTTTTTAAACACAGACAAAAAGTAGCAGAAAAACTATAATGAAAGCACCACAGAATTGCTCGAAATAAAATTGGAGACGACCAACACGCTCGTCAAGAACATGAGACGTCATGCATTCGATTTTTGTAACTTTAAAAACATTAAAACTAAAATTCTTGTCGCTTTCAACATTACAAAAGAAAGAACCAATATGATTCTCTCTCGTACTTAGTTATATGTCGCCCACTACAGTTGAAAAAGAGGCCAAACAAAAGAGAACCCGGAGGTTCTCTTATTTGCTTTTATTCTACTGTTTCTTCAACTTGGATTTCCACAGCATCTTCTACTGGAGCATTTTCTGTCTCTTCTTGTTCAGGAGCCAGATATTCTGCGTCATTGATTGCCTGTGGTTCAAGATTACGGTAGCGAGCCATACCAGTACCTGCTGGGATGATCTTACCAATGATAACATTTTCCTTGAGTCCAAGGAGATGGTCTTTCTTACCACGAATGGCCGCATCTGTAAGGACACGAGTTGTTTCCTGGAAGGAAGCCGCTGACAAGAAACTGTTTGTTTCAAGTGAGGCTTTGGTAATTCCCATAAGAACTGGGCGACCAGTCGCTGGAACCCCACCTGCGATAAGGACATCTTTATTAGCATCTGTAAAATCGTTAATGTCTAAAAGGGTACCCATGAGAAGATCTGTATCACCTGGATCCATGACACGGACTTTACGGATCATTTGACGAACCATAACCTCGATGTGTTTGTCACCGATTTCTACCCCTTGGCTACGGTAAACTTTTTGTACTTCACCGAGAAGGTAAGTTTCAACTGACAAGACATCACGAACAGCAAGGAGATGTTTTGGTTGGATAGAACCTTCTGTCAATGCTGCACCGCGAGAGACTTGGTCTCCAACTTCAACACGCATACGTGCTGTAAATGGAACGACATATTCTCCTTCGCCAGTTTCACCCTTAACAAAGACTTTCTTTGTACGAGTTGACGCATCTTCTTCGATAGCTGTAACTTGTCCTTTGACCTCTGTGATAACCGCTTCCCCTTTTGGATTGCGGGCTTCAAATATTTCTTGGACACGAGGAAGACCTTGAGTGATATCGGTATTTGAGGCAACCCCACCCGTGTGGAAAGTACGCATGGTAAGCTGTGTACCAGGTTCCCCGATAGATTGGGCAGCGATTGTACCAACTGCTTCCCCAACTTCAACCGCATCACCAGTCGCCAAGTTGATACCGTAACAGTGACGGCAGACACCATGACGAGTGTTACATGTAAATACAGAACGGATAGTCACCTCTTCCACACCAGCATTGACAATTTCACGCGCCTTGTCTTCTGTGATTAACTCATTTGGACCAATGATCACTTCGCCAGTTTCTGGGTGTTTAACAGTTTTCTTCGTGTAACGACCGTTGAGACGTTCTTCGAGTGACTCGATCATCTCTTTTCCTTCTGCTATAGAACGGATCAAGAGACCACGGTCTGTTCCACAGTCGTCCTCACGGATGATAACGTCTTGGGCAACGTCAACCAAACGACGAGTAAGATAACCTGAGTCGGCTGTCTTAAGGGCCGTATCGGTCATACCTTTACGAGCACCGTGAGTTGAGAAGAACATTTCAAGTACTGACAAACCTTCGCGGAAGTTTGAAAGGATTGGCAATTCCATGATACGTCCGTTCGGAGCGGCCATCAGACCACGCATACCGGCAAGTTGTGAGAAGTTCGAGATGTTACCACGAGCTCCTGAGTCCATCATCATAACGATTGGATTCTTCGGATCTTGGTTGTCGACCAAGCGTTTTTCCAATTTCTCACGAGCTGCACGCCATTCAGCTGTAACAGCATTGTAACGTTCATCATCAGTGATCAAACCACGACGGAACTGTTTTGTGATTTGTTCTACACGCTTATGAGATTCTTCAATGATTTCAGCCTTGTCTTCAACCACTGGGATATCAGCAATCCCCACTGTCAATCCAGCAAGTGTTGAATGATGGTAACCTAAGTCTTTCAATCGGTCCAAGAATGCAGAGGTTTCTGTTGTACGGAAACGTTTGAAAATCTCAGCGATGATATTTCCAAGGTTTTTCTTCTTGAATGGAGGATTGAGTTCAAGGTTGCGAATGGCTTCCTTGATATCGCCACCTAGTGGCAAGAAGTACTTAGCTGGAAGCCCTTCTGTCAAGTTCGCATTATTTGGTTCTTGCAAGTAAGGTAGACCCTCTGGCATGATGTCGTTGAAGAGGATTTTACCAACTGTTGTCAGCAAGACCTTGTGTTTTTGCTCTTCTGTCCATGGTTTGTTGAGGCTGTCTGTCGCGATACCAACACGTGAGTGGAGGTGAACATAACCATTACGGTAAGCCATAACAGCTTCATCACGGTCTTTGAAAACCATTCCTTCACCTTCACGACCAGCTTCTTCCATGGTCAAGTAGTAGTTCCCCAAAACCATATCCTGAGATGGAGTAACAACTGGTTTACCATCTTTCGGATTCAAGATATGCTCAGCAGCCAACATCAAGATACGAGCTTCTGCTTGAGCTTCTTCTGAAAGTGGTACGTGGATGGCCATTTGGTCCCCGTCAAAGTCGGCATTGTAGGCTTCACAGACAAGTGGGTGCAAGCGAAGGGCCTTACCATCAATCAAGACTGGCTCGAAGGCTTGGATACCCAAACGGTGAAGGGTCGGTGCGCGGTTCAAAAGGACTGGGTGTTCTTTGATTACTTCTTCGAGGATATCCCAGATACGTTCATCTCCGCGTTCCACCAAGCGTTTAGCCGCTTTAACGTTTTGCACGATGTCACGGGCAACGATTTCGCGCATGACAAATGGTTTAAAGAGCTCGATCGCCATTTCGCGTGGCACACCACATTGGTACATCTTAAGAGTTGGACCAACGGCGATAACGGAACGTCCTGAGAAGTCAACACGTTTACCGAGCAAGTTTTGACGGAAGCGTCCTTGTTTACCTTTGAGCATGTGGCTCAATGATTTTAGTGGACGGCTACCTGGACCTGTGATTGGACGGCCACGACGGCCATTGTCAATCAAAGCGTCAACCGCTTCTTGAAGCATACGCTTCTCATTTTGAACGATGATACCTGGTGCATTCAACTCAAGCAAACGAGCCAAACGGTTGTTACGGTTGATAACACGACGGTAAAGGTCGTTCAAGTCAGATGAGGCGAAACGGCCACCATCCAACTGCAACATTGGACGGAGATCTGGTGGAATAACTGGAAGGATGTTGAGAACCATCCATTCAGGTTTGTTACCAGACTTGTAAAAGGCATCCAAAACATCCAAACGACGGATAGCTTTGACACGTTTTTGTCCAGTAGCTGTTTTCAACTCTTCTTTGAGTTCAGCAATTTCTTTTTCAAGATCTACTTGTTTCAAAAGGTCTTGGATGGCTTCGGCACCCATCTTGGCAACGAACGATCCATAGCCATACTCACGCAAGCGCTCACGGTATTCACGCTCTGTCATGATAGACTTGTGCTCAAGTGGTGTATCCTTAGGATCAATCACTACATAAGCCGCAAAGTAGATAACTTCCTCGAGGGCACGAGGGCTCATATCAAGGGTCAAGCCCATACGGCTTGGAATCCCCTTGAAATACCAGATGTGAGATACAGGAGCTTTCAACTCGATGTGCCCCATACGCTCACGACGAACTTTCGTACGCGTTACTTCAACCCCACAACGGTCACAAACAATCCCTCTATAACGAATACGTTTGTACTTACCACAAGCACATTCCCAGTCTTTTGTAGGACCAAAAATCACTTCGTCAAAGAGCCCTTCACGTTCTGGTTTCAACGTACGGTAATTGATTGTTTCAGGTTTTTTGACTTCTCCATAAGACCATGAACGGACTTTGCTTGGAGAAGCTAGGGTGATTTGCATACTTTTAAAACGATTTACATCAACCACTATTTCTTCCCTTTCTATTCTAAGTGAACTGCTTATTCTTGTTCAGCAGTTTCTTCTGTTGCTTCCGCTTTTGTTGCTTTCTCAGCCTCTTCAGCTTCAAAGGCTGCTTTAGCCTCTTGGGCTGCTTTTTCGCGGGCTTTTTCAAGGTCATCTACGTGGATGACATCTTCGTCCATTCCTTCATCCAAGTCGCGAAGTTCCACCTCTTGATCATCTTCGTCAAGGACACGCATGTCAAGACCAAGAGATTGCAATTCTTTCACAAGAACTCGGAAGGATTCTGGAACACCTGGTTTTGGAATTGGTTTTCCTTTTGTAATAGCTTCATAAGCTCTCAAACGTCCGTTGATATCGTCAGACTTGTAAGTCAAGATTTCTTGAAGAACATTTGACGCACCATAGGCTTCAAGAGCCCAAACCTCCATCTCACCGAAACGTTGTCCACCAAACTGAGCTTTACCTCCAAGTGGCTGTTGAGTAACGGTTGAGTAAGGTCCGACTGAACGCGCGTGCAATTTATCATCAACCATGTGGTGGAGTTTGATCATGTACATGACACCAACTGATACACGGTTATCAAATGGCTCACCAGTACGGCCATCGTAAAGGATTGTCTTGGCATCGCTGTCCATACCTGCTTCTTTAACGGTTGACCAAAGGTCTTCAGAACTTGCTCCGTCAAAGACTGGTGTTGCGATGTGGATACCAAGAGTACGGGCTGCCATACCAAGGTGGAGTTCCATAACCTGACCGATATTCATACGTGATGGCACCCCAAGTGGGTTCAACATGATGTCGACTGGAGTTCCGTCTGGAAGGTAAGGCATGTCTTCTACAGGAACGATACGAGAGACAACCCCTTTGTTTCCGTGACGCCCGGCCATCTTATCTCCGACCTTGATCTTCCGTTTTTGAGCGATGTAGACGCGAACCAGCATGTTAACGCCTGATTGCAACTCATCTCCATTTGCACGTGTAAAGATCTTAACATCACGAACGACACCATCGGCACCGTGTGGTACACGAAGAGAAGTATCACGCACTTCACGAGACTTGTCTCCGAAGATAGCGTGCAAGAGACGTTCTTCAGCTGAGAGGTCTTTCTCACCCTTAGGTGTGACTTTCCCTACAAGGATATCGCCTTCTTTAACCTCGGCACCAATACGGATAATTCCCATTTCGTCAAGGTTTTTAAGGGCATCTTCCCCAACGTTTGGAATCTCACGAGTAATTTCTTCAGGCCCAAGCTTTGTATCGCGCGTTTCTGATTCGTATTCTTCAAGGTGGACAGATGTGTAGACATCGTCTTTCACCAAGCGTTCGCTCATGATAACGGCATCTTCGAAGTTGTAACCTTCCCAAGTCATGTAGGCAACGATTGGGTTTTGTCCAAGCGCCATTTCTCCATTTTCCATAGAAGGTCCATCTGCGATAAAGTCGCCTTTTTCAACGACATCGCCGACTTTTACGAGCGTACGTTGGTTGTAAGCAGTACCTGAGTTTGAACGACGGAATTTTTGAATGTGATAAACATCTAGGGAACCATCTTCACGGCGAACTTCTACCTTGTCCGCATCTGCGTAGGTAACTTTACCATCATGCTGAGCAATAACCGCAGCTCCAGAGTCATGGGCTGCTTGGTATTCCATACCAGTACCAACGTAAGGTGCTTTTGGATCAATCAATGGCACAGCCTGACGTTGCATGTTGGCACCCATGAGGGCACGGTTGGAGTCATCGTTTTCCAAGAAAGGAATACATGCAGTCGCAACGGCAACTACCTGTTTTGGTGAAACGTCCATGTAGTCAACTACTTCTGCTGGATACTCTTGGTTGACCCCTTGGTGACGTCCCATGACAACCTTCTCAGCAAAAGTACCATCTTCGTTGAGGCGAGAGTTAGCCTGTGCTACAGTAAATTCATCTTCTTCATCGGCTGTCAACCAAACGATTTCGTTTGTGACTACACCAGTTTCACGGTCAACCTTACGATATGGTGTTTGAACAAATCCATACTTGTTCAAGTGACCGTATGATGACAAGTTATTGATCAAACCGATGTTAGGTCCTTCAGGTGTCTCGATTGGACACATACGACCGTAGTGAGTGTAGTGCACGTCACGTACTTCATATCCAGCACGGTCACGAGTCAAACCACCAGGTCCTAAGGCTGACAAACGACGTTTGTGAGACAACTCAGAAAGTGGGTTGTGTTGGTCCATGAACTGGGACAATTGTGAAGAACCAAAGAATTCTTTGATCGCAGCTGTCACAGGGCGGATGTTGATAATTTGTTGCGGTGTCAAAACTTCATTGTCCTGAACAGACATACGTTCACGGACATTACGTTCCATACGAGAAAGTCCAAGACGTACTTGGTTTGCAAGCAATTCACCAACTGCACGGATACGACGGTTTCCAAGGTGGTCGATATCATCCACACGTCCGATACCTTCCGCCAAGTTGAGGAAGTAGCTCATCTCTGCAAGGATATCCGCAGGAGTTACAACACGAACCTTGTCGTCAGGATTGGCATTTCCGATGATGGTTACAACACGGTCTGGGTCCGTTGGGGCAACAACCTTGAATTTTTGAAGGACAACCGGTTCAGTCAAAACAGCTGCATCGTTTGGAATATAAACAATCTTGTTCAAGTCGCCATCCAAGTGGCTCTCAATACTTTCAATCACGCTACGAGTCATAACGGTGCCAGCTTCTACCAAGATTTCACCCGTTTCAGGATCTACCAATGGCTCAGCGATGGTTTGGTTGAGCAAGCGTGTTTTGATGTTCAATTTTTTATTAATCTTGTATCGACCAACGGCTGCTAAGTCATAGCGACGTGGATCAAAGAAACGTGCCACAAGCAAGCTACGTGAGCTTTCAGCAGTTTTAGGCTCACCTGGACGAAGGCGTTCGTAAATTTCTTTCAAGGCTTCGTCTGTACGAGAGTCCATTGGATTCTTGTGGATATCTTTTTCAACAGTATTGCGAACCAATTCGCTATCACCAAAGATATCAAAGATTTCATCATCACCTGAGAAACCAAGCGCACGAACCAAGGTCGTAAATGGAATCTTACGAGTACGGTCGATACGAGTATAAGCGATGTCTTTTGAGTCGCTTTCAAGTTCCAACCAAGCTCCACGGTTAGGGATAACAGTAGAACCGTAACCCACTTTACCGTTCTTGTCTACTTTGTCATTAAAGTAAACACCTGGTGAGCGAACCAACTGAGAAACGATAATACGTTCACCACCATTGATGATGAAAGTACCCATCTCAGTCATGATTGGGAAATCTCCAAAGAAGACTTCTTGGGTCTTGATTTCGCCAGTTTCCTTATTGATCAAGCGGAAGGTTACAAAAATTGGTGCTGAGTAGCTAGCATCGTGGATACGAGCTTCTTCGAGCGTGTATTTTGGTTCCTTGATTTCATAGCCAACAAATTCCAACTCCATTGTGTCTGTGAAGTTTGAAATTGGCAATACATCTTCAAATACTTCCTTAAGTCCGTGGTCTAGGAAATCTTTGAATGAATCCGTTTGAATTTCAATCAAATTTGGTAAGTCAAGAACTTCTTTGATTCTTGAAAAACTACGACGGGTACGATGTTTCCCGTATTGAACGTCATGTCCTGCCAAGATGATTCTCCTTTGTAAATAAATTCCAAGCCTTATCAATCAGGCTTTTCTAATCGTCATATGGTTTTAAAAACCCCTATCACCGTGTCCCTTTGATGAATTTTCAGAATCTTTAAATCTTTGTTACAAGCACTCAAAAACCTGAAAAAAAGCACAAAAAGAGCAGCTAAATCTGACTTTTTCAGAAGATTTAACTGCTGTGAGCCTTGTCTGGACAATATTTCAGACAAAACCTACGACAAATGATTACTCATATTATACCTTATTTAGCCAGATTTTTCAAGGTTTTTTTACTACTTTTTAAACAATCTTTTCCTATATATTATTTTAAAATTTCAAGAGAATGAAGCATTATATTTTCTCTTCAAAACTAGGAAAACGCTTGCACTAATGTTTACCTCATGCTATACTGTTAGGGAACAACTACACAAGGAGAATTGTGATGAAAAAGATCCCATCTCAAACTGAGAAAAAAATGATTTATGGTATCCGTTCCTTGAAGAACGGAACTGGTTCTGTCCTTATTGGTGCCAGCATTGTCTTGCTTTCTGCTACAATGCCAACTATTTCGGCTAACGAAAACCTGCCTCAAACTCAGGAAAATACCAGCGCTGTGACCAAGGCGCCTACTGAGACTGAAACGAGTCAAACTCAAAAGGAAACGCCTATTTCTGAACAAAAGAATGCAAACGCTTCCCTTGACACTAAAAAGGAAGCCCTAGCAACTGACACTGCTCTAGCAGCTGAAACACCTAAAAAAGAAGACGCTACTACAAGCCAGCCCAACAGCAAAGAAGAGAAAGTAGATACTAGCACTTCGACGCCAAGTTCTGATCAAAAACCACAAGCAGACACTAGTTCTGAAGAACCAATCGAAGACAACTACTTCCGCATTCATGTGAAAAAACTTCCTGAGGAAAACAAGGATTCCCAAGGTCTTTGGACTTGGGACGATGTTGAAAAACCTTCTGAAAACTGGCCCAATGGAGCCAAGTCCTTCAAGGATGCCAAGCAAGATGACTACGGCTATTATCTAGATGTCAAACTCAAAAATGAGCAAGCCAAGAAAGTCAGCTTCCTTATCAACAATACCAAGGGGGATAACCTGACAGGGGACCGTTCGGTAGAGCGCCTCTCTCCAAAAATGAACGAGGCCTGGCTAGATGAAAACTACAAGGTATACAACTACCGTCCTCAACCAGCAGGAACTGTCCGTGTCAACTACTATCGCACCGACGGGAACTATGACAAAAAATCTCTCTGGTATTGGGGCGATGTCAAGAATCCAAGCAGTGGAGAATGGCCTGACGGGACAGACTTTACTGCAACTGGAAAATATGGCCGTTACATTGATATTCCACTCAATGAAGCTGCAAGAGAATTTGGATTTTTATTACTAGACGAAAGCAAGAAAGGCGATGATGTGAAAATCCGAAAAGAGGATTACAAATTTACAGATTTGAAAAATCACAGTCAAATCTTTCTCAAAGATGATGACGAAACCATCTACACCAACCCCTATTACGTGCACGACATCCGCATGACTGGTGCTCAACACGTAGCTAAGTCTCGTATTGAAAGCAGCTTTTCTACCCTAGTCGGAGCCAAGAAAGAAGACATTCTTAAGCACTCCAACATCACTGACCATCAAGGGAACAAAGTAGCTATCACAGACGTGGAAGTGGATGAGGCAGGTAAAAAAGTGACCTATATCGGCGACTTCTCTGACACTCAACACCCTTACACTGTCAGCTACAATTCAGACCGCTTTACCACACGTTCAAGCTGGCGCCTCAAGGATGAATCCTACAGTTACGATGGTCCACTCGGCGCAACTCTAAAAGAAGATGGCAAGCGTGTTGACCTCACCCTCTGGTCTCCAAGTGCTGATAAGGTTTCCGTTGTTGTCTATGACAAGAAAGACCCTGAAAAAGTAGTTGGAACTGTCGCCCTTGAAAAAGGAGAAAAAGGAACCTGGAAACAAACTCTGGATGCAAACTCTGGTCTCGGTATCAGCAACTACACTGGCTATTACTACCACTACCAGATCGAGCGCCAAGGTAAAACTGTCCTCGTTCTTGACCCTTATGCCAAATCATTAGCGGCTTGGAATAGTGACCTAGCAAAAACAGATGCCGCTCATAAGGTCGCTAAAGCTGCCTTTGTGGACCCATCTAAACTAGGCCCACAAGATTTGACCTATGGGAAGATTCGCAACTTCAAATCACGTGAAGATGCCGTTATCTATGAGGCTCATGTGCGTGACTTCACTTCGGATCCTGCCATCGCAAAAGACTTGACCAAGCCATTTGGTACCTTTGAAGCCTTTATCGAAAAACTAGACTATCTCAAAGACTTGGGTGTGACCCACATCCAGCTCCTTCCAGTCTTGTCTTACTACTTTGTCAATGAATTGAAGAACCATGAACGTTTGTCTGCCTATGCTTCAAGCAACAGCAACTACAACTGGGGATATGACCCTCAAAACTACTTCTCCTTGACTGGTATGTACTCAAGCGATCCTAAGAATCCAGAAAAACGTATTGCCGAATTCAAAAATCTCATCAACGAAATCCATAAACGTGGTATGGGGGCTATCTTGGATGTGGTCTACAACCATACTGCCAATCTCGACATCTTTGAAGACTTAGAGCCAAACTACTACCACTTTATGGACGCAGACGGAACTCCTCGTACTAGCTTTGGAGGTGGCCGTTTGGGAACAACCCACTACATGTCTAAGCGTGTCTTGGTAGACTCCATCAAGTATTTAGTCGAAACCTACAAAGTGGATGGTTTCCGTTTCGATATGATGGGTGATCACGATGCGGCTTCAATCGAAGAAGCTTACAAGGCTGCACGCGCCCTCAATCCAAACCTTATCATGCTAGGTGAAGGCTGGAGAACCTATACTGGTGATGAAAATACGCCTGTACAACCTGCTGACCAAGATTGGATGAAACATACCGATACTGTCGCTGTCTTTTCAGATGACATCCGTAACAACCTCAAGTCTGGTTATCCAAACGAAGGGCAGCCTGCCTTTATCACAGGTGGAAAACGCGATATCAATACTATCTTTAAAAATCTCATTGCCCAACCAACAAACTTTGAAGCAGATAGCCCTGGAGATGTTATCCAGTATATCGCAGCCCATGATAACTTGACCCTCTTTGATATCATTGCCCAGTCTATCAAAAAAGACCCTAGCAAGGCGGAAAACTACGCTGAGATTCATCGTCGTTTGCGACTCGGAAACCTCATGGTCTTGACTGCTCAAGGGACTCCATTTATCCACTCTGGTCAGGAATATGGACGTACTAAACAATTCCTAGACCCAGCCTACAAGACTCCTGTTCCAGACGATAAGGCTCCACACAAGTCTCACTTGTTGCGCGACAAGGACGGCAAGCCATTTGTCTATCCTTACTTTATCCATGACTCTTACGACTCTAGTGATGCTGTCAACAAGTTTGATTGGACCAAGGCAACAGATGGCAAAGCATATCCTGAAAATGTCAAGAGCCGTGACTACATGAAAGGTCTGATTGCCCTTCGTCAATCTACAGATGCCTTCCGACTCAAGAGTCTACAAGATATCAAAGAACGCGTCCAACTCATTACTGTCCCAGGCCAAAATGGTATTGAAAAAGAAGACGTGGTCATCGGCTACCAAATCACTGCTCCAAACGGTGATGTCTACGCTGTCTTTGTCAATGCGGATGATAAGGCTCGCGAATTTACTCTAGGAACTGCCTTTGCTCACTTGAGAAAGGCCGAAGTCTTGGCAGATGAAAACCAAGCAGGACCAGTAGGAATTGCTAAACCTCAAGGTCTCGAATGGACTAAAAAAGGCTTGAGATTGAACGCTCTCACTGCCGTTGTTCTCCGCTTGTCTCAAGGTGGTGCCATCGTTGCCCCAGCTATGGAAGAAAAGCCAGAATTTGACCTTTCTAGCTTGGAAACTCAACAAGACCAAGCCCAAAACCTAGCAGCTAATCCTGACTCTCAAGAAACTGCTACAGAGGTTCACTCTCAGAACCTCCTTCCAAACACAGGTACTGAGAGCAAATCCCTTCTTGCCCTTGCTGGATTCAGCATCCTTGCCCTTCTCGGACTTGGATGGTTGATGAAAAACAAGAAAAAGAACTAATGCTCAATGAAAATCAAAGAGTAAACTAGGAAGCTAGCCGCAGGCTTTACTCGAGTACGACAAGGCGAAGCTGACGTGGTTTAAAGAGATTTTCGAAGAATATAACCTAGCCCTCCTATAGAAAAACACCCCATGATTAGAAGACTCTTCTAGTCATGGGGTGTTGTTTTTATGATACACTTATCTATCAAATCATATATTCTACACTATAGGTGGCATCTGATAAAATACGAGCCAGAAACTGCTTGGTACGTTCTTCCTGCGGACGACTAAAGAAATCGTGGGGATTGTTCTCCTCTACGATACGGCCTCTGTCCATGAAAATAACGTGGTTAGCGACATCTCTAGCAAATCCCATCTCATGCGTGACGACCACCATGGTCACACCTTCTCCCGCCAACTGTTTCAGTACATCCAAAACATCTCCAACCAACTCAGGATCTAGTGCAGATGTTGGTTCATCTAGCAAAATGACCTCGGGCTTGACGGCAATAGCACGCGCAATTCCTATTCGTTGTTGTTGCCCTCCAGATAGCTGAGAAGGGTAGTAGTCTTTGTAGGCCAGTAAACCAACTTTTTCCAAGGCAGATTCTGCACGTTTGAGCGCTTCTTCCTTGGGAACTTTACGAGCGACGATTAGGCCTTCTAGAATATTTCCCAGAGCAGTTTTGTTTGCAAAGAGATTGTAGTGTTGGAAAACGAAGGCTGTTTTTTGGCGAATTTCTAGAATGTCTTTCTTGCTTAATTTGGCTAAGTCATAAGTTTTTCCTGCCAAGGTCAAATGGCCACTATCAGCTTTTTCTAAGTGGTTGAGACAACGGAGAAAGGTTGTTTTCCCCGAACCTGATGGTCCTAAGATAACGACGACATCCCCTTGATTGACATGGAGATTGACATCCTCCAGGACCTGCCTCTCACCAAATGTTTTTGCGATATGTTCTACTTGTAACATCCTGTCCTCCTATACAAAACGCGCGCTAGATGCTTTTGCTCTCTTTTCTTTTTTCACATAGCCTTTCTCCAGTAGGCAGAAGCCCCACTGAATCAAACCACAGATCAAAATATACTGCAAAAAGATTACGAAATAAGACTCAAAATACTGGTAACCGTAGGATGCTTCCACACGAGCAATAGCGGTGATATCCTTGATGGTCATAACAAAGACCAGGGAGGTCCCTTTGACGATATTGATCACCAGATTGGCCAAGTTAGGCAAGGCTGAGCGCAAGGCTTGTGGAAAAACAATCCTTAGATAGGCCTGGGTCGTAGTCAGCCCAATCGCATGCGCTGCCTCTAGTTGTCCCTTGTCCACCGTCAAGATCGCTGAACGCAAAATCTCCGATAGACTCCCGATTGTCATCAAACTATAAATGATAAAGGCATAGTAGAGAGGATCAAGCTTGAAAATATCAAAGTCACTTCCTATGCTTTTGAGAAATTGATTCAGCAGGCTTGGAAACAAACTATAAAAGAAGAGAATCAATAAAATCGGAGGAGTCGCTCGGATAAAGGCCAGATAGACCAGAGAAAAACTCCTCACACCTCGAACCTTGTAAATCTGCCCCAAGGCTAAAAATAGAGCCGGTAAAAAGCTTAAGACCATAGCCACAATCATGATAATCAAGGTGATTGGCACACCCTTCAAGGTCTCCAGAAAGGTCTTTACAATATAGTCTATATCCATTTCTTACCTCCCTTTTGTTTCCAAAGACTTCTCAAGCAAACGACTCAAGCTAGAAATAACCAAGGCAATCCCCCAGTAAAGAAGCGCAACTGCCGTATAGGTTTCCAGAGAGTAGTTCCCTAAATTGCGACTGATCAAGAGATTCCCCGCCCCCATAACATCAACAAAACCAATCGTATAGGCCAAGGCAGCATCCCGCATGAGATTGAGAATAGCAGTTGTTATATTGGGAAGAGCAACTTGAAAAGCTTGAGGAAAAATGATTCTCCAAAAAGTCTGACTTGGAGTCAAACCAATACTAAGCCCGGCCTCTGTCTGCCCCTTTGGAATAGCTTGATAGCTCGCCTTGAAAACCTCGGCAACAATAGCGGCAAACAAGAGAATCATCGTCAGGAGAACAAAAATAGTTTTAGACCAGTTGTTGATATCCAAACCAAGCCACCATTTCAGAAATTCTGGCAAGCCATAAAAGACTAGAAAAAGCAAGACAATCGGCGGTGTACAACGTAGGGTAAAGATATAGCCTTTGGAAATCGCTGCAAAACTCTTGTCTTCTCCTACTTGTGCCCAGGCCAAGAGACCTCCAAAAAGGGAACCAAGAAGAGTGGTAAAAAAGAGAATGGACAAGGTCATAGGAAGTGCCTGCCATAAGGTCGGTAAAAACTGAAAGACCTTGGAAAAATCATAAGAAACCATGCAAAACCCTTTCTAGTCTTGGAATTTCTGGCCTAGTCTTTGTCTACATAACTAAAGACATCTTCTTTAAAGTATTGCTGAGATAGCTTAGCAAGCGTGCCATCTTCTTTCAACTCTTTAATTGCTTTTTCGTATTCTTTAGCGAATTTCTCACCCTTTTCATCACGGTGAATCAAGGGATAAGTTGGAATGCCCTTGTATGGGAACCAGCTGAGTTTATCCGCATATTGGTAGTAAGGGCCATCTTCTGCTGTAACTGCTTTTTCAAAGGACAGTTTGATATCAAAGAAGGCGTCATAACGTCCTTCTAAGACCCAGGCATAGGCATCTGCCACTTTAAAAGATTCAGCTGCTGTTAGCTCAATCGGTGCATCCTGATGTTTTTCATTGTAGCTGGTGATAACATTCCATTGAGCATTCTGTGGCGAGATGGGAACCAATTTCCCTTTATTCTTAGCAAAGTCATCAATGGTTTTGTATTTCTGTTCATCTTCTTTTCTGACAGTAAATCCGATGATGCTCGCTCCCACTGGTTCAGATGGAATGACAAATTTTTTAGCTCGTTCATCTGTGTACCAAGCTCCCTTGGTTCCGATGTCATACTTGCCTGATTCCAGACCAATCAAGAGGTCGTCATCACTGGTGCCCGTATATTCAAATTGATAGTTTGCCAACTTCTCATCAACAGCCTTCAAAACAGCTACTTCATAACCATCTGATTCCCCTTTTTCATTGACAAAGTCATAAGGTACATAGTTTTGTGTATGGGCAACCTTCAAGGTTATGACTTCAGCAGACGAAGCCGTTTCTCCCTCCTTAGCTGGAGCGCCAGCTAAACTTCTCCCGATAATCGTCGCCCCAATTACTGCAACAACTGCTACACCACCGATAATCCATGCTTTTTTACTCATCTTTTTCTCCTTTAGTTTTCAAGCGCTTCTCTCACCCACTGGATACGTTCAACTGCGATATCACTTGGAATGGTACAATCTGCCCCAAGTACCAGGCCCTGTTCCCCAGCTTCTGCAACTAGTTTCTTTGCCTCAGCCTGAATAGCATCCTTGCTACCAGTATACAGCAAGCCTGTTTTGCCATTTTCAAATCCTCCAAGAACCGTACGTCCCTTGAAAATCTCACGACCTTCCTTGAGAGTGATTCCCTCTGGTCCTACAGCCCAGTTAAAGACTTGGGCTGGATAGTCTGCAAAAAGGTGAATATCATTTCGCGCCCCCTCGTAGCCACAGATATGAAGAACAGTAACACCACCAACAGCACTAGCTGCTCCCAGAACCGTTATCTCGCTAGGGGCAATGACAGCTTGATACTCTGCTGCCGACACTCGTTGATCTTGGATACTCTGCACGCTGAGGTAGATTCCGTCAGCACCAGACTCTTCGATAACTGCTCGGCTGAGACTCGCAATATCCTCTGCAATCACATCCAACACCTTTTTAAGGGCTTTAGGATCTTCCACCAGAAAGTCCGCGATAAGGTCATCCCCGCCAGATACTTCCCCAAGCAACCACTTGAGATAAGTCACAGGAGCAAAAATATTGTAAATCGCAACAATATCTTCTGTAAACTCTTGCTTGATTTTCTTAACCAAGTCAACCTGCTCTTTTATCCAAGCATGATCTGGTCCGAGTGGTTGAATGGTTGCCAATTCTTGAAGTGATTTTCCTTTGGCAATCGTTGGATTTGGATAAGCAAAGTAGCCATCACTCATGAGTTTGATAAAGTCTGGCTGAACTTCTCGTATAAAGCGCTTATGGCCCTCAATATTCTTCTCGATAATGGCTGGATTTGAGAAACCGTACAGCCATTCGTCTTCGGATGTGAAATGGTGCCAAAAGCCAACTGGCACACGGTCAACCTTTTCACCTCTAAATGCTTTTAAAACCCATTCTTTTTTTTCTGACATTCTTATTCTCCATTTCTTACTTTTTCAACTAATAAACTGCTTGCGATATCATTCGAGCGTAGAAAGGGGAGACTGGACTTGGAAAAATCCTGAACTCCACGACATCTCTCTCCATTTTTACAATGCCCATTTTTTACGACGCTTATGGCAACCAAAGCCAGCAAACCGACAACTGCAATGAAGATGCCCCATCTTTTACTTTTCATAGCTCCTCCTTTTAGAGAACCGCTGCCTGCCGAATCCAGTCCAACCTCTCTAAGTCAAAGTCATCTGGAACAGTACAGTCAGCTCCCAGAAGAACGCCTTTACTACCAGCTTCAGCCAGCAACCGCCTTGTTTCATCTTGCAATTCCGCCTTGGAACCTTGATAAAGCAAGCTTTTCTTGCCATTTTCGAATCCACCTAAAACGGCCTTTCCTGGAAACAACTCTTGCCCCTGTGTCAAACTAACACCCTCATGGTGGGTCGCCCAGTTGACCACTTGAGCTGGATAGTCCTTAAATATCGTCACATCATTGCTCGCACCTTCAAAACCACAGATATGAAGGATATTGGTCCCACCAACCTGATTGGCTGCTTCCAAAATCGCTATATTGCTCGGTTCGATATAGGTTTGGTAGAGTGCTGGTGTGATGCGCTCATCTTGAATTTCCTGGGTGCTGAGGTAAATCCCGTCAACACCGCCTTGCTGAATGATTTTCTGAGTTAGGATAGCAATATCTCCTGCAATCACATCTAGAATTGCTCTGAATCGCTCAGGATTTTCAAGCAATAGATTAGCCACTTCCTTATCTCCCCGTGAAGTTTCTGTACGGAACCAGCGCTTGAGGTAGGAGATAGGCGAAAAGATATTGTAGAAAGAAGCGATTTCTTCAGTAAAGGTCTCTCGAATCGCTTGGACCACTTCCACCTGTTGCTGAATCCACGGGTGTCCCTCACCAATCGACTCAATAGAAGCCAGCTCCTGAATGTTTGAAACCTTAGGACTGTAGACATTACTTGGATAAAGGAAAAAACCGTCGCTCATGATTTTGACAAAATCAGGACGAATCCTTTCCACATAGTTGCGATGCCCATCAACACTTTTTTGAAAGATACGTGGATTATTTAATCCCTGCCCCTTTTCTTCGAGTGTTACAAAATGAAACCAAAATCCCACAGGAACTCTTTCCACTTCATCGCCTCGAATCGCTCTAAAGACTAAATCTCTTTTACTTGCCATACCTTTCTCCTTCCATTTGGATTGAAACCATCTTACCACTCCTTTTCCCCTTTTCCCAATATATATTGACTATCAACTCAATTGGAAATTTTTATATCTATGAAGAAAAAAATCCCTGAAAAGCTTGATGTTACTAGCCTTTCAAAGATTCACTTTATTTTCATCTATTTTTCAAAAAGGAGCTGATATAGATTTTCTATCAAGCCGATTGAATTTTTTTATATCCATCTTCATTCCCAAATTAAGTACATAATTTTATCCTAATACCAAATTACTACTGAAAAATTTATTTTCTCTCGATATTCCCTTGCACAAATCCCGTGAAAACGCTACAATGTTAATAGACTATTATTAGGAGGATGGGATTATGAAAATATCCAAAGTTACCATTACAATTGCTTCTACACTTGCTTCCGTCATTTTACTGACTGGCTGTGGCACAAATTCGGCAAATTCACAGACAACACAAAGTAGTACATCTGACAATCAGGTTACAATGACCTATGATCAGTTGCGTTCAAGAGAAAATACTATGTCAACTCTTTGGTATCAAAAAGCAGCTGAGACCAAGGCACTCTATCTACAAGGTTACAATGTCGCTACTGATCGTTTGAAAGAACTACTAAAAACACAGACAGATAAACCCTACTCTATCGTTTTGGACTTAGACGAAACCGTATTAGACAATAGCCCTTATCAAGCGCAAAATGTCAAAGATGGAACAGCATTTACCCCAGAAAACTGGGATGTCTGGGTAAAAAAAGCCGCAGCCAAGGCTGTACCAGGTGCTAAAGACTTTCTCCAATTTGCAGACCAAAACGGTGTCCAAATTTACTATGTATCTGACCGCACGATAGATCAGGTAGATGATACGATCAAAAACCTAGAAAATGAAGGAATCCCTGTACAAAGCCGCGATCATCTCATGTTCTTAGAAAAAGGCGTCAAATCTAAAGAAGGTCGTAGACAAGCAGTCCAAGAAAAAACCAACTTAGTCATGCTACTAGGAGACAATCTTGTGGACTTTGCAGAGTTTTCAAAGACCTCTGAAACTGAGCGCGACCAAAAATTAGAGGAATTACAAAAAGAGTTTGGTGAGAAATTCATCATTTTCCCTAACCCAATGTACGGATCATGGGAAAGCACTGTTTACAATGGTAATAAATTGGATGCCAAGGGTCAAACTGAAGAGCGCCAAAAAAACTTACAAGGTTTTGATAAATAAAATAAGAGAGCTATCTACCAGTTTACACCAACCACAAGATATCGTATTTGTGAGAATATCAAAAAAGACGATTTCCGCTTGGAAATCGTCTTTTAATAGGACAGACTTCTCCAATTCAAAATGTACTTCATTTAGTATAGATGTAATCATAAACCATATTTTCTAAGTGGTTTATACATGACTGTCCGTCAGGGAAAGCAAATATGCAAAATTTAGAAATTTTGATATAATAGAACTATCAAAAAGTAAAGGAATGATTGGTATGAAAGCAATCACAGCTCACAGCTCACAGCTCACAGCTCACAGCTCACAGCTCACAGCTCACAGCTCACAGCTCACAGCTCACAGCTCACAGCTCAC
>NZ_KB373321.1:210630-401316 GCF_000314775.2 Streptococcus sp. F0441 | reverse complement strand
TCACAGCTCACAGCTCACAGCTCACAGCTCACAGCTCACAGCTCACAGCTCACAGCTCACAGCTCACAGCTCACAGCTCACAGCTCACGCTGATTATGTAATCAAGCGTATTTTTTGTCAAGCCCTAAAACAGACTTTCTCACATTTTTGTGAGAAGGTCTTTTCTGTTGTGTATGAAAGTGAGGGACTTGTATGAGTCAGACATTCGAAACAGCGATTCAACAAGCCCTACGAGAGGTAGTAGAAAGCTTTGATGAACAGTATGTAGCTGAGGGACTGCTAAAAAAAGATGCTATTATAGTAGATTTAGATAATTATAAACCTGAGTTGGTTGAAAAGATTTTGACAAATGCAATTCTAAATGAAGCATTTACCGAGGATATTGCTGGTGCGACCATTTTGAAAATCAATGATATCATTCAAATGCTTGAAGTTGATGAATATTGGTCAAACTCCTACACGCGTTACACCAACAAAATCGGATTAGCAGCAGATAATCGCTATCTAGATGAAACAACAGATGTTGTCCTAAATTTCCCCTACAAAGATGGTATCTTAAAAGCTGGTATGACTAAAGATGATGTATCAAGGGAAGATGCTGAAGAATCCTTTTTAAATGAGATAGTTGCTAGAGAGGAGATTGATGTCCTCCTTGATGAAAAGATTTTTAAAAATGTTAAGATATATGATAAAAACGGCTCTTCTCCTGTATCAGAAATCAAGGATACGGATAACCTGATTATCAAGGGAAATAATCTATTAGCACTCCACAGTTTGAAAAAACGATTTGCAGGGAAGGTGAAATTGATTTATATCGATCCACCGTATTATTTCGAGGGGACAAAAGACGCCGATACCTTTTCTTATAATTCGAATTTTAAGTTATCCACTTGGTTAACGTTTATGAAGAATAGACTAGAAGTTGCAAGAGACTTATTGGATGACGGTGGAGTGTTGCTTGTTTCTATGGCAGAAGATGGTCAAGCCTATTTAAAAGTGTTGATGGATGATGTTTTTGCGAAGAATGATTTTGTTGAAACTTTTATTTGGCGGAATACTGATAACGCTGACTCACTTGGGAAAAAAAGTCGTAGCGGTGTAGAATATATCCATGCTTATGAAAAGAAGAAAGACCCAAGTGTTCGTTGGATTGGTAAGGATGCAGAAAATGGAGACGCACCATTATTAAATTCAAGTAATTCTATTGGAACACTTAACTTCAAAGCAGGAGTTATTCGATTTAATATTCCAGATGGACATTATTTTGCTGGGCAAAAATCGTCAGTAGTTCTTGAGGACGATTTAATAATTGAAAATGGTAAAAATAAAAATGCCATTCGGTTGACTGGTAAGTTTAAATGGGGACAAGACTATCTTGATAACGAAGTTTCAAAAGGAGGAGACTTTGTTATTAAATCAGATAAGTTTTCTATTCGATATCAAAAAGCAGAAGCAGGCAATGTTGCCCCAGAAAAATTTATTGATGAACGCTATCTATCAAAAATTTTTGGAGTGGGCACAAATGAGGATGCTAAAACTCATTTGAAAGAATTAGGTTTTGACTTTTCATACTCTAAACCAGAAAGTTTATTAGCATTTTTTATTAGAGCGGTAACTTCTGAAAACGATATTGTCCTTGACTTCTTTATGGGTTCGGGAACTACTGCAGCAGTTGCTCACAAGATGAATCGTCAGTATATCGGTATTGAACAAATGGATTATATTGAAACCGTAGCTGTTGAGAGATTAAAGAAAGTTATTGATGGAGAACAAGGTGGCATTTCTCAAGATGTTGCTTGGTCTGGCGGTGGTTCATTCATTTATGCTGAGTTAATGGACAAAAATGCAACCTTTATTGATGCTGTTCTTAACTCTAAACATTCTGATGAATTAAAGGCTATCTTTGACGACATGAAAGCCACACTTGATTTTGATTTCAGAGTGGATTTACAAGAAGTTGACCAATCTATCTGGGATGAAGATTTTGAAATGCAGAAAAAAATTCTTGTGAAGATTATTGACAAAAACCAGCTCTATCACAACTACTCTGAAATTGATGATGAAACCATTAAATTGCAATTATCCCAATCAGATTATGATTTCAATAAGAGTTTTTATGGAGAGAAATGATGGTTAGAAAAGCAAAGAAAAAAGAACTGATCTTTGAACTCTTCGATGAATTGAAACAGCTGGATATGGATATTTTGAACGAACAGCATGGTTGGGAATTACCACAGTATATTGTAGAAAATCTCAAGCATGAACCACGTTCTTATCAAAGTGAAGCTATTCGCTATTTTCATTACACTCAAGCATCAGATACTTTCAAGTTTCGAAAACCAAGACAGCTGATGTTCAATATGGCAACTGGTTCGGGAAAGACTGATTTGATGGCTGGTTTAATCCTCTATCTTTATAAAGAAAAAGGGTATCAAAATTTTCTGTTTACAGTGAATACAAATGGTGTTCTGAGTAAGACCATTGATAATCTAACGAGTGCTCAATCTACTAAGTTTCTTTTCAATTCTAACTTAGAAATTGATGGGGAACATATCTTTATCAACCAGATTTCAGGAAGATTTCCAGATTTTCCTAATAAAAATGTAATTAATATTAAGTTTGTTTCAATTCAAACATTGACAAATGACCTCTTCACACAGGCAGAAAATATCATGTCATTAAAAGATTACCAGAAGACAAAAATGATTATTCTGGCGGATGAAGCCCATCACTATTCTGCTTCTACGAAAAAGAAAAATAAAGCAGAATTGGAAAAAATCTCATGGGAAAAAAGCCTACTTTCTCTTCTTCACGCACATGCTGATAATCTCTTGCTAGAATTTACCGCAACACTTGATTTTGACGATGAGACCATTTATCAAAAATATCGAGATAAGATTATTTACCGTTATACCTTGGATTCATACATCAAAGAGCGATATTCAAAAAATGTAAGACGCATTCAGACGGGGAATTCCAATGAAGATAATATGCTTAGTACCGTTATTCTGAGTGAATATCGTCGCAAATTTGCTCTAGAAAAATTTGGGATTGAGATAAAACCAGTCATTCTTTTCAAATCACATAAAATTGATGCTTCCTATGAAGCAAATAATCTATTCAATGAGATGATTGATAGTCTGACTGTGGAAAGTTTAAGGTCGTTCCTTATTTCGCAATTGAGAAGTGTATCGGAAGAGCAAAGCCATACCCTACAGCTCGCTTATCAGTATTATCTCGAAAAGGATGATCTTTCAACTGTTGTTCGAGAAATTAAGCGTGATTTTTCACCAGCCAGAATTCTAAATGCAAATGATTCAGACAGTAGTTCAAAAGGGTTGCTAGAAACAGGACAGTATCAGGCGCTCAATTCGCTTGAATCGCCCAATAATCTGTATCGTGTAGTCTTTGCCGTAGCAAAATTAACAGAAGGTTGGGATGTCCTCAATCTTTACGATATCGTTCGTATTAGCAACTTGGGGAAAATGAATGATAAAAGAGATGCTAAATCAACCAATTCCGAGGCTCAGTTGATCGGACGTGGGGCGCGATACAATCCTTTCTCCTTAAATCAAAAGATTTCTTACCAAAGACGATTTGATGAATCAGATGAAACAGCAAGTCTTTTGTTGGAAACACTACACTACCATACCCTTAATGAGCCACAATACATTAAGAATTTGATGGCATCACTTGATAAGATGAATCTTGCGACTGGGACTGATGAAAAAAATCCTCCAATTGAAATCAAACTGAAACCCTCTTTCAAGAAAACCCAAATCTTTAAAACAGGTAAGCTTTACTATAATGAAACTGAGGAAATTCCTGACAGTCACTATGTGAATTTACGTGCATATGGTATTGAAATTTCTAAGCTAGCCAATGTAACCTATTTTAAATCCACCTATGAAACAGCTTACCTTTCAGCTGAAGCAATAGAGTTAAAAACGTCCCAATTGAGGGGAGTTGATATTCGTTATTTTAAAAAATCAATTAGCCGCTCTAACTTTTTCCGATTTGAAAATCTGAAAAGATATCTTCCAAATCTCAAGTCTATGGAAGATTTTTGGGGAGAAAATTGGCTAGATTTGCAAAATCTTACACTCTCTGTCACAACAGAAAAAGAAACCATTGTAGAAGATTTTTCCGCTATGGAAAAGCTGAAAATTGTTGATAACTTTTTTAACCTACTGGCTGCCCAAATAAAGGCAGGTTATCGCAAAGCAAGAGGTACGAACCGCTTTACCGGATATCCAATTACAGAATATCTCGTTGATTATCGCAAACGAATACCTAATTATGATACAGCTAAACAGAGTGGCTCCTTCATCGAACAAAAAGTAGCTAATATTAGTTTTGAAAAATTTGACTTTTTTGCTTACCAATCTGCTATAATCAATAGAAATGAAGAAACTCTAGTTAATGCTATCGCCAATCATATTGATGAACTAAGAGAACAATACGGTGATGTTTTCCTCATTCGAATGGACGAAAACATGCTAAAAGGCACAGATAAAGTTGAACGATTGAAATTGCACCAATTTGAAGAGAATCCACGGGAAATCAATTTTTCAGGATTTCAACCAGACTTTATCCTACTTCTTCAAAATAAGGATTACTATCTTCAAATCTTCATTGAACCCAAAGGTGAACAATTGGCAGAAAAAGATAGATGGAAGGAGGAACTCCTTTCATACATCAACGACCATCAAGAAGATTTGATTTTCGAGGATGAAGTTGATGGAGTTATCATCAAAGGACTTAAATTCTATAATCAAGAAAATAGTAAACAAACACTCAATCAATTAGCACAGATAGCTCTTGAAAAACCACATTTTGGTGGAAATATTAGGCTGGACTTATTCTAAAGATAAAAAGACGATTTCCGCTTGGGTAATCGCCTTTTTGATATTTTATCTTGTAGTTGGTATAAGCTGGTATATATTCCCTAGAAAGTATGCTCTGTCCCTTGTACCAAAACTGTAGTTGTCGTTGATCAGTGTGTGGCTGGCATAGTCTTTCAGTTGAATGGAAGTTTTATCTGCACTATCAAAAATCGTTCTTTCTGTTCTTTTGATTCCCTCTAAGTTTGAGACTGAACCAACCTAGCACGGCAATAATACTTTATTTCTTTTCAGGATAAATAACTTAGTCA
This sequence comes from Streptococcus sp. F0441, assembly GCF_000314775.2. Taxonomy (NCBI): domain Bacteria; kingdom Bacillati; phylum Bacillota; class Bacilli; order Lactobacillales; family Streptococcaceae; genus Streptococcus; species Streptococcus sp. F0441. The sequence goes on along the minus strand of NZ_KB373321.1, from coordinate 396,161 downwards.
TTAATACAGTGGCTCCTTACTCAAGGATGTCAAGACAGAGTAAAAAAGCCTAGATCAACTAGACTTTCTTAGCTTATTCTACTGTTACTGACTTAGCAAGGTTGCGTGGTTTGTCCACATCAAGGCCACGGTGAAGTGTTGCAAAGTAAGCGACCAATTGCGTTGGTACCACCATTGAGATTGGTGAGAGGTAAGGGTGTACGGTCGTAAGGACGATATCGTCTGTCTCTTTAGCAACATTTTCTTCTGCGATTGTAAGCATTTTGGCACCACGTGCTGCGACCTCTTGGATATTTCCACGAGTATGGTTGGCAAGGACTGGATCTGATAAGAGGGCCAAAACAGGCGTTCCTTCTTCAATCAAAGCAATGGTTCCATGCTTGAGTTCTCCTGCCGCAAAACCTTCACATTGAATGTAAGAAATCTCTTTGAGTTTGAGACTGGCTTCCATGGCAACATAGTAGTCCTGACCACGTCCGATGTAAAAGGCATTGCGAGTTGTTTCAAGAAGCTCACGAACCTTACTATCAATTAATTCTTTTTCTGAAAGAGTTGATTCGATAGACTGAGCTACGATTGACAACTCATGAACCAGGTCAAAGGCTTGGGCTTTGGCATTGCCATTTGCTTCTCCGACAGCTTTTGCAAGGAAGGCAAGAGCTGCGATTTGTGCTGTGTAGGCCTTGGTTGATGCCACGGCAATTTCAGGACCCGCGTGAAGAAGCATAGTATGATTGGCTTCACGAGAAAGAGTTGAACCTGGCACGTTTGTCACTGTCAAGCTTGGAATGCCCATTTCATTAGCTTTAACCAAAACTTGACGGCTGTCAGCTGTTTCACCAGACTGGCTGATAAAGATAAAGAGTGGTTTCTTGCTGAGAAGTGGCATCCCATAGCCCCACTCAGATGAGATACCAAGTTCAACTGGTGTATCTGTCAATTCTTCTAGCATCTTTTTAGAAGCAAATCCTGCGTGGTAAGATGTCCCAGCTGCAAGGATGTAGATACGGTCTGCCTCTTGAACAGCCTTGATGATAGACGGGTCTACGACTACTTGACCAGCCTCATCTGTGTAAGCTTGGATCAACTTACGCATAACTGTCGGTTGCTCATCGATTTCCTTGAGCATGTAGTAAGGATAAGTTCCCTTACCGATATCAGACAAGTCAAGTTCCGCAGTGTAGCTAGCGCGCTCACGACTGTTGCCATCATAATCTTGAACTTCAACGCTATCAGCTTTCACGATAACCAACTCTTGGTCATGGATTTCCATGTATTGGTTGGTTTCACGAATCATAGCCATGGCATCTGAGCAGACCATGTTATAGCCATCTCCAAGACCAATCAAAAGTGGTGATTTGTTCTTAGCGACATAGATAACATCTGGATTTTCAGAGTCAATCAAGGCAAAGGCATAAGACCCACGGATGATGTGAAGAGCTTTTTTGAAGGCTTCAAGAACTGAGAGACCATCTTCTTCAACAAATTTCCCAATCAAGTGAACAGCAATTTCCGTATCTGTTTGCCCCTTGAAGTGGTGACCTGCAAGGTATTCTTCCTTGATTTCAAGGTAGTTCTCAATCACCCCATTGTGCACCAAGACAAAACGTCCAGTCTCAGAGCGATGTGGGTGAGCATTGTCTTCCGTTGGTTTCCCGTGGGTCGCCCAACGCGTATGTCCGATACCAGTTGTACCCTCAACACCAGCTGTCTTTGCAGATAATTCTGCGATACGACCGACAGCCTTGACTAAATGATTTTCAGCACCACCTAGGACAAAAATCCCCGCAGAATCATAACCACGGTATTCGAGCTTTTCAAGCCCCTGAATCAAAATATCAGTTGCATTTGTGTTTCCAACAACACCAACAATTCCACACATAGTATATACGACACAGACCAGCTGTGCTTTCTCCTTAAATTGGTATAGTCTGATTTCCCTTTTACAGAATCAGCAAAAACAGTATATACTTGTTTTTCTCACTTGTCAAGGATAAAAATTGGTATAGTTTTTCTATCTGGTATTTTATCAAGATTTCACTTGATACCTGACAAGTCAGCATCAATTACTTATAATGAATAGAGGAGGTATTTGCCATGTGGATTTTCTTCGCACTTTTATCAGCTATCTTTGCAGCCTTAACGTCAATTTTAGCCAAGATTGGAATTGAGGGAGTTCCATCCAATCTAGCAACCGCTATTCGTACAGTCGTCGTCATCCTTATGGCCTGGGCCATGGTTTTCTTGACCAATAGTCAGACCGAAATTGTCAATATCAGTAGAAAAAGTTGGCTCTTTCTCATCTTATCTGGCTTGGCCACTGGCGCCTCATGGCTCTGCTACTACAAGGCCTTGCAGATGGGCAATGCGACTGAGGTATCTGCTGTCGATAAATTCAGTCTCGTCATTACCCTCGTTCTAGCCTTTTTCTTCCTACAAGATATCCTGACGTTTAAAACAATTGTTGGCTGTATCCTGATTACGATCGGAACCTTGGTGATGATATTGTAATAAAAAGTGAGATGAACACCATCTCACTCTTTTTATTCTTAAAATCCATTATGGTCGCTGAGTTCCTTGAACCAGTGGCCTGATTTCTTCAGACGGCGTTCCTGTGTTTCCAAGTCTAATTCAACCAAACCATAGCGGTTTTTATAGCTATTGAGCCATGACCAGCAATCAATAAAGGTCCAGATTAAGTAACCCTTACAGTTGGCTCCGTCTTCAATGGCACAGTGGAGTTCACGAAGATGCCCTTTGACAAAGTCAATACGATAGTCGTCCTGAATCATGCCATTCTCACGGAATTTATCTTCGCCTTCAACACCCATGCCGTTTTCGGTCAACATCCACTCGATATTACCATAGTTTTCCTTGATGTTTTGAGCGATATGATAAATCCCCTGCTCGTAGATTTCCCAACCGCGGTGAGGATTGATTTTACGGCCCGGCATGATATAAGGCTCGTAAAAATGTTCTGGCAAGAGGGGACTGTCTGGATGTTTAGCAAAACGTGGGGCCATAACGCGCAAAGGTTGGTAGTAGTTGACTCCTAGGAAATCAACTGTATTCTCACGAATGAGTTCTAACTCTTCAACAGTGTACTCTGGCAGCAAATCATGTTCAGCTAAAATTTCCACCAATTCCTCTGGATAAGCTCCCAAGACAGACGGATCTAGGAAAGATTGGGCTTGGAAGAGATCGGCAATGCGAGCTGCCTTGACATCAGCAGGATGCTGGCTGCGTGGATAAGCCGGTGTCAAGTTAAGGACAATCCCAATCTTGGAATCAGGCAAAACCTCATGACAGGCCTTAACCGCAAGACTACTAGCCAGTTGCGTATGATAGGCAACCTTAACCGCCGCTTTGGCATCTACCTTGTGAGGATAATGGGCATCATAAAAATAACCAAATTCTACGGGTACGATGGGTTCATTGAATGTAATCCATTGGTCCACCAAGTCGCCGTAAGTTTCAAAACAAAAACGAGCATAGTCTTCATAAGCCTTGACAGTTGCCTTATTTTCCCAACCATCGCCGTCTTCTTGGAGGGCAAAAGGCAGGTCGAAGTGATAGAGATTGACTAAGAGACGAATCCCCTTGGCCTTAATAGCCTCAAAAACCTGACGGTAGAAAGCCACCCCTTGAGGATTGACTTCTCCACGGCCTTGTGGGAAAATACGAGACCACTGGATAGAAGTTCGGAAGGCTGTATGCCCAGTCTCTACCAAAAGCTCAATATCCTTTTCCCAGTTTTCGTAAAAAGTCGATGTTTTATCAGGTCCAATCCCATTGTAGTAGCGGTTTGGCTCTACTTGATACCAATAATCCCAGAGATTATCTCCTTTACCATCACCAAGTGCTCGTCCTTCTGTCTGTGGTCCAGAAGTGGAGGAACCCCAAACAAAATCCTTTGGAAATTTTAGCATAGCTTTACCTCTTCATTTACTCATTTTCCCCATTATATAGAAAAAACAAGGTAAAAACTAGTTACATTTTTGCCTTGTTTTTCTTCTGATTATAGTTTTATTTCTTGCCGAGGATTTCAAGCGTTTCAAGCAAGTTGTCTGCATGAACTTCAATAGTGTCACCAGTCGCCTTGATCTTAACTTCTACAATGCCATCGGCTGCTTTTTTCCCGACAGTGATACGGATTGGAAGACCAATCAAGTCGCTATCGCTAAATTTAACCCCGACACGTTCGTTACGGTCATCTGTCAAGACTTCGTAACCAGCTCCCATCAAGCTTGCTTCAAGTTTTTCTGTTAAGGCTTGCGCTTCTTCGTCCTTGACATTGACAGTAATCAAGTGCACATCAAATGGTGCCAATTCTTTAGGGAAGTTAACTCCCCAAGCATAACGGTATTCCCCTTTAGGCGTTTTGTTGACAAAGAGGCGAGCGTGTTGCTCTATAACGGCTGAAAGGAGGCGGCTAACACCAATACCGTAACATCCCATGATGATTGGCACAGCACGGCCATTTTCGTCCAAAACATCTGCGCCCATACTTGCTGAGTAGCGAGTTCCGAGTTTGAAAATATGACCGATCTCAATACCACGGGCGAAGTTTAAGACACCTTGTCCGTCTGGGGAAATTTCACCCTCACGAACTTCGCGAATGTCCACGTATTCTGCAGTAAAGTCACGACCTGGATTCACACCCGTCAAGTGGTAACCATCTTCGTTAGCCCCCACAACAGCATTGCGAACATCTTGTACCTTACGGTCTGCAATGATTTTCACGTTTTCTGGCAAACCAACTGGACCAAGCGAACCAAAGCCTGCTGGGATAACATTTGCTACTTCTTCTTCGCTAGCCACATCAAAGAAATCTGCACCCAAATGGTTTTTCAACTTGACTTCATTAAGTTGGTCATTTCCAACTAGAAGGGCTGCAACAAGCTCACCATCTGCCATGTAGAAGAGGGTTTTGATCGTTTGTTCTTCTGGCACGTTAAGGAAGGCTGCGACTTCATCGATGGATTTAACACCTGGAGTTTCCATTCGAGTCACTTCTTCTTCCGCAACGACACGGTTGCTTGGTTTGTACTCGTTTGTTGCCATTTCTAAGTTAGCTGCATAGCTAGACTCACTTGAGTAGGCAATGGTGTCTTCACCAGAAACCATCCATTTGAGCAATTCTGCCTTGATTTCTTCTTGTACTTCTGCAGGAATTTCATCAAATGATGCAACTGACTTGTCCAAGACAACCCAGCGGTCAAGGTCTGTACGAGCAGGAGTGATGGCCATAAATTCTTGGCTATCCTTACCACCCATGGCACCACCGTCACCGATGATAGCCTTGAAATCCAAACCACTGCGAGTGAAGATACGTTCGTAGGCCGCCTTGTACTCGTCATAAGTCACATCCAAACTATTGTAATTAGCATGGAAACTATAACCATCTTTCATGATAAATTCACGCGTACGGAGAAGACCGTTACGTGGACGTTTTTCATCACGGTATTTCGGTTGGATTTGGTAAAGGTTGAGTGGCAATTGCTTGTAAGACTTGACAGAGTCACGAACAATAGCTGTAAAAGTTTCTTCGTGTGTCGGACCTAGGATAAAGTCTGACTTTTCACGGTTTTTCAGTTTATAAAGGTCTTCACCATAGGTTTCATAACGGCCTGATTCACGCCAAAGATCAGCACTGAGAAGGGCAGGAGCCAACATCTCCACCGCACCAATCTTATCAAACTCTTGGCGCATGATATTCTTAGCCTTTTCAATCACACGGTTAGCGAGTGGTAGGTAAGAATAAACACCGGCAGAAACTTGACGAACATAACCAGCACGCAACATAAGGGCGTGGCTGATAACTTGAGCATCGCTTGGCATTTCGCGAAGCGTTGGGATTAGCATTTTACTTTGTTTCATAATATTCCTCGATTATCTAAAAGAAGAGTCGCATAATGTCATTCCAGGTCACAGCTAGCATCAAGGCAACCATGATAACTACACCAGCCATGGTGACATAGGTTTCAATTTCTTGTTTAAGGGGTTTCCGGCGGATAGCCTCTAGGATATTGAGCACAATCTTTCCACCATCCAAAGCTGGGATAGGGATCAAGTTAAAAATCCCGATATTGATGGAAATCATAGCTAAGAAGTAAAGGACATTCTCAATTCCATTTTTAGCAGCATCGCTACTTGCCTTAAAAATAGCAACGGGACCACCGAGTTTGTTCAAATCTGGATGGAAAATCAAGTTTTTCAGAGCCGAAAGGATACGGAGCCCTGAGTCAGCAGCAGTTGTAAATCCACCAACAAACATGGATAGAAAGTCTGACTTGACTCCCGGTTGAACCCCGAGAATGTAACGCCCTTGATTCTCTTCTGGAGTCACCGTGACTTGTTTTTCGCTACCATTTTCAGAAATGGTCACATCTAAGGTCGGAGAGGTCTTGTCCTTGGTATCGGCTTCCACAGCCTGGGTCAAGTCTTGCCAATTCTTAACCTCATGCGAGCCGACCTTGGTAATTTGAGCGGTCTCAGCTACACCTACCTTAGCCAAAGCTCCCTCTGGCATGACATGAAAGAGATTTGTCTGAGTATCTCTAACACCGCCTTGCAAAAAGATCAGGATCCAAAAAACAACAACACCTAAGATAAAGTTATTCATAGGACCTGCAAAGTTGGTGATAAGCTTACCCCAGATAGAAGCATTTTGATACTGTACATCCAGAGGAGCGATGCGTACTTCGGTTCCGTCTTCTTCAACAACCGTCGCATCATGATCCACTGCAAAAGTCTTTTCTTCTTCCAAGACCAAACCCTTGATAAAGAGCTTGTCTTCAAAGTCAAACTGGGTTACCTGCATAGGAAGGGCCGTTTGATCCAACTTCTTTCCTGAGAGGTTGATCCGTTTGACCTTGCCATCGTCGGCAAGTGTTAAACTGACTGGAGTTCCTGTCTTGATCTCTGTCGCATCATCACCCCAGCCTGCCATACGAACATAGCCTCCTAGAGGAAGGATCCGAATGGTATAAGCAGTGCCATCCTTACCGATATGGGAAAAAATCTTGGGCCCCATACCAATGGCAAATTCACGAACTAGAATGCCTGATTTCTTGGCAAAATAAAAATGTCCAAACTCATGCACCACCACTATAATCCCAAAAACGAGGATAAAGGTTAGCAATCCAATCATTCAATCTTCCTTTCTTTAAAACAGGCCAAATAAGTGCATCATTGGAAACACAATCAGCATGCTGTCAAAGCGATCCAACACACCGCCATGTCCAGGGATAAATTTTCCAGAATCCTTGACAGCAAAATGGCGTTTCATGGCACTCTCAATCAAGTCACCAAACTGGCCTGCTACACTGAAGAAGGCGGCAAAAAGACTCATCCTATAAATTCCATAGGGAAGAGCAACTGTACTGTCCACTAGCATGAAGAGTACTGTTATCAGTACCGCACCTAGAATACCCCCAACAAAGCCCTCAATACTCTTATTAGGAGAAACTCTCGGGGCTAACTTATGCTTGCCAAAATTCACCCCCGTCAGATAAGCTGCACTATCTGTCGCCCAAACGATAAAGAGAGCCAGGAGAACCTTATCAAATCCAGCTATACGAGCATCTAGTAAGGCATTGAAGCCAAAACCAACATAGAAACTCACAGCAATCGGAAAGGCAGCATCTTCAATCGTATAGTTTTTACTGAAAACGGTTGTCCCTAACATTATTGTAATCAAAACACTGTAGACAACTACATTGCCATCAACCGGCAAAAAAGTTAGGTAATTTTCTAAGGGGATTGTGAGGGCAAAGGTTGCAAGGAGGGTCAAGGTGCCCTCAATGGTCATAGTCTTTAGTCCCTTCATGTGCAGGAGCTCATGGACGCCTAGCATTGCTAACAAGCCAATCCCTATCTGCAACAGGAGCCCGCCAACAAACAAGACGGGAAGGAAGATAAGCAGAGCCAGTCCAGCAAATAGTGTTCTCTCTTGTAAATCCTTGGTCATATTTTCTCCTAAACTCCTCCAAATCGGCGATGACGACGATTATAGGCAAGAATTGCTTCCTGTAAAGCTTCCTCGTCAAAATCAGGCCACAAGGTATCCGTAAAATAGAGCTCACTATACGCCCCCTGCCATGGAAGGAAATTGCTCAAGCGTAATTCTCCACTGGTACGAATAATCAAATCTGGATCTCGCACATCCTTAGGCAAATGTTGGGTGAAGAGATAGTTGCCAATCAATTCCTCTGTGATATCACCTGGATTGATTTTCGCATCTAATACATCCTGAGAAATCAGCTTAACAGCCTGTGTAATCTCAGCACGTCCACCATAGTTAAGCGCAAAATTGAGAATCAAGCCTGTATTGTTCTTGGTCAATTCCTCTGCTTTTTTCAAAGCTTCAAAGGTCGGCTTAGGCAGACGGTCTGTCTCCCCAATCATCTGAATCTTAACATTATTTGCATGTAATTCAGGGACGTAGTTATCATAAAACTCGACTGGCAAGTTCATGATAAACTTGACTTCCTGATCTGGACGAGTCCAATTTTCCGTAGAAAAAGCATAGACCGTAATAACCTTAACGCCCAGTTTGTTGGCTGCCTTGGTCACCTTTTGAAGGGATTCCATCCCTGCCTTGTGACCAAAAACCCGTGGTTGCATGCGTCTCTTAGCCCAACGGCCATTCCCATCCATGATGATGCCAATATGATTAGGAACCTGTCTTGGAACCTCAACTTCTACAGCTTTATCTTTCTTAAAAAATCCAAACATGATCTTATTCCTATTCAAAAATCTACCGTTTTATTATACCATACTTCCCTATTTTCTTCTATTGCTAAGTTACTATCATTACTTGTAAGTAACAAAAAATAAGCCGCCTGATTGGGCGACTTTATTTTATAGGGAGATTATTATGAAAAAGTTTTAGGAGTTTAAGTTAAGTTTCTCTTAACTTATGGACTTAGTATACCGCCCCTAACTTAAATTTTTCTTAAGTTTTTTGAGAAAGCCAGATTTTTCCATTTTTCTTGCCAATTTTTCTTGGACAATCGCTCTTGATAGAGTTTCATCCTTTCCTCATTATCTAGAAAATGAGGAGTTGGGGAAACCTGGAAGTTCATAATATCCTCTAAACCATAGGGGGCAAAGAGCTCTAAGGTGGAATTTTCATTCAAGCGAAGACCTACCGCCGTGCAGCGTTCTGGATACTTACTCATAGCATCACGAGAACTGGTATAGGGCGCAGTGTGAGGACTGTGCAGATGCATATAGACCTGATTTTTCAACTCCCACTGGTACTGAGGAAAATCCTCTCTCAGCTTTTTCTCTAGGGATACTGTTTCCTCATAAGAAACATCTGGATCAAAGAAAATCACATCCACATCTGTTTCACGGTCAAAAGGCGATTTGTCTGACAAGAGATTCCAGATGAAATTCCTGACAGAACCTGCCGCCAACCACGAGTCTTTCAGATCAAGGTCACGAATGATGGTCAGAATGGTCATCATATCTGGATTTTTTCTAAAAACCTCTAGAATATCTTGCTCATTTTTCACTGTATTCATACCCCAAATGTTCATAAGCCTTGGCTGTCGCGACCCGTCCAGAACGAGTTCGCATGATGAAACCTTTCTGGATGAGGTAAGGTTCGTACATATCTTCGACCGTCTCACGCTCCTCGGCAATATTAACCGAAAGGGTTCCCAGCCCAACTGGACCACCACCGTACATCTCAATCATGGTATGAAGGATTTTTTGATCCACATAGTCCAATCCTTCATGGTCAACATCTAGCATGGTTAATGCCTTATCGGTAATGACATCATCAATTAAGCCATTCCCCATTATCTGTGCAAAGTCGCGCACGCGCTTAAGGAGGCGATTAGCGATACGGGGAGTTCCTCGACTGCGTAAGGCCAGCTCTGCAGCTGCCTCATGGGTAATTTTCATCTCAAAAATATCAGCCGTCCGCTCAACAATTTCCGTCAAGTCAGCGTGGGCATAGTATTCCATATGACCTGTAATCCCGAAACGCGCTCGTAGAGGATTAGAAAGCATACCAGCACGGGTCGTCGCACCAATCAAGGTAAAAGGTGGCAAATCCAAATGAACACTGCGACTGCCTTCACCAGCCCCAATCATGATGTCGATGTAAAAGTCCTCCATGGCACTATAAAGTACCTCTTCCACCGACATGGGCAGGCGATGAATCTCGTCAATAAAGAGGACGTCTCCAGGTTCCAAATCATTCAAAATCGCTACCAAGTCACCCGCTTTTTCAATGACAGGCCCAGAGGTCTGCTTGAGATTGACTCCCAGTTCGTTGGCAATAACAAAGGCCATGGTCGTTTTCCCCAAACCTGGAGGCCCAAATAAGAGTACATGATCCAGTGCTTCATCCCGCATTTTGGCGGCTTCGATAAAGATTTGGAGCTGGTCCTTGACCTTATCCTGCCCAATATATTCACGTAAATATTGGGGACGTAGGGTACGTTCTACCAACTCCTCATCACCCATGATTTCATTATCTAAAATTCTACTCATGCTCCTATTATAGCAAAAATCCAGCCTACAAACAAAAAAGCCACCTGATTGGGTGACTTCTTTAGGGAGATTATTATGAAAAAGAAAAGTTTAGGATTTCATTAAATAAAGGGTACTCAATGAAAATCGAAATCAGACTGGGCAGATAGACGCAAGCATAACTATGGTTAGCTAAGTCGACTCTAACGAAGGTTGATGAGATTTTCGAAGAGTATTAGGAGGTCTTTATTTAATGATTATATAATACACAAGGAGACTTAAAATTCCCTTAATTTTTAAATCCATTACTAACAATTTTCTTGAACAGCTGTTTGACCTGCAATACGTCCAAAAGTAAAGATATCCGTAAGCGAATTTCCTCCTAGACGGTTACCTGCATGGAGTCCACCTGCGACTTCTCCGGCAGCATACAAACCAGGAATAATCTGACCTTTTTCGTTCAAAACGTGTGTTGAAGTATCAATCTTGAGTCCACCCATTGTATGGTGAACGGCCGGTTTTCTCGGTGTTGCGTAAAATGGCGCAACCTCACACTTGAGATCAAAACTACCTTTATTAAATTCAGGATCAAAACCTGCATCTACATAGGAATTGTAATTCTTAATCGTTTCCACTAGAACTTGTGGATCCATACCAATCTGAACCGCCAACTCTTCTATCGTATCTGCACGATAGAGAGTTCCTGCCTTGACTTGGGCATCGATTTTTTCTTGGCTAGTGTTGTAGGCAGTTTCCTTGATGCGGTCATCCGCAATCAAGTAGAACAAGCCACCATTATCAATCGCCGCTTGAGATAGCTTGTCTCGACTACCGTACTCATCTACAAATCGCTTCCCTTGAGTATTTACCATGATGAAGTTAGCTGGAGGAACTTGAAGTCCTGAGAAGAGAGCTCCTGTCACTGGATCGGATACTGGCATCATTTGACTAAAGCCCATACCCACCAAATCTGCACCTACACTTTGACCTAAAAGAATACCATCCCCTGTTACAGCTGGTGTATTAGATGTGGCAATATCATCTGCAATTTCAGTCCAGTAGGTATTGTATTTTTGTAGCATCTTGGTATTGGCACCAAATCCTCCAGAAGCTAGAACAACAGCATCTGCATTGACAATGATGGTTTGACCGTTTCGACCTTCTGCTCTGACACCCTTGACAGCCCCTTCTTTTACAAGCAATTCTTTAACTGGAGAGTCAGTCAAAATCTTGCCACCATTTTCTAGAACATATTTTTGTAGGACAGATATAAAGGCATACCCCATTGGTTGAACCGGCTTATGACCACGACGCCAAAGGGCTCCAACTGGCATTGTCACTTCGCTACGAACAAATTCAACACCAATGTCTTCCAACCAACGAACAGACTCTAGGGCCCGTTCGGTTAAAACAGATACTAAATCGTATTGGCCATGAATTTCATTTCCTTGTAAATCTTTTCGTTTCCCACCGATATAGGTTTGGATACGGTAAAGTAATGTAGAGTCAAACAAATAGCTTGGATTCTGCAAATACTGCTCAACCTCAACTTTCAAGGCTCTAAAGTCCTCTAGATATTCTGGGTCAATCGTTGATTCATCTATCGCAATCAATTCTTGAAGCGTATGTGCCTCACCTGGATGAGCTGCGAAGGTTCCTTGCCATGCTGGATCTGGTGCATTCATTGGACCACCTGCACGAACAGTATTTCCTCCAATTGCTGGGAATTTCTCAACAATAATCGGCTTCTTACCAGCTTGTAAGACTGCAGCAGCCGCAGCTAAACCAGCTCCTCCACCTCCAACGATGACAACGTCTGCCTGATAGGTTTTATCTTCTTTATCTAGGGCAGATGGCGCTTTTGAACGCTTGCGTAAAACATCTGGATTTGCACCAGCTTGTTTGACCGCACGCGCAACTCCGTCCAAGACACCATTTGAAGTTACAGAAGCTCCTGACACCGCATCAACATTTAAGGTTTGTCCCTCAATGATTTCTGCTGGGATACGAGTAAAGACAACATCTGCGATTCCTGAAGATTCTCCAGAAGAATCGATTTCGATTTTTTCAATACGGTCCTCAGAAACCGTGACATCCATCGGCAATTTACCATTATGGCCTTCAGTTGTAACATGGTAAGTCCCCGGTTCAAATCGAACTTCTTCAGGAAGATTTAGTTGGTTTGCAACGGATACAAAGCGAAGGAAGCGATAAAAACAACTATCTAGGAAATCTACAGTTCGCTCCTCAATTAAATTTCCATTATCATCAAATGCTCGATGAGCTCGACCAAGTAAAAACTCACTGCCTGGCATAACTGTTGCATTTACTCCAGGAGCATCAAGAATCTGACGAAGATGAAGTTGGGCACGTGAAGAACCTTGAATATCATAGGAAGCTCCTACAATCATTGTCGGCTTTCCGTCTAGTGGATGAATGTTAAAAGACAACCACTCGAGCAAGCTATTCAAACTTGATGGAATCGTATGATTGTGCTCGGGTGTCGAGATAATGACACCATCAGCTTCTGAAATAGCTTGATTAAACTTCTGAATAATAGGTGTATCTGTTTGATCATCTGTTTCATTGAACATTGGTACATCTGTTATCTCTAAAATCTCAATATCCGCTTTCTGAGCAAAATGTCTTTTCATAAATTGCAACAGGTTGCGATTATAGGATTTTTTTGCATTAGTCCCAACTATAGCTACTAATTTCATTGACTCTTCTCCTTTCATTAATTCCCTAGGCTTTTAACCATTCTTCCCAGATGAATGATTTCTTACGATTTGTATCTTCAGGTTTTACTAAAGCTTTTGTTAGTTCAACAAAATTTTGAAACTCTGAAAAATGTTCTTCTAGTTCTGCAACCTTTTCAGGATTGTTCAAATGGCACTCATCATCCAGTACTTGCTCAGAATGACCTAGAAAGAACTCTGTACCAGGCATAACTCTCGCTTTAAGCTCCGGCGCATCTAAAATCTGACGTAAATGTGCCTGCGCTCTAGATGTTCCTAGCGAACCGAGAGAAGCACCTACAATCATAGTTGGTTTATTGATTAAGGCACGACTGGTATAGGCAATCCACTCCAAAGCAGAGGCCAAAGGTGCTGGTATCGTGTGATCGTACTCAGGTGTTGAAATAATCACACCATCTGCAGCAAGAATTTTTTCTGAAAAAGCTTGAACTTCAGCTGGCGCTTGCTTGTCCTCAGGTTCGTTAAATGCTGGCAATTGTTTGATTTCCAATACCTCAATGTCGGCTTTATCCGAAAAGTGCTTTTGCATAAATTTCAAGAGTTTCCGATTGGTTGAGCGATCCGAATTGGTTCCAACGATAGCAACTAGTTTCATCTTGGTACCCCTTTCATTTATTTAATCTACTTTCATTATACTACTTTAGAAAATCTTGTAAATCCTTGATAATGAAGATAGTGTTATTCTATCAGATTATCGTACCTTAGTACAAGTTCGTGAAAAAATTAACAAAATATCTTCGTAAACTATTGACCAGCTTCCTTAACTATGATATAGTCTTGGTGAAAAAATATACATTTAAGGAGGATGTTTTTATGAAAGAGACATTCAATCGTTGGAGGATTTTAGTCGCGTCTACAGCCATTCTTCTTTGCACAGGTGCCGTCTATTCCTTTTCTGTTTTTGCCGGACCACTTAGCAGTTCAACAGGCTGGTCCATGTCTGATATTATGTTAGCATTTGCTATCAACTCTGCAATCGGCCCTATCCCCATGATTCTTGGAGGTTATTTAGTTGACAAAGGTTATGTAAAATGGACCATCGCCCTCGGCGCTCTCCTATTTGCTAGCGGATTTTACTTAACCGGCTATGCCAATTCACCAGCCATGCTTTATTTGACCTATGGATTAATGGCCGGGCTTGGTCAAGGTTTTGCCTATTCGGGTGCCCTCTCCAATTCACTTCGCCTCTTCCCTGATAAACGTGGCTTGGCCTCTGGAATTCTGACAGGCGGCATGGGTTTTGCTGCAGTCATTGCTTCTCCAGTCGCAAGCAGTCTCATTCAACAACAAGATGCCTTCTTTGCCTTTCGGACAATTGGGCTAGTCTATATTCTTGTTATCATCTGTGCAATTTTCTTTATCAAGGCAGCTCCAAGCGGCTACCAACCAGCAGGCTGGAAAGCTCCAGTACAAACTAAGCAAGGACCTACTAATAAAAACTGGAAACAAATGCTACAAAGTCCTCTGTTTTACATTATCATTAGCATGTTCTTTGTTGGCGCCTTTTCTGGTTTGATGATTGCCTCTCAAGCATCACCAATCGGTCAATCAATGTTTGGACTCTCTGCAGGCACTGCAGCTCTCTATGTCTCTCTTTATTCAATCGCAAACTCTAGTGGTCGTTTTATCTGGGGATCACTTTCTGATAAAATTGGCCGTTCAAAGACCCTATTGATTATCTATTCTGTCATTGTCCTAGCTTTATTCTCCCTAACTATCGTCCCTGGTCAATTCGGGTTTACCTTAGGGATTATAGGGCTTGGTATCTGCTTTGGTGGTGTTATGGGGGTCTTCCCATCTATCGTCATGGAAAATTACGGTCCTGCAAATCAAGGGGTCAACTACGGTATCGTCTTCACTGGATATTCTTTAGCAGCATTTTTCGCTCCCAGAGTCGCTGTTCAAATGGCAATGGCTAATAATGGAAATTATAGTATAGCATTTTATGTAGCTATCACTTTGGCCTTTATTGGTCTTGTACTTACTATTTTTTATATGAAAAAGAAAGCTTAAAGCCAGAAAACTTCCTAGATAAGGAAGTTTTTTTGGTATAATAAAAGTAGTAATAGTATATTGGGAGGATTTACCATGGCA
Source organism: Streptococcus sp. F0441 (assembly GCF_000314775.2). NCBI lineage: Bacteria > Bacillati > Bacillota > Bacilli > Lactobacillales > Streptococcaceae > Streptococcus > Streptococcus sp. F0441. Next base: position 380,817 of record NZ_KB373321.1, on the reverse strand, counting down.
GACCGTTCACGTTTCTTACGAGATAGCCCATCTGACTTCCCATATGATTTTGAAAAACAAATCTTATCCAAAAAGTCACCTGACACAATCTATCATTGTCATCCTGAACTAGAGATTATTTACGTTACAAAGGGTTCTGCCATCGTTCATATCAACTCAGAACGCTTTGAAAGTCGTGAAGGAGATATTTTTCTTATCCAACCGACCTCTCTCCATGCTATCTATTCTCACAAAGATCAAGAACTATTTTCTACCAGCTTTCGGATTCATCTAGATTATCTTGGTAGAAGTCAAATTGACAGTTTTAGCCAACGCTATATTCAACCCCTCCACTCTGGCCACTTTTGCCTCACTCCTCGAATATCATCAGGCGATAAAGCTTATGATCAAATTCAATCCTGCCTTCTTTCCCTCTTTTCTATCCTTGAAGAAAGAGGCATATACTACGATCTACTCATAAAGTCTAAACTATACGAATTGCTTCATCTTCTCTTTAAGTATCGATATGTCAATCGACACTATACAGATGATACCTACCAAAAATACCAAAAACTAAAAGAAGTGATTTGCTACCTTGAACAGCACTATGCAGAACCCATTCATATCGAACAACTAGCTGCAACATTTGGATATAGTAAAAATCACTTTATGAGTATTTTTAAGCAACATACTGGAGCCAGTTGTATGGACTACCTGCTCCAGTTACGTCTTGAAAAATCCTGTGAGAAACTCGTCCAAACCAACCTCAGCATTCAAGAAATTGCAAGCCAGGTCGGTTTCACCAACCTTTCAAACTTCAACCGTCAATTTAAGCAGCACTATCACTTAACACCTAGACAGTATCGAAATCAACAACTTAAAAAGAAAACATGATTCTTTCTCCTTAGTCTTTTCTAAGGAGTTTTTTCAAACAAAAAAGCCACCTGATTGGGTGGCTTCTTTAGGGAGATTATTATGAAAAAGAAAAGTTTAGGATTTCATTAAATAAAGTTAGGAGGTCTTTATTTAATGATTATATAATACAAGATGAATCTTAAAGCTAACTTAATTTTTTCTCTGATTTATCATTTTTTTAAAAATTTTTTTCGAATGGAATTTTCCTCTCCAAGCCATAAAAAAGCCACCTGATTGGGTGACTTCTTTAGGAGATTATGATGAAAAAGAAAAGTTTGGGATTTCATTAAATAAAGGGTACTCAATGAAAATCGAAATCAGACTAGGCAGATAGACGCAAGCATAACTATGGTTAGCTAAGTCGACTCTAACGAAGGTTGATGAGATTTTCGAAAAGTATTAGGAGGTCTTTATCTAATAACTATATAATACACGAGGAGACTTAAACTTTACTTAATAAAAAATAATTTTTTATCTTTTTCGATCCACCCAAATCATTCCTGTGCAATCATAAGTAGATAGGGTTTCAAAGCCCAAGGAACGATAAAATCCCAAGTTTTTATCTGTTTGGTCTGTCACCAGTTGGACTTGATAGGCATCTTTATAATCACCTAAAGCCTCTTTCATCAAGTCGCTACCAATCCCTTGGCGCTGATAGCTAGGCAAAACGATCAAATCATGGACAAAAATAGATGAAAAACCATCTCCGACCAAACGGACCAAGCCAACCACGGCATCTCCATCACGTGCCAAATAAATCGCTAATGAGTGAGACAAGGCCTTCTCCAACATTTGGGGTTGATGTGTATAATTTGTCCATCCAACTGCCTGATAGAGATGCAAAACATCTTCTAACTTGACAACTTCTTGCTTTCTCACGCTAATCATGTCATCACCTCTTAGAACTCTCTCAAGCTCTTGTACTGCCGTCCATTTTTATCAAAATTTTCAGGAGCCAACCATGTTTCCAAACGAGCTTTAACTTGAGGCCAGTCCTTATCAATCATAGCGAGCCAATCCGTATCCCTCGTGCGCCCCTTATAAACAACTGCCTGGCGGAAGGTTCCTTCATAGATAAAGCCCAAACGTTCCGCAGCTCGTCTTGATGGCAGATTTAGAGCATCGCATTTCCACTCATAGCGACGATAGTTAAGCTCTTCAAAAACATAGCGAGCTAGGAGATATTGAGCCTCTGTCCCTATACGTGTTCCCCTGAGTTCTGGAGAAAAAGTGACAGCTCCCACTTCTATTACTCGGTTATTCTGGTCAATGCGCATGAGAGAAAAAGTTCCCAAAGCCTTACCAGTTGCCTTGTCTATAATCGCATAGTAAAAACGGTCCTTACGAGCCAACATCTGATTTAAGACGGTAACCAGTTCCTCCATATCTGCCACTGGCTCCTGAAAGAGGTAGGTCCACATCTCCCGAGGAGTATCGGGTCCATAAACAGCTAGCAAATCCTCTTCATGCTTTTCCACCGAAAGAGCCTCTATCCGAGCGTAGCGTCCTTCTAAGAAATCAATGGAAGGCAATTCACCTGGTGTATAACCTTCCATTGACTCACCAATTATCTGACCATATTCGTTTACTGGCATTGTTTTCTCCTTGTTTTACGCTGAAAATACTATATCATAATTTGCTCTATATGGAAACTAGCACTCTCCCCAAACCTCATCCTCAACACTACATTAGTGATTCGTTTTCTTTCTTTTATCTTCTAAGGCTTGATTAATTCGTTGAGTGAGCTTGTGAGTTTGCCAGATCTGGTACAACCATATCAGTCCATAAATTAACAAGAAAAAGAACCAAAGCAAGGGACTCAACAATGCTGAACCCCAGCCAAAAAATAAGTAGGTCAATACTAAAATAGTAGCTGTCGCTAACAAATGAACTCCTACACGCATACTATAAGCAAGAAACTCTAGTCTTTCAAGGATTAAGGTCAATACCCCCATAATTCCACTCATCAAAAACAAAGCTAGAATATTTTTTGTCGTTGGTGCGGGATAGGTAATACCTGAATAAAACTGAGCCAATAACACCAAACTCAAATAAACAAAGGAGGCCGTCCGCATTCCCGATACAAAATAAGCAATCAATCGCTTCATGATTTTCTCCTATAAACCTAGATAATCCATTAAGGACTTAACGTATTTCCGACTCACACTAGATTTGATACCCCGAGTCATCTTAGCCATCATGTTTCCTGAAAAACTATCCGATAATGACTCTAGATGGTCAATATTTATAATTGAATGACGTGATATCTGTATAAAGTTACGCCGGTTAATCCGATTCTGAAAGTTTGTCAATGTTTCCTTAGTTTTATAAATCCCGTCTACCGTATAAATGGTCAACAAATTTTTATCGATATCTGCTAGAATAAGATCCTCAATTTTCACCATAACCAGATGATCATCCGTTCGAATAGGAATGACCACCTGATTAGTCGTTGAAAATTGTTCTAAATACTCCATGACTTCTCTTGCTTGGTCGGTTAACTGAGCTGCCTGAATTAAAATGTGTGGGTCTTTTTCTGAAAACTCTGTCTTCATTTCAAAACGAATCTTCATTTTCTCTCCAATACATCTTTATTTTCTCTTGCTAAACACTTTAACAAATAAAATCCAAAGAAGAATAGCGACGAGACTGATAATAACCACTATAAAGTATGTTTCTTCCTTTGTCAATAGTTCTTGCCAGTTGATTTGGATTCCCATTTTTTCTTGAAATTCCTGTAACAGACCGCTATTTCCTGTAAATGTGGTCTCTAATGGCTCTTTCATTAAGACTTGTCGATAGAGAGAAGCAATATAAGTTGCAGGGGTACACTTCATGATAATCTGTGCAAAATCAGGTAATACTCCAATAGGGACATAAGTTCCTACTAAAAATCCAGAAGCAGTCCCCACTATAGTTGCCAGTTTGCCAAGGCTATCTACAGATTGAAAACGGTAAATCAAGAGAACATTTACCAAACTTGAAATCAGACTGCTTAATAACATAATCAAAGCGATTTCCGGTAAATGACTGATAACTGGACTTTCTTTAAAATAAAGGCTCATAACAGCAAACATAAACACCTGCATGACAAAAGAAATGATAATACTGCTGATTAGATAGGACGCCTGTAAGCCCCAGCTACCTAAATCTGTCAAGAAGAGATCTTGATCTACTTGATTTTCACGATCCTGTACCATTTGTGTAAGAGCCGTAAAACTGGTTGTAATCCCAGTCACAGCCAAGGTCCCACCCATCAGCCAGTTGTTTAAAAGTTTCGTATTATCAGGGAGTTGGGACCAAGCATCCGTCAAGTTCTTCTGCAAAAAAATGATATAAAGGAGGAAGGAAATCAATGCCCCCAATAATGAGAAAAATACTCCCGAACGATTACGAAAATATAAGATAAAATTCCGTTTCAATAAAGCTAGCATTAGCGAACCTCTCTTCCTGTAAGTGCAATAAAGGCATCATCCATAGTACCTGGACGAAACTCAAAAGAATCAATTTCTTCTCGAACTTTTGCCAAATATTCAATGGCTTCCTGTGACGTCCTTGGATAAAAAAGATATTCCAACTCGTTTTCTTCCTCTACTGTCATTCCAGTCTGTAGCAACTTTTCTAAATCCTTCATTTCCTTAAAACGAATTTTTAGGATATTAGATGCATACTGACTTTTGATAGCAGTCGCAGAACCTTGCGCAATCACTTTCCCATGATCAACGATATAGATCTGATCCGCTTCATCTGCTTCATCCAGATAATGAGTCGTTAAAATAATGGTCATCCCTTCATCCTTTTGTAGTCGATACAGTAGATCCCAGATGGATTTGCGAGTCTGAATATCAAGACCTGTCGTTGGTTCATCCAAGAAAAGAATATCTGGTCGCGAAAGAAGAGCACGCGCAATATCAACCCGACGTTTTTGCCCACCTGACAAAGTTCCATAGAGTTGTTTCTGGAAAGCAGTCAAACCCAGTTGATGAATCAAATCATCCACACGACTTGCTGCAATCTCCTTATACTGTTGAGCACGAATCGTGAGATTTTCCCTAACCGTCAACATCTCATCCAGTACACTAGCTTGAAAAACAACTCCAATTTTCGTATTTGGCGCATATCGAATCTGACCTTGTGTCGGATTTTTCAAACCGATTAACATGGAAATGGTGGTTGATTTCCCTGCACCATTGGGTCCCAAAATAGCATTGAAACTTCCTTTTTCAAACTCTAACTGAATATCATCGACAGCCATATGATTACCGTACCGTTTAGTCAAATGTTTAGCTTGTAAAATCATATTTTCCCCTCCTCTTTACCACACTAGTTTAACAAAAAGTATGAAAGAAAAATCGACTTTTGAGATAAGCAGTTAAAATGAAAGGACAAGTGGTAAAATAATGGGGGTTAAGTTACAGTGGTGCAGACTGCAACCGTTTTTCTTCTATCGAATCACTAGAGGAAGTTTAAAATCACTTATAACCACACATTATATTTTTAAACATGCGCTATAAAAGAGGTGTTTTATAGCATCCGGCAGAAAAATCCAAGAGTCAATAGTATTGTTCTCACCAAATCAAACAATAAAAAATGAATCAGAAATCATGGCACACACTCCCTTCTAGTAAAATGAAAATGCTGAATGGGGCAGGATTGAATTTGAAGCAAGCAAGTATGGTCCTGAATTTGAAACTGCCATTAACGATAAGTCTATCTAATAGGAAAGAAATCTTCAATACAAGCAAAAACAGCTCTTGTTATCCAAGAAGAGCTGTTCTATTTTATGAAAGAGAATCACTAGTGCCCCTTGTGCTTCTCTTTACGTTTTTGCTGTTTGCGTTCAAATTTCTCTTGCTTGAGCAATTGCTTTTGGAGACTAGACTGTTGTTTTGAATGCTTTTTTCGTTCCTCGTACTGCAACTGTAAAAGCTCTTGTGACTTAGAAGAAACTTTCTGCTTCACCTGTTTCTTTACAGCTCGCTGCAAACGCTTCGGATTCTTAATCTTCACATGCTGTTTGATTGTTGCCTCTGGACTAAAAGATAACCGAACAAACTGAGTCTGTAAAAGTTTCAAAATTTCATCCTCTTTTGGTTCCTGACCAAATGTCACTCGACAAACTTGATAAGTTTCCTCATACTCTTGTTCAAACAATCCATGCCAAAATCCATCTTCAAAATAAACTGTCAAGCCAATTGAAACGATTTCCATGACAGCACCTCCTTAAATCTATCCCTAAGAATGGACAACCAAGGAGGAAGGTTACTGGTAGGCTTGCCTACGTCTGGACTACCAACCAGAACTGTGTTTTTATCTTAGTTGGGACTATTATAGCATAATCCAATCATAACCACCCGTCTAACGGGTGGTTTGCACCAGGGCTATAAGCCCAAATCACCAGTCAGCGCCTAAAGACGCTGGCTTTCACGTTGTTCAAGCCTCATTGCTCTTGACTCGTCACTTGCCTCTTAAAGAGACCTTGGTACTACTTACCACCATCCCTAAAGGGATCCTCATATTCTTTTACACTTAATTTATCTAGTGCTATATCATGCTTTTCCTGCTCTTGAATATATTTCTTTATTGTGGCTTCATTAAGTCCTACTGTACTTACATAATAACCTTCTGCCCAAAAATGTCGGTTCCCAAACTTGTACTTGAGATTGGCGTGTTTGTCAAACATCATGAGTGCACTTTTGCCTTTTAAATAACCCATGAAACTTGAAACACTTATCCTTGGTGGAATACTTACTAACATATGTACATGATCAGGCATTAAGTGTCCTTCGATAATTTCAACACCTTTATAACTACATAATCGGTGGAATATTTCTCCCAAACTACTTCGATATTGATTATAAATGATTTTTCGTCTATACTTAGGGGGGAACACAATGTGATATTTATACATCCACTTTGTGTGTGATAAACTATGTGCCTTTTGTGCCATATTTTTCTCCTTTCGCTTTACAATTGGCTTGAACACCTTATTGTATCGCGTTTGGAGTTTTTTTGGTATAACCTTCGACGCGCACCCGCATAGCGGGTGGTTTATTGGTCTCGCACCTTACGGAGCGAGACGGACTAATAGTCACACAAATTTAAAAATCCTCCAGATTCTACTCTGAAGGATTCCTATCTTATTTCACAACGATATTAACCAATTTAGTTGGCTTCAAAATAGTCCAATGGACTATTGAAGGTGGCAGATAGAGCTAATAAACTCGTTATTTAACGACGATATTAACGAGTTTGTTAGGTACCGCAATCACCTTCACGATTTCCTTACCGTCAATTTCTGCTTTGACTTTTTCGTCAGCAAAAGCAATTTCTTGCAATTCTTCACGTGACAGGTCTTTAGCGACCATGAGTTTGGCACGGACTTTTCCTTTGATTTGGACGACGATTTCGATTTCGTCTTCAACCAATTTGCTTTCGTCCCATGTCGGCCAAGTCACGTAAGAGATAGACTCACCTGTTGCAGCAACAGTTTGCCAGAGTTCTTCTGCCAAGTGAGGTGCAAATGGGGCAATCAATTGGATAAAGCCTTTAGCATAGTCCACATAGAGTTTGTCTTCCTTATTAGCCGAGTTGACAAAGACCATGAGTTGGGCAATGGCTGTGTTGAATTTCATGGATTCGATTTGCTCAGTGACAGCTTTAACTGTTTCATTGTAAACCTTGTCAAGAGCACCATTGTTTTCCGCAGCGATTTCTTTACTTGTAATCAAACGGTAAACACGGTCGAGGAATTTACGGCTTCCTTCCAAACCTTCTTCTGACCAAGCGATTGAAGCATCAAGTGGTCCCATGAACATTTCATAGACACGAAGGGTATCAGCACCGTATTGTTCCACTACGTCGTCTGGGTTGACAACGTTCTTGAGAGATTTAGACATCTTGGCTGGTGCTTGCTCCAACTCTTCTCCTGTTTCCACATGGAAGAAAGAACCGTCACGTTTTTCAACCTTATCAGTTGCCACAAGAGCCCCACGGTGGTCACGGTAGCTTGTTCCCAAAATCATTCCTTGGTTAAAGAGTTTTTGGAATGGCTCTTTCGTAGGAACAACACCGAGGTCATAGAGGAATTTATGCCAGAAACGAGCGTAAAGCAAGTGAAGAACGGCATGCTCTGCACCACCCACGTAGATATCTACTGGCAACCATTGTTTGAGAAGGTCCTCATCAGCCAATTTCTCAGTATTGTGTGGGTCAATATAACGGAGGTAGTACCAGCTTGAACCAGCCCATTGCGGCATAGTGTTTGTTTCACGACGACCTTTGACACCATCTTCACGAGTCACTTCTAGCCAGTCGGTCAAGTTAGCCAATGGGCTTTCCCCAGTACCTGAAGGGCGGATATCCTTGGTTACAGGCAAAACAAGTGGCAATTCACTTTCTGGAACAGCTGTTGAAGTCCCATCTTCCCAATGAATGATTGGGATTGGCTCACCCCAGTAACGTTGACGACTAAAGAGCCAGTCGCGGAGACGGTAGGTAACCTTCTCTTGACCACAACCTTTTTCTTCCAACCAAGCTACAATTTTAGCAATCGCTTCTTCTTTGTTAAGGCCATCTAGGAAGTCTGAATTGACATGAAGACCATCTTCAGTATAGGCAGCTTCTTCTACATTTCCACCTTCAAGCACTTCTACGATTGGAAGATCAAATTGTTTGGCAAATTCCCAGTCACGTTGGTCGTGGGCTGGAACAGCCATTACCGCGCCTGTACCATAGCTAGCAAGAACATAGTCGGCAATCCAGATTGGAATTTCTTTGCCATTGACAGGGTTGATGGCATAAGCACCCGTCCAAACCCCTGTTTTTTCCTTGGCAAGGTCGGTACGAGCCAAGTCTGACTTGAGGCTAGCTTGGTGTTTGTAGTCTGCTACGGCTTCAGCCTGGTCTGGACTGACGATAGCATCTACCAAATCATGCTCAGGCGCCAATACAGTGAAAGTCGCACCGAAAAGCGTATCAGGACGAGTGGTAAAGACGGTAAATTCCTTGTCAGTCCCTTTCACTTTGAAAGTTACATTAGCACCAGTTGACTTACCAATCCAGTTGCGTTGCATGTCCTTGATAGACTCTGGCCAATCAAGTTCATCTAAGTCATTAAGCAAGCGCTCTGCGTAGGCCGTGATTTTGAGCATCCATTGGCGCATTGGTTTGCGGACAACTGGATAGCCTCCACGCTCAGAAGTTCCATCAGGAAGGACCTCTTCGTTGGCAATGGCCGTTCCCAATTCTTCCACCCAGTTTACTGGTACTTCGGCTTCATAAGCCAATCCTTTTTCGTAAAGTTTGGTGAAAATCCACTGAGTCCATTTGTAGTAGTTTGGATCTGTTGTGTTGACTTCACGATCCCAGTCATAAGAGAATCCAAGTGCATTGATTTGACGTTTGAAGTTGGCAATGTTTTCCGCTGTAAATTCTGCTGGGTCATTCCCCGTATCCATAGCGTATTGCTCTGCAGGCAAACCAAAGGCATCCCATCCCATTGGGTGAAGGACGTTGTATCCTTGCGCACGTTTGTAACGGCTGAGGATATCGGTTGCTGTATAACCTTCTGGGTGTCCTACGTGCAATCCAGCTCCTGATGGATATGGGAACATATCGAGAGCATAAAACTTCGGTTTTGATGCGTCTGTTCCTGTCTTAAATGTATGATGTTCTGCCCAGTAGCCCTGCCACTTAGGCTCAATTTCTTTATGATTGTAAAAACTCATGCTATTTCTCCAATTTTATGATGTTACTATTATACCATTTTTGGGGGAATTTGAAAGACGAGAAATGTTCTTTTAGACTTGGATAACAAGAAATACTGAGTCACAAATCCAACTTATTTAACAGGAAAAAATTAGCTCCTAATCGGAGCTAACTTCTATTGATTATTTGTCTCTTCCATCTTCTCACGCCCTAGTTCTCGGTAACTACGGTCACCAACAACTTCTACGCTAAACTGACCGTTCTCGTATTCTAGAATGGTCACACTACCATTATCTAGACCATGCGGATGCATGCCATTAATGAGATAAACCATCGTACCAATGGTCATCCCGTGGCTAACAACCAAGGCATTCCCGCCACCTTGTTCTTCCATTTCTTTAGCAATATCTTCAAAGCCTTCCTTGATTCGACCACTGAGTTTTTCCCAACCTTCAGCCCAGCCTGCTGTATCAACCTCTACCAAACCTTCTGCTAGTTCTGCATAGGACAACTGATGAACATGGTCTACATTGAAAATTCTCGGAATCAATCCCATAAAGAGGTCCCCATCATAGGCCCCATCAAAACTACCAAAGCACCACTCACGGATTCGCTTGTCCATGCGGTAAGGGATTTTCCCCTGCAGGCCAAGTTCATCTAGGATAATTCCCATGGTTTGAATAGTGCGACCTGAATCACTGGAATAAGCGCGGTCAAACTGCAGGCCAGACTCTCTCAAGCCAATTCCCAGTTCATGGATTCCCAACTCACCTTCTGCAGTCAGAGGTGTATCACTCCATCCTTGAGCACGTCCAATGGTGTTAAACATCGTTTTCCCATGACGGACCAAGTACAATCTTACTTTAGACATTTTCTATCCTCCATTTTCTTCTATTATATCATGGATCAAAGAAATATTCGGCTTTCAAAAGCAAAGCCAACATTTGTAAATTATCCAAAAGAAAAGCCACCCATATCGGTAGCTTCTGCAGGAGATTATTATGAAAAAGTTTAGGATTTCTATTAAACAAAGTTAGGAGGTCTTCATTTAATGATTATAGTATACACATCCATCCTTAAAAACAACTTAAATCCTCTCTCTTTTTTATTAATTTTTAAAACTATGGATTGGAGCTGGGATTTGGCCACCACGAGAGATGAAATCAACAGACGAAGCACCGTTGACCTTCATAACTGGAGCTGTTCCTAGCAAACCACCGAACTCAATCATATCGCCTTCTTTGCCCTTTGGAATAATACGGACAGCCGTTGTTTTCATGTTAATGACACCTATTGCCGCCTCATCCGCAATCATCGCAGCAATAGTTTCAGCAGGCGTATCTTCTGGAATAGCAATCATATCCAACCCGACAGAACAGATAGCCGTCATGGCCTCTAGTTTCTCTAAATTCAGAGAGCCATTTTGCACCGCAGCAATCATACCCTCGTCTTCAGAGACAGGGATAAAAGCCCCTGACAAGCCACCAACCTGGTTACAAGCCATGACTCCACCCTTTTTAACTTGATCATTCAAAAGAGCGAGTGCAGCCGTCGTCCCATGCGTTCCAACTGTTTCTAGACCCATTTCCTCCAGTACTCGAGCCACAGAATCGCCAACTGCAGGAGTTGGAGCCAAACTTAGGTCTACGATTCCAAAGTCGACTCCAAGCCGTTCACTTGCCATTTGACCAACTAGCTGACCAATACGAGTAATTTTAAAGGCTGTTTTCTTGACCGTTTCAGCTACTACATCAAAACTCTGACCACGAACTTTCTCCAAGGCACGTTTGACGACACCAGGGCCTGAAACTCCAACATTGATGATGACATCTGCTTCACCGACACCATGGAAGGCCCCCGCCATAAAAGGATTGTCCTCAACAGCGTTAGCAAATACGACTAATTTGGCAGCTCCCATATCTGATAAGTTCGCTGTTTCCTTGATGATACGGCCCATATCTGCAACCGCAGTCATGTTGATACCTGACTTGGTTGATCCGATATTGACAGACGAACAGACCTTGTCTGTCTCAGCTAGAGCGCGTGGGATAGAATTGATGAGAATTTCATCTCCTTTTTGGTAGCCTTTTTGTACCAAGGCCGAAAAACCACCAATAAAGTCAACACCAATCTCCTTGGCAGCCTTATCAAGTGCCTTTGCCAAAACGACATAGTCCGTCGCATCAGTCGCTGCTCCAATCAAGGAAATCGGAGTCACCGATACTCGTTTATTGACAATAGGAATCCCTAGTTCTGCAGCAATTTCATCACCTACAGCCACTAGATTTGCAGCTTTAGTTGTAATTTTTTGGTAAATCTTTTCAGCAGCACGTTCAACATCTGGATCAATACAGTCCAAAAGGGAAATCCCCATGGTGATGGTTCTGATATCGAAGTTCTGCTCTTCGATCATGGCAATGGTTTCCGTAACTTGTCTAATATCCATGGCTACCTCCTAGATATTGTACATGGCGTCAAAAATCGCCGCACTTTGAATATTGATTTTGACATTCAGTGTTTGACCAAAGTTTTCAAACTCATTTCGAAGAGTTGTGAAATCCTGCTTTTCGTCGCTAGAAACGACTGCCATCATGGTAAAATATTCGTCCAACACCGTCTGAGAAATATCATCAATATTCAAACCCAACTCAGCAATCTTAGTAGACACTCCCGCTACAATACCAGCCTTGTCCTTGCCAACCACTGTAATAATAGCCTTCATCCTTATACCCCATTTCTACGATTATTAGAAAACCTGAACGTTTTTGATTTTCTTTTTCCTTAGTATAGCATATTTCCGTAGAAAATACTAAAAAACGCCTGCTTACGAAGTTGTTCTTAAACAAAAAACAATTTCGTAAACAAGCGTCTACCCTATCAAATGATGATGAGTGTTCCCGCCAGGACCGAAGTCCCAGCGGTAGACCAGAGCTAGACTAAGAGCACAAGACTCCATCATCATAACACTCAACAAAATTGATGATTTTATACTAATTCGATGATCGCCATTGGCGCAGCATCCCCACGGCGTGGTTCAGTTTTAAGGATACGAGTGTATCCACCGTTACGTTCAGCATAACGAGGTGCGATTTCTGAGAACAATTTTTGAAGTGCTGTAGTAGAAGTGTACTTATCAGTTGCTTCATCATAGTTTTCAGATGCGATTTCATTACGTACGAAAGCAGCTGCTTGACGACGTGCATGCAAATCACCACGTTTACCTAGAGTAATCATTTTTTCAACAGTTTTATTCTTGCTATTGCGCTAGCATCTATTATTTTCCGAACGATTGAACTTATCTGCAAGCAAACAGAAATTGTCAGCTTTAAAGATTCTCTTCGTGGCTTTCAAAGTGATTTGATCGGAAAGATCTTTGTAACAGTTCTTGTTAAATCATTATTACTTTTTCTATGGGGTCTAATATGGGCGCTGTCCATTATGACTTTCACCTTCGGGGTATTAATCTATGTACTGATGTGGTACATCGTAGTAGCTAATGGAGGAATTGAACACTGGGGTAGAATAGTTAGTGAATCTTTTGAGCAGCTCCCTAATGCATTTAATAATGAGTACCTGCTAAACAACGGGTTGATCACCGTAGCAATCATTGCAATCATTGTTAGTATTCCCCTCGGTATCATTGGACTATCTATCTACCTGCCTAAATATTATGCTTATTCTCAAACAGAGTAGGTTCTTTACGATCAGATTACTGAGAGACGTTATGCAAGGCCGCTTGGAGTTATTCGCGAGAGTAAATCATTGATGAAAGGCTACAAGTGGAAACGTTTCTGTTAGAAAAATAGATAAGTTATCTGGTTCCACCTTTTCCTTTAGCATCCCACGACCAAAATGATTTTGTAATTTTTTAGCTAGGCTGGTTTTCCCAGAGTCGGAATTACCCCGAATGATGACTAGTTGCGCCATTAGTCAATCTCCTTCACCAAACGATTGTACTCGCGCTTGATACAACGGTTCATGACGATATGATTGCGACCTGCCACCCGCAAAATTTCTTCCGCTTCTTGACTTTGAAGTCCCAGCTGCGCCCAAAAAATCTTGGCATCCGTCTCAATAAAATCACGCGCCACATCCGGCAAAAATTCGCTTCGCCGAAAAACATTGACAATATCCACGGAAATAGGAATATCCTGCAAACGCGCATAAGCCGTCTCGCCCAAAATCTTTTGACCCGCTAACTTAGAATTGACCGGAATGATCTGATAACCCAGTCCCTGCATGATCTTTGAAATACGATTGCTAGTCGTTTCCTCACGGTCAGAAAGTCCGACAACTGCAATCACTTTGCTCATCTCCAAATAGGTCTGAATCATGTAACCACTAGGATTTTGAAATCGTACATAAAACACCTCACTTATTTCCTTATGACCAGTATAGCATTTTTTGAAAAAGGAGGTAAAGATTGGAGCCGGGTTTTTTTTAGTAACGAATCAGCAAATAGAACCGCCAATTATGTTATAATGGTTAGGTAAATAAAAATATAACCATTTTATTAATGACAGAAATATCGCTAACATCAAAGGATTATAATGAAAAAATTTTTTAATTTATTGACAAACTTAACGATTATAGCCGGTATCCTCATCATCAGTTACCCTGTTATTAGCCAAATTTATTACAATTACCAGACCAAACAAGAGGTTAAGGACTTTGACTCGTCTGCACAAAAATTAACTTCTGAAGATGTGACGGAACGGATAAAGCTAGCTACTGCCTACAATCGTTCTTTGCAAAATTTGACAGTAACGGATCCCTATACCAAAGAAGAAAATGCCAAAGGGCAGGCAGAATATGCTCGAATGCTAACTGTCCATGAAAAAATAGGCAGAATTTCCATTCCTAAAATTGATGTTGATTTACCAATATATGCCGGTTCAAGTGAAGAAGTCTTACAAAAAGGGGTGGGACATCTCGAAGGAACCAGTTTGCCGATTGGCGGGCAGAATACTCACACTGTTCTAACTGCCCACACGGGCTTGCCCAACAATCGTCTTTTTACCGACTTGGATAAAATGAAGGTGGGTGATAAGTTTTTCATTCAAAACATCGCTGAAACACTTGCTTACGAGGTTGATTCCATAACGGTGATCGAGCCGACCCAGTTTGACTCTCTAAATATTGTACCTGACAAAGACTACGTGACTTTGCTGACCTGTACTCCTTATATGATCAATTCGCACCGTTTACTTGTACGGGGCCACCGGATCCCTTACAAACCAAGTGAAGAAAAAGTAAAAAATCCGATTAGTCATATTTCTATTCCACCGCTTTATCTAGTCGTTTTCGCAATTCTATTTCTCATTTTCATTATTTTGGCTTGGAATAAGTGGAAATCGAAAAAAGCATAGAAAGAGCTATCATGTCAAGAAAAAAGAAAAACCAAAAACGGCTGCGACTAACCTATAAGATACTTACCATTCTGGGGTGCTTGATGATCTGTTATCCCTTTGTCAGTCAGATTTATTACCAATATGTGACTATGCAAGAGACAAAGCAATTTGATGACGAGAAAGGTAAATTAGTTGACCAAGATGTTGAAAATCGTATTGAACTCGCCAAAGCCTATAATAGCACCTTGTCCCCAGAAAAAATAGGAGACCCTTTCTCAAGCAGAAAAAAAGAGGAAGGTGTAGCTGAATATGCTCGCATGTTGCAACTGCAAGAAAAAATTGGTTATGTCACTATCCCTTCTATCAATCAAAAAATTCCCATCCGGGCAGGGTCATCTGAGAATGTCTTGCAAAACGGAGCAGGCCACTTAGAAGGAACCAGCCTACCCGTCGGTGGAGTTAGCACCCATACGGTCATCACCGCCCACAGAGGACTTCCCACAGCCAGACTTTTCACCGACTTGGATAAGGTAAAGGTCGGAGATGTCTTTTACATCACCAATATCAAGGAAACCTTGGCTTATCAGGTAGATAAGATTTTAACCGTTGAGCCTACCGATTTCAAACCAATACTGGTTAAAGAAGACGAAGATCGTGCCACTCTTTTGACTTGCACACCTTATATGATCAATTCTCATCGCCTACTCGTTCAAGGCAAACGCATACCTTTCCACGAAGCTGAAAAGGAGAAAAAAACAAAGATTGACTTTTTTGCCCAATACAAATGGTTTATCCTTCTTGCTACCGGACTCATCCTCCTACTCTTAGGCTATCTACTCTTTAAAATGTTAAGAAAGAAAGGAAAAGAAACATCACTTTCATGAAAAAGAAAAAACAATTACTTGGGCTGAGCCTCCTGTTAATTGGAATTGCGCTCTTCCTCTTTCCTTTTTTATCTATGATTAAAGAGGACATTTGGCAATCCAATGCTCAGCGCACCTATCAGCAGACCAGCGAGGAAACATTCCAAAAACTACGAACAGCCTTAGAACAAACCACTGTCACCGGAGCTATCCAAGATATTTTCCTAACAAAAAAAGAGACCGACGCCAAGCAAAAAACGCCCTACTCAGATCTGCTAGATACCAATCAAGTCGCTGGACGCATGACCATTCCTGCTTTAGGACAGCATTTCGACCTCTATCTTGACGCTGACTATGATAAGCTCCTAAAGGGCGTAGCGACTCTCGTCGGAACATCTGCTCCTCTGGGTATAAAAGGGCAGCGACCGATTATCGCAGGACATAGAATTAATTATAATGACGTGTCTTTCTACTTTCTCCCCTCTCTCAAAAAAGGAGATAAAATTTATTTCGAAATTCTTGGAAAAAATCTAGAATACGAAGTGACCGATAGCGAGATCATTGATGAATACGAAGGCGAAAAACTTAAACCAATCGAAAACGAAGACATGGTTACGCTCATGACCTGTATGAACGAACCAAGCTATGACAAACGCCTCCTTGTCAATGCAAAAAGAGTTGTTTCAGATAGTGAAAAAAAGCAAAATGTATCTACTAATCCCTTGATTCCCTTTGTTAGCAATCAACATATTAAACTTGGTTTCAAGTTACAAAGGCTAGCCCCTTATTTGATTGTGATTGTTGGAACAGTTATTTTTCTCTTTTTTACCAAGCGACTATGGAATATCATAAAAAAACACTGATTCTGAACTGCACCCCAAAAAGTTAGACAATTAATTTATCCAAAGGATTTAGTTCTGTACTGCACGGTACTAAGTCCTTTTAGTTTTGTCTTAATTCGTTTATTGTTGTAGTAATCAATATAGTCTACAATAGCTTGTTTCAATTTAAAGGAATAGTAACGATTCTTCCCCTTTTTAACGATTTCTATTCCATAACGGTCAATCAATCTCATCATGTATCTTAGACCAGCAACATCCACTCCAAATCTTTTTGAAAGCTGGTTGAAGCTTTGTCCTTGCTTTCTTAGTTCATATATCTGAACTTTATCCTCATAAGTTAATTTCATAATAAAACACCCCGAAAGTTAGATTTTTTCTGTCTAACTTTTGGGGTGCAGTTCATTCATCAGTGTTTTTTCTCGCTTTTATAAAGCTTATATCCTATCCCGATTAAGACAACGGCAATTCCTAAAAACCAATAAATGGCTAAGGTTCCCGTTTTGATAATCGGTGTTCTTGGCGTAGTCGGTGGCACCAGTGTATTGGTAATCACAGTGCCAGTTTTATCTACCATGTTTTGATAAGTTGCTGTATAGCCGTTAGGAACATCTTCTTCAGCTGTGTAGGTGTAATCTTTCCCTGCCGCATCTGTTTTTTCTAAATTCATAAAGGTATGTTCCCAGTTGTTGCTGTCATTCAGCTCAATTTCATCAATGACTTGCCCATTTTGTTTGAGATGAACAGTGATACTGTTTAGCTTTTTACCTTTCCATTCTTTCCGAACTTTAAAACTCGTCTTGTCTTCTCTCTGTTTTAAAACTTGCTTGGGATAGACATGAACGGCGTCATTTCCTACCGTGAAATAGCTGCCATCGGGTTTTGTCACAGGCAGTTCTACTTCTAATGGAACTGGTGTCGTATCACCCAACATCTGATTTCCTGCTAACTTTGATTTTTCTTTATTGACAACAATATAGTACTTACCTGCCTTCAAACCGCTAAAGATGAGACGACCACCATTTTCAGTTATCTTTGTTTGAACAAGCTCTCCATCCGCCTTATCCTTGTGAATATCAAAGGCAACGCCATAAATGGTTGAGGCCTCACTACCAAAATAATTCTCAATGTCTAAAGGTTGTCCAGAATAACTATCTTTTCCTCCACCTTTGGGCCAACCATTCAAATCTTTTAACTTAACCAAGGTTAACACAATATCGTAGGTTGCATCTGACGAGGCTTGATTTTCCTGAGATGAGACGGTTGTAAATGGCCGCAAAGCTACCAAAATAACAATGGCCGTAAGTATGGATAGCAGACTGCTCAATATACTTTTTCTTGTCATAGTATCCTCCTAAAACATAGCACTTGCACTCTTCACTAGGATATTCAACTCTTTTAAATACCCTAGTGAAGAGGTAAGGATTGTCCTTACTTCTTCATTTTATTACTTAGCTGAACGACGTTTCGCAATGAAACCTAAACCGACAACCAAGACACCCGCTGCAATCACGAGAGCGGAACCGATACCACCCGTTTGTGGGATAGTAACTTTGTTGTTGTTAACTTGGTTAATTGCACCTGTGTAAGTTGTTGAAGAGATGGTGAACTCAACTGGTTGCTGCAACAAAGCGTAACCTGTTGGTGCTTCAACTTCGACCAATTTGTACTTAGTTTCACCAGTGGCGTTGTCATCTCCTTTTTTACCATAAGGAAGCCCCTTAACTTCAAAAGTACCATCAGCTGCTGAAGTGAAGACTTTCGCACCTGCATTAACAGCAGCCTTAGCATCTGTAGCTTCAATCCACTCGTTTTTCGCAATAGTTGTTGCGGTTGCATCAGTCACTTTCAAATATTTGCCTTCTGCATTTGTAACAACAAACTTAGCCCCTGCAAGTTTAGCTGATGTCGCTTTGTCAACTTTTTCAAACTTAGCACCACCAGTGTGGAGTTCTGGGTTTTCATTGGGTTTAACTTCTTTTGTTGAATCTGGGTTAGTACCATAAGTCAACTTAACATCATTGGGGTTGGCTGCACCCATAACTGCTTCTTCATTGATGACTGCGTCATAAGTAATAGTGATAACATCTTTTGGAGATAGTGTTTTGATGTAATCTTCTTTGAAGGCAACATTGATTGCTGCGGCTTTTGTACCAGCTACAGACGTACCATCAGTTGAATAGTTAGAAGGATCTACAACAGTGTCACCTTTTTTTACAACAAGTTTACCTGTGTAAGTCAAACCTGCTGAGAACTTATCGGTGAATTTTAAAACTTTATAGTCTTTAATACCTTCTGGCATTGTAGAAGTGACCTTGAAGGTCTTTGTTTCACCAACAAGAGCAGTATCGTGTTTAGCGTCTTCGCTAACTACTTTGTCAATACTTGGTTTGTCAACGGTATTTTTGGGATAAACATGAACAGCGTCAGTACCAGTTGTGTACCATCCACCTGTAGCCTTAAAGACTGGAAGATTGATTTCCACAGGAACAGCAGCTGAGTTAGCCAATTGTTCATCTGAAGTAAGTGTTGATTTTGCTTTGTTTTCAACGATATAGTATTTACCAGCTTTGAGACCAGTAAATGTAACAGTACCATCAGCTCCTGTTGCTGCTCCAGCTACATGAGTACCTGTTGGAGTGTCTTTGTAGACATCAAACCAAACATTTGCCAATGTTTTAGCTCCAGAACCAAAATAGTCTGTCACATTCAATTTTTGACCAGTGTAATCTTCATTGTTTACACCAGTTTGTTTTGGCCAACCTGTCAAGTCTGACAGTTTAACCTTTGTCAAAACAACATCGTAGGTATCGTTTTCGCCAGGTGCGTTGTCTTGCGCAAAAGCTTTAACTGCTCCAAATGCTAAAAG
This sequence comes from Streptococcus sp. F0441, assembly GCF_000314775.2. NCBI lineage: Bacteria > Bacillati > Bacillota > Bacilli > Lactobacillales > Streptococcaceae > Streptococcus > Streptococcus sp. F0441. The sequence goes on along the minus strand of NZ_KB373321.1, from coordinate 361,292 downwards.
CACGATACTAAGAGCTGCTAAGAACGAGAGGAAATATCGTTTTACGTTTTTCATTGTTTTGCCTCCTAAAAAGCCTTTCTGTTTTTTTGCATATAATGTAAAATTACTGCCAATGTTAATGTTAAAGTTCCCATCAAGATATATGGTAGGATACCTGAGCCACCTGTGTTTGGATAAGTCGGGTTCACCTTGTTTTTCACCGTCAGGGTTGCCGTTTCACTGATATTTGTATCTGTAAAGGTAACTTTCTTTTCAGAGGCATTACTGATTTCCAAATAATACTTTGGAACAACCTCCTCGATGTAGTAGGTGTAGTACTTACCGGTGGTCTTATCCTTAGGTGGGTAGCGTTTTGTAGCTTCCCATAGATATGGAGTTGTTGCAGTTCGTTCCAACTGAATTTTCTCAACAAGCTCTCCATTTTGAGTTTGCCCGTCCGTTGTCCGGTACAACTTAACCTCTAGTTTCTTCGGTAGCTGGTCATTGGCAATCGGATTGCTGTCCTTGTCATACCAGAGTTTCTGGATCTTGATTGACGGATACCTCGTGTTGGTGATGACAAAGCCATTTTGAGCGTCACCACTGTAATCGACATCATATTCAGGCGGAATCTCCTTTTCCCTGACCACGTATTTAAAGTCGGTGATTTTCTTCTCTGCTGCTTCTTTTTGTAATAATTTAGCGGCAGATTCTTCATCTGGTAGCGGACTAAAGGTATCTTTCCAGTTATTGTTTTCAGAGAGCTCTTTTTCTTCTTTAAGCTTTTCTCTTGCAACACCGTCTTCCTTCCAAGTCGCGTAGAGCTGTGCCGTTATTTTAGAATGTGTTGTTTCAGTGTCACGCCACTTCTTCTCAACCGGAATGGTAATCCGCTTGTTAACCCTGTTGGTAACTGCATTGGACTCACCAAAGTTTGGTCCGTTATTATACTTCACTTGGAAAGTATTGATAGCAATCTTGCCACCGATATTATTATCCTTATCATAAGCCGGAACTTTCATATCAAGAAGAGCATGGAGCAAGTTATCTTGAGGAATAACAGTGCCCGTTTTAGAAACAATCTTGATTGCGGTGACATCCTCCCAGTGAGTTGGAGTATTTGTCCAATTTGGACTATTCATCTCCGTAGCGGCGTTCATGCTCGGATATTTATCTGTCCGGTAATAAATATCAAACTGATTTGTTACGTCGTTTCCTGCCATTTCCAGCTTGACCGGTCCAGTCAAAGTATTGGAGAAGGCCGTACTCTCGGTTCCCTTCGTTCTACCATCACCGACATGGGGAAGAACATCATAAAACTCAACTTTAGTCAAAGATTCATTGATATAATTTTGAATTTGTAGGTCATATTGGAAGTGACCTGAATTAGTCGTTACACCACTATAATCTGTTTCAATCTCAGCTTTGGTGAAAGACCTGCCATAGTACAAAGCTCCACCTTCAACCAGTGGTTCTATACTACGGATATATTTGAAACTTTGTCGACTTGATACTGTATTCCCCAAAACTTTTGAAGTTGTTTTTAAGATTTTATCTGTCGTTTCGCCATTCATGTTGATATCTTTGTCGTCATCCACAATCTGACCCGAATCTGCTTGAATAGCACTTGGGAACGGTTCCCCATTGTCTTGGTAGAAATAAAGTTCATTATTGTTGTTAAAAGTTGTTGTCTCCGATGTTGATTTAATGATTTCATCGTTAATGACAAAATTCTTTAATTTAAAGCTGTAACCCGTACCATTATTTAAGTCTTTTACTAAACCTGATTTTAGCCTTATCTTTATAGCTGTACGACCCGTACCACCATAGTTTTCAATGACTGAAAATTTATCAATCATGCTCAGATTTGCTAGCCCGATTGCTTCAAGCATATCTTCTGCTTTTGTTGTGTCTACACCTGATGCAATACTAACCCCCTTAGGAAGAAGATCAACAAGCGTTGGATTCTTTAGATAGCGCGCTTTGGAAAGATTTTCTAACCCTAGACTTATTGCAAAGGTCAAAGATTCTCCTACTAAACCTGCTTTACCTGCTTGGTCAGTCGTTTTTGAAAGTTTAATCTTTTCTTGAAACGGTACGAATTGCTTACTCCATTTAGCGGATGTATTAATTGAAACATCTTGATTTTTAAAGTTCGTTACTTTAGCATCAAGGCTTACCACATTTTCAATGTTTTTTTCAGGAGAGTAGGAAACATGATAAGGGTCTTTGAAAGCCATATAGACGAAACCATCAATGTACTTTCCAACTGGTAATTCATATCCGTTAATAAAGTGGATAGTTATTTTAGTGTATTTTGGAGTGACAGCCGGCGCTTCCGATTCTGTCATTTCTCCATTTTGGATCTTTTGGGCAGCGGCATTTAGCTCATTTTGTGCTTCTTCATTAATCTGCTGTCCTGGCTTAAAAGTATCATAATTACCATCGCTCTTATAGGCACGGATTTCTATCTTGTCATTACTGATAGGAACATCCCCTGTTGAACCTCTTTCAAAGAAAGAACTGACACTAGTCAAATAAAGCCTTTTGTCGAATTTACTAGCATCTTCAGTCAGCACAATTTCTTTAAGTGGTTTTGACAGTTTATTTTCTACCTTAACTGTATAGTCTAGTCGCTGTGCATAAAGTCCCAGCACATCATAGTTTACTGTTTCATGTTCTGTTCTTTTTGCAAGAATCCCTGTTCCATCAAAATTGTCCGCAATGAGATTAAAAGTGATGTTGTCACTGGCAGTATATTGCTCATTTGATGATGGGTTAAAAGGAGTTGCTGTGATTTCTGCCTGATTTGTAAAATCAGGTTTGTCTCCATTATCCTTTTTGTATTGAGCATCTGGGAAAGACAGGTACAATGTAGCCTTGCTGACATCAATATTATGACGGAAATCTGTATCAAATTCACTTTCTGAAAAAGTCTTTGTATAGGTGACTGTCCCATCACCGTTATCTGTCCAATCCGGATTCAGACTCGGATCAAATTTAGCGGTAACCTGATGACCATGACTATCTATATAAGTTGGCAACTTGTCCTTGATGACAACTTTTTGCATCATCCGCTGCTGACCTGAGTTTGGCTGTACAGTGTAAGTAAAATTAAATGCTATTGGTTCTGCGCCTGTTTCAGAAATCCTAGTTGAATCCCCAATCTTAGCCGTCCCACCGTAGAAAAGTTGACCATCTTGATCGCTAACACCAACCACCTTCCTTAGGTTCATATCTGGATAGGTTGGAGTATACTCTTTATCCGTTGCCGTAGCTAAAATGTTCCCTTTCTTATTCTTTAGCGTAACTTTAGGTTGCAGTTTATAGTCTTTTGGAACTAGACCCTTAGTGAATCTGAAAACATAGGGCATGCTGATTTGAGCGGTTGAAGAGATCGGATTGAAATAAACACGAAAAATAGTTTTGTCGTTTTTCTTAATCAGTTCTGTATTTTTCACCAGACCCGGGTCAGCTGCATTCCCGCTCTTAGCGTCTCCTATGGCAATATCCTCTATATAAGCGTTGGTCTCTAACACCTTTCCTTTTGGATACAAAGCTGTTGGAATCTCAATATCTAGGTAAGCCCCCTCTAACGGTGTTGAGGAGCCTATCGTAGAGCCATCAATGTTAACGTAAGAGGTAATTGCTTCACCTGTTCGATAGGCTGACGGAGGGTTGGGAGTTATTGTTACTTTAGGAGCACCTGATATTGCCGTTGGCGTAGGAGGAGGGCCCGGTGGTAATGCATCGTCATCATCTTCTGATGTAGTCGCAGCTGGAGTTGTTTGACTCGTTGAGCTGCTACTTTCTTGACTAGAACTACTAGGGGTTTCCTGACTCACGTTGACAGTGCTTTTCTGAGTTTCACTACTAGAACTTTCCGAGCCTTCTTTTTTGGCAGTTTCAGCAGGATTACTTACTAGAGCAGAAGACGGGCTGGTCTGTTCTTGTGCGAAAGCAAGAGAAACACCACTCACTCCTTGTAAAATTGTGTTCATAAGCAGAATCAGAACTAAAAATATACTGCCTTTTTTCTTCATTGCCTCTCCTTTTCTAAAATTATTTCACCTTCCGGATGAAATTCATTTCTGTATGGAAGTTATGCTATTCCCTCTAGGACCTTGATTTAACGAAGCCCAAAAGAAAATCCCAACAAACGAGAGTCCCTCATGGTGTTTGTTAGCTGAAACAAGTTAACGCTTTCTTACACACTGGAAACTTTCAATCATTGGTTGTGTTACATACTTATACAAGTGTGAAATCTTGATAAATACAGCCCTATCTACATCATAGCACATTTATTTAATTAAGACAAGTCAAAAAAGTTTAATTTTCAAATTATTTCTATATAATAAGAATAATAAAAAACGCCTGCTTACGAAGTTGTTCTTAAACAAAAAAACAATTTCGTAAACAAGCGTCTACCCTATCAAATGATGATGAGTGTTCCCGCTAGGACCGAAGTCCCAGCGGTAGACCAGAGCTAGACTAAGAGCACAAGACTCCATCATCATAACACTCAACAAAATTGATGATTTTATACTAATTCGATGATCGCCATTGGCGCAGCATCACCACGACGTGGTTCAGTTTTAAGGATACGAGTGTATCCACCGTTACGTTCAGCATAACGAGGTGCGATTTCTGAGAACAATTTTTGAAGTGCTGTAGTAGAAGTGTACTTATCAGTTGCTTCATCATAGTTTTCAGATGCGATTTCATTACGTACAAAAGCAGCTGCTTGACGACGTGCATGCAAATCACCACGTTTACCTAGAGTAATCATTTTTTCAACAGTTTTACGGATTTCTTTAGCACGAGCTTCAGTTGTCACAATTGATTCGTTGATCAAAAGGTCAGTTGTCAAATCGCGAAGCATTGCTTTACGTTGTGAGCTAGTGCGTCCTAGTTTACGGTAAGCCATGTATTCCTCCTTTATTTATCTTTTAATCCAAGACCCAAGTCAATGAGTTTTAGTTTCACTTCTTCCAAACTCTTGCGTCCAAGATTTCGTACTTTCATCATCTCTGCTTCAGATTTTTCTGTCAAATCATGCACAGTATTGATACCGGCACGTTTCAAACAGTTGTATGAACGCACAGACAAGTCCAGTTCCTCAATCGTCCGATCCAAAATACGATCGTCAGATTCAGTATCAGCTTCTTTCATCACTTCAGTTGACTTAGCAATCTCAGTAAGATTTGTAAACAAATCAAGATGTTCTGTCAAGATACGTGCTGAAAGCCCTAAAGCATCTTCTGGAATGATTGTTCCATTAGTCAAGATTTCAAGGGTTAATTTGTCAAAGCCATCATTGCTACCTACACGAGCAGGTTCAACTTGATAGTTGACTTTTGTAACTGGTGTATAAATAGAATCTACAGCAAGTGTTCCAACTGGTGCATTATCTTTTTTATTTTCATCAGCAGGTACATATCCACGACCACTGTTAACAGTCATTGTCGCTTTTAGGGAAGAACCTTCACCGATTGTAAAGAGATAATGATCTGAATTTACAATCTCAATATCACTGTCTGTCAAAATGTCTCCAGCTGTAATTTCAGCAGGACCTTCAACGTCAAGTTCAATGATTTTTTCGTCTTCAACGTATGATTTCACTGCAATCCCTTTAATGTTCAGAATGATTTGCATCACGTCTTCACGAACACCTGGAACTGTGTCGAACTCATGCAAGACACCTTCAATATTGATAGATGTCACAGCTGCCCCTGGTAGAGAAGCTAGTAGTACACGACGAAGAGAGTTACCAAGAGTTGTACCGTAGCCACGTTCAAGTGGTTCGATTACAAACTTGCCATAATCTTTATTTTCATCAATTTTTGTTATATTTGGTTTTTCAAACTCAATCATTTAGTTACTCCCTCTTAAACGAAAAGCAGTGTAATGCGATGATTATACACGGCGACGTTTTGGAGGACGAGCACCATTGTGTGGCACTGGAGTCACATCACGAATTGCTGTTACTTCAAGACCAGCGGCAGCAAGCGCACGAATAGCTGACTCACGACCAGAACCTGGACCTTTTACAGTAACTTCAACTGATTTAAGACCGTGTTCTTGTGCAGATTTAGCAGCAGCTTCAGAAGCCATTTGAGCAGCGAATGGTGTAGATTTACGAGAACCTTTGAAACCAAGAGCACCAGCTGATGACCAAGCAATTGCATTACCATGCACATCAGTAATCATAACAATAGTGTTATTAAATGTAGCGTGAATATGAGCAATACCAGATTCGATATTCTTTTTCACACGACGTTTACGTGTTGGTTTAGCCAAGACTTTTACCTCCTATATTATTTTTTCTTACCAGCAATCGCAACAGCTTTACCTTTACGAGTGCGAGCATTGTTTTTAGTGTTTTGTCCACGGACAGGAAGTCCACGACGGTGACGAATACCACGGTATGAACCGATTTCCATCAAACGTTTAATGTTCAAGTTTACTTCACGACGAAGATCACCTTCAACTTTGATTGCATCCACTTCACGACGGATAGCATCTTCTTGATCTGATGTAAGGTCACGTACACGAACATCTTCTGAGATTCCAGCAGCAGCCAAAATTTTCTTAGATGTTGAAAGTCCGATACCATAAACGTAAGTCAATGAGATTACTACGCGTTTGTCATTTGGAATGTCAACTCCAGCAATACGAGCCATGTTTTCTCCTTTCTATCTTATCCTTGACGTTGTTTGTGTTTTGGATTTGCTGGGCAAATTACCATAACACGACCATTACGACGAATTACTTTACAGTATTCGCAAATTGGTTTGACCGATGGTCTTACTTTCATTTCTTATCCCTCCAAGTTTTTCGATTATTTAAAGCGGTAAGTGATACGTCCACGTGTCAAGTCATATGGACTCATCTCGACAGTAACACGATCTCCCGCTAAAATACGAATATAGTTTTTACGAATTTTACCAGAAACTGTTGCTAAAATCTGATGTCCATTTTCAAGTTCAACCGTAAACATTGCGTTCGGCATTGTATCGACTACTTTGCCTTCAACTTCAATCACATCGTCTTTTGCCACGCAAAAGCACCTCCATAAATTTCGATTCGATGCCTCAAGACACAGAGGCAACAATTATAAGTCAGACTATTTCAGTATAACATTTGTCGCGATTTTTTGCAAGTACGAAAAACGCTTTATTTCAAATTTGTCAATACTTTTTCGATGTCTTTGAACACATCATTGATATCTTGATTTCCTTCGATATCATGAACTAAACCTTTAGCACGATAGTGAGCAATGATTGGTTCACCTTGTGCAATATTCACATCCAAACGACGTTTAACTGTCTCAGGTTTATCATCTTCACGTTGGTAGTAATCCTCTTCTTTGTAGTCAACTGGTGGATTGAAAACTTTGTGGAAAGTTTCACCTGTTTTGCGGTGAATGATACGGCCACTCAAGCGTTCCAAGAGACAGTCTGGATTCACTTCGATGTTGATTACTCCTTCAAGTTCAATACCAAGTTCAGCCAATGTTTCATCCAAGGCATGAGCTTGTTCAATCGTACGTGGGTAACCATCTAACAAGAAACCTGTTTCTTTGATATCGTCCTGTGAAAGGCGTTCTTTAACAATACCATTTGTAACTTCGTCTGGGACCAACTCGCCTTTGTCAATGTATGACTTTGCAAGTACACCCATTTCAGTTTGATTAGCCATAGCAGCACGGAACATATCTCCAGTTGAAATGTGTGCCACGTGGAATTGCTCCACAATTTTAGCTGCTTGCGTTCCCTTACCTGCTCCAGGTAAGCCCATAATCAAAAGATTCATGATAGGATCTCCTTATTTTGTATTTAAATAGAAGCAGAAATTTGTTTCAACCCCTATTTAAAAACAAAATAGAAGAGGGGAGACGAAAATCTCTCTAATCGATAGACCTTCATACTCCACTCTCTAAGCAAAAGTAATCTTGCTTTTATTCTGTTTTGTCCATGAAACCAACATACTTACGTTTCAATAGGTAACCTTCTAATTGTTTGATTCCTTCGATACCTGTCGAGATAATGATCAAAAGACTAGTTCCCCCAAAAGCAACTGCTTCTGAAAGTCCAAAGACATCTTTTGCCACAATCGGCAAAATTGAAATCACACCAAGGAAGAGTGATCCGACTGTCGCAAGACGACGAAGAAGCTTCGACATGAATTCTTCAGTACCCTTACCAGGACGGACCCCATGAATGTAGGCCCCACTCTTTTGCAAGTTTTCTGCTGCTTTCTCTGGATTGATCTGTACAAATGTATAGAAGAATGTAAAGAGAATGATTAGCAAGGCATACATAGCAACACCTGTTGGAGATGTTGTAGATAACATTTCCTGTGCTGTACGTACCCAAGCCCAATCGTGACCTGTAGCACTCAAAAATTGAAGAATGGCTGCAGGTGCAGCTGTAATAGAGCTTGCAAAGATAACTGGGATAACCCCCGCTGGGTTCACCTTCAATGGAAGGTATGAACTAGATGGGGCACCTTGAGCAACTTTTGTATATTGGATTGGAATTTTATACTCTGCCTGTTGAACATAGGTTGTAAAGTAAACAATCAACAAGACAGCGATAATCAAAATAACGACAAAGATAATAGATGAAGTCAAACGGCTACTTGGAATATTGACGAAGTAGTCAACATAGATGCCTTTAATCATCTCAGGGATTGAAGCAACAATACCTGCAAAGATAATCATAGACACACCATTTCCGTATCCTTTATCCGTAATTTGTTCTCCAAGCCAAGTTACAATCATACTACCTGCTGTGAGGATAATACCAATGGTAACAAAAACCTGTGGAGTTAAAGCTGTCGTTAATAATTTCGCTCCAGATAGGGTATTAAACCCTGCTGTAATCCCGATAGATTGAACGAATGCAAGCACAAGTGCAATATATCGAGTAGCTTGGTTTAGTTTTCTCCGTCCTACTTCTCCTTGTTTGCCCCATTCTACAAACTTCGGTAAAATATCCATTTGTAGCAATTGAACAACGATGGAAGCAGTGATATACGGACTTACTCCGAGTGCGAAAACGGAGAAGTTCTTCATGGCATTCCCTGAAACAAGACTAAGCATGTTCAAGAAAGATAATCCGCTGAGAGCTTCCAAACTTTTCGCATTCACACCTGGAACAGTAATACTTGTCCCAATACGGAAAACAAGAATGATAAAAATCGTAAAGAGAATTTTTGATCGAACTTGTTTAACCTTGAGCGCTTCTTTTAATAATTTAAAAAACATGGGTCACCTCTCTTAGATGACTTCTACAGAACCACCTTTAGCAGTGATAGCTTCCTCAGCTGATTTAGAGAATTTAGCTGCTTTAACAGTCAATTTCTTAGTCAATTCACCGTTACCAAGAATTTTAACGCCTGATTTTTCAGCTTTCACAATTCCTGATTCGATAAGCACAACTGGAGTCACTTCAGCACCATCTTCAAAGACGTTCAATTGGTCAAGGTTTACAATTGCGTATTCTTTAGCGTTGATGTTAGTGAATCCACGTTTTGGAAGACGACGGAACAATGGAGTTTGTCCACCTTCAAAACCAAGGCGAACTCCGCCACCGCTACGAGCTTTTTGACCTTTTTGACCGCGACCAGATGTTTTACCGTTACCTGATGAAGTACCACGACCAACACGGTTACGTACTTTACGAGAACCTTCTGCAGGTTTCAATTCATGAAGTTTCATTTTTATTTTCTCCTCTTTTGTAAAATGCTAGCGCCGATAAGGGAGAAAAGGTTGTCTCCCTTATCAACTCGCCTATACGATGTCATCATAGATGACTATATCCAGTTTTAGGGGATGGTATACTGCACATCCCCTAAAAATCATTAGTTTACTTCTTCAACTGTTACCAAGTGAGATACTGCAGTGATCATACCACGGATAGCAGCGTTGTCTTCTTTGATAACAGAGCTGTTCAATTTGCCAAGTCCAAGTGCTACAACAGTTTTACGTTGTGATGGAATGCGTCCGATTGGAGACTTAGTCAAAGTAATTTTAATTTGAGCCATTTTATCCCCTTTCTTATGCCAAATCAGAAACTGAAATACCACGAAGGGCAGCAACTTCTTCAGCGCGTTTCAATTGTTTCAAACCTTCAACAGTTGCGCGAACAATGTTGATTGGAGTGTTAGAACCAAGTGATTTAGATGTAATATCTGCCACACCTGCCAATTCCACAACGGCACGAACCGCACCACCAGCGGCAACTCCAGAACCTTCTACAGCAGGTTTCAACAATACTTTAGCTCCACCGAATTCTGAAAGAACTTCGTGTGGGATTGTTGTTCCAACCATAGGAACTTCAATCAAGTTTTTCTTAGCATCTTCTACTGCTTTGCGGATTGCTTCTGGAACTTCTTGAGCCTTACCAGTACCAAATCCTACACGACCGTTGTGGTCACCGACAACAACAAGAGCTGCGAAACGAAGACGACGTCCACCTTTAACAACTTTTGTAACACGGTTGACAGCAACTACGCGTTCTTCTAATTCAACTGCATTGTCTTTAAATGCCATTTTCTAGTGTCCTCCTATTAGAATTTCAATCCGTTTTCACGAGCTGCATCAGCCAAAGCTTTCACACGTCCGTGATATAGATATCCACCGCGGTCGAACACCACTTCTGAAATACCTTTAGCGTTTGCACGTTCTGCAACGAGTTTACCGACAGCAACGGCTTGTTCAGTTTTAGTTCCTTTTGAAACTTCTTTGTCAAGAGTTGAAGCACTTGCGAGCGTTACACCCGCTACGTCATCAATCACTTGAGCGTAGATGCCTGTATTAGAACGGAATACGTTCAAACGTGGGCGATCAGCAGTTCCAGAGAGTTTTCCGCGAACGCGACGGTGGCGTTTTTGACGGAGTTTGTTTTTATCTGGTTTAGAAATCACAGTTTTCACCTCTTTAGTTTTAAATCGCGTGCTATGCACAAAGTTGGAAAATAGGTTGGTGGTTAAAAATCAACCACTCAACATTATTTACCTGTTTTACCTTCTTTAAGACGAACGTACTCTCCAACGTAACGAATACCTTTACCTTTGTAAGGTTCTGGTGAACGAAGGCTACGTACGTAAGCAGCTGTTTGACCAACCACTTCTTTTGAAATTCCGCTAACAACGATCGTTGTTGGGTTTGGAAGTTCAAAAGTAATCCCTTCTGGAGCTTCAACTTCATCTGGATGAGATTTACCAACAGCCAAAACAAGTTTTGATCCTTGAAGTTGTGCACGGTAACCAACCCCACGCATTTCAAGTTCTTTCTTGAATCCTTCTGATACACCAATTACCATGTTGTTCAAAAGGGCACGAGTAGTTCCGTGGATAGTTTTCATTTCTTTTGAATCGTTTGGACGGTGAAGAGTTACTTCAGTACCTTCCACGCGAATTTCAATATCTTTTGAGAACTTACGAGTAAGTTCTCCTTTAGGTCCTTTTACAGTTACTACGTTGTCATTGTTAGTGACTTCAACACCAGCAGGCAACACGATAACTTTATTACCAATACGTGACATGTTTATTTTCTCCTGTTAAATTGTCAGGCCTAAATGGCCAGTTTTCACGGGGTTAAAGATACTCATTGAGTTCAATAGCTAAATTGAACTCGCTCTAAGAACTGTGCAAAATAAATAAGTTGGCTTGTTTGTAAACAAACTTCTCCGACTTCCTAATTTTGCTTTGTTCTTTACGAGCTTTGTATCTGATTTGAGTTCGAGCTAAGAATTTGGTGAAAAAGATAAGTTTGTCTTAGAGCATCACTCCTGCTACAAACTTTCTATTTCCACAGCATTCTTTTAACGCTCTCACATCATCAATTACCAAACGTAAGCGATAACTTCCCCACCAACATTCTTTTGGCGTGCTTCTTTATCAGTAAGCAAACCTTCAGAAGTTGAAAGGATAGCAATTCCAAGTCCGTTAAGTACTTTTGGAAGATCTTCACGTTTTTTGTAGACACGAAGTCCTGGTTTAGAAACACGTTTCAAGTTAGTGATAACTTTTTCACCGTTTGGTCCATATTTAAGGAATACACGGATGATGCCTTGTTTGTCATCTTCGATGATTTCAACGTTTTTTACAAAACCTTCGCGTTTAAGGATTTCAGCAATCCCTTTTTTGATATTTGATGCAGGTACTTCAAGTACTTCGTGTTTCGCTTGGTTAGCGTTACGAATACGAGTTAGGAAGTCTGCGATTGGGTCAGTCATAACCATTTTGTTTTTCTCCTCTTACTAGTAGTTTGCAAGTTGCACTTGCTAGTTAACACATGATACAAAGAGCGTAACAGCAAGAGCAAAAATAGGCAATTTGATGCAGGAGCGATGCTCCAAAGCAAATTGGTCTTTTTTGCCAAAGCTGTAGCTCGTGTTCAAATTGGCAAGCCCAACTGAACCCGGGCTAAACTCTGCGTGAAAAAGATAAACTTTCCTAGAAACTTCAGTTTCTTCGTCAAGTTTCCTATTTTCACCTGGAGTTTTGACGCCCTTGATATCTTAAATTACCAAGATGCTTTTGTTACACCAGGAATTTGTCCTTTGTAAGCTAATTCACGGAAGCAAACACGGCAAAGTTTAAATTTGCGGTAAACTGAATGTGGACGACCACATTTTTCACAACGAGTATAAGCTTGAGTAGAGAACTTCGCTGGACGTTTGTTCTTAGCAATCATTGATTTTTTAGCCATTAGATTTACCTCCTATATTATTTTGCAAAAGGCATTCCAAGGCCTGTAAGCAATGCACGTGACTCTTCGTCAGTGTTAGCAGTTGTTACGATAACGATGTCAAGACCACGAGTTTTGTCAACGTCATCAAAGTTGATTTCTGGGAAGATCAATTGTTCTTTCACACCAAGAGTGTAGTTTCCGCGTCCATCAAATGATTTTGTTGGAACACCGTGGAAGTCACGCACACGTGGAAGTGAAACTGAAACCAATTTATCCAAGAATTCGTACATACGTTCCCCACGAAGGGTAACTTTTGCACCGATCGCTACACCTTCACGAAGACGGAAGCCGGCGATTGATTTTTTAGCTTTAGTGATAAGTGGTTTTTGACCTGAGATAAGTGCCAATTCTTCAGCAGCTTTTTCAAGGCTTTTAGCGTTTGATACAGCTTCACCAACACCCATGTTCAAAACGATCTTATCTACTTTAGGCACAGCCATCACTGATGAGTAGTTGAATTGTTCTGTCAAAGCAGGAACTACTTCATTAAGATATTTTTCTTTTAAACGATTTGCCATTATACTTCTCCTTTCCTTCGTGATTAATCAAGCACTTCGCCTGATTTTTTGTTGTAGCGAACTTTTTTACCGTCTACAAATTTGTAACCAACACGACCAGCTACACCATTTTTGTCCAATACTTGAACGTTTGATACGTGGATAGCTGCTTCTTTCTCGATGATACCACCTTGAGGAAGCTCGTTAGTTGGACGTTGGTGTTTCTTAACGATGTTAACACCTTCAACGATAACTTTGTTTACTTTTGGAAGGGCAGTAAGGACAACAGCCTCTGTTCCCTTATCTTTACCAGCGATTACGCGAACTTTGTCGCCTTTTTTTACAAACATTAGGTTTCTCCTTGATTTTTCTTACGCCCACAAGGGCACCCTAGCTTGAAGCTAGGGGACTAGTTTGTTTCTAAAAATTAAAGTACTTCTGGAGCAAGTGACACGATCTTCATGAAGCCACCTTCACGCAATTCACGTGCAACTGGGCCAAAGATACGTGTTCCGCGAGGAGTTTTATCATCACGGATGATAACGGCTGCATTTTCGTCAAACTTGATGTATGAACCATCAGCACGACGAGCACCTGATTTAGTACGAACGATAACAGCTTTTACAACGTCACCTTTTTTAACCGCACCACCAGGAGTAGCTTGTTTTACAGATGCCACAATAACATCACCGATGTTCGCAAATTTACGTTTAGAACCACCAAGAACTTTGATAGTCAAGATTTCGCGTGCACCGCTGTTGTCTGCGACTTTCAAACGAGTTTCTGTTTGAATCATTTCAGTTTTCTCCTTTCAGGTTTGATTAGATGATGACCGCTTCTTCAACAACTTCTACAAGACGGAAACGTTTTGTAGCTGAAAGCGGACGAGTTTCCATGATACGTACGATATCGCCTTCTTTGGCAACATTGTTTTCATCATGTGCTTTGTATTTCTTAGAGTAGTTAATACGTTTACCATAGACTGGGTGGTTACGTTTAGTTTCAACTACAACTGTGATTGTCTTGTCCATTTTGTCAGATACAACACGTCCAACAAGAACTTTACGATTATTGCGTTCCATTGAAATTTCTCCTTCCCTAGTCTATTATTTCGCTTCAGATTGAACTGTTTTGATACGAGCGATTTGTTTTTTAACTTCTTTCAAGCGAGCTGTTTGTTCCAATTGACCAGTAGCAGCTTGGAAACGAAGTTCAAACAATTCTTTTTTCAATTCGTTTTCGCGCTTCGCGAGTTCTTCTTGAGAAAGACCACGAAGTTCTTTAACAAATTCTTTTACTTCATTAAGTTTCATGCCTTCTCCTTATTCTGCTTCACGTTTTACGAATTTAGTTTTAACTGGCAATTTGTGGCTAGCAAGACGAAGCGCTTCACGTGCAATCTCTTCAGATACACCAGCGATTTCGAACATCACTTTACCGCGTTTAACTGGTGCAACCCAACCTTCAGGTGCCCCTTTACCAGATCCCATACGCACACCGATAGCTTTAGCAGTGTATGATTTGTGTGGGAAGATTTTAATCCAAACTTTACCACCACGTTTCATATAACGAGTCATGGCGATACGAGCAGCTTCGATTTGGCGGTTAGTAATCCAGTGGCTAGTTGTAGCTTGAAGGCCGTATTCACCGAATGCTACTTCTTTTCCACCTTTTGCTTCACCGCGCATTTTTCCACGGAATTCACGACGGTGTTTAACACGTTTAGGTACTAACATTGGTTATTTACCTCCTTTAGTGTTTTTACGAGCTGGAAGAACTTCACCACGGTAGATCCATACTTTAACACCAAGTTTACCGTATGTAGTATCTGCTTCTTCCCAAGCGTAATCGATATCTGCACGAAGTGTGTGGAGTGGAACAGTTCCTTCTGAGTATCCTTCAGCACGGGCAATATCTGCACCGTTCAAACGACCTGATACTTGAGTTTTGATTCCTTTAGCTCCAGCACGCATTGCGCGTTGGATTGCTTGTTTTTGTGCACGACGGAAAGCAACACGTTGCTCCAATTGACGAGCAATTCCTTCACCTACAAGGTGAGCATCCAAATCAGGTTGTTTGATTTCGATGATGTTGATGTGTACTTGTTTTCCAGTCAATTTGTTAAGTTTTGCACGGAGTGCATCAACGTTAGCGCCACCTTTACCGATAACCATACCTGGTTTAGCAGTGTGAAGTGAAACGTTAACTTTGTTCACTGCGCGTTCAATTTCGATAGTTGAAACTGCTGCGTCAGCAAGTTCTTTTTGAACGAATTTACGGATTGCAAGATCTTCATGAAGGTAATCCGCGTATTCTTTTTCAGCATACCATTTGGCATCCCAATCACGGATGATGCCGACACGCATACCAATTGGATGTACTTTTTGACCCACGATGTTACCTCCTTATTTTTCTGCAACAGCTACGGTGATGTGAGCTGTACGTTTGTTGATTGGTGAAGCTGAACCTTTCGCACGTGGACGGAAACGTTTCATAGTTGGTCCTTCGTTTGCGAATGCCTCAGATACTACCAAGTTAGCTTTGTCCAAACCAAAGTTGTTTTCAGCGTTAGCTACAGCTGAGTTCAAAACTTTCAAGATGATTTCAGCAGCTTTGTTTGGAGTGAATGTCAAAATTGCAATAGCGTCGGCTACGCTTTTACCACGAATATTGTCAAGAACAAGACGTGATTTACGAGGTGAAACACGTACTGTACGAGCCATTGCTTTAGCTGAAGTAATTTCTGCCATTTATGTTCTCCTTATTTTCTACGTGTTTTCTTGTCGTCTGCAGCGTGACCTTTGTAAGTACGAGTCGGTGCGAATTCACCAAGTTTGTGACCTACCATGTCTTCTTGGATGTAAACAGGTACGTGTTTACGTCCGTCATAAACTGCAATAGTGTAACCAATGAAACTTGGGAAGATCGTTGAACGACGTGACCAAGTTTTGATAACTTTTTTCTTTTCGTCGTTAGCTTGAGCTTCAACTTTTTTCATCAAATGCTCATCGACGAAAGGTCCTTTTTTAAGACTGCGTCCCATTTTTATGTTTTCTCCTTTAAATGTTGTACCACAGCGGCTTGCGCTCACATGGAGCGCTACCGAGCTGGCGGATTTCCTAGTTGCTTAAGCGACTAGTTTACTATTATTTCTCGTTGCGACGACGAACGATAAGTTTGTCGGATTTCGCTTTCTTGTTACGAGTTTTAAGACCAAGAGCAGGTTTGCCCCATGGAGTAGATGGCGCTTTACGACCAACTGGTGCTTTACCTTCACCACCACCGTGTGGGTGATCGTTAGGGTTCATTACAGAACCACGAACTGTTGGGCGGATACCTTTCCAACGGCTACGTCCTGCTTTACCAAGGTTTACAAGTCCATGTTGTTCGTTTCCGACAACACCAACTGTTGCACGACAAGTTCCAAGAATCATACGTACTTCGCCAGATTGAAGACGAACAAGAACATATTTACCTTCTTGACCCAATACTTGAGCAGAAGCTCCAGCTGCACGCACCAATTCTCCACCACGACCTGGTTTCAACTCGATGTTGTGGATCAAAGTACCAACTGGAATGTTAGCAAGTGGAAGAGCATTTCCGACTTTGATATCTGCTTCTGGGCCTGAAACGATACGTTGACCAACTTCAAGACCTTTTGGAGCGATGATGTATGCTTTCACACCGTCTGTGTAGTGTACAAGAGCGATGTTTGCAGAACGGTTTGGATCGTACTCGATAGTTTTAACAACTGCTTCAACGTTGTCTTTGTTACGTTTGAAGTCAACCAAACGGTAGAAACGTTTGTGCCCACCACCTTGGTGACGAACAGTGATACGACCGTTGTTGTTACGACCAGCCTTGTTCTTCAAAGCAACAAGCAATGATTTTTCAGGAGCGCTTGTTGTGATTTCAGCGAAATCCAAAGAAGTCATATTACGGCGACCGTTTGTTGTTGGTTTATAAACACGAATTCCCACGATATTTCCTCCTTAGATTATTCAGCTTCAGCAGCAAACAACTCGATCGCTTTTGAATCAGCTGTAAGTGTGATGATAGCTTTTTTAGTTTTGTTAGTAAAACCAGTGTAACGTCCAACACGTTTAGCTTTGGGTTTTACGTTGATTGTATTGACATTTGCAACCTTAACACCTTCAAAAGCAGCTTCAACAGCTTGCTTAATCAAAAGTTTGTGTGCACGAGTGTCAACTTCAAATACATACTTTCCTGCTTCAAGTTGAGCCATTGAGCTTTCAGTGATAACAGGTTTTTTGATAACATCATACAAATTCATTATGCAAGAACCTCCTCGATTTTAGAGATAGCTGCTTGAGTAACAAGGAGTTTGTCACTATTTGCGATGTCAAGAACACTTGCAGTTGTAGCAGTCGCAACTTTCACGTTTGAAAGGTTACGAGCTGAAAGAGCTGCGAATTCGTTTCCTTCTTCAAGAATAACAAGGACTTTAGAATCGATGCTCAAAGCTGCAAGAACTTTTGCAAATTCAGCAGTTTTTGGAGCTGTAAATTCAAGAGAATCAACGGCTACAAATTTGTTTTCAGCAACTTTTTCTGAGTAAACAGATTTAAGCGCAAGGCGACGAACTTTTTGAGGAAGTTTGTACGCATAGCTACGTGGAGTTGGTCCGAAGACAGTTCCACCACCACGCCATTGTGGAGAGCGGATAGAACCTTGACGAGCACGTCCAGTTCCTTTTTGACGCCATGGTTTGCGTCCGCCACCTGAAACAGCTGAGCGATTTTTAACTGCGTGAGTTCCTTGACGAAGGCTAGCACGTTGGCTGATGATCACATCAAACACAACAGATTGGTTTGGTTCAATACCAAAGATTGCATCGTTAAGAACAACTTCGCCAGCTTGTTTACCAGTTTGGTCGAATAATGTTACATTTGCCATTTTGACTGTATTCCCCTTTCCTTATTATTTACCAGCTTTAACTGCTGACTTGATAGTGATAAGAGATTTCTTAGCACCTGGTACGTTACCTTTGATAAGGATAACGTTCTTTTCTGGAACAACTTGTACAACTTCAAGGTTTTGAATTGTCACGCGGTCGCCACCCATACGTCCTGCAAGGTTTTTACCTTTGAACACGCGGTTAGGTGCAACAGGTCCCATAGAACCTGGACGACGGTGGTAACGAGAACCGTGAGCCATTGGTCCACGTGATTGTCCATGGCGTTTGATAACACCTTGGAAACCTTTACCTTTAGAAGTACCAGTTACGTCAACAACGTCTCCAGCTGCGAATGTTTCAACTGTGATTTCAGCACCAACTTCCAAGCCTTCAACGTTTTTGAATTCACGAATGAAGCGCTTAGGAGCCGTGTTAGCTTTCGCTACATGTCCTTTAGCAGGTTTGTTGCTCAATACTTCGCGTTTGTCATCAAAACCAACTTGGATAGCGTTGTATCCGTCTGTTTCAACAGTTTTAACTTGAAGAACAACGTTTGGAGTTGCTTCAATAACTGTTACAGGGATCAATTCGCCAGCTTCAGTGAAGATTTGAGTCATTCCCACTTTTTTCCCTAAGATTCCTTTTGTCATGAGAAAATAGTTCCTTTTCTATATTTTTTATTCAAAAAGTTTTTAACGAGCGTTTTTCATGCTCAAGGTATCAAGCTTTAAATTAAAGTTTGATTTCTACGTTTACACCACTTGGAAGATCCAATTTCATCAACGCATCAACTGTTTTTTGAGTTGGGTTAACGATATCGATCAAACGCTTGTGTGTACGCATTTCAAATTGTTCGCGAGAGTCTTTGTATTTGTGAGTCGCACGAATGATTGTGTAGAGGCTACGTTCAGTCGGAAGTGGGATTGGACCCGCAACTTGTGCACCTGTACGAGTAGCTGATTCTACGATTTTTGCAGCCGCTGTGTCAAGCGTACGGTGTTCGTAAGCTTTCAAACGGATACGGATTTTTTTGTTTGCCATCTTTTTCTCCTTTTCGTCTATTTAAGATAATAGGCTAGCTCCACAAGAAAACCGACGCGCGTTGCGTGGCAATGCAACCGAGCGTGTCGCAACCTCTTGCATCAAAGCTAAGGCTGTAATTTACAGCACCATAATAGAATAACACAAAGCCCCTGCGATTGCAAGGGATTTGTTAGGTTTTTTTCGTTTTTTTGGGATGAAACTGTTTTCCTATTTCATCTTCATACAATTACTAATTTACGACTATTAAAACCAATCTTTTCTTCTATATAATACGAGTCATTTTGACTTTGAATTTGTCTTGCGATTGATCCACTAAGATATCTGCTTTAGACTCGGTTTCTCTATAGTAACGCAGATACTGCTCCCGTCTCATTTGATGGCTAGCTAGTATAAAGGAAGTATCTCGATTTCTCATAATCGTATCTCGAGCTAGACGCCTTTTTATTTCTGTTTCTTCGTCCGCGTAGAAGCAGATAGTTTTGTCAAAGAGTTCCTTGGGTAGAAAGCCCACAGACATCCCTTCAACAATCAGAATTGGTTTTGCTCCAGATAAGATTTCACTAGCCTTCCACGGTTCATCGATTGTTAAGACATCCATACCTGCCTGCAAGGCGAGAATATCTCTCTGCAAACTTGCCAGTTCATGCGCTACAGGCAGACAAGCTGTCACCTTTTGATCAAGTGCTTGCTTTGGTACTACCAGGTGACGTTCTGAGGTGATATAGGGATCTGTTTCTAGCAAATTTACTGTAGTAGAATCTAGGGCTTGATATAATTCCTGAGCGAAGGTTGATTTACCTGAAGCCCCATGACCGTAAATCCCCAGCGTCCTAACCCTTCCCGTTTCAATCTCTGAAACCAGTTGTTCTATCAGGTCTTTTTTCTTCATTCTCTCTTCACCTGTTCATAGCTTTCTTTTCCGTCATTAAGCTTATCCCAAATCACTACTTGCCCACTTTTGAGAGATTTTTGCACATCGATAATCCGTTGATTAGAGGAACCTCGAAACTGGAGCATGAGATTACGCTTGCTTTTATCATACCGTCCATCGACAAGGATGTCAATCAGTGATAAGAGTTCCAGTTTATCTGGAGTTTCCAGCATCATTTCTTCCCACGTGTAGCCCGTCCAGGACCAGATGTCTTTATCTGGCAATTCCTTCCGAATGCGTTTAACGAGGGGCAAGAGGATACCAGTATTGAGAAAAGGTTCTCCTCCAAGTAAGGTCAAGCCTTGAACATAAGGTTGGGCAAGATCTTCCATGATCTGTTCTTCTAACTCTGGCGTATAGGGAATGCCTGCGTTGAAAGACCAAGTCGCAACATTATAGCACCCCTCGCAGTGAAACATACAGCCTGATACATAGAGAGAGTTGCGCACACCTTCTCCATCGACAAAGTTAAAGGCCTTATAATCAATGATCCGCCCTTTACTAAGTTCCTCGCTTTTCCATTCACCAGGTTTTGGTGTATTCCATGTCATCCTTCTACTCCAAATCTATCCAATAGCGCTGACTTCTATCGATTGTATTTTCGTAAACACCGCCAGCGGAGAGAATCGTGCGGCGGCTGGCTTCGTTGTCTTCATCGCAGGTAATCAGCACTCGTTCCAATCCTTGCTTTCGAGCCTCTGCTAGTCCTAATCTCAACTGCTCCTTCCCATATCCTTTGCCTCGTTGACTGGGACGGATAGAATAGCCAATATGACCGCCTTCCACAAATAATTTGTCATTCAAGGACAAGCGCAGGGCTAAAAATCCCAAAGGCAAGCCAGTCTCACCAAAGGATAAAAATTTGATTGCAGGAACCCAGCCTACTGGCAGGTTGGCAGCATCCTCTTGCTGCTCTACAATCTTTAAACAATCCTCATAATCCTTTGCTCGCTTCCAAGCGGAGCCCATGCCACCGTGCATATAGGATTTTGCTGCATCGAACTCCGCAATCATCTCTAATATCGCTTCTTTATCTTCCAAAGTTGGTCGTCTTAGCTCCATGCTTCCTCCTTAATCGACATCAACCCAGTAGCGCTCCGTTCCGTTTCGAACATCCTCATAGACACCACCATTAGCTAAGATAACAGCTCGGCTGGCAGGATTTTCTGTGCTACAAGTTACCAGAGCTCGTTTGATATTCTTTCCCTTAGCAACTTGTAGACCTTGTCGGAGGGATTCTTTCGCATAACCCTTACCTCTTTCAGATGGACGAATGGAGTAGCCAATATGGCCCCCATTTTCTAGTAAGTAGTCATTTAATCGGAGACGAAGGTTGAGAAAGCCAAGAGCTTGGCCTGCTACGTCAAAACTAACCAGCTGGATAGCAGGAACCCAGTTTTCAGGAATATTGAGTCCCGCTTCCGCTTGAAGATTTTCTTCTAGCCACTCTTCATAAACAAAATTGTTGGCGTTCCAAAACCCACCATCGTGGGCTGATTGAGTCTGTTCAAACTCTGCCATCATCTCTAAAACTGTTTCTTTATCTGCCAATGTTGGTCTGCGTAGTTCCATCCTTACCTCCTGCTAAGAGAAAAGCGAGAGCGGACTCTCACTTTTATTTTTTCTTGTTCTTGTTTAAAAACTGTTCTCTAAGATTGAGCAAGCGTTCTTTTTTACCTGTTCCACCTTTCGAATGTTTCTCGTGATAACGGGTCACTTGTGCACGTCCCTTATCGTCTAATTGGTATTTCCCCATTCCATTTCCTTCTAATTTGTTACTTCATGTCCGGCTGTTTTAATGGTTGAACCATTCATGTGTTTGACACGCGCAGCGATTTCCTTGTGGCGTCCATTAACCATCGGACGAGCCTGAGGGTTACCTAGATAGCCACAAGTTCGTTTGACTACGTCTACTGTTTTTGGGTCGCTATTCCCACAGTTTGGACAAGCAAAGCCCCTCTCTGTCGGTTCAAAATCCCCTTCAAAGTCACACTTATAACAATGATCAATCGGAGTATTGGTCCCTAGATAGCCTACACGATCATAGGCGTAGTCCCAGACAGCTTCCAAGGCTTTTGGATTTTGTTGGAGAACTGGATACTCACAGTAGTGGATGAAACCACCTGTTGCACCTGCTTCTGGATAAGCCTTCTCAAAGTCCAATTTTTCAAACGGCGTTGGATTTTTACGCACATCATAGTGGAACGAGTTGGTGTAGTATTCCTTGTCTGTAATATCAGGAATAGAACCGAACTTTTCTGTATCCAAGCGACAGAAGCGATCTGTTAGACTTTCAGACGGTGTTGAGTAGATAGAGAAATGATAGCCATATTGATCAGACCACTCTTCCACCCGACGTTTCATATCGCGAATGATATCCAGCGTGAATTCCTTGGCTTCTGGATTGTGTTCCCAGCTATTTCCAAAGAAGACTGTCGCTACCTCGTACAAACCAATGTAGCCCAGCGAAACTGTCGCACGACGATTCTTAAAGAGCTGATCAACGCTCTCGTCTTTTCCAAGACGGCGTCCGAAGGCCCCGTACTGATAGAGAATAGGGGCGTTTGCTGGTGTTGCTTCCTTGGTTCGTTCGACACGATAAACCAGAGCATCTTCTGCGATATTCATCCGCTCGTTGAAGATTTCCCAGAACTTATTCATGTCGCCCTCAGACTCAAGGGCGATACGAGGCAGATTGACTGTCACAACACCTAGATTCATCCGACCAGAATTGACTTCTACGCCATTCTCATCCTTCCATCCTTGGAGGAACGAACGGCAGCCCATAGGAACCTTGAAAGAACCAGTCAACTCGATAATCTTATCATAGGATAAGACATCCGGGTACATCCGTTTGGTTGCACACTCGAGGGCCAACTGTTTGATGTCATAGTTTGGAGTCCCTTCTTCCAAGTTAAGGCCTCTTTTAAGCGTAAAGATGAGTTTAGGGAAGATGGCTGTGCGGTGTTCTGAGCCAAGACCCTTGATACGAATGGTCAAGATAGCTTTTTGAATTTCCCGTTCAAAACGACTAGTTCCTAAACCAAAACCTAGTGAAGTAAAAGGTGTTTGTCCATTTGAAGTGAAGAGGGTGTTGATTTCATACTCAAGAGATTGCATGGCATCATAGATGTCTTTTTGGGTTTTCTTCCAAGCATAATCATCCCATTTTTCAGGCAAGACCCACTCTTCCGCATCTTTGAGGTGCTTTTGGTAATTCTTCTCTGCATAAGGTGCCAAGACTTCATCAATACGGTCAGCTGAACAGCCCCCGTACTGGCTAGAAGCAACGTTGGCAATGATTTGCGAAATCTGAGCTGTCGCAGTCTGGATAGACTTGGGACTCTCTACCTCTGCGTTACCAATTTTAAAGCCATTTTCCAACATCCCTTTAAAATCAATCAAACAGCAGTTAGTCATAGGAGTGTAGGGGCTGTAGTCCAAGTCATGATAGTGGATATCCCCTTTCTGGTGAGCATTGGCTACGTGCTTAGGAAGCATTTGCAATCCGATTGATTTCCCCACAATCCCTGCTGTCAAATCACGTTGAGTATTAAAGACATCGCTGTCTTTATTGGCATTTTCATTGACAACCGCTTGATCTTTATTGAGAAGTTTATGAATGCTAAAGTTGATATCTGTCGCTTTTGAGCGCTCAAAATCCCTCTGTGTCCGATAGGTGATATACTCTTCAGCCAAGGCATATTCTTTGGCTTCAAGAAGTTCATGTTCTACGATATTCTGAATCTCATAAATCTTCACACCTTTAGGGAAACGACTGTGAATTTCGGTAACGATTCTTTCAACTAGACCATTTAGGCGTTTTTCTACTAGAGGCGTAACGTCCATAACTTTTTCTGCCGCCTTGTGGAGAGCCTTGTCAATCTTGTCTACATCAAATACTACACGTCTACCATCTCGTTTTTCAACGAACAAGGTGGGAACGGTTGCAAGCTTTTCTTCTAATACAATCATATCCATGCTCTTTTCTAAAATATTGTTAAATAGTTTATATTCAGTATTATACCACTCTAAAAATAAAAATCAATATCTTGTGTTAAAAATCCTAAAATTTTTAAAATTCCACAAGATATTGATTTTTGTTATTTTGATTTATAAAGTTTGAACTCGCTAGTACTTGTCTGAACAAGCTCATAGTTTTCACTGAGCCAGCTCTCTACATCTGACCACAAGGCAACTTTTTGATTGACCACAATCATCTTCGGTTGATTCTCTTTCAGATCATTCATCAGTTTGGTTTTATTTTCGTCGCTTGCAGTATAGAGTGTTGGAGTTGATAGAGAAGTCGGCGCCAAGCGTTCACTTGCACGGTAGAAATCAGGACGATCATCCCAAGCATAGACACGATCCTCAGAACTCGTTTGCTGTTTTACCATGCTAGCAAGACGTTCTCTCTCCTGATAAGTCGCTGGATGCGAAAGGTAGCGACTCACGATAGGAAGAACAATAAGATAGGCAAGGGCAATCAGTGGTAGATAGAAATTTCCTTTAAGGAAAGAAGTTTGTTTCTCACGTCTTCTTCTACGACGACTGCCTCCATCCGAAACATCTTCCTTGATTCCTGTCAGAAGGAGCAAGACCAAGAAAGGAATTAGTACCACAAGATGAGTACCGTTGATGGGTTCTTTGGAAAAAATCAAGAGCCCCAAAGAAAGCAATAAGCCCAAACTAGCAGCAATCGATAGGGAATATTGCTTAGCTGATTTTGACTGGAACAAACCAGAAAAGAGCAAACTAAGGGAACCTAGCCCAATGGCAAGTAAGCCGTAGAAGGCTGCATTTTCAAGCAAATGCGCATTTGAAAAGAAGCTAAGAGTATTTACCGGATACAAGGTCTGGCTAATGGCATCCCCAAAACTACCTGTTAACACTGTATAGTAGCCCAAAGGATAGAATAAGAGTGAGAACCCTAAGGCTGACGCAAAAAATTGATATAAACCATGAACAAAGTGACCTTTGCCTAAGTTAAAGCCGATAATTCCCAAGGCTAGTGTAGCTGCAAATAAGGCTGTTGGGATTGGCGCAAGGAAGAAAGCGAGAGCAAGGCTCATACCAACACGTAAAAATCCTTTGTCACCGTTTGGATAAGCTAGGTAGTTCGTAACAATGCTAAGTGAATAAAATAGGAAAGGCAAGGCTAGCAAGAGAGCATAGCCACCACCAAAAGCGAGACCTGCTACCAACAAATTAAACACAAACACAAGCTGCTTGGCTTCTTCTACACGGTCTGTAAGACTATCCGCAGATTTAAAAAGAAAAACGCCTGCTCCAAACAAGGCCAACCACTCAACCAAAGCAATCAGAATACTGCCTTGTGAAAGATATGCAAGCAGGTAATAGAGCAATCCCTCCGTCCCAAAATAATCTGTATACATTTGACCATTTTGATGCAAAGCCCAACCGGTATAAAGATCCTGAGTTTGTCGCGGACTCACTAAACCAAAAATAAGGGGGATAACCACAGAAATAGCTGTAGCCACTAAACTCCAAAGCAAGATACTAAAAAAGGGGGTCGGAGCTCCTTCTCGCTTTTCTGGAACAGACCAGTCTTGGTAATGAGATTCTTCTTGTTTCTCATCTATTTTCCCATATACATTCATTCAATTTCTCCTCTAAGTTTATCTGTTTTAGTATATCAAAATCTTACAGGAATGTCAGCTTGGGATTGATATTTGCTGAATTTCTTATCCAATATCGCAAAGCGTTCGATTTCACGAAAACGGTGGAATCGACTGTCTCTATACTCTCTAATAAAATCGTCATCTTCTAGATTAAGCATGGTTTTCTCCTTTACCTATCTATTCGTAAGAAGACAAAAAAGATCCAGCCTTGGGCTAGATCTTGATGGATAGTTAGAGCATAGGTGCAAACAACTGGACAATTTCCTTGATCAGGCTTTGATACCAGCTTGTTTTGATGGTGTGGGGATAAATTTCTTGAGAAACTTTAAAAATCTCTTCAAAGTCCCTTTCAATATCGATGATGGCCTGCGTTCTATAAAGCAAGACGGCATTTTCATAGTGGTGAAGCAAACTCCGATAGTCAAAATTGATGGTTCCCACAGTAGCCGCCTCTCCATCAACAAGCATTTGCTTGCTATGAAGGAATCCCGGGCTATACTCATAAATACGAACCCCCGCAGATAGCAAGTCTGGGTAGGCTCCTCGAGTAACTAACTGAATAACCTTCTTATCTGGGATACACGGCGTCACAATTCGCACATCTACCCCTCTCAGAGCTGCATTTTTGATACTTTCAGTTAGATCGTAGTCGGCGATCAGATAGGGAGTCGTGATGTAGACGTAGTCTGTAGCTTGATTGATAAGATTTTGATAGACCGTTTTTCCAACCTGGGCTCGGTATATTGGTTTGGGACCGCTACTGTAGGGAATACAGAGCCCCATCCCATCTTTTGGTTGATTTTCGAGATGGTATTGGTCAAAGTCGCTAATTTCTCCACGGTTGATATACCAGGTTGATAAAAAGAGTCTAGTAAAAGCCTTGACCGCTGATCCATCTAGGCGAATACCGCTATCTTTCCAATAACCAAAGCGTTCGATATGGTTGATATACTCATCTGCCAGATTGACACCACCTGTATAGGCAATTTGACCATCAATAACCATGATTTTACGGTGGTCACGGTTGTTATAGGCGACGGTTAAGCGCGGAATCACCTTATTAAATTTATGGGCCTCAATTCCTCGACCACGAAGGTGGATGGTGTAATCTCCAGGCAAAGTGGCCATACAACCAATATCATCATAGAGGAGCTTCACCTCTACTCCTTGAGCTGCCTTTTCTTCCAAAATCTCCAAAATACTATTCCACATCAAACCTTCTTCGATGATATAGTATTCGAGAAAGATAAACTTCTCTGCTTTCTTGAGATCTTCTAGCATCTGATGCCACATGCTTTTACCAGATGCAAAAAATTGGGTATCCGTTCGATTATAGACATCTGCATTCGTGTCCATACTGAGGAGAGATTTGATAACCCCGTAAGCCGACTTGTCTTGTTCTTTTAACTCCAAACGGAGAGCCCTGCTATTGTCCTCTCGGTAAACCATTGATTGGAGCTGCTTTAGCTGCTTCAATTCTTTTTTAGATAAACGGCGCTCTCCAAACATGATATAGAGCAAAGGGCCAAAAACTGGCACAAAGGCTACTAACAACCATGTTACCTTACTCTCAGGATTCATAGATCTATTCACAATCGATACAATGGTCGCTAAGCTCACTAAGATGACTAGGATAATCCAGACAATCGGAGCCATCCGCCCTAGATAGAGAAATAAACCAAAGACGATAAATAATTCTGCCAACATAACGGTAATACTAAAACCATATTTGGACATGAGTAGCTGCATTTTTCTAGCCGTCATACATCCCCTTCCTTTTCTAACATTCTCCTTAACTGCTTGATAAACTAATCTTTCTACTAGTATACCTCAGTTCAGGGGCAGATGGCAACCTTTTGCCTTTGCTCAAATTCCAGTCGTTTCGTGTTTAGATGATTGTTACAATTTCAGAGCCAACATATTGACCGTCATACCAGCTGCAGTCCCCATAAGGTAGACGACATCTCCCTCCTTGATAAGTCCATGTCCCAAAGAATAAGCCAAGCCAAACGGTACAGAGACTGACACCATATTTCCATAGTCAGTAACTAAGTTGAGGTATTGATCCTCAGCTACACCTAGCTTTTCCATAACCAAAGGAAGGGCGCGACTAGCTTGATGAGGAATGATATAGTCCACATCTCCCAAGGCTAGCTGTGTTTTTTCTTGAAACTCTTCAAACATGACTGGGATTTTACGAGCAGACAAGAGGAGGATTTTCTTCCCCTTCATGTCAAACATATAGTTGGTCTTATTCGCTTCAGAGTACTCTTTTGGTTGAAAAGAAGTTAGACCTCCACGAATCTCCGTATCGTGAGCCCCTTCTGACCAAGTACGTTGGAGACTAGCAATGACCCCTTTTTCCTGATGACTTTTTTGGAAAATAAAGGCTGCCGCCCCATCACTAAAGAGTTCAAAACTTTCTTTTTGCTTGGGATTGAGCCCTAAACTTCCAACCTCACTAGACACAATCAAGACACGATTGTATTCGCCCGCCTCAATCAAGTGGGACATAGTCGATAGAGCAGAAATAAAGCTGGTACAGGTCGTATTGATATCCATGGCTGGAATAGAGAGTCCTTTTGCCACGCGCTCATGAATCAAGGCTGCCGTACAAGGAATAGGCTGAACTCCAACTGCACTAGCTGATACAAGGCAATCGATATCTTTAATATCCAAATTTGCATGTTCAAGTGCGCGCTGGATAGCTCCTTCTGCCAAGTCGAGTTGCGTTTCTTCATTTTCAACTACACGATAACGGGTCTGGTCTTTGAATTGGACGGTATGCTTGGGAAGGCAAACACCATAACCAGCGATTTCTACATGTCTTTTTACTTCTGTCATTGTCTATTATCCTTTCATAAACGTTGGATTCGTTTGAGTTTACGGCTAGTATCCCAGTGATAATCTGAAAATTGGATTTCGGGAACTATAAACTGCTTTTGCTGGGCCAGGAGTTGAAACTGTGCTAGAATAGATGCTTCCACTGCCTCATCTCGTTCACTTAGGCAAACTTCCACTAACTTCTCAGAATGTTGCTTGACTTGGTAATCCCCTACATTCTCCACAAAGAGGATGCACCGTCTGATAAAGTCTGGATAGATGGTCACTTGACCCCCATCCAGTCCATCGAAATAGAAGATGTCGTCAGAGCGTCCTTCGACCTTGTCAATCCGTGTATAGCAGGAGCCACATGGACAAGGCTCCGGATTTTCAACCAAGATATCATTGAGCTGGTAGCGATAAACAGGCTGACTGCTTCGTTTAAAGTCCGTAATGATTGGATAAAAACGGCGGTCATCCAGATACTGCTTTTCCACAAAGATAATGTCTTCGTTGAGATGGAGATTGCCAGCTGAGCAAGTACAGGCTAGAAAACCTTCAGTTGCCTGATAAACCTGGTCAATAATGGATAGAGAAAAGGCTTCTGCGATGCGTTCCCTATCCTTATCTTCCAAAATTTCTGCCACCGAAACGATTTTTTGTGGATGAATGGCTAACTCTCCGG
Source organism: Streptococcus sp. F0441 (assembly GCF_000314775.2). Lineage (NCBI taxonomy): Bacteria > Bacillati > Bacillota > Bacilli > Lactobacillales > Streptococcaceae > Streptococcus > Streptococcus sp. F0441. Next base: position 332,010 of record NZ_KB373321.1, on the reverse strand, counting down.
CCTTTAGTCGTTTGCTCAACTCGAGCAACATAGAGGCAGGCGCCACCACAATGGTCGGTTGGTAGCTATTGAGACGGCCGATATGGTCATCCGTATTTTTAAAAATATCAAAGTACTCTAACCGAATGAGCGCTGTATTAATAGTCTGATAGAGTTCATTATCAGCTCTCAGAAAAAAAGCGATGCGATGGCCAAACAGCTGGCCCTTGGGCAACATCTTGGCTAAAATAGCCGCCGCCCACATACTGCGCTCTTTCTCGGTCGTGATAAAGAGACCTCGATGTCCAGACGTCCCTGAAGATAGCCCAACCGCTACTTCACCTTTTAGTTCCGTAAAGTCACGTGTTTTCTCACTTTCTATGGCCAGAGCTAGAGCTTCATCTCGATCCACTCCTTGAGTGTTGAGCTTATTGAAATGTTCCATCATAAAGGCCTTGTCCATATGATCAAAGTCGCTAGGAACCCCATTTTTAAAATAAGGTGACTCACGTTTTAGAAAGGCCATATAGTTAGCTAATTGCTTTTTCTGATAGTTTTCTAAGGCTTCTCGAGACTTAAAATTATGAAGCCAACGCGTTTGGATAAAAGTTTTAAGAAAGGTTATTTTTTTCATACAAAATTCGCTCAATCCTTTCTACAGGGTCATGGCTGACCAGTACCTCGATACCATCTCTTAGAACATTTTCTAAGAACTCTGCCCCCTTGATATAGGCTTCCTTGTTGTCCTGCACCAAGGAAGGAATCAGGTGCATCTGCTTGGTATAAGGTAAGAGGTCAATTCCCCAACAGAGGTCTGCTGCAATGAGAAGGTCATGATCAGGAATAAAGAGACAGGCTTGCCCCTTGGCATGTCCATCTACTGATGCTACTAGGATACTGCCATCTCCAAAGAGGTCACAAATTGGACCATAGGGAAAATTTGAATAGCGCTGATTTGCCTTGATAACGGTCAGTCTTTTCTCAAAATCAGCTGGTAAAAACTCTTTAAAGATCAAATCCTTAAGCTTGGGTTTCTGATAAACTTCAAAAACCTCTTGAGTCAGGATAAATTGAGCGTTCGGGAAAAAACTAGCCCCTCCTAAATGGTCTGGATGGAGATGAGACAACATGACATAGGTAATCTCTTCTGGCCTAATTCCTTTTGCCTTCAATAAGTATGAAATCTGATCCTTTTCCGTCATTTGAACAGGAGTTCCTAGACGGTAAAAACCATAGCGTAGCTTCGTCTTAATGTTATAGTGATAACCCGTATCATAGAGCAGATACCCCTTATCTCTATGCTTGATCAGAAATACTCCCGCTGGGAAGGTCATTTTTTTATTCTTGACTCCCTTAAACAGTAAACCCGCATAGCTGGTACAGTAGCCGGCCGGGAAATAATCAATGCTTTCGATAATCTTGGACATATTGGTCAATCCCTTCTGAAATACTGATTCGAGGGCGATAACCCAAGTCTCGCTCCGCCTTGCTGATGTCCAGCGTCTGGCTATACCTCAGCAAGTAATAGGTATAGCGTGTCAGAACCGGTTCTCCTTTGAGATGCAAGATCTTGTAAATAAACTCTAGCGTACTCGCAATAGCTGAAAGAAGAGAAGCTGGCACTTTTCGGTATGTTATCGGATAGCCTAGCCCTCTCAAAGTTTCTTCTATCAGACTCCTAAATTCCCTTGGTTCTCCATTGGTGATGTTATAGACTTCGCCACTAGCTTGAGGGGCCTCTAGAGCCAAACGAATGGCCAGAGCAACATTTTCCACACAGGTCATATCCATGAGCTGGCGACCGTCCCCTATCAAGGGAATGCCAATCTTCTGACTGAGTTTGAGAACTCGGGGTAAAATACTGGTATCCCCAATCCCAAAAAGCCCACGGGGGCGTAAGATGATGCTAGGTACATCCGGATAATCCTTAAACAGCTTCTCCGAAGCCAGTTTACTACGTATATAGTTGTTAAGCTTGTTTTCCTGCGGAGCTTCGCTTTCTTTGATAGCAAGCTGATCTCGAGGCGCAGCATAGATGCTCGGCGATGATACATAAACTAAACGCTGAATACCGGCCTCTCGACAAGCATCCAGAACATACTTGGTTCCCAAGACATTTGTCTGGTAGAAATCCTCCCAAGGACCCCAAACGGTAGAAAGAGCACCCGCATGCACAACCATGTCCATCCCCTGACAAGCCTGAGCCAAATCCTCTTGCTTGGTCAAATCTCCCTGAAAAAATGTTACTAAGGAATTTTCCAAAGACTGACCTGCCTTGGGATTGCGTCCAAAAGCGCGTACCTGATAGCCCTGCTGACTGAGCTCTTCAACAACATACTTGCCTAGAAAGCCCGTAGCACCTGTTACCAATACTTTCTTCATTTTTTACTTCTCCTTGTCCCCTAAGAGCCGATGTATTTCGCTCTTCAGAATCTCTGTTGGCTGATAGATTTGAGCTGCACGACTGAGGTTCTTCAAATCTGGCCAGTTCTCCCGAGCCAATAATTCATCAAAAGCTCGCCCAATCGCTTCCGTATCCTCTCGTTTAGCGGTCAAAGCAATCCCTGCCTCTAAGCCACGAACCGCATAGTCATACTGATCATAGTCATGGGGGAGAATCAAGGCAGGCTTGCCATAGATGATACACTGGTAAAAAATACCCGCACCGCCATGATGAATCACATAATCCATCTGAGGAATGTACTCCTTATAGGGAAGATAGGATACCACCGAAACATTGTCCATGAGCTCTTCACATTGGAAGTCTTGTCCGCCAAACCCCAGAGTTACAAAGAAGTGGCAATCTGGATGGGCTTTAGCCAATTGTTGTGTCTGATAGAGGAGATTGTCTTTGGCCCATGCTAGCTGAGTGCCGCAGGAGACAAGGACCTTCTTATACCCTGCATAAGGAGCCAAATCGAGGAGGTAATTCTCTGCCCTCTCAATCGAAGAGCCAAAAGGTCCCACCCAAAGGTAGTGCTCTGGAAAACCACTTTTCAGCTCCAACTCTTTCATCCCAATCCCCAAGATGGAATAGGGTGAATAGATGGTTTCCTGACCTTTCTGATTGTAGAGCTTAAAATCGTAACGTTTCAATCGTTCTCTCAATAAAAAGCTTACGATTCGTTTCCCTAAACGAGTCCCTTTTCTTCCTAGCCATTGCTGAGCAGATTGGAAAGATGTTTTTGGACTACCCATTCCTCCAAAGAAACAAGGCGGTCCATCTGTTGTTTCAATGGCAAACTGTGTCGCCATAGTGGTAACCCAAGGAATCCCCAACTCTTCCGCTACAAGTCCTCCAGAGAGGGTTATAAAGTCCGCAATCACAATATCTGGTCGATTTTTCTGCCACTCTTGCACTAGTTGGTCAGACACCACATCGATCAAATCAAGACTAGCTGACAACTGTCGATAAGCAGAAATAAGGTTTAATTGCCCTTCATTGTTGGCTACGCGCTCAAATTCATCTACAGAATTTTCTAAAATGGGAATCACCTGGAATTCCATCTCCTCTGCGACAGCTTTTCGTTGCGGTCCTGTAAATAATCGAATCTCATACAAGGGATCCTTCAACAAGGGTGCGAGTAGATTCAAGGTTGGGAAGAGATGCCCACTTAAGGGCACTACAACCACATCAATTTTGATTTTTCTCATATGTCTAGGATAGCAAATTTTTAAAAAAAGAACTACCAAAATGATAGTTCTTTCCAGCATTATTTAGTTTCTTTTTCACTTTAAAAATTAGAAGAGTTCTTTGTAGAGAGCAATGGTTTCTTCTAAAGTTGGCATAAATGGATTGCCTGGCGCACATGCATCAATCAAAGCATTCTTAGAAAGGTAGTCAAAGTCAAAGTCTTTTTCTTGGATACCGAGTTCAGTGAGTTTCTTAGGAATACCAACAGTTTCAGAAAGTTTCTCAATCTCAGTGATAGCATAGTCAGCACATTCTTGGTCTGTTTTCCCTTCCACATGAAGTCCCAAGGCCTTGGCTACATTGCGGAAAGCTTCTGGTACACGCTTGGCATTTTCACGTTCTACAACTGGGAGAAGCATGGCACAGCAGACACCATGTGGCAAGTTATATACTGCACCGAGTTGGTGAGCCATAGAGTGAACGTAGCCCAAACCAGCATTGTTAAAGCTCATACCACCGAGGAAGATAGCATTGACCATACCCTCACGCGCTTCAATATCATGGCCATTTGCCACAGCACGAGGAAGATACTCCTTGATGAGTTCAATCGCTCCGATAGAGAGTTTCTTGGTCACATCATAAGCACCCGGTGTTACCAAGGCTTCGACAGCGTGGGTAAGAGCATCCATACCTGTCGCTGCTGTAAGCGCTTGAGGTTTTGAAAGCATGAGTTCTGGATCATTGACAGAGATGAGGGCGAGGCTGTTCTTATCAACCATTACCATCTTGGCCTTGCGTTCTTCGTCAGTAATGACATAGTTGATGGTGATTTCTGCTGAAGTTCCAGCTGTTGTATTGATAGCAACCACTGGCAACCCTTTTTCAGCAGACTTGTGAAGTCCTTCGTAGTCCTGTGGTTTGCCACCATTTGTAGCGATGATAGAGATACAACTAGCCGCATCCTGTGGAGACCCACCACCAAGACTGATGATAAAGTCACATCCATGCTCTTTCAGGGCAGCCACTCCGTCTGTGACGTTCTTGCAAGTCGGATTTGGCTCCACATCGCTAAAGATCACATATTCGATCCCTTCAGCATCTAATGGTTTTAGGACTTTGGGTAAAATATCACTGCCTTCGATGAACTTGTCTGTCACCAAAAGAGCCTTTTTATACCCCAGTTCCTTGATATACGGACCTACTTCATTTACAACACCTTTACCAATAAGGTTAACTGCCGGAACGTAAAATGTAGCCATATGTTTTTCCTCCTGCGCCTTTGCGCTATTTGATTATTTACCTTAAGTATACGACCTTACCCTTCATTTTACAAATATTTGTAAGCGCTTTAAATAAAAAAATAGTAAAGAACTACTGGTCACGTTTTTAAACAAAAAAGCTCCAAAAAGATGGATTTTATCTCATTGGAACTTTTACTGAATGATTATTGCTTAGTTAATACCACTCGGTCAGATGGCTCTCGATCCATATCATCGATAATCAATTGATTACCATTAACCGTGTAAATTTTGACATCATCACCGATAATGACACGTTGATTTTCTGGCTCAAAGGTGACTTGCTGGATTTCCTTATCTCCATCTGGCTCGACCTCAGTCCATCTACCAGTTTCACCTGTTACAACAAGAGTGATTTGGTCATTCTCATCTTTTCCAGTATAGGTACCATCGATGTTCGTAGGTTGAGCTACAGTAGTGTCCTGACTTGAGGATGCCTGTGGTTGACTAGCACTTGTAACAGTGCTAGAAGATGATTCTTGTTGAGTAGATGATTACTGAGCAGATTGCTGGGTAGAGGCTTGTGCCTTAGGTCCACAAGCTGCTAAAAGACTAAGAATTGCTAAAGAAGCAATAGAAAGTGTGAATGTTCTCGTTTTCATAGCGATTTCCTTTCTTTTGTGCCAATGTTTTGCTGGAATCGTTTCCAGATATACCTCCTAGCTACAGTATAGCAACCTAAACCTAGAAGGTCAACTAATCTCATCGCTTCCTACCAAACTTGCTCGCACTTCCGAGATAAAGTAGAGGGAGCCCGTCACGAAAAGCAGGTCCTGATCATTGGCATTTTCTTCAAATTCGCTGATAAAATCACGATAAGAGTCAACCAGTTTATAACCAGAAACATCGCTTTCTTCTAAAGAGCCTTGGTAGTCAAAGCCTGTTACCTTAAGTTCCACCTGAGGCAACTGCTCCGTTAGATAGCCTAGCATCCCCTGATAATCCTTGCGTTTAAGAGCACCAAAAAGGACATGAACCTGGTATCCTTGCTGAATTTTCCCTTGGATAAACTCGACCAGACGAGTCAAGGCTGGAAGATTGTGAGCCCCATCTAGGTAGATATGCGGACGAATCCGTTCCAATCGACCGGCCCAGTGGGTCTCTTTCAAGGCCTGTCTGACAAGCTCTTCTTCGACCCTTTCACCTCCTGATGCCATAAACAGAAGAAAAGTTTGTAAAGCCAAGGCGGCATTTTCTTGCTGATAAGCACCTTCCAAACTGATTTCAAGCCGTGAAAAACTTGCTAGCTTACTTGAAAAATCTCCCGCATTTAAGGTGAAGTCTTGCCCGGTTTGATAAAGGTCTACATCTAACTCTCTCGCTTTACTTTGGCAGACAAGCTCTGCTTCTGGAGAAAGCTTAGCAATGACCGCCTTCTTGCCAGACTTGAAAATACCAGCTTTCTGATCTGCTATTTTCTCCAGACTATCGCCCAAGGTCTCCTGATGATCTAGACCAATCGAAGTAATAACTGCAATCTCGCCTGTTACGACATTAGTCGTGTCAAGCAAACCACCAATCCCCACTTCTAGAAGAACCAGATCCACTTCCTGCTCTTTAAAGTAAAGCAAGGCAATCAGGGTCAACAACTCAAAGAAAGACAAGTGGTCATGTGTTTCTAAAAGCGTCTTTTCCATCTCATTGACTTGGTTAGCTATACGGACAAAGTCTTCCTCCGCGATCGGCTGTCCATTAATACAGATTCGATCATGGATGCTGATGATATGAGGAGAGGTAAAAGTACCAACTTTTTTACCATGAGCAACAAACAACTCCCTCATAAAGGCGATAGTTGACCCTTTACCGTTAGTCCCTGTTACGTGGATAATAGGATAAGTCCTCTCTGGATTCCCCAGCAAATCCACAGCTCGCTGCATTCGTCCAAGACCAGATCTAAAGTTTAAACCAATCCGACTATGCAGCCATTCTTCTACTTCAAACATACATGTCTCCTTAACAAAAGTCCAATCAACTACCACATCAAAGTATGATTACAAATAAAAAGCGAGGTCGGGACTAAAATCCCGACCTCTTACCTGGTTAGCTAATCACTAGCTACTATGAATTTCAACGTGGGGTAAAAACGTCCCCCAGACTTACCAGTTCTCTCTTATTTAAAGGAACTGGGGTAAAAATATCCCCCGGACGTTCCTGCGTTTCTAATTTCTGGCGCAGGGCTAAAAACATCCACTGGATGTTTTTACTCCTCCATAAAGCTGTTGAAGACTTCTTCAATCATGTTCCATTCGTCTTCTGAGTCTTCTGGGATTGGTTGTAATTCGCCCTCTGTTCCATCTTTATTTTCGATGAATGAGTAGGCTTGGATTTCAACTTCACCATTTTCATCTTCTTCTGCGTTAACTGGCACTAGAAGAACATAGTTTTTACCAAATTCTTCTTTCCCGTCGATTGTCAAAAGAATTTCAAACAAGGTTTCATTTCCTTGCTCATCTACTAGCGTAATCAATTCACGTTCTTCGTGGTCATGGTTGTGATCGTGTGACATAGTTTCTCCTCTGTCTTAAAATTTTCTATCTAAATAATTTTGCAAAATCAGCTGAGCAGCCAACTTATCAATAACTTTCTTGCGTTTGTTACGGCTGATATCTGCTTGTTCAATCAACATACGCTCCGCAGCGACCGTTGTCAAACGCTCATCCTGATAGTCTACTGGCAAACCAAAGAGTTCTTTTAGCTTGGCACCATAGGCTTGACTGGCTTCTACTCGCGGACCGCTGGTATTGTTCATGTTTTTGGGCAGACCCACTACAAAGCGCTCCACCTTATAGCTGTCAACCAATTCCTTGATACGGTCAAAACCAAACTGGCCCTGATCCTCATTAATCTGGATGATTTCAAGGCCTTGAGCAGTGAAGCCTAGGGGATCGCTAATGGCAACACCCACTGTTTTTGAACCAACGTCCAATCCCATAATTCTCATAGATTATAGATCGACTCCTTGTCCTTTAAGGTAGTAGCGTACCAATTCTTCAACAATTTCATCGCGCTCATACTTACGGATTTGATTTCGTGCATTGTTGTAACGAGGAACATAGGCAGGGTCTCCACTCAATACATAACCGACGATTTGATTTATCGGATTATAACCCTTTTCATTCAAAGAAGCATAGACATCTGTCAACGTCTCGCTAATCTCTTTCTTATTGGAATCATCCAATTTAAACCGTACAGTTTCTTCAGTAAATCCCATTCTAACACCCTCTTTCCTTAGAATAGTACTATTATAGCACATTCCCTGACGTTCTACAAATAAGTCAGTCTATTAATTTGGATTTTCTATTGTTCTGTCGCCCCATTTGCCACTCTATCTGCAATATATTGGCTAGGTTCGTTTTTTAAGAGATTTTCAAGACCGATATTTTTTAAATATTCCATCTGAGATGCCTTTTTGACATCCAATACTTGAAAATCATAAGTCGTTGTAGTCTGGATTTCTGTCTCGCTGAGTAGCTTGGTTTCCAGTGTAAATCCTGCTAGTTTGCGTGCCTCTTGGATGGTCTCATCCTTCTCTTCAGCTTCTTGAAGCGCTTTTTTCGTCTCCTCTAGTCCATTTTCAGAGATAAAGTTCTTGAGTTCATCCCCGACAGGTCGTTTTTGCTGAATGGTCAAGGTCAAAAATTGATTGCCTTTATAGGTAATGGTCTGAATCTGCTGCGTTCCATTTTCTGACTTCGGCATCAACAAGGTCTTGGTGACAACCGTATTCTTTTCGGCATTGTCCAAAACGGGAAGGTTTGATTGGATGGGGTCAGATGCTGTTGTGGAAGCAGCAGGGGTTTCCTTTTTTTGCCCACATCCCGCAAGCAAAAAGAGAATAGCAAAACTAGCAATTAGTAACTTTTTCATAATTCCTCACATGATTTCAAAACAAAAGAGCAAACAAGGCCAGGAGTCACTCCCAGCCTTGATGTTTTATAGAGCTGCACGTAGACGTGCTTCTGCATTTTCTACATTACGGACAGAGCGTGGCAAGAAGGCACGGATATCATCTTCTTTATAGCCGACTTGCAGGCGCTTCTCGTCAACGAGAATCGGACTCTTTAAGATCCGTGGTGTTTCCATGATTAAGTTGAGCACTTCATTGACACTCAAATCCTCGATGTCAACTCCAAGTGCCTTAGCGTAGCGGTTTTTTGACGAAACGATACTGGCAATTCCATTATCTGTTTTCGTGAGAATATCTAATAACTCTTCTCTTGTAATTCCTTCTTTACCGAGATTTTGTTCTTTATAACTTAACTGGTGGGCATTGAGCCAGGTTTTCGCTTTTTTACAGCTAGTACAACTTGAGACTGTATAAATTTTGATCATGTACCTACCCCTTTCGCTACATGTTACTATCAGTTTAGTCTATTATACCATAAAAAGCATCCGACTTGCGACCTATTTTTAAAAAAATTTAACTTTTTCCGCAATTTTCGTACTTTTTTCTTGACAAATTCAATTTATAACCAACTTCTAAATTTTTTGATATAGATTCGTTTCACAATTGTAACACTTATCATATAAAGAGTAATTATCAAAAGCAAAAAGAGGAAATAAATTGGTTTCAAAGGGGTTAAACGAAGGAGGTTAGCAATTGCAGAATAGGGAAGGAAGGTCACAAAACTAGCTGCTAGCAAGGTTGTCCCAAGAACCAACCATGACGGACGGCTTTGTAAGAAAGGGAGTTTTGCTGAACGAAGCATATGGATGACCATGGTTTGGGACCACATGGATTCAATGAACCAACCTGTCTGGAACAGGATGATAAAGCCCGTTGCAGACTCTGCTCCGTGAACATAAGCATGACCTGTCGTCATTGGGACAATGACAAAATAGAGCAAGATAAAGGTCAAAATATCAAAGGCAGAAGAAATCGGACCCATCCAAATCATAAAGCGAGTAATGGACTTGGCTTCCCACTTATGAGGATGCTTCAAAAAGTCTTCATCCACATTATCAAATGGCAAGGCGATGCAAGAAAGGTCATAGACTAGGTTTAACACAATCAAGTGAATCGGAGCCATAGGGAGGAAAGGTAAGAAGATACCAGACACTAAGAGTGAAAGAATATTCCCGAAATTAGAGCTAACCGTCATCTTGATATATTTGGTCATATTGGCATAGACTTTGCGTCCTTCAACCAGACCTTTTTCAAGCACCATCAAATCCTTATCCAGCAAAATGACATCAGCTGTCTCTTTGGCAATATCTACTGCTGTATCAACAGAAATCCCCACATCTGCTACTTTCATAGAAGGGGCATCATTGATCCCATCTCCCATATAGCCGACACAGTGTCCATTCAATTTGATTTGTAAAATGATTCGTGCTTTTTGATCCGGAGAGAGTTTGGCAAAGACCGTCACCTTCTCAACTGCTTGGGACAACTCTTCGTCCGTCATGGCATCAATATCAGAACCCAACAAGATTTGATCAACGTCTAAACCAACTTTTTCGCATACTGCTTGGGTTACCTTCTCATTATCCCCAGTCAAGATCTTGGTTTGAACACCATACTCTAATAAAGCTTGGATAGCAGGGGCTGCAGATGGTTTTGGTGGATCTAGGAAGGCAAGATATCCTGTTAGAATCATCTCCTTTTCATCTTCAACAGAGTAAGCAAAACCTTCCTTTAAGCCTGTTTTATAGGCGACTCCCAAGACTCGTAAGCCCTGTTGATTGAGTTGGTCCACTTCTTTTAAGATTTCCACTCGGATATCATCCGTCAGAGGGCTAATCTGATCTTGATATTCCACATGGGTTGAAATCGCAAGCATTTCCTCTAGGGCACCCTTGGTTACCAAACTAACAACTTCGTTCTCATCCTTGACGATGACACTCATCCGTCTGCGTTCAAAATCAAAGGGCAATTCATCTATTTTTTGAAAGGTTTGATCTAGATTTTGCAAGAGTGCGTGTTCTTTAGCTTCTTTTTCCGTACGTTTAATGATCGCTCTGTCCATTAAATTTTTCAAACCAGTTTGAAAATAGGAATTGAGATAGGCACGTCTCAACACAGATAAATCCAAATCTCCATGTATATCCAAAGGATATTCAAGGACAATTTCGTCTTGGGTAAGGGTTCCAGTTTTATCCGTACACAGGATATCAATAGCACCTAGATCTTGTATGGCATTGAGTTTTTTGATGACAACTTTTTCCTTGGCCATGATAATGGAGCCTTTTGCTAGACTGGCCGTGATGATCATGGGAAGCATCTCAGGTGTAAGCCCGACTCCTACGCTCAAAGCAAATACGCCAGCCTCTAACCAATCTCCATCCGTCAAGCCATTGGAAAGAAATACGATGGGAACCATGACCAACATCAAACGGATTAAGAGCCAAGAGATACTGTTCATATCCCGTTCGAAAGAGGTGGGCTCGTCATAAGTATTGAGAGTCTGCTCTATTTCCCCCATCATGGTGTCATCACCGACCGCTAGAATCAAAGCCTTGGCGCTTCCTGATATCACGTTGGTTCCCATGAAGGCGAGCGCTTCTGCTTCTAGCAGACTATCAAAATTTGACTGACTCATTTTTGACAAAGCCAATTTTTCAACCGAATCACTTTCGCCCGTCAAACCAGACTGTTGAACAAAGAAATCACGTGATTCAATTAAAAGGAGGTCTGCTGGAATCATATCCCCAGCACTCAACTTGACCATATCTCCAACGACTAAATCCTCAATCGCGACCTCTAAACTCTGGCCTTCGCGGATAACTGTGGCTGTGTTCACAATCATTTTTGAAAGATTGGTCGCAGCTTTGTCGCTTCGCAGTTCTTGGACAAATCGAATGCCACCAGAAATGAGGACTAGGACAACGATGATGATAGAGGTCGTCGGATCTTCTTGCCCAGGCTTCGCCAACCAGACGTTGGTCACCATGGAGATCATAGCGATGACCAGGAGGATGATTGTAAATGGATTGATAATAGATTCGTAAATTTTTTTGAGGATACTGTCTTCCTGACCCTTGGTGATGGTGTTTTCACCATATAAATCACGATTCTTTTCTATCTGTTCCTCAGTTAAGCCTGTTAGACTTGTCTTGTAAAAAGATAGAGTTTCGTTTAAAGGTGTATGAATAGCTGCTGCTAATCTTTCTTTTGTAGTTTTCATTGGTTTCTCCTATCTGTATGAATGATGTGTTTCATACACAGAGACCAATCACTTTATAAGGGCAGAACGACACAAATCAGCGATTGGCTGTGTATGTGCGGTTCTGGGTGGTCGTCAATTTGCATCGTCTGTCTCCTTTCCCTGTTCTAAAACAGTAGAAAATCCTGCCATAAAATAGCAGGATTAAAAAACTAATTATCTGTTTTTCGTTCAAGCTTTAACTCCATAGGGCAATGAAATGAGCTTAGTCTTGGCCTTCACGACCAGGACTGTTGACCAACGAGTAGTGTCTCCACTGCTTTGCGGTAGTCATCCGTATCCCTATGGTAGCCTCACCTACCGTTTTCGTCTATCAGTATAAACCTTTAAAATATAAAAGTCAACGATTTATCTCATTTTTTAGATAACAATCAATTCTTTTGGAGCTAGGGTCAACAATTCGCACCCGTTATCTGTAATTAAGATATCATCTTCAATACGAACGCCGTATTTCCCTTCGATATAGATACCTGGCTCATCTGTCAAAGTCATTCCTGCTTGAATGCTCTCAGTAGAAGTTTGGCTAAAGTAGGGTTCCTCATGGATATCGAGACCGATACCATGTCCGATACCGTGGGTAAAGTAGTCACCATAGCCCGCTTCTACGATAATATCACGAGGGATCTTGTCAAAATCGCGGAAGCTAAGACCTGCCTTGGCTTGGTCAATCAGAGCTTGGTTGGCTTTCAAAACTGTGTTGTAGACTTCTGCTTGCTCGTCACTGACATGGCCTAGATAGATGGTCCGTGTCATATCGCTGACATAGTGGTCGTAGAGACAGCCGAAGTCCATGGTGATGGCTTCTCCCAGCTCTACGGGTTTATGCATAGGATGGGCATGTGGTTTAGAAGAGTTGATACCACTCGCTAAAATGGTATCAAAAGACAAACCTGCCGCTCCTAACTCACGCATACGGAAATCAAGGAAGTTGGCAATTTCGATCTCAGTTTTTCCAGGTTTGATAAAGTCAAGCGCATCGCGAAAAGCTTGGTCTGAGATGGAACAAGCCTTGCGAATAGTCGCAATCTCCTTTTCATCCTTAATCATTCGAAGTGCTTCAACAAACTGAGTCTGAGGAAGCAAGTCAAGCCCTTCAAAGGCTGCCTGCATACGGTGGTAATAAGAGACCGAAATCTCGTCCTCAAAACCGATACGAGACAAGCCCATATCCTTAACAATGCCTGCAATAACAGCCAACTCATCGCGGTCAGCCACAATCTCAAAATCTGTTACTTCTTGCTTAGCTGCAATGATATAGCGAGAGTCTGTCACCAAGACCTGACGGTCACGGCTGATGAAGACTGTTCCATTCGAACCCCAAAATCCTGTCAAATAGTAGACATTTTTAAGGTTGTTGATGATGATTCCATCTAGTTCTTTTTCTTGCATTTTAGCTAGAAATGCTTGTACACGTTTATTCATGATATAACTTTCCTTTCAAATAGTGTCCTGTGTAGCTGGCTTCATTGGCCGCTACTTCTTCTGGCGTTCCTGTTGCGATGATGGTTCCACCACCGACACCGCCCTCAGGTCCCAAATCAATAATATGGTCTGCCGTCTTGATGACATCCAGATTGTGCTCGATAACGAGGACGGTATTGCCATCGTCAACAAAGCGAGCTAAAACCTTGAGCAAGCGAGCGATGTCCTCGGTATGAAGCCCTGTCGTTGGCTCATCTAGAATGTAGAAAGATTTTCCTGTCGAGCGTTTGTGGAGTTCGCTAGCCAATTTCATACGCTGAGCTTCTCCTCCAGAAAGCGTGGTAGCTGGTTGACCTAGCGTTACATAGCCCAGCCCCACATCCTTGATGGTCTGAAGTTTGCGTTGAATCTTGGGAATGTGTTGAAAAAATTCGACTGCATCATTAACCGTCATGTTCAAGACTTGCGAGATATTCTTTTCCTTGTAGTGAACTTCTAGGGTTTCACTGTTGTAGCGGGTGCCATGGCAAACTTCACAAGCCACGTAAACATCTGGCAAGAAGTGCATCTCTATCTTGATAATCCCGTCACCTGAGCAGGCTTCACAGCGACCACCCTTGACATTGAAACTGAAACGGCCCTTCTTGTAGCCTCGAATCTTGGCCTCATTTGTCTGGGCAAAGAGGTCACGAATATCGTCAAAGACACCTGTATAGGTAGCTGGATTGGACCTTGGCGTCCGCCCGATTGGACTCTGGTCAATATCAATCAGACGATCGACATGCTCAATCCCCGTAATCGTTTTAAACTTACCAGGTTTGTCTGAATTGCGGTTTAGCTTCTGCGCAATGGCTTTTTTGAGAATACTGTTGATTAAAGTCGATTTCCCAGAGCCGGATACCCCCGTCACAGCGATAAATTTCCCTAGTGGGAAGCGGGCAGTGACATTTTGTAGGTTGTTTTCACGCGCTCCTGTCACCTCGATAAAGCGGCCATTTCCTACACGGCGCTCTTCTGGTACTGGAATGGCACGTTTACCTGACAAGTACTGGCCGGTGATAGACTTGCTGTTGCGAGCCACTTGCTTAGGAGTGCCGGCTGCGACGATTTCACCACCAAAAGCTCCCGCACCGGGTCCAACGTCAATCAGATAATCTGCCTCACGCATAGTATCTTCGTCATGTTCCACTACGATAAGGGTATTACCCAAATCACGCATTTTTTTCAGACTGGCAATGAGACGGTCATTGTCCCTCTGGTGAAGTCCAATCGACGGCTCATCCAGGATATAGAGGACTCCTGAGAGGTTGGAACCAATCTGGGTAGCCAAGCGAATACGCTGGCTCTCCCCTCCTGAAAGGGTCCCTGCCGAACGAGATAGGGTCAGATAGTTGAGCCCAACGTTATTGAGGAAGGTCAAGCGATCCTTGATTTCCTTGAGAATGGGACGGGCAATGATGGCTTCGTTTTCAGAAAGGGTCAACTGACTGACTAATTCCAAGTGGTCTGCGATAGACAAGTCTGAAATCTCTCCGATATGGGGACCTTGCTCACCGCCAACACGAACAGACAAGGCCTGGTCATTGAGACGGTAACCGTGACAAGTTCCGCAGGTCAGTTCATTCATATAGAGACGCATCTGGGTGCGAGTATAGTCACTATTGGTTTCATGGTAGCGACGTTTGATATTACCAATAACTCCCTCAAAAGGAATGTCAATATCCCGCACACCACCAAATTCATTCTCATAGTGGAAATGGAATTCCTTGCCATCTGAACCATAGAGAATCAAGTCCTTATCCTCTTCTGACAGGTCCTCAAAAGGCGTGTCCATATCCACACCAAAGGCTGTCATGGCTTGTTCCAGCATGTTCGGATAGTAGTTGGATGAGATAGGATTCCAAGGTGCTAGCGCCCCCTCACGTAGCGTTTTGCTGGCATCTGGCACCACTAGGTCGATATCCACCTCCAGCTTGATGCCCAAACCATCACACTCACTACAAGAACCAAAAGGAGCATTGAAGGAGAAGAGACGAGGCTCTAACTCTGGTACGGTAAAGCCACAGACCGGACAGGCATAGTGCTCAGAGAAGAGCAACTCAGAATCGTCCATAGTGTCGATAATCACATATCCTTCTGCGATACGAAGAGCTGCCTCAACGGAGTCAAAGAGACGACTACGAATGCCCTCCTTGATGACAATACGGTCGACCACGACATCGATATTGTGTTGCTTGCTCTTGGATAGCTCAGGTACTTCGGTCACATCATAGACCTCCCCATCCACTCGAACGCGGACATAACCATCTTTCTGAATCTTTTCAATGACACTCTTATGTTGCCCTTTTTTCTTACGAATGACTGGGGCTAAGATTTGCAAACGCTGACGTTCAGGCAATTCTAAGACCTTATCGACGATTTGCTCAACAGAAGAAGCCTTGATAGCCCCGTGGCCGTTAATACAGTACGGCGTCCCCACACGTGCGTAGAGGAGACGCAGATAGTCATTGATTTCAGTCGTTGTCCCGACGGTCGAACGAGGATTTTTACTGGTCGTTTTTTGGTCGATGGAAATAGCTGGACTGAGACCATCAATAGCATCTACATCTGGTTTTTCCATGTTGCCCAAGAACTGACGAGCGTAGGCTGACAAGCTCTCTACATAGCGGCGTTGCCCCTCCGCATAGAGGGTATCGAAGGCTAGGCTGGATTTTCCAGATCCTGACAAGCCCGTTACGACGACCAGCTTGTCTCTTGGAATCTCCACATCGATATTTTTTAAGTTATGGGCACGAGCCCCATGAATGACAATTTTATCTTGCATCTTTGTTCTTTCTAGTCCATTATTGCTTTCCATTATACCAAAAAATGTGAAATTCTATTACCCAAAAAGCTGTTTTTATAGTATAATAGTACGGTGCAAAAAATGAATCACTGAATAGTAGGAAAGGATAGGGGATATGAAACAAGTTTTTCTCTCAACAACAACTGAATTTAAAGAGATTGATACACTCGAACCGGGTACTTGGATCAACCTCGTCAATCCTACACAAAATGAATCACTGGAAATCGCCAACGCCTTCGATATCGACATCGCCGACCTCCGAGCACCACTTGATGCGGAAGAAATGTCCCGTATTACCATCGAAGATGAGTATACTTTGATCATCGTTGACGTTCCCATCACTGAGGAAAGAAACAATCGCACCTACTACGTAACGATTCCGCTAGGGATTATCATCACAGAAGATACCATTATCACTACCTGCTTGGAATCACTACCTGTTCTTGATGTTTTTATCAACCGTAGGCTGCGCAACTTCTACACCTTTATGCGTTCACGCTTTATCTTCCAGCTTCTCTACCGAAATGCAGAGCTTTACCTTACGGCCCTCCGTTCAATCGACCGTAAGAGTGAACAGATTGAAAGTCAACTTCACAAGTCTACTCGAAACGAAGAACTGATCGAACTCATGGAATTGGAAAAGACCATAGTCTATTTCAAAGCCTCACTTAAGACAAACGAGCGCGTGATTAAGAAATTGACCAGCGCAACCAGCAATATCAAAAAATACTTAGAGGACGAAGACCTACTTGAGGATACCCTGATTGAAACCCAACAGGCCATCGAGATGGCAGATATCTATGGAAACGTCCTTCACTCTATGACAGAGACCTTTGCCTCTATCATTTCCAACAACCAGAACAACATCATGAAGACTTTGGCACTTGTGACCATTGTCATGTCGATTCCGACCATGATTTTCTCAGCCTACGGGATGAACTTCAAGGACAATGAAATCCCTCTAAACGGCGAGCCTCACGCCTTCTGGTTAATCGTCTTTATCGCCTTTGCTATGAGTGTCTCGCTCACTCTCTATCTCATCCATAAAAAATGGTTCTAAGAGGAATTCCTATGTCTCAGATTGATCTACAAAAATTAACTAAGAAAAACCAAGAGTTTATCCACATCGCTACCCAGCAATTTATCAAAGATGGCAAAACAGACGCTGAAATCAAGGCTGTCTTTGAGGAAGTCATTCCTAAAATCCTTGAAGAGCAAGCCAAAGGAACGACGGCTCGTGCCCTCTATGGTGCTCCAACCCACTGGGCTCACAGCTTTACAGTCAAGGAACAATACGAAAAAGAGCATCCTAAGGAAAATGATGATCCAAAACTCATGATTATGGACTCAGCCCTTTTTATCACCAGTCTCTTTGCACTGGTTAGCGCTCTGACCAACTTTTTCTCTACAGACCAGGCTATTGGCTATGGTTTGATTACCCTCTTGTTGGTTGGACTTGTCGGAGGGGTGGCCTTCTACTTGATGTACTACTTTGTCTACCAGTATTATGGTCCAGATACAGATCGTAGCCAGCGCCCTCCTTTCTGGAAATCAATCCTCGTCATCTTCGCTGCTATGGTTCTCTGGTTGGTTGTCTTCTTTGGAACCAGCTTCCTACCAGCCAACCTCAACCCAGTTCTTGCTCCATTGCCTTTGGCTATCCTAGGAGCAGTGCTTCTCGCCCTTCGCTTCTATCTCAAAAAACGCTTCAATATCCGAAGCGCAAGCGCAGGCCCATCACGTTATTAAGAAAATAGATAAGCAACTGCACCAGCGGTTGCTTTTTTCTTGCTTTCTTGAGATTCAATAGAACTTCTGACCCTAATCCCTATAGTTTTCTATCATCTTTTATGATAAAATAGGCTCAATCAATTTCTAGGAGGATGAGACATGGTTTCTACTATTGGTATTGTTAGTTTGTCTAGCGGTGTTATCGGAGAGGATTTTGTCAAACACGAAGTCGATTTGGGTCTCCAACGTCTCAAGGATTTGGGACTCAATCCTATCTTTTTGCCCAATTCGTTAAAAGGTTTAGACTTTATCAAGGACCATCCTGAGACGCGTGCAGAGGATTTGATGCAGGCATTTTCTGATGATAGCATCGACATGATCCTCTGCGCCATCGGTGGGGATGATACCTATCGCTTGCTACCTTATCTTTTTGAAAATGACCAGCTTCAAAAGGTTATCAAACAAAAGATTTTTCTTGGCTTCTCAGATACCACTATGAACCACCTTATGTTGCATAAACTAGGGATCAAGACTTTTTATGGGCAATCCTTTTTAGCAGATATTTGTGAATTGGACAAAGAGATGTTGCCCTATAGCCTCCACTACTTTAAAGAACTAATCGAAACAGGAAAAATCTCAGAAATCCGCCCTAGCGACCTTTGGTATGAGGAACGGACTGACTTTAGTCCCAATGCTCTGGGAACAGCTCGTATCAGCCATGTAAATACAGGTTTTGATTTGTTACAAGGAAATGCCCAATTCGAGGGAAAAATCCTCGGTGGTTGCATCGAGTCCCTCTATGATATCTTTGACAATTCTCGATATGCAGATAGTAGAGAACTCTGCCAAGAGTACAAACTCTTCCCTGACTTATCCGACTGGGAAGGAAAGATCCTCTTGCTAGAAACAAGTGAAGAAAAGCCTGAACCGGAAGACTTCAAAAGAATGTTACAGGCTTTGAAAGAAACTGGGGTATTTGAGGTCATCAGTGGACTCTTGGTCGGGAAACCTATGGATGAAAGCTTCTATGACGACTATAAGGAGGCACTAATGGACATCATTGATAGCAATATCCCGATTGTCTATAATCTAAACGTTGGGCACGCCACACCAAGAGCTATTGTGCCCTTTGGCGTCTATGCTTATGTGGATGCAAAAGAGCAAGTCATTCGCTTTGACTATAACGAAAAATAAACAATTTCTCCATTTTTGTGCTTTTGTATTGATTTTCGTTACAATTTGTGTCTGAATTTATTGCATTTCGCTAATTTCTATGATATCTTTTTAAAGGAGGTATATATGACAAAACAAAAAATTAATCGAATTGTCGGTTCAATCGGGGCCTTTATTGGAATTATTGTATTTATCGCCTACATCCCACAAATTTTTGCCAATTTACAAGGCAACAAAGCTCAACCATTCCAGCCTTTATCCGCAGCAGTATCTTGTTTAATTTGGGTTATTTATGGATGGACAAAAGAACCTAAGAAGGATTGGATACTAATTATTCCAAACTCAGCTGGCGTTGTCTTAGGTGGACTGACATTTCTCACTGCACTATAAAAGTTACTAGCATATAATCAAAAAGCTGAGAGGAATTTCTCAGCTTTTTTCTATATTCTCAGATAATTAAACGCCTGCACTCACTAATTTCCGTTTTGTTTTTCCACTCACAATCATTCTCATGGTCATCAACCAGACCTGCAGCCTGAAGAAAAGATAAAACGGCAACTGGGCCTGTGAACTTGAAACCTCGTTTTTTGAGATCTTGAGATAACTTTTCAGACAGGGCTGTTTTAGCAGGTGCTAGATGATAGTCAGGAACATCATTCACGATCGTTTTTCCCTCAACAAAGGACCAGAGATAAGCGTCAAAAGAGCCAAAGGTTTTCTGGATTTGTAAAAATGCTTGGGCGTTGGCACGCGTCGCAAAGAGCTTGGCACGATTTCGGATGATGGCTGGATTCTCTAATAAGGCTTCCAACTCCCCATCTGTCATTTCTGCGATACGTTGGGCTTGGTAGTTGTAAAATGCTTCTCGGAAAGCCTGGCGTTTGTTTAGTACCGTTTCCCAAGACAAACCAGCCTGATAGGTTTCCATACAAAGCAGTTCAAAAAGAGCGCGGTCATCATGAAGGGGCTGTCCCCACTCCTGGTCGTGGTAGGCGATGTAGAGCGGATTGGTCATCTTGACCCAAGAACAACGTTTTGGCATACTCTTCTCCTATTTTACCAACATCTTAAGGGCCGACTTGATATAGTTCTCAGCTGTATCCGTCGTTCCTTCAAAGAATTTCTTGATTTTCTTGAGTTCAGTTGCCTTGTAGCCCAATGCCAACATGGCTTCCATAGCTTCTTCCAGTTCTTGGTTTTCAGCGCTGGTTTGCACTGCCACCTTGGCAGGAAGGTCATCACTAGCCACAACTACCTTACCTTCCAAGTCCAGCACCATCTGTTGGGCTGTTTTCTTACCAATTTTAGGGAACTTGGTCAAGTAGGTGATGTTCTTGGTTTCGATGGCTTGAACCAAGCCAGCATTATCATCGGCAGCGATAATAGCAAGAGCTGACACAGGACCAATCCCTGAGACCGAAATCAGACTGAGGAAGAGTTTTTTCTCATCTTCTGAGCGAAAGCCATATAGGAGTTCCGCATCTTCTCTTACCACCTGGTGAACATAGACCTTGGCTTCCTGATGAAGATACCCTGAATAAGCATAGGGATTGGCTACATGCAGGATATAACCGATACCATTCGCCTCTAGGACAATGTATTTAGCAGTGATTTTGGTAATGATTCCTTTTAGATATTCGTACATAATTTTTCTCCATTATTTTGCCTATCTAGTATATCATATTTCCCTAAGACAGACTGCAACAAAAGGTGCAACCTCTAGTTGACAAATAGTACAGGAGATTGTATTCTCATTATAAGTAAAAATTGTTAGGATAGAGGTAGAAAAAGGAGGGTAGAATGATGAAACTCGCAGAAAAACTATTTGAACTCAGAAAGGAAAAAGGTTGGTCCCAGGAAAAGCTAGCAGAACAAATCAATGTTTCTCGGCAAAGCATCTCAAAATGGGAGTCTGGACAAGTCCTTCCTGAAATCGAAAAAATCATTGAATTAAGCAAGATTTTCCAAGTGACAACTGACTATCTACTACTAGATGAAAACTCTGAAAAAGCTTCCACAGCAGTGATCTTGGAAGAAGACAAGGACAAATACTATAAAGAGGTTAAATCCTTTGGTCTCTGGCAAGTGATTTATGTTTTCGTATTGGCTCTGGCTATCTATCTCTTTTTAGCCGGTTCTAGTTTCCCAGCCGAATTCACTGCCTGGATTTGGCTGATCTTCGTTCTCTTAATCGCTTCTGCAATTGCTATCAATAAGGCTCTCAAAACCAAACAACGTTATCTTGATAAGGTAATTGGTCTTGAGAATCTTTCTGACAAAGACGACTCTACAAAAACTTGAATCACCTAGTTCAGTTTTCACAACACTTTTTATAGAACTGGTCTTGTCAAGCAAGTGTAAACCTCGTGTCAACTTGCCCAAATCCAATCAAAGTTCCCACCTTAGAAAAACTAAAAAGCCTTGTTCAAAAGGAACAAAGGCTTTTTGTGTTCTTAATATTTCCCCAACTCACGGAGACTGGTGTGATTTTCCTGAATGCGTCGAAACATTTTTTCCATATCTGACTTGGTGAAATGCACCAAAACAGGACGTCCGTGGGGGCAGTTATAGGGGTTGTCGCATTGAGAGAGCTGATAAAGGAGTTGTCTGGCTGAATGGTCATCGATACGATGGTTGGCCTTGATAGACCGCTTGCAGGACATCATGATGGCTAGCTCTGCTCGGTATTTCTTGATCGAAACTTCCTTGGTCAAGAGCAGCATGTCACACATTTCATAGATACCAGACTCGATTTCTTCCTCTGCCATCCAAATAGGATGTTCACGTAGGATAAATTGATTTTCTCCGTACTCTGCTAGAAAGACACCCACTTCCTCTAAGAGAGGCATTCTTTCCCTGAGACGAAGGGCATCATCTGCTGGGAATTCAAAGATGTAGGGCACTAGGAGTTGTTGCTGGCTCTGGTCAACATTACCTATGCTTTCACGGTATTCCTCATACTTGACCCGTTCCTGGGCTGCATGCTGGTCTATGATATAGAGTCCATCTCGCCCTTGGGCAAAAAGATAAGTGCCGTGCATTTGTCCGAAAAATTCCAACTCTGGGAAGCTGGATGCTTCTTCTCGCTCCAGCTTATCATAAGCCTTATCGAGACTAGCTAGATCTAACTCTGGATGGTCTAGTTGGTCATAACTGACAGGCTTCCTCTCTGCAAAATGCAGTTTTGCAGGCTTGGTCAACTGGTCCAAGGTTTCCTTGGCAAACAAAGTCAAGTCTTGTCCTGCATCAGTTAATTCTACCTGATAATCAGCCACCTCAGCTTGACTAGGTTTTGAGAGTTCTGTTTTTTCATAGTAGAGCGTATTTTCTTTGAGTGGGAGAATAGTTTGCTCTACCTTTTGACGATTACGCACGGTCGACTTGGCAAGATTTTCTAAAGCATCAGGAATCAAGGCTTGTTCCTTGAGACTATTTGAAATAGCTTCTGAAAGCAGCGCCATCAGTTCTCTTTCCTTAGAAATCCGCACTTCTTGTTTGGTTGGATGCACATTGACATCAGCTAGATAGGGATCAATATGGATGTGAATGACAGCCAGTGGAAAACGCCCTACCATGAGTTTGCTTCCGTAACCGTCAAGAATAGCGCGATTTAGTAGAAAGTTCTTGATATAACGGCCATTGATGAAGAGACTGATATAGTTGCGGTTGGCTCGGGTTAACTCAGGCAAAGACACAAATCCTGAAATTTCAAAGTCTAGATCCGAATTCTCAATTTCAATCATCTTCTTAGCACTCACCAAACCGTAAATCCCTGCGATGGCTTGTCGCAGTTGGCCAGTCCCTGCTGTCCGTGTCATTTCCTTGCCATCACTAATCAAGCTAAAAGAAATCTCAGGATGGGCCAAGCCCAGACGGTTGACAATATCAATGATATGAGACAACTCCGCCTGCTGGCTCTTCATATACTTGAGGCGGGCAGGTGTGTTGAAAAAGAGGTCCTCCACACAAACCTTGGTTCCTACAGGACTAGTCGCTGGGATGATTTCTTCGACCTCACCCCCACGCGCAACGAGCTTGGTCCCATGACTCGCACCATCCACCGCCGTTAACAGAGTCAAGATACTGACAGAAGCGATAGAGGGCAGGGCTTCACCTCGAAAGCCGAGCGTCCGAATCCGAAAGAGGTCTGCTTGATTTTTTATCTTACTGGTCGCATGGCGACGCAAGGCTAACTCCACCTCATCGTGGGCAATTCCATGACCATTATCTGTGATTTGAATCTTCTTGAGACCAGCTTCTTCAATCTCAATGATGATCTGGCTAGAACCCGCGTCAATGGCATTTTCTACCAACTCTTTGACTACACTAGCAGGACGTTCAATCACCTCCCCTGCCGCGATCTGGTTTGCCAGCACCTCTGGCAATTCAATAATATGAGACATCTTTCAGCCCCTTTCTGTATCTATTTTCCTAGAAATTGATTAGTGCTATTATACCATATTTCAAATACTATCAGAAAAAGCAAATACCACATAGACTCCAAATCTCTCCACATAGACAAAAGCTCTTGCCATGAGCCGTAAAATAGTGTTTAATAAAGGTGTACAGGAAGTGATCACAACCTTGTATAACTGAAAAGGAGGGAAATTTATGAAAGTAGAATTACAGATTAATGAGACTTATGAGGAGGAAAAGCTGATTGTCCAAACTCCTCAGCCGACCGAAAAAGTCCAGAAAGTCATCGAGTTCGTAGAAAATCTTGACCAAAAAGAAACAATCAAAGGAAAGATTGATGATCAGGTTTATCTAGTTAAGATTGGCAAGATTCAACGCTTCTATATAGAGAATCGCAAGGTTCTTGCAGAAACTGCATCTCATACCTACACTATTGATTTGCGTCTCTATCAAGTTCTTGACATTCTGCCGACCACTTTTATCCAAATTTCCCAATCAGAAATCATCAATATCGACTCGATCTCTCATCTCAAGCTAACCTCTAACGGTCTGGTTGAAATCTGTCTAAAAAACGAAAGCTTCACCTACTCATCTCGCCGTTACTTAAAAACCATCAAGGAGAAATTAGAACTATGAAAAAACAAATCTTTCACGATGCTGCTGCTGGTGTTCTCATCGGCCTCATCCTATCTATTATCTTTTCACTCATTTATGCCCCTAATACCTACGCCCCACTTAGTCCCGACTCTCTAGTCGGACAAGTGATGGTGCAACATCAGGTTCACGGTGCCCTCGTCTTGCTCTACTGTATGGTCATCTGGTCAACTATCGGAGTTCTCTTTAGCTTTGGCGGTCGCTTATTCAGCCGTGACTGGAGCTTGCTCCGTGCGACGCTTTCCCATTTCTTCCTCATGCTGGCTGGCTTTGTCCCACTGGCAACTCTGGCTGGTTGGTTCCCCTTCCACTGGACCTTCTATCTCCAGCTCATTCCAGAGTTTGCGATTGTCTACCTTATCATCTGGACTATCCTCTATAAAAGAGAAGCCAAAAAAGTGGACCACATCAATCAACTCTTGGCCCATAAAAAGTAATAGAGAAAACCCCACTCACAAATGCATGAGTGGGATTCTTTTTATAACTTTTGTTTGAGCTCGACTAAGACATTCATAGCCTGCATAGGTGTCATATTGTAAACATCCAGTTCAGCTAATTCTTCTAGAATAGGATGATCTTCAGGCGCATCAAAGAGTGACATCTGCTCTGTGACAGCACTTGTTTGTCTCATCGGAGCAGGACTTTCCGTTCCTTGACTCTCCAGTTGAGTCAAAATCTTATCTGCTCTTGCTAAAAGTTCTACTGGCAAGCCAGCAATCTTAGCAACATGGATACCGTAGGATTTGTCAGCTGGTCCTGGTTCAATCTTGTGAAGGAAGGTCACCTGCCCATCCTGCTCCAAGGTTGCCACATGAACATTGACCAAGTGTTCCAAGCTAGACTCCAGACTGGTCAACTCATGGTAGTGGGTCGCAAAGAGGGTTTTGGCTCCGATATGTTCATGAATGTATTCGATGATGGATTGGGCAAGAGCCATCCCGTCATAAGTCGCAGTTCCCCGTCCTAACTCATCAAAGAGAATCAAGGAATCCTTGGTCGCATGCGAAATGGCATTGTTAGCCTCCATCATCTCTACCATGAAGGTTGATTGACCTGAAACCAAGTCATCTGCTGCTCCGATGCGGGTAAAGATGGCATCAAAAATCGGCAAATGGGCGCTTTCTGCCGGCACATACGAGCCTAGCTGGGCCATAATCGCCGTCATAGCTAGCTGACGCATATAGGTAGACTTACCGCTCATGTTGGGTCCCGTAATCAGTTGAATGCTGGTATCTTCTGACATCTGGATACTGTTTGGAATATAGGTCTGAGCTCCCATAACCTTTTCGACGACAGCATGACGCCCTTTCTGGATATCAATTTGTGAGTCGTCACCGAACTCAGGTCGAATCAAGTGCTGGGTTTCAGCTACAACCGCCAGACTTTGCAAGACATCAACTGTCGCAATTCCTTGAGCTAAAGCCTGCAAACGCTGGATGTACTTGCTGACTTCCTCACGGATGCGCATAAAGATTTCATATTCTAGGTTGGCTGACTTCTCACGCGCCTCCAACATATCCCCCTCGATACGGGCTAATTCCTCAGTACCAAAGCGTTCTGAGTTTTTCAGCGTTGCCTTGCGGAAAAAGTGGGCAGGCACATTCCCCAGTTGCGAATTGGTCACATGGAAATAGTAGCCATCCTTTTTATTGTAATCAATCTTGAGCGTACTGATGCCAGAGTTTTCTCGCTCCTTAGCCTCAATCTCAGCAATCCAGCTAGTCCCTTCTCTGAGCACACGACGGTACTTGTCTAAGGTCTCATCAAATCCCGTACGGATAATGCCACCTTCCGTAATCACATGAGGAGCTTCAGGAGCAATCGCTGCGCTAATCAAGCTCTCCAACTCAGGGATTCCATCCAATTGTTCGATGAGATAAGCCAAAGCAGGCTGCTCCATGCCTTCTAAAATCGCTCGAATACGTGGTACACTAGACAATGTGGTCGCCAGTTGCAAGAGATCCTTGGGATTAGTCTTTCCAAAAGAAACCCGACTAGCCAAACGTTCGATATCATAAACACCTTTGAGACTGTCTGTCAAATCACTACGCTCAAAGAAGTGGTCAAAAAAGACCTGCACCACCTCTTGACGTTGGACGATTCGCTCCTTATCAATCAAAGGACGATGAATCCAAGAACGTAAGAGCCGCATACCCATAGCCGTTTTGGTTTCATCCAAAAGCCAGAAAAGACTGCCTTGCTTCTTACCTGAACGGGCATTCTCAACCAAATCCAGACTAGCCTTGGTCGCATAATCCATCTGCAAGAAATCTTTGATTTCATAGCGGATAACAGGTTTGAGGTGGTTCAACTCCCTCATCTGGGTCCGGTGAACATACTGGAGGAGCTTACTAGCTGCTGCTTGCTCCACAGCTGCCAGTCGTGAATCCAGTAAATGAAGGTCCTCAAAGCCTTCTTTTTCATAAGAAAGTACCAGATTCATCTGACGGCTGAGGATTTGTTCTTCTTCCTCAGACAAGTCATAACCCAGCACCACTTCTCGAGCCTTGAGGTTGCGAATTTCCCCACAAACCAGCGTGAAATCCAATAGCCCCGTCACGTAGAAATCACCCGTCACCAGATCCATATAAGCCAAGCCAAATTGATTGCCATCACGATCTAAGGCAACTAAGAAATTATTCTGACTATCAGGCTTACTGCTATCGACGACCGTTCCAGGTGTGATGACCTGAACCACCTCTCGCTTGACAACCCCGACCGCTTGTTTGGGATCTTCCATCTGTTCTGCAATGGCAACTTTATAACCCTGTTCAATCAGAACATCGATATACTGTTGGGCAGAATGATAGGGGACGCCCGCCATGGGTATCGGATTTTCTGCATTTTTATTCCGACTTGTTAAGGAAATTTCTAAAATTTGCGCTGCATTAATTGCATCTTCATAGAACAACTCGTAAAAATCACCCATTCGAAAAAGCAAAAAAGCATCTGGGTATTGTTTCTTAATATCCACATACTGTTGCATGCCGGGTGATAGCTTTTCTGTTGCCATTTTCCGTCTCTCCTTGCTAAAAATAAGTCTTGAGAGCAACTCCCAAGACCTTATTTATCTTTCATCAAATCTAGCAAACGATCTTCCATCAGCTTGGCAACGTGCTGGTCTCGACAAATAACCAATAAGGTATTAGCACCAGCAACCGTTCCTAAAATCCATTCATCCTTGTTTGCATCTACAATGTTTGCTAGGACTGCAGCTTCCCCAAGTTTGGTATGAAGTACCAAGGTGAACTCTGCTCTTGCAACTCCTTCTAAATGATGAGACAAAAACTCAACTAAATCAATCTTATCTGTCTCATTTGCTAGTACATAATACACCATATCATTTTTCTTAACCTTGGTCAAGCCGATTTCACGCAAATCACGTGACAAAGTCGTTTGTGTCACATAAACATTACGAGCTTCTAAACGATCTTGAATCTCTTTTTGTGTCCCAAGTTTTTCTTCGGTGATCATCTTTTTAATCAATTGATGCCGTTCTCTTTTTCTCATATCATCCTCTTAAGTGAATATTTATAACAAATTTTACATTTATTTTATAACTATATTATACCAAAAAAAATAGATAATTCAAAAAAATTCTTTTCTTTCTCAAAAAATGTAGTAAATTGTGTTAAAATAGTAAAAAAGCCCAAAAGGAGCCCTTATGAATACAAAAGAATTGATTGCTAGCGAGTTGGCTAGCGTCATTGATAGCCTGGATCAAGAGGCTATTTTAAATTTACTGGAAACACCTAAAAACTCAGAAATGGGAGACATCGCCTTCCCTGCCTTTTCTCTAGCAAAGGTCGAGCGTAAAGCTCCGCAAATGATTGCAGCAGATATTGCTGAAAAAATTAATAGTCAGGCCTTTGAAAAGGTTGTTGCTACAGGACCTTACGTCAACTTTTTCCTTGATAAATCTGCTATTTCGGCTCAAGTATTACAGGATGTTATCACTGAAAAAGAACACTATGCCGACCAAACCATTGGCAAGCAAGAAAATGTCGTTATCGACATGTCTAGTCCCAACATCGCAAAACCATTCTCTATTGGGCACCTGCGTTCAACGGTTATCGGAGATAGCTTATCACATATTTTTCAAAAAATCGGCTATCAAACGGTCAAGGTCAACCATTTGGGAGACTGGGGCAAACAGTTTGGAATGCTGATCGTTGCCTACAAAAAATGGGGAAATGAGGAAGCTGTCAAAGCGCATCCAATCGATGAACTTCTTAAACTCTACGTTCGCATCAATGCTGAAGCTGAAAATGACCCTAGCTTGGATGAAGAAGCACGCGAATGGTTCCGTAAACTGGAGAATGGAGACGAGGAAGCTCTCGCTCTCTGGCAATGGTTCCGTGATGAAAGTTTAGTGGAATTCAACCGCCTTTACAATGAATTGCAAGTCGAATTTGACAGCTACAACGGAGAAGCCTTCTACAATGATAAGATGGATGCCGTTGTAGACATTCTCGCTGAAAAAGGACTTCTTGTTGAGTCAGAAGGTGCCCAAGTTGTCAATCTTGAGAAATATGGAATTGAACATCCAGCCCTTATCAAAAAATCTGATGGTGCAACTCTCTATATCACACGTGACTTGGCTGCAGCCCTTTACCGTAAAAATGAATACCAATTTGCCAAATCCATCTATGTTGTTGGTCAAGAGCAATCTGCTCACTTCAAACAACTCAAGGCAGTACTACAAGAGATGGGCTACGATTGGAGCCAAGACATTGTCCATGTTCCGTTTGGATTGGTAACAAAAGAAGGGAAAAAACTCTCTACTCGTAAAGGAAATGTCATCTTGCTAGAACCGACTATCGCTGAGGCTGTTAGTCGTGCCAAGGCCCAAATCGAAGCGAAAAATCCTGAGTTAGAAAATAAAGACCAGGTTGCCCACGCTGTTGGAGTTGGGGCTATCAAGTTCTATGATCTTAAAACCGACCGTACAAATGGATATGACTTCGACCTTGAAGCTATGGTATCCTTTGAAGGAGAAACTGGACCTTACGTTCAATACGCCTACGCTCGTATCCAATCTATCTTGCGCAAAGCCGATTTCAAACCAGATACAGCTGGCAATTACAGCCTGAATGATGCTGAAAGCTGGGAAATCATTAAACTACTCCAAGACTTCCCACGTGTTATCAATCGTGCAGCAGATAATTTTGAACCTTCTATCATTGCGAAATTTGCGATTAGTTTGGCTCAAGCATTTAACAAATATTATGCACATACACGTATCCTAGATGAAAGTCCTGAGCGCGACAGTCGTCTGGCCCTCAGCTACGCAACCGCAGTCGTCCTCAAAGAAGCTCTTCGTTTGCTCGGGGTAGAAGCGCCAGAGAAGATGTAAATCGCCAAAGTTACTTGATTGCAAAGCAATCTAAGTAACTAACACCAAATCCTATCAGGGATTTGGCTTGGCGCTTCACTAGTAAAGAAACATAAATATTCTCGATTTATGTTTCTTTACGTCGTAACCAGAGACACTTGCCTAAACACCTCACTAAATTGGTCAATCAAATCTATTAATTAGTTTAAGGGCTGGTCGTAATCTTCAAGTCACTTGAATGCAAGTCAATCTAAGCAACGAATGTCAAAGCCTATCATAGATTTGGTTAGGCGCTTCACTAATTCGATCTATTCACTACTATTTCTTTATCATACATGGAGATTTCCTATGAGCCAATATGCTTATATCCTCGTTATAATTAGCTTGGTTTTCCTTTTTCTGCTCAATAAGTACGAGAAAGAAAGACTGCAAAAGCTCTACCAAGAGCAACTCTTGAAGGATGAAATATTTAAGGCTGACATCAAAGAGAAAATTCACACGACTGACAACATCAATGATGTCATTGCACATATCAATAAAACTTACCATCTGGGAATGTTGCTATCAAAAGACATCACAGATCAATTAAAATGACCAAAGTCCGAGAAGGAAACTTCTCGGATTTTTATTCGCCCTAGTCAACATTATCCCCTTGAAACAGTCACAGTTATTTTCATATGATTTTTGTGAATTTTCAGGATTTTCTAACTTTTTTCAAAATATTCTTGCATTTCTTTTAAGTTTTTTGTAAAATAGAAGCTGCCTATTCAGATTATTCTGAAAATTCAAAAACGGGAGCGTCTATTATGTCACAAGTTACTTTATCAAGCCAGTCAACCTGGACAAGCAAACTAAAGGCAATGGGGCCAG
Source organism: Streptococcus sp. F0441 (assembly GCF_000314775.2). Classification (NCBI taxonomy): domain Bacteria; kingdom Bacillati; phylum Bacillota; class Bacilli; order Lactobacillales; family Streptococcaceae; genus Streptococcus; species Streptococcus sp. F0441. The sequence goes on along the minus strand of NZ_KB373321.1, from coordinate 301,487 downwards.
GTATCCTCATGGCTTCTGCCGCCGTTGGAGGTTCTCACATCGTATCCTCCACTCAAGCTGGTGGTTCTTATGGTTGGTCACTACTCCTCTTAGTTATCTTGGCCAATGTTTTTAAATATCCATTTTTCCGTTTTGGTGCAGAATATACTGCCGATACTGGTAAAACCTTAGTCGAAGGCTACGCCGAAAAAGGCAAGTTCTATCTCTGGATTTTCTTTGTCCTCAATGTTTTCTCTGCTATGGTCAATACAGCTGGAGTCGCTATCCTTTGCTCAGCCATCATCGCTAGCGCTTTTCCAATGATCGGTCTTAGCATCACTCAATGGTCCCTCATCCTTGTTGCAGTCATTTGGGCCATGCTACTCTTTGGTGGCTACAAACTGTTGGATGGTATGGCAAAATGGATCATGTCTGCTTTGACTATTGCAACTGTTCTTGCAGTTATCATTGCAGCAATTAAGCATCCAGAATACAGCTCTGATTTTGTCGAAAAGACACCTTGGCAAATGGCGGCCCTCCCTTTTATTGTTTCCCTCCTAGGATGGATGCCTGCCCCTATTGAAATTTCAGCCATCAACTCACTCTGGTCTGCTGAAAAGAAAAAGACTGTCAACTTTAATACAGAGGACGCCCTTTTCGACTTTAACGTTGGTTACATTGGAACTGCTATCCTGGCTGTATTCTTTGTAGCACTCGGAGCACTCATTCAGTATCCTACAGGACAAGCAGTTGAGGCCGCTTCAGCCAAATACATCTCTCAATTCGTGGGTATGTATGCCTCTGTTCTTGGAGAATGGTCCCGTTACTTGATTACCTTCATCGCCTTTCTCTGTATCTTTGGAACAGTCATTACTGTTATCGATGGCTATTCCCGCGTTAATCAGGTTTCCCTACGACTCTTGTTAAGTCAAAAAGAGGATGATAGCAAATCTTTGAACATCTGGATGACCCTCACAGCTGTTATCGGTATCATCATCATCAAGTTCTTTGCTGGTCAAGTATCAACCATGCTTCGCTTCGCCATGATTGGTTCTTTCCTGACAACACCATTCTTCGCTCTTTTGAACTATGTATTGGTGACACGTGAAAATAAAAATCTTCCTTCTTGGCTAAAACTCCTCGCTATCGCAGGATTGATTTTCCTCTTTGGCTTCGCTATCTTCTTTATCTATGCACTTGCTATCGGAAAAGCAGGATAGTTTATAAATGGCACCCTTACGGGGTGCTTTTTGTATACACAAAAAGCAGTTGAAAATCTCAACTGCCCCTCAGTACTACTTTATTTTTCTGTTTCTAACTCATACAAATCTGCAATGATTGCTGCGACCTTTTTAATATCTCCCAGCATACCACGCATTTCAAAGTCAGCCAAAACTGGGAAACCAAAGCGCTGACTATACTGCTTGGCTGTCAGACAGTATTGATTGTTAAAATTACGATTACCAGAACCGACTACCCCAAAACACTTACTAGCATTGTCCCCATAGGCGATAAAGTCGCCCACTGGAGTCGTTAGAATCTCAACATCGCCGTTATCGACGCCGTTCCCACCTTCTAGATAGGTCGGCAAAAAAGCGATATAGGGATGTTCCATTTCAAAGAATTCTTGACCTTCCTTGACTAGGTCCTTGATATGGATTTTTTGGACCTCAATCCCTTCGTACTGGGACAAGAGATAGTCCTTGAGTCGGGTTACAAAACTTTCTGTATTCCCACTCAGACTGATATACACTAAGGATATTTTTTTCATGTTGACCTCGATTTTTATGTTTACGATATAAAAAGAACTACCAAAATTGTAACTTGATAGTTCTTTTTTGTCAATACTTAGGCAGCTTCTTCTGCTTCAACTTCCTCAGCCAAGTCCTTTTGTTGGCGCCACATCTTGTAAAAGACTAAGGCTAAAAAGAGAACATTGATGATGATGAACAAAATATTCGTTCCTTTTGCTAATGCTCCCATTCCTAAGCCAAGGGCACTATCTTTGATTAATTGGACTGCATCTTGAACGTTCATATAGCTATAAACCAAACCAACAATAGCTAGTAGAACATAGCCAACATAAGTATAGTTTGCGAATTGTACGTTTTTACGTACGAGAAACACAAAGGCTACTACAACTAAAATTGCAGATAAAACAATCAACAACATATTAAAAATAGAGTGAGAGGATTCTGACACTTTGTAAGTATAGTTGACCGTGTCTTCTAATTGCTGGGCAGTAAGCGTCCCGCTATTCGCCAGGCTAGCACGAAGAGCATCTTTACTTGGCAATGGACTCAAGATTCCAAATAGTGACATAGATGAAATGAGGGCTGATAGGACTAACAAAACCCAAAGATAAATAGGATTCTTTTTCATGTTTTCCTCCATAAGATATTTTGAACATTATAGCATTTTTTGTACAGGAATACAACTTTTACAAGTTGGTTTCAACTTGTTTGCGATAGGCTTTCGGTGATTTTCCGCACAATTTACGGAAAACCTTGTAGAAATATCCAACATTACTGTAACCAACTGCATAGCAAACATCTTCAATACTATCATTGGTTGAAAGCAAGAGCTGTTGCGCCGCCTTAATTCGCTGTTTATTGAGCAATTCCGCAAAGGTTGAGTTAGTTTCTCTCTTGATTAGCTGACCGAGATAGACAGGATTGATAAAGAGATCCTTGCTGATATCCTTAAGCGAGAGCTCTTTCTGATAATCACGCCCAATCACCTCCAGAACGCTCACCACATTTTCATTCATGCGGTACTGGCCAAAGAACTTGGTCAAGGTTTCTTTGATATAGGCAACCAATTCTTCAAAGGAGTTAATGGCATGGATGGCTTTGACAATCTCCGTCATATCATCTGCTTTTAGGTGTTCAAACAAATGAAAGACATCCATGACAAACTGGGTGAAGAGCTGCTTCGTGATGGCCACGCGCGGGGTATTCTTCAAAACAACCTTCTCTAGCAGGGTTAATTCTTCAATGATTTGATTGATATTCCCTTGGATAATCACCCGATAAATCGGCTCGTAATAAGCAAACAAACTCTCGGATTTTTCTAGATTGACTGAACCGTAGAAGAGGGCTTTTTCAGCATTGATCTTCCAATTCTCAAAGGACTGCTGGTAGGGTGCTTCAAATGGTGTCACGACGATGCCATCGAGCGGTTGATCAGAGATGAAAATCTGCCAGTCTTGCCCCAAAACATAGTAAGGAATGGTAAAAGAGCCTTGCTTTTCCTTTGAAAGTCCTATCCACCAGTTTTCTTTACCTGCTAAGAAACTGATAAAGCCTTCTTCATCTAATTCTTGACTGAGGGTCTGACTTTGCTCCACCTTTTCTTGAAGCTGTAGCGCAATCTTTTCTAGTAAATTGCCCAACTCCACCTTGTCTACTGGCTTGACCAGATAATCCACGACACTAAGGTTCATGGCTTTTTTGACATAATCAAACTCCTGATAACCAGACAGCAAGATATAATAGGTATCTGGAAGTAGCTCTTTCATTTCCCTAATCATCTCAAGTCCTGTCTTATCTGGCATGTTGACATCGGAAATGATCACATCCACTGGATTTTCCTTGACGTAATCCAAAGCATCATCTGCGTGATTAGCTGTCGCGACGACTTGCATATCCCATTTTTCAAAGGGGATTAATCGCTTGAGCCCCTCTGTCACCATGTACTCATCGTCTACTAATAAAACTTTATACATTTCTACCCTTTCTATTCATCCTGGATAGTGATATGGTAACGAACACCCTCTTGCTCAGCTGACTCTACACTGATTTGGTAGCGATCCCCAAAGTAGAGAACAAAGCGTTCGTGTACATTCACTATTCCAATTGATTGCCGCTCTCCACTGTAGCTTGCTTCGTGTTCAAAACTTCGCTGAGTTAATTTTTCTTGCAAGCTAGCTAGTTTCTCAGCGGGCATTCCTCGACCATTGTCTACTACTAAGATTTCAACGAATCCTTGACCCTTCAAGGCTTTGATACTGATGACATTATCTGTTCTGCGATGGTCAACACCATGGGCAAAGTAGTTTTCTACTAATGGTTGGAGTGTAAATTTTGGAATCCTCATTTCTTCCAATTCTGGTGCAATCTTGAAACCATAGGCAATGGATTTAGGATAACGCACCATGCAGAGATAGCTATATTTTCGGCAGAATTCCAACTCCTGCTTCAGCGTGGTTTCCCGCTCGTCGGAGATATTATTTCGTAACAAACTGCTAAATTCATAGATAATATCTGCCAGTTCATCCTGACTTGCCATAACGGCATACATCCGTAAAAACTCTAGAGTATTGTACATAAAGTGAGGATTGATTTGAGCCTGCAGGGCTCGCATATTGGCATCCTTTTGACTGAGCTCTAGCTGATAGATATCGTGGATATTTTTTTCCAGACGGTCCAACATATCATTGGTTGTTTCTGCAATGAGAAGCAACTCTTGGTCTTTTTCAGAGGTATCAATTCGAAGCCCTTCTTCTCCTTGAGCAATCACCTCGATAGAATCTACTAGATCTACGACCTGTTTTTGGTAATTTGAGAAAGTCTGTCTAAGAGTCACGTACAAAATGATGATAAAGAGGATACTTAGCCCAATAATAATAGCTGAACTCGTCAAAGTTCCAGTAAGAACAAAATTTTTAGGAACAGCAGCTCGAACCTGATAACCGTGAGAGGTAACACCTACAAACCAGTTCTCCCTCTCGACTGATACCTTCTCCCCAATATGGAACATCTCAGTCTCAAAAGGCGAAGTTACTGTTACAGCCATCGGGATATGGCCCCTTGTATTGTCAATAGCTCCATGGAGAACATCTGGCGATAAGGAGATATAGATCACTCCTAAATCCTTGTCAGACACAGGATCGGAAACAGGAATGGCAAAACTGTTGGCTGTCGGCTTAAAATCCTCCGCAGGAACTTTCTCTCCGCTGCGTTTTTCTCTAGTCGAAACATACACTTCCTTATAGTCCTGAAGGACAATAGCCACTCCAGTCACAAAATCATTCCGAACATAGATATTATCAATATTTTCATACAAGGATACAGAAATATAAGGCGAAGTTTTACGCTCTAATTGCCAATAGAAATAGTCTGGGGTGCTAAGACTGAAATACTTGTAAATCCCTTCAATTCGGGCTTGATTTTCAACCAAAGACTGAGCGAGTTGGGTTGATTCTCTATGATAATATTCCACTTCACTCACTGTCCGAGTGGTCACACGTTCTGCAACCCTTTGGGCCTCTTTCTCACGCGAGTCCCAGTCAGCATACGATAGCATAATCGCAAAACTGGCAATGACCACAATCATAACCAAACTATAAATCCGTAAAAGAGAGTGAAGCCAGAACTGCTTCATTCTATTTTGTCGCCAATTTTTCATGGATACTTTCATAAATAGGTTCCAACATATCACTGATAAAGAAATGCCACATTCCAATTCCTACAAAAAAGAGCAAGGCAGGCATATAATAACCAACTCCTACAAGGAGAGTCGTCCCGAGTAAAACCTTGGCAATCGCAGGTAAGCTCATGAAAATCCCGATAAGGGACAGTTTCAAGGTATTTCGGTAGGATAAATCAAAGTACACCTGAAGTTTCAAGGAAACAGTATAGGCTAGAAAGACAAGAGCAACTACAAGGACATTGAGAAAGGTCGCCAAGAGGTGGAAAATCGTCTGATGGGGCAATTGAACTAGAAGATACAAACCATAAACTAGAAAAAGATCCACAAACACAAAACTATAGAAAGCTAGATTGCTCTTGACAAAATTACTCTTATACAATTCCCAAGCTTCCTTCAAATGGTATGCTCGATAGGTATACCCATGCTCCGCATACAAACTCATAAGAGTTGCACTAGCTGGTGCCAAACCAAAGACTACTCCTCCTGCCAGTGTTAATAGCCAGAAATAAGCCGTCGCAATCATTCCCAAAAAGATACGATTAAAGACGAATTCTAGAAATTTTCCCATGTTACTCTCCTTAAACTAACAATGTAACCATTATATCATATTTCAAGCGTTTTCAAAAACATAGAGTTCTCATTTACAATCCTCAAAAAGCGTGATACAATTGGTTTTGTTAATTCGCATCAAGGAGATTCTCATGAAGAAAAATATCTTAACCACCCTCTTAGCCGCCGTCCTCTACTTTCTCTGTGTAGGGATTGGAGTCTTCCTAGGACACCTGGTCAATCAAACAGGCAATATGTTCTACGCGCCTGCCTTTTCTGCCCTTGTCGGTGGCAGTGTCTATATGCTTCTTTTGACGAAGGTCCCTCGTTTTGGCGCTATTACAACTCTAGGCCTTTTTATGGCACTTTTTTTCCTAGCTAGCAAGCATGGCGCTGGTGCCTTTCTCCCAGGAGTCGCCTGTGGTCTTGCAGCAGATGCCATCGCTCGTCTCGGAAACTACAAAGACCGAATCAAAAACATCCTCTCCTTCCTTGTCTTTGCTTTCAGCACAAGTGGGCCTATCTTCCTCATGTGGATCCGTCCCAAAGCTTACGTGGCCACCTTACTTGCGCGTGGGAAATCCCAAGAATACATTGACCGTATCATGGTCGCTCCAGAGTTGGACAAAATCCTTCTCTTTGTTTCGAGCATCCTTCTAGGTGCCTTGATTGGTGCTGTGATGGGGCAATTTCTAAGTCAAAAAATTGCCGATAAAATATAAGTTAAAAGCCCTGAAGACTAGCAATGCCTAGTTCCAGGGCCTTTTTGTATACAATCTTAGAATTCACTATAGATAAATTCTTGAATATTCGAAAAATCAGTCACAAAACAGTAAATCACGATGCTTAAGATAACCGTATAGAAAAATAGTGTCCACAAGATTAAACGCTGTGTGTTAGTTAGCTTGGTTTGCAAATTTGTAAAGTTCTTTTTCAACTTCCATCCATCCTTTCACTCCAACGTGCATCACGTCAAATAAAAAGTAATCATCATACTCTCTGTTTCCATAGTTTAATACGGTTGCACCATGGCTTTTTGCGACATCTTCTATTTTTTTATAAGTTTTTTCTCGCATTTCTCTTGAGACTCCTGTGTAGTCGTTCCATTTCCCGTTTACTGGGAAGATAATAACCTCAACTTCAATGCCCAATTCCTTAGCAACTGTCAAGAAGAGTTCCATATCTGAATACTCTGGTGACTCTAGGTAACTCAAATCTTTATTAGAATCTTTCAGTGATGCATAGCGGTCTTTTAAGTAAGTATTGTAGTAGTTATTATCAACAGCATAGTCATTATTGTCTGTTTTCTTTTTGACCTCTTCCACAAACTGATCCGTCATCTTCTGCCAATCATAGTCTGGGGTTTTGTCTCCTAGTGAAGGATAATCTGATTTAGCATGTTTTTGATAAAAAGTCTGTTTGAGCTTAAAGGAATACATCGCGTTCTCAAACTCTAATAGTTTTTTATCAACAATAGTTCCTTTTCCATCTATGAAATAACTTTTATATTTTTTGTAGATGTCATTTTGTTGCTTGTTTCCCTTGGTGATTTCAATAATACGATTGATCAGTTTTTCTTTCGTTTCCTTACTAATCTTGTCATTATCTAGCATGTGGAAAATATGTTCCTGAGAAGCCTTGTTCAAAAAGGCATCTTGATGGGTCCCATCTTTTTCAAACCACTGAACCGACTCTACTATAGCTACTTTTCGCTTACTCATAGATCCTTCAATAGAGCCCAAGGTCGTAGCCTGAATGATGTTTTGAGAATAACTAGTCCCAATCTGCATGATATTAAAATCGTTGTAGTTAAAAATTTTATTTGGATGATAGTCTTCATTTATCGTCGCAACCAACTCTGAAGAACCCATTAGAACCAGTGTATTGGGGGTGATATTGCTTGTTATAATATCTCTACTTTTATACTTTTCATACGAGGTGCTATAACGAATACTGTTATCCTTGACTTTATAATAATCATCAATCTTCTTGACATACGTCACATTTAAAAGGGCAAGCGTCGCAATTACGAGCACAAGCGATAGTAAAAATGCTTTTAATTTAATCATCTCGTTTTATCCTATCCCTTCGATCTGTCTGATTTCTTTTCAATCTCTTACCTCTTTAAAATCGTCAGTAAGATTTTATAGGGTTCACCCGAAAAGATAAAGAAACCAACCATAACCAAATGCATGGTCACAAACCAACTTAGTAGCTTATACCAGTTTTTGTTTTTATTTTTCTTATAAAAATTGCTTTTCTTTTGATACACTTCAAATCCAGCCATCAAGACACCATGATAAAAACCATAGACAATGTAGCTAACACTAAGACCATGCCAAAAACCCATGACCAACATATTGACCATATAGGCATAGGTTGCATTGTGTAGTCTATTTTTAAACCATTTTTTCCTGATAACCTGCATCAATACTCTTGAAAACACAAAATCTCTCAACCAGGTCGACAAGGTGATATGCCATCTGGTCCAGAAATCCTTGATATCAACACTCAAGAAAGGTTTATTAAAGTTCATCGGTGTCTGAATACCTAGAATGTTGCTACTTCCAACGGCCATTAGACTATAGCCTGCAAAGTCGAAGAACAGATACAAGGTATAGAGGTACATATACTTAATTGAGTAGACGACTGTACCAGTATTATTTAGAGTGAGTAACATCTGGTAAACATAGGTTGATAAAACAACCTTGTAAAGAAGGCCTAGAACGATACGATACACACCGTCCCCTGCTAACTCTAGATACTCTTTTCGAGGCATGACCTCGTTTATCTCTTTTAAAAATCTCCTACTCCGATCAATCGGACCAGCACTAACCGTTGGGAAAAAGAGTAAAAACTGTAGATAATCTTTTACACTGACTTTTTCTTTGATCAAGCCATCCGATATCTCCAGCATGATCTGAATGGTCTTAAAGGACATGTAGGAAATTCCAATAAAGGCCAACAAATGCAGAGAAGTCAGGGCAAAGACTTTATTGATTACCAAAGGAAGAATGGAAAGGAAAACCAGTGGTTTCAGCCTCTTTGCCTCTATCCTCTGCGCTAGAAAAACCAGAAAATATTGATAAACGACAAAGGTAAGCAAATAGACCATCATCGCTCGACTCTTACCATAGATGGCTCCTGCAAATAAGAGGGAGAGCACCAAAATATAGTAGTCCTTACGTTTTTCAAAAAAGTTTACCACAAAACCAATCAGTAAAACTACAAATAAGAGAAGGAAAAACTCATTCCCCTCGAAATAATTCATACCAGCTAGACTCCTTTACATTATCATCCCTCCTACAGCAAACTTTCCGATTTGCTAATTGAGGGGTCTTTCTTTATTATAGCATATTTCTAAAAAGAAACTTTACTCTTCTTGCATTTCGGTGAGAAAACAAAAAGGAGTCCCGTTGGGCTCCTTCCATTATTTATGACTTAATTTCTTGGTCAAGAAATCTCCCAAGAACTGGATTGTAAAGATAATCAAGATGATAATGATGGTCGCCAAGATGGTCACATCGTGATTGTAACGATTAAACCCATAGGCAATGGCCACATTACCGATACCACCAGCACCAACTGCTCCCGCCATGGCTGTTTCCCCAACAAGGGAAATCAAGGTCACAGTCGTCACACGAATCAAATCTGGAAGACCTTCGGATAGGTATACCCCAACGATATCCCAGAATGTCGCTCCACTAGCCTGCGCCGCCTCAATGACACCGCCATCCAGTTCAGCCAAGACAACCTGCACCTGACGAGCAAAGAAGGCAAAGACTGCAAAAGAAAGTGGGACAAGGGCTGCATTTGGCCCGATACTAGTCTTGACAATCAAGTGAGAAAGTGGCGACATGATTGCCAAGAGAATGATGAAAGGAACCGCACGGAAAATAGAGGTAATCTTGTCTAAAATCCAAAAGATAACCTTATTTTCCAAGACACCACCTGGTGCTGTCAAGACGAGGAAAAGACCTGCCACCAGCCCCAAGAACCCTCCGATGATGAAGGAAAGAACTGTCATATAAAGGGTTAGGTAGATGGCTGTTCCCCAGCCTGCTTGACCAGCCCAGCCCATCTTATAGACATTTGGTAAATAAGTTTGAATAAACTCTGTCATATTACTGTCCTCCCTTCAATACTTTTAGCTGTACGCCAGCCTGACGAATAGCTTCTTGAGCACCTGCTAGCGCTGCTTTTTCACCTGACAAGACCACAACCAATTCTCCAACAGGAGTGCCATCGAGAATTTCGATATTTCCATAAAGGATATTAGCCGTTACTTGGTAACGCTTGTACAATTCATTCAAAAGTGGCTCGTCTGTCGAAGCCCCAGCGTATTTGAGTTGCACTAAGATACTGTTCTCAGATAAATGCTCTACGATTTCTTGCTTCTCAATCTTGACCATGGCTTCATCAATACCTGTCGCAGTTGAGATAAAGTCCTGGGTCAAAGGTTGTTTAGGGTCTGAGAAGATTTCAAGAACACTACCCTCTTCAATCAAACGACCATCCTGCATAACTGCCACACGGTTGGCAATGTCTTTGACAATCTGCATTTCATGCGTAATCAAGACAACAGTCAAACCTAATTTTTGGTTCAAATCTTGCAACAAAGCCAAAATCTGCTTGGTTGTCTTAGGGTCGAGGGCAGACGTTGACTCATCTGAAATCAAGATTTTTGGATCATTTGCCAAGGCACGCGCAATAGCCACGCGCTGTTTTTGTCCCCCAGATAGTTGTGAAGGGTAGTTTTCAGCACGATCCGCCAACCCAACCAAATCCAACAACTTAGCTACTTTGGCTTTCTTTTCTTCCTTACTGAGTCCAGAGTGTTTAAGGGCAAAGGCTACATTTTCCTCTGCTGTCTTCTGACTCATCAGATTGAAATGCTGGAAAATCATCCCGATATCCTGACGTTTACGACGCAACTGTTCTGCCGTCAAGGTCACCTTGCCATCAAAAATGACGTCGTTATCAATGGTAATTTTCCCTGCAGATGGCTTTTGCAAGAGGTTAATCACCCGGACTAGAGTGGATTTCCCTGCTCCAGAATATCCAACGATTCCGTAGATATCCCCTTCTTGGATGTGAATAGTCACATCCTTGACCGCTGTGATGGTTCTTTTCTTTTGGTGAAAAGTCACATCGATCTGATCTAACTTGATAATATCTCTACTCATAGCTTCTAATCAGCTCCTCTACTAATTCAATATGGGTGTAGTAATCGGCGATTCGCACATTTTCATCTCCACCGTGGTCTCGGCTATTGGCATTTCCTAGACCGAAGGCCACCATTGGCACCTCTAGGGCATCAAAGACCGTATGCATAGGGCCTGTCCCTGCTGTCGTCGGCAAGACTGAAACGCCCTGTGGATAGAATTTTTTGGCCAACTCGATGACATTGAGAATGGCTGGTGCGCTCATATCGCTTCGATAACTCATCTCTCCCAAGGTATAATATAATTCTACCTTATCAAAGCCATTTTTGTCTAGCTGTTTCCGAATTTTTTCCAGAACATCATGCGGTTCTAGGCCAGGAACCAAACGAACCTCTAGCTTAGCACTGGCTTCTGCTGGCAAAATCGTTTTAACCCCTTGCCCTTGATAACCTGACTGAATCCCTTCGATATTAAGAGCTGGCTCAAAAAAGAAACGTTTTAGAAAGGCTGCACGATCCTCTTGTAAGAGAGGCAATTCCAAGCCATAAATGCGCCTGATTTCCTCAGGATTGCGTTGGGCGTAGGTATCTATCAAGGCTAGTTCTCGTTCATTTGGCTCTTGAACATCCTCGTACAAGCCTTCTACTAAGATACGTCCATCTGCTGCACGAAGAGACTGTAGAGCTTGGAGGAGATACCAAGGAGCTGATTCCACAACCCCACCATAACTCGAGTGGATATCCACATCCGCACTTTTTACCTTGGCATCAAAGGTCACAATCCCCTTGTTTCCGCCAGAGATTTCCAGCTGTTCCAAGGCGTTCTTGGTTCCTTGTTCCCAGACTAGCAAGTCCGCCCCACGAAGTTTGTCTGCATGTTTCTCTAAATACTTATCTAAATCCATGGAAGCGGATTCCTCCGCTCCTTCCATGATAAAGCTGATATTGACTGGTAGGTCATCGTGGTGTTGCATATACTTTCTCAGAGCACTCAAACGAGCCGTGATATGTCCCTTATCGTCGTCAACCCCACGCCCATACATAAATCCATTACGCACAGAAAGTGTAAAAGGATCCTCTGTCCACACCTGGTCACCATCCGCCGGCACAGTGTCATAGTGGTTATAGAAAATCAAGGTCTTAGCATCTGGACGCGAACTCTTGAAATGCGCCATGACAAAAGGCGCCGTGTAGCTCTCATCAATCTCGACTTCAGCTCCCACACGCTGGAAAATCTCACCCAGATAGTTTGCGACTTCCTTGAGCCCGACCCGCTGGGCAAAGACTGATTTCTTGGAAATTAAGGTACGCAAAACTTCAAAATAATGCTGGGCGACATGATCCTTTTCAAATTTTTCGATCTGTTCTTGTTCGCTAGGAAAAACCATTTTTTCTCTCCCTTTCTACTGAGGACTTGTGTCTATGGACGGACTACAAGATCATCTTCTTCAAAACCAACAGTCTAGACAAAAGCAAGAGGTGGAAACTCTCCCACCTCCCTATGTCTTATTACCAAACTGGTTGGTCCAAACCGTCTGATGTTTCTTCGATAACTTTTTTCACTTCATCAGTGTGATAAGCCGCGATAATTTTCTTGATGGCATCCGCTTTAGGTGATGATTCCCAATCTTTTTTCGCAACGATGATGTTGTACCATTGTTTTGAGTTTTCATCAGCTTGCTCTTTAAAGAGTGCTTTCTTGTAGTCCAATTTTGCTTCTGTAACGAAGGTATTGTTTACAACAGCAGCATCAACTGATGACAATGAACGAGCTGTTTGGCTAGCGTCCAATTCAGTAATTTTCAAGTTCTTTGGATTTTCTTTGATGTTAGCAACTGTTGCAAGTGCAGTTCCAGAAACATCCAATTTAATCAAGCCAGCTGATTGAAGCAAGTAAAGCGCACGGCTTTCGTTTGTTGCATCGTTTGGTACGGCAATTTCACCATTATCTGGGATTTCTTCCACTTTGGTGTACTTGTTTTCTTCTCCATTTTTACCTGAGTAAAGGCGGATTGGTGAGATGTACGTATCTGCAATCGCTACAAGATCTTTCCCGTTTTCTTTGTTCCAGTTGTTCAAGAAGTTGTAGTGTTGGAAAGCGTTCAAGTCTACTTCGCCATCAGCAGTTGCCTTGTTTGGTTGTGAGTAGTCTGTGAACTCTGTGAATTCCAATTTAATGCCATCTTTTTCAACCAATTCTTGGACTTTATCCCAACGTGCTTCTTCAGAACCGCTACGGTTAACTGTTGCAATTTTAACAACTGTTTCACTGTCTGCTTTCTTTTCTGAATTTCCGCAAGCTGCAAGAGCCAAACCTGCGACTGTAGCAAGCGCTGCTACACCGAGCCATTTTTTAATTTTCATGATTCCATCTCCTTTAAAAATAATACCGTAATAGTATCTCATACTTTATTTGATTTCGCAAATTGTTAATAGATAGGAAGACCTATAGTTTGAAACTATACATATTAAGCTAATATTAAACGACATTCGCTTCTGGACCTCTACATAAAAAAAGCTAGCTAGCTGCTCGCTAGATAGCTTTTAAGAATTATTTACCTTGTCTTCTGCGTCGTGTTGCGATGCCTGCTAAGCCGAGGCTCGCAAGTAAACCGTAAACTCCGAACAGAATCGTTTGTCCATCTACACCTGAGTTTGTCCCTGTATTTGGTAATGCTTTTGTAGAAGTTTTTTCTCCAGGTTTATTAGCTTCTGCACCTTGAGGTTTATCAGCAAGTTTACGAAGATCAAATTCTGGAAGTGGGTCTTGAACTGGTGCATTTTTTGGTAGGCCAATAATCATTCCATCTTTTTCTGCCACTTTTAGCATATTTTCTGCTTCAAGTACATCTAATAAAGCTTGTAGCTTCGCTTTGGCTTCTGCTAGGGCTGCTTGAGCCACTTTCAATTCAGCCTCTGCTTGATCACTAACTTTCTGAGCCTTTGCTCTATCCTCTTCTGCTTGCTTCAATGTTGTTTCTAAGGCTGATGCTTGACCTTTCAAGGCCATTGCTTTATCGCGTTTTTCTTCTGCATTCTTAATAGCTGTAGCCAATTCTGCTACCTTGGCTTGCAAGGCTTTTAGATTTTGGCTTGCTTTAGTTGCCTCTTGTGATTTTGTAGCAACTAATTCAGATTTTGCTTTCGCATCAGCAGTTAAGGTTGCCAAATCAGATTTAGCTTGTTCCAAATCCTTTTTAACTTGTTCACGCGCATTGACTAAATTATTGGCTTGTTTATTTAATTTATCCAAGTTTGCTAACAAGTCCGCTTTTTTAGTTTCAGTAGCTACTTTTTTAGCATCTTTGTCAGCTTTTTCTGCTTTCAACGATGCAAGTTCAGCCTTAAGATCAGCAGATTTGTCAATAACTGTTTTTTCAACATATACAAAGTGATGCTCAGGCAAGAACTTCATGCGTTTACCATAGAAGGTCGGATGCAATTTATCGTCTTCATTAAAGGCATAGAAATTAGAACGGTATTCCTTCACTGTTTCAGGTGTATAGGCATTACTTATATATGTATGATAAATATAATTAGGATTTTTTCCTTCAATTGTTCCTTGGGCTACACCTACTTTTCCTCCAACCGGTGTAAGCAGGGCTCTGCGGTGTCCGTAGTCGATTCCTTTTATATTATTAAAGTCTGCATACCAAGCTAAGAGTGATTGATAAGCAAACTGTTTATAAGTCATGATCTTATCGAAATTATAAATCGTTTGACCGTTTTTAACTTCCACAAAGTTTGGTCCACCATCGGATCCAGGAATTAGATAAGACATTCCAATATTTTCTACACGAACATCTTCTCCATCTGGGTGTGATAACTTGGTATCATGGCTGAGGACTCCAGTGGTAGCCATTTCATTTGAACGTTCTTGTGCATGTTTAATGTAGGCTTCATCTAGGGCTAAGTCTTGTGTAACACCATTAGCATGACGGAGTTCATTTACTAGCTCAATGAAAGCTTCTGTCAATTTGCGATTGTCCACAACAAACTTAAAGACTGGTCTTGTTTTATATTTGGATGGATTTGCATTGTAGTCAGCCATAGCCTTAGTGAAGCGTTTCATTTCTTCAGTTGCTTCTATTTCAACTTCACGAACACCTTGGAAGTAAACATTCTCCATCAAAGGATTGCCTGAGGCATCTTTAGGACGATATTGCTTGTTATAGTCATAATCACTATCAAAAGCTGGAGCTTTACGTCCTTGTTCTTCTGGATTCAAGACCTTTTTCAAAACTGTTGGTTTGTAATTATCAAGCTCCTTTTGTTTGTCTGCGATCTTGTTCGCTACTGCATTTGCTGCTTTCGTTTGTTCTTGAAGAGACTGATCGGCTTTTTTAACCTCGTTTTCTGCATTAGAGATTTGATTTTTAAGACTTTCATCAGTCATGCCATCTAGTTCAGCTTGTTTTTCTTTTACCTCTGCTGCTTTAGCGTCACGCTTTTCATTGGCAGATTGGCTAGCTGTTTTAGCTTCTGTTTCTGCAGATTTAGCTGCTGTTGCTGTAGATTCTGCATTTGCCAAAGCTTTGTCAGCTTCCGCTTTTTCAGCACTCTTCTCAGATGCTACCTTTGATTCCTTTTCGATGATAGCATCAGCATTTTTAGCTATCTCAATAGCTTTCTTAGTATCGGCAATCTTCTTATCAGCCTTGGCTACATCCTTTTTAGCCTCCGCTTCTTTCGGAGCTTTTTCATCTACAGAGGCTTGAGCTTTTTTAACTTCCTCTTGCGCATCTGTAATCTGTTTTTCAGATGATGATGGTGCAACAGCTTTTTCCTTAGCATCTACAGGCTTTTCATTAGCTTGAACTTCCTGATTTATCGCACTTGCTGCTAACAAAGCAGTCGCTAATGTAAATGAGGATAGAAATTTTTTATATTTCATGACAATCTCCTTTAAAGGTATTATATACTATTATAACCCATGTAAGCGCCTTCTGTCAAAGGATATGAGGTAAAGAGGTCATTTTTTGAATGTGCTTACATAAAAAATACCCCTGTCATTAACAGAGGTGTTTTTAATTATTTAATGTCAGCTTCTGCTGGCAGGTAAGTGTCTCCGAAGAATTGTTTTGACAATTTTTCAAGCGTTCCGTCTTTGTAAAGTTCTTGGATACGTTTGTCTACAAATGTTTTCAACTCATCTTGACCTTTAGCAAGAAGTGGGTAAACGTAAGGTTGTTGGTCGCTTGGAAGTTCAATAACTTTCAGGTTGTCCAAACCTTGGTTCTTGATGACTGTTTCAACACCGATTTTATCAAAAATCTTGTAGTCAAACTGACCATCGCTCAAGCGAGACATGATTTGTTGGAAATCAGCCTTGGTGTAGTTAAGAACCGTTGGATTGTCAGCGTGTTGTTTGTTGTAATCTTCTAGCTGTTTAGCTGATGTTGTCCCTTGAACAACTTCTGTTGATTTTCCACCGATATCATCAAGCGACTTGATGCTATCGTCATCTTTCTTCACAACGAGAACATTAGGATTTTTAGCAGTTGGCGCTGCATAAAGGTACTTTTCAGCACGTTCTTTGGTATAGCTGATATTGTTCACAGCCATTTGGTAGCGGTCACTATCAAGACCTGCAAAGACACCTGACCACTCTGTCTTTTCAAACTTGACATCGTATTTGTCAGAGTCTTTAAAGATAGCACGGACCACTTCAATCTCATAACCAGTCAACTCACCATTTTCTTCGTAGTTGAATGGTTTTGGTGAAGCATTGGTTGCAACGATAATTTCTTTCTTACCAGCTGCTTCTCCTTCTTTCTTAGCACCACCTGAGCAAGCTGCTAGTACACCTGCGGCAACAAGTCCCAGAGCAGCAAGAGATGAATATTTAACGATTTTTTTCATGTCATTTCCTCCAAAATAGAATACTTTACTATCTTAACAGAAAATATTTTTTTTCGCCATTATATGATTTCTATCTCGGTGATAGGTTTTTCTTATGGCTGACTAAAAGACCAGACGCAAGACTGCAATCAAGACCACCCCAAAAAGAACTGTCCCCACTAGATTGCGGTAGCGAAAGGCTATCCAAGCCGTTGGAAAGACTGCTAAAAAGTCCAGCCATTTGATCTGAGGAAGGCTCCCAACCTTGCCAGTCACTACGCTTGAAAGGATCAAGGCAAAGATAATGGAAACAGGCAAGAACTTCAAAAAACGCTCAACGATAGCTGGCAAACCCTTGTACTTGACCAAGATGAAAGGAATCATACGGGGAACCCAAGTCACTAGGCCTGAAAAGATAACGGCTAACAAAAGATATTTACTGACCATCTAAGACCACCCCCATGGTACAACCTAGCAAGGTCGCAAAAAGAACAGCTAGCGACTGAGACACCACTGTCAAGAGCAAAAAGAAGGACACCGCAACAACGGCTAGTATCAGCAGCAGATTCCGTACAGGAACCCGTCTTTGCATAATCTGAAATTGCGAGGTAAAAATCCCAACAAACATCCCAACAAGGGCAAAGTCTAATCCAAAGACCTCAGGATTTGGAAGAAGCCCACCTAAAGCTGTCCCCGCAACTGTCCCAATAAACCAGGCTATATAACTATTGAGATTGTTCCCGTGCATCCACATAGGATGGACTTTATCTGTATGGGCTAATTCTCCCATCAAAACCCCATAGGTCTCATCTGTCAGGAGACTGGACATGCCGATATTTTGCAAGAGACTAGTATGGCGGAAATAGGTCGATGCATGCAAGCTCAGCAAAAAGAGTCGCAAGTTAATCAAAAAGACTGTCATAGCAATGGCTGCGACAGGCGCTTGTACTGCAATCAGTGCCAACATGGCAAACTGGGCGCTCCCAGCATAAACAAAGAGGCTCATCAAGCCCATCTCAACAGGTGTCACATAGGGCGCACCGATAATCCCACAGGCCAGTCCGATACTGACATAACCAAGGGCCGTTGGCATGGCTGCCTGTGCACCTTCCCAGAATCCTTTTTCTTTCATCTTTCTCCTCATATTCTCTCCAATTGAGTCTGTTCGTCATCACAGCCACAGCACGGACTATTATAACATATTCAAAGAAGAGAAAAAAGTTTGCTGATTTTGGCCATCATAAAAAGACTGGCAATCCAGTCTCAAACACCTATTATACAAATTCCCCACTAAATGCTCTCACGAATATTCAAGAGCATGACAAATGCGGTTAGGAGTAATAGCAATAGAATAAAGCTGACCGCTAGGGTTCCAAAACTTGTAGCAATTGTTACGAAAACAATTGTGAATAGACTTGGTAAAACAACCGTAATAGCACCAATAGAGGATTGAACCGCTCCCATTGACTCCTCAGGTATTTGTTTAAAGACGAGTTCTTGCAATCTAGGAGAGAGTAACCCTGCGATGAAGGCATCCAAGGAGCTGAAAAGCAAAATCAAACCAAAATGACTTGTGGCAAATCCTACTAGAAGGAGTAACTGGATGACAACTGAGGCATATAGAGCTATTTTTATAGAAATCGTATTTTTCAGATAGCCACTTACAAGACTTCCGACAATAAGTGCTGATAATTCTAGTGTTGATAACAAAGCGAGAGATTGACCAGTTTGTAAATTCAAAAAAGGTTGGTTTCTTAAAAAAAGAGTCGAAATAGGAACAGTGACATTGATCACAGCTTGGCTGATAGAGACGATAAATAAAATGAAGATCACTCTATCCATATTCCCGATCAATTTCGATGATTGGAACAAATGCTGGCAAAACGATTTTACAGAAAGACCTTCTTGATAGCTAATTGTTTTTTCAACTTTCAAAAGATCATTTTTTATGAAGAGAATACCTACAAATGCTATCAGAAACGTCAGAGCGTTTAGCAAGGAAATGAACTGAATGGAAAGAATTCCTAGCAAAATCCCTCCTAGAATATTACTGATTGTCCGAACTAAACTAACTGTTGATTGTTTAAAGCCAATGGCTTCTGTCAGATGTTCTTTCCCAATGATTCTTATAAAAATAGGAGTTAGCATGGCTCCTGAAAAGTAACTCAATGTATCCGACAAGAGATTCATTAAACAAATAAAGAATACGAGCCATAAGGAAAAGGACTGCCCTGAAAGCGAAAGTGCCACTATAGAATAAAGGACAAATTTGACAAAACTAATAACCGTATACTTTAGAACACGATTGTGTTGAAAGTCAGCCAAAACTCCCATAAAGATTTGCAGAACTTGAGGAACAGTCTCTGAAATCGTAATGAGTAAAATCGCCAAGGGGGCAAACGAAGCGTCTGCCACATAATTCAAAAAAGCAAGATAAAAAATCGTATCCCCAACCGTTGAAATCCACTGGTTGATGGTTAATTGCCTAAAATCTCTATTTTGAATAAATACTTTCATCGCAACTCCTTTTTGAGTTCAAATGGGAAGTTTTCCCCAAGGATAGACCGATATTGCTGAGCACCTAAAATTACAGCAACGGTAAAATTTGACCAATGCCATTGTAGACTATGTGCAGTCCAATAGGCCAATAAATGGACTTTGTCACTCTAAACAAGACTGCAAATATGAGACCACCACCCATATATGAGAAAAAGTCTGTCAAAACCCAACCATGATTACTAATGTGCAAGATTCCAAACAAAGCAGCCGAACCGAGCACATCCAGTCCCCATTTCTTTCCTTTTTCCAGAGCGGTCATCACCAATCCACGATAAATCATCTCTTCAAAAATGAGACCTGCAATCACAGGATAGAAAAAATACATCAAAAATGCCGTAGCTCCTGTAAAAGTAGGAACATCCAGTTGATAAGCAATTTCATTTTTTGTGGGTGGGAAAAGAAAAAAGGTGACGAAATTCCAAATAACAAAAGCAAGAAGAGCTAGAAAGGAATAAAAAAGATAGGAACCTCTAAATTTTCTGCCATTTCCCCGACCAAATCATAGCAATAAGAGCAAATAAAACCACAAGAAAATTCAACATCATATCCGACAGATAATAGGCAAAGTCAGATAGACCAGTAACAAGGTCGCTGCGTAAAACTAGACCACTGAACTTCTGGTCAGCAATAACTAGTAGAAAAGCTATAAAAAGGTAGTAGCGTGAGATTATATTTTTCATTTTATTTTCTCCTATACTATGAAATAAAGACAGTATAACCTACCCAAGAAAAGGCAAGGGCTTTGACTATCAATAACGGCGACGATTAACAGTGGAAGAATCATGGTTAAAATTTTTCTTCCAGAAATTAGTGATTGACCAAGGTGTTCCTAGACCTCCCCAACCTCCACCACCTGGGATATTGGCAACATACACAAGATCTCCTCCGTAAACCACTTCTGCGACCTAGGATTTGCTTCAAATGTCTTGCAAGGACAGTATAACACGGAAACCACCTCATTTTAGAAAATCGCATATTTGACATTTTTTCTTATAGGAATTTCACATTTGCGATTGTTTGTTAATCGATAAGTGCTTTATATTGCTGTAAGCGTAGTTCAAAAAGGGCTGTTAATTGTGGATTTTCTAATACTTGCAGAGATTGGATAAAGTGTTCAATCTCTTTTTGATTACTTCCCTTGGTTTGAAGGAATGTACTCATCTTCTTTAAAAACTGCCACAATAATTTCTCAAAAACATCGTACGGTCGTAACATACTCTCCAACTCGGCTTCAAAGATTGGGATATAAGAAAAAAGTTTGCGCTCCATGAGCTCTGATGCGATATTCAGAAAGCCACTTTTCATATACAGTCTATTGTGTGCCAATTCTTTAAATTCCTTGGATTTTTCAAGTAAAGAGGTAGATAAAAAAATCAGGTCTTGGTTGCTCAAGAAGGGCATGGTATTGCAAAAAAGATAGAGTTCAAACCAGGTCCAAGACTCGATAGCATAGAGATAAGTGGTCAAAAACTCACGATCCTCCTCTTCGAGTATATAGCTTTTATCCAAGGAATGGATAGCATTTTTAATCACAATAGCATTCAAACGACGATAGGTCTGCGCCATCTGTTCTTGTTCGACTTCCTCCAACAGTTGCTCTAAACCCGCTATATCTTGATGGGCAAAACGATCCACAACCTTTCGACCAAATCGCATGTGTGGGGATTCTTGATAGTTGTTGAGCTTGTGTCCAAATTCATCGAAGGTCACATTTATCCCTTGGATAGCTAGGATCAACTTATCTGCAGACAGCATAGACTGCCCTAGTTCAAACTTGGATAGCTGGGATGCTGTCAGTCCATCACAAGCAACATCTGACTGCTTGAGTTTTCGCGCCAGGCGCAATTCCTTGTAAAATTCTCCCAACTCCATTCTCTCAATCATCTGACCACCTCCTAATTTTTACATATTATATCATCTTTCTTACAGATTTGTCAAAATATTCTGACATTTTTCGGAGTTAAAAAGCCAGCTCAAAGCTGACTCTTTATTCTATGGTATCAAAGGCGAGACTCGGTTTGGCATTGAGGTCTAAGTCGGCAAAGTTTTCTTTGTTCCACTCGCTAACACTAGCATAGGCAATCATACCCGCATTGTCTCCACAGAGGCGCAGAGGTGGAATGATAACCTTGACATCTGTGATTTCAGCTGCTAGACGTTCTCTAAGCCCTTTATTGGCTGCTACACCACCTGCTACGACTAGGGTTTTAACAGGGTATTTTTCTAAAGCCTTCTTGGTTTTTGCCATGAGAATATCCAGAACTGCTGCTTGGAAGGAGGCACACAAGTCCTCTGTAGACAAGTTTTCTCCCTTTTGCTCGGCATTGTGGTGAAGATTGATAAAGGCAGATTTCAAACCAGAGAATGAAAACTCCAGATTGTCTTCCTTGATCATAGCACGAGGGAAGTCATAAATATCCTGCCCCTGATGAGCTAGCTCATCAATCTCACGACCTGCTGGATAGGTCAAGCCCATGACACGGCCGACCTTATCATAGGCCTCACCAACCGCATCATCACGCGTTTCCCCAACAATCTTGTAATCACCAGCCTCAGAAACATAAACCAACTCTGTATGCCCACCACTGACCAAGAGTGCCAACAAAGGAAACTCCAAAGGCTCCACACTCTGAGCTGCCATGAGGTGCCCAGCCATGTGATTAACAGGGATAAGCGGAAGGTCGTGAGCCCAAGCAAAGGCCTTGGCAGCTGACAAACCAACTAGTAGAGCTCCAACCAAGCCTGGTCCATAAGTAACGGCAACGGCTGTCACGTCCTCTTCTGTAATTCCTGCTTCTGCTAAAGCCTCCTCAATACAGGCTGTAATGACCTCGACATGGTGACGACTAGCTACTTCTGGCACTACGCCCCCAAAACGTTTGTGACTCTCAATTTGACTCGCAATGACATTGGACAAGAGCTGGTCGTCGTTTTTTAAGACGGCGACACTGGTCTCGTCACAGGATGTTTCAAATGCTAAAATATATCTATCCTTCATCTATTTCTCTCTTCATGATGATGGCGTCCTCGACTGGATCATGGTAGTAGGCCTTTCGCTCAGCGATGATCGCCATCTTTTCTTTTTTGTAAAATGCTTGCGCTCGTTGGTTCGTCTTTCTGACTTCGAGGAAAATCTCCTTGTCTGTCGGCAACGTTGCAAACAAGGCTGACGCAATCCCCTGACCCTGATAGGCTTTCTTTACAGCGATTTGCAGGACTTCTGCTTCAAAGAGATTCTCCTGAACAGCTAGAAATCCAATCACTTCTACCCCATCATAAGCCAGAGCATACCAAGTCTGATCTTGGGACAGGTCTGCTTGGATTTGTTTCAGCGTCCAAGGACTGACTGGGTAAACAGCTGCCATGACAGCATAGATGGCTTGCGCCAGGTCAGGCTGTCCTTGAATTCGTTTGATCTCTATCATAGGCGTTTAATGTAGGACTCACCAGATTCGGTGTGGTTCTTGAGCCAGTTTTCCTCGGCTTCAACACGTTTGAGGTAATTTGGCACAAAGTCGTGCAAGGAGTCTGCTTCCTTATCCCATGCCCAAAGAGCGAGATTAGCTGCATTTGGCAAGGTTTCTTGATAGCTAGCTTGTGGTAGCTGTTCTTGGATCTGCTCCACAAAGGCTCCAACTTCTCCGACAAAGGTTACCTGTTCAGCATCCTTGACCTGCTCTAGCACTTCCGCAAAGGACAGGTGCGCTTCTGGAAAGACAAGCTGAGCATTTTCATAAAAGCCAGCATAAACATTGTTGCGACGTGCATCCATGATAGGAACCACCAAACCTTCTTGTTGGCGTGGCACCAGAGCCAAGAGGCTAGACATCCCCACTAACTCAATGTTCAGGGTATGAGCCAAGGTCTTGGCAGTTGCTACCGCAATTCGCAAACCTGTGTAGCTACCTGGTCCTTCAGCCACCACGATTCGGTCCAAATCCTTGGGTGTCCAATCCAAACTCGCCATCAAAAAATCAATGGCTGGCATAAGGGTAATACTGTGGTTTTTCTTGATATTAATCGTCATCTTGGCAAGAACTTGCTTGTCCTCTAAAATCGCTAGAGAAAGAGCCTTGCTGGACGTATCAAAAGCTAATACTTTCATAACACATTCCTATCTTTTTGTCTGTTTACTATTATACTACAAAAGCTAGCGCATGGGAATTTTCTTTGTTTTGAAACAAAAGGGTCTGCCACTTAGACACAAAGAAGTGTAAATAAGTCATATATGCCTTAACTCGATTCTCGACGTTAGAAATCATCGTCATAACAATAAAGATAGCACCTAAAAATAGAAAAATCCATCCCATCTATCAAGACGAGGTGGATTTTCTGTATATCTAGAGGAATAATTGACTTTAGGCATTTAAACCAAAGTAGAAAACGAGCCAGACAACATAGGTGACCAGGAGGAGAAAAATTGAATAGAGCGTCACAAAAGCAAACTTCCAAAGGAACTTTGTTTTGCGGTGTTCCAGATGCACAAACAGGGCATTCCCCCCATAGACACAAGCTACAAAGACTACAAACATCAAGAGGCGAACCCCTACTGCAAATTCAAACAAACTAAACATTCTTAATCCTCCTTTTGGTATTCCTATTTTTATATAAACTGTTGACAATGTTGGTCTATCAATGTTAAAATGTAATTCAACACTGGCAGGAAAATCAGGTTGAGTCGTTGACTCTTCGGGTTGCAGTGCTATCCCTGAAACTTTGGTTTCTAAAGAACTGAAAATGCGATTGAACAATTCGCCCCCCAGTGTTTGACGGCTCTTGACTTCGGTCAGGAGCTTTTTGATGCTTTTAAAGTTGATTCCCTCAGTAAGTTATAGTAAAGTATAAATATAGAGAGGATAACGTAGGGCGACTGGTAACAGAGCGTTCAGTTGGTTATCTTCGTTAAAAGCGTAGATGATTTATTGATTTGCAAATCTATCTAAATATTGTTGTGCTGACCGTTGCAAAGCATCCGCATACTTATTTAAAGTCCTTATGTCCGCATCTTCAGGGTATTTGTAGCCACCACGCAACCGATAACTTGACTTTACTGACTTGTCAATGTTAAAATATAATTGAACATTGGTAGGAAAATCAGGTTGAGCCTTTGGTTCTTCAGGCTGTGGTGCTGTCCTTGAGGGGTCGCCTTCTAAATAACCGGAATTGCGATTGATTAGTTCGCCCCCAATGTTATTAGTAGGCTCTTGGCTTTGGTCAAGAGCTTTTTCTTTTTTGACCTAAAACAGAGACTTTTCAATATTATCCTTGAATTCTCACATATTACTCTTAGACTTTTTGAGAATACTCTTTGGCATGATTAATCTTTCCGTCAAAATTTTTATTTTTTAAATCGTTGATGTAATTCTTTTGTTCACCCTGAAAATAAGTCAACAAAGGTTCTTTGTTATCCCTAAGTTGAAGTATTTCCAAGGCAGAGAGTAGTAATGACTCTTGTTTGAATCATCTACGATGAATGGAATGATTCCTTCTTTTAGGCATTCTTTATACAATAGCAAGCGCCCCACTCGACCATTACCATCTGCAAACGGATGTATCTGTTCAAACCGACCATGGAAGTAAGTAAGATATTCCAAATCTTTTTCTTTTTTTAGGTTATATCCGATAAGCATGCTCTGAATTTCTTCTTCTACACGATCCACAGAAACCGTTGCAATGAGTCCTACTTCATTTTGAAGCACTTTATATCGTCCAACAGGAGCGATTGAACTATGTTCTGAACTTATTCCACTTTTTAATAGTCGGTGTAGATTTTTTATATAATCTTCTGTTAAAGGTTCGTTAGCTGTATCAAGAATATAATCAAAACATTTGAAATGATTTGCCATTTCAATTAAATCATCAATCTTGATTCCTCTTTCACCGATATTTGCAATTGTTTTTGTTTCATAAATAAGGCTAACCTGATTTTCAGTCAGGCTACTGCCTTCTATTTTATTGGAATGGTAGGCAAAACGTTTTTGAGTGATGTCATAAATTCCTCCATGAAATTTTGTTTCACGTTCTGCCAAGAGTCTTTCAATGAGATCCATTACACCTCCTATAATCTTTAACTTGATTCTTTGCATACTATCTTAAAAATAGCATCCCAAGATATTTCTCCAATCAAGTTGTTTACTTTGCTCTTACCTGCATTATTCTTAATGGCGTCACCAATTTTTTGCACGTCTAGCCCTACAACTTCGGCCATCCATAATTTTAGTTGTAAACTCGGATATTTACGAAACTGTGTTATCCATAAGTCTTCAGCAGTTTTACCTTCATTTTTTAACTCAATCAAAGTTTGTCCAAACAGTGAAACATATAAGTGCCATTTCTGATTTGGTTCACATTCGTCGTCTAGGTTAACATCCAAAATCGAAATGTCATCCATTTTCCGCAGATATGAAAGTTCATATTCTTTAAATGAATTCTTCTCTAGGCAGTTTTTGAGAACTTCATAATTTCTATAATGCTGTTCATCTTTTGAAATGTATTCTCCTTGTGAAGCACAAACATTAGCGAAATCAATATAACCTCCTTTTGTTTGTCCAAATTTTGTTTTCATATATGCATTAGAGATAGGAGGTTTGGCTTCTTTATGGATAAAATGATCTCTTACTTGTTTAAATGTCGGTCTCATATCCTCTCTCATTCTTTATAAATTCCATTACGTTTTCGACAATATCATTTTTAATATACTGATATTCTTCTTCTGAAATTTTTTCAAGAAAAGCAATTGTTTCCTTATAATCGTTATATAAACCTTCATCTATATATTTAAGATTATTAGCATGTTCATCTAAAATAGAAATTGCCTTTCTTTTGTTAGCTTCAATGAATCTTTCGTTTCTTGTATAAAGTCCCATTTCATAAAAAAATAGATTAAATAATAAAGTTATTTCAATTGTATCATTCATCTAATAATTCTCCTTGTAACATTTTTCTCCATTTTAACATTGGCTCTTGACTTCGGTCAGGAGCTTTTTGATGCTTTTAAAGTTGATTCCCTCAGTAAGTTATAGTAAAGTGTAAATATCGAGAGGATAACATAGGGCGACTGGTAACAGAGCGTTCAAAGGTACCAACTTCTGGTACGGGTGTGGGACTGCCTTCAGCTTTGAGCTGTAAAGACCCCTGACTACCATTGGTCCTCTCTTTTTGCTTACTCTTAAATTAAGGACTTTTCCTTGCCTGTTCAGTAAGCACTCCACTCCATCTTGCTATTTCTACATCGTTATACTTATAGATTGACTTCTTAGCCTCATAGATGATAAAATAGAGTAAAGGTTGAGATTTGGTCTGACTTGGTGACAAGTCTTTCAAAGGTTGTGATTCAATCACTTCAGGTAATGGTGCTGCCCCTTGAGCTTGCTCAGAAAGATCCCTTAATTTTGTCTCAGCCTTTTTGTTTGCTCTCGAGATTTCTCAAGAGCTTTTTCTTTTTTCAAAGATATCATTCTGCCCCAACCATCTACTCCAACGATTAATGAAACTAAAACTGTATTCTTCCTTAAATCTACTATCTCCATAGATTCCCCCTTTAATTATAACACCTAAGCGCTCTCAGACCAAATCCTACCTGTCTTTTTGCTCCCTCTTCCCCTCACGACTTTCTCATTTTCCGTCTTTTACTAATTTTTCATTTTGTGGTATAATTGAAATAATTGTAACGAATCAAGGTCAATCTAGACACAAAATGGAATGAAATCAAGCAAATCTCTGCTAAAAGTTTGGAATAAGTTGACCTATAAATAGAAAGGAACTATATGATTTACAAAGTTTTTTATCAAGAAACCAAAGAACGTAGCCCACGTCGTGAAACAACACGCTCACTTTACCTAGACATCGATGCCAGCTCAGAACTTGAGGGCCGTATCGCTGCTCGCCAACTTGTCGAAGAAAACCGCCCAGAGTACAACATCGAGTATATCGAACTCTTGTCTGACAAATTGCTAGATTACGAAAAAGAAACTGGCGTCTTCGAAATCACGGAGTTCTAATATGGCCTATACTCTTAAACCTGAAGAAGTCGGCGTTTTTGCCATCGGTGGTCTAGGAGAAATCGGGAAAAACACATACGGAATTGAATACCAAGACGAGATTATCATCGTCGATGCTGGGATTAAATTTCCAGAAGATGACTTGCTTGGTATCGACTATGTCATTCCCGATTATTCTTACATCGTAGACAATATTGACCGCGTCAAGGCTGTCTTGATCACACACGGACACGAGGACCACATTGGTGGGATTCCTTTCCTTCTCAAGCAAGCAAATGTCCCTATCTATGCTGGACCACTTGCCTTGGCTTTGATCCGTGGAAAACTCGAAGAACACGGCCTCTTGCGCAACGCCAAACTTTACGAAATCAACCACAACACTGAGTTGACCTTTAAAAACCTCAAGGCAACTTTCTTTAGAACCACTCACTCCATTCCAGAGCCTTTAGGGATTGTCATTCATACCCCTCAAGGAAAAATCGTCTGTACGGGTGACTTCAAGTTCGACTTTACTCCAGTTGGAGAACCTGCAGACTTGCACCGTATGGCTGCCCTTGGTGAAGAGGGTGTTCTCTGTCTCCTCTCTGACTCGACAAATGCAGAAGTGCCAACCTTTACCAACTCTGAAAAAGTCGTTGGCCAGTCCATCATGAAGATTATTCAAGGCATTGAAGGACGTATCATCTTTGCATCCTTTGCCTCAAATATCTTCCGTCTCCAGCAAGCAACAGATGCTGCTGTTAAGACTGGACGCAAGATTGCGGTCTTTGGTCGTTCTATGGAAAAGGCCATTGTCAACGGGATCGAGCTTGGCTACATCAAAGCTCCTAAGGGAACCTTTATCGAGCCAAATGAAATCAAAGACTACCCTGCAGGCGAGATTCTAATCCTCTGTACAGGTAGTCAGGGTGAGCCGATGGCAGCCCTCTCTCGTATCGCAAATGGAACCCACCGTCAGGTGCAACTCCAACCCGGCGATACTGTTATCTTCTCTTCTAGCCCAATCCCTGGAAATACCACTAGCGTCAACAAGCTGATTAACATCATTTCTGAAGCTGGTGTCGAAGTTATCCACGGTAAAATCAACAATATCCACACCTCTGGACACGGTGGTCAGCAAGAGCAAAAACTTATGCTCCGCTTGATTAAACCCAAATACTTCATGCCTGTCCATGGTGAATACCGTATGCAGAAAGTCCATGCTGGACTAGCGGTGGATACTGGTGTCGAGAAGGACAATATCTTTATCATGAGCAATGGTGATGTGCTTGCTCTTACTGCTAACTCAGCCCGTATCGCAGGTCACTTCAATGCCCAAGACATCTATGTCGATGGAAATCGTATCGGTGAAATCGGTGCAGCCGTCCTCAAAGATCGTCGTGATTTATCTGAAGACGGTGTCGTTCTAGCAGTCGCAACTGTTGACTTTAAATCGCAGATGATTCTGTCTGGCCCAGATATCCTCAGCCGAGGCTTTGTCTACATGAGAGAGTCTGGTGACTTGATTCGCCAAAGCCAGCGCATCCTATTCAACGCTATTCGTATCGCACTAAAAAATAAGGATGCTAGCGTACAATCTGTCAATGGTGCCATTGTCAACGCCATTCGCCCCTTCCTCTATGAAAATACAGAACGTGAACCGATCATCATCCCGATGATCCTCACACCAGATGAAGAATAAGTCAACAAAACAGCCCCGTCTTCGGAGCTGTTTTTCTCTATGCTTTCTTTTCTTGAGTTTTAGAAATACTACGATTTTTACCTTCCAGATACACCATCAAAATAGAAATATCTGCTGGATTTACTCCCGAAATACGGCTGGCTTGGCCGATGGTTTCTGGATTGATGAGTTTGAACTTCTGACGAGCTTCTGTCGCGATAGAATCAATATCATCCCAATCAATATTGGCTGGAATGCGTTTTTCTTCCATGCGCTTCATCTTGGCAACCTGATCCATGGCTTTGGAAATATAACCTTCGTACTTGATTTCTGTTTCAATCAATTCGATAATCTTGTCATCCAAGTCCTCAGCAGCTAGCCCGATGAAAGCCACCACATCTTGGTAAGAAACTTCTGGCCGGCGAAGGAATTCCTTGGCTGTCACCGCATCGGTCAATGGCTTGAAGCCCATCTCCTCAACCTTAGCATTGGTTTCCTTGACTGGTTTGAGTTTGATGCTATCTAGTCGCTTCATCTCATTGTCAAATTGGGTTTTCTTGATTTCAAAACGAGCCCAGCGTTCATCGTCAACAAGGCCAATCTCGCGTCCCATCTCGGTCAAACGCATATCAGCATTGTCATGACGAAGAATGAGACGGTATTCAGCACGACTGGTCAAGAGACGGTAAGGTTCAACGGTTCCCTTGGTCACCAAATCGTCAATCATCACCCCGATATAGCCGTCACTGCGCTTCAAAATCAACTCAGGCTTGCCTTGGATTTTCAAAGCCGCATTGATACCAGCGATAATCCCTTGGCCAGCAGCTTCTTCGTAACCTGACGTTCCATTTGTCTGACCAGCAGTGAAAAGACCTGAGATTTTCTTGGTTTCCAGAGTGGCACGTAACTGGTGAGGCAAGACCATGTCGTACTCGATAGCATAACCAGTTCGCATCATCTCAGCATTTTCCAAACCTTTGATAGAATGAACTAGCTCGCGCTGTACATCTTCAGGCAGACTGGTTGAAAGACCTTGAACATAGACTTCCTCAGTGTCACGCCCTTCGGGTTCTAGAAATAGCTGGTGGCGTTCCTTGTCCGCAAAGCGCACAATCTTGTCCTCAATCGACGGACAGTAACGAGGTCCCACACCCTTAACTACACCTGTAAACATAGGCGCACGGTGGAGGTTGTTTTGGATAATCTCATGACTGGTACCATTGGTGTAGGTCAACCAGCATGGTACCTGATCTTTGACATAGTCTTCATCACGTGAAGTGTATGAGAAGTGATTTGGCGCCTCGTCTCCTGGCTGAATCTCTGTCACATCGTAGTTGATAGAGGAAGCCTTGACACGTGGAGGGGTTCCTGTCTTGAAACGACCGATTTCGAGTCCCAGTTCCTTGAGATTGTCAGCAAGGTTAATAGAAGCTAGGCTGTGGTTTGGTCCTGACGAGTACTTGAGGTCTCCGATGATGATTTCCCCACGGAGGGCAGTCCCTGTCGTCACAATAACAGCCTTGGCAGCATACTCTTGATGGGTAGCTGTACGAACACCGACAACCTTGCCATCTTCCACCAAAATCTCATCAATCATGGTTTGACGAAGGGTCAGATTCTCTTGATTTTCAACTGTCTTGCGCATCTCCTTAGAGTAAAGTTCCTTGTCAGCCTGCGCACGAAGGGCACGGACAGCTGGCCCCTTCCCTGTGTTGAGCATCTTCATCTGTATGTAAGTCTTGTCAATATTCTTGGCCATTTCCCCACCGAGGGCATCCACTTCACGCACGACAATCCCCTTGGCAGAACCACCGATCGAAGGGTTACAAGGCATGAAAGCCAGCATTTCGATGTTGATGGTCGCAAGCAAGACCTTACAGCCCATACGGCTAGCTGCTAGGGATGCCTCCACCCCAGCGTGCCCCGCACCGATTACAATAATATCGTATTCTTCTGTAAAATTATAAGTCATTTTCTCTCCTATTCTTCAAGATGAATGTGTCTTAGTTGGCCGTCCCAATCTGGTAGGGCTGTTTTTAAAAAGGCTGGAACTAGCTGGATATTCTGGAGCTGATCCAAGTCAATCCACTCACAAGGCTGCGTTTTTTCGTCTTCCTGCATGGTCAATAGAGCTTCTTCAAGCAAGTTCACCAGGTAATGAAATTCGATGTTGTGATAGGAAACACCGTCTTGTTCAAAACGATTTTCAACTACAAAGGCTAGTCGCCCAGCCTCAGCTTTGACACCCAGTTCTTCCCTCACTTCACGGACTACCGCTTCTTCCGTTCTTTCATTGACTTGGATCGCACCACCGATAGTGTAATATTTACCCTTGTCTTTGGTAACTAGGAGCTTGCCATTTTGGAGAATCAAGGCTGTCGCCCGAACACCAAAAACAGTATTTTCCACTTTTGTCCGAAAGTCTTGTTGAGTCATTTTTATCCTTTCCCTTAAACGACACAAAAACAGTCAAAACTCCAAAGAAGTGCAGGACAAAAAAGCCTGCAACATCCATGAGCTTTGACCATCATTTCTATTGCTTTTATTATTGTAGCAAATTGAGAAAATTTGTCAATCTAAATGTACTGACAAACTTGTCCATCGCGGTAGGCATTGTCAATCAAACCGCCACCTAGACACTCTTCACCATCGTAAAAGACAACTGCCTGTCCTGGTGTAATCGCACGTTGTGGTTCCGCAAAGATGACCTCTGCCTTGTCTCCTTTGACATGTACTGTCACCTTAGAATCAGGCTGACGGTAGCGGAATTTTGCTGTGCATTCTAGAGTAAATTCCTCTGGCATGTCACGAGTAAAGTGAACTTGACTGGCCTCTAGGCTTGTTGACATGAGCGAATCATGATAGAAACCTTGGCCGACATAGAGGATATTTTGGCTCAAATCTTTTCCGACAACGAACCAAGGGGCATTGTCACCGCCGTGTTGACCACCGATACCAAGTCCTCCACGCTGACCAATCGTATAATACATAAGTCCTGCATGCTCACCCATATCGCGACCGTCCACAGTCATCATGCGACCAGGCTGGGCTGGCAGGTAGTTACTGAGAAAGTTTTTAAAGTTCTTTTCTCCGATAAAGCAAATCCCTGTCGAATCTTTCTTCTTGGCAGTCGCAAGACCTGCTTCTTCTGCTAGTTTTCGTACTTCAGGCTTTTCCAAATGCCCCAGTGGGAACATAGTTTTTTGAAGTTGTTCTTGCGAAAGTTGACTGAGGAAATAGGTCTGGTCCTTGCCATTGTCCACGCCACGAAGCATGTGAACGATGCCATCCTCATCACGCGCTACTCGGGCATAGTGCCCAGTCGCTACATAGTCTGCGCCTAAGGTCATAGCATAGTCCAGAAAGGCCTTAAACTTGATTTCCTTGTTACACATAACGTCTGGATTTGGCGTGCGCCCTGCACGGTATTCCGCTAGGAAATACTCAAAAACGCGGTCCCAGTACTCTTTTTCAAAATTGACAGAGTAGTAAGGAATGCCGATCTGGTCTGCCACCGCAGCCACATCCTTGTAATCTTCGGTCGCCGTACAGACGCCGTTTTCATCTGTGTCATCCCAGTTCTTCATGAAGATACCGATCACATCGTAGCCCTGCTCCTTGAGCAAGAGAGCCGTCACCGACGAATCAACACCACCACTCATCCCCACGACAACACGTGTTTTAGAGTTATCACTCATGGTAAGTCTCCCATCTATTCGTTTATTCATACCCTTCAAAATTCTATTCATTATAACTTTCAATAGAATTTCTTTGAGTATCGTCTTTTCGTTTGCTTTTAGGAGTAAAATGGTCTGGGAGACCATTTTAGCCTATCATCTTAAAATGAAAATATGATAGGCAACGAGTCGCAGGCATAACTTGAGTTCGCTCAATCAGTCCGGGAGACTGATTGAGGTTATAAATCAGACAAGCTCAGCTTGCATCTCATTGCGAGTTAACGACGTAATAAAAGATAAACGAAATGACTAGTTCACGATTGAAGGTCGTGTGTGCTTTAACGATTGAAGGTCGCTTGAGCAGTATTCATTATAACACGCTTGGTTGGAGAAGACAAGAAAGAGGCTGATAAATCATCTCAACCTCTCTTTCTTCCTTTGCAAACGAATCAATTTTCCCCTTTAAGTTCTTTCTTCGCTTGTTCTATCTGGTATTTCACTTGCTCAAAGCCGGTTCCTCCTAAGGAATTCCGTCTCCGAACAGCGGTTTCTGGACGCAAGTAGATATAAATATCCTCTTCAATCAAGGGATGGTAGGCTTGCAACTCCTCCAAATCCCAATCTTGGATGTTTTTACCATGCTTGATAGAGTCTAGAACCAATTTCCCTACAATTTCATGCGCTTCTCTAAAAGGGAGTCCTTTTTCAGCCAAATAATCTGCCAGTTCGGTCGCATTCGAAAAATCATTCTCTGTGGATTGCTGCATTTTGGCCTTATTAACCTGCATGCTCGATAGCATACCTGCCAACACATCCAGAGAATTTAAAATCGTTTCTACTGTATCAAACATGCCTTCCTTGTCCTCTTGCAAATCCTTATTGTAAGCCAGAGGCAAAGACTTCATGACGGTCAATAGTCCAAGCAAGTGCCCGTAAACCCGTCCTGTCTTCCCTCGAATCAATTCCGCCATATCAGGATTTTTCTTCTGGGGCATGATAGACGAACCCGTTGAAAAGCTATCAGACAAGCTAATGTACTGATACTCAAAACTGCACCAATTGATGATTTCTTCACAAAAACGGCTCATATGCATCATCAAAATGCTGGCATTTGATAGAAATTCTAAGATGAAATCACGGTCACTCACTGCGTCCAAGGAATTGGTATAGGGTTGTTGGAAGCCCAATAAATCACTCGATAATTGACGATCGATTGGAAAAGTTGTCCCCGCTAAGGCAGCTGCACCCAGTGGAGATAGGTCCGTATGTTTCAGGTTAAATGCAAAGCGCTCGCTGTCCCTTTGAAACATATTGTAATAAGCCATGAGATGGTGGGCAAAACTAATCGGTTGGGCGTGTTGTAAATGAGTATAGCCTGGCATGATGGTTTCCACATGTTTTTCAGCCAAATCCAGCAAAACACTGTTCAGATTCGCCAACTTATCCAAGACATGGCCAAGCTGCTCCTTTAGATATAAGTGCATATCTGTTGCGACTTGGTCATTCCGAGAACGAGCCGTGTGCAGTTTCCCAGCCAGAGGACCGATTTTCTCTGTCAGCAACACTTCCATATTCATATGAATATCTTCATTTGCAATATCAAAATGAAGCTCTCCTGCCTCTAAATCTCGCAACAAAGCTTTCAGACCATCTTGGATCTGCTCTGCCTCTTCCAAGCTCAAAATGCCAGTCTGTCCTAGCATTTGAACATGAGCTAGGGAACCCATCAAATCAAATTTTGCCAGCTGGTGGTCAAAGGAAATACTCGCACCAAACTGTTCTACCCACTCTTCCACAGTACCTTCAAATCGACCACCCCATAATTTTGTATTTTTCGGCATATCCTGTCGTCCCTTTCTATCGCGTCACTACTCAACATTTTTCTGAACTTCTGAATAAACCTTAGTCGGAAGCCCCCAAAGCTTGATAAATCCAACAGCTGCATCTTGGTCAAAAGTATCCGCACTAGTATAAGTCGCCAAATTTTCATCGTAAAGAGAATTTGGAGATTTCCGAGCCACTACCTGAGCATTCCCCTTGTAAAGTTTAACTTTTGCAGTTCCATTGACAACTTTCTGTGTCTCCTTGATATAGGAAATCAAAGCCTGAGTTGCTGGGCTAAACCACAAGGCATTATAGATGAGATTGGACAACTCATTTTCGATAATAGGTTTAAAATGAGCCACTTCTCTCACAAGAGTCAAGTCTTCAATCTCCTTATGAGCTGCCAATAAAGTCACAGCACCTGGGCACTCATAAATCTCTCTTGACTTAATACCGACTAGGCGATTTTCCACATGGTCAATACGACCAACACCGTGTTTGCCCGCAATTTCATTTAGCTTTTGGATCAAAGTAGCCACCTTCATCTTCTCACCATTGAGGGAGATGGGCACCCCGCAACTAAACTCAATGTCAATAAATTCTGGACTGTCTGGCGCCTCTTCTGGCGAAGATGTGATTCCAAATGCTTCTTCTGGCGCTTGCTTCCAAGGATTTTCCAAGACACCACATTCATTTGCACGTCCCCAAAGATTTTGATCGACAGAGTAAGGATTATCAAGGTCAGCAGGAACTGGAACACCGTTTTCTTTGGCATATTGGATTTCTTCTTCACGAGACCATTTCCACTCACGAACAGGCGCCACTACCTTTAGATTGGGATCCAAAGCTGCAATAGAGACTTCAAACCGAACTTGGTCGTTTCCCTTACCTGTACAACCATGGGCTATTGTGGTTGCCCCCGTCTGATGAGCTATTTCAACGAGTTTTTTTGAAATAAGAGGGCGACTCAGAGCAGATACTAAGGGGTACTTTTGTTCATAGTAGGCATGAGCCTGAAGGGCCACTAAAACATAGTCGTTAGCGAATTCTTCCTTAACATCAATGACATAAGACTCAACAGCCCCAACCTTGAGAACTTTATCGTGGATGAACTCCAAATCTTTTCCTTCACCCACATCCATACAAACAGCAATCACATCATAGTCTTTTTTTAACCATGTAATAGCAACTGATGTATCCAATCCACCTGAATAGGCTAAAATGACTTTTTCCTTACTCATTTCTCTTCCTTCTTTCTATTTTTCGATAGAGGCTTTAAAAGCATCGTCAATCAATTTGTCCAACTCCCCAGAATCCTTCAACTTCTGGATGGTTTTGTCAACCGCCTCTTTCAATTCTTTACTGTCTTTTTTCATCGCAACAGCGTAGGAATCTTCTTTGTCATTGTCAAAATCAAACTCAGCGATGGCTAGGTCTGAATTATTCTCAACAAATCCTTTCGCCACTGGTTCCTCAAAGATAACCGCATCCAATTGCCCTGACTTCAAATCTGTTATCAAATTTCCATTTTTAGGAAGTGAAACGAGAGAAGAATTCTGCAAGGTTTCTTTGGCCAAAGTTTCCTGGATAGAACCTTTCTGCGCTCCAACCTTTTTCTGAGCCAAATCCTTGACTGATTGGTAATTTGTTAATTCAGATTTTCTTACGATAACCTTATTTTTCGAAGTGTAGTAGGGAATTGAAAAATCGTAAACTTGACTTCTCTCTTCCGTTTTAGAAACACCTGATATGGCAAGATCGGCCTTACCTGAATCAAGACTAGCCAGGACATTGTCAAAACTCATTGGAGAGAACTCCACTTCTACACCTAGTTCCTTTGCGATGGCTTTGGCTAGCTCAACATCTGAACCTACAATCTGATTTTTCCCATCGACCAATTTCTGGTATTCGAATGGAGCAAACTCTGGATTTAGGGCCACCACCAATTTTCCTTTAGCCTTAATGGCTTCAACACCTTGGGATTGAGTGTTACTACAAGCAAATAATAAGGGAAACATAAGCAAACCAAACATCGTCATCAACACCTTCTTCACTTTATTCATAGAAGAACCTCCTTTTATTTTTATACTTTATTGTTGTATAAATAATACTCCTCTCATTTTCGTTTGTCAAGAAAAAACTGTATTTTATTTCATTAAAATCAAGAAAAAGCTTATTATATGATATATTTTTACATATAATAAGCCTATTTATACTATTTGAGTTTTAAAACAATTTGAAGGATTTTGTTGAAATTATACAAATAGAGCATTACTGAGAAGATCGTTACACCTTTTGTTATAGAGAAACAAAAAAGAGCCCTAAAGGACTCTTGTATTCTTAATACCAACCGTTGTTAAGCCAGAAGTTCTTGGCAGCTGTCCATGAGCCGTAGCGTCCTGCAACGTAGGCATCTGCTACACGTTCTTGGTTTTCAGCTGAGTAGTCACCGTTCAAGTATGAATCTGTCAATTGGTAACGTCCGATGTATTGGCCATTTGTAGCTGTGTAACTACCGCCTGATTCTTTTTGAGCGATCCATTCTTTGGCTTCTGCTTCAGAACCACTTACAGTAGATGTTGCTACAGTGTTGCTTTCTGCTGCTGGTGCTTCATAAGTTGTAGTTGCAGCTGGAGCTTCTTCAACTGTTTCTGTAGCTACTGGAGCTGTTTCTTCCGTTGTTGCTGCTGGAGCTGCAGTAGAAGCTGTCCCTTCGATGACCAAAACTTGGTCAACATAGATAAGGTGGATATCTTTGATATTGTTTTTTGCTGCCAATTTTTCAGCAGTCGTATTGTACTTCTCAGCGATTTCTGAAAGAGTATCACCTGATTTAACAGTGTAAGTTACAGTTTCTTGTGCAGAGGCAAGAGCTGGGGCAAAGAAAGCAAGCAAAGCTGCTACTCCTGCGATAGTTGTTTTGATTTTTTTAGTTGTTAATGACATATCTAAAAATTCTCCTTCCATTGAATATATCTATGATACCTTTTAAATATTACCGTTGTTTAACGGTTTTATGTAGAAATATTACAAAAATATTTTATATTTACTGAAACATTGATATTTTTGTCATAAAAGACAAGATTTTATACTATTTTTATCCATTTTTTCAGTTTTATAAGGGAAATAAGCACAGAACTTCATTCTTTGATATAATAGAAACAAGAATCTTTGTAAGGGGAAACAGATGCACTCACTTCGTTTTCAATCTGTCTTTGATATTATCGGACCTGTCATGATTGGCCCATCAAGTAGCCATACAGCTGGTGCCGTTCGTATCGGGAAAATCGTCTCATCCATTTTTGACGATACGCCAACAGAGGTAGAATTCCAATTATTTAACTCATTTGCCAAGACCTACCGTGGTCATGGAACTGATCTTGCTCTCGTCGCTGGTATTTTAGGTATGGATACGGATGACCCCAACATTCCAAATAGTCTCGAGATTGCCCATAAGCGTGGTATCAAGATTGTCTGGACCATTCAGAAAGACAGCAACGCTCCTCACCCAAACACCACCAAAATCACTGTAAAGAATGACCATAAGTCCATTAGCGTGACAGGTATTTCTATCGGTGGGGGAAATATCCAAGTTACGGAGCTTAACGGCTTTGCTGTCTCTCTCAACATGAACACACCGACCATCATCATCGTGCATCAGGATGTTCCGGGTATGATTGCCCATGTCACAGAAGCCCTCTCTCGTTTCGATATCAATATCGCTCAGATGAATGTGACTCGAGAAAAAGCTGGAGAAAAAGCCATTATGATTATCGAAGTCGATAGTCGAAGTTGCGAAGAGGCGATTGAAGAAATCCGAAAAATCCCTCATCTCCACAATGTCAATTTCTTTAAGTAGGAGGAAGCATGTTTTATTCTATCAAAGAATTGGTCGAGCAAGCAGATATAGACTTCCAAGGAAATGTCGCCGAACTCATGATTGCGACAGAATATCAATTAACCGGTCGAGAACGGCCAGAAGTTCTCCTCCTCATGGAACGCAATCTAGAAGTCATGAAAGCCTCAGTTGAGCTCGGTCTCAGTGAAAATAAATCCCGGAGTGGCTTAACGGGTGGCGATGCTGCCAAACTAGACCGCCATCTCAAAAGTGGTAAGGCCTTGTCTGACTTTACCATCCTATCAGCAGCCCGTAATGCCATCGCGGTCAACGAACACAACGCTAAAATGGGTTTGGTCTGTGCCACCCCAACCGCAGGAAGTGCTGGTTGTTTGCCAGCCGTTCTCACTGCCGCTATCCAAAAACTCGATCTCAGCCACGAAGAACAGCTGGATTTCCTCTTTGCTGCTGGTGCCTTTGGATTGGTTATCGCAAACAACGCCTCTATCTCAGGTGCTGAAGGTGGCTGCCAGGCCGAAGTCGGCTCTGCCTCTGCCATGAGTGCCGCAGCCTTGACCTTGGCTGCAGGTGGAACCCCCTATCAGGCTAGCCAAGCCATCGCCTTTGTCATTAAAAATATGCTGGGTCTCATCTGTGACCCTGTGGCCGGCTTGGTTGAGGTTCCCTGTGTCAAACGAAATGCCATGGGAGCTAGCTTTGCCTTTATCGCGGCTGATATGGCCTTGGCAGGTATCGAGTCTAAGATCCCTGTTGACGAAGTTATCGATGCCATGTACCAAGTCGGATCGAGCCTCCCAACTGCCTTTCGTGAAACGGCTGAGGGTGGACTCGCCGCCACACCTACTGGTCGTCGCCTACAAAAAGAAATCTTCGGAGAATAAGCTTATCTATTAGGAGAAACTATGCCCTCTATCTCAGCAATCTTTTTTGATCTAGACGGAACTCTGGTTGACAGTTCTATCGGGATCCACAATTCCTTTACCCATACCTTTGAACAACTGGGAGTTCCGACTCCTGATGCTAAAACCATTCGTGGTTTCATGGGACCGCCACTTGAAAGTAGTTTTGCAACGTGTCTTCCCAAGGAGCAAATCTCGGAAGCTGTTCAAATCTACCGTTCTTACTACAAGAAAAAAGGAATTCATGAAGCAGAGCTTTTCCCCCGGATGACGGAATTGCTTCAAGAGCTTTCGCAAGACTACCCTCTCTACATCACTACAACAAAGAATACTCCTACTGCTCATGATATGACTGAAAATCTAGGAATCCATCATTTCTTTGATGGCATTTACGGTTCCAGTCCTGAAACGCCTCACAAGGCGGATGTCATCCGTTTTGCCTTGCAAACGCATCAACTCCCTGCAGACCAAGTCCTCATCATCGGGGACACCAAGTTTGATATGATTGGAGCCCAAGAAACTGGCATTAAAAAGCTTGCTGTTACTTGGGGATTTGGAGAAGAGGCTGATTTACTCAGCTATCAACCTGACTGGATTGCCCATACCATTGATGATATCATTAAGCAACTATAAATAATACAACGATTTGAAATTACAGAGTAAAAAGGCCAAGGTCCTGTACAAACAGAACCTTGGCCTTTTATTTATAATTAGTTGATTAGTCACCCTTACTCAGCATGGGTTGTCTCATTTGCAAAGGAAATAATTGCTTCTTTGAGCTCATCTCCACTGAGTGAACGGAATTCTTCAATCTTTTGATCGATGGCTTCAAGAGGCATGACGTTAACCTTACCAACGAAAATCTTATCCATGACTTGGTTATCAACCAATTCGGTCGAAACCAAGAGTTCTTCATAGAGTTTTTCACCTGGTCGGATACCGACCTCAACGATTGGAATTTCACTTTCCGTGTGCCCGCTTAGAAGGACCATTTTCTTAGCCAAGTCATAGATCTTGACTGGTTTGCCCATATCAAGTATAAAGACTTCTCCGTCCTTGGCATAAGCGCCAGCATGGATAACCAGACGGCTAGCCTCTGGAATGGTCATGAAGTAACGCGTCATACGGAAGTCTGTCACCGTTACAGGACCACCTTCAGCAATCTGACGTTCAAAGACAGGAATCACACTACCACGGCTACCAAGAACATTCCCAAAACGAACTGCACAGTAGGTTGATTTACTACGTTGGTTAAAGCCAGTGACAATCAACTCTGCCACGCGCTTAGTTGCCCCCATAACATT
This sequence comes from Streptococcus sp. F0441, assembly GCF_000314775.2. Taxonomy (NCBI): domain Bacteria; kingdom Bacillati; phylum Bacillota; class Bacilli; order Lactobacillales; family Streptococcaceae; genus Streptococcus; species Streptococcus sp. F0441. The sequence continues at coordinate 260,739 of NZ_KB373321.1, read as the reverse complement.
TGGTGGATTGACCGCCTTGTCTGTCGAAATCATGACCATCTTAGGTACTTTGGCCTCATCAACAGCCTTGGCAACATTGTAGGTCCCGAGGATATTGTTCTTGAAGGCTTCTTTTGGATTGCGCTCCATCATTGGAACATGTTTGTGTGCTGCAGCATGGTAGATGATAGCTGGTTTGTACTGTTCAAACACTTGTAAAAGACGATCATAATCCTGAATATCTGCAATGACAGGAACATAATCAATCCCTTGGAATTTACGAATCAACTCATGATAAATAAGGTAGATTGAATTTTCACCATGACCGAGCAAGACGATACGCTCTGGGTTGAAGCGGCTAATCTGGCGACAAATTTCAGAACCAATCGAACCACCAGCTCCTGTCACCAAGATGGTCTTACCTGTAATTTCTGCACCCAGACGTGATTCGTCAAGGCGAATTTCCTGACGGCCCAAGAGGTCTGTGATATCAATTTTTTGGAAACCACTACCCGATTGATGTAAACCTTGAACAACTGTCTCAACTTTAGGCATCTTGTAACATTTGACACCTAGTTTATTACACATCTGCAAGATACGTTCATACTCTGATGGATCAAGCGAAGGGATTGCTACGATAACACGCTCGATTTGGTGACGTTTGGCCAATTCAGGTAGATTGTCATAAGAACCTAGAACTGGGATTCCACCTAGTTTTTGCCCCTTTTTCTTTTCATCGTTGTCCAAAATCCCCACTATCTCAAGCTCACTGGTTGGATGTTGGTAGCTATTCATAAAGAGGGCACCACCATCTCCCGCACCAATCAAGAAGGTACGGCGATGCTCTCCATCTCCACTACCCTTTTTACGTTTGGAATAAATCAACTGCCAGGTGATGCGAGGAAGCAAGATGAGGAAGGTACTCAACAAAATGAAGAGCACGATGAAACGGATAGAAAATAATGGAAGAAAGGCATAGCAAATTCCATAAGAAAGAACACTACTGAGTGTCACTCCAAAAAAGATTTTCATAAAATCCGTAATCTTACTGTAGCGACTAATACTAGCATTCAGCCCCCAAAATGCAATTATGATTTGATAGAGAAGGAAGGCTAAAAGAGTGTAAATCACATAGTCCACAGGCGCAGGATTTATTAGGCCGTAAAACAAGATATAAGACACGATGATGGAAACCACCATACTCAGAATATCGAATATCCCCCAAAACACTTGTTTTTGCTGTTTATTTAAAATTTCAACCAGATCAATCACGTAATCTGTTAGTTTTTTATTCATAGGAATTTACTCCCCCTTAAAAGAGTCAGATGATACTATTGTTATGATAACCCGAATCGTTCAATCTATCAGGTCTTACTTGCTCTTTCTTAAAAGTTTGACAAAGATAAACTGACGTACAAAGCCTGGACAAAGTGCAACAATTGCCTGAATGAACATACTTTTAGCATATTCCATGTAAGAAATTTGCCCTCGCTCAAGCATCCGTTGGCGAGCTTGACGGTAGAATTTAAGGTAACGCAAGCCACCTCGACGCTCAAACATTCCTGCACCTACACGAACCTTACACAAGATTTGATCTAGGTTGCCAGTCTTGGCACCTGCCGTAATCATATTGAGCCAGAGGAGATCATCCTCCATGTAAAGCCCGTCTTCGTAGTTGCCCGCTTTGAGGACCATGTCCTTTTTGAACATGACTGTCATATGGTTAAAAGCACTTCTCATTCTCTGATAAGCCACAATGTCTGCGTGCTGAGTTGGAACACGACGATAAGACACAATCTCATCTGGATTGTCAATGAACTCTGCAATCTGCCCACCTAAGAGATCGAGATCTTCTTTCTCCATTAGCTGAAGCTGTTTCTCAAAACGATCCGGAACGGCTAAATCGTCCGTATCCATCCGTGCAATAATGTCATACTGACACTGTAAAACACCGTATCGAAGAGCCAAGCCTAAACCTTGATTTTGCTCTAAGGGGCACCGTTTCACTGGAATGTCTGACTGAGCTTCCACTTCATCTAGCACCTGATAGAGCTCTGGCGTGAGGGGCCCATCCTCAACAAGAACAAGTTCACTCGGTTTCAAGGTTTGATTTTGAACACTTTTGATAGCATCTCTCAAAAACGTCGGGCTTTCCTTTACATAGACCGACATCAAGACGCTGATTTTTTGCTTTTCAGGCACCGTTTTTCTCCAATATATAGATTTCCTTCCACTATTTTATCACAAATTTTCTCACTTTCCTATTTTTATATCAAATCAAGGAAAATTCTAGTAAAGAAATGTATCTCCTTTCACTCTATTCTCGCTTAAATCAATCGAACTTTCTTAGCTGTCATTACTTGACATTATATAGAAAAAACCTTAAAATAAGCTGTTATTAAAATCATCTTATAGAGGTTTTTATGAAAAAACAATCACTCTTTTTTATCCTAGGAATTGTCTTAATCGGGACTGTTTTACGCTCTCCTTTTACTGCTTTACCAACTATTTTAGGAGATATTGCTCAAGGACTAGGAGTGGAGGTCAGCTCTCTTGGAATTTTAACCAGTCTGCCGCTCTTGATGTTTGCTCTTTTCTCGGCTTTTGCAAGCCGCTTGGCACAAAAAATCGGACTAGAGCATCTCTTTACTTACTGTCTCCTTCTCTTAACTATTGGTTCTGTCATTCGTATCTTCAATCTACCCCTCCTCTATCTAGGAACTCTGATTATCGGTGCGAGCATCGCTATTTTTAATGTTCTTCTCCCAAGTATGATCCAGGCAAATCAGCCTCAAAAGATTAGTTTCCTAACAACTCTCTATGTCACTGCCATGGGGGGTTCAACGGCCATCGCTTCTTATCTATCGGTCCCTATCACCCAAGCTAGTTCTTGGAAGGGCTTAATCCTCGTTCTCAGCCTCCTCTGCTTGGTCACTCTGCTAGTCTGGTTGCCAAATCATCGCCACAACCACCACCTAGAAAGCAAAAAAGAAAAGCAAGTCAAAGAAAATATTCTAAAAAGTAAAGATGTCTGGGCCATCATTGTCTTTGGCGGGCTTCAGTCCTTGCTCTTTTATACAAGTATGACCTGGTTGCCAACTATGGCTATTAGTGCTGGTCTTTCTAATAGCGATGCGGCTCTTCTAGCTTCTATCTTCTCGCTGATCAGCATTCCTTTTTCCATGACTATCCCAAGTCTGACAACTCGTTTGTCAGACGGTCACCGTCAGATCATGCTGGCAATTATCTCTATCGCTGGTATGATAGGAATTGCCATGCTCTTGTATCCAAGCAACAACTTCCTCTACTGGCTAGTCGCCCACCTCTTGATTGGGACTGCCTGTAGTGCCCTCTTTCCTTATCTCATGGTTTGCTTCTCACTTAAGACCAGCTCGCCTGAAAAGACTGCGCAACTCTCAGGCCTGGCGCAAACAGGGGGCTACATCTTGGCGGCCTTTGGTCCTACCTTGTTTGGTTATAGCTTTGACCTTTTCCAATCTTGGATTCCAGCTGTCCTTGCCCTTCTAGCCATCGATATCATCTTGACCATCTCACTCTTTATGGTGGATCGGGCTGATAAGTTCCTCTAATCTTCTAGTTTTTACTAGGAGTTTTTTATATATAAAATTTTTACACATATTTCTTGACAGGGCTTTCATATTGAGATACAATATATTTGAAAAGAGTATATATAAAATTTTTATATAATGAAAAGGAGGTTTCCCATGTACTTCCCAACATCCTCTGCCTTGATTGAGTTTCTCATCTTGGCTGTACTGGAGCAGGGGGATTCTTATGGTTATGAGATTAGCCAAACCATTAAGCTCATCGCCAATATAAAAGAATCTACGCTCTATCCCATTCTCAAAAAATTGGAAGCCAGTGGCTTTCTGACCACCTACTCTAGAGAGTTTCAGGGGCGTATGCGCAAATACTACTCCTTGACCAATCGGGGCGTAGAGCAGCTCGTTACTCTAAAGGAAGAGTGGACGCTCTATACCGACACCGTCAACGGCATCATAGAAGGGAGTATCCGCCATGACAAGAACTGACTATCTGACTCAGTTAGAAACCTATCTCCATAAACTACCTGAAGCTGACCGCATCGAAGCCATGGACTACTTTAAGGAACTATTTGACGATGCAGGTCCAGAGGGCGAAGAAGAACTCATTGCCAGTCTAGGAACCCCAAAAGAAGCGGCTCATGATGTCCTCTCTAACCTCCTCGATAAAAAAGTTAATGAATCCCCTACTCAAAAGAATGACCGTCAACTGCTACACATTGCCCTACTTGCCTTACTAGCAGCCCCTATCGGAATTCCTGTTGGAATTGCAATGATCTTAACCATTATCGGGCTTTTTATCGCAGCTACCTCCGTCATTCTAGCCTTCTTTACCGTCTCTGTGACAGGTATCCTACTGGGCGGACTCTTTATCGTAGAGAGCTTTAGTGTCCTAGTCGAAGCCAAATCCGCCTTTATCTTGATTTTCGGGGCTGGTTTGCTTGCTATCGGTGCTTCTTCTCTTGTTCTACTAGGCATCTCCTATGTAGCTCGTTTCTTTGGCCTTCTGGTCGTCCGTTTGGTGCAATGGATTCTAAAAAAAGGAAAGAGAGGTGACAGACATGCGTAAATTGACAAAAGGATTTCTCATCTTTGGTGTGGTTTCTACAATCCTTGGTTTTATCATGATCATTGTAGGCGCCCAGTCCAATGGTATTCAAAGTTTGCTTGCCATGTCAAAAGACCCCGTCTATGACAATCGTATTGAAGAAGTAACCTTTGGAAGCGAAGCGGAAAAACTTGATTTAGCCCTTGAGGAACATAGCCTAACCATCACAGAGTCTGTAGATGACAAGATCCATATCACCTATCATCCGTCCGTGTCTGGTCGTCACGATCTAACTACTGGCATGAGTGACAAAACACTGAGCGTCACTGACAAACAAGCCTCCCAACATCGTTTTCTCGGTTCAGGAATCGAAGGCCTACTTCGTATTGCTAGCAGTTATTCTAGTCGTTTTGACGAAGTCATACTCTCCCTACCTAAAGGAAGAAAGCTGCAAGCTATCACCGTCTCAGTCAATCGTGGACAGACCAATATTCGTCAAGCCAATCTTGAAAATGCGACAATCAAAACAAAAGGATATCTCTTAAGACTCACAGAAAGTTCTATCAAGAACAGTACACTAACGACACCTCATATCATCAATATCTTTGATACCGAATTGACAGATAGTCAGGTCAAGACGGAGGGGGGACATATCTATGCTGAAAATATCAAGGTCCACGGCAAGGTTGAGCTAGACTCTCATAACGACTTAACACTCTTTCTTTCTAAGGCAGAATTCGATCGTATCAATCTAGATATTTCTTCTAAGCACGGCGGTATTTATCGTAAAGCACAAAGAGAACATCCTAAACAAAAAGATAATGAACTCGCCAACCCTTATAAAACAGAAAAAGCAGATGTCAAGGACCTGCTCATCATAAAAGCCAATCAGGATATCTACCTCCCCAAGGAAGAAGAGTACTCTGCTCCACCTAGCAATCATTGACAAAAACGCTTTCATCTGCTAATCTAAAAAATAGAAAACGACCATAAAAAAGGAGGTTCCACCATGACACAAGAATGGTTTGAAAGCGCCGATCTGGAGAAGAAATCACCTCAGACGAAATCGGAAATCCAACCCGACCAACCAGAGACTTCGGAAATTGTAGAGACCGAACCACAAGCAAGCCAAGAAACTCCTATCTCACCTAAAGAGTCGGAAAGGCATGAGGAGGAAGCTCCCGAAATAATCGGGGAAACCCAAACCGAGGAAGAGGGAGAAGGGAAAGCTGAAGAGGAACACAAGCAAGAAAACTCTGTAAAAGAGAAAAGTATTCTCAGCAAGGCTTTAGAAAGCCCCTATATCCCAGATATTGACCCTCGTAAAACTACCCGATTAAAAGAAGAAATCGCACTATTTTGGACTTGGCTGCTGGACGCTATCCAAGAACCAACTACCAGCAAGAATACGGACCAAAAGCATCGTTACAGTGTCTTTGCCCTGCTCACCTTGCTGTCGTCAATCAACCTTTTCTTTAGTATCTATCATATCAAGCGACTCTACTATGGCTATATGGTCTCTATTGCTAATAGTTCTCCTAATCAGCTCCCACCTTTAGATCTCTTTGCTGGACTTTCGATTCTGGTCGCTAGCGCTCTGTTTTACTTTTCCATCATTTTGGGAGGCTTTACTGTCCGACGTGTACTGGACCAGGAGAGTGACTTCACATTCCAAGAAGCCTTTGATCGGTATAGCAGACTCTTTGCTATCCCACTTGTCCTAACGGCTCTAGCAAGTTTCTTTGCACTCTTTGGCGGCTTACGATTTGCTGGTATCCTCACTCTTCTAAGCATGGCCATCTTTACCCTTGGCAATCTCTTTGTGATTAGTAAACCAAGTAAGATTAGTGGCCTTGACCCATTCTATCGTTTCTTACTAGCTGTCTTACTTGATGGTGCTATTCTCTTACCCTTCTTCATTGCAGAGCTCGCGCTGACAGTAGACTACCTTCGCATCCTGACCTTCTTTTAACTAAAATCCCTGCCATTTGTTAATGACAGGGATTTTTATGCTTACTCTTTTTTGAACAAGGCCTACTCGATGCTTGCCAATTCCTCAAAATCTTTTCCCAAAATGGCTTGTACTTCTAATTGATTAGCATCTAGTTGGTGGTAAAATGCTGTTGGTAGTGACTCTAGAAATCTTGCATAGTCCAAGCGAGCGATGGATTCGTAGTCTTCTGCTTTGGACCCATCACCAGAAATCGCCACTAGGTCAATCTCCCAAACAATTTCCTTGCCTGCTAACTGCTCGATATAAAGCGCTGGTACAAAGGGTTCCTTTGGCAAAATTGTCTTGACTCCTTGGGCTAGGTGGTAGATACCGTGTACCTTGCCTTGGGCGTCTGGGTAAAATTTCACACTGGCAAGGTAGGCATCAGAGCCTTGAACCTTCTTGACCAGCTCTTCAAAACGTGCCAATCCATCCTCAGCCAAAAAGCTCTTGAGGTATTCCTTGTTGAAATAGATAGGGGACAAGAGACCTTGGCAGTATACTAGACGAGCCGCCTTATCCGCTAGATAATTCTGAACTGTTTGTCGGAAATAAGCTTCAAAGTCAAACCCTTCTAGCCCTTCTACCACTTGCCCCAACTTGTTTGACAGGGCTTGGAGGAGAGCTTCTACAATCTCCCAGTCTGCTCTGGTAAGGAAGTCTGGAATCACCACTTGATAGCCTTTTCGACTATCCGCATAGTTCACTTTGAAGAGAAATTGCGACTGGCCTACAATTCCACACTCGATATACTCGAGACGATTGAGGGGCTGACGGAGATAAACCGCATCATAACTATGCGACTCCAAGCCCTCCACCAAAGCCAAGATGGACTTGGCAGTCAAGACCTCCTGTTGTCCTAGAATGCTTTCTTTATTTGGGATAAAAAATATTTTCGCCATAACTGGCCTCCTTTGAAATCGTTTACATATAGTATAATCTATTTTCCTGAAAGATACAGAAACAAACTTTAGTTTTTTAGATATAAAGCATAGAAAAACAGCCCCTAAGGACTGTTTGATGTTATACAGTAGCGACTTGATCCAAGCTTTCACCGATAGCTGCTAGGCGCTTGATTACTTCTGCTTGTGTCAATTCATTTTCTGAAACATAGCGGTTGCGTGGGTGAACACGGCACTCGTGTGAGCATCCACGAAGGTACTTGTCTTCATTTTCTTCTGATGTTAGGATACGACGGTTACAGAAGGGATTTCCACAGTTGACATAGCGTTCACATGGTGTTCCATCAAACCAGTCTTTCCCTACGATGGTTGGGTTAACATGGTTGACATCGACGGCAATACGCTCGTCAAAGACGTACATTTTCCCATCCCAAAGCTCGCCTTGAACTTCTGGGTCTTTACCGTAAGTTGCGATTCCTCCATGCAATTGGCCAACATCTTTGTAGCCTTCACGAACCATCCAACCTGAGAATTTCTCACAGCGAACGCCACCTGTACAGTAAACCACGACACGCTTGTCCATGAATTTTTCCTTGTTGTCACGAACCCATTGTGGCAACTCACGGAAGTTGCGGATGTCAGGGCGAATAGCTCCACGGAAGTGTCCTAGATCGTACTCATAATCGTTACGTGTGTCAAGGACAACGGTATCTTCGTCAAGAAGGGCTTCTTTAAACTCTTTTGGAGACAAGTAAGCACCTGTTGTTTCAAGTGGGTTGATGTCATTATCAAAGTCGTTGTCTTCCAAACCAAGGTGGACAATTTCTTTCTTGTAGCGAACAAACATCTTCTTGAAGGCTTGTTCATTTTCTTCGTCAATCTTGAACCAGAGGTCTTCCATTCCTGGGAGGCTGTGAACGTAGTCCATGTATTTTTGAGTTGTTTCGTAGTCACCTGAAACTGTTCCGTTGATTCCCTCGTCAGCGACTAGGATACGACCTTTAAGGCCGATTGATTTACAGAAGGCCAAGTGATCTGCCGCAAATTGCTCTGCATTTTCAATTGGGGTATAGAGGTAGTAAAGTAAGACACGAATATCTTTTGCCATAAGATTTGTTCTCTTTTCTATTCTTAAATTTTCAGAATTTTTCATTCAACTATTCTAGTATACCCACTTGAGAAAACGAATGCAATTTATTTGACCGGAAATTATATAGAGAGACCTGCCACTGCACTTCATCAGTAACCATACCGAATCGCAGATAATTCTCTCAATTTTTTGATCTGCTCGTCTTGACTTTCTGACAAACTTAGCTTGTTTTCAATCAATACACGCGAAAGGTCAACATTCATTTGGCTCAATATAAATGGAACAGAGGTCCCGTCGTCCTCTAATCGTTTTTTATAGATCACTAACTGATTTTTCAGGGGAGCAAGTTGAGGCGCAGCCTTTATATCTTCCAATAGATGATCAATGATGGTCATCGCTTCACAACGTCTTTCACTTCCTCCAGCAAACCATTTTAATGGTGTCATACTCATTTTCCTCCTGAAATTCGCTTATAAATTGAAAAACTATAATTCCTAACTCTCCAGCCAGTATTTTACCCAAACACCCTATGTAAAAAAGTCAGCAAAAATGGCAAGGTCGCTACAATATTATTGATCACATGCACCGCATAGGAAGGATAAATGCTCTTGGTATAACGGGTCAAACCAGCAAAAATGATTCCAGATGTTGCAAAGACGAAGATATCTAACAGACTAGGCAGACTTGAAAAATGAGGAAGAGCAAACAAAATGGAAGGAAGAAGCAAATCAAGGCCAAATCGCGAATGTTTAAAGAAAGCATGTTGCAACAAACCTCTATAGATCAATTCTTCCATCAGCGGAACCAGAAAGAACAGGGCTATATAGATACCTAGCTCTGCAAAGTTAGTCCCACTATAACCAATCAATACAGCCCAACCTTCAGCAGTTGACTGGACATGTTTAGCTGTCTGAACGTTAAAAGAGATCTGGAGCACTACCACTAATACTGTCAAAATCGAATACCAGAGCCATTTTTTTCTTGGAATGCGAAAGAGATAGCCATGGCCTGTCTTAGCCAAAATCCAAATCATGACTCCGATAAATAGCAAACTCAAGATATTTTGAATCCAGACGAAATTGCCAATCTGGGAAGAAAATTGCCAATAATTTTGGACAATAAGCGTCAGCTGAGAAAGACCAAATACGAAAAACAGGTAAGAGAAGACTGCACTTATTTTGAGTAGAAGCTGATATTTTTTCATAATAAATCCTCTATAGATGTATGTGTATCACATCGCATAAACCCTCAGAACCACTCTTTTCATTTTTACATCCTAAAAATCACTACCTCCCCTAGAGAACTAAGGAAGGCAGTGATCACATTTTTAGGAATTAGGAATGAATACACGAAATCAATCGATCTTATGATTTTTTGTTTTTCAAGAATTCGTCGTATTGTTTTTGCATTTCGTTCAATACTTTTTCGTAAGCACCTTCAGATTTCAATTTTTCCATCAATTCTGGAATAGCTTTATCTGGGTCTACAGTACCAGTGTTGATAGCTGTATCGAATTGTTGCATTGTGTTAGAAATTGCTGAAATTTCAGATTTCACACTGTCAGTGTTAAAGATAAATCCAAGTGCTGGAGATTCTTTAGCTTCTGCCAATTGTTTCTTAGAATCTGCAATTTGTTGGTCTGTAACGTTTTCGTTGATGTAAAGGATCCAGTTGTTACCAGTGTTCCAACCTGACATGTGAGTGTTTCCTTTATATCCATCAAGGACGCGGACACGGTTTTCTTTACCTTCAACTTTTTCCCAGTTCTTGCCTTCTGGACCGTAAACAAGACCGTTCAAAAGTTCTGGGTTAGTGTTCAAGAGGTTCAACACTTCCATTGATTTTTCTTTGTTCTTAGAGTTGTTTGAGATGACAAAGTTAGCGACTTGTGTTGTTTGGTTTTTCTTGATAAAGTTAGTGATTGGTTTGATTTGGATGTCTTTGTTCGCAACACGTGAGAGCAAGCTGTTACCGTAGTCAGCTGGTCCTACTGTTTCTTCACGAACGAACCAAGTATCTTGTTGAAGGTCAAATGAAGTGTCGCTTGTTGCTACGTCTTTTGGAATGTATCCAGCTTCATAGAATTTGTGAAGCGTCTTCAAGTGTTCTTTGAAACGAGGTACTTCGTAACGGTTTACAATCTTAGTAGTGTCTCCTTCAAGGTCGATAACAAATGGAAGTCCGTTTGGTACTGGGTAGTCAAAGTTATCAGATGGGATAAAGTTCTTCGTAACCGCAAATGGTACTACGTCTGGAGCTTTTTCTTTGATTTGTTTCAAGACTGGTTCAAGTGTTTCGTATGAAGTGACACCTGAAATGTCGATACCGTATTTAGCAAGAAGAGTTCCGTTAAAGGCAAAGTTTTGAGATGATGCAACGTTAGCCGCAACTGGCACTGCATAGATCTTACCGTTTACAGTGTTTCCTTTGATGTAAGCTGGGTCAAGTGCTTTGTAAAGCTCTGCTCCTTCTTTCTTGTACAAATCAGTCAAGTCAGCGTAAGCACCTTTTTGAGCATTTACAACATAGTTATCTGCAAAGGCGATATCATAGTTTTCACCAGATGATGTGATAACGGACATTTTCTTGCTGTAGTCACCCCATCCGAGGTATTGGATATCCAATTTAGCACCAACTTTTTCTTCGATGATTTTGTTTGCATTTTCTAGCAATTCATCCAAGTTGTCTGGTTTGTCACCGATTTGGTACATTTTAAGAACAGGTTTTTCACTTGAAGCAGTGTCAGCAGCTTTTTTGTTATTACCTGTAAGGTTTCCACAAGCAGCAAGACCTGCAGCCAAAGCGACTACGCTAGCAGATGCAAAAGCATATTTTTTCCAGTTTTTCATGATAAAAACTCCTTTTTTTGTTTTTAAACTTATAAACGATTTAATAATTTGTAACTTCAGTTACTAAGATGAAGTTGGGAAGAGAGAAACGGTATTTCTCAGCAAATGCTATTCTTTCACACCACCAATCGTCAAACCTTTAACAAAGTAGCGTTGGAAGAATGGATATAGAATGGCGATTGGAAGGGTTGCAACGACAACCATAGCCATACGACCTGTTTCTTTTGGAAGAGCAACTCCCAGTTGACCAGATAGACCGACTGCTTTTGCGATGTAGTCCATATTTTGTTGGATTTGCATAAGCAAATATTGCAATGGATACAAGTTGTCACTCTTGATGTAAAGAAGGGCGTTGAACCAGTCGTTCCAGAAACCAAGAGCTGTCAAAAGCGTGATGGTTGCGATACCTGGAAGTGACAATGGCAAACAAATCTGGAAGAAGATCCGAGCTTCGCTGGCACCATCGATACGAGCGGACTCGAGAATGGCTTCTGGAATGGTCTTCTTGAAGAAAGAACGCATCAGGATGATGTTGAATGGTGAAAGAAGCATTGGAACAATCAAGGCCCAAACGGTATCACCAAGTTGAAGCAGGCGAGTTACCACAATATAGCCTGGTACCAAACCAGCATTGAACAACATACTAAGAAGAGCAAAGATCGTGAAGAATCTGCGGTACTTAAAGGTTGTCCGTGAGATGGCGTAGGCATAAGTTGTCGTGATGAAGACGTTGGTCACTGTTCCGACTACTGTTACAAAGACTGAGATAAAGAGCGCTTGGAGGATCTTATCTTTAAACTGAGCTAGGAACTGGAATCCGTCTACACCAAACTTCGAAGGGAAAAAGCTATATCCATACTGGAGGATGCTCTTTTCGTCTGTCACCGAAATGATGATAACGAAGATAAAGGGCAAGATACAAGAAAGAGCAATCAAACCAGAGATGATACTAAAGAAGATATCTGCTTTCTTACTGAAGGAGTGAATGCCGACATTATCGATTTTTTCTTTTTTAATTTTTTCTGCCATGCTTTCCTCCTTTCTAGAATAGTGCTGAATTTGGATCTACTCGTCTTGCAAGTAAGTTTGATAGGATAACCAGAATCAAACCGACAACGGATTGGTAAAGACCGGCTGCTGAAGCCATACCGATATCTGCTGTCTGAGTCAAACCATTAAAGACATATACATCCAAAACGTTGGTTACATTGTAAAGCTGACCAGCATTGTGTGGGATTTGATAGAAGAGACCAAAGTCTGCACGGAAGATATTTCCGACTGCAAGGATGGTCAAGACTGTTACAAGCGGAGTCAACTGAGGAATGGTTACGTTGCGAATACGTTGCCACTTGCTAGCCCCGTCCACTGTTGCTGCTTCGTAGTAGGTTGGATCAATTCCCATGATCGTCGCATAGTACATGACACTGCTATATCCAAAGCCTTTCCAAATACCAAGGAAAAGGAGAAGGTATGGCCAAATGCCTAAGTCAGCGTAGAAGTTGACTTCCTTCATGCCAATGGATGTTAGGAAATGGTTGAAGACCCCTTTGTCAATGTTTAGGAAGGCATCTGTAAAGAAACTGATGATAACCCATGACAGGAAGTAAGGGAACAACATAGACGTTTGGAAAATCTTAACCATTCTCTTAGAGCGGAGCTCGCTGAGGATGATGGCAATCCCTACTGATACAATCAAACCGATAAAGATAAAGCCGAGATTGTAGAGAACGGTATTTCGAGTGATGATAAAGGCATCTTTTGAACTAAACAAGAATCTGAAATTATCTAACCCGACCCATTTACTATTCACAATACTATCTATGAAACCATTACTGGTCATATGGTAGTCTTTAAAGGCGACCACATTCCCAAATACTGGAATGTAAAAGAATAGAATCAACCAGAGTGCCCCTGGTAAAACCATCAAGAGAAAGATCCAGTTATCTCTCAAGGTCTTTGAAAACTTTTTCATAATTTCCTCCCTTTTTATTCCTAAAAACTGATTTCATCGAATTTTTAGGTTTGATAACGATTACATTATTAGTATACTCCTAATTGATAGCTAGGTTAAACTACTAATTATAGAAAAAACTCCACAAATTATTTTTTGTGGAGAAGTTTTTTATAAGAAATAGGTTTCACGAGAAACACTCTGCATACGATAAATGTATTTCCTCTTTACTAATTGAAAACTTGTTCTAATATTGGGTGATGAACCTCGACAAAATGAACCTGAGCATTTATGATAGCCCCTGATTCGTTTTTCTCAATCTCCGGCTGTCCTTCGGTGTGTAAAAGAGCAGGATTACCATCCTTGTAGCCAAAGAGAATCACCTCTGTCTCTGCTTCATTCACATAGCAAGCTAGGATATCAAACCTCCCAGAACCTGAACCTGCAATATAGCCATACCATTTAAAAGTATAATTCATTCCATCCACTTGCCCAAATTGCATTATCTGGTCAGGCACTGCTAGTCCATAGTAGTGACCATATGTTGCTAGGTTAGTTGACTTAAATCTTTCACCTTTACTATCCGAATAGGATTCCATGGCTGTTTTTATCTTGTCTATTAAAGAACTATTATCTGTATCTGGCTCGCTCTCTGTGGTTACACTTGTTTTTAATAGAAATTCCTTAAAACGTTGCGCTAAATCCGTATTCTCAGTCTCTTCAAAATTTGCAGTAGGGATAGTTTCCAGTGTCTTATCGGTATGCAAGACCTGTGCTTGCCCATCCTTCAGTGTAAATAGGTAGAAATGTTTGTCCTGATTGTCATAGTAGGCATCCAAAACCAAGTAATCATAGGCATTGTCACTCGATACTCCAAAAACATTCCATTTGACACTTTTCTGAGAAACAGTTGTTGCTTCTAATTTTTTGATGAGATCATTCTTTTCATCAAAGTTTCTATGCTCTAGTCTATGATAGAACTGCCCCATAGAAGAAGCCCAACTTGCAAACTCTTCTTCCCACTTTTCGGTGTTGTATTGGATTAGCTTCTGAAAATCTGAGTAGTTCTTCATAATCAAGGCTTGATCAGTCGGATTAGATAACTGGAGTTCTTCCATAGCTGTAACCGTAGCAGCCATAGGTGATTGGCCGGGTGTATCCTTATGATTTTTTTCATGCGAAAAAGCCTTTTGATAGGAATCTGCTAAATAGTGAAAATAGTTAGTTGTTTCCTTGGTTTGTTGCTCCCTTGGTATTGACGGACTAGTTGCTCCATCCTCTGTCATTTTATGGCAGGCAGATAAGACTAGCATGCTAGTAGCTAGGACTAGTAGTAGCTTTTTCATGGTCAGACCTCCAAACTATCTTTATACCTTCATTATACTCCTTCCAAGCTATTTTTTCTATTGTACTCCTTGCTCTCAGAGATAGCTCTGAAAAGAATGGGGATAATAGTCAGTTCAAAATATCTTATATAGATGTTTTAGAACTTAGGAATAAGAGGGTAGCAATCCTCCATCTCTCTTAAGCATTAATCTCTTGATTGACTTTTTTATTTAGTGTTACTTTCAATATGAAATGGGTATTCTGGAGACTGTAGGTAAAGAAACTGCGCTTATAAGCTCCAATACATCTATTCCTTTGATTCGTCTGACATAGTAACGTCTGAATATCAAAATGATGGAGGGAGTTGAAACAAATGAGAACCGTAATCGTTTCATTTATCATATTGCCAATCCTGACTGGAGGAATCCTATTACAGATTTTTCTCTCCAAAAAAGAAAGTAAGTAGCTGGGTTTCATACTGCCAGGCATAACTTATTGCTTTTCTTTATTGACAATCTTCTCTCTGGCCTTAACTAACAACATAACCTGGTGGGAGATTTTCTGTCTGATTTCCTTAACTTTTTTGCTTGCAAATATCCCTACCTTTATTCTTTTGGCAATTTACTTCGCTTGTCGAAAACATTATTGAAACAATGATTATACCGGATTTGGGACAGGAGGTTGAACACGAAACAATTGATTAAGACGCCTTTTATGCCCTCGTGCTATTGTTGGGGATTAAGTAGGATTATAGGGGAAGAGAGGGGCTACAGCCTGCTTTATTTTTACCTTTTGGCTCCTAGTGTCGAATTGTTATGTGGCTTTTCTGCTGGTAAAAGAAGGGTTTGTTATAAATGGTTCTTCCCATTTACAGGGATTTTTAACTGGCTCATTCCATTTGTCGTTTTTGGTGAGCGGTTTATTACAGCAGAATGGGTTTCACTAACACTTATTGCGGTAGCACCAGCTATTCTCGGTCTTTTAGCAGGAACCTTTTACAGTAAGAAAAACCGAAAGATATAAGCTCCGTGCAAGATTTAAAATAGAAACGAGGCGGAATCATTTAGTGATTTCGCCTCGCTTCTATTTCAGCGACCAAAAGTCTCTATTTGCACTTGCTCCTTTCTGAGTCTCATTCCTCAAAACAAGGGAAAAGCCCCACAAGTCAACTAACTGAGGTTGCCTGCGGGGCTCATTTTTCCACTAAATCATTCATCTTTAAACTATTTCTAGTATTTCTTCAATGAAAGACCTGACTTTTTACAACTTATAAAAAGTTATTCGTCCTCTTTTTTCTGACGTCCTGCCAAACCAAGAACTGATAGAAGCAAGCCTAGACCTGTCAGCGTCACAAGGCTTGAACCAACCTGAGATTCACCTGTTCGTGGGAGAGTATGTGCTGGGTGTTCTGGTGTGAACGGTGTCGTTGGTGCCCCTGGTTTAACTGGAGTATCAGGAGTATTAGGGACTTCTGGTGCTACTGGAACCGTAGTATAATGAACATCTTTAACAATGTTTTCTTGGGTAACAACTTCTGATGGAACAATCGCAACATCCACAGTGTAACCTGGAATCACTGGTGATGGAACTGCATCGTAGTTTGCCTTGTCGCTTCTCCAATCCGTCGTGCTCACAACAGAGCCAGTTACCTTGTCTGTCGTTACGGTACGTGTCCAAGTCGCTGTTTGTACCTTGTCTGCTGGGGTTTGACCACCTGCACCATGGTAGCGAACAGTCATGCTTACTTGTTTGGTTTCCTCAACTGAAACAGTTTTGTGTTTCAAGCGAATTACCACGTTTTGGTCTACGCTACTGTCGGTATCAAACTGAGCTGGCAATTCATCCTTAGCAGCCACTTCGTAACCCTGTGCCAAATAACTTGCAATCACAGTGTCGTATTTCGTTTGAGCAGCAGCTGGAAGAGAAGTACCTGACTCACCGTTTGTCAATTCAACTTGTTTTTCCAGAGTCTGACCTGTTGTCTCATCTACAACTGTATAAGTAACCTTTTGGTTTTGAGGTGTATTCTGAGCAGTATAATGAACATCTTTAACAATGTTTTCTTGAGTAACCACTTCTGATGGAACGGTCGCAACATCCACAGTGTAACCTGGAATCACTGGCGATGGGACAGCGTCGTAGTTTGCCTTGTCGCTTGTCCAATCCGTCGTGCTCACAACAGAGCCAGTTACCTTGTCTGTCGTTACGGTACGTGTCCAAGTAGCTGTTTGTACCTTATCTGCTGGAGTTTGACCACCGGCACCATGGTAACGAACAGTCATGCTTACTTGTTTGGTTTCTTCAACTGAAACGGTTTTGTGTTTCAAGCGAATGACAATGTTTTGATCCACACTGCTATCAGTGTCAAATTGTGCTGGCAATTCATCCTTAGCAACCACTTCGTAACCTTGTGTTAAGTAGCCAGCAACTACGGTGTCGTATTTCGTTTTCGCAGCGGCTGGAAGAGTTGCACCTGACTCACCGGTTGTCAATTCAACTTGATTTTCCAGAGTCTGACCGGTTGTCTCATCTACAACTGTGTAAGTGACCTTTTGGGTTTGAGCTGTATTCTGAGCAGTATAATGAACATCTTTAACAATGTTTTCTTGGGTAACTGCTTCTGATGGAACGGTCGCAATATCCACTGTGTAACCTGGAATCACTGGCGATGGCACAGCATCATAGTTGGCTTTGTCACTTGTCCAAGCTGTGGCAGAAACTTCTGTGCCTGTGATCTTATCTTTTGTTACTGTACGAGTCCAATTCGCTGTCTGCACATGGTCTGCCGGTGTTTGTTCACCGGCACCGTGATAACGAACAGTCAAGTTTACAGACTTGCTTTCTTGGATATCAGTTGTACCATGCTTCACGTGAACTACTACATTTTGATCGTGGCTACTATCAAGGTCAAACTTAGCTGGAAGATGATCTTTCGAAACTAATTCATAACCTTTAGCCAGATAAGCATCTACGATTGCATTGTACTTAGCTTCTGTACCATTTGGAAGAGGAGTATCAGAGTTCCCACTTGTAAGCTCTTTCTTATCTTCCAAAGTGGTATTAGTTGTATCATCGATGATGGTATAGGTTACTTTTTGCTTGTCGGCCTTGTATTTAACCGTAACCTTGATGTCAGCCTGATCAGCAGTTACGTTTTCTGCGTCAACTTTAGCCTTATCTGGTGTGTAGCCATCAACAGTTGGAGAAACTACCTCTGGGAAGGTGCCAGTAGATGGTGCCCAAACCCCCGGTGTAACATCCTTCGTCACTTCATCTGTTTTCACTTCTCTAGAGAAAGTCAAGGTCGTTTTCTTCTCTGGAGCTGCTGGTGTATTATCATCCTCGTAGACGTAGTTAATCGTTTGCGTTACAGTCTTGGTTTCTGTAGAAGTTGACACTTTGTGTTTCACGTGAACTACTACATTTTGGTCATAGCTACTATCAAGGTCAAACTTGGCTGGAAGCTGGTCTTTCGAAACCAATTCATAACCTTGAGCTAGGTAAGCAGCTACGATTGAATCATACTTCGCTTCTGTACCATTTGGAAGAGGAGTATCAGAGTTCCCACTTGTAAGCTCTTTCTTATCTTCCAAAGTGGTATTAGTTGTATCATCGATGATGGTATAGGTTACTTTTTGCTTGTCAGCCTTGTATTTAACTATAACCTTGATGTCAGCCTGATCCGCAGTTACGTTTTCTGCGTCAACTTTAGCCTTATCTGGTGTATAGCCATCAACAGTTGGAGAAACTACCTCTGGGAAGGTTCCAGTAGATGGTGTCCAAGCCCCTGATGTAGTAACCTTCGTCACTTCATCTATTTTCATCTCTCTAGAGAAAATCAAGGTAGATTTCTTCTCTGGAGCAGCTGGTGTGTTATCTTCTTCGTAGACGTAGTTAATCGTTTGCGTTACAGTATTGGTTTCTGTAGAAGTTGACACTTTGTGTTTCAAGCGAATCACCACGTTTTGGTCCACGCTGCTGTCGGTGTCAAATTGGGCTGGCAATTCATCCTTAGAAGCCACTTCGTAACCTTGTGTTAAGTAGCCTGCGACTACGGTGTCGTATTTCGTTTGTGCTGCAGCTGGAAGAGCAGCACCAGACTCGCCTGTTGTCAATTCAACTTGATTTTCCAGAGTCTGACCTGTTGTCTCATCTACAACTGTGTAAGTAACTTTTTGCGTTTGGATTGTGTAATATACATCCTTAACAATATTCTCTTGAGTAACTGCTTCAGACGGCACCGTCTCGACATCCACGCTATAACCAGGAATCATTGGAGACGGAACAGCATCATAGTTTGCTTTGTCGCTTGTCCAAGCTGTGGCAGAAACTTCTGTACCTGTGATTTTATCTTTTGTTACGGTACGAGTCCAAATCGCTGTTTGCACCTTATCTGCTGGTGTTTGTCCGCCAGCACCATGGTAACGAACAGTCAAGTTTACAGACTTGCTTTCTTGGATATCAGTTGTACCATGCTTCAAGTGAACAACCACATTTTGATCGTGGCTACTGTCAAGGTCGAACTTAGCTGGAAGCTGGTCTTTAGAAACCAATTCATAACCTTGAGCTAGATAAGCATTCACCATTAAATCATATTTTTCTCGGGCACTGTCTGGAAGAGGAGTATCAGAGCCTCCGCTGGTAAGTACTTCCTTATCTTTCAGCGTTTTTTGGGCAGTGTCGTCAATGATGGTATAGGTTACTTTTTGCTTATCTGCTTTATAGGTAACCGTTTCTTCAATATCTGCGCTATCTCCCGTAATCTGTTCAACGGCTGCTACAGTTGCCTTATCTGGTGTATAACCATCAATCTTTGGAGAAACTACCTCTGGGAAGGTTCCGGTAGACGGGAACCAAGGACCCTTATAGACAATCTTATTAGTCACCAGATCCTTGTTGTTAATCCGATAGAACTTCAAAGTCTGAACCTTCGTATCCGCTGCCTCTGTGTTATCTTCATAAACATACTTGATGGTCTCTGTGACTGTCTTTGTTTCTTGAACTGCAGCTCCCTTATGACGTAGATGAACTTCAAAGGTTTGAAGATTTTCATTATAGGTTACACCAGTTGCTGGATAACCATCTGAAACGAGTCCATAATTTCGATCAGTATACGTCTTAATGGTTTCAGCTGTTCGATAAGGATCAGTCTGCCCATAAAAACCATTCAAATCCTTCGTTTCAAGCGTTTCCCCTGTTGTGTCATCGATATAAGTTACCTTTGCACTAGCTGGATTAGCTTTGTAAACAACTGTCTTTTCGATATTGTCACTGTTAGCCGTAATATTGTCAACTGCTGGAACCTCCGCTAAATCTGGAGTGTAACCTTTGATTGTTGGTGATGTTACGGCTGCAAAACTTGTTCCATTTTCCGCCGTCCAATCACCAGTTGTAACATTTGTAACAAGGTCAGTTGTTGCTGTTCTGGTGAATTTTAAGCTACTAGTACGGTCTGGAGCTGCTGGTGCACCACCCTCGTATGTATAATGGATAGTTTCCTTAACCGTCTTTTCTTCTGCTACTGACGTCTTTTTGTGTTTCAAATGAACTTCAAAGGTTTGAAGAGTTTCATTATAGGTTACACCATTTGTTGGATAATTGTCTGAAACAAGTTCATAATTTTGATCGGTATACGTCTTAATGGTTTCAGCTGTTCGATAAGGATCAGTCTGCCCATAAAAACCATTCAAATCCTTCGTTTCAAGAACTTTTCCTCCGTTAGTATCATCGTCAATATACGTAACTTTGGCACTAGATTTTTTGGCTGAATATACATAATAAAATTCTTGGTCGTTGCTAGTGAATGGAATTTGTTTAGTAGTCTTTAACTGTGTACCATACGACGCGATTGCCGTATCCGCTGTTACAAGTGTGTAGCCTGTAATTGTTTTTGGATTAGCGTTATAATCAGGGGTTGGAGTGGCAGTTCCTCCTGCTGGATAACCATATTTATAGTCCTGAGTTTCAATTTCCTTGCCGTTTGTATCGACATAGTGTATTGTAATCTTCTTTTGACCTACAGCACGCGCAACGGATGGAGTTGTTTTCGCAGAGATACCTTCCTCTCTTAACTTTTTTATAGTACCATTGTCATCAACACTATAACTAAAACTCTTAGACCCTTCACCTAGAGCATTTTCAATTGATGAATCCGCAAAAGTAATCCGTGTTGAATGTCCAGTTCCTTGAATGACACTAGCATCCTTTAAAATAGCACTAACTTTTTTATTGACTTCTTCTGTTCTGTTGATTTCCTGATATTGATCACCCATTTGAGCATAGTCGTCAGTTGGCCAAATATCATGATATGTTGTGGCACCATCTCCCGCCATTTTTCCTAAATTAATGGCAACTGTATAGGTACCATCACCATTATCAATAACAACCGAAGAGTTTTTACCGGCTTGTTTTAATGCTTTAATAATGGCCTCATCAGTTGAATTTGCTGGTAGTTCAACTAATTTGTTATCCGGGTCTGAATTGATGCTAATAGAAGTTGAAGTATCCCCTTTAACAAGATACTTTCCATCCTCACTAATCGCTAAAGTAGAAGTATATCTTTTAAGGTCTGGTTTGATACTAACAATTTTTGAGCCACTACCTAGTTTTATACGATGGATAGAAATGATATCTCCACTTGGAATTCCTGTTTGTCCAGGATTAGTACCATCGCTTGACAATAGATTATTATAATAATTTGCATCTCCAGTTGAAGTGCCTATTTTTATTGAATTCGCTCTATCGCTACTTGCGCTATTATAAACGGCAAAAGGGGCCTGTGCTTTCTCAAATGTTCTTGGTGTTGGTTTAAAAGTAAACTTATTACCATTTATTTCTAGGACAATGTTTTCATAACTTGATTTTGCTGTAAATTTCCCAATAGTTGCTGCTTTTTGAGTAACGGATACTGTCTTTTCCGTATTTTGAGGCATATCTTGGAAGCTTTGATCTAAGGTAATTTCATAGGCCATATTATTTGGATCTGAGTGGACAAATTTAATTGTTCCAACACCCTCGATACGCTCTGCTGTTCCAGAACCAAGGTTTGAATAGTAAGCACCGTAGGCATTATTTTCCAATTTGACCGGAATACGGAGAACATCACCTTTTTTCAGCGTCCCATCTTGTGTGATTTTAAAGTCCATTTGAACCTTGTCAAAGGAAACTTCTTGAGCAGGCAAAGGTTTTGTATCACCTGAACGCATAACAGTTCCATCTTTAGTCGTAACCGTTACTGAAAAGTTCGTGATCTGAGTTGGGTTTTGTTGCAAACTTCTGCGCGTACGTACCGGAGCAGTTGAACGAGGAGTAGCTGTTGTTTGCCCATCAGTAGACTTTTCAGCCGGCTTAGACTCAACAGGTGCTGGATTTTCTTTTGCGACTGCCGTCGAGTTTGAAGGAGCTACAGATTTTTTGTCTGCTCCCTCCACTTCAGGGGCGGTTTTTGAAACTGACACTTTCTTTTCTGCTTGTTCAACAGTTGGTGCTGGACTAGTAGCTTTTTCTGTTCCCTTAACTTCTGTGGCTGAAGATACTTTCTCTGACTCCACCACTGCTGATTGATCACTATTATTTTCTGATTTCACATCAGTTGTCGAGCTAGTCTCTACTAGACTGCTCAGATTGTTGTTTTCATCTGCTTGTACAGTTGGTGTGCCAAGCGCTACTCCATATATCGCCAAGCTAGCGATTGCAATCGAAACAAGTCCAACATTTTTCTTTCTTAGAGAAAATTTTTCATGTCTTCCCTTGTAAATTTTAAAACTCTTCACTTTCTATATTCCTTTCTAAGTTTGACATATGATTATTTTATTAGAGATGGACTTTTACAACCTCTACGCATAGGAAACCTCTGCTCTATATTATACATTTTACCCCTTGATAATTCAACTGACACAATTATAATCCACCCACCTAATTTAATAAAAATCTTGATTCATATAGCTTTTAAGCACATGTATCGCTGAATATGTTATTCTATCAAATACCCCCCACTTCCTATATTTTATCTATTTTTAAATATTATATTTAAGCAAAAACATCTTCTTTTTATAAAGAAGATGTTTGTCAATATTCTACTCCTAAGTCGTATAAATCGTCGAAGCTGTCGCAATAGTGTGCCACTGGTTGGCTGTTGTGGCTGCGAAGTCCTTGTCTGCGTAGAAGTCAGTAAATGGTAGGATTTCAACTTCTAGCTCGTCGATGTGGTCAATCAGATCAGACAGATAAGCTTCGATACGGCTTTCTGCGCGCTTGATGCGTTGCAAGAGTCCGCCCATACGGATATCAACTGTATCCAAGCCAAAGACCTTGTTTTCTTTCAACCATTGGTGGCTAAAGAGGGCATGGAAGTGTTCAATCTCGCTTCTGAGTTTTGGTAATTCTTGTCTAGCGATTGCTTGCAGACTTTCTTTATCGTTTGTTTGGTAGGCCTGACGAATGCGTCGTCCCACATCCACTTTACTGCTTAAAATCTGGTTCAACTGGGCCTGAGTTTCAAAGAGATAAGAGTAGGCGCCAGCTTTTTCTTTGATTTCAGCAAGCGTCTCAGCAGCCTGAGCGAAGTGTGGCTTGTCCTGTTCAGGTGTCATGTGCTGGTCAAGAATCGGGCAAAGAACATCCTGATAAAAGACATAGCGGTTGGGATTGATGCCACTGAGATTGCCTGGTAGATCTGGCAAGAGGTTGGCTAGGTCAATCTGCATAAAGTCCTCAACTGATAGACCCGTATTGGTCTTGAAGTGTGCAGATAAACGGTCTAGGTCATTGCGGTAGCTGAGTTCTGCCCAGATTTGCAAGCTGGGTAGGATAGAAAACTGGGCAGTCTCGCCACCGTTGTCTCCCCAACCCGTCACGATGACTTCTTTAATCTGGTTAACACGACAGGCTTTATTGGCCTCGATAGCGATGAGACGGCTGAAATGGTTGTTGGGTGTGAAACCAATCCACTTCCAAGCTCCACCTGCAAAGGCAAGGTCATGACTAATCTTGTGATGATTGCGGAAGTTACGGTTGTATTTTTCCTCACTGTCCTGATAATAATCCCAGTAAACCAAGGTCACACGGTCTTTGAGACGGTCTAGGTAGACACGAGTTTCCTCTGGAATTTCCACGTCACGGTCGTACTGGCCATCCGCTGACATGAGTTTAAAGAACATATCACTCCACATCTGGCAGTGGAAACCATACTTGTCAGCAATATCCAGCACGCGCTCCAAGTGTTGACACATGAGGAGACTACGGTCTACAACACCGTTCAAGATGAGGTAG
The DNA here is from genome assembly GCF_000314775.2 of Streptococcus sp. F0441. Taxonomy (NCBI): domain Bacteria; kingdom Bacillati; phylum Bacillota; class Bacilli; order Lactobacillales; family Streptococcaceae; genus Streptococcus; species Streptococcus sp. F0441. Next base: position 236,768 of record NZ_KB373321.1, on the reverse strand, counting down.
CGTCCCAAGCCAACCAAGTGGGCTTCATCCATCCCGATATTGACCTTGCGAGTCTGCAGTTTAGATAGAGTGGCAAACATGCCATCAATCAGGTCATACACCTTTTCTTCTCCGATAAGGAGAATGTCCTCTACATCACGGAGTTCCTGCACTTCTTTGACACCCCATTTGACAAAGGCTGACAAGTGGGCCAAGGTCTGGATGCAAGGCACAAAGGTCATGTCAAACTGCTGGGCGTAGGCTTCTATTTCCTGCAACTCCTCTGCTGAATAGGCGCCACGGAAGTAACCAAAGTATGGCTGCCCTTCAATCTGGTAGGTGTCTTCCATATAGAGCTCGAAGGTTGAGTAGCCCATGAGAGCCAAGACCTCAATCATCTGCTTGGCAGAAGCGACATTCAAAACTGCATTTCTGGAACAGTCTGCCATATAGGCCAACTCTTCATAAGCTGCCTTCTCTTCAATCTCTACTTTGTCACCTTCTACTAGAGCTGTTGCCAACAAGGACAAGGCGCGGTAGAGTTGGTGAGGTTTGCGATAGGTTAGTTGATAGTGTCCACTTTCACCCTTGATAGAGATAGAGGCTTGGTCAGACTGAGCGACTGCCACTTCCACATCTGGTAGGGAAATGTGACTTTTTAAAACCTCAATAGCTTGCGCTTGTTTGGGACTAAGTCCTGTAAATCTTACCATTGGTTTTCCTCCTGTAGCCAGTTGACAAGGGCACCGTAGAGATTGGCATCTGCATGATAGGTGCAGGCCTGGATAACGGGTGCGACCGTGTATTCTTCGTAGGTATCGACAAAGTTACCGACAGCCTTCTTGACACCTTGAATAAAATCAGGGTTTTGGCTGATGGAGCCACCTAGGCTAATGACATCTGGATCGATCAGATACTGGATATTGAGCAAACCTTGCGCCAGATTACGGTTCATGCGCAAAATAGCTTCTTGACAAAGAGCATTGCCAGCTGCGGCCTCTTGGTAAATCTTGCGACCGTCCCAGTCAGTCTGACCAGATTTTTCAATCACGTAGCGCACCATATTTCCAGTTGACGCTAGTTGCGACCAGTTGTTGAGCTTTTCTGCTGGTTCAATAGTTGTCATGTAGCCAAATTCTCCACCCAAGCCGTGTCGACCTCGGTGAAGTTTGCCATTGATAATCATGGCACCGCCGATTCCTGTCCCAATAACGACACAGGCTGCATTTTCAAGCTCTGGATGAGCTAGCAATTCACTAAGTCCAACACAGTTGGCATCATTTTCTAGATGGACAGGCAGCTGATGATGAGCAAGGGCCTCATACCAAGAAAAACCGTGAATATAAGGTACGGCACTAATTCCCTCAATCACACCTGTTTCTTGATTGACCGCGCCTGGAACGCTCATGGCAATGCCCTTATAATCTTTCTCCGACAGACGTTGGTCTAGCCATGTCAGTAAATCCTCCAAGTTTTCTGGCGTCGGAGTACTTGTCTTATCTAGTATTTTTCCATCAGAAGTCAGACTGGCAAACTTAATTCCAGTCCCTCCGATATCAATGGTTGCAATGGTCATTGTTCTTCCCATAAAAAGGGGCGAATCAGTAGTTAGTCCTTACTCTTTCGCCCCTCCTTTCTATCTCATAGTATTAATTATCAAACATTTCAAAACTGTTAAATGTCTTCTTTTTTGATCAATTCTGTGCGAATTTCTTGTGGCGCTAATAGTCCTGAATGAACGGGATATGGCCGCTCAAGCAAGTCCAAAATGGTTTGTTGGTGTTCTGATATACGCACATTTTCTTGACTCATGTTGTAGTAACGAAGTACATATCCTTCTTCATTTTCAGCTACCTTAAAGGCTGTTGGGCAGACTTGTGGCAAGCTGAGTGCTGCATGACTCAATAGGCTACCAGTCGCTGCCACACTTCCTTCTTGTTTAGCGACCTGAAGACTAGTGAATGGTGTTTGGAAGGCTTTGGCACGACGGAAAGCGGAGAAGCGCTCTTGAGCTTGGTGGCATTCGAGGGCAAACTCGACTTCAAACTCACGCAAGCACTGAGCTTCTGGTGTTGGGAAGTAACCCCAGTCACCTAACTCACCTGAGGCACGAAGAATGGTCACTGCAATAGTGTCATCTCCAAGGATTTCATACTCGTGCAATCCTTTATTGGCCACCGTCACCCCTTTTTCATCATCATAAAGGCTGACAAAGGCTTGTTGGTGTTGTGGATTTTCAGGGTTTTCCCAAGAAGCAGCTGGTTTGTTTGGTCTTGTCACCACCTCATAGATGCTTTCAGAGTCATTGCTTGGACGAGTGTTATGAGTCTTAACCAAGAGACGGATACGGTGGTCCTTGGCTGTGTTAGTAAAGCGAGTCTTAAAGCGGATTTGTGGATTGTCAACAAAGACGGTCATCTCTGTTTCAAGAAGAATGCTTGTCAATTCATCTGAGCGTCCAGCTTCACGCGTCATAAACTCGATGATACCTCTTTGTTCCTCATCCAGTTTTTCGTCTGCACTTACTGGAACTGTCAATTCATGCTTGAGCAAGATCTTGGCAAAACGAGCTGTATTTTCCAAAACCTCATAGCCTTTCAGCTCAGCGTAGATAGGTTCTGTTCCTTTTGGTTGGAAGTAGATATACTCATTGCCGATGTCACCACGGTCTTCAAAGCGAACAACATCCTCATACGCTTCATGAGTTGTCTTGTCGTAGACTGTGATGTTCTCATCCACACTGACCGTTACAAACGGCGTATCAATCACTCCATTTTGGTAAATACCGTCACGGTGTTCTTGTTCTCCTTCGAGCAATTGGAAGGTTGTCCAAGAAAGTGGTGCCAGATGAACCGGCACTGTCACGCGCACTTGTCGAGCGATACGAGCCTGACGGAACTTGTCTTTTGGCAAATCATACTCAAAGTTAGCTCCCAGATCTTCGATTTTCGCTTCTACAGCATGTCCTTCCAAGTCTTCGACACGGTAGTTTGGCAAGGTCAAGGCTGCCATTTTCTTGTAGCCTTCTGTTGGGTGCAATTCTTTGAAATCACAAACCACCACATCAATCACTGTGCTGACAGTGTCAACCTTGTCATGCAAGCCTGTGTTGATGACCGTAAAGAGATGGTCGCTTTGGGCTTCGTGGGTTGCAATTTTTCCCTTCCACTCGTTGAGAAGGTTGGTCTTAACAAAGTTTCCAACTTGGTTGACCTTGGCAAAACGTGTTTCCATCTCACGGTGAACTTCGTCAATACTACAGCCACAGATACTGTCATGTGGCGCATTTTGTAGAAGAACTTTCCAAGCATAGGTCAACTGGTCCTTGTGGTTATGTCCGCCAGTGATGACCGTCAATGGTTCCACTACTTGTTCTAGCAGGTTGCTATTTTCTTGGAAGGCTTGTTTGAGATAAATACGGGATGAAGAAGTGTTGGCAAGTGTGTACCAGCCATCTGTTTCCTGACTTGTCAACTCACCCGTAACGGTAGATAGTTGCTCTGGTAGAGCACTTTCTACTGCATGAACATAGTCATCAAAGGAACTATGCACAAAGGTCACATCTGGGAAGAGTTCATTGGCCACACGAATGGCTTCACTCAGATTTCGCTGTACAGGCTGGTGGTCACATCCGTTCATCATCAACCACTGGTTGGTCGAAGCGTAGTCACGCACGTCTGCCAATTTTTGTTTCCAAAAGGCCAGAGCTTCATCCTTATCAACAGGGATTTCATTCCCATTACTGTACCAGTTGGCAAAGAGGATACCGAGGACACGACTTCCGTCTGCACCCTGCCAGTACATTTCTGAAAACTGGGAAGTAAACTGCTCATCTTCGAGGACTTGGTTGTCAAAGCCAATCGGCTTGACACCACGGCCAAAGGCTGCCACGTGAATGCCTGATTTTTGAAGGATTTGAGGCGCTTGCCCCATATTTCCAAAGGTATCTGGGAAGTAACCAATCTGGGTTGATTTGCCCCATTTTGCACATTCTGCTTGACCAATCAAGGTATTGCGGACATTGGCTTCACTTGAAATCAAGTAATCATCCTGCAAGATGTAAAAAGGACCAATTTTGAGTTTGCCTTGGTCAATGTAACCTTGGACTTTGTCGCGATTTTCAGGGCGAATTTCCAAGTAGTCATCAAGGACAATTGTTTGGCCGTCCAAGTGGAAGCTCTTGAACTCAGGATCATTTTCAAAAAGATCAAAAAGATTGTCAAATAACTCCACCAACTGCATACGGTGGCTTTCAAAAGGCAAGTACCACTCACGGTCCCAGTGACTATGTGAGATAATATGTACGACAACATTTTCCATGAAGTAAAACCTCATTCTAAATTTAAATTTTAACGTTTTAAATGTAAATTTGTGATTCTGACACGAATCGGTGAAACTAAAGCGAGCCCCTTTTATACTCAATGAAAATCAAAGAGCAAACTAGGAAGCTAGCCGCAGGCTGCTCAAAGCACTGCTTTGAGGTTGTAGATAGAACTGACGAAGTCAGCTCAAAACACTGTTTTGAAGTTGTGGATGGAACTGACGAAGTCAGTAACCATACCTACGACAAGGCGAAGCTGACGTGGTTTGAAGAGATTTTCGAAGAGTATTAGCGGATATCCAGGTAATCCAAGACTAACTCACAGAACATCATGTTGGCCCATGAGAACCATTCGCGAGAGTAGAGCGTTGGATCATCTACGTGGAAGCTTTCATGCATGACACCTGTGCCACCATCGCAGGCAACGAGCTGATCGAGCAAGAATTTCTTCTCCGCCTTATCTCTTGTTGTCAAGCCTTGGATAGAAAGGGCGATTGGCCAGATATAGCGATAGAAGGTATGAGAACTTCCGAGACCGCTAGCGTATTCTCCTTGGTAGAAGTAGGGATTTTCAGGGCTCAGAATGGTGCGACGAGTTGCTTGGTAAATCTCATCATCAATCGCACAGTAACCAAGATATGGAGCAGCCAGTAGACTTGGTACGTTTGGATCATCCATGATGCTAGCATTTCCTAGACCATCCACTTCAAAGGCGTAAATCTTTTCGCCCTTGCTATTGGTGGTGTAGGCATAGTTTTCGATCCCTTCTTGGATCTCTGCTTGCAGACGTTTAGCATCTGCGATGATGTTTTGGCTATCAGCTAGGTCTAGTTCGACAAAGATTTCTTGCACATAACCCAAGACAACGACGACAAACATATTGGATGGAATCAAGTAGCTATACTGACAACAATCATCACTCGGACGAAAAGCTGACCAGGTCATTCCTGTCACGGCAAAGTCAGGTCCAAAGCCATCATTTACCAGAGTGTCTTCCTTACGGTCCGTATCACGAACAAAACGATAAGGAGAGTTGTTGTGGTCTTGTTCCACCGTCCACAGATGGAGAATTTCCTTAGTCGCTGCGACAAAAGTATCATCAAACTGACTGGTCTCGCCAGTCTCTTTCCAGAGGAGATAGGCCAGCTGCAAAGGATAGCAAAGCGAATCCACCTCGTACTTGCGTTCCCAAATCCAACCATTAAGGTCTGTATGGTCAGTCTCGTGGTGGCCCTTCCAATTCTCTTCAATGTTAAAGGAATTGGCATACGGATCTTTGAATACTAAGGTCATTTGACGCTTGACCAAACCTGCAATGGTCTGACGCAGGAGGGCATCTCTTTTAGCCACATGAAGGTAGGGTCTGAGTTGGGCTGTTGAATCCCGAAGCCACATGGCAGGAATATCCCCTGTGAGTACAAAAGTTGAACCATCTTCTAGAATCTCGACCGTGTTGTCCAAGGTGTCGGTGTAGCAACGCTCAAAGACATCCACCCACTCCGGATGGTCCTTGGCACGCTCTGCTACTTCGTCTAGCCATTCTCTAACAATTTCTTTCGAATAAATCATAGTATTTTTTCCTCTTTCAAACAAGTTTCATGTTCAGTATATAGTTTTTATGCTAGAAAATATATACACAAATGATAGTCATTTTTCTACAAAATTGCTTACTTTCGAACCCCATATCTAAAGGTCTCATTTTTCTGATATAATGTAGAAAAACAGCTAAAGGAAAGACTATGAAACCACTACTTGAGACCATCGATACCCGCTTTGGGACTGCTAGCAAGCATGCCTTTTCTCGAGGAAATACCCTGCCCTACACGGGCGTTCCTTTTGGGATGAATTATTTTGTTCCCCAGACCAGCGACCAGGATGGAGCTTGGTTTTTCGATCCGCATTTGCCTATCTTTCAGGGGATTCGGTTGACCCACCAGCCCAGCCCTTGGATTGGAGACTACTCTTGGCTCCTCCTAACACCTGTCACAGGTCAACTAAATGGAGACAGTCTCTTTCACCGTCAGTCTTCTTATGATATCGAAAAAGCCTCTTTCCAACCTCATTATCTGAGAATTTTCTCCCTGCGCTATCAGATTGAAATCCAGCTCACACCGACTTGCTACGGTGCTTCAATTCGCCTAGAGCAAAAGCAAGGCAAAGCCCTCTCCCTCTATCTTCACGCAGCAGATGAACTGACCGTAGAGCAAGTAGATAAGAGGAATCTTGCCCTAAGACAAGACGGAAAAACAGAGACCAATAAAAGTCCTCTGATACTCTTTACTGCTCTACAAATGAATACGGATATTCTTGCTGTCAGCCAAGAAGGTGGAGACTGGCGAATTGACTTAGCAAACAGCCATGCCGAGATTCAGCTAGCGACTTCCTTTATTTCTCCTTCTCAAGCGTTGCTTAATCTACCTCAAAAGGACTTTGATGGCTGTAAAGCAAATGCCCAAGCAGACTGGGAAAACCTCCTCCACCGTTTTGATATTATAGAGACAGGGGAGGCTGACCGAACCTTCTTTGACCACTGCCTCTACAGACTCTTCCTCTTCCCACAGACATTTTATGAGGTGAACGATTCAGGGCAGGCCATCCACATGGATTTGTCTACTGGCACTGTCAAGCCCGGTGTCCTCTTTAGCAACAATGGTTTCTGGGATACCTTCCGCACCACCTTCCCCCTCTTTGCTCTTATCATACCGGAACACTATCACCGCTTTTTAGAAGGTTTCCTCAATAGCTACCGCGATACTAGTTTTCTGCCTAAATGGCTGGCTCCAGATGAACGTGGCATGATGCCAGGGACTCTATTGGACGGTATTATCGCAGATAGTGCCTGCAAGGAAATGGCTCCTGACTTGGAAGAAGAACTCCTCCAAGCCATGTTGGAGACAGCCACTAAGTCCGACCCTCTCGGCATCAATGGTCGTCACGGTTTGGCACAATACCAAGAACTGGCCTACCTCTCTACCGACCACCACGAAAGCGTCAGCCACACCCTAGACTACGCCTATAGTGACTTTTGTATCGCCAGCTGTGCCGAAAAGCTTGGTCAAAATGACATCGCGGAAACTTATAGAACTTCGTCACAAAATTACCGCCATCTATTTGACAATGCGACGGGCTACATGCGAGCACGAGACAGTCAAGGAAACTTCCGTCCCGACTTCTCTCCATACAGTTGAGGGCGAGACTACGCTGAATGCTCTGCCATTCAAGCGACTTTAGGCATTCTACACGACATCCCTGGCTTAATCCAACTGATGGGTGGAAAAGAAACCTTTAGCCACTACCTTTTGAAAGCCTGTCAGGATGCTCCTCTCTTTGAAACGACTGGCTATGGTTATGAGATTCACGAGATGAGCGAGATGGCTACTGCTCCCTTTGGACAAGTCGCCATTTCCAACCAACCTAGTTTCCACATCCCTTATCTCTTCCGCTACAGTGACTACCCTGACTACACTGCTCTTCTCATCAAGTCGATACGTCAGAAAGCCTTTCACCCAAGTTGGCAAGCCTATCCTGGCGATGAGGACAACGGTAGTCTCTCTGCTTGGTACATCTGGTCGGCTCTTGGATTCTACCCGACCTGTCCAGACAAACCCAGCTACGACCTCGGAATCCCTCTCTTTGACCATCTGCGTGTCTACCTAGCTAAGGAAAATAAATGGTTAGATATCCATGCCGAGCAAAACTACAGCCATTTTAACTTTGTCAAAGAGTGTCGATTGGACAAGACCTCTGTATCTAGCATCCAACACCAAGACCTCTTAAAAGCTGAACAACTGACCTTCACCCTCAGCTGGCTACCAAATCACTCATAACCAAAAAAACCTTTGCATAGCGCAAAGGTTCTTCTTTTATGAAACTTGGACCTGAAGCTGGTCAACAAGCTGCCCATCTATCGTCAGATTCAGATAAAAGTCCAAGCTTTTATCTCCTGCAAAATACAAGGTTGGGAGCGTCAATCTTTTTTCAGTCTCGCCAACTTGAAACTCAATAACTTGAATCTCATCCTGATAAGCGACACCATGCACACCCGTCCCTGGTTGAATCGAAATCTTAGCTTCTAAAGGACTGCTAGATTCTCTGCGTTTCACTGTAAAGTGGATATTTTCTCCCTTGGTCACAGCGAGACTTTTTTCTGAAAACTCCAGTTGCTGAACAGCTTCTTTTTTTGACAAGCTAGGTGTTTTATAAAGTGAAATCTTAGTTAATACTGGCAAATCCTGTGCCTCTGTGATGATTACACGCACCTTCTGAGCCTCTACCATGGATCCGCGCAAAAGGCGTTTATAGCCTACTGTAAATCCTGTTCCAAACTCCTGCCAGACACCCTCCAACTCTACCTGAACATGGAAAGCAGCGATGCGTTGTCCTAGCTTCAAATCTTCCCTCAGCTCGATTACATCAAAAGTTTTAGGTGACTCTAAATCGAGCTCTAACTGAATTGGCAGTTCTGCATCACTTGCCCATGAACTGGTCTTCCGTCCATCTGTCAGATGATAACAGGCAAAGTCTGGTGATAAATCAGGGCCAGATACCTTGGCTCCCAAAGCCAAATCTTCTTTGTAGAGCTCATCACAGTAAGCTCTAAATTCATACAGTCTCTGGATATCCTTTTCGTCAAAGAGGCCATCTTTATTAGGCGGAATATTGAGCAAGAGAGGGGTTCCCCGCCCCACTGAGTGAAAGTAGATTTCGACCAATTCCTCAAGAGACTTGGGATCCTGATCCTCATGGTAAAACCAACCCGGCCGAAGGGAAACATCTGCCTCACCGATTGAAAACAACGTACCCGAGGGGTCTCCGTGCTGTAGATAATCTAATTCCGTCTCTGTTCCTAACTGGTCTGGTTTGACTTTTTGCCACAAGGGATCCCCTGCATAACCTCGTTCATTTCCAATCCAGCGAATACTAGTTCCCTCAGTTGAGAAAATCAAACAATCGCCCTGCAAGTCACGAATGATTTCAAACCAGGTCTTAAACTCATAGTTGACTTTCTGGGCCCCTTCGCCTCGAGCACCATCCATCCACACCTCAGAGAACTTACCGGCATTCCCATAGGCAGGGTTTGACAAAATTTCCTTCAATTGAGCCAGATAATAGGCATTGTAGTCCGCTTCTCGGTCTACGTGATAGAGGGGACTGTGAGCATCCCAAGGAGACAAATACACTCCCATGTCCATGTCAAACTCAGTCGCAGCTTGGGAAACCTCAAGGAGCAAGTCCCCCTTTCCATCCCTCCAAGGGCTAGCCTTGACCGAATAATCTGTATGTGCTGTCGGGTAGAGGACAAAACCATCGTGGTGCTTGACCACCAAAATCAGCTTTTTAAAACCTGTTTCTTTGAGTACCCGAACCCATTCACGCGCATCTAACTTGGTCGGGTTAAAACGCACAGGATCCTCTTGCCCACTTCCCCATTCTTGGTCATAAAAGGTATTGGGGCCAAAATGGATAAAGGCAGCTAGTTCATCCTCTAAATAATCCAGCTGGGTCTGACTTGGTAATGGTCCATGTGGTTTTATGTTCGTCATCATCTCATATCTCTTTCTCTTGTTCACAAAGTTATCCACAACTTGTGGATAAGAAAACATACCTAAAAACTAGTCTTTTCAGACTCCAGCTTTTAGACTTGGAAGCTTTCACCCTAAACAGACCTTTATCAAATAGCTTTATACTAGGGTTTCTACTAGCTTTCTAGAAAGTCACTAATATACGGAACTATTATCAGGATACTTCAACACCATGAGTTGTATGTCATTTTCTCCTAGACTTATCCACAGACTGTGAATAAACTATTATTCCAGACTGCTCTCTCCTTGACTATAACAAAAAGCGATAGTAGCGTCAATATGACTAAGATTTCTTCCTAAATCCCCTGAAAAGATTCTATAATTTGTACAATCGTAGCTTTTGTATTTGCCAGCTAGTTAGAATCAGCCAAAGTCTACTAAGCAAAAAATGACTGCTTTATCACATTGTGAACAGCACAGCTATGTACTATAATACCTAACAACCTAATCATTTCCAGCAAAAAATCCCGCAGATTTGCGGGATCTTCTCTTGCATCAATGCGCCAACATTTCTTGGGCGATTTCTTGTCCAGATAGGTTATCTGGGTAGTAGGTTGGCCAGTTATCCATCTCTTCAAAGAGGGCTTCTTGGCTGGTACCTCCAAAGAAGATATGGAAATGTTCTGCCTTAACTGGGGCAATATTGTGATCACTAAACTGAACGTACTTGAACTGTCCAGCGTCCGCATCTGTCGCTTCAAAGAGGAAGCGCACACCACGATTGCCTTTCTTATAAGTCAAAATTTTCTTGCCGACATACTTGTAGGTGAATTTCTTGCTTTGGCCACCTTGAACAAACTCCATGGTATTATCCGTAATGTTGATCTTAGTCACATCTGTCTGATAGCCTTTTCTATAGTAGGCCTTGTACTCATCCTTGGTCATCTTGCCAGTCAACTTAGCCTTGTAGTCAAAGACTTGATCAAAAGTTCCATCCTCAAGGAAAGGATAGACAGACTGCCAGTTACCAGTATAGTCACTCAAGGTGCGGTCTTTGACATCTGCATCCTCAAAGTAACCATTGTGAACTGTCTTGGTGTTTTCTTCCTTTTCTGGCTCGATTTCCGGTCCTTCTTGATCTGTTGTCTGCTTGAGAGCCTTGAGGTTTTTCTCCATCACGGAGATATAGTCCTCACCAGCCTTGGTTGCTTCTTCTGTCAGACTTTCTAGCGGATTGAGCACATCTAGTTTGATGCCCGTTTCTTTTGAGAGGGTATTGGCGAGGGCTTGTGAGGCATTTTCCTCAAAGTAGATATAAGAAATCTTGTTTTTCTTGATATACTCTGTCAATTCTGCCAAACGTGCTGCCGATGGCTCTGCATCTGGTGAGAGACCTGAGATGGATACTTGCTTGAGACCGTAGTCCAAGGCAAGGTAGTTAAAGGCAGCGTGCTGGGTCACAAAGCTCTTTTGTTTGGCTTGAGACAAGCCATCTGTGTATGCCTTGTCCAAGGCTTGTAACTTCTCAATATAGGCAGCAGCATTCTTCTCAAAAGTCTCTTTTTTATCAGGATAATCTGCTGACAAGCTGTCACGGATATGCTCTACCAGTTTGATAGCACGTGCTGGTGAAAGCCAAACGTGGGGATCGTAGTCGTGATGGTGACCCTCACCGCCATGATCATGCCCTTCCTCTTCTTCCTCACCACCTGGCAAGAGGAGCATATCACCTGTCGCCTTGATAGTTTTCACTTTTTTCTTATCCAAGGATTCTAGCAATTTTGGAACCCAAGTTTCCATATTTTCATTTTCATAGACGAAGGTATCTGCGTCTTGGATTTTAGCAACTGCCTTGGCAGATGGTTCATATTCATGGGGTTCTGTACCAGCACCGATTAGGAGTTCTACATTAGCAGTATCTCCTGCGACTTGCTTGGTAAATTCGTAGACAGGGTAAAAGGTTGTCACGATATTTAGCTTCCCATTTGCCTGTTTTTGATTGGAACAAGCCACTAAAAACAGGGCACATAGACTAGCTAGTAGTAAGCTCAGTTTTTTCATTTCATTCTCCTATTTGATAAAACGTTTCAGTAGACTGACTAATAAAAAGACAGCTACAAAGATAATGGTAATACTAGCGCTGGCAGGGGTTTCCGCATAGTAGGAAATATAAAGTCCTGCCACCATTCCCAAAAAGCCAATAGCACTGGCTAGCAACATAACAGATTTGAAGTTTTTCCCCAGACGAAGGGCAATACTAGCTGGCAAGACCATAATGGTCGATACCAGAAGAGCTCCTGCTGCTGGAATCATAAGGGCAATCGCCACCCCTGTCACCATGTTAAAGAGGATAGACATGGTACGAACTGGCAAGCCATCCACAAAGGCCGTGTCCTCATCAAAAGTCAGGATATACATTGGTCGCAAGAATAAGAAAGTCAAGAGTAAAACGACCGCAGCAATGGCAAAGAGGAAAATCACCTGCTCCTGGCTAATGGTCACAATCGAACCAAAGAGATATTGGTCCAAACTCATGGAACTCGAACTTTTCCCCTTACTCATCACGATAAGGGAGACTGCAAGCCCTGTAGACATGAGGATGGCAGTTCCTATTTCCATAAAGTTCTTATAGACTGTCCGGAGATACTCTAGAAAGACCGCAGCGATCAAGACGATAGCAATGGTTGAAATAGTTGGAGAAATCCCCAAAACCAGACCAAAGGCTACCCCTGATAGAGAAACGTGACTGAGTGTATCACTCATGAGACTCTGACGACGCAAGATAAGGAAGGTTCCAAGAACTGGAGAAAAGAGACTCATGGCAATGACCGCCAAGAAGGCACGCTGCATGAAGTCATAAGATAACAAACTAAGCATATTCCACCTCCTGGTCGCTTTCGTGAACGTTGAAACAACGCCATGGCGAGTCTTGGTTACGGACTAGATGAATATTGCGATCCGCATAGTCCTTAACCTCCTCAGGATCATGGGTAATCATCAAAACGGCCTTGCCATGATGGTGGGCACTGTGGTGCATGAGTTCGTAAAATTCATTTTTGCTTCCAGCATCCATCCCTGTCGTCGGCTCATCCAGGACAAAGATATCCGGGTCAGAAGCAAACATCCGCGCAATCACTGCTCGTTGCTTTTGCCCTCCAGAGAGGGAGCCAATTCGTTTATCACGGTGTTCCCACATACCAACTGAGTCTAGACTGGCCTTGATATGCTCCTCATCATGGGCGTTCAAGCGACGGAACCAACCCTTTCGCGGATAGCGACCCGACTTGACAAATTCATAAACTGTACTTGGAAATCCTGCATTAAAACTAGCAATTTGCTGCGGGAGATAAGCTATCCTAAGTTTTTTCCCATGAGTATTTGTCTTTGAGATGGTTACCTTGCCAAATCTTGGCTGCAAGATGCCTAGACTTGCCTTAATCAGCGTCGTCTTGGCAGCTCCATTTTCACCAGTCAGGGTGACAAACTCCCCACTATCAACACTATAGTTGATATGCTCGAGGACAGGTTCCTTGTCATAATAGAAAGACAAGTCCTCTACTGTAATATACCGCATTATTTGATTTCTCCTACTAAAGCAGTTAAAAACCGCTGGATGACTTCTTGTTCATTTGGAGTAAACTGATTTGCTACTTGTTCATAGGCTGAGAGCGTGTGTTCATGATGATGGTGGTGTTCTGCCGCTACTGGTCGAGCTAGCTCTGTCAGTTGATAAAAAATCACACGCGCATCCTTGGGATCTCTGGATGTCTCTAACATGCCCTCTTTGACCAAAGACTTGATAGCCTTGGTCACTGCTGCCTGACTGACATTGAGACGACGGGCTAGCTCCGAGTTGGTTAGGGACTCTTCCGACAAGAGCATGAGGATGTGTTCCTGAGTATTGGTCAAGGCTACGTCACTTGTGCAATGCCCAATCAGAATTTCATGCTGGTTCTCAGATCTCAGGATCACCTCGTTTAAAAAGTTATCGATTTCCTGTGCAAGCTGTCTCATGTGTTACTCCTTCCCTAGCTATCTTTTTCGTAAAAAAACTTGGATAGCCTCCGATTCTTTACTGGTTAATTATATCATAAACCAAAAAAGAGTCAAGGGAGAACATGAGAGCACATTTCACACTTGAACTCTTTTGATTTGTTATTGAAAATCTTTGATATTTCCATCATAGGTCGCCCAGTCCTTGCTAAAGAAGCGGTCATTCATCTTGTAGTCTGGAGCTGGCTTTGGATCCGTCAAGAAAGGATTGACAACCTTATCAAAAGCCAGCCAACCCAACCATCCTAGATGAATGGTATCCTTAACAAAATATGGATCCCCTCCATTTTTTGAAAAATCAGCAATATTGGTAAAACCCTGACTTTCTAATTGGTAACGAATTTTCTCCACTGCATGCTGGTACATCTCTTCGCTGAGCTCTGTGTACTCCATCCACTTCTTGTTAACCGGCTGAATGACAAAGAGCACATTGACATTCGACTTAGCAAATTGATTGAGGACCAGCTGCAAATCATTGTATTCAGAGGACTTGAGGAAGTTGTAATTTTTTTGATACCCTTCCCATTTTTTTAAATCCTTTTTAACCTCTCTCGTATAGAAATGATTTTCCATCCCCATATCGTTATTGGTCGTATTTGCTTCTGCGTCCTTACGAACAATTTTTTCTAACTCATCATAAGAAAATTGATCCGGAAGATCTTTTAAATAGTTCTCCACGTGTTCCTTGTACTTGAGTTTTCCTCGAATGGAGAATTGTCCAAAGAGAGCGGATTGCTTTTCATTGAATCGCGCAAAAATATCAATAGCAACCTGATCAACCTCTGATAATTCTTCACCCTTTGACAGTTTTTGAACAATGCCTTTTAATGCAACATTAGGATTCTGCTTTAACAATCGAATAGCCGCATGCTTTGCAGCAATATCACCAGATTGATTTTCCAAAAAAGCTGTCAATTGGTCACTGTTAAAAAATCTCTGAAACGCTGCGGGTTCATAATCTGTCTCCGTAAACCACTGAGGCGAAATCACAAATACCGCCTGCTTATTCTCTATTTCTGGCAAAATTTGCTGTAGACCAAAATATTGATTTAGAGAGGCTGCTCCTGCTTGACCTAGAAAGTAAGGACGATAGGGACGATGGTATTTTTCCGCTAAAACAGCTGGATGGACACTATCAAATCGAATCCATTCACTGGACCCTAGAAAAGGAATAAAACGCATATTTGGATCCGTAAGAGCCCTCACTTTTTGACTTCTCTCCTTAAAGCTCTCTGTACTAATAGAAGCCGCGGAGTATTTCTCCTCCGTCAGATTATGGCTTGTTGTACTTGGATAAAAAAAGATGAGTAGAAGAACCAAAAATCCAGCAATGAAGATAGGCCCAAAGATCAGCCACAAGCGTTTAAGCATTCTGCAACTCCGTAATACCTTCTACGATTTTATTAGCCGTATTCCAGTCATCACGACCGAACTCCGTCACTGGAACACGAATGTCAAAACGGTTTTCAATCTCAACAATCAATTCAACCGTTCCCATGCTATCCAAGACACCAGCATCAAAAAGATCTTCATCCATCATGTCAGAAACATCTTCCATAAACAACTCATCAATAATTTCAATAACTTCTGATTTGATATCCATTTTTCATATCCTTTTATTTTTTAAACCATAAATCATTCAAAAATCCAGAAAAGATTAAGAATGAAACCATCACGACATGGAAGGTGACAACCATGCCAAGCAACTGAATCCAGCGATTCTCAGGTAAGGAACCCTTTCCAGCTTTTTTCCGTTCTTTATTGAGCGCTTTTTTCTTACGAACCCATGCATCATTGATGACTAGCCCAATCCCATGGAAAAGTCCATAGGCGATGTAGTACCAGGTCACACCATGCCAAAATCCCATAATCAGCATATTGAGAATGTAGGCTACACTTGAAGTGACATTGCGATTTTTAAAGACCTTCTTTCTGGTCAACACCATGACCATCCGCATAAAGACAAAGTCACGGAACCAGAAAGACAGACTCATGTGCCAACGATTCCAAAACTCCTTTAAATCCCTTGACAAAAAAGGCTTGTTAAAGTTGATGGGACTATGAATCCCCATCAAATTGGAGATGGCTAAGGCAAACATAGAGTAGCCCGCAAAGTCAAAGAACAAGTCTAGACCAAAAGTATACATCACCGCCAGAGCATAATGATTAAAGAAACCGCCTGTCTGTAAGGCCAAATTTTTCAGCGGAGGCAGTAATATCTCTCCCAAAACATGGGCCAAGATAAACTTGTAAAGGAAGCCAAGCATGATATACTTGACAGCCTCTTCTAGCATGTTCATCAACTCATCCCGTTCAGGAATGGTCTCATAATTTTCATTGAAGCGTTTAAAACGATCAATGGGACCACTCGAGAAAGTCGGCATAAAGAGAAGAAAACGTAAGAATTGCCAAATCGTTAAATCCTTAATGACACCGTCTCTTAACTCAACGATAACCCCAACAGCACGAAAGGTTAAGTAAGAAATCCCTAAAAATCCAAACAAAGATTGAGGTCCATGAATAGCAGGAGATACTTTCACAAAGACGATAGGCAATAGAGATAAAAAGCTAACTAGGTAAAATATCCATTTACTATCCCGTTGTTTCCTATACCTTTTGTAAAAAGATACAAGAAGTACTTGCCAGATAACATAAAGGATAAGAGCGCTTATTTGATTCGTCTTTCCACCTACCAACATGGTGACGATAAAGAAGAGACTAACGAGCACCTCGTACAAGGCAAAACGTTTCTTGAAAAAAAGACCAATAAAGATAGGTAAAGTCGCAGCAATTACGTATAAAAAGTACTGAAGATCACCATAAGGTTCCAAATGAGGTAGCTGTTTATAAAGCTCCATCATCTACTGTTTACCTCATTGATCAAGCCCTTGATATCAATTTTACCATTAGGCGTTAGCGGCAAACTATCTCGATAGAGAAACTTAGACGGCATCATATAAGACATCATGATATCTGCTAGGTCTTCTTTGATAGCCTTGGTAATATCGATATCACGTTCAAACTGTTCACGAACGCCGTCCTTTAGGATGACATAGGCCAATAGATTTTGTACCTTGTGGTCCTTGTTATAACGTGGGACAGCAACAGCCGACTCGATATAGCGAGACTTGTTGAGGTTTTGAGAGACATCTTCAAGTTCAATGCGATAACCATTAAACTTAATCTGGAAATCCATGCGTCCACCATAGAGAAGCAAGCCCTCATCTGTCATGGTTCCTACATCCCCTGTGTGGTAGGCTGGAAGACCTTCGAATTCAAAGAAAGCTTCTGCCGTTTTTTCAGGATTATTCATATAGCCTTTTGAAACAGCTGGCCCAGAAACGATGATTTCTCCCTGTTCACCATTTGGAACTTTCTTACCTTCCTCATCAATGATAAAGGTTGGAGAATCAGCCTTGGTATAGCCTATTGGCAGGCGTTTGAGAGTCGCCAACATCTCATTAGTGACGGCAACTGCTGACAAAGCTACTGTCGCTTCTGTTGGACCGTAGGCATTGATAATACGAGCATCAGGGAATCGCTCGCGCAGTTTTTGAGCTGTTTTGACCGTCAATTCTTCACCATCAAAGTAGAAATGCGTGATTCCAGGCATTTTCTCGCTATTGAAGTCTTCTGACAACATGGCCATATCTGCAAAGGACGGTGTTGAGGTCCAGATAGCGATTGGCAAGGAAAAAATCGTCGCAAAGAGTTTTTTGAAATCCTGAGTAATGGCAGATGGAAGAGCGAAAAGCGTACCACCCAGTGCTAAGGTTGGCGCCCAGTACATGACAGATAGGTCAAAAGAATAAGGGGGCTGAGCCAGCATTTGTGGACGACTTGGCGTCGCAAATTCCTTATCTGTAATCATCCAGTTGGTAAAACTGAGGAGATTGTCATGGGAAATCTGCACCCCCTTAGGCTTACCAGTCGTACCAGAAGTAAAGATGATGTAGTAGTTGTCATCCCCCTTGACTGGATGCGTCATCTCGTAGCTGGAGGCTTGAGCAAAAGCTTCATGGACTTGCTCCAAATTCAGCATCGGTATGCTAGTTTGCTCTAATGGAAAATCTGAGATAGCAATAATCAAGCTTGGCTCTGCAACTTCTACGATAGCAGAAACTCGTTCCAAGGCCGAATGGCTGTCAATTGGAATGTAGGCATGACCCGACTTAGTCAGCGCTACAAAGGTAGCCAACATCTCATATTCCTGACCACCAAAAACGACGACTGGAGATTTCTCAGGCAAGTCAAGTCGATCGATAGCTGCAGCTAAACTATCTGAATCAGCCTTCAGATCACCATAAGTATACTCTTGACCTAAAACATTGTAGACAGGATATGTTGGCTGTGTTTGAGCAAAGTGCTCAATCGTTTCAATCATATCTTTTATCGGTTTATTAGACACTGTTCCTTTTCTCCTTTAAACTAGAACTCATTATAAATAAAGCCACCTTGTCCCTGCCCAAGGTAACTAAAAAAATAAAGCAGGCCAAGCAAGATTACAAAATATAGGGCCGTCCGGCCTAAAAATACATGTAGGTTTCGTTGTTTTTTCATAAGCTATCCATTAATATATCATTTCTATCAAATACAAATACGCACTATTAGTAACTTATCTTCCTAACATTTTACCACTTTATCAACCTTTTTTTCAACTGTTTACCATAACTTAAAAGTTCGTTTTAGGTTATTTTAAGATAAATTAAAATGTTAACAGTAAATGTGAACAAAAATTTCCATTTCTATAAATCTCCTATACCAGTCATCAGAAATTAAACAGTTTAAAGAATGACAGCAAACACACGACTCCCCCTTTGGGCATTTTTATGCTAAAATAGTAGCTATGGATAAAATTATTAAAACTATATCAAAAAGCGGAGCCTTTCGTGCTTTTGTCCTTGACAGCACAGAAACCGTCCGCACTGCTCAAGAAAAACATCAAACCCAAGCCAGTTCAACTGTCGCGCTTGGTCGCACCCTTATCGCTAGCCAAATTCTCGCAGCCAATGAAAAAGGAAATACCAAGCTAACGATTAAAGTTCTTGGAACCAGCTCTCTTGGTGCCATCATCACCGTCGCAGATACCAAGGGCAACGTCAAAGGCTACGTTCAAAATCTAGGTGTTGACATCAAAAAGACTGCAACTGGTGAAGTCCTTGTCGGACCTTTTGTCGGAAATGGTCAATTTCTCGTTATCACAGACTACGGTACTGGAAATCCCTACAACTCCATGACTCCTCTCATCTCTGGGGAAATCGGTGAAGACTTGGCCTATTATCTAACAGAAAGCCAACAAACTCCTTCAGCAGTCGGCCTCAATGTTCTTTTAGACAAAGACGACAAGGTCGAAGTTGCCGGTGGTTTTCTTCTCCAAGTATTGCCAGGGGCCAAGGAAGAAGAGATTGCCCGCTTTGAGAAACGCATCCAAGAAATGCCAGCTATCTCAACTCTTCTGGAAAGTGAAGACCATATCGAAGCCCTCCTCAAGGCCATCTATGGTGACGAATCTTACAAACGTCTATCTGAAGAAGAAATTCGTTTCCAATGTGACTGTAGCAAAGAACGCTTTATGGATGCTCTTGCCAGCCTTCCAGTCTCAGACTTAGAGGAAATGAAAGAGGAAGACCACGGGGCAGAAATCACTTGTCAATTCTGCCAAACAACCTATAACTTTGATGAAAACGACCTGGAGGAACTCATTCGTGACAAATCTTAATACACCTTTTATGATTGGCAATGTTGAGATTCCCAATCGTACCGTTTTAGCACCCATGGCTGGTGTCACCAACTCAGCCTTTCGTACCATCGCAAAAGAGCTCGGAGCTGGACTCGTTGTCATGGAAATGGTCTCTGACAAGGGAATCCAATACAACAATGAAAAAACTCTTCATATGCTTCATATCGATGAAGGCGAAAATCCTGTTTCTATCCAACTTTTTGGTAGCGATGAAGATAGCCTCGCACTCGCAGCAGAATTCATCCAAGAAAACACCAAGACTGATATCGTCGATATCAACATGGGCTGCCCAGTTAACAAAATCGTGAAGAACGAAGCTGGCGCTATGTGGCTCAAGGATCCAGACAAGATCTACTCTATTATCAACAAGGTCCAATCTGTCCTTGATATCCCCCTCACAGTTAAAATGCGTACTGGTTGGTCTGACCCATCCCTGGCCGTGGAAAATGCTCTCGCCGCCGAAGCTGCTGGTGTCTCTGCTCTCGCCATGCATGGCCGTACCCGCGAACAAATGTACACAGGCCACGCAGACCTCGAAACCTTGCACGATGTAGCCCAAGCACTGACTAAGATCCCATTTATCGCCAACGGTGACATCCGTACAGTTCAAGATGCTAAACAACGCATCGAAGAAGTTGGTGCTGACGCAGTTATGATTGGCCGAGCAGCCATGGGAAATCCCTACCTCTTCAATCAAATCAACCACTACTTTGAAACAGGAGAAATCCTTCCTGATTTGACCTTTGAGGATAAGATGAAAATCGCCTACGAACATTTGAAACGCTTGATTAACCTCAAAGGGGAAAACGTAGCCGTTCGTGAATTCCGCGGCCTCGCTCCTCACTACCTCCGGGGAACATCTGGCGCTGCCAAACTTCGTGGAGCCATTTCACAAGCTAGTACTCTTGCAGAAATTGAGGCCCTCTTGCAACTAGACAAAGCATAGTCTCACATCTACAACTCACAAAAACGGCAAGACTCATTTTTGAGCTTTGCCGTTTTTATATGTTTTCATCTTGTAAATCTAACTGCTTCACTCTAGCTATATAGTAGGACATAATCAAAAACAAATTGAGGCTGACAATCCATATAGACCATTCATGAAGAAAATGCATCAATACAGCCAAGCTGATTGCGCCCACTATAAAACTTCCCACAACAATCCCATAATTTAAGGCCTGACGACAGTATTCTTGGATATTTCCTTCTCTTCTAGCAATGCGATACAAAGCAGTCAACATCTTTCGGTAATTTCCAGACGTCATAAAAATGACATAGGGATGATCTTCAATCAAACTGCCCGTAAATGTTAGCATCATCATTCCTGTTCCAAAAGCGATGAAAGGAACTTCTAATAGAGGAAATCGTGAAAAGAAAGGTAGAATAAGAGTTCCAATAAATAAAGGAAGCAGCATCTTAACCCGCCAGTAGGCCGTTTTACGGTATTCTTTCATGTGCAATGCAAACAGAAATCCTAGAGAAAAGAAAATAATGGAGCAGAATCGTAGCATCGTATTGATAACATTTGAGTCGTGCCAATCAGATATCAGTAGGAGAATGTTCCCTGTCTGTGTCGCTACCAAACTATGGTATTGAATATGGCAAAACACATCCAAAGAACCACCTACAAATCCAAGAAATACTCCCATCAATCGTGTGTTTTGAGGTAAGATTAATTTATCCGCCATGTATTATCACTCGTTTTCCTTTGATTTTTTTATTATACCACTTTCTCTTGGAGAAACTAAGTGAAAAACAGTTGACTCACTCTTTTACAGAACGATTTCTAGTAAGAGTTAAAACATCAAATTTTATTATTGAATCAAGGCAACGCTTGAAACTTTACCATCCGCACCTGTTGTAATTTGGATGATTTTTCCTCCTCCGATTTTAGCATTATACTTGCCATCATCAAGAGTGTAAGAGTAGCCTCTAATAGAGTAGTTTTCTTTATTTCCTTCTGCAGTTTCTACTGTAAATTGACCCCCTGATGAAACCGTAATAGTTTCGCCATTCGCTCCCTTCCAGTTGCCTGCAGCTGATGAGAAATCACCATCGACCATGGTTAAAACACCCTTGTAGCGTTTGTTGTGTTCTGCTTGCTTGTCTTGAAGTTTGCGGTCAGTTGTTGGATCATAGCCTGACTGGTTAGACTGGGCTTGAGAGCCTTGCTGAGTTGAAGGTGCCTGAGATGGAGCTTGCTGACTAGGGGCTGCTTGTTCTTGTCTTGATTCAGGCGCTGGTTTCGCTTGTGACTGATCCGCCGCTGTAGAAGACTGACCAGAAGATGCCTGGGCCTTTTCAGATGAAGCTGAGCTTGAAGATTTTTGAGTCTTGCTTTCTTTGCTAGAAGAAGCTGCTTTAGAGCTTGATGATTGACTTGTCTTTGCAGAGCTACTAGTTTGAGTGGTTTCGTTTTTATTTCCACAAGCTGCTAGTAGCAAGGTAGAAGCCAACACAGTCGCTGCCATCAATTTGATATAGGTTTTCTTTTTCATTTTTTACTCCTTTGTAACGTTTTTGAAATATTAAGAAATCTTTTTGTAACATAATTGTAACATTAGACCTTGAATCTGTCAACTATTTAGAGAACCTATTTTAAAAATTGTTCCCTCCACTATTTCAATTCGTAATCGAAACGAAAAAATAGGAAATTTTTTAGATTAGAGTCCTATTTTTTGCATCGCTCTTGTGTAATTCTAAGAAAGATAGCCATTCATAAAAATGATGATAAATAAAGAGGTCGGAAACTTTGTCCCGGCCTTACTTTTTATTTCAATCGATAGGTTTTTCTTGGTTTCTTTTTAGGTACTCGTTTGAGCCCGACTTCTTCTACATATTCTCCGTATTTTACGAGAAAGTTATTGCTGACGATGGGCCGACCAGGATTGATGAGATTGACCAGCTCAGTTCCTTCGTAGACGGTGAACTCTTCCTCCAACAGATAGAGGAAGGTCGGGTTCCAGTCGAGACGGCCTTGGATTCGTTTGATAGATTCTTGGATAATGGCATAATGGTCAAAGGCGAAGGCTTGCTCCTCCAGCTCCACTCCCTCTAGGAAGCATTTACCTGTCTGGAAATCGACATCTACGAAAACGACATCCTTAGCATCGTCTCCTGCCTGAACGAGGTCTAATGCACGACTAGGTAGGTACACCAAGTGGGCAATGGTCACTGTCCAGCCCCGTGGATCACGCCCAGGGGTCGATACGGTCATCAATTGCTCGATTTTTTCCAAAGGTAGATCGAGATTGACTTCTTCACTCACCTCGCGCTGACAGGCATGTGCAGCATCTTCTCCCTTATCCATAAAGCCTCCAACCAGAGCCAAACAGTTTTGATAAGGGTGGGCCTTGCGACGAATTAGCAAGAGCTTGATCTTTCCTTCTACAAAGCAGTAGGCTACCATATCTACTGTCACACTTGGTTTTTCATATTGAGGGAGTTCCTGTCTGTAGTACCAGTCTAAAAACTCCTCCTGACTGGCATGGATTTCAAAATATTCTTTTTCCGTCATCCCGGCTGGAATCTTTATGTCTGCCATCTTATGCCTCCTTTCGAACTGCCTTGGTCCATTGGTACCAACCCACTAGACTATTGAGTGTGTATACCCAGTACATCCCCTGGATGTGGATATTTTCACCCCACCAGAGATAGATACTAAAGAGATTGGTTGCAATCCAGAAAATCCATTGCTCACGGTAGAGACGTGTCATCAGGAGCTGACCAACACCATTGGTCGCGTCGGTAACACTATCACGGAAAGGGCGAGCACTATGGATACTTTGGTAAGCCAAGCCCATACCAATCCAAATGATAGCAGTCAAGGCCAAGTACTTGAGCCAGTCAAGAACAGAT
Organism: Streptococcus sp. F0441; assembly: GCF_000314775.2. Classification (NCBI taxonomy): domain Bacteria; kingdom Bacillati; phylum Bacillota; class Bacilli; order Lactobacillales; family Streptococcaceae; genus Streptococcus; species Streptococcus sp. F0441. The sequence goes on along the minus strand of NZ_KB373321.1, from coordinate 213,295 downwards.
AATTTCTTAGCTTCAAAGTGGGATTCTTCTGGTTTTCCTTGATCGTTGATACGATTGGACAACCAAGCATAGAGACCAATCGGCTGCATGACAAAGAAGTAAACGGTCGTCAAGACTTCGCCATAAAAAGTCGCATTCATAGCTAGGACCAAATAGATTGCAGAGTTAATGGCTCCAAAGAGATAATTGCTTGCACGACCTTCTGCTACCAAGATAACACAGACAATACCAGTCCAGGATGCAAACAAGCTCAGCCAGTCATGACTTTCCGTATTTTGCGTGAACTCTAAGATCAAGGGAACACTTGACAAGGCGATGAGATACAACCACTGGAAAAGGCTACGTCCGACAAAGAGATCTTTCCAGAGCAGGCGCATGATTCCTACAAAACCGATCTTGCGGGCTTCTGCATGGACATTTTTAAAGTTTTCGATAAATTGTGTGATTTTTTTAGTTACTGTTTTCATCATTTTATCCTAATCTGCTTGGTAAATAGTATCGATAGCCACTTTGGCTGCTTCATAATTTCCTAGGTAATCCTCAGCTAGATAAACTAGTGGAATGGTGGTTAAATATCGCTCTCTCATCTGATCCAAATGCTGGGAAAAACTGTAGCGAATGTGGTCTTCTGCCATGGTCATATCTCTAAACCCGTCATTGACATAGGAGCCGACAGGTTGCACAAAGAGAATCAAATCCCATTTTTCCTTGGCCAAGATTGAAACAAAGAGATTGTCAAATGTCTCCCCTGATAAGTCCCTTTGGTCCTCAGTCTCCATGTAATAGTCATAGTAGCCCTTGGTTACCAATGAATTGGTATCAGCTATCACTAGGCCTCGATTGGCATTGCTATCGATTAACTTGGAGGTCTGGTCATACTGCCCCAACAGAAGATAGTAATAATCCTTTGGAGTCAATTCATCGTCGCGAACGTTATTTTTAATCTGGTACTCACGCGCGTATTCCAGACTAACAGGCGCATCGTAATACCTTGCCAAATCCTTGGCCAGAGTGGTCTTCCCATTGCTGGCACTCCCCATAATCAACACTTTCTTTGTAAACTGACGACGGAAGGGCTGAGCGATGTATTTCCAATATTTGCTTGGATTTTCTCGAATCATAGTCGATGAGATACCAAACTTTCTTTCTTGCAAGACAGTGCCAAATCCACGTTTAGATAGCTCTTGCTGGTAGTCTGCTTCTCCTACAAAGAAGATCAGCTCTTGCTGGTTTTCATCGTAGGAAATCTCCGCTAACATCTGGTCCAACCACTCCTGCCAGCCCATAGGGTAACGGGGAAGGTTGGTCTCATCCAGCTTACAGACAGAGGTCAACTCATCGTCACGAAAAGCTTCTCGGATATAGCGAAATCGTTTTTGAAGAGTTAAGCCTATCTGCTCCCCTCGGTCTCCCTCATAGCCTGAAACGACTACCCAGACCTGATCACACTGGCGCTTCGCTCTCTGGATAAGGTCGATATGCCCTTGATGGAGAGGGGCAAAGGTTCCAAATATCACTGCTGTTTTCTTTTTCATAAACGTTTTACCTTTTTATAATTTTTAATATTTTTATTTTCTGTGTTTTTATTATATACTATATTTTTATTTTGTCAATATATTTTTATTATTTTTTATAAAAAGGTGGCAAAAAAGAGAAGGCCATCTTTATACTGCCCCTCAAAAGTTGAACATAAAAACTCTAACTTTTGTGGTTCACTAGCCTTCTCTTTTTATATCTTAGTTTCATCTCTATATGAAATGACTTATCATTATTAGATACCAATTATAAGTAAAATCTTTGGGATCTTCAATGGTTAACCAATCAAATGCTAAATATCGAAAGTGGATATTTTTAAAAAACTGAGTCATTATTTTCTTCTTTTCATCGTGATGAATGAAGTTCCAATCAAACCAAGGAGACCAATGATCTCAAGAACTAGATTAGACGCCACTCCTGTAGATGGCAATTTCTTCTCAGTTGCTGATGTAGGATTCCCTTTTGCCACTGTTTCATTTCCAGTAGCCAGTGGTTTATGATTAACTTCTTTATTCTGGAATTTTCCAGTTTGGCTCTCTCCTATCTGTGTTTGACTATCTTGGATAGACGGTTTAGTCTGCTTAGGTGTGGTGACATTTTGATTCTTAGAAAGTGTCTTAATCGCAAACAAACTGAAGTGGTTCGTTTTAAAAACAACTTGCCCATTTTCAACTTTAGAAGGAATACGCTCAAGGTCGCCATTTTCCTTTACGTGATAGACCTGAACATCCGAACCAGTCTGCCCAAGCGCGAGCCGAACAGTTCGTTCTCCATTGACATGAGTTTCCTTGCCTCCTTTAGAAAGAGATAAGTCAAACACACGAACTGTTCCTCCTCCTGTTTTACGAGCAATTTTATCAGCCAACTCTTTCGTCGTTACTTCCTTGAGATGTAACTTATCAGCATCTGTAGGTTTATCAAATACTACTGAAACTTTCGTCTTGCCATCTGCTGCTGTAAAGATTTTATGTGTCTTTGGTAGTGCCGGTGTGTGTGGTTTCTTACCCTCTGGTTGAGGGCTTGGTTGCATACCCGGTTTTGGAGCAGATGGCTTCTGATTTTCAGTACCGGGTTGTGCCGGCGTGTGTGGTTTCTTGCCTTCTGGTTGAGGACTTGGTTGCATACCTGG
>NZ_KB373321.1:19422-210195 GCF_000314775.2 Streptococcus sp. F0441 | reverse complement strand
TTGAGGACTTGGTTGCAAATCTGGTTTTGGAGCAGATGGCTTCTGATTTTCAGCACCGGGTTGTGCCGGCGTGTGTGGTTTCTTGCCTTCTGGTTTAGGACTTGGTTGCAAATCTGGTTTTGGAATTTCTTTCTTATCTTCTTTCTTTGGCACTAAGTTGGCCTTCGCTACCTTCAATTCAGATAAGCTCTTCTGAAGCTCTCCTATCTGAGTATCTAGCTGCTTTTCTGTAATATTTACTTGTTCTAGAAGCTCTTTCCCTTGTTTAATGATTTCGCTTGCACGATTTCTGACCTTTTCATAAGCAGAACCAGCTTCTCCTGTTAACTTAGCTCCATCTGGGACTGTCTTCATTTCTTCTTCAAGCTGGCTGATAGCCTTCTGAAGTTCCACAATCTGCTGAATCTTATTAAAGGATGGAAGAAATTCATTCTTAAAGTAATCCGCTAGATATTTCCCTTCTAAGGTAGCATAATTCTTATTCCACGTTTGCTTAATGCCTGATTCAAATTCTTTTTCTAGACTAGGAATTTTCGCGTATTTTTCTCGATACAAAGCGACTTGTCTTGTCATCTTTTCGATTTGTGCATGGATTTGATAATAGATAAAGTCATCTATAAACGTTTGGAGAGTTTTGGCAGTGTATGAACCTTTTTCTAACTGTTCTCTAAATGCTTTTATTTTATCAGGAGCAATCTTTTTAGAATCATCCCAAATATCTTTTTTCTGCACCTTATAATCACTGTTATTTTCTGGTAACTCTGGATAGTTATTCACTTCAGCCAAAGCTTGCTCTAGTTTTTTTAGCTCTTCCTTAGCCTTATTCTTCAAAGATTCTATCTCTTTCGTTTCTTCAGTCGGTGTCTGAGATTTCCCATCTTTAGTTGGAGGAATATGACCTTCCATATCAGGCTTTCTTTGAGGCTCAGTTGGTTTCGTTAACCCTTTTTTGAATTCCTCCACAGTAGCATTTAGCTCTGACTTCGCTGTTTCTAGAATCCGATTTAGTTCCTCTTTTGTTTGAGCTTTAGAAAGCTCTGATCTATATTTATTTACAATTCCTAAGGCATTTTTAATTAATTCATCAAATTTAGACTCATCCTCAGATTTCAGATCTTTTTTAGTTCTATCCAACAGCTCACTCATGTGATTAGAAAGCGATAGATTAGCTTCTGAAATTTGTTTAGCTAAATCTTGCTGATTAGTCTCCTTAGCACTTCGTTTGTCTCTCGGTTTCGTTGTCTCTTTATTGCCATTAGATGACTTGAGTTTTGCAATCTCATCAAGAAGACTGTGTTTAGCCTTCAGCACCTCTTCATTCTTCGCGGCCTGATCGAGTTGCTGAAGCGCCTTTTTTCCCAACTCGCGTAACTGTTTGATTGTGGCATCCTCGTTTGCTTCTTCTTTGTTTAGTTTTTTCTCCTTTATGTTTTCGTCCACTTGTTGATTGACGTAGTTTTGAATTTCTTTTTCAACGTAGGCTTTGTAAGATTTGAATAACTTACCTAGATCAGCAATAACTTCTTGTTTAATCGTTTGGAGTGATTTATCCGACTCGTTCTTAAAATCATTTACAACTCGCTCTTTGATTTTATTGATTTCGCCTACTAAAGAACTTTTATCCTCTTCAGTGATACCTTTTGTAGTTGCCATATCGCTAATCAATTTCTTTTGATGGTCGAGTTCTTCATTGATTTTTTTGAAAGTATCTTCCAGTTCTCTATAACTATTCTCCAAAGTTTCTAGGTTATCACGGTCATCTTCTCCCTCAATCTCTTTTATTAAGGAATCTTTCCGCTCAGTTGGTAGGGTACCTTTTCTGATTTCTTCTTTTAAACGTTTTTGAATTTCAGCGACCGCACCTGTGTTCTCTTTTGTAGAAGTATCTCGAGACTGTTCCGAGCTCTCCTTAGTCGGAGGAACCACCTTGTTTTCATCTTTCGATTGATTTTCTTTTTCCTTCCTTTCTTGTTCCATATGCTGCTTTTCATGATGTTTTAGTAAATCTAGGTGAAAATCATTATCTATCGAAAGCAAGCTTCCTGTATCATTCGCCTGTTCAATTTTCTGCTTATAGGTTGTTTTTTTATCTACAGGAAGGTCACTTTCCGCTAGCTCTTTTATTAATTTTTCTTTTGCATCTTTCAAAGTTTCTCTAGCTGGTTCTGTTTTTTTATTATTTTCAGAAGAAGTTTCTTTGTTTTCTCCTGCCTTACTCTTAGATGAAGTTTGCTCAGTGACCTTGGCACTATTTGTGGATGCACTAGAGCTCATCTCACCAGCATGAGCAACACTCCCCATAAAGAAGCTAGCTACTAGTACACTAGCTACTCCTACACTAAATTTACGAATGGAATAACGCATTCTTCGTTCATGATTTGATTTAAACATATCTATATCCTCCACGATTTTAATTAACTACAGTATATCCTGCCAATATGAATTGTATATGAAATTTGCTATATTATTTTCGCTATCCTTTCATTCTTCCATTAGGAATGATAACTTCTTGCAGTAATTTCTCTTCTTCTGCTATTCTTTGATAAAGAATAACCGCATAGACAGGAAAAATAAAGATAAAAGTTACGTAAGCATGACTCACCAAAGCTAAACCAACTAGCTCAGGAAGAATATTTAAAAAGTAATTGGGATGTTTCACAATTCGAAAGAGAGGATGATCTACAAATTTATGATTATTAACAAGCATTAGCTTTACTGTCCAAATATCTCCCAACAAGTGAATCACCAACATCAACATCAGCATAGAAAAAATAAGCAAAACTAAACCAACCATGCTCATGCCATCAAAATTTGTCTTGTGTACCATTGCTTCAACGAAGCAAGAGAGATCAAAAACAATATGAGCCATAGTTAATCGTTTTGTATTCTCAACTCCAAATTCTTTCCCGCCATTGCTAAGGATCCGTTTTTCATTCTCCATCGAACGTTTTAAAAAAATCAATCGAACGAGGAAGGTTACTAAAATAATCGCTAATACCATACCAGTATCCTTTCTTTTTTCTATATTTAAAATAATATTCTCATGTTAAACCTATGTGAACTTTAACAAAAAAGAACGGAGAGATTTCCGTTCTTTTACTTTATACAACTAATCTGCTTGCAAGCAAATTTTAAATTCCATTCCTTGTTCATAAGGGAGAAAACTATAGGACATTTGATAACTTTCTAGGATGTTATTCACGATATAGAGTCCTAAACCAGACCCTTCAGACTTGTCTGTGACAACTTGAGAGTGGTAAAAAATATCAAACAAATGATTCAACTCTTCTTGATTAAGAGGTTGGCAGGTATTTTTGATAGAAAGATAGCCATCTTGCTCGGATATGATTACGCGCCCATTTTTATCTGAATATTTAATTGCATTACTAATCAGGTTTGTCAAAACCTTATCCAATGCCTTGAGACTCATGATGACCCTAGTAGCATCTGTCAATTGATTTTCAATTTCTATTCCTCTTGAGCGTGCTAATTCCTGATAGCGAGATAAAACATCCGTCAAAACAGTCTGGACTATCAAGGTCTCGCTACACTCTGTCCACTCTTGGAACTTAGAGGACTCCAAAACTTCTTCGAGCAGGTGGCTCATTTGATCAATTTGATCGATACTCTTTGCTATATACTTAGGGTGGTCTTTATAATCTCCAACATTGTACTGCATATTCTCTAGAATAATTCGAAGACTGGCTAAAGGGGTTTTCAACTCATGTGACGCTCCACGAACAAAAGAAACTTTCTGCTTTTGCAACCTGACAATCCGTTCATTTCTTCTCTCAGATTCATCAATGACTGCCAGCAAGTTTTCATACACATCATTGATTTGCTTTCCAACCTCCCCAACTTCATCCTTTCGCGTTTCATCAAAGCGAATATCATGATCCAACTCCTGCATCTTACCTGTAACTTTTGAGATATAAAAGAGGGGCTCCAATAAACGTTTCGTATAGAAGTAGGAAAAGAGAAAGGCAAATACAAGCGTTGCTAAAAAGGTATACGGGAGATAGAGAAGCATAATCCGTGTTGCCTCTTTATAAATATCCACACCTTGAATAAATTGAATGGTTACCTTTTTACCATCAGCTGTCGTAATCTGACGGTCAATCGTTACGATATAGTTAGTGGGACTGCCTTCCTTTATTTCCAAGTCGTGCACAAGGGAAATTCTCTTATCCAGTACGTCATCTTTCAAATGGGCAGAGATGCGAAGAGATTTCGAATAGGACTCCAGCAAACTAGGCAGTTCATGAAAATTTTTGCCTTCTAAGTGCTTGCTCATAATAGTAGCACTCTCATTAAACTTCTCACCCTCTTGCTGAATGTAATAAAAAGGAAAGGTCAGATAGATGGCAATGTGGATGACCAAAGCAATTGCACCTAAAATCGAAAAACTTCTTAAAAATGATTTGGTTAATAATTTAGGGTTTTTTATCATAAACTAATTTTATATCCGGCATTTTTCACTGTTACAATACAATCCAGATCCAACTTCTTACGAAGATTTCGAATGTAAACATCAACTACTCTATCAAGAGGCAAATCTGCAAAATCATTTGAGATAGACTCGAGTATCTGCTCTCTACTCAAGACCTGGTTCTTATGTTGGATTAAACATTTTAAAACCAACAATTCTTTCGGCTTAATTGCAACCTCCTCGTTCTTGACTCGAGCTTGGTAGGATGTGAAATCCACTGTCACATCTTGATAATGCCAAATATCCTCCACAACATAGTAACGCCTAAGCAGGGCTTGAATACGCTTGACTAGGAGCACTAGTGAAAATGGTTTTGTCACATGGTCATCTGCATACAGGTCAAAAACCTGTAACTGAGTGGCCTCATCTCCTAAAGCACTTAAAACTATCACAGGGATATCGTGGTGTCCGTTGATTTCCCTTAAGACTTCAAAACCGCTTCGTTTTGGCATCATCAGATCAAGAACTAGGAGATGGATGGGATATTCTCGAAATTTTTCCAAAGCCTCTTGTCCATCCTTAGCCAGAATCACATGGTAGCCCTCCTCTTTTAGAAAGGCGGCAATCCCTTCCCTGATCATTTCTTCATCATCTACGACTAAAATATTCATACATTTTCCTTTTGATTAAAAAACAACGAAAGACCTCTAGCTCTATGCACTGCATTAAAAATTAAATGCTGTAACTATAGGTTAACAACGGCACTATCGTTAACTTTTTAGATTTTTTCTGTTTAAGGTGCAAAAAAAGAAACAGGGCTCTATTGAAATGGTGGAAATTTCAGGAAACTCTGCTCTTTTTCATTCTATACAAATCTTAATATCTATTTATTCTTATTATAACCAATATTTACATATTGTCAACTTATTTCCTTTGGTTTTATAAAAAAGTAGCAAAAAAGAATCAGGATTGCTCCTGACTCTCTATTTTTAAGCAATATCAAATTTTAATTGACCAGCTTTGACACCGATCTTGAGGGTCTTTCCTGCCACTAATTCTCCCTTAAGAAGAAGTTCTGCCAACTTGTCCTCCACTTCTGTTTGCAGGGTTCTGCGAAGTGGGCGAGCTCCCATTTCTGGATTGTAACCGTGACTAGCTAGCAACTTCAGTGCCGAAGCTTGCAGTTTCAAGTCGATACCCTTCTCTGCCAGGCTAGCAATCAATGGTTTCACCATAATCTTAACAATTTCTTGCATGTGTTTGCTATCTAAGCTATGGAAGACCACCTTTTCATCAATACGGTTGATAAACTCTGGTCGATAAGCTTTTTTCAACTCTTCAAAGATTCGTTTTTCCATATTTTCCTGGTCAAAACGAATGTCCTTGGCCCCAAAGCCAACTGTCTTGTCGTCACGAAGAGCTGTCGCACCAAGGTTTGACGTCATGATAATAATGGTATTTGAAAAATCAACCTTGCGCCCCTTGCTATCTGTTAAGACACCGTCGTCCAGAACCTGTAAGAGGACATTAAAGATGTCTGGGTGGGCCTTTTCTACCTCGTCAAAGAGGAGAACGGAGTATGGTTTGTTGCGAACCTTCTCGGTCAACTCCCCACCTTCTTCGTAGCCCACATAGCCCGGAGGAGCTCCATTAAGACGGCTAGCCGCAAATTTCTCCATATACTCACTCATATCAAAGCGGATAAGGGCTGATTCGTCATCAAAGAGAACTTCTGCCAATGCCTTGGCCAATTCGGTCTTCCCGACACCCGTCGGTCCTAGGAACATAAAGGAACCAATCGGACGCTTGTGGCTGCGAATTCCTGACTGGTTGCGGCGAATGGCACGGCTAATACTTGAAACAGCTTGATCTTGACCGATGACACGTTTGTGCAGTTCCGCTTCGAGGTTAAGGTACTTCTTAGCATCTGTTTGCGTCAGTTTTTGGACTGGGATCCCTGACAAGCGACTCAAAGTAGTCAGGATTTCAGTCTCTGTTACCAAGTCTTTATAGACAGGGACTTCCTGCTCTTTTGCGATTAGCTGGCCTGCTTGTTTCCACTTGCCATCCATCAAGGCCTTGTCAGCTGGACTCAAGTCGGATTCGTCCATTCTCACATTCTTGGATTTGTTTTGCACAGTTGCTGCCGCCTCATCCAAGAGGTCGATAGCAGAGTCTGGTAAGTGACGACTAGTCAAGTAACGATGCGCCATCTTAACAGCTGTTTCGACAGCTTCATCTGTGATTCGCACACGGTGGTGTTTCTCATAGGTGGCCTTCAAACCTTGCAAAATAGTCATGCTGTCAGCTAAACCTGGCTCTTCAATCGTCACTTTTGCAAAACGACGAGAAAGAGCCGCATCTTTTTCGATGTGTTTTTGGTATTCTTCCTGAGTGGTTGCACCAACCGTTCTTAAAGTTCCACGAGCTAAGGCTGGCTTCAAGATATTAGCCGCATCTAGAGTCGAGTCAATCCCACTACCAGAACCCATGATAGTGTGAAGTTCATCGATAAAGAGGATTACTTTGCCATCTTCCTCGATATCCTTGATGATATTGTTCATGCGCTCTTCAAAATCTCCACGGAAACGTGTTCCCGCAACAACATTCATCAAATCAAGCTCTAGAACATGCATCTTTGCCATTTCCACAGGTACATCCCCACTAGCAATACGCTGGGCAAGGCCAAGGGCTAGAGCTGTTTTCCCGACACCAGCATCTCCAACCAGGACAGGATTATTCTTGGTCTTCCGACTCAAAATCTGAATCATACGTGAGATTTCCTTGTCACGACCAATAACTGGCTCTAACTTGCCAGAGCGCGCTTGCTCCGTCAGGTCATGCGTGTAGTCCTCTAGACCGCCACTTGTAGTCTGGGGCATGCCCATCATATTGGCCATGGAATTTTGCTTGTCTGCTACCGTGCGGTGGCGTTGACGCAAAGCCTTAAGGTCTTCTCTTGTCCAACCAGCACGTTCCTCTAAATTGCGACGAAGAGCAGCAATTCTGACCTGATCTTTCTGGTCTTCATAAGAAAAGCCTGCTCTCTCCAAGATACGAGTTGCCAAGGCATTGCCATCATGCAAAATCGCATAGAGGACATGCTCTGTCCCTAGCACCTTTGCATGGACCACTGAGGCCACATACTCTGCTTCTGCAAAGAGAACCTCCAAACGATGGGAAAAAGGCAATTCCGTAAAGGTTTCATCTTGACTATAGTCCGTTTCAGTCAGTTCTAAAGCAACCTCTTCTAAACGGTCCATCTCGTATGGGTAATCATTTAGAGTCGCACCTGCCACACTGTAACTGTGATTGGACATGGCAATCAATAAATGCCAAGACTCTAGGTAATGAGCTCCAAAATGGCCAGCCACCATGTAGGCACTTTCGATACATTCATTCAATGCTTTTGAATAGTTCATCTTACTTCTCTTTTCTATCTACCTCTTGTAATAGCTGTCGGAGCATATTGGCACGGACAACTGAGGATTCTTCCCCTAGGACACGATCTGTTGCTACAGAAGTCAGCAAGGTCATCTCCTGCTTGGTCATCAAGTCCTGCTCCACCAAAAGCTGGAGAATGTCCTCGTAAATCTCCTGACTAACTCGCTCACCAATCGAGTAAAGCAAATCGCGAAGCATCTCATGATGACTGGAAAACTCAATCCGCCCTATGCGAATGTAGCCTCCTCCACCACGCTTGCTCTCAACCAAGTAACCTCTACTTTCCGTAAAGCGGGTCTTGATGACGTAGTTGATCTGACTCGGCACAACCTGAAAGGTATCTGCTAACTGGCTCCGCTGCAATTCCACGATACCAGACTGGTCTAAAATCGCCTTGATATAGGCTTCGATATGATCTGATGTATTTTTAAATCTCATAGTAAATCAAACTCCTTCTTTGAACCTTGACTATCTTTGACTATACTATCATTTAACACTCTATAAGTCAAATTTTTAGGGCTAAGCCCTTGAAAATACTGACTTTCTTTAAAAACATTTAGGCATTAAATCACCTTAGTTTTTCTTGAAAGTTCCTAAAAAAGTCCACAAAAAGAGCCCTAAAAAGGGCGTAATATTGACGAGTTCAGCAGGCAAGAAACTAGCACGGTCAAACGTGCTTTTTTAATACCTGGTAATATTATAGCATATCCAGAAAACTCTCTCAATCATTAGCAATAGCTCCAATGCTGAAGTATAATGATACTATAACTCTTGCAGAAGCTAAGAAAGCCTATCTCAGAAAAGTTTAGAAAGATAAGAGAATTTAATATAAAAATATTTAGTTCTAGCTAATTAATATTTCTGGTTTCACTATTTTAAAAACAATAATTAGGAGTAAATAATTATGAATAAGACTGGTAAAGAAAACTTAGTAATGATTAATGATGAAGAATACGTACATTGTCCAGTTTGCGGAACATTGACCGCTGTTTATGACATTTGTGATCATTGTAATTGGCAAAATACGGGGGAAACCAACATTGATGGAGGCCCAAACAAGATGACACTAGCAAAAGCTAAGGAAGCTTACGTTAAAGGGATTCCAATAATATAACAAACTATAGTACTACAAAATCAGGAAAATAAAAATGGAACTTAGAAAGTTTAACAATAAAGTTGTAACGATGACAGACGTTGATAACCAGACCTTTGAGGGAATTTGTCTTTTTGAAGATAAGCATACTTTTGATGAAGAGTATAATGCTTTATCTGTTAAAACAGGTTTACGATGGATGAGATTATTTGAAAATGAAATTTTAAAAGTTGAAATTGCTGATAAAATCGACCGGTCAAAAAGCCCTTAGAAACAAATCTAAGGGCTGATTTATTTGCAAGGATAGACAGGACTGTCGAGGCTCCTGCATTTCTCGACCCACTAGCTAAATGGCGCGTTGGTGACAGATTCTCAACCTCTATCCTTCGTATCTTAATTATATCACAGTATCCATCAAAAATGAATTATGAGGGAGGTGACTGAACATCAAAAATAGTCTAGTTGTATCTAAGCATGTTTACTATTGTGTATAATCTTTTTCAGTCATATCATTCAATTCTTACGAATAAATGTATAGTTTGTGACATTCTATCCGAAAAAAAATCTCTCCAAAATGGATTTTCGATATCAAAAATTTTAACTTCTTCTTCCGTCATATTGTGAGGATAATCAAGAAAAAGATTATAAATTTTTTGCTGATCAAAACTGAACAATAGCTCTCCTCTAACATCTATCTTATCAATCCACCAAACTTTTGACTCTTCACTTTCTTTGTAAAAATCACTGTACCCTTCAAGATTGGACTCCGAAATAATGAGTTCATCTATTTCATCGGATGAGTCTGGTTTATCGTAGTCATGTAATTCATTATTTAACATCATTCAAGCTCTTTCTATTATCTCTTGAAATAATGTGACCATATTTTTATTTTAAAATACTTGTGGTAAAACTTCATCCCAAATATCCACTAAACTTTTACTATCAAAAACCTTAGCTTCCATAGCTTCATCAATCGTATTAAACTGCTGACCTTCATAATCATATCCAACTACACAAATGCTGGATAAGAAACAAGCACCTCGGCCATTAACATTAAATTCAAGATCTGTATCTAAATATGTTTTAATTTCTTCTTTTTTCATCACATCACCATACGTCAATTATATCACTTTTTATCTATAAGAATTTCCATTTATAGACAAAAAGGGCGCTGGTAAAGGATAATCTTCACCAACTCCCTATTTTTCTACTTATCTAAACCTAATTCTGCCAAGATTTGACGTTTGTAGGCAATCTTTTGGACTTCCTTGTCCTCATCTTCAGACCAATCTAGTTTAATTTCTGAAACAATCTGCCCAGGGCGATTTTTCAAGATATAGATGCGGTCGCTGAGACTGAGGGCCTCCTCGATACTATGCGTGATGATCAAGGTCGTCAGCTGTAGCTGTTTGTGAATTTCCAGATACCAAGCATGAAGTTCCATCTTGGTCATCTCATCCAAGGCGCTAAAGGCCTCATCCAAGAGAAAGAGCTTGTGCCCAAAAAGATAGGTACGAAGCAAGGCCACACGCTGACGCATCCCCCCACTAAGTTCGTGAGGATACTTGTCCCGTACAGCTGTCAACTGGAAGGTCGCAAGGATCTCATCCGCTCGGGCAATGGCTTCCGCCTTATCCACTTTTTGAATCAAGAGGGGCAAAATGATATTACCAAGAACGGTCTTGTGCTCCAAGAGGAGATCCTTTTGCAACATATAACTCACGCGCCCCTTGGGATTCTCCTCACCGTCCAGAACAATTCTCCCTGACTGGACTTCTAAAATCCCAGCGATTAGGTTAAAGAGGGTGGTCTTTCCTACACCACTTGGACCTAGGATAGAAACCACTTCACCCGAAGTCACCTGCAGGTTGATATCTTCTAAAATCTTTTCATCGCCATAGGCATAGCTTACGTGTTCTAGTCTAATTTCTGTCATTATTTTACAAATTCATTAGTGAAGCCTTTGTCTGTCAAGTCTTCTTTAAGGATACCATTTTCTTTGTCCCATTTGTAGAAGGCATTCCAGCGAGCAGCATCAAATTGTCCCCATTTTTCCTTGTCACTTGCGTATTCTTTTGACAAGTATTTTTGCGATTCGATGACAAAGTCACGTTTTTCCTTGAGTTCAGGTGCATTCTTGATGAGAATATCCGCAGCTTCTTCTGGATGTTCCATAGCATATTGGTAGCCTTTTTTGATGGCTTGGATGACTTTACGAGCTTCTTCCTTGTTGTCTTTGAGATAGTCGTTGTTTGCGATAATAACTGGTGAGTAGTAGTCAAATTCCTTGACATAGTCTTTCAAGTACATGAAGTTGGCGTCTACACCTTGAGATTTGGCAAGGATACCGTCCCACCCATAGTAGATCCAAGCAGTGTCAAAGACACCATTGGCAATTGGTGTGATGGAGTTTGAGTCGTTGTTTGGTACTTTTTCGACCTTTTCGAAGTCTCCACCTTGAGATTCCACCAAGGTTTTCAACATAGCAAGTTCAGTCGGGTCATTCCAAGTTCCGTATTTCTTCCCAACCAAGTCCTTTGGACTGCTGACATTGTCCGATTTACGTGAGATGATTCCTGATGTGTTGTGCTCAACGATAGCGGCAACGGCAGTGATGCCTGCCCCTTTTTCTAATTTCTTAGCCATGTAGTCTTGGAAATAGATAGCAAATGGTGCCTTGCCATTGATCACCAAGTCTGAAGAACTTTCTTCTGGTGGCAATTTCAAGTCAACATCCACTCCAACTTCTTTGAAATAGCCTTTTTCCTTTGCTACATAAAGACCTGTGTGGTTGGTATTTGGCGTCCAGTCTAGGATAAAGTCAATCTTCTTAACTTCTGCTTCTTTGTTGTCCTTAGAAGCAGTTCCTTGACCACAAGCCACAAGCACGACAGCTACAAGAGCTGTTACAAGCGTTAAAAACACTTTCCATGTTTTCTTCATTTTCATTTCCTCTTTTCTTTTTCAAAAACGCTCTATTTTAAGTACGTTTCCATTTAATCACATATTTTTCACTGATATCGACCAGCTTCATACCTAGAAGACTGATAATCGACACCAGAATAATAATGGCAAACATGGTATCATACTGAAACAGTTTTTTAGACTGAATCATATAAACACCAAGACCTTCAAAACCTCCCAACCACTCAGACACCACGGTTGTGATAAAGGCGTAGGAGACACTGACCCTCAGACCTGCATAAAAGTAGGGCAGACTGACCGGGATTTTAAAATGCCAAAGGATTTGCCAAGGGTTTGCTCGCATCAGACTAAACAAGGTCAGCATATCCTTGTCACAATGCCTAAAACCGTCCAAGATACTAACAATGATAGGGAAGGTTGTCGTCAGAATAATCAAGACAATCTTGGGTAAAATCCCATAACCCAACCACAAGACCAAGATAGGCGCTATGGCAATGGTCGGAATGGTCTGGATAACCACCATCATGGGATAAATCAAGTCATTGAGCCAAGAGAGACTATCCATGAGCACCGCCATAAGACAGGCAATCAAGACTCCTAAGACTAGACCTAGCAAAGCCACTCTCAAGGTCGCCCAGCTATGGTACCAGAGAAATTCTCTGTCACGAACAAAGGACTGGAGAATCTCAAGAGGAGTTGGCAGGATAAACTTGGGTAAAAGTTTGAATACTCCCGCTAACTGCCAGATTGACAAGACTCCTAGAAAACCCAATAGACTAATGTGTCGTCTCAGTATACTTTTCAAGTTTGTCATCAATACTTAAAATCTCTCCTACATTTATTTTGACATTGGCAAAGACATTATCTGCCTCCTGCCCGGCCACTTCAAGAGCTTCTTTGAGAATGCGCATAAGCTCATCAAACTCCCCTTCCAAGACCGTTTCAAAGGGTGTCACCACCATGGTCACGGACTGAGCTTGCAGATAAGCAATCACTTGATCGATAATAGCAATTCGATCAATCCCCTGTGATAGGGGCAAGACTTGCAAGGCAATGCTTGCTTTCATAAAAACCTCCTCTTCTCAGGTTTCCTTTTGACAAAAAGAAAACCCCTTCCATATATGGAAAAGGTGCAGAATTCGGCTAAGTATCGTTCCCTACGCTGGCATTACCCAGATCAGGTGCGGTCGAAGTTTAACACTTCCTCTCAGACTGTACACAGACTCCCATATCTTATATGGACATATAGTAACGCAAATACAAGGAAAAGTCAAGGAAACTGCTTACAGAAAATCATGAAAAAGAGCTTGAAGGCACGCGCTTCAAACTCTATCATAGCTTTCTTATTTAGCCTCGTACCAGGTTGCCCCTTCATTTTCATCTGCGATAAGGGGAACACTGAGTTGGATGGCTTCTTCCATGGTTTGTTTCACTAGTACTTTGACGGCTGCTAGTTCTGATTTCGGAACCTCAAGGACGATTTCATCATGCACTTGCAAGAGCATCTTGGTCTGATAACCGCCCTCAACTAGAGCTTTGTCTAGCTGGATCATAGCAATCTTGAGGATATCTGCTGCCGAACCCTGAATAGGGGAGTTAATGGCAGTTCGCTCTGCAAAACCACGAATGTTAAAGTTGCGCGAATTGATATCTGGTAGCTCTCGACGACGCTTGAAGAGGGTCTCTACATATCCCTTATCACGCGCTTCACGCACCACTTCTTCCATATAGTTTTTGATTCCAGGAAAACGCTCAAAATAGGTATCAATGTAGGCTTTGGCCTTCTTACGACTAATACCAAGATTGTTTGCCAAGCCAAAATCTGAAATTCCGTAAACCACTCCAAAGTTAACCGCCTTGGCATTGCGACGGTCGTTTGGCGTCACATCCTCAGGACGTTCAATTCCAAAGACCCGCATGGCTGTCGAAGTATGGATATCAGCTCCCTCTTGGAAGGCCTTGATTAAGTGCTCATCCTTAGAGATATGCGCCAAAACGCGCAACTCAATCTGTGAATAGTCGGAGCTAAGAAGGACACTATCCTCCCACTCTGGCACAAAAGCCTTACGAATGAGACGACCTTGTTCCAAGCGAACAGGGATATTTTGCAAGTTTGGATCTACACTAGACAGACGTCCGGTCTGAGTCAAATCTTGCACATAGCGCGTGTGGATCTTGCCATCATCTAAAATCCAATCCTGCAAGCCAATTACATAGGTAGATTGAATCTTAGCAATCTGACGGTAGTCTAGAATTTTTTTGACAATCGGTGCAATAGGAGCCAGACGCTCCAGCACATCCACGGCTGTCGAGTAACCTGTCTTGGTTTTCTTGGTGTATTCTAGAGGAAGTCCCAGTTTTTCAAAGAGAAGTACGCCCAACTGTTTAGGTGAATTTATATTAAACTCTTCACCAGCTAACTCGTAGATTTCTTGAGTGAGTTGCTCAATGACGATCTCATTTTCAGCTTGCATCTCAAGTAGGGTTTCTTTTTTGACCTTGATCCCAGCAATTTCCATCTTGGCAAGGACAAAAGCCAGAGGTTGCTCCATGTCATAGAGAAGGTCTAACTGCCCGTGTTCACTGAGTTTTTCAAGCAAAACAGGCTCCGTCTCAACCAATACAGCAACCTTGCGAGCCAAGTGCTCCAAGAATTTCTCTCTCTCAGGGATAGCTTTCTTGACCCCCTTACCGTAGAAAATCTCATCATCAGCCAAATAAGTTTGGCCATAGAGATTCGCAATGGTTGAAATTTCATTGTTCTCGACAGTAGAGAGGAGGTATTTGGCCAAACGGCTGTCAAAAGCAGGGGCCTGCAAATTCAAGCCCAAACGATTTAAAAGAACCTTCGCTTTCTTAAAATCATACACTTTCAGAGGTGTTTTTTCTAGAAAATCCTTGAGAATCGGCTCCTGCAAGAGCTCAAGTTTGTCTGTAGCGTAAAGCTTATCTCCACAGAACCAGGCAAAACCAACCAAGGCATCTGTATGGTAATTCTCACCAAAAAGTTCAAAGTGGAAGATAGAGTTGGCGCTCAGCATATCCTCCTTCACTTGGTCAACGATAGTGAAGTCTAAACTCTCAGGCGCATCCGTCGACGAAACATTTAAAGCTTGTTTAAGCTGTTTGAAGCCCATCTCATCGTAGAATTTTCCGAGATTTTCCACATCTGGGCCATTATAGACCAAATCATCTAGTCCAATCTCAATTGGTGCCTGAGTCTCAATGGTCGCCAAGGTTTTAGACAAAAAGGCTTGTTCCTTGTCATTGATGAGATTTTCCTTCATCTTAGAAGCCTTCATCCCATCAATATTTTCATAAATACCCTCTAACGAACCGTGTTCTAGCAAGAGCTTGATACCCGTCTTTTCACCGATTTTCGTGACACCAGGGATATTATCAGACTTATCCCCCATAAGAGCCTTAAGATCAATGAACTGAGCTGGGGTAATGCCCATCTTTTCCATAAGGTAATCTGGTGTAAAGGCCTCAAACTCAGCCACACCTTTCTTGGAAATCTCAACCACTGTATGCTCATCCGTCAACTGGATCAAGTCCTTGTCTCCGCTGACAATAGTCACTTCAAAAGAATCCTTCTCAGCCAAGCGACCTAAGGTTCCGATGATATCATCTGCTTCATACTGGGCCAACTCATAGTGGCGAATCCCAAGATGATCTAGCAACTCACGAATGAAGGGAAATTGCTCACGAAACTCATCTGGAGTTTTAGCACGCCCCCCCTTGTAGTCTGCATACATCTCTGTTCGGAAAGTCGTCTTACCTGCATCAAAAGCTACCAAAACATGGCTGGGTTCAACTCGCTCCAAGACATGATTCAACATAAGTTGAAAGCCATAGATTGCATTGGTATGAAGACCATTAGCATTTTTAAATCGATCCAGCTGTTGATAGAGCGCAAAAAAAGCTCGAAAGGCAACAGAAGATCCATCAATTAATAATAATTTTTTCTTGTCCATACACCCATTATAAAGGAAAGCAAGGAAAAATACCATCGGAAAGAATAGGCAAATGGTAGTGAAGCCCTCTTTTTTATATTCTTTCTAGATTCTAGCTCCATTACTATCCACTCGATAGCCATCTACAGTAGTATTCACTGCTAAAGCCCCCGAAGCATTGACGTAATAAGACTTTCCTCCTACCTGGAACCACTGGCTAGACTTCATAGCCCCTGAACTCTCCAAATAATACCATGTTCCATTTTCCTTGAGCCATCCCGTCTGCATCTCCCCTGATGCCTTTAGATAGTACCAATGCGAACTATCCTTCACCCAACCTGTTGACATGGTTCCATTGTCTTTAAAGTGATACCAACTGCCATTTATTTTCTTCCAACCAGTTGCGAGTTTCCCATTCTCTCGGTAATACCAACTCCCTCCTTCTTTTTTCCAGCCCTTTTCTGTATTGCTTAGCTCTGCATACTGCACATATCTTCTAGAACCGCTATAAGACAAATAACCGAGCCACTTATAACCATCCTTTTCAAGAACTTGATCATAACTCACACTCTCACCAGCATAATAGTAGTCAATAACCTGTCCTGTACGTGACGGTTGGTCCATAATAGGCGATTTCCCCGTGAATACTATTGTCCCACTAGACGGAAGTTCTGGGCTACGAGCATTCTCACCCGCACTATGGCTGGCAGATAAATCCCTGAAATGAATAAAACCTGTCATCGAACTAGCCCTGACTTTTCGACGGTTATACTTTTCTCGAACCCCATAATTATACTCTTCGATCTCAATCGTATCCCCTGATACATTTGATACCCAGGCCACATGCCCGTAGTAACCTTCTGTCGACCAAGCAATTGAACCAATTTCTGGCTTGCTGTCAACACGGTAGCCTTCTCGCCTTGCGCGGTGCCCCCATTCATTTGCATTTCCATAAGCAGGCGGAATTTCAAAGCCATTCACACTACTCAAACGAAAGGCTGCAAAAGACGTACACTGGCGAGAATACATCCGCCACTGATCAATTTCAACACTACCATTTTTGTAGTGAAGCGGATAGTCATCTCCACGCGCTACACTATCGGCTTGAACCGATTCTCCACCAAACAAAAAGGTACTCGTAACGAACAAAGTAGCCAGCCCTACACTCAACTGAGTACATCTACTCTTCTTAACTCCTGATTTAAAAAACGTCATTCATTCTCCTTAATAATATATATTTCCGAGGTTACCCTCGTTTATACTATTCGGGAGAAAAAGAAAAAAGTGAGCAAAGCTCACTTCATTTTAGGATTCTTAGTCTAGATAGCGAATCAAGTTCTTTTCTGTCAAGATATCTGAGTAGGTGAAGGATTCAACGTAGACATTGGCTTGTTTGTCTCCTTCAACATCCCCAAATTCAACGATAAATAGAGATGGATAAACCTCAATTAGCTTACCCAATCTATTTTTTTGGCGCTTACGGCCATTTTCCAAAGTCATTTCAACGACTTGTCCCTCATGCGCCTTGATCTCTTCTTTGATTTTTTTCATCTTGGCTACATCTGAAAATGCATCTGACATCTTATGCCTCCCTCTTTGAGATACTTGAAAATTTATTGTATTCTTTTTGGAAAATCAATTCCACTGTTCCACGAGCTCCACTACGGTTTTTCTCGATGATAACCTCAACCTTATTATTTGGAATTCCTTCCTCTTCTTCACCCGCACGATCGTAGTAGTCGTCACGGTATAGAAAGGCTACGATATCTGCATCCTGCTCGATAGAACCCGATTCACGAATATCAGACAAGACTGGTCTCTTATCCTGCCGCTGTTCCACTCCACGAGATAACTGACTAAGAGCAATGACTGGAACTTTCAATTCCTTAGCAAGAATTTTCAACTGACGAGAAATTTCAGAAACTTCTTGTTGGCGGTTCTCACGACCAGTCCCTGTGATAAGCTGTAGGTAGTCGATCAAAATCAATCCTAGATTGCCCGTTTCTTGAGCTAGTTTGCGTGAACGGGAGCGAATTTCCGTGATTCGAATCCCTGGTGTATCATCGATATAGATACTCGCGTTGGCTAGGTTCCCTTGAGCAATGGTATATTTTTGCCACTCCTCATCAGTCAATTGACCTGTACGGATAGAATGAGACTCCACCAAACCTTCAGCAGCCAACATACGGTCTACTAGACTTTCCGCACCCATTTCCAGCGAAAAGATAGCAACCGTCTTGTCCAACTTAGTCCCGATGTTCTGCGCAATGTTCAAAGCAAAGGCCGTCTTACCAACCGCTGGTCGCGCCGCTAGGATAATTAGCTCCTCCTCATGGAGACCTGTCGTCATATGGTCCAAATCTCGATAACCCGTTGCAATACCCGTGATATCCGTTGTTTGTTGTGACCGAACTTCTAGGTTCCCAAAGTTGATATTTAGAATATCTCGGATGTTCTTGAACCCACTACGATTGGCATTTTCGCTAACATCTATGAGTCCCTTTTCAGCCTGAGCGATGATTTCATCTGCAGGCTTAGAAGCCTCATAGGCTTGGTTGACAGACTCTGTCAATTTGGAAATCAAGCGACGTAGTATAGCCTTTTCGGCTACGATTTTAGCATAATATTCTGCATTGGCTGAAGTTGGTACAGAGTTGACAATTTCGACAAGGTAAGACAAGCCACCAATATTTTGGAGATCCCCTTGGCTATCCAAAATCGTCCGAACTGTCGTCGCATCAATTGCTTCCCCACGATCCGACAAATCTACCATCGCTTGGAAGATCAACCGATGAGCATATTTAAAGAAGTCACGAGAATCAATGTATTCTCGGACAAAAACGAGCTTACTCTCATCTATAAAAATAGCCCCCAGAACAGATTGTTCTGCCAAAATATCCTGAGGTTGAACTCGCAGTTCCTCTACTTCTGCCATCCGACTTTCCTTCCTTTTACAATCTTGTCAAGAAATTGTAAACTTAACCTTCTTTTACACGAAGATTGATGACACTTGTAACATCTTGATAGATTTTCACTGGTACATCAATCAAACCTACTGCTCGAATTGGTGCTTGCACTTGAATATTGCGTTTGTCAATCTTGATACCAAATTGCTTTTGCAATTCTTCTGCAATTTTCTTGTTAGTGATGGAGCCAAATGTACGGCCATCTGGTCCAACCTTTTCAACAAACTCTACAACCGTTTCTTCTGCTTCAAGCTTAGCCTTGATGGCTTTTGCTTCAGCAATCATTTCAGCATGAGCCTTTTCTTCTGATTTTTGTTTACCACGCAACTCGCCCACTGCTTGAGCAGTCGCTTCCTTGGCCAAATTCTTTTTAATCAGGAAGTTTTGAGCATAGCCAGTTGGCATTTCCTTGATTTCGCCCTTTTTTCCTTTTCCTTTAACATCTGCTAAAAAGATTACTTTCATTCTTCTTTCTCCTTTTCCTTTAGTTCATCCAAGATTAGTTTAGTCAATTTTTCTCCTGCTTCTGACAGATTCATATTCTCGATTTGCGCAGCCGCTAGATTAAAATGGCCTCCGCCACCTAGCTCTTCCATAATGCGTTGCACATTGATTTTACTACGGCTTCGAGCCGAGATGGAGATAAATCCTTGTGTATTTTTTGCCAGAACGAAACTAGCCTCAATACCGGACATGGCCAGCATAGCATCGGCAGCCTTACTGATAACAACGGTGTCATAAGTGGTTGAGTCCTTAGCTTGGGCAATCAAGATATCTGAAGCTAGCTTACGACCTTGTAAAATGAGTTCATTTACCTCACGATACTCCTCAAAATCTGTCGCAGCAATCTCCTGGATAGCAATACTATCGCTTCCACGTGTTCTCAGGTAGCTAGCCACATCAAAGGTCCGACTCGTTACGCGAGATGTAAAGTTCTTGGTATCCAGCATCATTCCAGCCATCAGTACGCTAGCCTGCATACGACTCAAACGATTTTTCTTAGAATTTTGGAACTGAATCAATTCTGTGACCAGCTCACTCGCACTACTTGCTCCACTTTCAATATAGGTGATGACTGCATTCTCAGGGAAATCCTGATCACGTCTATGATGGTCAATAACAATGGTTTGAGTAAACAAATCATAAAAATCTTTCGATAAGGTCAAAGCCGTCTTTGAGTGATCCACTAAAATCAATAACGAACGGCTTGTAACTAGCTTCATCGCATCTGTAAGAGATAAGAGTTTCGTAGTATCTTCCTTCTTTAAGAACTGGATAGCACGCTCGATATCTGGTGACATTTTATCTGCATCATAGACAGCGTAACTGTTTTCAATAATATTACTTGCAAACAACTGCATACCGACAGCAGAGCCCAAGGCATCCATATCTAGATTTTTATGACCGACTACAAAAACCTGGTCAACACTTCGAATCTTATCAGAAATGGCTGTCATCATGGCTCTCGTACGTGTACGAGTACGTTTGATAGACGCAGCAGTTCCTCCACCGAAGTAGACTGGATTCTTGGTCTCATCATTTTCCTTGACCACCACCTGGTCACCACCGCGAACTTCTGCTAAGTTCAAGTTGAGCAAGGCAATTTTCCCTATCTCTTCATGATTTCCATCACCATAAGAAAATCCCATACTTAAAGTTAGGGCTAGTTGCCTCTGTTTTGATTCTTCTCGGAAAGTATCAATAACAGAGAATTTATCATTCATCAATTCCTCGAGTACTGTATAATCTGTGAATAAATAAAAACGATCCATCCCCACACGGCGAGAAAACATAGCATACTTACTAGCAAATTCTGAAACAAAATTAGCTACAAAGCTATTGATATGGCTGATATCAGAGTCAGACGTCGCATCCTCCAAATCATCGTAATTATCCACTGAGATGACCCCAATGACTGGACGGCTAGTTACCAATTCGACAGTTGC
This sequence comes from Streptococcus sp. F0441, assembly GCF_000314775.2. NCBI lineage: Bacteria > Bacillati > Bacillota > Bacilli > Lactobacillales > Streptococcaceae > Streptococcus > Streptococcus sp. F0441. The sequence continues at coordinate 189,436 of NZ_KB373321.1, read as the reverse complement.
TTCGTACTCCCCAGAAACATCAAAAAAATACAAAACGCCTGAAGCCTTGTCCATATGGACAGCATATCGTGTTTCGCCCAAGGTAGCATACGAACCAGGATTCCCAACAGAAGCCTTGATGATGGCTTGAATTAACTCAACATCAATTTCCCCTTCTTCATTTGTCAAAATTAACTCAGCATAAGGATTAAACCATTCTACTTCTCCACTTAATAAGTCTAATTTCAGGACTCCCACCGGCATTTGATCAAGCAAAGTACTCAAGCTATTTTCGGCTTGGTGATTTACATATTGGATTTGTTCAATTTCGCTCTTTTCGTACTGTTTTTTTTGCCATACAAATAAAAGCAGATAAAGCAGTACAAATAAAAATAAAACAGTGATTGTTACAGCAAGATTATGTGAAAAAATAATCAGCAAAGTTAAGATTCCGAAAGTTGCAAGTCCTAGCAAGACTGCAGAAAACGGGATTAAATTATTTTTTTTCATTCTAAACCTCTTGCGCATTATTATATCACAAAAGCCCTTAAAAAGCGACCTTTAAAGAGAAAGCACTGCTTTTATTATAGCAAGATGCTCTTAAAAAACCATATATAAAAAAGGATAGCAAATGCCTCGCTCTCCTTTTTCCACATCAGTGCAGAATCTTCCGCCTAGATTACATTATTCACCTAATTCTAGTCGAATGTCTTGTAGGCACTCTTGCGCCTGTTTCACAATTGATTCTAAAATAGTCTTACATGGTTTGATGTCTTTCACCAAACCCGCAATTTGTCCGCTCATCATTGAACCATGAACTGTATCACCTTCATAGACAGCCTTAGATAGGGAACCGATCGTAATTTCTTCCAGTTCCTCTCGGTTTGTACCTTTCTGTTCTAATTCAATGTAGTGATCCGTCATCTCATTGCGAATACAACGAACTGGCGCTCCCGCGATGCGACCTGTAACCGCAGTCGCTGTATCACTTGCCGCCAAAATAGCTTCTTTATAGGCTGGAGAAATCGGGCATTCTTCTGAAGCAAGAAAAACTGTTCCCATTTGAACTCCTTGTGCACCTAGGGCAATCGCAGCAGCAAGTCCACGACCATCTGCCACACCTCCTGCAGCAATGACTGGAATCGTTACCGCATCAACGATTTGTGGGATAAGAGCCATTGTATTGGTTTCTCCAATATGCCCACCAGCTTCTGAACCTTCAGCGATTACAGCATCAACTCCCAATTCTTGCATTTTTTGAGCATGCTTGACACTGGCAATAACTGGAATAACCTTGATTCCTGCTTCTTTCAAGTAAGGCATGATATGCTTAGGAGTTCCTGCACCTGTAGTTACCACTGGAACCTTTTCTTCAATGATAACGGTCACAATATCCTTGATGTTTTTCATCATCAACATGATGTTGACACCAAAAGGCTTATCTGTCAACTTTCTCAGTTCACGAATTTCTTCTCGCAACTGCTCTCCGGTCATACCACCTGAAGCGATAATTCCCAGACCTCCAGCCTCAGAAACAGCTGCTGCTAGTTGATAGTGCGAGATTTGAGCCATAGCCCCTTGAAAAATTGGATATTGAATCTGTAAAAGTTTTGTAATTGACATATGAGTCCTCCTTTTATTTTCTGTTGATTCTTGTTGGCAAATGGATGCATGGTGCACCAATATCCCCGTCAACAAGAAAATGTTACATTTGTCTCCTCATATTCTGCTATCCTAAAAAATCTGGCTTACGATCCTGCTGATCTGTAAAAGGAATAAGTGGGGGGCGAGAACGTAGAACATAATCTACAAATTCCTTCCCATCCTTGTCAAACTCTACCACCGCGAAAAATTGATCATGGTAAAAGAAAAACTTATAATGATTCTCAAAAGCCTGACGCAACCACTTCTTTTTGGCTAAAATTGATTTCATAGGATAATCATCAACTGCTGGAACCCAGAGAGGATTTCGATGAACATGTGATAACATCAAGTCCCCCATATGGATCATCGTATCTTTCCCCTGTTTGAGCAAGATAATACTGTGGCCATTGCTGTGACCACTTGTGTGAATCATTTGGATTTCTGGAACGACATTGATATACTCTGAGAAAGTCGTCACCTGATCTTGAATCGGTTCCCAATTTTCTCTCAGATAAGTTCCCCGCGTTCGATCATTAGGGTTTCTCATCTCATACCATTCGACATCATTCACAATAATCTTGGCGTTTGGATACTTGGAAACCAGCTTCCCTTGATCATTCACATACGTCAAGCCACCAGAATGATCGTGGTGCATATGTGTCATCAGCACGATGTCAATGTCTTCAGGCGATAGTCCTAAAAGAGCTAAACTTTCTTCTACCCGACTTTCAGACAAGATTCCTAAGTTACGCCTTTGTTTATCGGATAATTTTGCTGTATCAAAACTTGCATCTATCAAGTAATTTTTACCCTTGTACTGGATCAAAATAGGATCCGTCAATTCTGCCATCATATTAGCATCATTTGTTGGGTAGTAACGAGACCACACAACTTTCGGAACCGGACCAAAAAGAGTCCCTGCATCCGTCAATTTATCGGCTCCACGTAGCCATGTCAGTTTCATATCATGAAATTGATATTCCTGTAAGGTGAGTTCTGCCATGCTTTACTCCTTTATCCATTGGGCTGCTATTCTTTTACGAATCGAATCCCCAGATTTTCCATAGATTTCAATCGTTTTGGCATCCTTTAGATAACGGTCTATGGGGATGTCATCCAAGGTTTGAAGAGGTCCAATTAATCTAATAATTTCCTCAGAAATCTCAATTGCTACTTTTGTCGTATAAAGTTTTATCTGAGATACAAAGAGAGAATCCGCCTTCATCCTGTCCTTGTAGGAGGCAAAGTAAGATTCAGCCGCACACAGCTTAGTATACAAGTCTGCAAATTGATGTTGATAGACTGTCGCATCGATTAATCGTTTCCCAAATCCTCTTTTGACCTTTACAAAAGCCAGACCTTTTTCAAAAGCTCCCTCAGAGATACCAATAGAGATTGCGCTTAATCCTAGCTGTAATTTTTTGATAATATCATTTAACTGAGTTTCCCCATTTAAGGTCAATCCTAGCAGACTATCTTCTGGCAATATGACCTGGTCAAAAGTTACCGAATTCACAGGTAAACCCTGTAAACCAGGTTTTGCTATATCATCTCCAAAAGCAACCCCCGGTCGAGTCGTATCAACAATGAAAAATCCATATCCATCTTCTCCGTTAGTTTCCTGAACCTTGGCTAAGATTAACAAAATATCTGTATAGCGGCAATTTGATACAATTGACTTCTTCCCAGTTAAAGACCAACCTGCCTCTGTTTTCCTTGCGGTTGTTGCAATAACCTCCAAGCTTTCCATCAATTTTCCTTCGGAAAATCCCAAGCCAGCTAAGATTTCTCCCCTTACTAATGGTTCTACATAACGCGATTTTTGTTCCTGACTTCCATATCGTAAAATAGGATAGATACCATAACATGCCTGAGTTAGCAGAACAGCAGAAAAAGCAGGGAAATCTTTTGAAATCAAGCGAATAAAGGTCAAAAACTCGGTTCTCAAAACAGAATCTTGACTATCTAAAAGCAAGGAAAAGATATCAAATCGCTCAATAAACTGATAAAGCAATTCTCTAGGGAACTGTTGTTCATCCTCACGAGACTTGAAATAGTCCCGAATCAACACTTTCACGTCTGCCTTCAATTCTCGCGCCAGCACGTCATTATAGGTCATCGCATTCACCTCAGCTTAGTTGTCAGAAAACGGTTGGTAATAATCTTTCAACAATTCTTCATATATATAAGACTCTACTTCATTGTAGGAGTTTTTATAGGGTCTACAAAACCAAATATTAAATGGAATAGGATCCTTGAATCTAACTGCCTTAAAACGACTCTTGTCCACAAAATATTCAACCGGCCTTGGTAAAAGAGCAATCAAATCTGTCTGATGAGTTGATTCAACTAGGAAGTCCCAAGTAGAGGAAAGATAAGCAAATTTAGCCTCAATTCGTTGTGAACGAAGTTTTTCTGTCACTAAATCATAAGTCGTAAATGTTTTGTTGAAGGTTGCCAATTCATAACCAACAATATCAGACCATTCCAACAAGCTTTTCTGAGCCAGCGGATGATCCTTATCCATATAAGCAACGTATTCATCCAATTGAATGATATGTTGTTCATATTTTTTAGCATCCAGGCTCGTAGGCTCTATCAGAATAGAGAGATTCAAATCTCCATCAACCATTTTTTGACGAATTTCCTTCCCTCCACCTTCCGTAACCTGGATATGGATATGAGGATTATTTTTCAGAAAATGAGGCAAAGCACTAGCAAAATAAACTCGTAAAATCAAGGACGGAATACCAAGATTAATGGTGCCCTTTTGCTTTTGAGCTTCTATATGGATCATGGAAAGCATTTCTTCATGTCGATTCACAATCTCGGTCGCATAACGATAAATTTTGCGTCCCGTTTCTGTTAAACTTTCTAATCTTCCATTCTTGCGATTGAATAATTGAACCCCTTCAGCTGCTTCAAAATTTGTCACGAATTGACTCAAGGCTGATTGACTAATGTGAATCTTCTTTGCAGCAATGGAAAGGTTGCATCCGCATTCTATGATATTGATGAAATAGTTCATTTGGATAATATCCACTTACCCATCACCTAGCTTTCCTTCACTATTTTAGTAAGTCAATTAGACAACTATTCTAGTGTTTGATAGTTGTCTACTGACTTTTTATCGAAATAACATTTCGAATACTTCATTTTAACGTTGTATATAAAGCGCTTACAATACTATCTAGTTTATATCATAACACACTAAGTAGAAAATAGCTCTTTTTTTGCTTAAATCGGCATTGTTTTTAGGTCTTCTGAGACAATGACTTCCCCAGCTGTTTTTTCAAGAACTTCTTCTAATGTCACACCAGGAGCCAACTCTTTCAATAAGAACTTACCATCTTGAATTCCAAAGACCGCTAAATCAGTGATAACGAGATCCAATACTCCCTTAGCTGAAAGTGGCAAGGTACATTCTTTCAACAACTTAGATTCCCCATCAGCAGTTGTGTGTTGAATAGCCCCGATTACACGCTTAGCACCTACCAATAAGTCCATTGCGCCACCCATACCAGGAGCAAATTTCCCTGGGATAATCCAGTTCGCAATGCTACCATCTTGGCTGACTTCTAGCGCTCCCAGAACAGTTGCATCCACGTGTCCACCACGAATAATTGCAAAGGAAGTTTGTAGATCAAACAAGGCTGCTCCTGGTAATAATGTGATAGGAGCTCCACCAGAGTTCGCTAAATTGGCATTATAGGTGTCCTTAGTTGGTGTTTCTCCAAATCGAAGGGCGCCATTTTCTGCCTGCAAAATAACATTTACTCCTTCAGGAATATAATCAGCAGAAGCGTTTGGAATCCCAAATCCAAGATTGACCACATCTCCATCTTTAAATTCAAGCGCTACACGTCTTGCGATAATTTCTTTTGCTTTCATTTTACTTCACCCCCGCCAGTTTTTTTGTCTCTGTCCACAAGTCTCCCATCATCTGATGATGTTCTTGTGGTGTCAATCCTTGAACGACATAGTCAACTAGGATACCAGGGATGTAAATATCATTTGGATCAATTTCCCCGACTTCAACCAACTCGTTTGTCTCAACAATGACTGTATCAGCCGCTAGAGCGAGTTGAAGAGAGATGTTTTTAGTAGTCCCATCTAGATAAAGATTACCATATTTATCAGCCTTAGTAGCTTTAATCAAGGCAATATCAATCTTCAATGGATCATAAATCAAATATTCTTTTCCATTTCGAGTTACTTTTTCGTGCTCATCTTCAAGAATTGTTCCTACACCTGTTGGCGTTAAAACTGCTCCAAGACCCGCACCTGCAGCATGTAAGCGTTCTACGACAGTTCCCATCGGAGTGAACTCCACTTTCATGGTTCCTGAGAAATAATCATGCTGAGCAGCAGCAGATGTTCCTACATGGGCTGCAATATACTTTGTAACCTGATGATTTTCACAAAGACGACCAACTCCAACTTCCTTACCTGGTTGAGAGGTTACAACAGACACCAAGGTCAAATCTTGCTGGTTTTGACGAACTAGTTCCTCAATTAACTCAAATGGTTCTCCCACTCCAAGAAATCCAGAAATACCAACTTTATCTCCTGAATGAATCAAGGAAATAGCTTCAGACAATGTTACAACTTTCATAACCTATCTCCTCTCTTATTTACGTTGAAAGACAGCTTTGCGTTTTTCAACAAAAGCGCGCATTCCTTCTATCTTATCTTCTGTTGAGAAGAGTAGAGCTTCCGCTTCTGTTTCCAAACGAATAGCATTTTTCAGAGGGAGTTCTGAGCCAACTTGGATAATATGTTTAGCTTTTTCAACTGCTAGCGGTGCATTTTTCATAATCGCTGCTGCTAGCTCTTCTGCCGCAGGCAATAGTTCTTCTGCTGATACCAACTTGTTAAGAATTCCAAGATCATATGCTTCTTGTCCTTTAACCATTCTAGCAGTGAAAATTAATTCCTTTGTTTTACTAGTACCAATCAAACGAGACATTCTTTGGGTACCTGCAAAACCAGGAATGATTCCCAAGCCGACTTCAGGGAAGCCAACCATTGTCTTGTCATAGCCGATTCGGATATCAGTTGAAAGAGCTAATTCTAAACCGCCTCCCAAAGCATAACCATTCAATACTGAAATAGTTGGCTGAGTCAATTCAGATAAGCGGGTAAAGGTGTCGTTCGCATAGGTCATGTATTCATGAGCCTGAATTGGAGACATTTGGTCCATCTCTTTAATGTCTGCTCCCGCGACAAATGCTTTCTCTCCTTGACCGGTCACCATGACAACACGAATGTCCTCGCTTGCTTCAATCTGGTCTAAAGCGAGATTCAAATCCTTTAAGACTTCTGAACTTAAAGCGTTCAAAGCCGATGGACGGTTAATTGTTAGATAGCCAAGACCATTCTTAACCTCTAATAAAACAGTTTTACTCATTGTTCTGCTCCTACTTGATTTATTTTGAGTACAGAGTACAGCGTCAACAAATACCAACACAAAATGTAAGAGCTTACATTTTCATCATAAACTTTTTTTTTTCATCCGTCTACTTAATCTTTATTTATACACCTATAAGTTCAGCTTATAGGATATGGTCGTCCAATCCATCCTTAAAGTTTTGGGAAAAATAAAAATACCTTATCAAGCCCTTTTAGAGAAAGACACTTGATAAGGTATGTAACTATGAGATCGGATCAAAATCTCATTTTGTAATCGTAATATTGAAAAAGAGGAAATGACGTTCAGTTTTCTAATAACTAACGTTCAACGATGAGGGCTGTTCCCATCCCTCCTCCGATACAGAGAGTTGCTAAACCAGTTTTAGCATCACGTTTCATCATCTCATGTACCAGAGTCACTAGGATACGGCAACCTGAGGCCCCAATTGGGTGACCAAGAGCTATCGCGCCACCATTGACATTGACAATATCTGTGTTAAAGCCAAGTGTTTTACCAACCGCACAAGCCTGAGCAGCAAAGGCTTCATTTGACTCGATTAAGTCAAGATCATCAACTGTCAAATTGCCTTTTTCAAGAGCTTTGCGAGTCGCATAAATCGGTCCACATCCCATAATCTTAGGATCCAAACCTGCACTTGCATACGAACGAATGCGAGCAATGACTGGAAGTCCTAGTTCTTCAGCTTTTTCAGCACTCATGACCAAGACAGCCGCTGCTCCGTCATTGATACCTGAGGCATTTCCCGCTGTAACAGAACCGTCTTTTTTGAAAACAGGACGTAGCTTAGACAGACTCTCCAAGCTAGCATCTTTTCTAGGAAATTCATCTGTATCAAAGACGATAGGATCGCCTTTACGTTGAGGAATGACCACCGGAACGATCTCTTCCTTAAAGCGTCCAGATTCTATAGCCGCCACTGCTCGTTTTTGTGATTCCAAAGCAAGCGCATCTTGATCATCCCGGCTAATACCATATTCTTCGGCCACATTCTCAGCTGTAATTCCCATATGGTATTCGTTAAAGGCATCAGACAAACCGTCCTTAATCATGGTATCTACCACTTTCGAATCTCCCATACGGCCACCCCAACGGAAGCTTGGCAAAACATATGGAGCTTGGCTCATGTTTTCTGCACCACCAGCCACGACAATATCTGCATCTCCGCACTGAATCGCTTGAGCAGCTAACTGCACTGCCTTCAAACCGGAACCACAAACCTTATTAATGGTAAAGGCTGGTGTAAATTCAGGAAGCCCAGCATGAATACTCATTTGGCGAGCCACGTTTTGGCCTAAACCTGCGCCTAGGACATTCCCCATAATCACTTCATCTACCTGCTCTGGTTTAATATTCGCTTTTTCCAAAGCACTCTTAATTACCAAAGATCCCAAATCAACAGCAGAAACATTCTTCAAGCTCCCGCCAAAGGAACCTAAAGGTGTTCGCACTGCCGAAACAATAACTACGTCTTTCATGACTACCTCCATCAGTGTCTAGTAAGTAAAGAAGCCTTCTTTTGTCTTCCGTCCCAATTTTCCTGCTTCGACCATTTTCTTAAGAAGAGGAGCAGGACGGTATTTTTGATCACCAAACCCTTGGTTTAGGACGCCCATAATAGCCAAACAAACATCCAACCCAATCAAGTCAGCAAGAGCCAAAGGTCCAATAGGATGATTTGCACCAAGTTTCATCGCTTCATCGATTTCCTCGGCACTAGCCACTCCTTCACCTAGAATGTAAATGGCTTCATTGATCATAGGAATCAAAATTCTGTTCACAACAAAACCATAAGAATCTTTAACATCAACTGGTGTTTTACCAATTTTCACTGTCAATTCACGAACTGCCTGAACCACTTCTTCTGAAGTCTGCAAGGCCTTAATAACCTCTACAAGTTTCATGATTGGGGCAGGATTAAAGAAGTGCATTCCAATCACGCGCTCCTGATGTTTAGTAGCAGCAGCTATATCCGTGATTGACAAAGAGGATGTGTTTGATGCTAAGATAGTTTTAGGATCTGTCAATTCATCCAATTGTTTGAAAATATTCAACTTAATCTCACGGTTCTCAGTTGCAGCTTCAATCACCAATTGGACTTGTTTCGCATCTTCATATGAAACAGATGGAAGCAAATTGGCCAATACCTGATCCTTCTCATCCGCAGACATCCGTCCTTTTTCAACTGAACGTTCCAATTGTTTTGTGATATTATTCAAGCCTCTTTGAACAAATTCTTCTTTAATATCGTTTAAGTAAACTGTAAAACCAGCCTGAGCAAATACTTGAGCAATTCCGCTTCCCATTTGACCAGAACCAATAATCATCACCTTAGATATCATTATTTTCTCCTTCTTATTCTACAAAAATCCAGTGCATGAAGCAAGGACGATTGAACAAAAATCCTTCAATCGCCCTTCTGACATTAAACAAAGGCACCTAGTCCAGTAATCTCACGACCAACAATTAAGGCATTCACTTCGTGTGAACCTTCATAGGTATAGATTGATTCAGCATCTGCAAAGAAACGAGCAACGTCTGTCTCAAGTGTAATACCATTACCTCCGCAAGTTTCACGAGCAAGGGCAACTGTTTCGCGCATCACCAAGGAATTGTGCATCTTAGCAAGAGCAGAGTTAAGCATCAATTCATTCCCTTTCTCTTGCATCTCAGCAATACGAGTTGAATAAGCAATAACTGCTACAGCATTTGCTTGCATGCGAGCCAATTTTTCTTGAACAATTTGGAATTTGGCAATTGGACGTTTGAACTGTTCGCGATCTTTAGCATATTTAAGTGCTGAAACATATGATCCACAAGTTACTCCCATAGCAATGTGAGCAACGTCCGCACGAGTGAAGGTCAAGATACGGGCTACATCACCAAAACCATTGATATTTACCAAGCGGTCTGAATCTGGAACCTCTACATTCTTCATGGTGATATGGCCATTGCGGACACAACGAAGAGCGATTTTATGTGGGATTGGTTCTGCATGATATCCCGGTGCTCCCTTACGAACGATAAAGCATTTCACCTTGCCATCCGCAACATCACGAGCAAATACAGGAACAACGTCTGCAGTGTCTGAACCACCAATCCAGCGTTTTTCACCATTTAGAATCCACTTGTCTCCAACACGTTCTGCAGTAGTTGCAAGTCCTCCAGCAATATCAGAACCTGAAAGAGGTTCAGTTAAAGCGAAGCAACCTTGCCAATCAAATGCAGCTAGTTTTGGAAGAAATTCTTTTTGTTGACGCTCATCACCACCCAAGAGAATTGTGTTGTAGCAAAGTCCGCCATGAACGGTGTAGAATGTTGCCATAGAAGCATCGAAGCGAGCAAGTTCAAGATACAAGAAGGCAATATAAAGTTCAGATGGTTTCCAGCTACCTTCACGTCCCTCAAACAATTTTGGATTGTTCATAATTTGAGCGCCCTTAGCCACAGCATAGAATTCTTCAAAAGGAAAATCAGGTTTTTCCCAGTATTCATTAATAACCGGACGGAGATATTTCTCAATCAAACGGCGAGTTTCTTGTAAAACCTCTGCTTCTCCCAAAGTTAGACCATCCGCATAGTGAAAAAGGTCCTCAGGATATAGTTTGCGTAAAATTTCTTCTTTTGTTGCCATAGTCATGACTCCTTTAATTGTTATAAGAGCGCTTACATTTTTGTATTCGCTATTTGTTGACAACCCCATTCTATCCCTTAGGATATTATTTTGTCTACTTAATAAATATAAACACCCCTATAAGTTCAGATTATAGGGGCCGATTCTGACTGTTTTATCAAGGATTTCCTCGTTTTTCTACTTACTTATAGGCACAAGAAAAAGTGGTTTACAAATCAGTAAACCACTCTTATTAGTTATTTCAATTTTATGATTCTTTTACTTCGAGCAAACCAACCTCACCATCTTCACGACGATACAAAACATTTGTTGTTTGATCTTCTACATCTACATAGATAAAGAAATCATGTCCCAATAAATCCATTTGAAGAAGCGCTTCTTCTAAATCCATTGGCTTCAAATCAATTTGTTTTGAACGAACGACTTTGGGTTGCACAACATCTGCATCTTCAACTAGGGCATCTGTAAAGAGTTGGCTTGTCGCAACTTTATTTTTATTCTTCCGTTCGATTTTTGTTTTATTTTTACGAATTTGACGTTCAATTTTATCAGTTACAAGATCGATAGAGCCATACATATCTTGAGAAACATCTTCTGCACGGAGAGTAATAGATCCAAGTGGAATCGTTACTTCAACTTTTGCTGTTTTTTCACGGTAAACTTTCAAATTCACACGTGCATCCAACTCTTGCTCAGGTTGAAAATACTTTTCGATCTTTTCGAGTTTAGAAACTACATAATCACGAATCGCTTCTGTTACTTCTAGGTTTTCACCACGGATACTATATTTAATCATATAAGTACCTTCTTTCTAAACATTTTTGTTTTTCTAACTATATTATAGCGCTTTCATTTTCATTTTGCAAATTTTTTCCTCATCTTACAAGGGAAACAGTTTTAACATCCAAAGCTCCTGCTTCTTCAAAAAGACGCTTCACACGATTGACAGTCGCACCTGTTGTATAGATGTCATCAATCAGCAAAATCTTCTTAGGAAGTGAGATTCCATCTTTAATAAAAAATGGAATTTCGGTAGCTAATCGTTCCGAGCGATTCTTAGAAGAACTAGCCGTCTCTTCTCTTTTCCCTAGTAAATCTTGAAAAGAAAAACCTGCTGCCTCAACCAAACCTTCAACCTGATTAAATCCCCTCTCAAGCAATCTTTCAGGACTTAGGGGAATAACAACAAATTGATAGTCTCCATACTTTTTCAATTCATTAGCTAGAACAGGAGCAAAAACCTTTCTAAGTAGAAAATCCCCATCAAACTTATATCGACTAAAGAAGTCTTTCATAGCTTGATTATAGGTGAAGATTGCATTATGATCGACTCGAATCTCTTCTTTACACCAAAGTTTACAATCTTGACACATGGTTGACAAGCCTGCTTTCATACAGTTCGGGCAATAGTCCTCACCAATTTTCTCAAAAGTAGACTCACAATCTGAACAAAGATAGTTGTTCTCATTCTTAAACAGCAAGAGGTGACTAAATGTGAAGTCACTCTTTATTGTCTGTCCACATAATAAACAGTTCATAAACCTGCCTCCTTGTTCATCTGCTTAATTTCCTTGATTGCTTTTTTGATGGCAACATTTAATCCATCATGAAAGAAGAGCAATTCACCAGTCGGTCTATCCATACTACGCCCAACTCGCCCACCAATCTGAATCAAGCTAGACTTGGTAAAGAGACGATGATTAGCTTCTACAACGAAAACATCCACACAAGGGAAGGTAACCCCACGTTCCAAGATTGTCGTACTAATAAGGATTGTCAACTCTCCATCTCGAAAAGCTTGTACCTGCTCTAATCGATTTTCTGTGACAGAGGACACAAAGCCGATGTTTTCATTTGGAAACTGTTCCTGCAAGAGTTCTTTTAGTTTCTCGCCTTTCTTAATCTCTGATGCAAAAATTAGCAATGGATAACCTGTTCTTCTCTGTTTCTCAATGTAGGTCTTTAACTTAGATGACAACTGATTTTTCTCTAAACAGCGATTAAAATCTGATAACCAGACAGGTTTAGGAATAATCAAAGGATTTCCATGAAACCGTCTCGGCAAGCTTAATTGTTTTAATTCTCCTGTGCGAACCTTCCTATCTAACTCATCTGTAGAAGTTGCTGTAAGGAATATCTTTAATCCATCCTCCTTTACACTATTCTTTACAGCATAGTAAAGTATAGTGTTGTCAATATAAGGAAAGGCATCTACTTCATCCACTATCAGCAAGTCAAAAGCATGATAAAATTTTAACAGCTGATGAGTCGTTGCAACAACTAGTGGTGTTCGAAAATAGGGTTCTGACTCACCATGAAGTAGTGCTATCTCACAAGCAAAGTCATTCTGTAGTCGTTTATACAGCTCCAAACACACATCGATTCGAGGGCTGGCCAAACAAACTGCACCACCTTCATCAATCACTTTGGCCACAACCTGATAAATCATCTCCGTCTTTCCAGCTCCTGTTACAGCATGAACTAAAGTCGGTTCCTTCTTTTTAACTGCTCGGATCAATCCCTCTGACACCTTTTCCTGAAAAGGGGTTAACTGACCACGCCATTTGAGAACATCTTGCTTAGGAAAATCTTCCTGCGGAAAATGGTATAATGCTTGATCACTCCTGACTCGCTTCATCAGTAAACACTCCCTGCAATAGTAGGCACCGATAGGCAAATACCATTCCTCTAGAATCGTACTATTACAACGTTGACAAAGCAATTTTCCCTTCTCTTTTCTCATTGCCGGCAGTTTCACCGCCATCTGTCGTTCCTCTTCAGTTAATTCTTTCTCAGTAAACAAGCGACCGAGGTAATTTGGATTTACTTTCATACTTTAATATTCGTAAAAATCTCGCACTTTAGGTATTTTTTTAGTACAATTAAATCATGGAATTTAGAACAATTAAAGAGGATGGGCAGGTCCAAGAAGAAATCAAAAAATCCCGTTTTATCTGCCATGTCAAGCGTATTTATAGCGAAGAAGAGGCCCGTGATTTTATCACTACCATCAAAAAAGAACACTATAAAGCCACCCATAACTGCTCTGCTTTTATTGTAGGGGAACGCAGTGAAATCAAGCGTACGAGTGATGATGGGGAGCCTAGTGGTACTGCTGGAGTCCCTATGCTCGGAGTCTTAGAAAATCATAATCTTACCAATGTCTGTGTAGTAGTTACCCGCTATTTTGGTGGCATCAAACTAGGTGCTGGTGGTTTGATTCGTGCTTATGCAGGTAGTGTGGCCTTGGCTGTCAAAGAAATTGGCATTATTGAAATCAAAGAACAGGCTGGCATAACCATTCAGATGTCTTACGCTCAGTATCAAGAATATGGCAATTTCCTTAGAGAGCATAAACTCATAGAACTCGAGACAAATTTTACAGATCAAGTTGATACAATGATCTATGTTAATAAGGAAGAGAAAGAAAATATCAAAGCTGCTCTCGTTGAGTTCTTTAATGGAAAAATCACTTTAACTGATCAAGGTTTACGAGAGGTTGAAGTTCCTGTAAACTTAGTGTAAAAAAGGAGAAATTATGGTTTTTGGAAAATTTATTCAAGGACTTGCTGGAAACTTTAGCGAGGAAAAGAAAGAGACTCTTATCAAAGAATATGGTCAATACCTACTAGAAAACGAAGAAATTCAAAGCGGGTATAAACTTATTCGTGATTCAATTATCTTTACAAATATCCGTATTATTTTTACTGATAAGCAAGGTGCCACTGGTCGCAAGGTGTCTGCTAAGTCACTCTTTTTGATGAACATTGTAAACGTTGAAATGGAAACTGCTGGAGCAGGTATAGATGATAGTGAGATTACGATTACTTATTTAGAAAATGTCTTTCTAAAAGCACATAATGAGCATTTGAGTTTCCATAAATTTGAATTCCCTAAAAAAACAGACATCCTCCCTCTTTACACCTATTTATTAGAATTGGTTTATCACAATCGATTAAAAATTAATGGCTTAGACCTTTGATATAAAAAAATCCTATCACTTTGATAGGATTTCTATATTTTACAAATAGCCTTAAGCGCGTTATACTAGTATCATCTTATACAAAGAGGTATATCTATGGCTATTTATAATAATATTACTGAACTAATCGGACAAACACCGATTGTTAAACTTAACAACATTGTTCCAGAGGGTGCTGCAGACGTCTATGTTAAACTAGAAGCCTTTAACCCTGGATCGTCAGTAAAAGACCGTATTGCCCTTAGCATGATTGAAAAAGCGGAACAAGATGGTATTCTAAAACCGGGTGCTACCATTGTTGAAGCAACGAGTGGAAACACTGGCATCGGTCTTTCATGGGTTGGTGCCGCTAAAGGATATAAAGTTGTTATCGTCATGCCTGAAACGATGAGTGTAGAACGACGCAAGATTATCCAAGCTTATAGTGCTGAACTCGTCCTCACTCCTGGTAGCGAAGGAATGAAAGGGGCTATTGCCAAAGCTCAGGAAATCGCTGCTGAACGTGACGGCTTCCTTCCACTCCAATTTAATAACCCAGCTAACCCAGAAGTACACGAAAGAACAACAGGAGCTGAAATACTGGCTGCTTTCGGTTCTGATGGACTAGATGCTTTTGTGGGTGGTGTTGGTACTGGTGGAACGATCTCAGGTGTTTCTCACGCTCTTAAAGCAGCAAATTCAAACATTCAAGTTTATGCAGTTGAGGCAGACGAGTCAGCTATCTTGTCTGGTGAAAAACCAGGGCCTCACAAAATTCAAGGCATCTCAGCTGGATTTATTCCTGAAACACTTGATACAAAGGCCTATGATGGTATCGTCCGCGTAACGTCAGATGATGCTCTAGCACTTGGCCGTGAAATTGGTGGAAAAGAAGGCTTCCTTGTTGGGATTTCTTCAGCTGCAGCGATTTACGGGGCAATTGAGGTTGCCAAGAAATTAGGTACAGGGAAGAAAGTCCTTGCTTTAGCACCGGATAACGGCGAACGTTATTTGTCTACAGCACTCTATGAATTTGAAGTGTAGTCTCCTAAATGCACTTAGCCCTTATTAAAGGGCTTTTTATATACTCATTCTAAAACAAAGTTTTGGGGCAGATAAAGGCTTGTTGGGGTTACAAGAGATGTGATCTGAGAGGTAAGCGTCAAGCAAGAATTAACATGGGATTCATACTCATGGCCAACAACCTCTTAAAATACAATGAGAGAGGGAGTCAAAATTAAAAAGCTAGAGTTCCTCAATTGGAAATCCCTAGCTTTTTTATGGCTGAGAACTATTTGTCTCAGATTTTTTAGTTATTCAAAGCTGCTGCCATTGTAGCTGCAACTTCAGCTTCAAAATCATTTGCAGCTTTTTCGATACCTTCACCAACTTCAAAGCGAGCGAACTCAACTACTGAAGCATTTACTGATTCAAGGTAAGCTTCAACTGTCTTGCTGTCATCCATGATGTAGACTTGTGCAAGAAGTGTGTATGCTTGGTCAACTTTAGTGTTGTCAAGCATGAAGCGATCCATTTTACCTGGGATGATTTTGTCCCAGATTTTTTCGGGTTTGCCTTCTGCAACCAATTCAGCTTTGATATCTTCTTCAGCTTGAGCAATCACTTCATCAGTCAATTGAGCTTTTGATCCATATTTCAAGTGTGGAAGAGCTGGTTTACCAACCATTGCACGGCTATCATTATCTTGGTCAATCACGTGGTTCAATTGTGCCAACTCATCTTTAACGAACTGCTCATCCAATTCTTTGTAAGAAAGAACTGTTGGTTTCATCGCAGCGATATGCATTGAGATTTGTTTAGCAAGTGCTTCATCTCCACCTTCGATGACAGAGATAACACCGATACGTCCACCATTGTGTTGGTATGCTCCAAAGTGTTGTGCATCTGTTTTTTCAAGCAAAGCAAAACGACGGAATGAGATTTTTTCACCGATTGTAGCTGTTGCAGATACATAGGCTGCTTCAAGAGTTTCACCTGAAGGCATTGTCAAGGCAAGAGCTTCTTCGTTGTTAGCTGGTTTTCCTTCAGCAATTACTTTAGCTGTAGCATTTACCAAGTCAACGAATTGAGCATTTTTTGCAACGAAGTCAGTTTCAGCATTTACTTCAACTACTGCTGCAACGTTACCGTTAACAAATACACCAGTCAAACCTTCAGCTGCAACACGGTCAGCTTTCTTAGCTGCCTTAGCCATACCTTTTTCGCGAAGCAATTCAATTGCTTTTTCGATATCACCTTCAACTTCAACCAATGCTTTCTTAGCGTCCATAACACCAGCACCAGATTTTTCACGCAACTCTTTAACAAGTTTAGCTGTAATTTCTGCCATTTTGATTCTCCTATATTTTTTAAAAATAGGAGAGCCGGGCTAAGCCCCGCCCTCCTAGGTAATGATTACTTATTTTAATTAAGCGTTGTCGCCTTCCACAACTTCAACGATTTCTTCGATTGAGTCTGCTTGAGCTTCTGAAGCTGCAAATTCTGCTTCAACTGCTACTGCATCTTCTCCTTGGCGTCCTTCGATGATAGCGTCAGCCAATTTAGCTGTAATCAATTTAACAGCGCGGATAGCGTCATCATTAGCTGGGATGATTACATCGATATCATCTGGATCAGTGTTTGTGTCAACCATCGCTACAACTGGGATACCCAATTTTTTAGCTTCTTTAACAGCGATTTGTTCTTTATGTGGGTCAACTACGTACATTACATCTGGGATACGAGGCATATCTTCGATACCACCCAAGAATTTTTCAAGACGTGCACGTTGTTTGTTAAGAAGTGCAACTTCTTTCTTAGGAAGAACATCAAAGATTCCTTCTTCTTCCATACGTTTGATTTCTTTCAAACGAGCGATACGTTTTTGGATAGTTCCCCAGTTAGTAAGAGTTCCACCCAACCAACGGTGGTTGATGTAGTATTGACCTGAACGTACAGCTTCTTCAGCAACAGCGTCAGCAGCTTGTTTCTTAGTACCAACAAACAATACAACTGCATCGTTAGCTGCCGCATCACGCATGAAGTCGTATGCTTGGTCAGCGTATTTTACAGTTTGTTGCAAGTCAATAACGTGGATTCCGTTACGTTCAGTGAAGATGTACTTAGCCATCTTAGGGTTCCAGCGACGAGTTTGGTGACCAAAGTGTACACCAGCCTCAAGAAGTTGTTTCATTGAAATTACTGCCATGAGTATTTCTCCTTTTTGTTTTTTTCCTCTCCTCGATTTCAACTTGCAAAACGACCCAAGGGCAACAGTTTCACAATTCATCAAGAATGAGTATTATCGTTTACACGACAAGGTTCATTCTACCACATTTTAGCCATATTTTCAAGTGATTTTGATAGATTTCGGTCTTGCTTTCGATAAAAAATAATAAAAGAGACTCAAATCGAGCCTCTTTATTTCATTCATTAGTTTGGATAGATATAAGTAACATAACCTTCAGAAGTTGTAGTTGGGTTGAACCATCCACGTTTGTTTCCGATTGTACGATCTCCACCGTAGTTTGATTCTGATACTTGAATACGAGTTGATGATGAAACTGCTGTAACAACCGCTACGTGTCCATATCCACCGTCATTCCAACATGCAATCGCACCAACTTGTGGAGTTGATCCAGTACGGAATCCTGCAGCCGCTGCACTTGTAGCCCACTGCGCTCCGTTACCCCAGTAATCTCCAGCCCAAGGTGCTAATGTTTTAGCTCCCCAAGTACATTCACCAGTTGGATAACTTGAAGCATTTGTACTGTATGTTGGACGTTGTCTAGTAGGAGTCGGAGTAGGTGCTGGAGTAGGTGCTGGAGTGTAGCTTGAGTCCTCGTCGTCAGATGCTGATGCTGATGTAGATGTTGCTTGCACTTGAGCTGAGAAACTTGTGTTTCCAGAAGCAACAACTGATTGTTGTTGACTTGTTTGACGTGCTTTATAAGCTGCCTCTGCTTCAGCTGCTGCTTTCGCTTCTGCCTCTGCTGCTGCTTTTTGTTCCAACAAGGTAGCTTTCTCACCTTCTGCAGTAGCTTTCTCTGCAGCAAGGTTCAACTCAGCAACTTTTAACTCCGCCTGTTTTGTTGTCAATGTTTGTGCATCGTCAGCAAGCGTTTGTTGGTTCGCAATTACAGTATTGATTGCTTCATTATTTGCAACTTGTTTTTCCGAGATTGATTTTTTATCAGCTTTTTGTTGCTCTAACATTTTGTTGTTAGCTGATACAATCTCGCTCATAGCCGCAACACGGGAAATAGCTTCTGTAATTGATTTTGAATTTACAATTGTATTGATATAGCTAGTTGCAGCACCGTTTGTTTGTGCGCTACGTGCTTGTTTTTCCAAAGATTCATTACGAGCAACAATGTTTTTAGAGAGCTCTGTAATTTCTCCTTCAAGTTTTTTAGATTCCGCCTGTAGTGTTTCATTTTCAGCTTGCAAGTTTGTTTGCTGTGTTTGAATAGCTGTAACTTGCGTTTGGATTTCATCTACCTGTTTTTGAGCTTCTTTTTGTTGGGCTGTCAAGTCACTAATCTTACTATCTTGAGCAGCAATTTTTTCATCAGTTGTTTCAGCGTGAACAGTTGTTAACACCGACACTTGAGACACTAATACTGTACTTAATAAAAGTGACGCTAAGATTTTTTTCTTCATATTGTGTAGATACTCCTTCTATTTAAGACATTACTAGTATACCAAAAAAAGACATAATAAATATTACGCCTTTGTTACATTTTTATTTCTTTCTTATAGATAATATTTTTCAAAAATATACTGGAAAATCACCATCCACAAAAAGTTTAAAATCATTGATGGGACAAGACTGTAGACAATGAAAACTGGCATTGATTCTACTGTCAGTCCCATAGCAAGGGCCAGGAGATAACTACCCATATCAAATAGGAAGCTCATCACAACTATTGTTAACATTCTCGTCCAACGGTTCAACAAAGTCACACTATTAAACTTGTGAAGTGAGGCACCTATCAAGATAAATAAAAGTGTCGCAATTCCTATCAAGTGGAAAAAATAGATATCGTACACCAAACCTGCTATACAGCAATAAGCTAGATAGAAGTATTCTGATACCTCAATTGTCTCAAACAAGAGAAATAAAAACAGGAAATGACTGGCTAAGTGAAAATGTGGATAAAAGGATTCTACTAATTGACCAATATGCGCATCAATTAGCACAAGAAAAGGAAGTAAAAAGAAAATACCAACTTGTTTTAACAGTCTCATTGTTAATTCCCCACTAACTCTACCACATGAAGATCTTTAGTATCAGCACTTAACTTTACTGTTACCTCTCGTGTTAGATAATCACTGCTATGAGTTGTAGCAACAACCTCTCCAACAGGAATATCCTTAACATTAAAGTTTCCAAGCCCCCCTGTAGTCACCCTATCCCCAGCACTAATGTCGCTGTTACTGTTTAATTGACTAATTTTAAGAAGTTCGGTTTCTTTGTCATAACCAACGATAATTCCGTAAATTTCAGTAGAACCATGCAAGATTTTAACGGAAATTTTATCCGAATTTTCGGTATTTGTCAATAGGTTGACAGTCGTTGAATGATCCTCCACTTTTGAAACACTGCCAATCAAGCCCCCATTTGCAATGGCCAACATATTTTCAGAAGCACCCTTTGAACTTCCTGCATCTATCGTTAACTCTTGCTTCCAAAATACCGGTGAACGCGTAATTACATCTGCTGCTATGTTTTTTGTAGCCTGCAATTTTGACTTCATATCCAGCAACTGACGTAGTTGTTCATTTTCATTTTTTAAACTTTCTGATTGATTAGATTCTACCTCTAGTTGATAGAGCTGTTTTTTTAGACTTTCGTTTTCATTGTAAGTCCGCGTCAAATGTCCCAAATCTGATTTGAAAGTATCAAACCACTGAAAGGGTTTTTGGACAATTCTATCTACTAAGGAAATCCCATCTCCTAGTTTCGTCACAATAGCGCTTGAATAGGTTGTCACTAATAGTACAGAAACTGCCAGAACTGTGACAAAAACGATGATTAGATATTTTGATTTTTTAAAACGGTTCATATTCCTACCTTTATACTAAAAACCTGCTACTGTGAACTTCTTATCAATCCTACAAACCTGCTAAGATTTTAAGAAAAATAAGAAACATCCCAGTACCAAAATCACAAGAATTGCCAGTGTATCCTTTTGACTCCATCTCAACTGTCTATACTGACTTCTACCCTTTCCTCCCTGATAACCACGCGCTTCCATGGCTATTGCCAATGAATCTGCACGCTTTAAGCTCGTCGCAAAAAGAGGAATTAAAATTGGAATCATAGCCTTTACTTTTTGAACGATGCTTCCCTCGCCAAAATCAACTCCACGAGCTTTTTGAGCATTCATAATTCTCGTCGTGTCATCCATCAAAGTTGGAACAAAACGCAAACTCATTGATAACATCAGACCAATTTCATGAACGGGAACTTTCACGCGTTTCAGCGGTGCTAAAAGAGCTTCAACTGCAGCTGCTAAACTCAAGGGCATGGTCGTTAAGGTTAGCAAGGTTGAAAAGAAAATAATCAGCACAAAACGACAGAAAATGATTCCAGCTTGTTGCAAAGCATAATCCGTTATTCTTATAAAAGAAAACTCAAATAGGACATTTCCACTTGAAATGAAAAAGAGCTGAAATAAAGTCGTAAAAGCAATCAAGAAAAACATGGATTTTAATCCCTGAACAAAAAATGAGAGGGAAACGCCTGACAAAGCGATAAATATACCTGTCGCTACAAAAAGAATGAGATTAGCGAGAGGATTATTAGCCCAAAATACAATCAAAATCAACAGAATCATAGCGAGCAATTTACTACGGGGATCCAAGCGATGAATGATGGAATCTCCTGGTATATAACGCCCTAAAATCATACTATCCATTTAGCGACTCCTTAAACTCCTCTATCTTGATTGGCAGTTTCTTAAAAGCTACACCCCTATCTGCCAAACGTTTACAAAAGGCTGTGATTTTAGGCACACCTAACTGTACATTTTCCATAGAGGCTACATCTTGGAAGACATCACTTGGTTTGCCACTTTTGACCAAACGCCCCTTTTCCATAACATAGACCTGATCAGCATATGCAGCTACATCATCCATCAAATGCGTTACCAAGACGATTGTCATTCCAGAAAGGTGGAGTTCTTTAAACAAGGTCATCAATTCTTTTCTGCCTAGAGGATCTAGCCCTGCTGTTGGCTCATCCAAAACCAAGACAGTTGGCTCCATGGCCAGCATACCTGCTATAGCTACACGTCTCATTTGGCCACCCGAAAGTTCAAAAGGACTGCGCTCAAAGAGTGACTCATCGATCCCTACCAAGGCTAACTTTTCACGCGCAGTTCTCTTGGCTTCTTCCTCAGAAACTCCAAAATTTTGTGGTCCAAACGCAACATCTTTCAAAACAGTTTCTTCGAAAATCTGATTTTCAGCAAATTGAAAAACTAAACCGACTTGCTTTCGAATCTGTCGAATTTCTTTATTTGTTGATGTAGGGGTAATGACGGTATCGAAAACTCGAACAGAACCCTTGCTTGGAAGCAATAGGCCATTTAAAAGCTGTAAGATCGTTGATTTCCCACTACCTGTATGTCCTATCAAAGCAGTATAGGAGCCGTCCTCAATCGTCAAGGAAACATCAGCCAAGGCTGATGAAGATAGGGGAGTCCCCTCTTGATAGGTAAAGCTCACATTTTCTAGAGTAATTCCCATAACTTGTCCTCTAGCTCTCCTTCTGTCAAATAACCATCCGGCAACTGATAGCCTGTCTCTCTCAAAGATTCTCTCAATTGATTCGTAAAGGGATCATCTAAGCCTATCTGGTCAAGGTCATCCCGAGAAAAAAGTTCTCTTGGGCTACTGGTTGACTCCACTTGGCCTTTTTTCATGACCAAGACACGGTCACTCATCGCAACTTCTTCCAAGTCATGCGTAATAGAGACAACTGTCATCTGGTGGTCTTTTCGAATCTCTTGAACTGTCTGAATCAGTTCGCTGCGTCCCTCAGGATCCAACATACTTGTAGCCTCGTCCAAAATCAAAATAGCTGGCCTCAGGGCAACAACTCCTGCAATGGCCACCCGTTGTTTTTGGCCGCCAGATAAACGAGCTGGTTCTCTCTTCTTAAAGTCCAGCATACCTACCAACTCCAAAGATTCAGCCACTCTCTTCTTCATTTCTTCACGAGGAAGTCCCTGATTTTCTAGGCCAAAGGCAACATCATCTTCAACAGTTGCACCTACAAATTGATTATCTGGATTTTGAAAAACCATACCAATTTGACGGCGTAAGTCCCAAACATTCTCAGAGGACAGCAATTGCCCATCTATCCAGATTTCCCCAGACTCTGCTTCAAGCAATCCATCAATCAAACGGATAGTTGTCGATTTCCCACTCCCATTATGACCTACAATCGAAAGCCATTCTCCCCGTTTCACGTGAAACGAGACATTATTAACATCATAATGATCCTGATCTTCCTTGTAACGAAAAGACAGATTTTTTACTTCAATAATCGATTTCATTTCGAACCAAATGTCCCTTTGAATACATGAGCGCTACCCTTGAAATAATCATAGCCAGAGTAGATAGTGAAAAACAAAGCGATATAAAGCAACAGCTGACCAATTAAATTCCAATGTAAGAGCAAAAAGATAATGGCAAACATCTGACTAAAGGTCTTGATTTTCCCTGGCATCGCTGCTGCTAGAACTGTCCCTCCCGTCTCAACAAGCAACAAACGCAAGCCTGTCACCGCAAGTTCACGACAGATGATAATAGCAACAACCCAAGCTGGAGCCATACCCAACTCAATCAACATGATAAAAGCTGACATAACCAACAACTTATCCGCCATTGGATCTGCAAACTTTCCAAAGTTGCTAACCACATTCCATTTACGAGCAAGGTAGCCATCAAGATAATCCGTTATACTAGCAACTGCAAAGATGATCGCTGCCAGCAAATGACTGCCTTGTGAATGGCCCAAAGTCAAAATAAGAATAAAGAGAGGTATAAAGAGAATTCTACCAATAGTTAATACATTAGGAATTTGTTCTTTTTTCATTGATTTTTCCTTAATCTGTAGTAAATGTAAGTGTCACAGTTCCAGTCTGAGTTGTCAGCTTCGAAGTATCAATCGTTTGATTGTCCACAGTCAAAGTAACCCCCTTTACCACACCCAAAGTAATAGTTACAGAATCTTTCGTTGAAACTGTTGTTTTTGCATTCTTATTGTCTGCGGATAGTGTCACACCACCTTCCAACTCACTTCCCGAAACACTAACCCAGCTAGTTGCATCTGAAACCGTCAGTTGAACCGTAGCGGTTTCCTTACTCGTTTTATAGAGAGCTTCAATGCGGTTTCCTTCGCCTGACACTGTAATAGTTGATTCCGTAGTAGAAGATGAGCTAGACGTCTGACTACTAGAAGATGAACTAGTTGAGGTTGTGGAACTAGTTGAGCTAACAACACTATAATTTGCAGAAGAAAGACTTGGCTGAGTTTGGATGTAGTTCCAGACATAGTAAGTCACAAAAATTAAAATCGACAAAGCAAATAGAACGAAATAAAACAAGGGGAGATAAGACGTTTTTTTCTTATTTGATCGTCTGCGACCAGACAAGTCTTCTTCATCAACATCGACCTCTTCATAAGTAATCATACTACCCGAATCATAGGCATCCAAGACAATTCTCTCATCCAACTCTACTGCCCAGGCATATTTTCTTAAAAAAGAACGAGCATAGAAGGTACTAGGAAGTTGATCAAAATCATCTGTCTCCATAGCCTCTAGAAAGTTCAACTGAATTTCAGTTTTTTCCTGTAATTCTTCCAGACTCAATCCCTGGTTAATTCTAGCTAAACGTAGAACCTCGCCAATTGTTTTTTTTCTCATACTTACCACTCCTTCTTTCTAGTGTTCTTGCCTTATTTAGGCTGGAAAAATTGTAAAATCAACTAGATCACCATTATCAATCAAACGATGCCCAGCTTCAAGAACATCTTCCAAAGTAATTTCCTGTAAAATTTTTGGAAAATCAAAAATCGTTTCTCCGCGATCCATAGGATCGTATTGGTTTGCGATAAATTCCAAGGAGTTCATGCTACTGAAAAGCTCCCCAAACATCTCACTCTTAACAAGATCTAAATGTTCCTCTGTAATATCCGTATCACTACTAAACTGACGAATCGCTTTACGAAATTGATGCGACAGAGAAACAGGCTCTTTGGTATCCATCGTCAATATCACAAAATGAAAGCGACTGTTGACTTCAACCTCAAGTGACAATGACACATCTAACTTCCCAGTCTCATATAACCTTTGAAAACGTTCAGAAGTCCAACCAAACATCATCGTAAATAGCAATTTCAATAAAATATTGTAACGATAAGACTCAGCTTCTGTTATTTGCCCATTACCTCTAATCGCAACAGCAAGTTTGGGTGAAGAAACTTCCATCCGAAGGCTATCTGTTTGCTTCACAGGCTGCAAGGGTAGTTTCTCTTTTGTAACTGTAAACTGTTCTAAAGTCTTCTTTTCCTTTTTCGAAAAGTATTCCTCAACAACTTCCACATCAATATTCCCAACTAAAAACAGTGACATGTTGACAGGCTTGTAAAAGTCTGTAAAGTTCTCTTTTAAATTTGAAACTTGAATCTCAGAAATTGATTTTTCACTTCCAACTATATCTGTTGCTAAAGGAGTATCAGGATAAAGGTTGGCTAATGTTGCAAAAAATAAACGTGAGTCTGGATCATCTTGGTACATTTCTCGTTCTTGCTGAATAATAGCCTGTTCCCTCAAAACAGACTCTTCTGTAAAATGAACATCTCCGACTAACTCATCTAGCAAATCTAAATTCTCTAATAGATGATCAATTGTTGAAAAAAGATAGCTGGTCTTAGTAAAGCTTGTAAAGGCATTACTGTCCGCACCTAATCGAGTAAAAGCTGCCATCATATCCTCAGAATTTTCTCTTTCAAACAATTTATGTTCAAGAAAATGTGCAATTCCTGCTGGATGATGACGTAAACCTTTGTCTAAACTTGTATAAGTTGCATCTACGGAACCAAATTGAACCGTTACAATCCCATAAACCTCATTGAAATCTTGTTTAGGGAGTAAAGAAACTGTCAATCCATTTGACAATTGTGTTTTGTAGACTGTTTCCTTTACAGCAGGATAGTATTTTTCTTCAAAAGTAACCTTTGTCATTCTACTCCTTCCATAAAGTAAATCGCTTGTAACTTCAAACTGTTGGCAGCTTTACATACCGCTTCTTTATCAACACTCTCTAATTTTGCCACCAATCGATCAATATCAAAGCTTGATTTTCCAAATAGAGCATTCAAATAGGCTCTTTCAACCAGGGTCTGTTGATTATCTTGAGCAATCAATAAAGATCTTCGAATCATCTCCTTGGTTTGTTCAAGTTCAAAATCTGTAAAGTTGCCCTTTTTCAGATCTAGCAATTGATGATTCATCATTTTTCTAGCCTGATTTCGATTTTCTCTATCGATACCCGCATACATCCTTAACAGACCACTAAACAAATCCAATTGACTAGATACTGTATAGGCAATTCCAGTATTTTCACGAACGTTTGTAAAAAGTTTCGAATGTGCAAATTCACCCAACAAACCATTCATGACAAGCATGGATAAATGCTCATCATCGCCATATTTTACAGGAGAATGATAGCCTAATTCCAAAATAGATTGCCCAACATTCCTCTGAACCATTCCCTCTCGTAGGACATTCGAATAAGATTGATAATATTGGATAGGAACACAATTCTCTCTAGCTGTAAGGGATAATGACTTCAGTGATTCTGTAATTTCTACTTCATTAAAATCACCTAAGAAAAAGAAATCAATTCGATCATTTTTCAGAGCATCTTGAAAACAAGTGTAGCTACTTTCTGGAGACTCATTTGAAATGCTATTTCGTAAATCACTGTATCTCAATTGAAGACGCTCATCATGGAAGAACAAGCTATCCAACTCCTTATGAGCAAAATAAAATGAATCATCCATATCAGTAGCTAAACTAACCAACAACTGTTTTCTTTCAATTTCAAATAGGGCTGGCTCAAAAGCACCATCTTGAGCTAAGGGAGCAAATAAAGTCTGTTTCACCAATTCCAAAATTCGAGAAGTCAAGACATTCTTTTTACTTAAAAAATCATCCCTCACATAAGTAAACGTTAAGTCAAGAATATGTGCCTGTCCCCTACGATAAGCACTTGTGGAAATATCAGTTCCATATAAACTTGCCAAGTATCTGCGAAATACTTGTGATGTTGGGTAAACTTGATTTGCCGTCTCCAACATACTTGCACTTAACATGCGTCCTGCTATCGTCTCAAGAGATAAGGGAGCAGTAAAACGAATAGTGATTTTATTTGTTTTAAACTTTTTGGATTGAACAAAATGTGCTGAAATTCCAAGCACTAACTCCATACCTTACCTCCTTACATATAGAGTTCTATTATATCACGAAAAGGAAAATATTTCTTATTCTCTTTACCGCTTTTAAAATAAAAATCGTTTTCATTTTCAGTGATTTCGCTCACTTAATTCTAAGAAATATGGTATAATACCTTAGATTGAGGTGAATTATGGAATACAAATTATTTGAAGAATTTATTACGCTCCAAGCCCTCCTAAAAGAGCTTGGAATTATACAAAGCGGTGGTGCTATTAAATCTTTTTTGATGGAACATCAAGTTTCCTTTAATGGTGAATTAGAAACTAGACGTGGGAAAAAGATCCGTATAGGAGATGTAATTGACATCCCTGATTTAAAGATTGACATCACCTTGACACAACCAAGTTTAAAAGAGCAAGAAGAATACCAAGCAGATAAGATTGAAAAAGAGCGGATTGCTAAACTTGTCAAAGAGATGAATAAGGGTGTAAAGAAAGAAAAACAAAAAACTGCTTTATCCCCTAAAACCAAACAAGCTCCACGTTTTCCAGGAAGATAATCATGTGGCTCCAACATTTAACAATAAAAACCTTTCGCAACTACAAAGAGACGAAAATTGATTTCAATCCAAAACTAAATGTCTTTTTAGGCCAAAATGCACAAGGAAAGACCAACATTCTAGAAGCAATCTATTTCTTGGCCTTAACACGTAGTCATCGGACTCGGACAGATAAAAATCTCATTCATTTTGATGAAGAACAACTCCATCTTTCTGGCTTGCTACAGAAAAAAACAGGCTCTATCCCTTTAGAAATTGATTTAACACCAAAAGGGCGTGTAACTAAAGTCAATCACTTAAAACAAGCTCGTCTCTCAGACTACATCGGACATATGAATGTGGTTCTCTTCGCACCTGAGGATCTCCAGTTAATTAAAGGAGCCCCCTCCGTTCGTCGAAAGTTTATTGATATAGAGCTGGGACAAATTAAACCAATCTACTTGTCAGACTTGTCAAACTATAACCATATACTCAAGCAAAGAAACACTTACCTAAAATCCAGTCAAAAGATTGACGAAACATTTCTGTCGGTCTTAGATGATCAGTTAGTAGAGTATGGTTGTCGCGTCATAAAGCATCGGATAAAATTCATCAAAGACTTAGAAAAATTTGGTCAAAAAAAACACTTAGAAATTTCAAACCAATCAGAAGAGTTGTCAATTTCTTATCAATCAACTGTCAACTTCACTAATGAACAATTCTTAATGGATTCTTTTAAAATGGCTTTAGAAAAAAGTAGATCAAGAGATTTATTTAAAAAGAATACTGGTGTTGGCCCTCATCGAGATGACATTGCTTTCCATATCAACGGTATGGATGCTAGTTTTGGAAGTCAAGGGCAACATCGTAGTCTTGTTCTCTCTATCAAACTAGCAGAGATCAAGTTAATGGAAAGTATTACCAACGAGTCTCCGATACTCTTGCTTGATGATGTTATGAGCGAACTTGATAACACCCGGCAACTAAAATTACTAGAAACCATTTCTCAATCTATCCAGACCTTTATCACAACAACAAGTTTGGATCACTTACAAAACTTGCCAGAAAATCTTAGCATTTTCAACATCCAAAACGGTAAAATATCTGTAAATTAAAATTGACACCTTTGTAAACAAAAAGAACTCCTGAATTTCAGGAGTTCTTTTTTACTTCTTACATAGAGTAGTTTGGCGCTTCATTAGTAATTTGTACATCATGAGGATGGCTTTCTTTGAGACCAGCACCTGACATTTCAATAAATTGAGCGTTGTCGTGCAATTCTTTAAGGTTAGCTGCACCACAGTAACCCATACCAGAGCGAATACCACCAATCATTTGGAAGACAATATCAGCTGCTGCGCCTTTATAGGCAACACGACCTTCAATTCCTTCTGGAACGAGTTTGTTTGCTTCATTGATAGAACCTTGGAAGTAACGATCACTTGAACCTTTCTTCATTGCAGCGATTGATCCCATACCACGGTAAGTCTTAAACTTACGTCCTTGGAAAATTTCAGTTTCACCTGGTGCTTCATCTGTTCCAGCAAACATTGATCCAAGCATAACTGCATTTCCACCTGCAGCAAGGGCTTTTACAATATCTCCAGAATACTTGATTCCACCATCAGCAATAATCGTTTTTCCATATTCGCGCGCAACTGCTGCCGCATCATAAATTGCTGTTACTTGTGGGACACCTACACCTGCAATCACACGAGTAGTACAGATAGAACCTGGTCCAATCCCGACTTTGACAACATCCACACCCGCATCATAAAGAGCACGCGCACCTTCTGCAGTTGCAATATTACCAGCAATCAAAGTGCGATCTGGGAAGTGAGCACGAATTTCAGCAATTTTACGTAGAACCCCAGCAGAGTGACCATGGGCAGTATCAATAACAATTGCGTCAGCCCCTGCTTCAAAGAGAGCCTCTGCACGTTCAAATGTATCTGAAGTGACACCCACCGCACCAGCAACTAGAAGACGACCAAATTCATCTTTGGCAGCATTTGGAAACTCAATAACTTTTTCAATATCCTTAATAGTAATCAAGCCAGAAAGACGGCCTTCTTCATCAACCAAAGGAAGTTTTTCAATACGGTGTTCTTGAAGAATGCTCTCAGCTGTTGCAAGATCTGTACCAACAGGAGCAGTAACAAGATTTTCACTGGTCATGTGATTTGAGATTGGCTGATTGTAATCTGAAATAAAGCGAAGATCTCGGTTTGTTAGAATACCAACCAATTTACGATTTTCAAGTGTTTCTACAACTGGAACACCACTGATACGGTAACGTCCCATCAGTTCGTCTGCCTCAGCAATGGTATGTTCTGGAGTCAAGAAAAATGGATCAATAATGACACCATTTTCAGAACGTTTTACCTTGCGAACTTCATCTGCCTGTTGCGCAATAGACATATTTTTATGGATTACTCCAAGACCACCTGCACGAGCAATGGCAATGGCCATTTGACTCTCTGTGACTGTATCCATGGCGGCTGTTATAATTGGGATATTTAAAGTCAGATTATCTGCCAATTTTGTTGTTAAATCTGCATCATTAGGCAACACATGACTTTCTGCTGGAATGAGCAATACATCATCAAAGGTAAAACCTTTTTTCAAAAATTTAGTGTCCCAATTAGACATTGAAGTTTCCTCTTTTCTTTCTTTTTGAGCTTGACTCTTTTTGTATTGTATCTATCATACCATTCTATGGAAATTTGTCAATTATATTTATAGCAGAAAATATAAAAAACTATCCCTGTTATTCTATGGAAGAGATAGTTTTACGATTCATATTTTATCTATTATTTAAAATAATTTAGTCCCATTGCTCCCTTAACTTCAGATAGAGTTTGCCCTGCAACCTCACGAGCTTTTTCACTACCTTTTTGAAGCATATTGTGCACTTCACCCATATCCTTAGCAAATTCGATACGGCGCTCACGAATAGGACCAAGTTCGCGTTCTAATATTTCAAGTAGATAACGTTTCGTCTTCACATCACCAAGACCACCACGTTGATAATGCTCTTTCATATCCGCAATTTCTTGAGCATCTTCAGGACGACCAAACACATCTAGATAATGGAAAACCATATTTCCTTCAATCTTACCTGGATCCTCCACTCGAATATGGTCCGGATCAGTATACATACTCATGACTTTTTTACGCAAAGTATCCGCATCATCAGCTAGATAAATACCATTATTGAGTGATTTAGACATTTTAGCATTTCCATCTAGACCAGGCAAACGTCCTGCTCTCTCATTTTCTGGATAAATACCTTCTGGCTTAACCAATACATCACAATTATAAGCATTGTTAAAGGAACGAACAATTTCACGAGTTTGTTCAATCATTGGTTTTTGGTCTGTTCCTACAGGAACATAATTAGCCTTAAAGGCTGTGATATCAGCTGCTTGAGCGATTGGATAAACCAGAAAACCTGTCGGAATACTTTCCCCAAACCCTTTTTGAGCAATCTCTGTTTTTACTGTAGGATTACGCTCCAAACGAGCTAGTGACACCAAGTTCATATAGTACATAGACAGCTCAGCCAACTCTGGAATCTGACTTTGAATAAAGATAGTGGATTTACTTGGATTCAATCCAACTGCTAGATAATCCAAGGCAACATTCCCAATAGACTCTACAATCGTTTGAGGATCTTTGGCGTGATCTGTCAAGGCTTGTTGGTCCGCCAAAAAAACAAACATCTCATACTTGTCTTCTTCCTGCAGTAATACTCTATTTTTGAGACTTCCAACATAATGTCCAATATGCAATTTTCCTGTTGGACGATCTCCTGTTAAAATAATGGGTTTCGTCATTTTTTTCTCCTTCAAAATAGTCTCTTCAATTATAGCATTTTTTTGTTAAAATAACAGAAAATTATTTAAATCAAACAACCAACTCATTGTAAACAAACCTGTCAATTTAATTGACATAAAATTGACAAACAAAAATTTGAATATTTCTCTCTTTTCTAGTAGAATAAATGTATTACATATTATAGGAGAAAAACATTGCTTACAGTATCTGATGTTTCACTACGTTTTAGTGATCGCAAACTTTTTGATGATGTCAATATCAAATTTACAGAAGGAAATACATACGGATTAATTGGTGCTAATGGTGCTGGGAAGTCTACATTCTTAAAAATCTTGGCTGGTGATATTGAGCCAACAACTGGTCACATCTCTCTTGGTCCAGATGAACGTCTCTCTGTTCTTCGTCAAAATCACTTTGACTATGAAGATGAACGTGCAATTGATGTCGTTATCATGGGAAATGAAAAACTTTATAGCATCATGAAGGAAAAAGATGCTATCTACATGAAGGAAGATTTCTCTGATGAGGATGGTGTGCGTGCCGCCGAACTCGAAGGTGAATTTGCCGAACTTGGAGGTTGGGAGGCAGAGAGTGAAGCGTCTCAACTACTTCAAAATCTTAATATTCCAGAAGAATTGCACTATCAAAACATGAGCGAATTGGCCAATGGTGAAAAAGTGAAGGTTCTCCTTGCCAAAGCACTTTTTGGCAAACCAGATGTTCTTCTCTTGGACGAGCCAACCAACGGTTTGGATATCCAGTCTATTACTTGGCTAGAAGACTTCTTGATTGACTTTGATAACACTGTTATCGTGGTATCTCATGACCGCCACTTCTTAAACAAAGTATGTACCCACATGGCCGACCTTGACTTTGGAAAAATCAAACTCTATGTCGGAAACTACGACTTCTGGAAAGAATCTTCTGAGCTCGCTGCTAAATTGCTAGCAGACCGTAATGCCAAGGCAGAAGAAAAAATTAAGCAATTGCAAGAATTCGTTGCTCGCTTCTCTGCCAACGCTTCTAAGTCAAGACAGGCAACGTCTCGTAAAAAAATGCTTGACAAGATTGAATTAGAAGAGATTGTGCCATCTAGTCGTAAATATCCATTTATCAACTTTAAAGCAGAACGTGAGATTGGTAATGATCTCTTGACAGTAGAAAATCTAACTGTAAAGATTGATGGTGAAACTATCCTGGACAATATTAGTTTCATCTTGCGTCCAGGTGATAAGACAGCTCTTATTGGACAAAATGACATTCAAACGACTGCATTAATTCGTGCAATTATGGGTGACATCGACTACGAAGGAACGGTTAAGTGGGGAGTTACTACTAGCCGTTCTTACTTGCCAAAAGACAACTCAGCTGATTTTGCAGGAGGAGAGTCAATCCTTGACTGGTTGCGTCAATTTGCAAGTAAAGAAGAAGATGACAATACCTTCCTACGTGGTTTCCTTGGTCGTATGCTCTTCTCTGGAGACGAGGTTAACAAACCTGTAAACGTCTTGTCAGGGGGAGAAAAAGTACGTGTCATGCTTTCAAAACTCATGCTCTTGAAATCAAATGTCCTTGTACTTGATGATCCAACAAACCACTTGGACTTGGAATCTATCTCAAGCTTGAACGATGGATTGAAAAACTTTAAAGAATCAATCATCTTTGCTAGTCATGATCACGAGTTCATTCAAACTTTAGCAAACCATATTATTGTTTTGTCTAAGAATGGCGTCATTGATCGTATTGATGAAACCTATGATGAATTCCTAGAAAATGCAGAAGTACAAGCAAAAGTTAAAGAACTTTGGGAAGACTAAATAAGACTTCAAAACTCAGTTGGGGTAACCAACTGAGTTTTCTATCATTCTACGAGGTAACATGAAATCATTTTTTAAAACATATTGGACCTATTTTGTTTCTTTCATCATTCCTTTAGTAATTATGACTGGAGTATACCTAACTCAAGGTATCTACTGGAATAGCGATGTATCTCCACTATTAGGAGACGGTTTCCATCAATACGTTATTTTTGATGTAGCTTTACGAAATATTCTACATGGAAATGGCAGTTTATTTTACACCTTTACAAGTGGCCTCGGACTGAATTTCTATGCTCTATCTAGTTATTACTTAGGTAGTTTTCTTTCACCCCTGATTTACTTTTTTAATCTGTCAAATATGCCAGATGCTGTCTATCTGACCACTCTCTTAAAATTTGGGTTGATTGGTCTGTCAACCTTCTTTAGTTTGAATAGATTATTTAAAGATATCCCAAAATTTTTAAAACTTACCTTATCTACTTCCTATGCTTTAATGAGCTTCACTGTCAGTCAGTTAGAGATAAAAACTTGGCTAGATGTTTTTATCTTAATTCCTTTAATTATAACTGGTTTACACCTACTTATAACACAAAAGAAGCGCCTACTATACTTTACAAGTCTGTCAATCTTGTTTATCCAAAATTATTATTTTGGATATATGACAGCATTGTTTCTTATTTTCTGGTATCTCTGCCAAATTTCTTGGGACTTTAAAACTAGAAAATCATCTTTTCTTGATTTTGTTGTTACCTCCTTTTTAGCAGGAATGGCTAGTTTGATTATGACTCTTCCTACATTGTTTGATTTACAAACTCATGGGGAGAAGTTAACTGCAATCACAAAAATAAAGACAGATAGTAGTTGGTATCTGGATATTTTCGCAAAACAATTCATTGGATCTTTTGATACAACTAAGTATGGATCTATACCAATGATTTTTGTTGGATTGCTTCCTTTTATTTTGACCATTCTATTTTTCACAATAAAATCCATTAAGTTTCACGTGAAACTTACCTATGCAATTTTCTTTACTTTTTTAATAACAAGCTTTTACATAGAAGCCCTCGATTTATTTTGGCAAGGGATGCATACCCCAAATATGTTTTTGCATCGCTATGCTTGGATTTTTTCCACTCTGTTAATTTATACTGCAGCAGAAGTCTTAAATCGTCTGAAAGAACTGAAGCTATGGAATCTATTTGTCTCACTTTTTCTGGTACTAACAGGATTTTTGGCTACTGTCTATTTTAAATCACACTATTCTTTTTTAACTGATTTGAATATCCTACTCACTCTTGAATTTCTTCTAGTTTATGCTCTTTTACTTCTTGCAGTCATTAGAAAATTTATCTCTGTAAATCTATTTGCAATTCTTTTGTCTTTATTTATAATAGCTGAGATAAGCTTAAATGCTTCATCTCAAATGGAAGGAATAGCTAAAGAATGGGCCTTTGCTTCTCGTAGCGCCTATAATAGAGATATCACTGCTATGGAATCCATTCTAAACCAAATTGACAATCCATTTACACGTACTGAAAAACTGCAAATTCAGACTGGAAATGACAGTATGAAATTTAACTACAATGGAATCTCTCAATTCTCATCTGTACGAAATCGTTCAACTAGCACTAGTTTGGACAAACTTGGATTCAAATCCTCTGGAACCAACCTCAATCTCCGTTATGCAAATAATAGTCTTTTAGCAGACAGTTTATTTGGAATCCAGTACAATATTTCTGAAACTTCACTTGATAAGTATGGCTTTCAAGAGATCTATCAAAAGGATCATTTAACCTTATATAAAAATCAACTCTCTTTACCCATTGCCTTTGCCACTCAATCTATTTACACTGATGTAAACTTTAACAATCACACTCTAGATAATCAAGCTTTATTTATAAACCAGCTTGCTAATCTCAACTTAGATTATTTCTCCCAAATAACATATGATAAAACAGATAATTCTGAAGGTTTAACAAGTATCACAGGTTCTACGAATGAAGATGCCCAAATTGATTATCAAATTAAGGTTCCTCAAAATAGCCAAGTCTATCTCTCTTTTTCAAATCTTCATTTTACAAACGATAAGCAAAAGAAAGTTGACATCATTGTCAACGGTGAAAAAAAGTCTTTTACAACTGACAATACCTTTAACTTCTTTAATTTGGGTTATACTGAAGAACAAAAAACTTTCAATATCAGTGTTAGCTTCCCTGGAAATTCTCAGGTATCATTTGAATCTCCAGCCTTCTATCGTTTAGATACTCAGGCCCTAACTGAGGCAATCCAAAAAATTGAAGAACAACCTGTAGAAGTATCCACCTCTAAAAATAAAGTCTTTGCTACATATGAAGTAAAACAAGATACCTCTATTTTCTTCACTATTCCTTATGACAAAGGTTGGTCTGCATACCAAGATGGAAAAAAACTTGAAATTAAGCAGGCTCAAACTGGTTTTATGAAGGTTGATGTTCCAAAGGGAAAAGGTACCATTACACTTTCCTTTATCCCTAATGGTTTTGTTATTGGAGCAGCCTGCTCACTAACTGCCCTTCTTCTTTTTGGAATCTATAATCACAGACGAAATTTATCTAAGACAGAAAAAGATTGACCAATTCCTTGGCCAATCTTTTTAATCTTCTTCCATTTTCTTAGGTTGATAAGCTAGCATACCTAAAGCAGTAAAGAAAGCTAGTGTTATAATAAGGAAAATCACTTGGTGATGAATATTTCCTGTCATAGAGATTGTTTGTCGTAAACCTGATACAGAGTAACTCATTGGTAACCAAGGATTGACACCCTTAAAGAAATCATTTGTCAAAGCAAGTGGATAGGTCCCTGCACTTGATGCTAACTGTAATAAAAGTAAAATAAGAGAGAAGAAAGCTCCTATACGGCTATTCCAAGTTGTTAAAGCTGTAACCATAGACATGAAAGCTAAACTTGTGATTATAATTAGAATCAAGGTCCTCATCTCATGGTTCGCAGTCAATCCAATAAGATGGACACCTCCATAAACTAAAACACCTGCTAAGACAGCTATAATCCCATTTATTTCAGAGCGAGACTTCAACCAAGCCCAGCGGCTCTCTGGATGACGTCCAGAAGGCAACTTAGCAAAAATCATATTAGTAGATATAGCAGCAACAAAAAGAGCAACTGATATCATATAAGGAGCCATGGCAATCCCATTTACAGGAACTTGGTCATTATCTGTTTTTGAGAGAACTAGAGGATTAGATAATGTTTCTGCATTTTCAGATTCTGTTGATGCTGATTTGAGCTGATTATTAGCATTTCCTAATCCTTGTCCTAATGAACCAACTCCTGTCTGTAAATCTTCAAGACCAGAGGTTAAGCTTGTTCCACCATCTGCTAGTTTTCCAGCACCATCTGCAATCTTCATAGCGCCACTTCCTAGTTGAGATGCCGCAGAAAGTAACTGTGTTGATTTATCTGTTAATTGACCAGAGCCAAATTGTAATTTAGTGAGACCTGCTATTAGCTCTGGGCTCTTATTATTCAATTGAGCAGAACCAGATGACAAACTTTCTATACCTGATACTAATTCTGGAGCTTTTCCAGCTAACGCATCTACTCCAGCTGTCAAGGTTGATGTATTTTCTGTCAACTTACTGGATCCAGAAACTAATTGATCTAGACTAGTTGTTAAATTTTCATTCTTTTCACTTAGTTTATTAGCACCTATAGAAATAGTATCTAGTCCCTTAGTGTAGTTTACAACTCCTTTTTCAATTGACTGACTTCCAGGAACTAACTGATTGTCTACAGTAGTTTGTAATTTTGTAAATCCATTTGACAATGTTGTCAAGGAGCTAGATGCTACAGGTAAGAGTTGATTTGCTTTCGTCTGTACATCAGATAGATTGGTTACTTGTTGTTCTGAATTCTCTATACTTTCTTTCAATCCTCCTACTGTCGTTAAAATTGTTTTTGCTGACTCAATAGTAGAATTAGAATTTTTAGAAATAGCTTCTATCAGTTCTTTCTTTTGTTCCTCTGTGAGAGATTGATAAGTAGCTGTTGATTGAAGGTTAGCAATAGTTTTCTCTTGTTCTGTCTGACTTTTGGTCACAATATCCTGAGCAAGAGTTGTTAGATTTTGCAAAGCTTCTGACAATGTACCTTTCAGTTGAGTATTATCTGACATTGTAAGAGCTTGTAGTGTTTTATTTAGTTCTCCTAGACTAGTTGCTAATTGAGTTATTTGTTCATTCTGTTGAGATGAGGAATTCAGTTGATTTGAAATTTCTTTAATACCAGTATTTAATTGCTCCATTCCATCTCTTAGTGCATCTGATTGATTTGATAATTGATTTGTTCCATTAGAAAGTTTTTCTACACTACTTGTATAAGCATTTACACCAACTGAAAATTGATTGAGACCTATATCCAATTGTGAAACCCCACCTGTATAGGACTTTATACCTGTATTCAACTGATTTACACCTGTCACCAATTCAGGAGTTCTTGAGGCCAATTGACCAAGTCCAGTGTCAACCTGTGAGACAGCATTTGTATAACTTTGTAAACCACTATTAAAAGTTCCTAAACCAATATGTAATTGCTCTATAGCAGACACATAGCTAGATAAGCCTTTTGTAAATTGATTAGCTCCATTTGAAAAAGTTACACTTGAGTTAGCTAGAGTATTGAGATTTGTCGTCAATGTTTGACTTCCTTTTGCTAACTGATTAGTTCCATTAGCCAGTTGCTCACTTCCATCAGCTGCTTTATTTATCCCAGACTTCAAGTCACTCATTTTTTGAAATAGTGCCTTGGTGTATGTTTCAGTTACATTCGTAGAGACGGTTTGTTTTAATTGTGTCATTGCAGAATCACTCATCTTACTTGCAATAAAGCTACGGCCACTTGAAGTTTGATAATCAATTTGCATCTGTTCAGGGTGATTTGTTAGGATCGAAGTAGCTTTTTCAGATAGATCACTTGGTAAAGTCACTACCATATAATATTCGCCATCCTCTAGCCCCTTTTTCCCCTCTTCTTCATTGACAAAATGAAAATCTAAAGCCTTATTTTCTTTTAAATTAGACACCATGTCTTTTCCTATGGCCATTGTATTTCCATTATAAGAAGCTTCCTTGTCATTATTAACAACTGCTACAGGTAACTCCGATACTTGACCATATGGATCCCACATTGACGATAAAAATATGATATTGTATAAAGCTGGAATAAGAGAAATTCCTATCATTACAATAATGAATGTCGGTTTTTTAAAAATTGCTTTCCATTCTTTAAACATATTTCCTCCTTTTTTAAACATATTGTCTAAATTTTTGATATAATAGATTATACATTAAAAAATCTAAATTACAAGATAAAAAATATTTTTTTAGACATATAGTCTAAATTGTTCATAAGGAGAAACTATGGAAGAAAGTAACAAACGATTAAAAACAAAGAGAAATATTGAAAATGCCATGGTTCAATTATTGATGGATCACCCCTTCGATCAAATTACTACAATTAAATTAGCAGAAAAAGCTGGAATTAGTCGTTCTAGCTTCTATACCCATTACAAGGATAAGTATGATATGATTGAACACTATCAAAGTAAGTTATTTCATACATTTGAGTATATCTTCCAAAAACATGCTCATCATAAAAAAGATGCCATTTTAGAAGTATTTGATTATTTAGAGTCTGAACCATTATTAGCTGCTCTTTTATCTGAAAATGGTACCAAAGAAATCCAAAATTTCTTAAGAAATAAGCTTCATATCATGCTGAGCACGGACCTTCAGAAGCGCTTTATGCAACTACAACTAAATTCAATTGAATTAGAATATAGTAGCATTTATCTGACAAATGCCCTATTTGGAGTTTGTCAAACTTGGATTGCTCATGGAAAAAAAGAAAGTCCGCAAGAAATGACAGACTTCCTTATGAAAATGCTAGGTGATGTCAACTAAAAGAAAAAGAACACCAGATGGTGTTTTTTTATCTAACTCCGCCAGTAGGACTCGAACCTACGACATCATGATTAACAGTCATGCGCTACTACCAACTGAGCTATGGCGGATAAAATAGTCCGTACGGGATTCGAACCCGTGTTACCGCCGTGAAAAGGCGGTGTCTTAACCCCTTGACCAACGGACCATCTATCTGTAGCAGATATAACCATTATATCAATTTCTTACTTATTGTCAATCACTTTTTAGATTTTTTCTCTAGAATATCTTTTAATTTACGAACTTTCAAACGGGTAATGGGACAACGATGATCTTCATAAAAAACAACTTCTAAATTCTTTCGATCAATTTCTCTCACATTTCCCACATTGACAAGGAAAGATTTATGGGAGCAATAAAATCGCTGAGTATGTTTGTCCTTCTCCTGAATATCTGTCATAGTTCCATAAAACTCTTTGGCAAAATTCTTACCAATAATTCGCAATTTATGAGAAACACCTGTTGTTTCGATATACAGAATATCATGGTAAGGAATTTTCAAATCATTTCCCTTATAGTTGTAATCAAAATAGTCTACAACATCTTCGTTTTCAAGCAGCATGCTTTTGGTATAGAAGATACTCTGCTCGATACGTTTTTTGAACAATTCATCATTGATGTCCTTATCTACAAAATCTAAAGCTGATACCTGATACTTATAAGTTAAAGTAGCGAATTCAGATCGACTGGTGATAAAGACAATAATAGCATAAGGATTGTGATGACGAATAAACTGTGCCACTTCAAATCCCTTTTTCTCAATTCCATGAATATCGATATCTAGGAAATAAAGCTGGTTTACCTCATCATTTTCAATATATTCCTTAAACTCACGAACTTTTCCTGTTGTCTTATATGAAATAGGAATATTCGATTCCTCAGAGATTTCATTCAATATTCTCTCAAGTCTCACTTGATGCTCAATAACATCTTCTAAAATTAATACTTTCATTCAAATTCTCTCTTAAATCTAATAATTTGTCTAAATGTGTTGTCTTCCATCTCTGTTTCTAAAATAATGTTGTCATACTTATCTAAAATCTCTTTGACATTATTAAGTCCTAGACCTCTATTTCTTCCTTTGGTAGAGAAACCTAGGGCAAATAAATCCTCTGAAGGCGTCATAGTGATTTTGCATGAATTCTGGATAACTATAACTGTTTCAAAATCCATTTTAATGACTGCAACTTCCATTTGTTTCAAGTAACTATCTGCAGCACCTTCAACAGCATTATTTAATAAAATGCTCATGATACGAACAAGATCAAGTAAATCTATTGACAGTCTAGTAATGATATCCTTTACTTCCAATGTAAACTCTACATCATTTTTTCGTGCATAGACAATCGATTGAGCAATTAAACTTCGTAAAGCAGAATCTTCTATGTTATTTAAATCAAAGTAAGTATATTTGTCTGATCTCAATTTCTGATTTGCTTTTACTAGGACTTCATTGTAAACCCTGTTAATTTCTTGTAAATCTCCACTGTCAATCGCCATTTGCATGCTGACAAGCATCCCTGCATAGTCATGACGAAAACCTCGAATTTCATTATACAACTCCACAATTTCATCAGTATAAGTCTGTAAATGTTTTTGTTCAAATTTCTTTTGTTTTAGAGCAATCTCTTTTTCAATTTGAACCTTGTGAGAATTCATTGCAAAGAAAATCAATAACAAGCAAATAAAAACAATGGTTGATAAAATACTTCCGAAGCTATTTAAATGATGAGTTGTACTTACTATATCTGAAATAAACAATAAGATATGCAAACCAAAGAAAGCAACTATTACTTTTTTTAAAAAAAGGTACAGATAATCTTTGTCAAAATATGTTATTTCCAAATGGAAATAACGACTTATTTTTATAATAATAAAATAAGTCAACAACAATACTACTAGAAAGAATATACTTTCATAGTGTAATGCAAGCTCATCACCTGTTATCGAGGATAGGGTTACAGCTATAAAAGTATGAGTACTATGATATAAGAGAGAAAGCAGGAAACTTAGGAATACTCCCCTATACTTATCAAACTTTTTAAACCATATAAAATAAGCGTATAAAATAAATGGATATAAAAATTTTTCAATCCCTAATCCACTTAAGTATATAGAATAGAAGAAAAATTCAACTACAAATTCTACTATTACTGTATAAAAAATAAAGAAGTATTGTTCTTTTCTAGTTGTGTTACAAATCAAATTATAACTTTTACTAGTAATAAAAATATGTAATATAACGCTTATTATTGCGAAAAAATCCATTCTTTTCTCCCTTTACTTTCTTTTAAAAAAATAAAATAAAAAATTATTTTCCTTTCTAATTTCCCCACCCCGAATCTTCTGCAATTCTGCCTCTGTTACTTCTTTAAATTGTTCCAACTTTACTGTATTTTTCATAATGAAATCTCCTGTATTATTTTTTCTTGTAAGTTAACTTACACACCTATTATACAAAATGAAGACCATGTAAGAAAAAATTCTTCCCAACTGTACATTTTTGCACCTGAAACGCACTTTTTTAAGAAAAAAGCTGGGAAAACTCCCAGCTTTGCATCTAAAATTGATCCCAGCAGGATTCGAACCTGCGACCGTTCGCTTAGAAGGCGAATGCTCTATCCAGCTGAGCTATGAGACCTAACATGAACATTCTATCAAAAAACAAGAGCTAAGTCAATCTTCTATTTGTGATAAGGAGATCCCTGCTGAATTGTAAAAGCTCGGTAAATTTGTTCAATTAAAACCAATCTCATTAACTGATGTGGTAAGGTTAGACGTCCGAAACTGACAGAAAGATTAGCCCTATTTTTTACACCAGGAGCTAGACCTAAACTTCCGCCAATGATAAAAGTAAGAGTTGAGTAGCCTTTTATAGAAGCCTCTTCTAATTGCTTACTAAATTCCTCTGAGGAGAATGTTTTTCCTTCTATAGCCAAGACAAGGACAAAATCCCTTTCTCCAATTTTAGAAAGAATTCTAGCACCTTCTGTTTCTAAGATTTTTTGATTTTCTATTTCACTAGCTTTATCAGGTGTTTTCTCATCAGCAAGCTCAATCATTTCTAATTTTGCGAAACGTGAAATTCGTTTGCTATATTCAGCAATACCATCTTTAAGATATTTTTCTTTCAGTTTTCCCACTGTTACAATTTTTATTTTCATTCTTCTATTCTACCATATCCACACTTTATTTCACATCTTATACACATCAAAACCATCTAAAATAACAAGCAAATTCACAGAATGAAGTGAGTTATCCACAACTTGTGTAAAACTTTCAAACTTTTAAGTTTGGATTAAGTTAATAGGTTTATAATCTTGACAAACAATAACAAACGGAGGCGTTTATGAAACACTTACAAAAATTTTACAAAAAAGGAGTAAAAGTTCTTGTAATCATCCTAATAGGTTTTTTAAGTGGTGCACTAGGAAGTTTTGTAACATTACAACTTTCTCAAAAACAAGGAAACCAAGCTACAAATAATAATTCTAATACTGTTACCCAAACATCCTATAAGAATGAAACCTCAACTACCCAAGCAGTCAATAAAGTTAAAGATGCCGTTGTATCTGTTATTACTTATTCATCAAATAGACAAAGTAGTCTATTTGGAACTGACGAAACAGATACTGATCCTGATTCGCAACAAATTGCAAGTGAAGGTTCAGGGGTTATCTATAAAAAGAATGGGAATGATGCCTATCTTGTAACAAATACTCACGTTATCAAAGGAGCTTCAAAAGTTGATATCCGCTTGGCAGATGGTACTAAGGTCCCTGGTGAGATTGTAGGATCTGACACCTTCTCTGATATTGCTGTCGTAAAAATCTCTTCAGAGAAAGTAACAACCGTAGCTGAATTCGGTGACTCTAGCCAACTTAACGTAGGGGAAACAGCGATTGCAATTGGTAGTCCGCTAGGTTCTGAATATGCCAATACAGTTACACAGGGAATCATCTCAAGTCTTGATCGAACTGTATCTCTAAAATCTGAAGATGGACAAGCTATTTCTACAAAAGCTATTCAAACAGACACTGCTATTAACCCAGGTAACTCAGGTGGTCCACTTGTAAACATTCAAGGTCAAGTTATAGGAATTACATCAAGTAAAATCGCAAGTAACGGGAAAACATCTGTAGAAGGTCTTGGATTTGCAATTCCTTCAAACGATGCACAAAATATTATTAAACAACTGGAAACTGACGGTAAAGTAACTCGTCCTGCTCTTGGAATTCAAATGGTCAATTTGGCTAATGTTGGAGCGAATGATCTGAGAAAACTCAACATTCCAAGTAGTCTTACTTCAGGTGTAGTTGTTCGATCTGTTCAAAGTAATATGCCAGCAAATGGACATCTTCAAAAATACGACGTCATTACTAAAGTTGACGACAAAGAGATTGCTTCATCAACAGACCTACAACATGCTCTTTATACTCATGCTGTAGGAGATACTATAAAAGTAACCTACTATCGTAATGGTAAGGAGGAAACAACTT
The DNA here is from genome assembly GCF_000314775.2 of Streptococcus sp. F0441. Lineage (NCBI taxonomy): Bacteria > Bacillati > Bacillota > Bacilli > Lactobacillales > Streptococcaceae > Streptococcus > Streptococcus sp. F0441. The sequence goes on along the minus strand of NZ_KB373321.1, from coordinate 145,618 downwards.
CTATTAAACTTGATAAGAATTCTGGTGATCTAGAGTCTTAATTGACATCAGTGTAAAGAAAACTTTACAGATAGTAAAAGATATGTTAGTGTAGAATCATGGAAAAATTTGAAATGATTTCTATCGCAGAAATACAAAAAAATCCTTACCAACCTCGAAAAGAATTTGATGCAGATAAACTAAAGGAATTAGCTCAATCAATCAAAGAAAATGGTCTCATCCAACCAATCATCGTTCGTCAATCTCCTGTAATTGGTTATGAAATTCTTGCAGGAGAGAGACGATACCGGGCTTCTCTCTTAGCTGGTCTGACCTCTATTCCAGCCCTTGTAAAACACCTCTCAGATCAGGAGATGATGATCCAATCTATCATTGAGAATTTGCAGAGAGAGAACTTAAATCCAGTTGAAGAGGCACGCGCCTACGAATCTTTGGTAGAAAAAGGATTTACTCATACTGAGATAGCGGATAAAATGGGAAAATCTCGTCCTTATATCACTAATTTTATTCGTTTGCTTTCCCTACCAGAGCATATCTTATCTGAAGTGGAAAATGGAAAAATATCTCAAGCGCATGCACGTTCACTAGTTGGTTTGGATAAAGAGCAACAAGAATATTTCTTCCAATTAATCAAAAACGAAGACATCTCTGTGAGAAAACTAGAAACACTGCTGACAGAAAAAAAACAAAAGAAACAGAAAAATAGTGACTCTTTCATCAAAGATGAGGAAGATAAATTGAAAAAACTTCTTGGAGTGAATGTAGAAATTAAACTTTCTAAAAAAGATACTGGAAAGATTGTTATTTCTTTTTCAAGTCAAGAAGAATATGACAGAATTATCAACAGCCTGAAATAAGGCTGTTCTTTTATTTTCTTAATCAACAACTTTATCCACTATTTTTATTAGCAAAAGACTTACTAAATCAAGGATTTTTCTATTTATCCCCAACCTGTGGATAAATACTGCTAACATTGTGGATTCTTTTCCCCAATCTGTGGAAAAATCCTGCTATCTATGGTAAAATAAGTCTAACACTAAACTACTAAAATCATAGAAAAGGAGGAAAAATAGTTGAAAGAAAAGCAATTTTGGAATCGTATTTTAGAATTTGCTCAAGAAAGATTAACTCGATCTATGTATGATTTCTATGCTACACCTGCTGAACTCATCAAAGTAGAAGAAAATACAGCTACTATATTTCTACCGAGATCAGAGATGGAAATGGTGTGGGAAAAGCAATTAAAAGATATTATTATTGCTGCTGGTTTTGAAATTTATGATTCTGAAATCAAACCTCACTATATTTTCACTAAACCTCAGAGTACAGAATCTCCTCAAGTAAATGATACGAATAGTGTCTCTACTTACGATTACACACCTGCACTACCAACGATTCCCTATTCCGAAACAGGGTTAAAAGAAAAATATACCTTTGATAACTTTATTCAAGGTGATGGGAATGTTTGGGCGGTATCCGCTGCATTAGCTGTATCTGAAGATTTAGCTCTTACCTATAATCCTCTTTTCATCTATGGAGGACCTGGTCTTGGAAAGACTCACTTGCTCAATGCGATTGGAAATGAGATTTTGAAAAATATTCCTGATGCGCGTGTCAAATACATTCCTGCCGAAAGCTTTATCAATGACTTTCTTGAACACCTGAGACTTGGGGAAATGGAAAAGTTCAAAAAGACTTACCGTAGCCTTGATCTCTTATTGATTGATGATATTCAATCTCTCAGTGGCAAAAAAGTCGCGACCCAGGAAGAATTTTTCAATACCTTCAATGCTCTTCATGATAAACAGAAACAGATTGTTCTAACCAGTGATCGTAGTCCTAAACACCTAGAAGGCCTTGAAGAGAGACTTGTCACGCGCTTTAGCTGGGGATTAACACAAAATATCACCCCTCCTGACTTTGAAACACGTATCGCCATTCTTCAAAGTAAAACAGAGCATTTGGATTACCATTTCCAAAGTGATACTCTGGAATACTTGGCTGGCCAATTTGATTCAAATGTTCGAGAACTGGAAGGAGCAATCAATGATATCACTTTAATTGCCAGAGTGAAGAAGATTAAGGATATCACTATTGATATTGCTGCTGAAGCTATCAGAGCACGTAAGCAAGATGCACGCCAGATACTTGTTATTCCAATTGAGAAAATCCAAACTGAAGTTGGTAATTTTTATGGAGTGAGCGTCAAAGAAATGAAGGGGACGAGACGAGTTCAAAACATCGTTTTGGCACGTCAGGTTGCTATGTATCTAGCTAGAGAACTGACAGATAATAGTCTTCCAAAAATAGGAAAAGAATTTGGCGGAAAGGATCACACCACCGTTATTCATGCCCATGCCAAAATTAAATCACTGATTGACGAAGACGATAATTTACGTTTAGAAGTAGAAGCGATCAAAAAGAAAATCAAGTAGTTTGTGGATAACTTTTTATTTTTTATCTTTTTTATCCACATTTTTTAAACAAGCTCAAAAGCTTGAATTTACTAAATAGTTTCCAGTTTTCCACAGAATTCACACACCCTATTATTACTATTAACTTTCTAATACTAAAAATAAATAAAGGAGAATCCATGATTCATTTTTCAATCAATAAAAATTTATTTCTACAAGCCTTAAATACTACAAAACGGGCAATTAGCTCAAAAAATGCTATTCCAATTTTATCAACAATTAAAATTGATGTTACAAATGAAGGAATTACTTTAATTGGCTCAAACGGGCAAATTTCTATTGAGAATTTCATTTCTCAAAAGAATGAAGATGCTGGTCTTTTAATTACTTCTTTGGGTTCGATTCTTCTTGAAGCTTCTTTCTTTATCAATGTTGTATCTAGTCTTCCAGATGTAACGCTAGATTTTAAAGAGATTGAACAAAAACAAATTGTCTTAACAAGTGGTAAATCAGAAATTACTCTAAAAGGAAAAGATAGCGAACAGTACCCACGAATCCAAGAAATTTCAGCAAGCACACCTTTGATTCTTGAAACAAAACTGCTCAAGAAAATTATCAATGAAACAGCTTTTGCTGCAAGTACGCAAGAAAGTCGTCCAATCTTAACTGGTGTCCATTTTATTTTGAGCCAACACAAGGAACTAAAAACAGTTGCAACAGACTCTCATCGCCTTAGCCAGAAAAAATTGACTCTTGAAAAAAATGGAGATGATTTCGATGTAGTAATTCCTAGTCGTTCTCTACGCGAATTTTCAGCGGTATTTACGGATGATATTAAAACTGTGGAGATTTTCTTTGCAAATAATCAAATCCTCTTTAGAAGCGAAAATATTAGTTTCTATACTCGTCTACTAGAAGGTAATTATCCTGATACAGATCGCTTGATTCCAACAGACTTTAACACTACAATTACTTTTGATGTGGTTAATTTGCGTCAATCTATGGAGCGTGCACGTCTCTTATCAAGTGCGACTCAAAATGGTACTGTGAAGCTTGAAATTAAAGGTGGAGTTGTTAGCGCCCATGTTCACTCTCCAGAAGTTGGTAAAGTAAACGAAGAAATCGATACGGAGCAGGTGACTGGTGATGATTTAACTATTAGTTTCAACCCAACTTACTTGATTGATTCCCTCAAGGCTTTAAATAGCGAAAAGGTAACTATTAGCTTTATTTCAGCTGTTCGTCCATTTACTCTTGTGCCAGCAGATACTGACGAAGACTTCATGCAGCTCATTACACCAGTTCGTACAAATTAAGTGAAAGAGGTTGAGCCTGGCTCGCCTCTTTTATGATATAATCGAAAAAGAAAAGGAGAGTAGTATGTATCAAGTTGGAAATTTTGTTGAAATGAAAAAACCACATGCTTGCACCATCAAGTCAACAGGTAAAAAGGCCAATCGTTGGGAAATTACACGTGTAGGGGCAGATATCAAAATAAAGTGTAGCAATTGTGACCACCTTGTCATGATGAGTCGCTATGATTTTGAACGAAAAATGAATAAGATTATTGACTAAGAACCCTTAGTTAGAGGGTTAGCAAGTTTTCCCTTTTTGTGTTATAATGTTAGGGATTGAAATGAGAACGGAGAATGAGAAACTATGGCTTTAACAGCAGGTATCGTTGGTTTGCCAAACGTTGGTAAATCAACCCTTTTTAATGCAATTACAAAAGCAGGAGCAGAGGCAGCAAACTACCCATTTGCGACTATTGATCCAAATGTTGGGATGGTAGAAGTTCCAGATGAACGCCTACAAAAACTAACGGAAATGATTACTCCTAAAAAGACAGTTCCAACAACCTTTGAATTTACAGATATTGCAGGGATTGTAAAAGGAGCATCAAAAGGAGAAGGTCTAGGAAATAAATTTTTGGCCAATATTCGTGAAGTAGATGCGATTGTTCACGTAGTTCGTGCTTTTGATGATGAAAATGTTATGCGTGAGCAAGGACGTGAAGACGCCTTTGTGGATCCACTTGCAGATATTGATACCATTAACCTGGAGTTGATTCTTGCTGACTTAGAATCAGTCAATAAACGCTACGCGCGTGTAGAAAAGATGGCACGTACGCAAAAAGATAAAGAATCAGTAGCAGAGTTTAACGTCCTTCAAAAGATTAAGCCTGTTCTTGAAGATGGAAAATCAGCTCGAACTATTGAATTTACAGATGAGGAACAAAAGGTTGTCAAAGGTCTCTTCCTTTTAACCACTAAACCAGTTCTTTATGTTGCCAATGTGGATGAGGATGTAGTTTCAGATCCAGATTCTATCGATTATGTGAAGCAAATTCGTGAATTTGCAGCGACAGAAAATGCAGAGGTAGTTGTTATTTCCGCGCGTGCTGAAGAAGAAATTTCTGAGTTAGATGATGAAGATAAACAAGAGTTTCTTGAAGCACTTGGCTTGACAGAATCAGGTGTTGATAAGTTGACTCGTGCAGCTTACCACTTGCTTGGACTCGGAACTTACTTCACAGCTGGTGAAAAAGAAGTCCGTGCTTGGACCTTTAAGCGTGGTATGAAAGCTCCTCAAGCAGCTGGTATTATCCACTCAGACTTTGAAAAAGGTTTTATTCGTGCAGTAACCATGTCATATGAGGATTTAGTGAAATATGGATCTGAAAAGGCTGTAAAAGAAGCTGGGCGCTTGCGTGAAGAAGGAAAAGAATATATCGTTCAAGATGGCGATATCATGGAATTCCGCTTTAACGTTTAATAACATTTAATAAATAGTGTCAATTAGGTTGGAAAAAAATTCCAACCCTTTTGGCTTTTGAAAGGAAAAATAAATGACTAAATTACTTGTTGGATTAGGAAATCCAGGGGATAAATATTTTGAAACCAAGCACAACGTTGGATTTATGTTGCTTGACCAATTGGCCAAAAAACAAAATGTTACCTTTACACATGACAAGATATTTCAAGCTGACCTAGCATTTTTTTTCCTCAATGGAGAAAAAATTTATCTGGTCAAACCAACAACATTTATGAATGAAAGTGGAAAAGCGGTTCATGCTTTATTGACTTACTATGGTTTGGATATTGAAGATTTACTCGTTATTTACGACGACCTTGACATGGAAGTCGGGAAAATTCGTTTAAGAGCAAAGGGATCAGCAGGTGGTCATAATGGTATCAAGTCTATTATTCAACATATAGGGACTCAGGTATTTAACCGTGTTAAAATAGGTATTGGAAGACCTAAAAAAGGCATGTCAGTTGTTCATCATGTTTTAAGTAAGTTTGATCAGGATGACTATGTGGGTATTTTACAGTCTATTGACAAGGTTGACGATGCTGTAAACTACTATTTACAAGAGAAAAACTTTGAGAAAACAATGCAGAGGTATAACGGATAAATGGTGACTTTATTAGATTTATTCTCAGAAAATGACCAGATAAAAAAATGGCATCAAAATCTGATAGATAAGAAAAGACAACTAATACTTGGTTTATCAACTTCTACCAAGGCTCTTGCAATTGCAAGCAGTCTAGAAAAAGAAAATAAGATTGTGTTACTGACTTCAACTTATGGAGAAGCAGAACGAATTATCAGTGATCTTCTTTCTCTCTTAGGAGAGGAACTTGTCTATCCATTTTTGGTTGATGACTCTCCTATGGTAGAGTTTTTGATGTCTTCGCAAGAAAAAATCATTTCGCGGGTTGAGGCCTTGCGTTTTTTGAGTGATCCGTCTAAGAAAGGGATTTTAGTTTGTAATATCGCAGCGAGTCGGTTAATTTTACCCTCTCCGACTAGATATAAAGAAAGTACTATAAAAATTGCAGTTGGCGAAGAATATGACCAACACGAGCTACTTCACCGGTTAAAGGAAATTGGATATCGAAAAGTTACTCAAGTACAGACCCAAGGTGAGTTTAGTATTCGAGGAGACATTTTAGATATTTTTGAGATGTCTCAGTTAGAACCTTTCCGAATCGAGTTTTTTGGCGATGAAGTAGATGGTATTCGTACTTTTGAAGTCGAAACACAATTATCGAAAGAAAATCAGACAAACCTCACTATCTTTCCAGCTAGCGACATACTTTTGAGAGAAAAAGATTATCAACGAGGACAGTCAGCTTTAGAAAAGCAAATTTCAAAGACTCTATCACCAATTTTAAAATCATATTTGGAAGAGATTTTGTCAAGTTTTCATCAAAAACAAGTACATTCAGATAGTCGAAAGTTTTTGTCCTTATGTTACGATAAAACATGGACTGTATTTGATTATATTGAAAAAGATACACCAGTATTCTTTGATGACTATCAAAAATTGATGAATCAGTATGAATCCTTTGAAAGAGAATTAGCAAAATACTTTACAGAAGATTTACAGAATGGTAAATCATTTTCTGATATGCAGTATTTTGCAGATACAGAGCAAACCTATAAAAAACAAAGTCCAGTTACCTTTTTCTCCAATCTGCAAAAGGGCTTAGGAAATCTTAAGTTTGATCACATTTATCAATTTAATCAATACCCTATGCAAGAGTTTTTCAATCAATTTTCATTTTTAAAAGAAGAAATTGAGCGATACAAAAAAATGAAATACACTATTATTTTGCAGTCTAGCAATTCAATGGGAAGTAAGACGTTGGAGGATGTTTTAGAGGAATACCAGATTAAATTGGATTCCAGAGATAAGTCAAGTATATGTAAAGAATCTGTAAACTTGATTGAGGGTAATCTAAGACATGGTTTTCATTTTGTAGATGAAAAAATTCTCTTAATTACTGAACATGAGATTTTTCAAAAGAAATTAAAACGTCGTTTTCGAAGACAACATGCTTCAAATGCAGAGCGATTAAAAGATTATAATGAACTTGAAAAAGGGGACTACGTTGTTCACCATATCCATGGAATTGGTCAATATCTAGGTATTGAAACAATTGAAATCAAAGGAATTCACCGAGATTATGTCAGTGTTCAATATCAAAATGGAGATCAAATTTCTATCCCAGTAGAACAGATTCATCTGCTGTCTAAATACGTTTCAAGTGATGGGAAACCTCCAAAACTTAATAAATTAAATGATGGTCATTTTAAAAAAGCCAAGCAAAAAGTTAAGAGCCAGGTAGAGGATATAGCTGACGATTTAATCAAACTCTATTCTGAACGCAGTCAATTGAAAGGCTTTGCTTTTTCAATTGATGATGATGAGCAACATGCTTTTGATGATGCTTTCCCTTATGTTGAAACGGATGATCAACTTCGTAGTATTGAGGAAATTAAGAGAGATATGCAGGATCCTCATCCCATGGACCGACTTTTAGTTGGGGATGTTGGTTTTGGGAAGACTGAGGTTGCAATGCGTGCAGCCTTTAAGGCAGTCAATGATCACAAACAGGTGGTCGTTCTAGTTCCGACAACAGTTTTAGCGCAACAACACTATACGAATTTTAAGGAACGATTTCAAAATTTTGCTGTTAATATTGATGTGTTGAGTCGTTTTAGAAGTAAAAAAGAGCAGGCAGAGACACTTGAAAAACTAAAGAATGGTCAAGTCGATATTTTGATTGGAACGCATCGTGTTTTGTCAAAAGATGTTGTGTTTGCTGATTTGGGCTTGATGATTATTGATGAGGAACAACGATTTGGTGTCAAGCATAAGGAAACTTTGAAAGAACTGAAAAAACAAGTAGATGTTCTAACCTTGACAGCAACGCCAATTCCTCGTACTCTCCACATGTCTATGCTGGGAATCCGAGATTTGTCTGTTATTGAAACACCTCCAACCAATCGCTATCCAGTACAAACCTATGTATTGGAGAAGAATCCTAGTGTGATTCGTGATGCAATCTTGCGTGAAATGGAGCGTGGAGGTCAAGTTTACTATCTTTACAACAAAGTTGACACAATTGACCAGAAGGTTTCAGAATTACAGGAGTTGATTCCAGAGGCTGCAATTGGGTATGTTCACGGACAAATGAGTGAAATTCAGTTAGAAAATACTCTACTGGACTTTATTGAAGGTCAGTATGATATTTTGGTGACGACTACCATTATTGAGACAGGGGTAGACATTCCAAATGCCAATACTTTATTTATTGAAAATGCAGACCATATGGGCTTATCAACCTTGTATCAGTTAAGAGGAAGGGTTGGTCGTAGTAATCGCATTGCCTATGCCTATCTCATGTATCGTCCAGAAAAATCAATTAGTGAAGTCTCTGAGAAGAGATTAGAAGCGATTAAGGGATTTACAGAATTAGGCTCAGGATTTAAGATTGCGATGCGAGATCTTTCGATTCGTGGTGCAGGAAATCTCCTAGGAAAATCCCAATCAGGTTTCATTGATTCTGTTGGTTTTGAATTGTATTCACAGTTATTAGAGGAAGCTATTGCTAAACGTAATGGTAATGGGAATAAAAGAATCAAAGGAAATGCTGAGTTGATTTTACAAATTGATGCTTATCTTCCTGATACTTATATTTCTGACCAGCGACATAAGATTGAAATTTACAAGAAAATTCGTCAAATTGACAATCGTGTCAACTATGAAGAATTACAAGAAGAGTTGATGGACCGCTTTGGAGAATATCCAGATGTAGTAGCATACCTTTTAGAGATTGGTTTGGTCAAGTCATATTTTGACAAGGTCTTTGTAGAACGTGTGGAAAGAAAAGAAAATAAGATTACAGTTCAATTTGAAAAAGTCACTCAACGACTGTTCTTGGCTCAAGATTATTTTAAAGCCTTATCCGCAACTAACTTAAAAGCAGCCATAGCTGAGAATAAGGGATTAATGGAAGTTGTATTTGATGTCCGGAACAAGAAGAATTATGAAATTTTAGAAGGTTTGCTGATTTTTGGAGAAAGTTTATTAGAGATAAAAGAATCAAAGGAAACAAATCTCATTTGACATTTTTCTTCTATAAAAAAGATAAAAATGGTACAATAATAATTTGAGGTAATAAAAATGAGATTAGACAAGTATTTAAAAGTATCACGAATTATTAAGCGTCGCACAGTCGCAAAAGAAGTAGCAGATAAAGGTAGAATCAAGGTGAATGGAATCTTGGCCAAAAGTTCAACGGATTTGAAAGTTGATGACCAAGTTGAAATTCGCTTTGGAAATAAGTTGTTGCTTGTTAAAGTACTAGAGATGAAAGATAGTACAAAAAAAGAAGATGCAGCAGGCATGTATGAAATTCTCAGTGAAACACGGGTAGAAGGAAATGTCTAAAAATATTGTACAGATGAATAATTCTTTTATTCAAAATGAACACCAACGTCGTCGTTACTTGATGAAGGAGAGACAAAAGAGGAATCGCTTTATGGGTTGGGTTCTGATTTTGATGATTTTATTGTTTATTTTACCGACCTACAATCTGGCCCAAAGCTATAATCAGTTACTGCAACGTCGTCAGCAATTGACAGAGTTGAAAGAGCAATACCAAACTCTCAGTGATGAAAAGGATAAGGAATCCGCTTTTGCTGAAAAGTTGAAAGACGAAGACTATGTAGCAAAATATGCACGCGCCAAGTACTATTACTCAAAGAAACGAGAAGCGATTTACACAATTCCTGATTTGCTTCCGAGGTAATGTCATGGAAAATATATTAAAAGTTGTTGAGCAGTTTTTAAGTTTATCAGATGAAAAACTAGAGGAATTAGCAACTAAAAATCATTTATTACGATTACAAGAAGAAAGGGAAGGAAAGAATGCGTAAGTTCTTAGTAGTTTTATTGCTACCTGCTTTTATCATAACCTCAAGAGTAGTTAGCACAGAAAAACAGCTTCCTTACTCTTCGCAAGAAATTTATTATCTAACTGAGTCTGATTATGGATTCTACTATAAAGAAACTCTGGAATCCCCAATGGTATACGGAGAAACAGCAGTCTATGCTAATGAGGATCTTGTCAAGGAGTCTGGTAAATTGACTCCTGGAAACGCCTTTAAAATCGTAGAGTGGCGTTTGAATAGACAAGGTATTCCTGTTTTTAAATTAGACAATCATCAGTTTATCCTTGCAGATAAGCGTTTGGTCTATGATCAAAGTCAAGTTGAAATTCAAACTAGACAAGTATGGTTGGAGCCAGGGTTTGTTATTTATAACAGCCCTTATGACGCTAAAGAAATTTCTTCATCCCTTTCTCCCTATCAACGCATAACAGTGGATAGAATCCTCTTTGCTGAGGGACAAGAATTTCTCCATATTAATCAAGTTGGGTGGGTATCAAAAGAGTTCATCTCAGAAGAGGACAATCGCATCCAGAAGGTTCAAGAAATCTTATCAAACAACTATCAGAATGAAAATTACTCTATTTATGTTAAACAGCTGAGTACAGGTAAAGAGGCTGGGGTGAATGAAGACAGTAAATTCTATGCAGCTAGCATCTTGAAACTAACCTACCTTTATTACGCTCAAGATAAGATAAATCAAGGGGAATATACGCTAGACAGTAGCTTCAAGTATATCCCAGAAGTAAATAGTTTCCCTGGGTCCTATAAACCAGAAGGTAGTGGTAGCTTACCTAAAAAAGAAGATAACAAAGATTACAGTCTCCAACAGTTAATTACCAAGGTAACAAAAGAGTCTGATAATGTTGCTCATAATATTTTAGGTTATTACGTGACCAATCAATCTGACGGCGTTTTTAAAGAAAAAATGTCCACTATTATGGGTGAAGATTGGGATGTGAATGATAAATTGACTTCTTCAAAAATGGCTGGAAAAGTTATGGAAGCTATTTATAATCAGAATGGTTTTGTCTTAGAATCTCTCAGTAAGACTGATTTTGACAATCAAAGAATTGCAAAAGGTGTCTCGGTTAAGGTGGCTCATAAAATCGGAGATGCCGACGAGTTTAAACATGACACTGCGATTGTCTATACGGATTCTCCTTTCGTTCTCTCCATTTTCACTAAAAATTCTGATTATGACACTATTGCTAAGATAGCCAAGGATGTCTATGAGGTTCTAAAATGAGGGAGCAGGATTTTTTAAATCATTTTCTCCAAAAAGAGTATTTCAAAAAACATTCTAAAGTTGTGTTGGCTCTGTCTGGCGGACTGGATTCAATGTTTTTATTCCAGTTATTGTCTACTTACCAAAAAGAGTTGGGAATTGAGTTGATTTTAGCACATGTCAATCACAAGCAGAGAAGTGAGTCTGACTGGGAGGAAAATGAACTAAGGAAGTTAGCTGATGCAGCTGAACTTCCTATTTATATCACAAGTTTTTCAGGAGACTTTTCAGAAGTGCGTGCTCGAGAGTTTCGTTATGATTTTTTTAGGAAAATTATGAAAGAGGCTGGAGCGACTGCCTTGGTTACTGCTCACCATGCAGATGATCAAGTTGAAACGATTTTGATGCGCTTGATTCGAGGAAGTCGACTACGTCATTTAACAGGAATAAAAGAAAGTCAAGTAGTTGATGGAATTGAAATCATCCGTCCCTTATTGCCTTTTCATAAAACAGACTTCCCACCAATTTTTCATTTCGAAGATCAAACAAATCGTGAGAACAGCTATTTTCGCAATCGTATTCGAAATAGGTATTTACCAGAACTTGAAAAAGAAAACCCTCGTCTTAAATCCGCTCTTTTAGATTTAGGAAGGGAAATTTCAGATTACCAAGTAACAATAACGGATCTTTCGAAACAAATTGATGTGGAAGATTTGAATGAGCTATTTTCATACTCACAACAAACTCAAGGAATCTTGCTCCAGAATTATCTTAATCAATTTCCAGACTTAAATCTGACAAAGGCTCAGTTTGCCGAAGTTCGACAGATTTTAGCAACGAAAAGCCAGTATCGTCACTCTCTTAAAAATGGTTACGAACTGATAAAAGAGTATCAGAATTTTCGAGTTTGTAAAATCAGTCCTCAGGCCGATGAAAAGGAAGATGAACTTGTGTTACACTATCAAAATCAAGTTCGATATATGGGTTATTTATTTTCCTTTGGTATCCCTATTGAAGGGGATTTTGTTCAAAAAGTAACGGTTTCACGGGAAACATCTGTACATATTAGATGTCGAAAACCTGGCGATGTTATTATCCTAAATGGTCATCGAAAGAAACTGAGACGTTTATTTATAGATTTGAAACTCCCTATTGAAAAACGAAAAACAACCCCTATTATTGAGCAATTTGGAGAAATTGTCTCAATTTTAGGAATTGCGACCAGTGATTTGAGTAAAAACACGAAAAATGATATAATGAACACTGTAATTTATATAGAAAAAATAGATAGGTAAAAAGATGTTAGAACACGATATAAAAAAAATTCTCGTTTCACATGATGAAATTACAGAAGCAGCTAAAAAGCTAGGTGCACAACTAACAAAAGAATATGAGGGGAAAAATCCAATTCTTATTGGAATTTTGAAAGGATCAATTCCTTTTATGGCTGAATTGGTTAAACATATTGATACGCATATTGAGATGGACTTCATGATGGTATCTAGTTACCATGGTGGAACAGCAAGTAGTGGTGTCATCAATATCAAGCAAGACGTGACTCAAGATATCAAAGGAAGACATGTTTTATTTGTAGAGGATATCATCGATACAGGTCAAACTTTGAAAAATTTGCGAGATATGTTTATTGCAAGAGAAGCAGCTTCTGTTAAAATCGCGACTTTATTGGACAAACCAGAGGGACGTGTTGTTGAAATTGAAGCGGATTATACCTGCTTTACTATTCCAAATGAGTTTGTAGTAGGTTATGGTCTGGATTATAAGGAAAATTATCGTAACCTTCCTTATGTTGGAGTATTGAAAGAAGAAGTTTATTCAAATTAGAAAGATCTATCTTTAATGAAAAAACAAAATAACGGTTTAGTTAGAAATCCATTTCTCTACTTGTTAATTATCTTCTTCCTAGTGACAGGATTCCAGTATTTTTACTCTGGAAATACTGCTGGGCGAAGCGAAAAAATTAACTATACAGAATTGGTAAAAGAAATTACAGCAGACAATGTAAAAGAATTAACCTATCAGCCAAATGGTAGCATCATTGAAGTGTCTGGTGTTTATAAAAATCCTAAGACTAGTAAAGAGGAAACAGGAATTCAATTTTTTACTCCTACAACTACAACAGTAGAAAGATTCTCAAGTACTATTCTTCCGTCTGATTCAACAGTTTCAGAATTGCAAAAACTTGCTTCTGAACATCAGGCTGAGGTTACAGTCAAACATGAGAGTTCAAGTGGTATGTGGATCAATATCCTTGTGTCTGTTGTTCCATTTGCTATTCTTTTCTTCTTCCTATTCTCTATGATGGGAAATATGGGAGGAAATAATAGTAGGAATCCAATGAGTTTTGGACGTAGCAAGGCTAAAGCTGCTAATAAAGAAGATATCAAGGTACGTTTCTCAGATGTTGCAGGTGCTGAGGAAGAAAAACAAGAATTAGTCGAAGTTGTTGAATTCCTAAAAGACCCAAAACGATTTACAAAACTTGGTGCGCGTATTCCTGCGGGTGTTCTTTTGGAAGGACCTCCGGGAACAGGTAAGACCTTACTTGCTAAGGCAGTTGCTGGAGAAGCAGGGGTTCCGTTCTTTAGTATCTCAGGATCTGACTTTGTAGAAATGTTTGTCGGAGTTGGTGCAAGTCGTGTTCGTTCTCTTTTTGAGGATGCAAAAAAAGCAGCGCCAGCTATCATCTTTATCGATGAAATTGATGCTGTTGGTCGCCAACGTGGTGTCGGCCTCGGTGGAGGAAATGATGAACGCGAGCAAACTTTGAACCAACTCCTGATTGAGATGGATGGTTTTGAGGGAAATGAAGGAATCATCGTTATCGCTGCAACTAACCGTTCAGATGTTCTAGATCCAGCTCTTCTCCGCCCAGGACGTTTCGATAGAAAAGTCTTGGTTGGTCGCCCTGATGTTAAAGGTCGTGAAGCAATCTTGAAAGTTCACGCTAAAAATAAACCTCTGGCGGACGATGTTGATTTGAAACTAGTTGCCCAACAAACCCCAGGCTTTGTGGGAGCTGACTTAGAAAATGTTCTAAACGAGGCAGCCTTGGTTGCAGCCCGTCGCAACAAATCAATTATTGATGCTTCAGATATTGATGAGGCAGAGGACAGAGTGATTGCTGGACCATCTAAGAAGGATAAAACAGTATCACAAAGAGAACGTGAATTGGTTGCCTACCACGAGGCTGGACATACCATTGTTGGTTTAGTCTTGTCAAATGCCCGTGTTGTTCATAAAGTTACCATTGTACCACGTGGACGTGCAGGCGGATACATGATTGCACTTCCTAAAGAAGATCAAATGCTCCTGTCTAAAGAAGATATGAAAGAGCAATTGGCAGGTTTGATGGGTGGTCGTGTAGCTGAAGAAATTATCTTTAATGTTCAAACTACAGGAGCCTCAAATGACTTTGAACAAGCTACTCAGATGGCGCGTGCAATGGTAACTGAATATGGTATGAGTGAAAAACTAGGACCAGTTCAATACGAAGGAAATCATGCTATGTTTGGTGTACAAAGTCCTCAAAAATCAATTTCAGAACAAACAGCCTATGAGATTGATGAAGAAGTACGTTTATTATTAAATGAGGCACGAAATAAAGCAGCTGAAATTATTCAATCAAATCGTGAAACCCACAAGTTGATTGCAGAAGCATTGTTGAAATACGAAACATTGGATAGTACACAGATTAAATCTCTTTACGAGACAGGAAAAATGCCTGAGACAGTAGAAGAGGAGTCTCATGCACTATCTTATGATGAAGTAAAATCAAAAATGAGTGAAGAAAAATAAATTTAGAGAGGTTCAACCTCTCTTTTTATTTTCTAATGTGATGGCTACCGAGCAGAAGCCTTGATAGTCGACCCTCCTCGTACAGGCTTAGATGATAAGCTGTTGGATACCATCCTGACCTATGTCCCAGAAAAAATGGTCTATGTATCCTGCAATGTTTCGACCTTGGCACGAGATTTGGTTAAACTAGTAAAAGTCTATGATCTCCAGTATATCCAGTCGGTCGATATGTTTCCCCACACTGCACGGACAGAAGCAGTGGTTAAGTTAGTGAAGAAAAGAAAAAATTAAATTCACTGAAAAAAGTTCTTGACAAAGTAGGAAAAGTAGGTATAATAGAAAGAGTTGAAAAGCTCAAGGTCCGTTGGTCAAGGGGTTAAGACACCGCCTTTTCACGGCGGTAACACGGGTTCGAATCCCGTACGGACTATGGTGTATTGTGGTTAGAAAAAACTTGAAAAAAGTTTAAAAAAACTGTTGACAGAGACAGGGAGCTGTGATATACTAATATAGTTGTCGCTTGAGAGAGATTGAGTGACAAAGACCTTTGAAAACTGAACAAGACGAACCAATGTGCAGGGCACTATAACTAAGGTTATAGTACTGAACAATGAAAAAAACAATAAATCTGTCAGTGACAGAAATGAGTGAGAACTCAAACTTTTAATGAGAGTTTGATCCTGGCTCAGGACGAACGCTGGCGGCGTGCCTAATACATGCAAGTAGAACGCTGAAGCTTGGTGCTTGCACCGAGCGGATGAGTTGCGAACGGGTGAGTAACGCGTAGGTAACCTGCCTGGTAGCGGGGGATAACTATTGGAAACGATAGCTAATACCGCATAAAATGGATTATCGCATGATAATCCATTGAAAGGTGCAAATGCATCACTACCAGATGGACCTGCGTTGTATTAGCTAGTTGGTGGGGTAACGGCTCACCAAGGCGACGATACATAGCCGACCTGAGAGGGTGATCGGCCACACTGGGACTGAGACACGGCCCAGACTCCTACGGGAGGCAGCAGTAGGGAATCTTCGGCAATGGACGGAAGTCTGACCGAGCAACGCCGCGTGAGTGAAGAAGGTTTTCGGATCGTAAAGCTCTGTTGTAAGAGAAGAACGAGTGTGAGAGTGGAAAGTTCACACTGTGACGGTATCTTACCAGAAAGGGACGGCTAACTACGTGCCAGCAGCCGCGGTAATACGTAGGTCCCGAGCGTTGTCCGGATTTATTGGGCGTAAAGCGAGCGCAGGCGGTTAGATAAGTCTGAAGTTAAAGGCTGTGGCTTAACCATAGTACGCTTTGGAAACTGTTTAACTTGAGTGCAAGAGGGGAGAGTGGAATTCCATGTGTAGCGGTGAAATGCGTAGATATATGGAGGAACACCGGTGGCGAAAGCGGCTCTCTGGCTTGTAACTGACGCTGAGGCTCGAAAGCGTGGGGAGCAAACAGGATTAGATACCCTGGTAGTCCACGCCGTAAACGATGAGTGCTAGGTGTTAGACCCTTTCCGGGGTTTAGTGCCGCAGCTAACGCATTAAGCACTCCGCCTGGGGAGTACGACCGCAAGGTTGAAACTCAAAGGAATTGACGGGGGCCCGCACAAGCGGTGGAGCATGTGGTTTAATTCGAAGCAACGCGAAGAACCTTACCAGGTCTTGACATCCCTCTGACCGCTCTAGAGATAGAGTTTTCCTTCGGGACAGAGGTGACAGGTGGTGCATGGTTGTCGTCAGCTCGTGTCGTGAGATGTTGGGTTAAGTCCCGCAACGAGCGCAACCCCTATTGTTAGTTGCCATCATTTAGTTGGGCACTCTAGCGAGACTGCCGGTAATAAACCGGAGGAAGGTGGGGATGACGTCAAATCATCATGCCCCTTATGACCTGGGCTACACACGTGCTACAATGGCTGGTACAACGAGTCGCAAGCCGGTGACGGTAAGCTAATCTCTTAAAGCCAGTCTCAGTTCGGATTGTAGGCTGCAACTCGCCTACATGAAGTCGGAATCGCTAGTAATCGCGGATCAGCACGCCGCGGTGAATACGTTCCCGGGCCTTGTACACACCGCCCGTCACACCACGAGAGTTTGTAACACCCGAAGTCGGTGAGGTAACCGTAAGGAGCCAGCCGCCTAAGGTGGGATAGATGATTGGGGTGAAGTCGTAACAAGGTAGCCGTATCGGAAGGTGCGGCTGGATCACCTCCTTTCTAAGGATAAGGAACTGCGCATTGGTCTTGTTTAGTCTTGAGAGGTCTTGTGGGGCCTTAGCTCAGCTGGGAGAGCGCCTGCTTTGCACGCAGGAGGTCAGCGGTTCGATCCCGCTAGGCTCCATTGGTGAGAGATCACCAAGTAATGCACATTGAAAATTGAATATCTATATCAAATAGTAACAAGAAAATAAACCGAAACGCTGTAGTATTAAAAGAGTTTATGACTGAAAGGTCAGAAAATAAGGTTAAGTTAATAAGGGCGCACGGTGGATGCCTTGGCACTAGGAGCCGAAGAAGGACGTGACAAACGACGATATGCCTTGGGTAGCTGTAAGTAAGCGATGATCCAGGGATTTCCGAATGGGGGAACCCAACAGGTACTACCTGTTACCCATATCTGTTAAGGATATGAGGAGGAAGACGCAGTGAACTGAAACATCTAAGTAGCTGCAGGAAGAGAAAGCAAAAGCGATTGCCTTAGTAGCGGCGAGCGAAACGGCAGGAGGGCAAACCGAAGAGTTTACTCTTCGGGGTTGTAGGACTGCAAAGTGGACTCAAAGATTATAGAAGAATGATTTGGGAAAATCAGCCAAAGAGAGTAAGAGCCTCGTATTTAAAATAGTCTTTGTACCTAGCAGTATCCTGAGTACGGCGGGACACGAGAAATCCCGTCGGAATCTGGGAGGACCATCTCCCAACCCTAAATACTCCCTAGTGACCGATAGTGAACCAGTACCGTGAGGGAAAGGTGAAAAGCACCCCGGGAGGGGAGTGAAATAGAACCTGAAACCGTGTGCCTACAACAAGTTCGAGCCCGTTAATGGGTGAGAGCGTGCCTTTTGTAGAATGAACCGGCGAGTTACGATATGATGCGAGGTTAAGTTGAAGAGACGGAGCCGTAGGGAAACCGAGTCTGAATAGGGCGCATTAGTATCATGTCGTAGACCCGAAACCATGTGACCTACCCATGAGCAGGTTGAAGGTGCGGTAAGACGCACTGGAGGACCGAACCAGGGCACGTTGAAAAGTGCTTGGATGACTTGTGGGTAGCGGAGAAATTCCAAACGAACTTGGAGATAGCTGGTTCTCTCCGAAATAGCTTTAGGGCTAGCGTCGACATAAAGATTCTTGGAGGTAGAGCACTGTTTGGGTGAGGGGTCCATCCCGGATTACCAATCTCAGATAAACTCCGAATGCCAAAGAATTATGGTCGGCAGTCAGACTGCGAGTGCTAAGATCCGTAGTCGAAAGGGAAACAGCCCAGACCACCAGCTAAGGTCCCAAAATAATTGTTAAGTGGAAAAGGATGTGGGGTTGCACAGACAACTAGGATGTTAGCTTAGAAGCAGCTATTCATTCAAAGAGTGCGTAATAGCTCACTAGTCGAGTGACCCTGCGCCGAAAATGTACCGGGGCTAAAACAATTTACCGAAGCTGTGGATACCTTTATAGGTATGGTAGGAGAGCGTTCTATGTGTGGAGAAGGTGTACCGTGAGGAGCGCTGGAACGCATAGAAGTGAGAATGCCGGTATGAGTAGCGAAAGACAGGTGAGAATCCTGTCCACCGTAAGACTAAGGTTTCCAGGGGAAGGCTCGTCCGCCCTGGGTTAGTCGGGACCTAAGGAGAGACCGAAAGGTGTATCCGATGGACAACAGGTTGATATTCCTGTACTAGAGTATGTAGTGATGGAGGGACGCAGTAGGCTAACTAAAGCAGACGAATGGAAGTGTCTGTCTAAGCAGTGAGGTGTGAATTGAGTCAAATGCTTAATTCTATAACATTGAGCTGTGATGGGGAGCGAAGTTTAGTAGCGAAGTTAGTGACGTCACACTGCCAAGAAAAGCTTCTAGCGTTAAACATACTCTACCCGTACCGCAAACCGACACAGGTAGTCGAGGCGAGTAGCCTCAGGTGAGCGAGAGAACTCTCGTTAAGGAACTCGGCAAAATGACCCCGTAACTTCGGGAGAAGGGGTGCTGACTTTACGTCAGCCGCAGTGAATAGGCCCAAGCAACTGTTTATCAAAAACACAGCTCTCTGCTAAATCGTAAGATGATGTATAGGGGGTGACGCCTGCCCGGTGCTGGAAGGTTAAGAGGAGTGCTTAGAGGTAACTCGAAGGTATGAATTGAAGCCCCAGTAAACGGCGGCCGTAACTATAACGGTCCTAAGGTAGCGAAATTCCTTGTCGGGTAAGTTCCGACCCGCACGAAAGGCGTAATGATTTGGGCACTGTCTCAACGAGAGACTCGGTGAAATTTTAGTACCTGTGAAGATGCAGGTTACCCGCGACAGGACGGAAAGACCCCATGGAGCTTTACTGCAGTTTGATATTGAGTGTCTGTACCACATGTACAGGATAGGTAGGAGTCTAAGAGATCGGGACGCCAGTTTCGAAGGAGACGTTGTTGGGATACTACCCTTGTGTTATGGCCACTCTAACCCGGATAGGTGATCCCTATCGGAGACAGTGTCTGACGGGCAGTTTGACTGGGGCGGTCGCCTCCTAAAAGGTAACGGAGGCGCCCAAAGGTTCCCTCAGAATGGTTGGAAATCATTCGCAGAGTGTAAAGGTATAAGGGAGCTTGACTGCGAGAGCAACAACTCGAGCAGGGACGAAAGTCGGGCTTAGTGATCCGGTGGTTCCGTATGGAAGGGCCATCGCTCAACGGATAAAAGCTACCCTGGGGATAACAGGCTTATCTCCCCCAAGAGTTCACATCGACGGGGAGGTTTGGCACCTCGATGTCGGCTCGTCGCATCCTGGGGCTGTAGTCGGTCCCAAGGGTTGGGCTGTTCGCCCATTAAAGCGGCACGCGAGCTGGGTTCAGAACGTCGTGAGACAGTTCGGTCCCTATCCGTCGCGGGCGTAGGAAATTTGAGAGGATCTGCTCCTAGTACGAGAGGACCAGAGTGGACTTACCGCTGGTGTACCAGTTGTCTTGCCAAAGGCATCGCTGGGTAGCTATGTAGGGAAGGGATAAACGCTGAAAGCATCTAAGTGTGAAACCCACCTCAAGATGAGATTTCCCATGATTATATATCAGTAAGAGCCCTGAGAGATGATCAGGTAGATAGGTTAGAAGTGGAAGTGTGGCGACACATGTAGCGGACTAATACTAATAGCTCGAGGACTTATCCAAAGTAACTGAGGATACGAAGCGTGAGGTTTTCTAATTATTTGATAGATATTCAATTTTGAGTAGGTATTACTCAGAGTTAAGTGACGATAGCCTAGGAGATACACCTGTACCCATGCCGAACACAGTAGTTAAGCCCTAGAACGCCGGAAGTAGTTGGGGGTTGCCCCCTGTGAGATATGGAAGTCGCTTAGCTTTTATCCGCCATAGCTCAGTTGGTAGTAGCGCATGACTGTTAATCATGATGTCGTAGGTTCGAGTCCTACTGGCGGAGTATAAGAGTATAAATCGAAACGTTCAATTGAGCGTTTTTTTCTATAGATAAATTGTAAAATATAGTGCAACCAAAAAACTCATAGCGTTTCATTGGTGTAAACTGTAAGTAACCACACAAACAGAACCCGAGGAAAAACTATGAGCTACTTCCATCTTACCATAACCGACCGAATAAAGATAGAAACCTACTTGGAATTAGGTTTGAAACCTTGCCAAATTGCAAGTAAACTTGGCGTCTATAAGTCTACCATTTCAAGAGAGTTAAGACGATGCCAAAATGCTTACTCCGCCGTCTTAGCACAGGAACAGTACGACCACAGGGCTAAGCAAAAAGGTCGGAAGTCTCGTTTGACACCAACGTTGAAAAAGGAAATTGAGGACTGTTTAAAATGCTCCTGGTCGCCTGAACAGATTTGTGGTCGCTATCAGCTTGAAAAAAAGCCAATGGTAGGTTTTAAAACCATCTATAACTGGCTCTATGCTGGTTTGATTGATCTGGATTTGAGTATCCTTCGTCGTAAAGGCAAAACTCGACAACCTAAAGAAACACGTGGAAGATTTAGGATTGGCAGGTCGATTGCCAAACGTCCTAAAGAGGTCAGAAATCGTGAAACTTTTGGCCACTGGGAGCCCGATATTGTAGTGTCTTCTAGAGGCAAAAGCAAGGGTTGTTTAGCTACCTTTCTGGAGCGAAAAACGCGCTTTTACTTAGCTTTCAAGATACCAGACAGAACAGCCAAAGCCATGTTTTCAGCCATCGAACAACTTTGTAGGCTATTTCCAAAAGAGACTCTTAAAACCTTCATTTCAGACAGGGGAAAAGAGTTCGCCTGCTATCCTCTGGTAGAGAATTTAGGAATTTCCTTTTTCTTTGCGGACGCCTATTCATCCTGGCAGAGAGGAAGCAATGAAAACGCAAATGGCTTACTAAGAGAATATTTCCCAAAGAAAACAGATTTAGCTGCTATATCTGATGAGGCTTTGAACAAGGCCTTATATGATATCAACCACCGACCACGAAAATGTTTAGCTTACAGAACGTCTTATGAAGCTCTAGTGGATGAGTTAAAGTAAATGTTGCACTTATTCTTGCAATTTATCATTTATAAATATAGTGGACTGTTGAAATTTCAAATTTTATTTTTTAAGTCTATAATTACCTTTTTATTTTATTTTTAGTTCGTTTAGCTTTAAATTCTTCTTTTATAGGATTTGAAGCTTTTTTAGTTCCTTTTTTTGTTAGACTAGTGTTACTAATAAGAAAGGGAATTTTTATATGCTTCAGAAATTTTATGATCGAGCATTTGTTTTTTTGAAACTAGTTGAACAAGAATATGCCTCTTTAGGCCAGAGTTGTGCTGAGTGGGAATCACTTCATCTTCGGTTTTTACTATATTATTTAATCCGATTTAAAATAAAAAGTGATAGGGACTTTTCACTATATCACTTTAAAACAGCTTATCGCCTATATCTAGATAAATTACTGCAAGGTGGTACAACTCTTATCCAATAAGAAACTCATAAATCATATATCACGAACAATAATCTGTATTGATTTTATATTTTTTAGGATTTTGTTTAATTTTTAAGGTTTTGAATTTTGTTATTTACAGAAATTCCAAATCTTTTCTACTGTTTCTTCTTGATAAAATAGTGTTTTTTTCTTATAATAAACTGTAAGATATAATTGCGGGTGAAATTCCTGCCATGTATATGAGAAAGGACGAGCTCCTAGTAGCTCAGACGAATTTTATTATGACTTCAGTTGTTGTTGTAGGTACCCAATGGGGCGATGAAGGTAAAGGAAAAATTACAGATTTTCTTTCAGCCAATGCGGAAGTGATTGCTCGTTACCAAGGTGGTGATAATGCAGGTCACACCATTGTTATTGATGGTAAAAAGTTTAAGTTGCACTTGATTCCATCTGGAATTTTCTTCCCTGAAAAAATTTCAGTTATTGGAAACGGTATGGTTGTAAACCCTAAATCTCTTGTGAAAGAATTGTCTTATCTGCATGAAGAAGGTGTTACAACAGATAATCTACGTATCTCTGATCGTGCGCATGTTATTTTGCCTTACCACATCAAGTTGGATTGCTTGCAAGAAGAGGCTAAGGGTGACAATAAGATTGGTACTACAATAAAGGGAATTGGTCCAGCATATATGGACAAAGCTGCTCGTGTTGGAATTCGTATTGCGGATCTTTTGGATAAAGAGATTTTTCGTGAGCGTTTAGAACGCAATCTTGCGGAAAAGAATCGTTTATTTGAAAAATTATATGATAGTGAACCTATTTCATTCGATGATATTTTTGAAGAATATTATGAATATGGGCAACAAATTAAACAATATGTGACAGATACTTCTGTTATCTTGAACGATGCGCTTGATAATGGCAAACGTGTGCTTTTTGAAGGTGCACAAGGTGTTATGTTGGATATTGACCAAGGGACTTATCCATTTGTTACTTCTTCAAACCCTGTCGCTGGTGGTGTGACAATTGGGTCTGGTGTTGGTCCAAGTAAGATTGACAAGGTTGTAGGTGTTTGTAAATCCTATACGAGTCGTGTAGGTGATGGACCTTTCCCAACTGAGTTGTTTGATGAAGTGGGAGATCGTATCCGTGAAGTAGGTCATGAATACGGTACAACAACTGGCCGTCCACGTCGTGTAGGTTGGTTTGACTCAGTTGTGATGCGTCATAGCCGCCGTGTATCTGGGATTACAAATCTTTCATTGAACTCTATTGATGTTTTGAGTGGTTTGGATACAGTTAAAATCTGTGTAGCCTATGATCTTGATGGTCAACGTATTGACTACTATCCAGCTAGTCTTGAACAGTTGAAACGTTGCAAGCCAATCTACGAGGAATTGCCAGGTTGGTCAGAAGACATCACTGGAGTCCGTAATTTAGAAGACCTTCCTGAGAATGCACGTAACTATGTTCGTCGTGTGAGCGAGTTGGTTGGGGTTCGTATTTCGACGTTCTCAGTAGGTCCTGATCGTGAACAAACTAATATTTTAGAAAGTGTTTGGTCATAGGAGATTTTTAAGATTAGTTTAAGACAGGTTGGGTATACTATAGACAGTTACAAGAAGACCTCCTAACTTGTTGTAACAAATATCCTAAACTTTTCTTTTTCATAATAATCTCCCTATTAAGTCACCCCATTGGGTGGCTTTTTTAGTTCATAAGTCCTATACAGGCTTCTACTTGACTTTTTAAGATAAAGAAAAAAACAGTGGGACAGAAATCTGTAGACCAAGTCTTAATTTGATAGAACTAGAACTTCATGGTTTCAACAATTTGGTAGATTGGTTAAGGTTGTGGATAGAGAAAGGAAGTTTTGTTCAAAGGAGCTTTTGAATTTTAAAATACCAACAAACAGTTTAATCTACTAATAAATTATAGGTGTACAACTAAGCAAAAATGAGGTTGGGATTTTTGGTCCCAACCTCTTCAGTGAACTATTTTCTTTAGAATTTATAAGTTAGATAAAACTAAATTTTTTGTAAATTAGCTTATTTGATAACTTGGTTTCCTGATTTGTCATTTTGAATTTGGTTTATTTCGTGCATAAAAACATCTGCTTTCAGTTTATCTGTGATGATACTGACACTTATTAGCTTATTTAGATTTTTCTCATATCCTTCTAAAAAAATAGGATTTCTAATTTTCATGGTTAACTTAGCACAATTAAAGGGACGCTTTTTAACGGTTATTTGTTCGATATCTTGAAGTTTAAATTGATAATGTAATACGCTGAGGCCTCTGCTACTATAGGTATAATATTGAACAGTATTGTTTTTATGAACTTCTAATTTTACTCCATTTATGAAGAGATAATACCCCATAAACCATAGAAGAAGTGGAGCATAAATCAGTACGATTGCTATAATAATCTTGTCTGTAAAATCGGTATTATAAGCTATCAGATGCTTTAGAATCCAGAGAATCATAACAGATAAAGATATCATGAATGGTCCCCCTGCTCTATTAAATTGATTTTTATATGGAAACATTAAGGTAAATTTTGGTTTATCCAGTAATAACTCTAATTTCATCATTTACTCTTTCATATTGTTTATTGTATAAATTTCAGTATATTCATCTCTTGAATTTTCTATGTCAGTTATCTCCATTATTTTAAGTTCATGATTTCTGATTTTCTATCAATTTTGTTAATATTATACTCTTTTTAAAACATTATTTCTACAATCCAGCGATTTGATACTATCTAAAGTTAGTCAGTGTAAATATCATAGAGCTCTTTTTTTGTCTAGGAAAACATGCTATAATGATAGAATTGATAAGCAGGAAAAGAGAGAAACTATGGATTATACAGTTGAAGAAAAAGAAGCCTTTATGAGAGAGGCTTTGAGAGAGGCTGAGATTGCTTTAGAACACGATGAAATTCCAATTGGTTGTGTGATTGTCAAGGATGGAGAAATCATTAGTAGGGGGCATAATGCGCGCGAGGAGTTGCAACGGGCGGTCATGCATGCAGAAATCATGGCTATAGAGAATGCGAATGTGAGTGAAGAGAGCTGGCGTTTACTAGATTGCACCCTTTTTGTGACCATAGAGCCCTGTGTGATGTGTAGTGGGGCGATTGGGCTTGCCCGTATTCCAAACGTAGTTTACGGGGCTAAAAACCAGAAATTTGGTGCAGCTGGAAGTTTGTACGATATTTTGACAGATGAGCGTCTCAATCATCGTGTAGAGGTAGAAACGGGAATTTTGGAAGATGACTGTGCAGCTATTATGCAGGACTTTTTTAGAAATAGACGGAAAAAATAATTTCTCTTTAAAAACCGAGGGGAATGTGGTATAATAAATAGTGGAGCAACAGTTCTGCGTGAAGCGGGTCAGGGGAGGAATCCAGCAGCCCTAAGCGAGTGTGAATTGTGTGCTCTTTTTTCGTGCTTTTTTCGAATAAATAAGATAAAATAGCCTAGAATAAATGATAATAGAAAAGAGAAAAATATGAAAATTCGTGGTTTTGAATTGGTTTCGAGTTTTACAGATGAAAGTTTGCTACCTAAGCGTGAGACGGCTCATGCAGCTGGTTACGACTTAAAGGTTGCTGTGCGTACGGTTATTGCGCCAGGAGAGATTGTCTTGGTTCCGACAGGTGTTAAGGCCTATATGCAGCCGACAGAAGTGCTCTATCTCTATGACCGTTCATCAAACCCTCGCAAGAAGGGTTTGGTTTTGATTAACTCAGTTGGGGTCATTGATGGGGATTATTATGGAAATCCTGGGAATGAAGGCCATATCTTTGCTCAGATGAAAAATATTACTGATCAGGAAGTGGTTCTCGAAGTTGGAGAGCGTGTGGTTCAGGCTGTCTTTGCTCCTTTCTTAATTGCAGACGGAGATGAGGCAGATGGCGTGCGAACTGGTGGATTTGGATCGACAGGGCATTAAGATGAAGATAATCTTTGTACGTCATGGGGAGCCAGATTATAGTATGCTTGATAAACTTGAAAATCCGCGACTCTATAGTGGTTTTGGTCGTGATTTAGCACCATTGACAGAAAAAGGTCGCAGTCTGGCAAAAGAAGTTGCTAAAACTGCATGTTTTGGAAAGGCAGAGATTATTATTTCATCGTCTGTGACGAGGGCTTTAGAAACAGCCCATTATATAGCGGTTGAAACAGGATTGGACTTATTTGTGGAGCCGTTTTTTCATGAGTGGCGTCCAGACATAGATGGTACTAACTCTGATTTAACTAGTGTATTGGTAGCTCATGAATATTATCTAAAACATCAAGGAGGTTTATCTGAAGATTCCCCTTGTCGCTATGAAACTGCTCTGGAGATGCGTCATCGTTTTTTAAGAACTTTGGAAAAATATAAAAATTATAAAACTATTATCATTGTAACTCACGGAATGCTCATGCGCCAATTTGTACCAGACGAGAAGATTGATTTTTGCCAAGTAATTGAGTGTGAGGTAGAAATTTAGAAAGAGGTTTATCATCGCAAAGAAAAAAGCGACATTTGTGTGTCAAAATTGTGAATATAATTCACCTAAGTATCTAGGGCGCTGTCCAAACTGTGGGTCTTGGTCTTCTTTTGTAGAAGAGGTTGAGGTTGCTGAGGTCAAGAATGCGCGTGTGTCCTTGACAGGTGAAAAAACCAAGCCTATGAAACTGGCTGAAGTGACTTCAATCAACGTCAATCGAACCAAGACGGAGATGGAGGAATTCAACCGTGTACTTGGAGGCGGAGTGGTACCAGGGAGTCTCGTCCTCATCGGTGGGGATCCAGGGATTGGGAAATCAACCCTTCTCCTACAAGTTTCTACCCAGTTGTCTCAAGTGGGGACCGTTCTCTATGTCAGTGGGGAGGAGTCTGCTCAGCAGATTAAGTTACGAGCAGAGCGCTTGGGGGATATTGATAGTGAGTTTTATCTCTATGCAGAGACCAATATGCAGAGTGTTCGAGCTGAGGTAGAGCGTATCCAACCTGACTTTCTCATCATCGACTCTATCCAGACTATTATGTCTCCTGAGATTTCTGGAGTGCAAGGGTCAGTTTCTCAAGTGCGAGAGGTGACAGCTGAGCTCATGCAGCTGGCAAAGACTAATAACATTGCCATCTTTATCGTAGGGCATGTGACCAAGGAAGGTACCCTGGCTGGTCCGCGTATGTTGGAGCATATGGTAGATACGGTGCTTTACTTTGAAGGGGAACGCCACCATACCTTCCGTATCTTGAGAGCAGTCAAAAATCGTTTTGGATCCACTAATGAGATTGGCATCTTTGAGATGCAGTCAGGTGGCTTGGTTGAGGTGCTCAATCCGAGTCAAGTTTTCCTAGAAGAGCGTTTGGATGGGGCCACTGGTTCATCCATCGTGGTAACCATGGAAGGTACCCGTCCGATTTTGGCGGAGGTCCAGGCTTTGGTAACACCGACTATGTTTGGAAATGCCAAGCGTACGACGACAGGGCTTGACTTCAATCGTGCAAGTCTAATTATGGCTGTTTTGGAAAAACGTGCAGGGCTTCTCTTGCAAAATCAGGATGCCTATCTCAAATCTGCTGGCGGTGTCAAATTGGATGAACCTGCCATTGACTTAGCCGTTGCAGTGGCTATTGCTTCGAGTTACAAGGACAAGCCTACCAATCCTCAGGAATGTTTTGTGGGAGAACTTGGTTTGACGGGAGAGATTCGACGCGTGAATCGTATCGAACAACGCATAAATGAAGCGGCAAAACTAGGCTTTACTAAGATTTATGTACCTAAGAATTCCTTGACAGGAATTACTCCACCCAAGGAAATTGAAGTCATTGGTGTGACGACGATTCAGGAAGTTTTGAAAAAGGTCTTTGCATAATCCGTGACAAATCCTCTTAAAAATGATAAGATAGGAGAAATATTTGATTATCAAATTTTTGAGGAGGGAATCGTGTCGTATTTTGAACAGTTTATGAAAGCCAATCAGGCTTATGTTGCCCTACATGGGCAGTTAAATTTGCCACTTAAACCAAAAACCAGAGTAGCTATCGTGACCTGTATGGACTCACGTCTGCACGTTGCGCAAGCTCTAGGTTTGGCACTTGGGGATGCTCATATCTTGCGGAATGCGGGTGGTCGAGTAACTGAGGACATGATTCGTTCACTGGTGATTTCCCAGCAACAAATGGGGACAAGAGAAATCGTGGTGCTTCACCATACAGACTGTGGAGCTCAAACCTTTCAAAATGAAAGTTTTCATGAACATTTGAAACACGAGCTCGGAGTTGATGTATCTGATCAAGATTTTTTACCATTCCAGAATGTTGAAGAGAGTGTGAGAGAGGATATGCAATTGCTTCGAGAGTCTCCACTGATTCCTGATGATGTGGTTATTTCAGGTGCTGTCTATGATGTGGATACAGGAAGTATGAGAGAAGTATACTAACTTTGTCTCGAAAAAATCTCATCCTAGCATAAAATCGATTGTTAAAATGTAGGATTTTTAGTTTTAATATAGCTAATATAAAATAGCATAAAACAAGGGTATAAATGTTTGCTCTTGTTTTATTTTTGATTGAAAAATAAAGGAAAAAGCGCTACAATGGTAGATGGAAAATGTTGTGTAAAAACAAGTGATACATAAATACCGGAGGAAATCATGTCTTTTTCTGATTTAAAGCTGTTTGCCCTTTCTTCTAATAGAGAATTGGCAGAGCGTGTGGCGCAAGAAATTGGGATAGAGTTGGGGAAATCGACTGTTCGCCAATTTTCAGATGGGGAGATTCAGGTCAACATCGAAGAATCAATCCGTGGAAAACACGTCTTTATCCTACAATCAACGAGTTCACCTGTAAATGATAATTTACTTGAAATTTTGATTATGGTGGACGCATTGAAGCGTGCTAGTGCAGAATCTGTCAACGTTGTCATGCCTTACTATGGCTATGCACGTCAGGATAGAAAAGCGCGCGCGCGTGAGCCAATCACTGCAAAACTCGTTGCAAACATGCTAGAAGTTGCTGGGGTAGATCGTTTGTTGACGATTGATTTGCACGCTGCACAGATTCAGGGATTCTTTGATATTCCTGTAGATCACTTGATGGGTGCTCCATTGATTGCGGAC
Organism: Streptococcus sp. F0441; assembly: GCF_000314775.2. Taxonomy (NCBI): domain Bacteria; kingdom Bacillati; phylum Bacillota; class Bacilli; order Lactobacillales; family Streptococcaceae; genus Streptococcus; species Streptococcus sp. F0441. The sequence goes on along the minus strand of NZ_KB373321.1, from coordinate 116,191 downwards.
TATTTTGAACGTCGTGGCATGGTTGGCTCTGACTACGTGGTTGTCAGCCCAGACCATGGTGGGGTAACTCGTGCTCGTAAATTGGCAGAGTTTTTGAAAACTCCGATTGCGATTATTGACAAACGCCGTAGTGTAGACAAGATGAATACCAGTGAAGTGATGAACATCATTGGTAAGGTAGAAGGTAAGACTTGTATCTTAATTGACGATATGATCGATACAGCTGGAACCATTTGTCATGCGGCGGATGCTCTTGCTGAAGCAGGTGCTGTTGAAGTTTATGCAAGCTGTACGCACCCAGTTCTTTCAGGGCCAGCTATGGACAATATCCAAAAATCAGCCATTAAAAAATTGGTTGTTTTAGATACCATCTACCTACCAGAAGAGCGCTTGATTGATAAGATTGAACAAATTTCTATCGCTCATCTCCTAGGTGATGCTATTGTACGTATCCATGAAAAACGTCCTCTTTCTCCATTATTTAGTATTGAGAAAAAAATCTAAACTTTCACTTGAATAAACGAATTTCCTAGCAGACTTTCCTCTTGCTAGGAAATTTTTTGTAGTCAAAATCTGCAAGCCTTTTCAAAATATGCTATACTGAGAAAAAAGGAGGATTTCTATGAGCCAAGAATTTATCAATCCAAGTGATGGTGTGGTCCGTCAGTATCTGGCGACTAGTAAAACGTTAGCGGTAGTGGGCTTGTCCGATCGTGAGGAAACAACTAGCAATCGAGTGACTAAGGAAATGCAGGCTCGGGGCTATAAAATCATTCCAGTTAATCCCAAGGCTGCAGGTGGGGAAATCTTGGGAGAAAAGGCTTATGCGAGTCTAGCTGAGATTCCTTTTCCTGTGGATATTGTCAATGTATACCGACGGAGCGAGTTTTTGCCAGATGTGGCGCGTGATTTTCTTAAGGCTGATGCCAAGATTTTTTGGGCGCAATTAGGACTTGAAAATCTAGAAGCGGAAGAAATCTTGCGTGCTGGAGGATGCGATGACATCGTGATGAATCGCTGTATCAAGAGAGAACATACTCGCTTAATTCTTGAGCAATAAAAAGGTAGCCATGGGCTACCTTTTGTATTATAAAGTACCAATCAATGCTTGCATACCAAGACTGGTGAGGATGATGGCAATCCAGCAAAGAGCTCCGAGGACAATAGATTTACCACTGGATCTAACCATGGCAATTAGATTGGTTTTGAGACCGATAGCACTCATGGCCATGATGATAAAGAATTTAGAGAGTTGTTTGAGAGGGGTAAAGAAACTACTGGACACACCAAGAGAGGTAAGAAGAGTCGTTAAGAGAGAGGCCAGGATAAAATAAAGGATAAAAAGTGGGAAAACTTTTTTCAGTTGTACGCCTTGTTTATTTTCTTGTTGGCGACTTTGCCAGTAGGAGAGAAAGAGAGTGATGGGAATGATCGCTAAGGTACGTGTGAGTTTAACAATGGTTGCAGACTCGAGGGTATTTGTCTGATAAAGACTGTCCCAGGCACTAGCTGTGGCCGTTACAGAAGAAGTATCATTGACCGCAGTTCCTGCAAAGAGGGCAAAGCCGTCATTAGATAGGTGAAGCCAGGTTCCTAGAGTTGGAAAGATGAGCGCAGCCAAGATATTGAAGAAAAAGATAACGGAAATGGCTTGGGCAACCTCCTTTTCTTTGGCATGGATAACGGGTGCTGTAGCAGCAATGGCAGAGCCACCACAGATAGAAGAACCCACACCAATCAAGGTAGCCAGTTTTGTGTCTAGTGCAAAGAAACGCTGGAAGAGGTAGGCGACGATTAAGGAAATCGAAATGGTGGAAAGGATGACAGGGAGTGAAGTTTGTCCGACTGCAAAGACTTGCGAGATATTGAGACCAAAACCAAGCAAGATGACGGCATACTGGAGTAATTTTTTTGAACTAAAGGTCAAACCTGCATCTAGTTGTTTGTAGGGTGAGAGCCAGGGGTGTAGGAGCATTCCTATAAAGATTGCAAAAACGGGTGCACCCACGACGGGGAAAAGTCCTCCTATAAACCAAGAAATGATAGAAATGAGAAGGCAGGCCAAGATGCCTGCTCCATTTTTTGATAGAAATAACATAAAAACCTCCAATCATAATCTGTTACCATTATAGACCTGTAAACAGGAAAAGTAAAATAGAAAGTGGAAAGCTATTCTATAATGTATTTTTGCGGTCGGGGGGCTTTTGTAGTATAATAGAGATACGGTTTGAGAGTAGGAGGTATCTATGGACTTAACTAAGCGCTTTAATAAACAATTAGATAAGATTCAAGTTTCGTTGATTCGCCAGTTTGACCAGGCTATTTCGGAGATTCCTGGGGTCCTGCGTTTGACCTTGGGGGAACCTGATTTTACAACGCCAGATCATGTTAAGGAAGCGGCTAAGCGGGCCATCGACCAGAACCAATCCTACTATACAGGGATGAGTGGTTTACTGACCTTGCGCCAGGCTGCTAGCGACTTTGTAAAAGAAAAGTACCAGCTAGATTATAATCCTGAAAATGAAATTTTGGTTACAATTGGGGCGACAGAGGCTTTATCTGCTACTTTGACGGCTATTTTGGAAGAGGGGGACAAAGTGCTCTTGCCAGCTCCTGCCTATCCAGGATATGAGCCGATTGTCAATCTAGTTGGGGCAGAGGTTGTCGAGATTGACACGACTGAAAATGGTTTTGTCTTGACTCCTGAGATGTTGGAAAAGGCCATTTTGGAGCAAGGCGACAAGCTCAAGGCGGTCATTCTCAACTATCCAGCCAATCCGACAGGAATTACCTATAGTCGGGAGCAGTTGGAAGCCTTGGCGGACGTTTTACGCAAGTATGAGATTTTCGTTGTCTGTGATGAGGTTTACTCGGAATTGACCTATACAGGGCAAGCCCATGTATCTCTGGGAACGATGCTGAGAGACCAGGCTATTATTATTAATGGCTTGTCTAAATCGCATGCTATGACTGGTTGGCGTTTAGGCTTCATCTTTGCTCCTGCAGCTTTCACAGCTCAGTTAATCAAGAGTCACCAATATTTGGTTACTGCCGCAAACACTATGGCTCAACATGCTGCGGTGGAGGCTTTGACCGCTGGTAAAAACGACGCAGAGCCTATGAAGAAGGAATACATCCAGCGTCGGGATTATATTATTGAGAAGATGACTAATCTTGGTTTTGAGATTATCAAACCAGACGGTGCCTTCTATATCTTTGCTAAGATTCCAGCAGGTTACAATCAAGACTCCTTTGCTTTTCTGAAGGATTTTGCCCAGAAGAAGGCTGTTGCCTTTATTCCGGGTGCTGCTTTTGGTCAGTATGGAGAAGGCTATGTGCGTCTGTCTTATGCAGCCAGCATGGAAACGATCAGAGAGGCTATGAAACGACTTGAGGAGTACATGAGAGAAGCATGATTCAGTCTATCACGAGTCAAGGCTTGGTGCTCTACAATCGTAACTTTCGTGAGGATGACAAGTTAGTCAAGATTTTTACCGAGCAGGCTGGCAAGCGTATGTTTTTCGTCAAACACGCTGGTCAGTCCAAACTAGCTCCGGTTATTCAGCCCTTGGTGTTGGCGCGATTTCTCTTACGAATCAATGATGATGGGCTCAGCTATATCGAGGACTATCATGAGGTCATGACCTTTCCTAAGATTAATAGTGACCTCTTTGTCATGGCCTATGCAACCTATGTGGCTGCTCTTGCAGATGCTAGTTTGCAGGATAATCAGCAGGATGCTCCCTTGTTTGCTTTTTTACAAAAGACTTTGGAGTTGATGGAAGCAGGATTGGATTATCAGGTTTTGACCAATATTTTTGAAATCCAAATCTTGACTCGATTTGGAATTAGTCTCAATTTTAATGAGTGTGTCTTTTGCCATCGGGTTGGTCAGGCTTTTGACTTTTCTTTCAAATATGGAGCCTGCCTCTGCTCAGAGCATTATCATGAAGATGAGAGACGTTGTCATCTGAATCCCAATATTCCTTATCTGCTCAATCAATTTCAAGCTATTGATTTTGAGACCTTGGAGACTATTTCGCTCAAGCCTGAAATCAAGCAAGACTTGCGCAAGTTTATAGACCAAATCTACGAAGAGTATGTTGGAATTCACCTAAAATCAAAGAAATTTATTGATTCCCTAGCAGACTGGGGACAATTACTAAAAGAGGAAGATAAATGAAAAAAATTGCAGTAGATGCTATGGGGGGCGATTACGCACCTCAAGCCATCGTTGAGGGTGTCAATCAAGCCCTTGCTGACTTTTCAGATATTGAGATTCAACTCTATGGAGACGAAAGCAAAATCAAGCAATATCTAACAGCGACAGAACGCGTCAGCATTATCCATACGGATGAGAAGATTGATTTTGATGATGAGCCGACAAAAGCTATTCGTAAGAAGAAAAATGCCAGTATGGTATTAGCGGCTAAGGCAGTCAAAGAAGGAGAGGCAGACGCTGTCCTCTCAGCTGGGAATACAGGTGCCTTGTTGGCTGCAGGATTTTTCATTGTCGGTCGTATCAAGAATATCGACCGTCCTGGACTCATGTCGACCTTACCGACCATTGATGGCAAGGGCTTTGACATGCTAGACCTTGGAGCCAATGCAGAAAATACAGCTCATCATCTGCACCAATACGCTGTTTTGGGTTCCTTTTACGCGAAAAGTGTTCGTGGGATTTCGAGACCACGTGTTGGTTTGCTCAACAATGGAACAGAAAGTAGCAAGGGTGATCCCCTTCGTAAGGAAACCTACGCCTTGCTAGCAGCTGATGAAAGCTTAAATTTTGTCGGAAATGTGGAAGCGCGTGATCTGATGAATGGCATTGCGGATGTTGTCGTAACAGATGGTTTCACGGGAAACGCTGTCCTCAAATCTATCGAAGGGACAGCCATGGGAATCATGGGCTTGCTCAAGACCGCTATTACAGGTGGTGGTCTTCGAGCGAAACTAGGCGCCCTCCTTCTCAAGGACAGTCTCAGAGGTTTGAAAAAACAGCTCAACTACTCAGATGTTGGTGGAGCAGTCTTGTTTGGTGTCAAGGCACCTGTTGTCAAGACTCATGGCTCAAGTGATGCCAAAGCTGTTTATAGTACGATTCGTCAGATCCGTACCATGCTAGAAACAGACGTAGTTGCCCAGACTGCGCGTGAATTTTCAGGAGAATAAAAAAGATGACAGAAAAAGAAATTTTTGACCGTATTGTAACCATTATCCAAGAGCGACAGGGAGAGGACTTTGTCGTAACAGAATCTTTGAGTTTGAAAGACGATCTCGATGCGGACTCAGTTGACTTGATGGAGTTCGTCTTGACACTAGAAGATGAATTTGGAATTGAAATCAGTGATGAGGAAATTGACCAACTGCAAAGTGTAGGAGATGTGGTAGCAGTTGTCAAAAGTAAAGAATAGCAAAAAGCAACATGATTTGCATGTTGCTTTTTTGTTTGCAGAAAAAAGAAAAATTTTTAGTAGAAATTGCGAATAAAGAGATGAGAAAGATAAAAGGAGGAATGTTTATGTATGTGACCGGTCTTTATCCGTGGTTCATTAAGTGGTTTTTAAAATAAAAATGAATGAGTTGCTCATTTTCGAATTGTTTTTCGAATAGATAGGTAAGAAGAAAAGGAAGGAGACTACGCGATGTATTTACCAATCTTATTGCCATGGTTTATCAAATGGTATTTAAAATAAATGAATTTACCTGTTCATTTTAGATCACTTCTCGAATAGATAAGTGAGAAGAACAGGAAGAAAAAAAGATTTCAGTAATTTATCTGATTTTGATTTTAAAATGGTTTAAGATTTAGAAGTCGTAAACTAAAAAATAGAAATAAAGGAGAAGAAAGATGACAAATTTTGATAAAATGGAACAGAACTTTGCAGCTCTTACAGAAGAAGAGTTGATGGATGTGGATGGGGGATTGATTATTACAGCAGCTGGAATTATTTTAGCAGGAAAAGTAGCAGGTGCTGTGGTTACAATTGGAGGAGCTCTTTATGGAGCAGGATATGCTATTGGAAAAGCATTGCGACCTTAATATGATTAGAAAGGAGGCTTAGCAATGAAACAATTTCAAGAATTATCTTTTCAAGAACTTGAAGAGGTTCAAGGCGGTGTTATTACATTAACGATAGGTACGGTAGTGCTTGTAGGCTGGAAAGCAGTAGCAGCTTATGGAGCAGCGGCTACTGTAGCAGGAGGTACACTTGGATTGGGAGTCTATAATGGATACAGAGGGCGTTAGATAATGAACAATCACAACCTTAATCTCAATACACTCTTACCTAAACTAGCCACTGTAATTCCTTTGTTGGCTATAGCTCTCAATCTTGTACTTCATGTGATTCGTACAGGTTCATTAGTATCCTTTGATTGGAAATGGACTGTAGTTGGTTTACTTGCTTCGGGCTATTTTGGTATTTTTTGCAAAGATTTGGCAAAAGATAATCAAAACTATAAATGACGAATCTGAATCAAAAGGATTTTGTGCATGTAAATGGCGGAGTTTTCCCGCCTTTCTTTTCAGGTAAATAGGAGTCTGCTATGAAAAAATTCTTATTAAGTTTTGCTGAGGGGTATTTTGTCGTATCGATCATTATTTATATCGCAACGTATTTGATTATGAAAAATCCGATCAATACCTTGTTTTATCCAGAAACCTATCCAATTCTACTTGGTCTGTTTTATCTAGGATACAAGTACAAAACAAAAGAAAGTAAAATAGGGAATTGATGAACCATCAGATCGGAGTTTGAGATGAAAGTCGTTCAATTACTACAAAAAGCTTGGCCAGAGTTTATTGTATTGTTTAGCTCAATGGCTTATCTAATGATTAGAATTGTGGCTGATGTAAACAAAATAAATTTACCTACATGGTTTGAATGTTTTGATATACCTACGATTTCATTATTTTTGATGACCTTTATCTTACTTTATAAAAGTAAAGAAAATATCATTTCAGAATAATTTATTTCTGGGCATTCATTTTTTAACGGTTGCTTTAAGCAGGCAGAACTTTCGTTCTGCCTTTTTACATTTAAATGATAGTTTATGCTTTTTAAAGTGCGTTTTAGGCGTAAAAATAGTTTTTTCAGAAATAATTCCCTTATTTCTTCCTTGTTTGGTTAAAATAATCTTACAAAGTTTTTAGAGATTATTAGAAAAAAGGAGATGGATATGAAATTTGGGAAAAGGCACTATCGTCCCCAGGTGGATCAGATGGATTGCGGTGTGGCTTCCTTGGCCATGGTCTTTGGCTACTATGGTAGTTATTACTCCTTGGCTCACCTGCGAGAGTTAGCCAAGACGACTATGGATGGGACAACTGCTTTGGGTCTTGTCAAGGTGGCAGAAGAAATTGGCTTCGAGACGCGCGCTATCAAAGCGGATATGACGCTCTTTGATCTGCCTGATTTGACTTTTCCTTTTGTAGCCCATGTGCTCAAGGAAGGGAAATTGCTCCACTATTATGTGGTGATTGGTCAGGACAAGAAGACAATCCACATCGCTGATCCAGATTCTAGTGTTAAGCTGACGAAGATTTGCCGTGAGCGATTTGCGCAAGAATGGACAGGGGTCAGTCTCTTTATGGCACCGTCTCCAGACTACAAACCTCACAGGGAGAAAAAACAAGGGCTCCTATCCTTCTTGCCAATCTTACTCAAACAGCGTGGCTTAATTACCAATATCGTTCTAGCGACACTCTTGGTAACCTTGATTAACATTGTGGGTTCTTATTATCTGCAGTCGATCATTGATACCTATGTGCCAAATCAGATGCGTTCGACGCTGGGGATTATTTCTATTGGGCTGGTCATCGTCTATATCCTCCAGCAAATCTTGTCCTATGCGCAGGAATATCTTTTACTTGTTCTGGGGCAACGGTTGTCAATTGACGTGATTTTGTCTTATATCAAGCATGTTTTTCACCTGCCGATGTCCTTTTTCGCGACACGCAGGACAGGAGAGATTGTATCTCGTTTTACGGACGCTAACAGTATTATCGATGCGCTAGCTTCGACCATTCTGTCTATCTTTTTGGATGTGTCGACGATTTTGATTATCTCGCTTGTCTTATTTTCACAAAATATAACACTTTTTTTCATTAGTCTGCTTGCACTTCCCATTTATACAGTGATTATCTTTGCCTTTATGAAGCCTTTTGAAAAGATGAATCGGGACACAATGGAAGCCAATGCGGTTCTGTCTTCTTCTATCATAGAGGATATCAATGGTATTGAGACTATTAAGTCTTTGACCAGTGAAAGTTCACGCTATCAAAAGATTGATAAGGAATTTGTAGCTTATCTGAAAAAATCCTTTACCTACAGTCGGGCAGAAAGCCAGCAGAAGGCTCTGAAAAAAGTTGCCCAGCTTTTGCTCAATGTTGCCGTTCTCTGGATGGGAGCAGTACTCGTCATGGATGGAAAAATGAGTTTGGGCCAGCTGATTACCTATAATACTTTGCTTGTTTACTTTACCAATCCTTTGGAAAATATCATCAACCTGCAAACCAAACTTCAAACAGCGCAGGTTGCCAATAATCGCTTAAATGAGGTTTATCTGGTAGCTTCGGAGTTTGAGGAGAAGAAAACAGTAGAAGATTTGAGCATGATGAAAGGGGATATGGCTTTCAAGCAGGTTCACTACAAGTATGGCTACGGTCGAGATGTTTTGTCGGATATCAATTTGACGATCCCGCAAGGTTCTAAAGTGGCTTTCGTGGGGATTTCAGGGTCAGGCAAGACCACCTTGGCCAAGATGATGGTTAACTTTTACGACCCTAGTCAGGGAGAGATTAGTCTGGGTGGTGTCAATCTTAATCAGATTGATAAAAAAGCCTTGCGCCAGCATATCAACTATTTGCCTCAACAGCCCTATGTCTTTAACGGAACGATTTTGGAGAATCTTCTCCTTGGAGCCAAGGAGGGGACGACACAGGAGGATATTCTGCGAGCAGTTGAATTGGCAGAGATTCGGGAGGATATCGAGCGGATGCCACTGAATTACCAGACAGAATTGACTTCGGATGGGGCAGGAATTTCAGGTGGACAACGTCAGCGAATCGCTCTGGCGCGTGCTCTCTTGACAGATGCGCCTATCTTGATTTTGGATGAGGCGACCAGCAGTCTGGATATTTTGACAGAGAAGCGGATCGTGGATAATCTCATGGCTTTAGACAAGACCTTGATTTTCATCGCCCATCGCTTGACCATCGCTGAGCGGACAGAAAAGGTTGTTGTTTTGGATCAGGGCAAGATTGTCGAAGAAGGCACCCATGTAGACTTGCTTGCTCGAGGTGGCTTTTACGCCCATTTGGTGAATAGCTAGAAAGAGGAGAAGATGAAACCAGAATTTTTAGAAAGTGCGGAGTTTTACCATCGTCGTTACCATAATTTTTCCAGTCGGGTGATTTTACCTATGTCACTTCTGCTCGTGTTTTTACTTGGATTTGCAGTTTTTGCAGAGAAGGAGATTAGTTTGTCTACCAGAGCGACTGTCGAACCTAGTCGGATCATTGCCAACATCCAGTCAACTAGCAATCAACGGATTGTGGCCAACTATCTGGAAGAAAACAAGTTGGTCAAGCAAGGCGAACTACTCGTTGAGTACCAGCAAGGGGCGGAGGCTGTCCAGGTCGAAGCATATGCCAGTCAATTGGAGATGTTAAAGGATCAAAAAAAGCAGTTGGGTTATTTGCAATCCAGTTTGAAAGAGGGGAGTGATCAATTTCCAGAGGCGGATAAGTTTGGATATCAGGAGATGTTTCGAGACTATCTCAGCCAAGCTAGTAGTCTGAGGAGCAATGTTTCACAGCAAAATGAGACCATCGCGTCCCAGAATGCAGCGGCTAGTCAAACCCAAGCTGAAATCGGGAACCTCATCAGTCAAACAGAGGCTAAAATTCGCGATTACCAGACAGCTAAGTCGGCTATTGAAACAGGTGCTTCCTTGACCAGTCAGAATCTAGCCTACTCTCTCTACCAGTCCTACAAGTCTCAGAGGGAGGAAAATCCGCAAGCTAAGGCTCAGGCTGTTGCACAGGTTGAAGCACAGCTTTCTCAGTTAGAATCTAGTCTTGCTACTTATCGTGTTCAGTATGCAGGTTCGGGAACCCAGCAAGCCTATGCAACGGGACTGGATAGTCAACTGGAATCGCTCAAGTCCCAGCACCTAGTCAAAGTCGGTCAGGAATTAACTCTTTTGGATCAGAAAATTTTAGAAGCAGAGTCGGGTAAGAAAGTCCAAGGAGGTCTCCTAGAGAAGGGGAAGATTACAGCAAGCGAGGATGGGGTGCTTCACCTTAATCCTGAGACCAGTGAATCTACGATGGCTGCAGAAGGAACCCTGCTAGCCCAACTCTATCCATCTTTGGAAAAAGAAGGAAAAACCAAACTCACAGCCTATCTCAGTTCAAAAGATGTTGCTAGAGTTAAGATTGGAGACTCTGTCCGTTATACTACGACTAATGATGCGAAGAATCAAATTTTCCTGGATTCCACTATTACAAGTATTGATGCGACAGCTACCAAGACTGAAAAAGGAAATTTCTTTAAAATTGAGGTGGAGACCCATCTGACTTCTGAGCAGGCTACAACACTTCGCTATGGCTTAGAAGGTCGCCTGCAGATGATTACGGGAAAGAAAAGCTATCTCCGTTATTTTTGGGATCAATTTTTAAATAGAGGGTAATATTCGTGTTTTTCAGAGGATAAATGATTTTAAAACTGTAAGAGGAGCTTATCTTGCAGTTTTTCTTTACGCTTAAAATAGGAAAAACGTTATTTATTCGTAAAAATCTTGAATTTTTCATGCTTTTATGTTAGAATGTGCTCAAGTAAAACGAAAGGCGAACTTTAAAATGTCAAAACAACTAATCTATTCGGGAAAAGCCAAGGATATCTATACAACTGAGGATGAAAATCTCATTATTTCAACTTACAAGGACCAGGCAACAGCCTTCAACGGTGTCAAGAAGGAGCAGATTGCGGGTAAGGGAGTGTTAAATAATCAGATTTCATCTTTTATTTTTGAGAAATTAAATGCGGCTGGTGTAGCGACTCACTTTGTGGAGAAACTTTCTGACACGGAACAGCTCAATAAAAAGGTTGAGATTATTCCTTTGGAAGTTGTGCTCCGCAACTACACGGCTGGTTCCTTTTCAAAACGTTTTGGCGTAGATGAAGGCATCGCATTTGAGACTCCAATTGTCGAATTTTACTATAAAAATGATGATTTGGATGATCCCTTTATCAATGACGAGCATGTGAAATTTCTTAAAATTGCGGATGACCAGCAGATTGCTTACTTGAAAGAAGAAACCCGTCGTATCAATAAACTTTTGAAAGTCTGGTTTGCTGAGATTGGCCTTAAATTGATTGACTTTAAGTTAGAGTTTGGTTTTGACAAGGATGGCAAGATTATCTTGGCAGACGAGTTTTCACCAGATAACTGCCGTTTGTGGGATGCAGATGGCAACCACATGGACAAGGATGTTTTCCGCCGTGGCTTGGGTGAATTGACGGATGTTTACGAGATTGTCTGGGAGAAATTGCAGGAATTGAAATAATCTGTTTGCAAGACTCTCAAGGTCGTTGGGAACATTGCAAGAGCTGAAATAAAGGAATAAGAATTGATGGATAAACGTATTTTTGTTGAGAAAAAAGCTGATTTTCAGGTTAAGTCAGAGAGTTTGGTAAGGGAGCTCCAGCACAACTTGGGATTGTCAACTTTGAAAAGTATTCGCATTGTGCAAGTTTATGATGTCTTTGATTTGGCAGAGGACTTGTTTGCACCTGCGGGAAAACACATCTTCTCTGAGCAGGTAACAGACCATGTCTTGGATGAAGCGGCTGTGCAGGCTGATCTTGTCAATTATGCTTTCTTTGCCATTGAAAGTTTGCCGGGTCAGTTTGACCAGCGTGCAGCTTCTTCGCAAGAAGCCTTGCTTTTGCTGGGAAGTTCGAGTGACGTAACGGTCAACACAGCACAATTGTACTTGGTTAATAAAGATATTGATGCGACTGAGTTGGAAGCAGTCAAGAACTACCTGCTCAATCCAGTGGATTCTCGTTTCAAGGACATCACGACAGGGATTGCCAAGCAGGAATTTTCAGAGTCAGACAAGACCATTCCTAAATTGACTTTCTTTGAAAGTTATACGGCAGAAGACTTTGCTCGCTACAAGGCCGAGCAAGGGATGGCAATGGAAGTGGATGATTTGCTCTTTATCCAAGACTACTTCAAGTCAATCGGGCGCGTGCCAACTGAGACAGAGCTCAAAGTTTTGGATACTTACTGGTCTGACCACTGCCGTCACACGACTTTTGAGACGGAGTTGAAACACATTGATTTCTCAGCTTCTAAATTCCAAAAACAATTGCAAGCGACTTATGACAAGTATATTGCCATGCGTGATGAACTAGGTCGGTCTGAAAAACCACAAACCTTGATGGATATGGCGACTATTTTTGGTCGTTATGAGCGTGCTAATGGTCGTTTGGACGATATGGAGGTGTCTGATGAAATCAATGCCTGCTCGGTCGAAATAGAAGTGGACGTTGATGGTGTCAAGGAACCTTGGCTCCTCATGTTTAAAAACGAAACCCACAACCACCCAACAGAAATCGAACCATTTGGTGGAGCGGCTACTTGTATCGGTGGTGCTATTCGTGACCCATTATCAGGTCGTTCCTACGTTTATCAAGCCATGCGTATCTCAGGCGCTGGAGATATTACAGCACCGATTTCGGAAACACGTGCTGGTAAATTGCCACAACAAGTCATTTCGAAAACAGCTGCTCATGGTTATTCTTCATACGGTAACCAAATTGGGCTTGCGACGACCTATGTTCGTGAATACTTCCACCCAGGTTTCGTTGCTAAGCGTATGGAGCTTGGTGCGGTTGTCGGTGCGGCTCCAAAGGGAAATGTGGTTCGTGAAAAACCTGAAGCGGGCGATGTCATTATCCTGCTCGGTGGTAAGACTGGACGTGATGGTGTCGGTGGTGCGACAGGGTCTTCTAAGGTTCAGACAGTTGAGTCTGTAGAGACTGCTGGTGCTGAGGTTCAAAAAGGGAATGCCATCGAAGAACGCAAGATTCAGCGCCTGTTCCGTAATGGTGATGTCACTCGTCTTATCAAGAAATCCAATGACTTTGGAGCTGGTGGTGTCTGTGTGGCTATCGGTGAATTGGCAGACGGTCTTGAAATTGACCTCAACAAGGTTCCTCTTAAATACCAAGGCTTGAATGGTACAGAAATTGCTATCTCTGAATCACAAGAACGGATGGCAGTTGTGGTGCGTCCTGAAGACGTAGATGCCTTCGTTGCGGAATGTAATAAAGAAAATATTGACGCGGTTGTGGTTGCGACAGTGACTGAAAAACCAAATCTAGTCATGCACTGGAATGGTGAAACAATTGTCGACCTGGAACGTCGTTTCCTTGATACAAACGGTGTGCGCGTGGTCGTAGATGCCAAGGTGGTGGACAAGGATGTCAAGCTTCCAGAAGAACGTCAAACATCTGCTGACACACTTGAAGCTGATACCCTTACGGTTCTATCTGATCTCAACCATGCGAGTCAAAAAGGCTTGCAAACCATCTTTGACTGCTCGGTCGGTCGTTCAACGGTCAATCACCCACTTGGTGGTCGCTACCAACTCACACCAACTGAGGCATCTGTGCAGAAATTGCCAGTTCAACACGGTGTAACTCACACTGCGTCAGTCATGGCTCAAGGCTTTAACCCTTATGTAGCAGAATGGTCTCCATATCACGGAGCTGCCTATGCAGTTATCGAAGCAACCGCTCGTTTGGTGGCTGCTGGTGCAAACTGGTCCAAGGCTCGTTTCTCATACCAAGAATATTTCGAGCGCATGGATAAACAAGCAGAGCGTTTCGGTCAGCCAGTAGCAGCTCTCCTAGGTTCTATCGAAGCACAAATCCAGCTTGGCTTACCATCTATCGGTGGTAAGGATTCTATGTCTGGTACTTTCGAAGAATTGACCGTACCACCAACCTTGGTTGCCTTTGGGGTGACGACGGCAGATAGCCGTAAAGTCCTTTCTCCTGAGTTCAAGACTGCTGGTGAAAACATCTACTACATTCCAGGTCAAGCCCTCTCTGAAGAGATTGATTTTGATTTAATTAAGCAAAACTTTGCTCAGTTTGAAGCCATCCAAGCTGAACACAAAGTAACGGCAGCTTCAGCTGTTAAATACGGTGGTGTTCTTGAAAGTTTGGCTCTTGCTACCTTTGGGAACCATATCGGTGCAGAGGTGACCTTGCCTGAACTTGAAACAGCCTTGACAGCTCAATTGGGTGGATTTGTCTTCACCTCGGCTGAAGAAATCACTGGAGTTGAGAAGATTGGTCAAACGAAAGCAGACTTTACACTGCTTGTCAACGGTGTGAAGCTAGATGGACAGAAACTTGACAGTGCCTTCCAAGGAAAACTGGAAGAGGTTTACCCAACTGAATTTGCCCAATCTAAAGAATTGGCTGAAGTGCCAGCTGTCGCTTCTGATGAACTCATCAAAACCAAGGAAACTATTGAAAAACCAGTGGTTTACATCCCAGTCTTCCCAGGGACCAACTCAGAATATGACTCAGCTAAGGCCTTCGAAAAAGAAGGTGCAGAGGTTAACTTGGTGCCATTTGTGACCTTGAATGAAGAAGCTATTGTCAAGTCAGTTGAAACGATGGTTGACAATATCGGCAGGGCTAATATCCTCTTCTTTGCAGGTGGATTCTCAGCTGCTGATGAGCCGGATGGATCAGCTAAGTTTATTGTCAATATCCTTCTTAATGAAAAAGTGCGTGTGGCCATTGATTGCTTTATCGCTCGTGGGGGCTTGATTATCGGTATCTGTAATGGATTCCAGGCTTTGGTCAAATCAGGTCTTCTTCCATACGGAAATTTCGAGGATGCCAGCAGTACGAGTCCAACCCTCTTCTACAATGATGCCAACCAGCATGTGGCCAAGATGGTGGAAACTCGAATTGCCAATACCAACTCACCATGGTTGGCTGGGGTGCAAGTGGGCGATGTCCACGCTATTCCTGTTTCGCACGGTGAAGGGAAGTTTGTCGTGACGGCTGAAGAATTTGCGGAGCTCCGTGACAATGGCCAAATTTTCAGCCAATACGTTGACTTCGAAGGCAAACCAAGCATGGATTCTAAGTACAATCCAAATGGTTCAGTCAACGCCATCGAAGGAATTACCAGCAAGAACGGCCAAATCATTGGTAAGATGGGCCACTCAGAACGTTATGAAGACGGTCTCTTCCAAAACATCCCAGGAAATAAAGACCAGCAGCTGTTTGCGTCGGCGGTGCGTTATTTCACAGGGAAATAAAAGGTATAAAAAATGACATACGAAATAAAATCTCTTAATGAAGAATGTGGTGTTTTCGGTATCTGGGGTCATCCAGATGCTGCCAAATTGACCTATTTTGGACTCCACAGTCTTCAGCACCGTGGTCAGGAGGGGGCAGGAATCCTCTCCAATGACCAAGGGAAATTGAAGCGCCATCGTGATATGGGTCTTCTTTCAGAAGTCTTCAGAAATCCTGCTAATTTGGATAAATTGACAGGAACTGGTGCGATTGGGCATGTGCGTTATGCGACTGCTGGCGAGGCTTCTGTGGATAACATCCAGCCCTTCCTCTTCCGTTTTCACGATATGCAGTTTGGCTTGGCTCATAATGGGAACCTAACCAATGCAGCATCCCTCAAGAAAGAACTAGAGCAAAGAGGAGCTATTTTCAGTTCAACTTCGGACTCGGAAATCTTAGCTCATCTCATTCGCCGTAGTCACAACCCTAGTTTGATGGGGAAAATCAAAGAAGCACTCAGCCTGGTCAAAGGTGGTTTCGCCTACATCTTGATGTTTGAGGATAAGTTAATTGCAGCCCTTGACCCAAACGGCTTCCGTCCTCTTTCTATCGGAAAAATGGCTAATGGAGCAGTTGTCGTTTCCTCTGAAACTTGTGCTTTTGAAGTTATTGGTGCAGAGTGGATTCGCGATGTGAAGCCAGGGGAAATTGTCATTATCGATGATAATGGCATCCAGTATGATAGCTACACAAATGATACTCAGTTGGCGATTTGTTCTATGGAGTATATCTACTTTGCCCGCCCTGACTCTAATATTCATGGGGTCAATGTCCATACGGCTCGTAAGAGAATGGGAGCGCAACTAGCCCGTGAATTCAAGCATGAAGCGGATATTGTGGTCGGTGTGCCCAACTCTTCACTCAGCGCAGCCATGGGCTTTGCGGAAGAATCCGGTCTACCAAATGAAATGGGCCTCATCAAAAACCAATATACGCAACGAACCTTTATCCAGCCGACTCAAGAATTGCGCGAGCAAGGTGTTCGGATGAAGCTATCTGCCGTTTCGGGTGTTGTTAAAGGCAAACGTGTGGTTATGGTGGATGATTCTATTGTTCGCGGGACAACCTCTCGCCGTATCGTTCAACTCTTGAAAGAAGCAGGTGCGACAGAAGTTCACGTTGCCATTGGTAGCCCTGCGCTAGCTTATCCATGCTTCTACGGGATTGATATCCAGACGCGTCAGGAGCTGATTGCTGCTAATCATACGGTTGAAGAGACTTGTCAAATCATTGGTGCGGATAGCCTGACTTATCTTTCGATTGATGGCTTGATTAATTCTATCGGGATTGAAACAGATGCGCCAAATGGTGGGCTTTGCGTCGCTTACTTTGACGGCGACTACCCAACTCCTCTCTACGACTATGAAGAAGAATATCGAAGAAGCTTGGGTGACAAGACCAGTTTTTACAAATAGACGACAGATCCTCTATTAAAGAAAAGGAATAAAAAATGACAAATAAGAATGCTTATGCTCCACGTCTCACTACTGACTAAAAGCTAAAGCATTTGTCAGTAGACGCTTTCCCCTATGGGACCAAAGCTAGAGCCCTGACTAGTATTTTTAGATAAAATAATTGTTTATCTAAAAATACGTCGCACTCTTCTCAAAGAAAAGGAATATAAAAATGACAAATAAGAATGCTTATGCTCAATCTGGTGTGGATGTTGAAGCGGGTTATGAAGTTGTTGAGCGGATCAAAAAGCACGTGGCGCGTACGGAGCGTGCGGGTGTCATGGGAGCTCTTGGTGGTTTTGGTGGCATGTTTGACCTTTCAAAAACAGGAGTCAAAGAGCCCGTATTGATTTCGGGGACTGACGGTGTCGGGACCAAGCTCATGTTGGCTATCAAGTACGACAAGCATGACACGATTGGGCAGGACTGTGTAGCCATGTGTGTCAACGATATCATCGCTGCAGGTGCGGAGCCCCTCTATTTCCTCGACTATGTGGCGACAGGGAAGAATGAACCAGCTAAGCTAGAACAAGTGGTCGCTGGTGTGGCAGAAGGCTGTGTGCAGGCTGGTGCTGCCCTCATCGGTGGGGAAACGGCTGAAATGCCTGGTATGTACGGCGAAGATGACTATGACTTGGCTGGATTTGCGGTTGGTGTGGCTGAAAAATCCCAAATCATTGACGGTTCAAAGGTGGCAGAAGGTGATGTTCTTCTCGGACTTGCTTCAAGTGGGATTCACTCCAATGGTTACTCACTCGTTCGTCGTGTCTTTGCCGACTACACAGGCGAAGAAGTCTTGCCTGAGTTGGAAGGCAGAAAACTGAAAGATGTCCTTTTGGAACCAACTCGTATCTACGTTAAAGCTGTTCTGCCACTCATCAAGGAAGGCTTGGTAAACGGTATTGCCCACATCACAGGTGGTGGTTTCATCGAGAATATCCCTCGTATGTTTGCAGACGATCTAGCAGCAGAAATCGAAGAAGATAAAGTTCCAGTTCTTCCGATTTTCAAAGCCCTTGAAAAATACGGTCAGATCAAGCACGAAGAAATGTTTGAAATCTTCAATATGGGTGTGGGCCTCATGTTGGCAGTTAGCCCTGAAAATGTAGGTCGAGTCGAGGAATTGCTGGATGAACCAGTCTATGAAATTGGTCGCATCGTCAAGAAAGAAAACGAAAGTGTCATCATCAAATGAAAAAAATAGCGGTTTTTGCCTCTGGTAATGGCTCAAATTTTCAGGTGATTGCCGAAGAATTTCCGGTGGAGTTTGTTTTTTCAGACCATCGTGACGCCTATGTGCTGGAACGTGCAGACAAGCTCGGCGTCCTGTCCTATGCTTTTGAACTCAAGGAGTTTGAGAACAAGGCGGACTACGAAGCAGCTCTTGTCGAGCTCTTGGAAGAACACCAGATTGACTTGGTTTGTTTGGCGGGTTATATGAAAATCGTCGGCCCAACCTTATTGGCGGCTTATGAAGGTCGAATTATCAACATTCATCCGGCCTACCTGCCAGAATTTCCAGGAGCTCATGGGATTGAGGATGCTTGGGATGCTGGTGTCGCTGAGAGTGGCGTGACCATTCACTGGGTGGACTCCGGTGTGGATACAGGCAAGGTCATCAAACAAGTTCGTGTGCCAAGGCTCGCTGATGATGACATCGAAAGCTTTGAAGCTCGCATTCATGAGGCTGAGTACAAGTTGTATCCAGAGGTTATTAGAGAATTGTTGGATAAGTAAATGAAAGGAAATAACATGACTAAACGCGCCTTAATCAGCGTCTCAGACAAAGTGGGCATTGTTGAATTTGCCCAAGAACTTAAAAAACTTGGTTGGGAGATTATCTCGACAGGTGGGACAAAGGTTACCCTTGATAATGCTGGTGTGGAGACCATTGCAATTGATGATGTGACGGGCTTCCCAGAAATGATGGATGGCCGTGTCAAGACCCTTCACCCAAATATCCATGGTGGGCTCCTCGCTCGTCGTGATCTCGATAGCCACCTTGAGGCGGCTAAGGACAATCAGATCGAGCTCATTGACCTTGTTGTGGTCAACCTTTATCCTTTCAAGGAAACGATTCTCAAACCAGATGTGACTTACGCTGATGCGGTGGAAAATATCGATATCGGTGGGCCATCTATGCTTCGTTCAGCAGCGAAGAACCATGCCAGCGTGACAGTTGTGGTAGACCCTGCTGACTATGCAGTGGTTTTGGACGAATTGGCAGCAAATGGTGAAACGACTTATGAAACTCGTCAACGTTTGGCAGCCAAGGTTTTCCGTCACACAGCAGCTTATGATGCCTTGATTGCAGAGTATTTCACAGCTCAAGTTGGAGAAAGCAAACCTGAAAAGCTCACTTTGACCTACGACCTCAAGCAACCAATGCGTTATGGGGAAAATCCTCAACAGGATGCGGACTTCTATCAAAAAGCTTTTCCAACGGATTACTCAATTGCATCAGCGAAACAGCTCAATGGTAAGGAATTGTCCTTTAACAATATCCGTGATGCTGATGCGGCTATCCGTATCATTCGTGATTTTAAAGACCGTCCAACTGTTGTGGCCCTCAAACATATGAATCCATGTGGAATCGGTCAGGCTGATGACATCGAAACTGCTTGGGATTACGCTTATGAGTCTGACCCAGTGTCTATCTTTGGCGGAATTGTCGTCCTTAATCGTGAGGTGGATGCTGCGACAGCTGAGAAGATGCACGGCGTTTTCCTCGAGATCATCATCGCACCGAGCTATACAGATGAAGCGCTGGCCATTTTGACCAACAAAAAGAAAAACTTACGTATCCTTGCCTTACCATTTGATGCTCAAGATGCTAGTGAGGTAGAGGCAGAATACACAGGCGTGGTTGGTGGACTTCTTGTGCAAAACCAAGACGTGGTTAAGGAAAGCCCGGCTGACTGGCAAGTGGTGACCAAGCGCCAGCCGACCGAGACAGAAGCGACTGCTCTTGAGTTCGCTTGGAAAGCTATCAAGTACGTCAAATCAAACGGTATCATCGTGACTAATGACCACATGACACTTGGTGTTGGCCCTGGTCAAACCAATCGTGTGGCTTCTGTTCGTATCGCCATTGATCAGGCTAAAGATCGTCTTGATGGTGCTGTTCTTGCTTCCGACGCCTTCTTCCCATTTGCGGATAACGTGGAAGAAATCGCTAAAGCAGGTATCAAGGCCATCATCCAGCCAGGGGGCTCTGTCCGTGACCAAGAGTCAATCGAAGCGGCTGATAAATACGGCTTGACTATGGTCTTTACAGGAGTGAGACATTTTAGACATTAAGAACGTTAAAGGGAAGAAAACAGTTTCTTTCCTTTTTTTGATTAAAAGGCAGAACGAAACGAGATTAAAGCGAACGTTTGTGTTATAATATTAGTAAATAATTCGCAAAAGAGGTTGTAAGATGAAGCTGTTAGTTGTCGGTTCGGGTGGTCGTGAACATGCCATTGCTAAGAAGTTGCTTGAGTCAAAAGATGTTGAAAAAGTCTTTGTAGCTCCTGGGAATGACGGGATGACTCTAGATGGTCTGGAATTGGTAAATATCTCTATTTCCGAACATTCTGAATTGATTGAATTTGCAAAAGCCAACGATATAGCTTGGTCCTTTATCGGGCCAGATGACGCCCTTGCTGCTGGGATTGTGGATGATTTCAATGCAGCTGGTCTCAAAGCCTTTGGTTCGACAAGATTAGCAGCGGAGCTGGAGTGGTCCAAGGATTTTGCTAAGGAAATCATGGTCAAGTATGGCGTTCCGACAGCAGCCTATGGGACCTTCTCAGATTTTGAGGAAGCCAAGGCCTATATCGAAAAGCAGGGGGCGCCTATCGTAGTCAAGGCAGACGGTTTGGCCCTTGGGAAAGGTGTCGTCGTTGCTGAAACGGTTGAGCAAGCAGTCGAAGCTGCTCACCAGATGCTGCTGGATAATAAATTCGGCGACTCAGGTGCGCGTGTGGTTATCGAGGAGTTTCTTGAAGGTGAGGAATTCTCTCTCTTTGCCTTTGTCAATGGCGACAAGTTCTACATCATGCCAACGGCTCAGGATCACAAACGTGCCTATGATGGCGACAAAGGGCCTAACACTGGTGGTATGGGTGCCTATGCGCCGGTTCCTCACTTGCCACAGAGTGTAGTTGATACGGCAGTGGAGACTATTGTCAAGCCAGTCCTTGAAGGGATGATTAAAGAATGTCGCCCTTATCTGGGTGTCCTTTATGCCGGTCTTATCTTGACAGCTGATGGACCTAAGGTTATCGAGTTTAACGCTCGTTTTGGAGATCCAGAAACTCAGATTATCCTGCCTCGTTTGACATCTGACTTTGCACAAAATATTACGGATATCCTAGATGGTAAGGAGCCTGCTATTACCTGGCTAGATGAGGGTGTTACTTTGGGTGTGGTTGTCGCATCAAACGGCTACCCGCTGGATTATGCAAAGGGCCTAGAGTTGCCAGCCAAGACTGAGGGCGACATCATCACTTATTATGCAGGGGCTAAGTTTTCGGAAAATAGCAGAGCACTGCTCTCAAACGGTGGACGTGTCTATATGCTCGTCACCACAGCAGACACTGTAAAAGATGCCCAAAACACCATCTACCAAGAACTCGCTCAACAAAAAACAGAAGGTCTCTTTTACCGAACCGATATCGGAAGCAAGGCAATTCGATAAAGATATAAGAATAAAGCTACGAAGTCGCTAAGTACGATAATGGTCGCCGTGGTGAAAAGACCAGAACAGTGAATGTTCTGGTCGGGGAAAACTTTGAGACCCTAGGCTCAAAGTTTAGGAATGAAACCGAAGGTTTGCTTCCGTCCCCACCACCTAAGATCAGTATCAAAAAGAAAAATAAAAATTCACAAAATATGTTAATGGTCGTATGGTTTGCGAGCGTTAACGAGCCAATATAGAACAATCACCGCCGTTGTGAAAGAACGATTGGATTATAAGCCAATCGTTCAGGGAAATCGGAAGCCCAAGGTCTTCCGATTTAGGCATGAGACACCTTTGGTGGCTGCTGCCGTCCCTCACAACTTAAGGTGATTGAAAAAAGAAAGGAAAGGATATTAACTATGAAACCAGTAATTTCCATTATCATGGGCTCAAAATCCGACTGGGCAACCATGCAAAAAACCGCCGAAGTCCTAGACCGCTTCGGTATAGCCTACGAAAAGAAAGTTGTCTCTGCCCACCGTACACCTGATCTCATGTTCAGACATGCCGAAGAAGCTCGTAGCCGTGGCATCAAGGTCATCATCGCTGGTGCGGGTGGCGCAGCCCATTTGCCAGGTATGGTAGCTGCCAAAACAACCCTTCCTGTCATTGGTGTACCAGTCAAATCACGTGCTCTTAGTGGCGTGGACTCGCTCTACTCTATCGTTCAGATGCCGGGCGGTGTGCCTGTTGCGACCATGGCTATTGGTGAAGCAGGTGCGACAAATGCGGCTCTATTTGCCCTCCGTCTCTTGTCAGTAGAGAATCAGGCTATCGCGATAGCTTTGGCAGATTTCGTAGAAGAACAAGGAAAAATCGCAGAGGAGTCGACAAATGAGCTCATCTAAAACAATCGGAATTATCGGTGGCGGTCAGCTGGGTCAGATGATGGCTATTTCTGCCATTTATATGGGGCACAAGATTATCGCGCTGGATCCTGCGGCGGATTGCCCAGCCTCTTGCGTGGCGGAGATCATCGTGGCTCCTTATAATGATGTGGATGCCCTCCGTCAGTTGGCTGAGCGTTGCGATGTCCTGACTTATGAATTTGAGAATGTAGATGCTGACGGTTTGGATGCGGTTATCAAGGATGGACAACTCCCTCAAGGGACAGATCTGCTCCGCATTTCCCAAAATCGCATTTCTGAAAAGGACTTTCTTTCAAACAAGGCTCAAGTCACTGTGGCACCCTACAAGGTCGTGACTTCAAGCCAAGACTTAGCAGATATCGACCTCTCTAAAAACTATGTCCTCAAGACTGCGACCGGTGGCTATGATGGCCATGGTCAAAAGGTTATTCGCTCGGAAGTAGACTTAGAAGAAGCCTATGCGCTAGCGGATTCAGCAGACTGTGTTTTGGAGGAATTTGTCAACTTCGACCTTGAAATTTCTGTTATCGTGTCAGGAAATGGCAAGGACGTGACGGTTTTTCCGGTTCAGGAAAATATTCATCGCAACAACATTCTTTCAAAAACCATTGTCCCTGCTCGCATTCCAGCAAGCTTAGCAGAAAAAGCTAAAGCTATGGCAGTGCGAATTGCAGAACAGCTGAACTTGTCTGGAACCCTTTGCGTGGAAATGTTTGCGACTGCTGATGACATCATTGTCAATGAAATCGCCCCACGTCCACACAACTCAGGCCACTACTCAATTGAAGCTTGCGATTTTTCGCAGTTTGATACCCATATTCTCGGTGTTCTCGGAGCACCATTGCCAGCTATCCACCTGCATGGACCAGCTGTCATGCTCAATGTTCTCGGCCAGCATGTCGAGGCCGCTGAAAAATATGTCACAGAAAATCCAAGCGCCCACCTCCACATGTATGGTAAAATAGAAGCGAAGCACAACCGCAAAATGGGACACGTGACTTTGTTTAGTAAAGTGCCGGATAGTGTGGTTGAGTTTGGTGAGGGAATTGATTTTTGAAATGACAGAAGAATTTGATGAATTGCTAGATGATGAAATAACGACCGTAACACTGACTTATACGGACGATTTGATTGTTCCAGAGATTGCGGATAGAGAGGGGATTCATATTTTAGAGAGAGCTGGCAATCAGCTAGTCTTAGAATATTCTTGTTCCGTGAAGGAAGTTAAGGATTATCTGAGTAGTTACGGTCTGCCTAGACATCCTGAGAGAATTTCATTTGAATTTTCTATACATGAAGACTCAGAAAATGATAATCTTTAAAGCTAAATGGAGACCAGTTTATGATTCAAATTATTGTCAACGCTTTTGTGGAGGAAGGAAAAGAAATCGCCGTTGTGGAAGTGCTCTTTGCCAGTGCCGACCATGAAAAAGTAAAAGCCAATATCAGAAAATAAAGATTCAATATCCAAACAATTATCTGGCTATCTATGATTCGCCATTGGATACAGATCTAAGTAGCTTGCCACACTATTCGTCGGTTGTGATAAGCAAGGAGGAGTTTAATTAGCCTATTAAAACTATTGGTCTGATTGGTGGTATGAGTTGGGAAAGCACCACATCTTACTACCAAATCATCAACGAAACCATCAAAAAAGAGCTGGGTGGTCTGCATTCTGCTAAGATTCTACTTTATAGTGTTGATTTTGCAGAGATTGAGCATTATCAAGCAGTCGGAGACTGGGAGAAAAGCGGTCGACTTTTGGCAGATATTGCTCAGCGCTTGGAGCAAGCTGGTGCAGATTTCATCGTTATTTGTACCAACACCATGCACAAGGTTGCTCCGCAGATACAAGAGCAGATTACGATTCCAATCTTGCATATTGCGCAGGCAACTGCGCAGGCCTTGTTGGCTGACGGTATTCAAAAAGTCGGTCTCCTAGGGACCAAGTACACCATGACTCAAGATTTTTACAAGGAGAAATTAATAGAGTCTGGGTTAGAAGTGCTGATTCCAGATCAAGCTGGCATTACAGAGGTTAGTCGAATTATTTATGACGAACTTTGCCTAGGGAACATCAAAGAAAGCTCAAAACAGGTTTATCTTGCCATTATAGATGAATTGAAAAAAGCAGGCGCTGAAGCTGTTATCTTGGGGTGTACGGAGATTGGTCTCCTCGTCAAGCAATCCGACACTGACCTGCCTCTCTACGACACAACAGTGATTCATGCAGAGAAAGCGGCGGAGTGGGCGGTAAATAAATGATTATAGAAGACAAGCACAACCGTAGGGTAGGGCATATAACTTTGTTTAGTGATGTGCTAAATAGTGTGGTTGAGTTTGGGAAAGGGAAGGAGTTTTAGTATGGAGAGTAAAGTGTACTATGGTGAATATACTTTAGAACATTGGATGAATTTAATTTTGAAAAAAAATATCATTCTTCCAGATTATCAGAGATTATTTGTTTGGGATAAGGAGAAAACAGAGAAACTAATTGAGAGTATACGAAAAAATGAATTTGTACCACCAGTTACTATTGGTTCTTATGATAAGGGAGATGAACGAGAAAATTTAATTTTAGATGGGCAACAACGTTTGACTAGTATTTTTCTTAGCTTCTTAGGTATTTTTCCGAATAAAGAAAAATATAAAAAGAAAATTTCAAACTTGATTGATGATAATGATTCAGAAATAGATATTGATGAGTTTGATAATATTTTAGAGTGGTCGTTGAAGAAGTTAACGGAGAAAGGTAACAGCAAAGAACAAATACTTTCACAGATTAAAAAAGATAATTATGATGAAATTTCAGAAATTAGTTTAGAATTTTTACGTTCACATTATCTTGGTTTTTGTTATCTTGTCCCACAAGTTACGGGTGGTGAAAGTGTTGATGAGTTTTACTCTGAACAGCAAAGATATTATTCTTCTGTGTTTAGAAACATAAATATTCAAGGTGAAACATTACTTCCTCAGGAAAGTAGAAAATCACTATATTTTCTTAGAGATGGTCTGGTAGATTTTTTTGAACCAGAATTTAGTAAATCAATTAGAATTAATGATGCGCAAATGGATTTTGTTCGTTATATTGCTTTAATATCTCATTATAAAGAAAAAGTCAATATAAATAAGGTCGGTTATAGATATGCTCGAAGAATGGAAAAACTATATGAGGAATTCATTTACTTTGTTGCATATGGTGCAGATAGCGATTTATTTTCTCCATTACCAGACTATGTAACAGCAGAAGACTATTCAAATAAATTAGAAGAAGTTGGAAAATTTATGGAGGTTATAACTAATCAAATAGTTTTAAATTCAATTATTGATATAGATTTAGTTGCTTTTGGTTTGTTAAAGTATACTCTCTTTGAGAGTAAAAAGCTGGATATCAATTCTATAAATAATTTAGTTCTAGATTTGAAAGAAGAAATTCAATCATTTAAAAGTGACATGAAACATACAAAGAATCCAAATGCTTTGATGCATTTACGAAATAGAATTCAAAGTTCTTATGAGATTTACAGTAGGTATATAAAATGAGCAATCATGAAGCATTTATTTTTACTCCAATAACTACAGTCTTAGAAGAAGCGGTATCAGCGAGTTATGTGATTAATGATGGTGTTGAAACCTATCCTTTATCTGAGTATATTATTCATTCATTGTTTTTAAAGATGACTGGTTTCCAAGAGCAGAAAATGAAATGTATAGCATGGGAAATGGCTACATATGATTATGGGTATCGAAGAACTCTTCTAAAAAATGAAGATAAGTTGGCAGAGTATTCAAGTTATAAAGATAAGTCTGCTATCTATAAGCGCTTGAATGAACTAATAAAATCGGTAAAGGCATCTTATGATGTAAATCACCTATCAAAACAGCAATGGATTGATGAGTCGGTAGAAGCAATAAAAAAAATTTTTAGTAATTCGGTTTTAGTTACTTGGACGCAAAGGAAATATGATTATTTTGTGCATGATTTTAAAGTTGGGGAGGGACAGATTCTTACGAATAGTACAAAAATGTTCCAGCCTAAAGCACAAGTTTCTGCTAGTGTAGAAGTTGTTTTGGAGTCACAATATGAGGAACTATACAGAAATAGGAATAGGTTAGCTCATAATGCTTTGTCCTATCAAGAAAATTTACCATCTTTAAAATCTCTCCAAAAAGAGGATGACACATCTAGAAATTATTTCATCTGGTTCTTTATACTTGTTCTTATTGATAGAATATTTATGGAACTATTCAAGCTGTATTTAAAAGAATTGGAAGAAAATGATTTTTAACCGATTATATAGTTTATAAAAACTAAATAATGGTATTAGGGTTTACTTGAGTAAATCAAGAAGTACAATCCTTGATAGAATAAAATAAACAAAAAAGAAAGGAACAAGGATACTCGTATTTACTAAAACTGAATACGAGCTACGGACTTTATCAATTACTATGATACAAATTATCGTTGGCGCATTTATTGAAAAGGATAAGACTGGAGCAATTGTTGAAGTCTTGTTTGCTAGTGCTGACCAAGATAAGGTGCAAGCTAGATATAAAGAACTAGCTACACAATACCCTGAAAACTATTTAGCTATCTATGATCTACCGCTGGATACGGATTTGAATACAATAGATCACTATCCATCTGTATGGATTGGGAAAGAAGAGTTTGAGTAAAGTGATTGCTGGTTGCTAACTGATGTGAAATATCAAATGTGAAATATCAAAAGAAAGGAAAATTAAACATGATTGATAGATATAGCCGTCCTGAAATGGCGAACATTTGGAGTGAAGAAAATAAATACCGTGCTTGGCTTGAGGTGGAAATCTTGGCTGACGAGGCATGGGCTGAGTTGGGGGAAATCCCTAAGGAAGATGTGGCTTTGATTCGCGAGAAGGCGGACTTTGACATCGACCGTATTTTGGAGATTGAGCAAGAGACTCGTCATGATGTGGTGGCTTTCACGCGTTCGGTTTCTGAGACGCTTGGTGAAGAGCGCAAGTGGGTTCACTATGGCTTGACTTCTACCGACGTGGTGGATACGGCCTACGGTTACCTCTACAAGCAGGCCAACGACATCATCCGTCGTGACCTTGAAAACTTCACAAACATCATCGCTGATAAGGCTAAGGAACACAAGTTCACTATCATGATGGGACGTACCCACGGTGTGCATGCGGAACCTACAACCTTTGGTCTTAAATTGGCAACTTGGTACAGCGAAATGAAACGTAACATCGAGCGTTTCGAGCATGCGGCTGCTGGTGTAGAAGCTGGTAAGATTTCGGGTGCGGTTGGGAACTTTGCCAACATCCCACCATTCGTAGAGCAATATGTCTGCGACAAATTGGGTATCCGTGCTCAAGAAATCTCTACACAGGTCCTTCCTCGTGACCTTCACGCTGAGTACTTTGCGGTTCTTGCCAGCATCGCGACTTCTATTGAACGTATGGCAACGGAAATCCGTGGTTTGCAAAAGTCTGAGCAGCGCGAAGTGGAAGAGTTCTTCGCCAAGGGGCAAAAAGGGTCTTCAGCAATGCCTCACAAACGCAACCCTATCGGTTCTGAAAACATGACAGGTCTGGCGCGGGTTATCCGTGGCCACATGGTGACGGCCTATGAAAACGTGGCTCTCTGGCATGAACGTGACATCTCTCACTCGTCAGCTGAGCGTATCATCACACCAGATACGACCATTTTGATTGACTACATGCTCAACCGTTTTGGCAATATCGTCAAGAACTTGACAGTCTTCCCAGAAAACATGATCCGCAACATGAACTCTACTTTCGGTCTTATCTTTAGCCAACGTGCTATGTTGACCTTGATTGAAAAAGGCATGACGCGTGAACAAGCCTATGACTTGGTGCAACCAAAAACAGCCCACTCTTGGGACAACCAAGTAGACTTCAAACCGCTTCTCGAAGCAGATCCAGAAGTGACATCACGCCTCACTCAAGAGGAGATAGATGAAATCTTCAACCCTGCATACTACACCAAACGAGTGGATGATATCTTTGAACGTATCGGACTTGGTGACTAATCATAAAATAAAAAAGCGAGATTCAATCTCGCTTTTTCTATTCTTGTTGAAGAGGTTTAGTCTTCTTTTCTCTTAGTCAGTCCGTAGGCTGCTAGAGTCGCCATGAGTCCTGCTGCGACCAAGGCTGCAGAGTCTTGACTTCCTGTTGCAGGGAGTTGTTTTTCATCTGCTTTGGCAGTAGTTGGTGCAGTTTGCTCAGCTTTCTCAACGGCAGTGCCGACTTCAACAACTTGAGTGACCGCTTCCTGTGTTACCACGCTATTGACAAGCGTTCTTTCTTCCTTGCCGTCAGCAGTGGTGCTGACAGAGTAGAAAATCGTACGGCGACCATTTACTCCGGAAACGACTACTTGACTTTGTCCTTTTGGTAATTGCGGATTTTCACGTGTCACGGTAGTGAATGGAATCTCTTCCTCTTGGATGTCCAGTCTTGGTTTTGCCTCTGCGGCTGGGGCAAGACCGTGTTCATCCCCTACATGGGTAACAAGGGTTCCGACTTCAATGACTTGTGTCACTGCTTCTTGCGTTACAAGGCTATCGACAAGAGTCTTCACTTCCTTGCCGTCAGCAGTAGTGCTGACAGAGTAGAAAATCGTACGGCGACCATTTACTCCGGAAACGACGACTTGACTTTGTCCTTTTGGTAATTGAGGATTTTCACGTGTTACGGTAGTGAATGGAATCTCTTCTTCTTGGATATCCAGTCTCGGTTTCGCTTCGGCAGCTGGAGCAAGGCCACTTTCATCCCCTTTGTGGGTAATAGGGGCACCGATTTCAACCACTTGGGTCACAGGTTCTTTGGTTACTTGGCTATCTAGAACGGTTTCTGTTTGTTTACCATTTTCAGTAAGGACAGAGATGTAATGAGTGCGTTCGCCATCTACACCTGGTGTGACAATCTTTTCTTGCTTAGCTGGGAGGTTCGGATTTTCCTTCTTGATAACTTCAAATGGAATCTTTTCTGCTCTTGTGATGAGTTCCGGTTTGGTTTCAACATTGGCAGCTAGTTCATTTTCATCGAGGCTTCCTGAGTGAGTTGTTGCTGGTTTGAGGCCTAGGCGGGCTGCTTTGAGTTTAGCTACAAGAGCGTCTAACTCGGCTTGTTTGCTGCGATTGAGGTTGTAGTTGAGAGCCTCTTTAGCTGCATTTAGAGCATCGAGACTTTCTTTGCTGTATCCTTCCAAGTTAGTAGGGATTTGAGCAAGCTCCTCACGGAGAGCATTGTAGTCAGCGCGGAAGTAGTCTTTGTTGTGATCTGCGAAGGCAGTCATGAGTTCAAAAATTTCTTCTTCCTTGTACTCAGCGCTTGGTCTATCTGCCCAGATGGCAAGCATGCTTCCAACTGTTGGAAGGTCTACCTCAGGATATTTGGTAGATGCAAGCTGGTTAAATGGTGTTTTTTTAGTGTTTTCAATTGCTTTTTTGAGGAAACCGCCACCATCTTCAGGTTTTTGCCCGAGAATGTAGTACCAGTCTCCGTTAGTATTAAGGAATTTATAGCCTTTACTTGCAAGGTACTGAGGAGATGCAAGGTTGTAGCCCCACCATCCTTTAGACCAGTAAGAGATGATGACATCCTTATCAAACTCAACATCATCCTTGTCCTCGTAGTAGAAACCATCGTTGAAGGCCATTGGTTGAAGGCCTCTTTCTTTAGCCATAGCAGCAAGGGTGTTAGAGTACTCAGCAAACTTGCCATAGAGTCCATACCATTTGAGGTAGTACCAGCCTTGGGCGTTGGTAGCATCATTGGCATATTCGTCTGTACCGTAGTTGAAGATCTTCGTTTTGCCTGCAAAGAAGTCCATGTACTTACCGATAAGGGCTTTGACAAAGTTCATCGCTTCTTCGTTTTCGAGGTCCATGGTTGTTTTGGAGACTTTATCAAAATTAGCTTGAGGGTTTGCGATGCCTAATTTTTCCATAGCAACGAGCATGGCATCCATGTGACCTGGGCTGTTGATCGCTGGGATGAGTCCGATACCTTTTGATTTTGCGTACTCGATCAATTCAGTGATTTCAGCTTGACTAAGAGTGGTTCCGTTTGGATCATCGTAGTAGGCTTTTGTTCCTTCGATGATGGCCTTTTTGACATCGTCACTTGCATAAGTTTTTCCGTTAGCTGTGATGGTCATGTCATCAAGGAGGAAGCGAAGTCCATCATTTCCTAGGAGAAGATGCACATCAGAGTAGCCGAGTTCGCTCGCCTTGTCTACGATGCGTTTGAGTTGGTCGAGTGTGAAGTACTTACGTCCGGCATCGATAGAGATTACCTTGTTCTTGGCAAGCTTTTCAACTTCGCGTTTCGCGTCTTCTTCTTTTTGAGCTTCTGGTGTGAAGGTCAAATTGCTTACAGCTTCTTGGAGTTTTGCGATTGCTTGGTCGATGGTGTCTTGTTGGGCACGGCTGAGGTTGCTATCAAGTGAGCGAATGGCTTTTTCAGCTTCTTTTACAGCTGCGACACTTTCTGCAGTGTAGCGGTTAAGGTCTGTTGGGACTTCTTTCAGGGCTTGCTCAGCAGACTCATAGTCAGCTGCGAAGTATTCAGCATTGGCATTTGCGAAGCTGCGCATGAGTTTGAAGAGGCGTGATGGTGAATAGCGTGCAGATGGGGTGTCCGCCCAAGCAGCTACCATACCCCCGATGAATGGGATAGTAGCCCCATCAGATTTTGGTACAGAAGTGATTGGAGTGTTCTTGATACCATTGAGTCCTTGGTCCAGGTTGTACCAGCCTTGGCCGTCGGCATTTCGTCCGAGAACATAGTACCAAGCATCGTTGGTATTAAGAATTTGGTGACCTTTTTCAACTAGAAGTTTAGAAGAAGCGACGTCGTATCCGCCCCATCCACCAGTCCACATAGAAACGATGATATCTTTGTCAAAAGTACCAAAGCTTGTATCGCTATTGTAGTAGATTCCATCGTTGAAGGCCATTGGTTTGAGACCGTGAGATTTAACGATTCGAGCAAGGTCGTTTGCGTAGGCGATGAATTTATCATAACCCTTGTCAGGGAATCCATCTTCTGGATACCATTTATAGGCCTGAAGAACGCTCCAGCCTTTGGCATCTGTAGCATCATTGGCGTACTCGTCTAGTCCGATATTGAAAATATCAGTTTTTCCAGCAAAGTATGCAGCATACTTGTCGATCAGGGCTTTGGTAAACTCAACAGCTTCTTTGTTATCCAGGTCAACGGTACGAGCAGATTCCTTACCAAAGTAGTTGAAGTTCGGTTTTTGGATGCCTAGTTCTTTCATTGCATGCAAAATCGCATCCATGTGACCGGGGCTGTTTACAGTTGGGATGAGACCAATGCCTTTGTTTTTAGCGTAGTTAATCAAGTCCGTCATCTGACTCTCTGTCAAATGGTTGCCGTTTGGATCCTTGTAGTAGGCATCAGTTCCATTTTCGAGTGCACGTTTGACATCGTCGCTTGCATAGGTTTTACCATTGGCTTTGATCGTCATATCGTCTAGCATGAAACGCATGCCATCATTTCCAACTAGTAGATGAAGATCAGTATAACCGTAGTGTTTGGCTTTGTCGATGATTTCTTTGAGTTGATCTGGAGAAAAGTACTTGCGTCCAGCATCAATTGAGATCATTTTTCTTTTAGCCAGTTTTTCATTTACCTGAGGTGCTCGTTCCGTACTAGGAGTGGCTACTGCAGGTGTGACGGCTTCATTTTTCTTTTCTGAAGGAGTACTTTCTGCAGGAGTTTCAGCTGGGGCAGTGCTTTCTTTCTCGGCAGTAGGAGTTGGACTAGCATTTTCTGTCACAACTGGTGCGCTTGACTCTTCTGTTTTTGGAGCAACTGTTCGAGGAGCCTCCTGGTCTTCTTTGACCTCCTCTTTTACAGGCTCGTCAGTCTTTTCTTCTAGTTTTTCTGGAACCTTGGAGTCTACAGCTTCCTTGACTGCTTGTGGACTCTCCTGAATAGTTTGGACAGTTTCTTCAGCTGTTGGAGCTGGAGTAATCCCGTCAGCAGATACGACTTGTGCGCTAAAAGCAAATCCTATCAGTACAGAAGCTGCCCCAACCGCGTATTTACGAATGGAGAAGCGCTGTTTCTTTTCTAGTTTCATGACAAAACCTCCTTGTTATTATCATATATGATAGCGTTTACATAAAACCGATTTTATTTTATTATCTAAGGAGTAAAATGTCAAGTGGGTTTATATAAGAACTATAATAAATAGAAGAAATCATAAGATTTAGAAGAAAATTATTTCTAGAAATGAGAAAGAGAAAGCCAATATTTAACTTGTTTTTAGTAAAAACGCTACTAATTAAATAAGAGTCCTCCATAGCGTTCTCACAACTTCTTTCTCGTGCTATAATGAATATAGAAAAAGCCTGAGCTAGGCTCAAGCTTTTTCTTAATGACCTCGATTACATGAGAGGAATTTAATTTTGTAGTAGTCTGCTCGCTTATACGTTTCACTATAGGCGAGGACTTGGCCAGTAGCCTCAAGTTTAGTAGTCTTCGTTTGGAAGACTGTTGGAAATTGCGTATCGATTCCAAGTACAGAAGCAACATGCTCTGGTGTTGGAAATGCGATTTCATTGATTTCCTCAAAATGTTCATCGTTCATGTGAATGCGGTAATCCAATTTGAAACGTTTATAGATAGAACTATAATAGTCAAGATTTGGATAGTTGGCATTGATGTATTGTTCAGGAATATAGGATGTGTGGTAGATGTAAGTTACGCCATTTGTTTGACGGGTACGTTCAATTTTGTAGTAGAACTGATCTCCACGTAATCCAAGTTTCTCTAGGTACTCAAGCTTGTTTCCGCGCTCGATAGAAAGGACAGTAACTTTATCATCTTTTGTTTCAAAGATTTCGACATCTGAAAATTCAACGAGTTTGTGCTTGCGGGCACGTGAAACGAAAGTCCCTTTCCCTTGTTGGCGGACAATATAGCCGTCTTTTGCAAGGTCATTCAAAGCACGCACAACAGTGATTGAACTAACATCATACATCGCGATCAATTCTGCTTCTGTATAAAATTTATCTCCACTTGCAAATTGACCAGAGATGATTTTGTTTTTTAATTCATCTTTAATATATTGGTATTTAGGAATAGCCATAAATTTCACCTCGATTCTCTTTCTCCAACCTTGATTTTACCACAAATACAGACAAAATAGTAGTATTTAGGTAAAAAAAAATTAAAATAATAGACTAAAAATGTTATGTTACATGTAAAAAATTCCATTTTATAACCTTGTGAATTATCATACATTAAAATATCGCTTTCATGCTATTTTTAGATAATTTTGGTAAATAGTAAGTAAAAAAATAGAAAAATTTTAAAGAATTTTCTAAAACCTATTGACAAATGCAAAATATTTGATTATATTTAATATTATAATAAATGAAAGCGCAAACTTAATTCGTCAGAGGTGGTAACATGACAAGATTTAAAATTGAGGACGATTTCTATTTAGATGGGAAACCGTTCAAGATTTTGTCTGGCGCCATTCATTATTTTAGGATTCCAGCAGAGGATTGGTATCATTCTCTCTATAACTTAAAGGCGCTTGGCTTTAATACGGTCGAGACCTATGTGGCTTGGAATTTACATGAACCCGTTGAAGGGGAATTTGATTTTGAAGGTGCCAGAAATTTGGAGAGATTTCTTCAAATAGCACAAGATTTGGGTCTCTATGCCATTGTACGCCCGTCTCCATTTATCTGTGCGGAATGGGAATTTGGTGGCTTGCCGGCTTGGCTCTTGACCAAGGACATGCGAATCCGCTCGTCCGACCCGGCCTACATCGAGGCAGTTGCTCGCTATTATGACCAATTATTGCCAAGGCTTGTGCCTCGCTTGTTGGATAATGGTGGAAACATTCTTATGATGCAAGTCGAAAATGAATATGGTTCTTATGGAGAAGATAAGTCTTATCTACGAGCAATTCGGAAATTGATGGAAGAGCGAGGGATTGATTGCCCACTCTTTACTTCAGATGGCCCATGGAGGGCTACTCTGAAAGCCGGGACCTTGATCGAAGATGATCTCTTTGTGACAGGGAACTTCGGTTCTAAGGCTCCTTACAACTTTTCACAAATGCAAGAATTCTTTGATGAGCATGGCAAGAAATGGCCTCTCATGTGTATGGAATTCTGGGATGGTTGGTTCAACCGTTGGAAAGAACCCATCATCACACGCGATCCAAAAGAGTTGGCGGAAGCTGTTCGAGAGGTATTGGAGCAAGGCTCTATCAACCTTTACATGTTCCATGGTGGGACAAACTTTGGTTTCATGAATGGTTGCTCAGCTCGAGGAACTCTGGATTTACCACAAGTCACATCATACGACTATGATGCCCTTCTCGATGAAGAAGGAAATCCAACGGCTAAATACCTAGCAGTCAAGAAGATGATGGCAACACACTTCCCAGAGTATCCACAGTTAGAACCACTCTATAAGGAAAGCATGGAGATAGAGGCAGTTCCATTGACCGAAAAAGTTTCCCTGTTTGAAACCCTGGATAGTCTCTCTAGTCCAACTGAAAGCCTCTATCCAAAGGCGATGGAAGAACTTGGTCAAAGCTATGGCTACCTTCTCTACCGCACTGAGGCAAGTTGGGATGCAGAAGAGGAACGCCTCCGTATCATCGATGGACGTGACCGAGCTCAACTCTTTGTAGATGGTCAATGGATTGCTACTCAATACCAGACAGAGATTGGTGAGGACATCTACTGTCAGGGAAACCGAGAAGGCTGTTCAGAGATTGATATCCTGATCGAAAATATGGGGCGTGTCAACTATGGACACAAGTTCTTAGCAGATACGCAACATAAAGGAATTCGTACAGGTGTCTGCAAGGATCTACATTTCTTACTGAATTGGAAACAATATCCACTTCCACTGGATAATCCTGAGAAAATTGATTTTTCAAAAGGATGGACAGAAGGACAACCAGCCTTTTACGCTTTCGACTTTACTGTTGAAGAGCCGAAGGATACCTACTTAGACTTGTCTGAGTTTGGTAAGGGAGTTGCCTTTGTCAATGGGCGTCACCTAGGGCGTTTCTGGAATGTCGGCCCGACCCTCTCACTTTATATCCCTCATAGCTATCTCAAGGAAGCTGCTAACCGCATCATCATCTTTGAAACTGAAGGCGAATATAAAGAAGAGATTCATTTAACTCGTAAACCTACACTAAAACACATAAAGGGGGAAAACTTATGACAATTGTAGGATGCCGTATCGATGGACGTTTGATCCACGGTCAAGTAGCCAATCTTTGGGCTGGAAAACTAAATGTTTCACGCATTATGGTTGTAGACGACGAAGTTGTTAACAACGATATTGAAAAGAGTGG
Organism: Streptococcus sp. F0441; assembly: GCF_000314775.2. NCBI lineage: Bacteria > Bacillati > Bacillota > Bacilli > Lactobacillales > Streptococcaceae > Streptococcus > Streptococcus sp. F0441. Next base: position 80,348 of record NZ_KB373321.1, on the reverse strand, counting down.
TTTGAAACTTGCGACACCACCAGGTGTGAAACTCAGTATCTTGCCAGTTGAGAAAGCAGCAGCAAATATCCTTGCTGGTAAATACGATAGCCAACGTCTCTTTATCGTTGCACGTAAACCAGACCGTTTCCTTGGTTTGGTCGAAGCAGGTGTTCCGCTTGAAACACTCAACGTTGGCAATATGTCTCAAACACCAGAAACTCGCCCTATCACACGTTCTATCAACGTAGTAGACAAGGATGTGGAAGATTTCCACAAACTAGCAGAAAAAGGTGTGAAACTCACTGCTCAAATGGTTCCAAATGATCCAGTTTCAGACTTTTTGAGCTTATTAAAATAGGAAAAAATTTTTAGGAGGTCATTGTTATGATACAATGGTGGCAAATTTTACTTCTCACTTTGTACTCAGCTTATCAAATCTGTGATGAGTTGACAATCGTTTCATCTGCAGGTTCCCCTGTATTCGCTGGTTTTATTACTGGTTTGATCATGGGAGATGTGACAACTGGTTTGTTTATCGGTGGTAGCTTGCAGTTGTTCGTTCTCGGGGTTGGTACCTTCGGTGGTGCTTCTCGGATCGACGCAACTTCTGGTGCGGTTCTTGCAACAGCATTCTCTATCTCTCAAGGTATTGATACAGATCTTGCGATCACAACAATCGCTGTACCAGTAGCAGCACTTTTGACATACTTCGACGTTCTTGGACGTATGACAACTACTTTCTTTGCACACCGTATTGATGCTGCGATCGAACGCTTTGACTACAAAGGTATCGAACGCAACTACCTACTTGGTGCAGTGCCTTGGGCTCTTTCTCGTGCCCTTCCAGTATTCTTCGCTCTTGCTTTTGGTGGTGCTTTCGTACAATCAGTAGTAGACCTTGTTAAAGAATACCAATGGGTTGCAGACGGTTTGACGCTTGCAGGTCGTATGCTTCCAGGACTTGGATTCGCTATCTTACTTCGTTACCTTCCAGTTAAACGTAACCTTCACTACCTTGCAATGGGATTTGGTTTGACAGCTATGTTGACTGTTCTTTACTCATATGTAACAGGTCTTGGTGGAGTTGTTGCGGGTATCCTTGGTACTCTTCCTGCTGATGTTGCTGAAAAGATTGGCTTTGCTAATAACTTCAAAGGTTTGTCTATGATCGGTGTTTCTATCGTAGGTATCTTCCTTGCAGTTGTTCACTTTAAGAACAGCCAAAAAGTAGCTGTAGCAGCACCTTCTACACCATCAGAAAGTGGGGAAATCGAAGATGACGAATTCTAATTACAAACTTACAAAAGAAGATTTTAATCAAATCAACAAACGTAGCTTGTTTACTTTCCAATTAGGTTGGAACTACGAACGTATGCAAGCTTCTGGTTACCTTTACATGATCTTACCTCAATTGCGTAAAATGTATGGGGATGGAACTCCTGAATTGAAAGAAATGATGAAAGTTCATACTCAATTCTTCAATACTTCACCATTCTTCCACACAATTATCGCTGGTTTTGACCTTGCTATGGAAGAAAAAGATGGCGTTGGTTCAAAAGATGCGGTTAACGGTATCAAGACAGGTTTGATGGGACCATTCGCTCCTCTTGGAGATACTATCTTTGGTTCACTTGTACCTGCTATCATGGGATCTATCGCTGCAACAATGGCTATTGCTGGTCAACCTTGGGGTATCTTCCTTTGGATTGCAGTTGCAGTAGCGTATGACATCTTCCGTTGGAAACAGTTGGAATTTGCATACAAAGAAGGGGTTAACCTTATCAACAACATGCAAAGTACTTTGACAGCTTTGATTGAAGCTGCATCTGTACTTGGTGTATTCATGATGGGTGCTCTTGTAGCAACAATGATCAACTTTGAAATTTCATACAAATTACCAATCGGTGAAAAGATGATTGACTTCCAAGACATCTTGAACTCAATCTTCCCACGTTTGCTTCCAGCAATCTTCACTGCATTTATCTTCTGGTTGCTTGGTAAGAAAGGTATGAACTCTACAAAAGCTATCGGTATCATTATCGTGCTTGCCTTGGCTCTTTCTGCCTTTGGTAAATTTGCACTTGGAATGGGCGCATAATTTATGACTAAATCATTGATTTTAGTGAGCCACGGTCGTTTCTGTGAAGAACTTAAAGGTAGCACAGAGATGATTATGGGACCACAAGACAACATTCATGCGGTTGCTCTTCTTCCAGAAGATGGACCAGAAGAATTTACTGCAAAATTTGAAGCTGCTGTTGAAGGATTGGATGATTTCCTAGTCTTTGCGGATCTTCTTGGCGGAACTCCATGTAACGTGGTGAGCCGTCTGATTATGGAAGGTCGTGACATTGAACTGTATGCAGGAATGAACCTTCCGATGGTCATTGAATTTATCAATGCAAGCCTAACTGGAATGGATGCGGACTATAAGAGTCGTGCTTCAGAAAGCATTGTGAAAGTTAATGATTTATTGGCAAGCTTCGACGACGATGAAGATGAATAAGATGTGACTTAGAGCATCTTATATAGAATATACATGGGAATGGGAGTCACTCCCATTCCCATATTTTCAATAGGAATGAAACGACAATAGATTAGAGGAACTCTATGCTAAATTACACAAAAGAAGAATTACTTGAACTGGGTGCAGAAATCACGACTCGTGAAATCTACCAACAGCCTGATGTATGGAAAGAGGCTTTTGAAGCCTATCAAGCAAAACGTGAAGAAATTGCAGCCTTCCTACAAGGGATCGCTGATAAGCATGACTATATCAAGGTCATCTTGACGGGTGCTGGTACTTCTGCTTATGTGGGAGATACCTTGGTACCATACTTTAAGGAAGTCTATGATGAACGCAAATGGAATTTCAATGCCATTGCGACAACTGATATTGTTGCCAATCCAGAAACCTATCTGAAAAAAGATGTGGCGACTGTCCTTGTTTCCTTTGCTCGTAGTGGGAATTCACCTGAAAGTGTGGCGACGGTTGATTTGGCCAAAGCCTTGGTTGATGACCTCTATCAAGTGACCATTACATGTGCTGCAGATGGTAAATTGGCTCTTCAAGCTCATGGCGATGAGCGCAATCTTTTACTCTTGCAACCAGCTGCTTCCAATGACGCTGGATTTGCCATGACTTCTAGCTTTACGTCCATGATGCTAACAGCTCTCTTGGTTTTTGATCCTACAGAATTTGCTGTGAAAGCTGAACGTTTTGAAGTTGTGTCTAGCCTTGCGCGTAAAGTTCTAGAAAATGCAGCAGATGTTAAAGAACTGGTTGACCTCGACTTTAACCGTGTTATCTACCTAGGCGCTGGTCCTTTCTTTGGACTTGCTCATGAAGCTCAGCTCAAGATTTTGGAATTAACTGCTGGTCAAGTGGCGACCATGTATGAAAGCCCAGTTGGCTTCCGTCACGGTCCAAAATCATTGATCAATGAAGATACAGTTGTTTTGATCTTTGGCACAACGTCAGACTACACTCGCAAGTACGACTTGGACTTAGTTCGTGAAGTGGCTGGTGATCAGATTGCTCGTCGTGTTGTGCTCTTGAGTGATCAAGCCTTTGGTCTTGAAAATGTCAAAGAAGTGGCCCTTGGTTGTGGCGGTGTCTTGAACGATATTTACCGTGTCTTCCCTTACATCGTTTATGCCCAACTCTTTGCCCTTTTGACTTCGCTCAAGGTAAAAAACAAACCAGATACACCGTCTCCTACAGGTACAGTAAACCGTGTGGTACAAGGTGTTATCATTCATGACTATCAAAAATAAGGAAGTATCTATGAGTAAATTACAATTAAGTCCCAATAAAGTAGCTTGCTTGCAAAAACTCTCTGACGAGAATGGAATCATCTCAGCTCTTGCCTTTGACCAACGTGGTGCTTTGAAACGCCTTATGGCCCAATACCAAACAGAAGAGCCAACAGTGGCTCAAATGGAAGAACTCAAAGTCTTGGTAGCAGATGAATTAACAAAATACGCATCCTCTATGCTTCTTGACCCAGAGTATGGACTTCCAGCTACAAAAGCGCTTGCTCCAAATGCTGGTCTTCTCCTTGCTTATGAGAAAACAGGTTATGACACAACAAGCACCAAACGCTTGCCTGACTGCTTGGATGTTTGGTCTGCCAAACGCATCAAGGAACAAGGTGCAGATGCTGTCAAATTCTTGCTTTACTACGATGTAGACAGCTCTGACGAACTCAACCAAGAAAAACAAGCCTACATCGAACGTATCGGCTCTGAGTGTGTGGCGGAAGATATTCCATTCTTCCTTGAAATCTTGGCTTACGACGAAAAAATCGCTGACGCAGGTTCTGCAGAATACGCTAAAGTCAAACCACACAAGGTTATCGGTGCCATGAAGGTCTTCTCAGACCCACGTTTCAACATCGATGTCTTGAAAGTTGAAGTTCCAGTTAACGTCAAATACGTTGAAGGCTTTGGCGATGGTGAAATCGTGCATACACGCGAAGAAGCGGCAGCTTTCTTCAAAGCACAAGACGAAGCTACTAACTTGCCATACATCTACTTGAGCGCAGGTGTATCAGCCAAACTCTTCCAAGAAACACTTGTCTTTGCTCACGAATCAGGCGCAAACTTCAACGGTGTTCTTTGCGGCCGTGCAACCTGGGCTGGATCAGTTGAAGCCTACATCAAAGACGGTGAAGCAGCAGCTCGTGAATGGCTACGCACAACTGGATTTGAGAACATTGACGAACTCAACAAGGTTCTTCAAACAACAGCGACTTCATGGAAAGAACGTGTGGAAGCATAAAACAAGTATAGAAGAATCCCTTTTTGTTAAGAAAATACTTAAGGTTTTGTGACAAAGGATTCTGAAAATAAAACTACAACCATAGATGGTGCATACACTCTCTATGGTTTGTTTACTTAAGAGAAATGGATCAAAGGAGAGAAGAATGAAAGCATACACAGAGCGTGTATTTGGAAATCATGAGGGTAAGGATGTCTTGGCCTATCGCTTTGAGACTGACAGTGGCTACCAACTAGAAATCATGACTTATGGTGCTACCATCTTGCGCTATGTCACACCTGACAAGGCTGGAAACTTTGCCAATGTGATCTTGGGCTTTGATGATTTTGATAGCTATGTAGGCAATAGTCCCAAGCATGGAGCAAGTGTAGGTCCTGTAGCGGGCCGTATTGCAGGTGCGACATTTGAACTCAATGGCCAGACCTATAATCTTGAAGTCAACAATGCCAGCAACTGTAACCACAGTGGTTCAACAGGTTGGGATTCAAGCTTGTTTGAATTAACTGAGGTGAGCGACCATGGCTTGACCCTCTACACAGAGCGTACAGATGGGACAGGAGGATTTCCTGGTAATCTCAAGATCTGGATCAGCTACCACTTGGAAGAAACTGGCGCCTACGAAGTCAGCTATAAGGTGACGACAGATCAGGATACGCTTGTCAATCCAACCAACCACAGCTACTTCAACTTGTCTGGTGATTTCACGCAGACAGTTGACCGCCATGTCTTCCAGCTAAATACGGAGGGCATTTACCCAATTGCTCCGGACGGTGTTCCGGATAAGACTCCAGATGCTAATCGTGATGTGGTTAAACACATCTACAATGGAGCTTTGTTGAAGGACATCTTTGCAGAGGAAGATGAACAAATCCAGTTGGTATCTGGTTTGGATCACCCATTTGCCCTTCCTGCAGGCCATGACAATGCTGGTTTCCTTTATGACCAAAACTCAGGTCGTTTCCTGCTGTTCAAGACAGAGGCCCCTTGCTTTGTGGTCTACACAGCAAACTTTGTGGATGAGAGTGTCATCATCGGAGGCCAGCCAATGGTACAACACAATGGGATTGCCCTTGAAGCGCAAGCTTTACCAGATGCCATTCACAGTGACCTCAAAGACCAAGTCATTCTTAAAGCAGGGCAAATCTTTACCAGCAAAACTCGCTACGAGCTTGTTGTAAAATAAAAAGAAGAGCTGGTTTCCAGCTCTTTTGAGTTGTCTTCGTTGACATTTTATTTCAATAGTGTATAATTGATGTAATTGATAAAGTTACAACAAACAAAAGGAGACACCCTATGACTTATGCATACCAAAGCCACATTTACCTAGCAGAGGCTGTTTTAAATGTCAAGGATTTAACGAGTCAAACGGCTTTTTATCAGCAGATTATTGGCTTGGAGATTTTATCCCAAACAGAGACAGAAGCGATTTTGGGACTTGGTCGAAAAGCCTTGGTTCACTTGATTCAGGCAGAAAAGACTGGCGAAGTAAGGGAACATTATGGGCTCTACCATCTGGCGATTTTGTTGCCGACACGAAAAGCCTTGGCAGATGTCTTGAAACACCTAAGTGATTTGCGGATTCCTCTGGTCGGGGGTGCAGATCATGGATACAGTGAGGCTATTTATCTAGAGGATTTGGAAGGAAATGGCATTGAACTCTACCGTGATAAGCCAGTTTCGTCATGGGATATTCGAGAAGACGGCCGCATTATCGGTGTGACCGAAGCCCTTGCGGCACAGGACATCTATGAGTTAGGAGAAAAGGTGGATCCCTTTATCCTAGCTGAAGGGACGAGAATGGGGCATATCCATCTATCGGTGAAGGATAGTCGTGCGGCGAGCCAGTTTTATCAAAAGGTGTTAGGACTAGAAGATAAATTTAGCATTCCTAGTGCTAGTTGGATAGCGGCTGGTCAGTACCATCACCACCTGGCTGTCAACGAATGGGCTGGAAAAGGGTTGGCTCCGCGTGAGCAAGGCTTGTCAGGCTTGGCCTACTACGTCCTTGAGGTCGAAAGCAAGGAAGAACTCTTAGCTATCGTTCAGCAAGCACAAGAGCTAGAGGCACAGATCAAATGGCTACATTCGAGTGAGGTGGATCTTGTAGACCCAGATGGGATTGTGACTCGCATTCGCTTGGCACGATGAAACGAGGAAAACACATTATTTATTTTAGAGACATAGGAAAAGGCGGACAAGCTCGCATTCTGTTTTTAGAATGCGGACTTGTTCGCTTTTTATGAAATGATAAAGGGTAAAAGAGCTATAGCTATAACCAGACTGTAAAGGTAATCACCTGTTTTTTGTAGGTGACAAATATTTTACCTCTAAATAGGCTGACGAGATGCTGAGCCATGGAGAGGCCAATTCCGTGTCCAGATATGGTTTGGTTGTTGTGAGAGATCTCCGCACGATAAAAGCGATCAAAGAAACGCTTAATATTAGCTGCTTGTCCATCCTTGTAATCATTAGAAATAGTGATGCAGGTTCGTTTGCGTAGTAGGTAATTTTTGCGTTGGAGCGTCAAGCAAATCGTTCCAGCGGGATCACAGTATTTTCGGGCATTGTCAAGAAGGATGCTAAGAAGCTCATAAAATTCTTCTTGGGCCACTTTTTCTACAACGTCTGCTTCAATAGAACTTTTAAATTTTTTATCTTCTTTGGTAAAGAGAGGAGCAAAATCTGAGGCAACCTTTTCAGCGATGACGGAGATATTTTGAGGAGCTAGTTTGATATCCTCTTGTTCCTCGAGCCGAGCAAGTCGGATGAGTCTTCCAATCAGGTGGTTGAGTCGTTCCGTCTGTTCTTTAGTGCTAATACTCCACTCAGTCTCTCCCTCTATTAACTCCTGTAGCTCGGTATTGGCCGAAATGATGGCTAGAGGCGTTTTGAGTTCGTGTCCTGCATTGGTGATAAACATCCGTTGTTTTTCATAGTTTTTGATAAAAGGACGAATGACAATCCCTGAAATCAAGGTGAAGAGCAGTATGAGGAGGAGTAAGCTAGCCAAGGCCAGCCAGATAGAGACCTGAAGTAAGGTATCTCGTTCTCGGATATAGTTAGTCGTCTCAAAGAAGACCAGTAGTTTCCCAGTCGTAGATTGGCTCACTTGGTAGGTAAAATAGCGTCCCTTATGAGTAATAGAACCATAAGTTTCTTGCTTTTTGAGGACATTGGGGAGAAAACTTTTGACTTCAGCCTCAGTTAAGGACTGGACATTTGTAAGGGAGATGGCGTAGTCATTTTCCTTTTCTCTGACGGAGAAGTATTGAAAATTATAGACAATCCCTTCTTGGATATTTTTCTCAGTCAGACTTTCTTTGATTTCGTCTGTAATAGGAAGTTCGCCCTCATTCTTGGTTAAGATAGAGAGGACGGTGTGGATGTTACCCTCCGTCTGAGTGTAGACGATACTATTCATTAAGACCAGAAAGAAGGTTAGAATCAGAGCAATGGTAAGAGTAGCCGTTGCGATAAATTTGATGCGTAGTTTTCGAAACATCTAGTCACCTCCTGTCAATTGGAAGGGGCCTTCTGCAGCCCCAAGTATTTGTAAGCTAGACTGGACACTTTGGAGTTTTTGGCGTAGGTAGGAGATATAGAGAAAGACGAGCTCGTGATCCTGTTCTTCCAGCTCGTCTGGCCAGACCTGCTCTAGTAGTTGTTGACAACTGAGGGGTTGGTTAGCGTGCTGGATGAGGAGAGTCAAGAGTTGGGTCTCCTTTTTCCCCAAACGAATGCTGTTTGTAGCAGCCAATTCTTGTTCATCAATATCCAAGCGGGTATTTCCTAATTCGACTGTATCCGGAGTATAGTCTTCCAGGCGGCGTGCAGTAGAACGGAGTCTAGCCAAGAGCTCCTTGAGCGAGAAAGGTTTAGTCAAGTAGTCGTCAGCACCTGCATCGAGTCCGGTTACACGGTCATCTACTTCGGCCATGGCTGTCAGCATGATAACGTGGGTCGTATTGCCTGCCTGGCGAATTTCTTTGAGGGCTTCGATTCCAGTTTTAATTGGCATCATGATGTCAAAAATCATGAGGTGATAGTGGTTAGATTCAGCCTTTTCGACAGCGTCTTGTCCGTTAAAAACAGAATCAACGCTGTAGCCTTCGCGTTCTAAAGCAACAGTGATAACACGGTTTAGTTGGGTTTCATCTTCGGCAAGTAGGATTTTCATAGGTTCTCCTTAGTCTTGATCAGAGCGCTGAATCAAATCACGGATGGTCTGCATGGTCAAGTCACAAGAAGCAAGCTCATCGGCACAACGTTTGAGCTCGCGCGTGATTCGCTCAGGATTTTGGATGTTTTTCTTGTATTTCATCTGGTGTTCGAGGCTAGCCCAGGAGTCCATGGCAATTGTGCGCAGTTGAATCTCGATAAAATAGGTACCCTGGTCATTTCCCAGACAGTCTGGGTAGGGAGTGGTCACCTCTAGAATCAGATGATAGGAACGGTAGCCGTTGGGTTTGACCTGACGGATATAGTCTTTCTCTTTGAAAATATGGATGCTTGGCATCTGGCGAATATACTCTACGATGCGGTAGATATCATCTGTAAAGCCTGTGATAATTCGAACGCCAATTGCATCTCGTATTTCTTTAAGAGCAGATTGACTTGTCTGAGGAAGGCCCTTGCGTTGGCATTTTTCACGCATGCTTTTTTCTGTTTTGATGCGCGCATGCAAATGCTCATATAGTTTGAGGTTGGTTTCTTTTTTGTAATTGGCTGCGGCCTCTTCTATGTCTTGAATAAAGGTTTGCAAGATGATGGGTAAATAGGCTTCACAGCTATCATAGATAGAATTCATAAGAACGTCCATTCTGAACAGTTTTTTTACTATTATATCATGAAAACACAGATATGAGATAAGTTCCTACAAAGACAGATGGGATGAGAATTTTGACAAAGCCCCTTATTCGAGATATAATGAAGAAAAATCGAGCAAGGAAAAAGAAATGACAAACTCAAAGTATATAACACGCTTGAAACGTTCAGAGGGCCAGTTGCGTGGGATTCAAAAGATGATTGAAGAAGATCGTGACTGCGCTGATATTGTGACGCAGTTGACAGCAGTGAAATCGAGTGTTGAGCGCGTGATTGAGATGATGATTACGGAAAATCTCACCGCCTGCATTAACCAACCACTAGATGATCCCGAGGCTCAAAAAGAACGCCTAGAAAAGGCCATCCGATACTTGATTAAACGGAAATGAACTAATTTTTTGAGACGATAGTTGCAAAGGCATATCTAACTATTAATAGAATAGTTTAATTTGAATCAAAAGAAGCTGGGTAAAAAGTCTTTAAAATTAAAAAACGCATACTATCAGGTGTTGAAAAGCCTTGATAGTATGCGTTTTATTGTGGGGAGATTTATACTCTTCGAAAATCAAATTCAAACCACGTCAGCTTCACCTTGCCGTACTCAAGTACAGCCTGCGGCTAGCTTCCTAGTTTGCACTTTGATTTTCATTGAGTATTACTTCATTTTCTCCAGAAATTGAGTTGCTTCCCAGTTTCATTTGCTTATTCTACTTGACCGGGCCAAGCATTCATACCACCTTCTACATTGGTAACGGTGAGGCCTTGAGCTCTAAGAAATTGACAGGCAGATGCAGAGCGTACTCCCCCTTGGCAGATAACATAGTATTTTTGATCGGGTTTGAGTTCTTTGTAACCTTGCTCTAAGGTACTCAAAGGGAAATTTTGTGCTGCTGGGACGTGTCCTGCTTGAAATTCATGCACTTCACGGACATCGATAAGATCTAGTTTTTCATTTTGATATTTTTCATAAAAATCAGCCATGCTGATACTAGTTACCATATTCTACTCCTTCTGGGTTAGCCATTTTGTATAGTGAATAAGCGCCGTCAAGGTTTTGGGCAGCAAATCCTGCTTGTTTGAGGATACGCTCTGCAATGTAGCTACGCAAACCGCTGTGGCAGCTGACGATGTAGTCTTGGTTTTTGTCCAGTTCATCCAAGCGTTCCCGTAGTTCGTTTAGGGGGATGTGGATGGTGTCGACTTTGAGTCGACCACTCTGAAATTCGCCACTTGTCCGCACATCTAGGAATTTCTTTCCCTTAGCCAGTTCGTCTTCTAGTTGGTACCACTGGATATTGTCGCTGAGACCTTCGATAAGGTTTAAGGCTGCGTAGCCCAGCATATTGACGGGATCCTTGGCAGAGCCAAATGGTGGCGCATAGGTGAACTCCAATTCTGGTAAGTCAAAGATGGTGAGATTTCCCTTGATAGCAGTTGCCAGGATATCGATTCTCTTGTCAACGCCTTTCTTCCCAATTCCTTGGGCACCGTAGATTTTGCCGCTGGTTGGGTCAAAGAGGAGCTTCAAGATGATATCAGTAGCGCCTGGATAATAACCAGCGTGGTCTTTTCCACTGACATGAAGTGCCTTGTAAGGGAGTTGATTCATGCGAAGGATACGCTCGCTGAGACCAGTCGAAGCGGCTGTCATATCAAAGGCACGAACGATAGCAGTACCGATACTGCCCTTGTTGGTACGACTGAGTCCTGCGATGACATCCGCTACTTGTCGTCCTTGACGATTGGCAGGAGAAGCTAGAGAGATGAGGGCATCTTGGCCCGTAATCTCTTGCTTGACAACGATAGCGTCCCCAACTGCAAAAATATCTTTTTGACTAGTCTCGTAGTTTTCATCGACCAGGATACCACCACGGAGTCCCAGTTCAATCCCCGCAGCTTTGGCCAGTCCATTTTCAGGCTCAACGCCGACAGAAAGGATGGTCAAGTCAGAAGCGATCTTTTGCCCGTTTTCGAGAACGATGACTTTTCCTTGGTCTTCAAATCGAGTTGCAGACTGGGAAGTGATAACGCGGACACCATTTGCCAGCAATTCTGCTTGGACAAAGGCCGCCATTTCCTGATCTAATGGTGGCAAGACATGGGGTGCTTTCTCAACGATGGTAACTTGTAATCCACGTTTCGCCAGGTTTTCAGCCATTTCAAGCCCGATAAAGCCTGCACCGATGACGACAGCTTCTTTTGGATGATTGTCCAAGGCCGCCATAATTTCATCAAGATCGGGAACATTGCGGAGCGTGTAGGCATTCTTAGCTTCTGCCAAACCTTCAATGGTAGGAACAAATGGTTTAGCTCCTGGGGAGAGGATCAACTTGTCGTAGCTTTCTGTGAATTCCTGTCCATCATGGCGTACGGTCACAGTGTGTTCTTCTGGCGAAATCTGGATAACCTCGTGAAATGGTCGCACATCGAGATTAAAGCGTGCTTTGAGACTTTCAGGAGTTTGGACTAATAAACTATCACGGTTTGAAATTTCTCCTGAAACATAGTAAGGAAGTCCGCAGTTTGCAAAGGAAACAAAGGGACCTTTCTCAAAAATAGTGATTTCAGCGTCTTCCATGAGACGTCTGAGGCGGGTTGCTGCTGACATACCGCCTGCAACTCCTCCAACAATGATAACTTTCATTGACTTTCTCCTTTATGCTTTTAGATGACCTTACCTGTCCAAGCGCTCATACCGCCTCGGACATTGATGACATTGTAGCCTTTTTTCTTTAGCTTCTTCGCAGCTAGTTTGCTTCGCACACCAGAATGACAAATGACATAGAGTGTTTCTTTTGTCGTTGGTGCATAAGATCCGATTTCGGATAGAGGGACATTCTTGGCATTTTTGATATGACCTCTATGGAATTCCGTAGGCGTCCGAACATCCAGTAGCTGAATCGGTTCTCTGAGTTTAGCTTCTAACTCGCTGGTAGAAATACTGTCAATTTTTGTAAATAATAAGTGAAACATAGGCACCTCCAAATATACCCTTATGGGGTATATTAAACCATGAAGTCAAGCTTTTGTCAAGCAAGTTGTTTTGACTTGGGAGAGGGCTTGGTTTTGAGAGTTTAGAAAGCAGGCTATTCTTGACCTTTCAAAGGCTTTTTGATATGATGGGCTCCAAAGTAAGTATGAGGTGATACTATGATCAGTGAATACCAGAAAATGATAGCAGGAGAACCCTATCATCCGTTTGATTCCGAGTTACGGGCCTTGGCTCAGGTTTCTCGCCAAAAACAGGCTGCCTTTAACCGGGAAGAAGATCCCTTGAAGGGAGCGGATATTATCAAGACTTGGTTTGGCTCAACTGGGCAAAATCTCTATGTCAATCCACATCTGGTGGTCGATTATGGAGTCAATATCCATCTAGGGGAAAATTTTTATTCTAATTGGAACTTGACCATGCTGGATGTTTGTCCGATTCGCATCGGGAACAACGCCATGATTGGTCCCAACTGTCAGTTTTTAACCCCACTCCATCCACTGGATCCGTATGAACGCAATTCAGGGGTCGAATACGGCAAGCCCATCACCATCGGAGATAATTTCTGGGCTGGAGGAGGCGTCATCGTCCTTCCTGGAGTGACACTAGGAAATAATGTCGTTGCTGGAGCAGGGGCCGTGATTACCAAGTCCTTTGGAGATAATGTTGTCCTAGATGGGAATCCTGCGCGTGTTATCAAGGAAATACCAGTAAAAGAAAACTAAAAAGAACAGCCCAGGCTGTTCTTTTTATGAACTCTAATCTTATAAATTTTTCTTCTTTTTTGCTTTCTTGGTCAAGGAAACATCGCACTGAGGGATGTTGGTTTTAAAAATCTATTAAAGGTAGTCTAGAGTTCAAAAATTGTTTTAGCAGCCCTTTCTAAAAAATTACTAGGCGAAATCTAATCCAAACTGAATTTAAGGAAACTTTCAGAAAAATTTTAGTTTCGTTTCAGGAATCTTCAGTAGACTGTCTAGCTATATCATACGAAGGAGAGGAAAAAGGTATGAAATCAAAAAAGTGGACCCTACTCGCAACGAGTTTAACGGCAATGGTGCTGATGGCAGCATGTGCCCAGTCAACAACTACATCCACTACCAATGAAACGACAAATAGTGCCACAACAACTTCAACAAAGACAAATCAATCATCCTATTTTACAGAGAAGGACAATGATACTTCTTATGATGAAAGCACAGCTTCTAAGATTGAGTTATCTGGCTCATCAGCAAACGTTTCTGGAGATGGGGTGACAGTTTCTGAATCAACAGTGACCATCACAAAATCTGGAACCTATGTGATTTCAGGTCAGTCTGACGGAGTGCAGATCAAGGTCAAGGCAGATGAGTCGGCAGAAGTTCACCTAGTCCTAAAAGGTGCAACCATGACCAATACCAATGCAGCGATATCTGCGACATCAGCCGGCCACGTCTACCTGACTCTAGCAGAGGGAACCACCAACAGTCTCTCTGACTCAAGCTCTAACAGCGACGAAAAAGCAGATGCAGCTCTCTTTTCTAAGGTGGATTTGACCATCAACGGGAAAGGAACCCTCAATGTAGATGGCAAGAAGAACAATGGTATCAAGGCTAACGACACTCTTCACATTACGGGTGGAACCTATAACATCACAGCAGTTGGCGATGCCTTTAATGTCAATGATGAGCTCAACATCACTGGTACGACCATGACCATTGATGCCAAAGAGGATGGGGTCAAGGTCGACAATGATGACGATATGACTGTCGGCAATATGTATTTGGCTAACAATACCATAACAGTCACAGCAGGAGATGATGGCATCCACGCATCAGGTAATTTGGTTATCGATAGTGGTACCTACACCGTTAAGAATTCGACAGAAGGACTTGAAGGGAAGTCAATCACTATCAACGGTGGGGACATTACTATCTATTCAACGGACGATGGTGTCAATGCAGCCAACAAAAATGTCCAACAGAGTGAAATCTTCTTCACTATGAACGGTGGTAACCTGATAGTAGAAGTTGGTCAAGGGGATACAGACCCAATCGATTCAAACGGTAATATCACAGTCACAGGCGGAACCATTAAAATGACTGGTCAAACAGGTTTTGACTTTGATGGAACAGCGATCTACACAGGTGGAGATATCTATCTCAACGGTGAAAAACAAACGGAAATCGTCAATTCTATGCCTGGAGGCGGTGGACCGAATGGAGTTCCTCAAGGGGGCGGTCCAGCCTCTGGCGGACAAGGATAAACAAAAAAGATAGCATTCAATTAGAATGGCTATCTTTTTATATGGGTGATAGATTGATATGTTACGAGTGGTTTTATAGTTGTAGCTTTCAAGGATAAATTGTTAAGTCACTCATTTGTGTTTACTTAAATTTCTTGAATTTTAAGAGAGTATTGAGTAGTTTTCCCCTAAATGTTTTGTTTTGATAGGCGATTGTGAGGGAATTGAAAAATTCAACTGCTAGGTGTTCCTGGTGACCGAACTCCATCTAGCTTGAGGTTGCTTCTGGGGAAAAGACGCCTAATTTGATGCGGAGTCCACCTTTTTTCATCTTGAACTGATGCATACCATACATCTTGATATCAAGGCTTGGATCGGGCATGAGAGTAGCAGTATCACCTGCCATAGAAATTTTTGTATCAGCATCAGGAATGACTGGTTTTTCAGCATCTAGACTGGTAAAGATTTTTTGATAAGTTGGTTGTCCGTACTCTCCAATCAACTTCATCACTTCCTGTCCACCGTGCACCCCAGCAAATACAAAATGTTCAGGGTGAACTTTAGAAGGGAGCGCTTCGTCGCCCATTTTATTTAGTCCTTGGTTGAAGGCGAAGAAGTCTCCCAAAGTCAATCCATCGACGTCCACATCTACGTAAGCGGCTTGTAGGTTACGACCCTTGACCGAATTCTTAGAAATGTCATGCCACATTTGATCTGATTCTGCTAGACGGTCAGCGTAGAGTTCGAGGATTTTTTGACTTCCGAGGGCTAATTTGGTTTCAATTAGGTCTTGAAAATTTCTTAGTCTGTTTCATATAAAAATGAGTAAAATGAATTCCCATTACCAAGGTCATTAGAGTTGCGATAGCAATGACGATGGTTGGATTAGCCGAGAAAAGTAGAGGAAAAATAGGCCTTTAAAAAGTGGACAGAAAAGACCATTTCGGAGTATAGAGAGGAAGTTCAAAAACATTTTTAGAAATAAGACATGTGCATTATAAACATCAGATACGAATCTGGTGCTTTATTTTTTAAAGAATTTCAACTTTTTTCTTGACAAGTGAGTAAACACTCACTATAATAGGTCTATATTCAGTAAGTGAGTAAGCACTCACCTAGGAGGAAGCATATGAAAACATTACTACATTTACAAGATTTAGTAAAATCTTTTGACCATCAAATAGTTTTGAATCATGTCAGCTTTGAATTGCAGCCAGGAGAAATTATAGGCTTAATTGGTCCGTCTGGTGCTGGTAAATCAACTATGATTAAGACTACGTTAGGAATGGAAAAGGCTGATGGAGGCCTAGCTTTAGTGTTAAATCACACTATGCCCAATCGCTATATTTTAGGAGATATTGGCTATATGGCCCAATCAGATGCTTTATACGAGACCTTGTCAGGCCAAGAAAATCTGGAATTTTTTGGTCAGCTAAAGGGGCTTTCTAAAAAAGACCTGAAGGCGGAAATTGCTTATATAGCTCAAGTAGTAGATCTGACAGACTACTTAAACAAGGCGGTATCTGGTTATTCTGGAGGAATGAAACGGCGTTTGTCGCTGGCTATCGCGCTTTTAGGAAATCCTCAACTCTTGATTTTGGACGAACCGACAGTTGGAATCGACCCTTCTCTTCGAAAGAAAATCTGGAAAGAATTATTCGCGCTTAGAGACAATGGGGTTGGGATATTAGTTACTACCCATGTTATGGATGAAGCAGAGTTGACGGATAAGGTCGGCTTATTATTAGGCGGAAAAATCATTGCTTTTGATACACCGCAACACTTAAAAGAAAGTTATCAAGTTTCAAGTATTGAAGAAGTATTTTTAAAAGCAGAAGGTGAGTAAAATGAGAACAATAGCGATTGCAAAAAAAGTCATCAAAGAATTACTTCGTGACAAACGAACTCTAGCTCTGATGTTTATAGCACCTGTTTTTATCATGTGGTTGATGAACCTCATGTTTTCAGCTAGTACAACCGTGAATGTCAAGTTAGCAACACAGGATCTACCAACTGGTTTGGTAACGAAAATGGATGAGCTCGACCATGTGGACGTCGAGACTTATCAAGACTTAGAACAAGCCAAAGAAGCACTAGCAAATGAAAAAGTCGATGCTGTGATTTCTTATAAAAACGATGAGTACCAGGTCGACTACGCCAACACAGACGCCTCCAAAACATCTATGATACGACAAGTGTTACGAACGAGTATCGCCAGTGAAGGCACCGATCAGTTACTATCTCGTGTTAAACAAGCTCTTCCACAATTGGACTCGGACGCAAAAACACCAGAAATCAAGGAGTCTTATCAGTATGGAGATGAAAATACAAGCTTCTTTACCAGTATGATTCCGGTTTTGATAGGTTTTGTAGTTTTCTTCTTTGTCTTTTTGATTTCTGGTATGGCACTTTTGAAAGAGCGCACAAGTGGAACCTTGGATCGCTTGTTAGCAACCCCAGTGAAACGTTCTGAAATTGTCTATGGCTATATGTTGTCTTACGGTATTATTGCGATTTTTCAAACGGCAGTTGTCGTCTTAGCAGCAATTTGGCTACTAGATGTAGAAGTTGTAGGAAATATTTTAAATGTTATAATAGTTAATGTGGTACTGGCTCTTGTAGCACTAGCTTTTGGAATTCTCTTGTCTACTCTAGCAAAATCAGAATTCCAAATGATGCAATTTATTCCTCTCGTGATTATGCCTCAACTCTTTTTCTCAGGGATTATTCCATTGTCATCCATGGGAGAATGGGCTCCAACTGTGGGGAAATTTTTGCCATTAACCTATTCTGGTGATGCAATAAGCCAGATTATTCTTTACGGACACAATCTTGGTGATATTTTGCCAAATCTTGGTGTTTTAATGATTTTCTTGATCATTTTAACAATTCTCAATATTGTTGGATTGCGTCGTTATCGTAAAGTTTAGAAATCAACATAAATAATGCTAAAAAGGTGTGAAGATTAGATGGATAAGACTGTTTTTGAATCGTTTGAAGATTACTTAGAAGAAGCGAATTACCCTCAAGGAAAGAAAAAAATCATGCAGGCAGCAGTGGATCTCATATCAACTAGGAGTTACCATGGGACCTCAACTCTTCACATAGCTGAGCGTGCTGGACTAAGCCAGGCAACTTTGTTTAAGTATTTTAAGACGAAGGATGATCTACTGACGGCTATTTTACATCCTGTAGTCCCAGGCATTTTCGGTAGTTTTTTTGAGGAACTCTTAGCTTTTGAAACGACAGAAGAGAGGGTTCGTTATCTCGTCCACGATCGTATGAGCTATCTCAAAAAAAATCGTGCTTTGATGAAAATCATTCTGCAGGAGAGTTTTTCAAATAAAAAACTAAAAAATGAACAGATTTTTATCTGGAATGCTATTCAAGATAAACTTCGAGTACTCCGTAAGGAATTGCTAGCAGATCCACGTGTAAATCCAGAGTTAACGATTCCTCAAATGGTTCGTATTTGTGTTGGTCCATTGTTGGCTTACTTCGCTCAACTTTATATCGTTAGCGACAACGGAGAAATAAAGGAAGAGGACCTAGACTTATTAGAAAAACAGATTTTAGGTGGTTTGTGGAAATAAGGGAGTTCTAGAAGAGCTAAGATTTATTTACTTGACTTTCAAACAAGCTAAAAAAGACATGTTCTGCTTATTTCAGATTCATGTCTTTTTCATGTCTTTTTTGTTGTTGGATTTGGTATTCTTCATAAGTCCTCAATGACTTTGCCAAAACAGAAACCGACTTCTCCAGCGGTGCAACGATTTCTCAAGTGTATGGAAGAGGAGATTTCTGGCTTGCTAAAGACAACTCCTTGACACTTCGTCAGCTTTTGATACAATAGTACAAAATTAGAGGAGGTGGGCTATGATTCAGAAACATGCGATTCCCATTTTGGAGTTTGATGACAATCCCCAGGCGGTCCTTATGCCAACACATGAGGGATTGGACTTAAAGTTGCCAAAGAAATGCATCTATGCATTTTTGGAGGAAGAGATTGACCGCTACGCTCAGGAAGCAGGAGCGGACTGTGTTGGTGAGTTCGTTTCTGCCACTAAAACGTATCCAGTGTACGTCATCAACTACAAGGGTGAGAAGATTTGCCTGGCCCAAGCGCCTGTTGGTTCTGCTCCAGCGGCCCAGTTTATGGATTGGTTGATTGGCTATGGTGTGGAGCAAATCATTTCCACTGGTACTTGTGGAGTCCTAGCCGATATAGAGGAAAATGCCTTTCTCGTCCCTGTTCGCGCTCTGCGAGATGAGGGGACCAGCTACCACTATGCAGCGCCTTCTCGTTATATGGAGATGCAGATTGAGGCTATCTCTGCCATTGAGCAAGTCTTGGAACAAAGAGGCATTCCTTACGAGGAGGTCATGACCTGGACGACAGATGGTTTTTATCGAGAGACGGCTGAAAAGGTTGCCTATCGCAAGGAAGAAGGCTGTGCTGTTGTGGAGATGGAGTGCTCTGCTCTTGCGGCAGTAGCCCAGCTACGTGGGATTGTCTGGGGAGAGTTGCTCTTTACCGCAGATTCCTTAGCGAATCTAGATAACTACGACAGTCGTGACTGGGGCGCAGAAGCTTTTGATAAGGCCCTCGAACTCTGTATTGCCATTGTGCACCACATGTGAGTATTCTTACTGTTTTTATGGTAGAATGTAGTTATGCTATTCAACTCTTTTTTGGAAAAAATCAAGACGACATTGGGACGTTTATCGCCAGCCCGTCGCATCTTTTTAAGTTTTGCCCTAGTAATCTTCTTGGGTTCTCTCCTTTTAAGTCTCCCCTTTGTGCAAGCAGAAACGTCACAAGCGGCCTACTTTGACCATCTCTTTACGACTGTGTCTATGGTCTGTGTGACAGGGCTCTTTACCCAGCCGGTAGCCTCTACTTACAATATCTGGGGCCAGTTGATCTGTATGATTTTGATCCAGATCGGTGGTTTGGGGCTCATGACCTTTATCGGAATCTTTTATATTCAAGGCAAGCAAAAGCTCAGTCTTCGTGGCCGTGAGACTATTCAAGAAAGTTTTGCTTATGGGGAAACTCAGTCTCTAAAGGACTTCATCCGCTCGATCTTTTTGACGACTTTTCTGGTGGAAGGAATCGGTGCCTTTCTCTTGAGTTTCCGCTTTATTCCTGAATTTGGCTGGGGGCGAGGGATGTTAACCTCTATCTTTTTGGCTGTTTCAGCTTTCTGTAATGCTGGATTTGATAATTTTGGAAGTACGAGTTTAGCAGTCTTTCAGACGGACCCTTTGATCAATCTAGTGATTGCAGGCTTGATTATAACGGGTGGCCTAGGATTTATGGTCTGGTTTGACCTAGCGACCCAGTTTGGGAAAAAGAAAAAACGCCGTCTTCGCTTTCATACTAAGCTGGTTCTCTTTTTAACAGCGGGAATTTTATTCTTTGGAACGGTATCAACCCTTTTGATTGAGTGGAACAATTCAGGGACGATTGGGAATCTCAGCGTCCCAGAGAAACTGCTGGTTAGCTTTTTCCAGACTGTCAGCATGAGAACGGCAGGTTTTGCTTCTATTGATTACACCCAGGCTCGACCGGTCACCTTGCTGATCTACATCTTGCAGATGTTTCTGGGTGGGGCACCTGGAGGGACGGCAGGGGGACTCAAGATTACGACCTTCTTTGTCTTGTTGGCCTTCGCTCGTAGCGAGCTATTGGGCTTACCTCATGCCAATGTGGCTCGGAGAACTATTGAACCTCGAACCGTGCAAAAATCTTTTAGTGTTTTTATTATCTTCTTGCTAACATTCTTGCTAGGCTTGGTCCTGCTAGGGATAACGGCGGAAGGAAATCCGCGTTTTATCTACCTCATGTTTGAGACCATTTCAGCCCTTGCGACAGTTGGAGTGACGGCAAATTTAACACCAGAGCTAGGCAAGTTAGCTCTTAGTATCGTTATGTTGTTGATGTTTATCGGCCGTATTGGCCCCTTGACACTACTGGTCAGTTTAGCAGAATACCAGCCAGACAAGAAAGATTTGATTCACTATATGAAAGCAGATATCACTATCGGATAAGAAAGGAAGAACGATGTCAGATCGGACGATTGGAATTTTAGGCTTGGGAATTTTTGGGAGCAGTGTTTTGGCTGCTCTTGCCAAGCATCATATGAATATCATTGCTATTGATGACCACGAGGAGCGCATTAATCAATTTGAACCCGTGCTGGCGCGTGGGGTTGTTGGAGATATCACGGATGAAGAACTCCTTCTATCAGCTGGGATTGACACCTGCGATACCGTGGTTGTCGCAACGGGGGAAAATCTAGAATCCAGTGTTCTTGCAGTCATGCACTGTAAAAGTCTAGGGGTACCGACCGTCATTGCCAAGGTAAAAAGTCACATGGCTAAAAAGGTACTGGAGAAAATTGGTGCGGACTCGGTCATCTCACCGGAATTTGAAATGGGACGTTCGTTAGCGCAGAGAATTCTCTTTCATAACAGCGTAGATGTCTTTCAGTTGGACAAGAATGTTTCAATTGTCGAGATGAGAATCCCCCAATCTTGGGCGGGGAAAAGCCTTAGCCAGCTAGATTTACGTGGGAAATACAACCTCAACGTACTAGGTTTTCGTGCCTACGAAAATGCTCCTCTGGATGTCCAATTCGGTCCCGATGACCTTTTACGGTCAGGCGCCTATATCATGGCGGTGATTAATAACCAACATTTGGATACTCTAACAGATCTTAGTGAGTAGGGGAGGAAGGAGTGCTCTCTTTCCAAATAATTAACGAGTCAATATAAGTATTTTATAAGAGGGATTTAAGAAAAATTTTAACTTTTTCTTAATCCTTTTTAATTTTAGGAGATTATACTAGAGTCATCAAATAAAGAAAAACTCTAAGGAGAATCCTATGAAATTCAATCCAAATCAAAGATATACTCGTTGGTCTATTCGCCGTCTTAGTGTCGGTGTTGCCTCAGTTGTTGTGGCTAGTGGCTTCTTTGTCCTAGTTGGTCAGCCAAGTTCTGTACGTGCCGATGTGGTAAATCCAACCCCTGCCCAAGTCGTACCAGACGCTGCTTCAGTGAGTGAAAAGAGCGACTTACCAGCAGAGGTTCTCAAGAAAGCAGTTGATGTAGCTCTTCCTTCAGAACAGTCTGTTCCAACACCTAAAGCAAGTTTGGATACTACAAACTCTTCGGAAAAAGTGGACGCAACTGCTAAAGACCCGGTAGTAGCACCAAAAGAAGAAGTGCAAGCACAACCTGACTCTAAGAAACAAACAGAAGATGCAGTTAAACCTGTGGAAAGTCCTGCGTCTACAGTTTCTGGACAAGACCGTGAAGCCAGTGAAGCGAAATCAGCGACCACTCCAGCTGAAGTCCAAAAAGGCGTAGCCGACAACACCAAAGACACAGTAGATGTTCCAGCTAGCTACCTTGACAAAGCCAATTTCCCAGGACCATTTACAGCCGGTGTCAACCAAGTTATTCCATACGAAGCTTTTGGTGGAGATGGTATGTTGACTCGCCTCTTGTTAAAAGCCTCAGACAAAGCCCCATGGTCAGACAATGGTTCAGCCAAAAATCCGGCCCTTCCGCCAGTAGAGAAATTGGGCAAAGGTCTCTACTTCTATGAAGTAGACTTGGCCGGTACTCAAGGAAAATCAGATAAAGAGCTACTTGACCTCTTAAAACAAAACGGTACACAAAGTTATAAAGCTACCATCAAGGTGTACGGTGCGAAAGATGGCAAGGCCGATTTGACTAATCTGGTAGCGACTAAAGATTTGACTGTTAATTTGAATGGCTTGACCACCCCAGCTGAAGTGCAAAAAGGTGTGGCCGACAACACCAAAGATACAGTAGATGTCCCAGCTAGCTACCTTGACAAAGCCAATTTCCCAGGACCATTTACAGCTGGTGTTAACCAAGTTATTCCATACGAATTCTTCGCTGGTGATGGCATGTTGACTCGTCTTATCTTGAAAGCATCCGACAAGGCTCCATGGTCAGACAACGGAACAGCTAAAAATCCTGCTCTCCCACCAGTAGAGAAATTGGGCAAAGGCCTTTACTTCTACGAAGTAGACTTGGCAGGCACCCAAGGAAAATCAGATAAAGAGCTGCTTGACCTCTTGAAACAAAATGGTACGCAAAGCTATAAAGCTACTATCAAGGTGTACGGTGCGAAAGATGGCAAGCCTGACTTAACTAATCTGGTAGCGACTAAAGATTTGGATGTTAACTTGAATGGCTTGACCACTCCAGCTGAAGTGCAAAAAGGTGTGGCCGACAACACCAAAGATACAGTAGATGTCCCAGCTAGTTACCTTGACAAAGCCAATTTCCCAGGTCCATTTACAGCTGGTGTCAACCAAGCCATTCCATACGAAGCTTTTGGTGGAGATGGTATGTTGACTCGCCTCTTGTTAAAAGCCTCAGATAAAGCCCCATGGTCAGACAACGGATCAGCTAAAAATTCTGCTCTCCCACCAGTAGAGAAATTGGGCAAAGGTCTTTACTTCTACGAAGTAGACTTGGCAGGCACCCAAGGAAAATCAGATAAAGAGTTGCTTGACCTCTTGAAACAAAATGGTACGCAAAGCTATAAGGCTACCATCAAGGTGTACGGTTCAAAAGACGGCAAGCCTGACTTAACTAATCTGGTAGCAACTAAAGATTTGACTGTTAATTTGAATGGTTTAACCACACCAAGTCAGGTTAAAGAGTCTGTTGTTAACAATATCAAAGACATGATTGATGTTCCAGCTAGCTACCTTGATAAGGCTAAGGTTCCTGGACCTTTCTTGGCCGGTGTCAACCAAGTTATTCCATACGAAGCTTTTGGTGGAGATGGTATGTTGACTCGCCTCTTGTTAAAAGCCTCAGACAAAGCCCCATGGTCAGACAACGGAACAGCTAAAAATCCTGCTCTATTGCCACTTGAAGGCTTGGCTAAAGGCCAATATTTCTACGAAGTGGATTTGAATGGCAACACGACAGGCAAAGAAGGACAAGCCCTTCTAGATCAACTTCGTGCCAATGGCACTCACACTTACCAAGCTACTGTTAAGGTCTATGGTTCTAAAGATGGTAAACCTGATTTGACCAATCTGATTGCTACTCGTCAAGTAACGATTCGACTTCGTGGAAAAGAAATGGCGACAACACCATCTCAACCAGATCAGATGAATACGAAGCCTTCTGAAACAGGCTCTACAGGTAAGACTGAGGGTATGATGGGTACAAATCACCATATGTCAGATATGAGGGTCGATCAACCAGCTTCTAGCCCAATGGCTAATATGATGAAAAAAGATGATAAAGCGATGCTACCAAATACTGGGGAAGCTAAAACGGCTACAGCTGGCCTTGGTATCTTTGGTCTA
This sequence comes from Streptococcus sp. F0441, assembly GCF_000314775.2. Taxonomy (NCBI): domain Bacteria; kingdom Bacillati; phylum Bacillota; class Bacilli; order Lactobacillales; family Streptococcaceae; genus Streptococcus; species Streptococcus sp. F0441. Next base: position 56,175 of record NZ_KB373321.1, on the reverse strand, counting down.
GCCTTGGCAGGTCTTGTTGGACTTTTGGGTTTGACAACCAAACGAGAAGATTAAGATTCAAATCACTTAAACATTAGGGAAAATAGTGTTATACTAAAGCAAGTATAACACTGTTTTTATCGAAGGAGTGTCGGATGAAAAAGACAATTTTGCTGGTTGATGATGAGATAGATATTCTAGATATTCAAAACCGCTATCTTATACAGGCAGGTTACGATGTTTTGGTCGCCCATGATGGTAAGGAGGGATTAGAACTTTTCAGAAAAAAATCTATCGACCTCATTATTACAGATATCATGATGCCCAATATGGATGGTTATGATTTTATCAGTGAAGTTCAGTATATCGCTCCGGATCAACCCTTCCTCTTTACAACTGCTAAGACAAGCGAACAGGATAAGATTTATGGATTAAGTTTGGGGGCAGATGATTTTATAGTCAAACCCTTTAGCCCACGCGAATTGGTTTTAAGAGTAAATAATATCTTGCGTCGCCTTAGCCGTGGAAGAGAGACAGAACAGATCGAGTTTGGTGACTTGGTAATCAACCATGTGACTCATGAGGTTCGCATTGGGGATCAACCTTTGGAATTGACCGTGAAATCCTTTGAACTTCTATGGGTATTAGCCAGCAATCCTGAGAGAGTCTTTTCAAAGACGGAACTTTACGAGAAGGTATGGCAAGAGGACTATGTGGATGATACCAATACACTCAATGTTCATATCCATGCTTTGAGGCAAGAGTTGACCAAGTATACAAATTCAAATGCTCCTGCTATCAAAACTGTCTGGGGTTTGGGCTATAAGATGGAAAAACCAAGAGGTAGAAAATGAAATTAAAAAACTATATTTTAGTGGGGTATCTAGTGTCGACTCTACTAACGATTTTGGTCGTTTTCTGGGCAGTCCAACGAATGTTGATTGAGAAAAGTGAAGTTTACTTTCTAGTTGGAATGACCTTGATTGCTAGTTTCATTGGCGCTGCAGTGAGCATCTTTCTTTTGTCGCCTGTGTTCTCTTCTCTGAAACATTTGAAAAAACAAGCTCAGGATATAGCAAGCAAGGATTTCAGCACAGAAATCGAAACCAAAGGCCCATTAGAATTTCAAGAGCTGGGCCAGGCTTTTAATGACATGTCCCACAATTTGCAAGCCACCTTTCAATCACTTGATGAGAGCGAGCAAGAAAAGAGAATGATGATTGCGCAGCTTTCTCACGATATTAAAACTCCCATTACCTCCATTCAGGTTACTGTGGAGGGAATTCTAGATGGAGTGATCAAGGAAGAGGAACGACTCCACTACTTAACCACGATTGGTCGGCAAACTGAGCGTCTAAACAAGCTAGTAGAGGAATTGGATGTTTTGACTCTTAACACACAACCTCAAGATACTGCTGATGAAGAAGTCGAAGAGGTCTTTTTAGATCAGTTGTTGATTGAGTCAATGAGTGAATTTCAACTCCAGATTGAACAAGAGGAGCGGGATGTTTACATTCAAGTGTCACCTGAGTCGGCGAAAATCAAGAGCCATTCTGACAAACTTTCTCGCATTTTGGTCAATTTGTTAAACAATGCCTTTAAATATTCAGAACCAGGAACCAGAATCGAGGTTCTTGCCCAATTAACAGAACAAGAGCTGACAATCAGTGTGAAAGATGAGGGTCAGGGGATCCTTCCTGAAGATTTGGAAAAGATCTTTAAACGACTTTATCGTGTAGAAACTTCGCGCAATATGAAGACAGGTGGACATGGCTTAGGTCTTGCGATTGCAAGAGAACTAGCCCATCAGCTTGGTGGCGAAATCACAGCAGAAAGTCAGTATGGCTTAGGAAGCAAGTTTACATTCTGTCTCAATTTGAAATAAAACCGTAAAATCCCTTTACAAATCTAGCTTTTCATGGTACAATAGCCTTTGTGTGAAATAGCAGCAGGAAAGCATGAAGCTCGTCAACAGGTGTCTTATGACAAGTAACCTTGGCTGTTTAGGCGAAGGGCATCTGCACGAATCAGGGCTTTCTAAGTGACTATTTCCACCGAAATATTATTTATATCAGGAGGACATACACATGTCACGTTATACAGGACCATCTTGGAAACAAGCTCGTCGCCTTGGCCTTTCACTTACAGGTACAGGTAAAGAATTGGCACGTCGTAACTACGTACCAGGACAACACGGACCAAACAACCGTTCTAAATTGTCAGAATACGGTTTGCAATTGGCTGAAAAACAAAAACTTCGCTTCACTTACGGTGTAGGTGAAAAACAATTCCGTAACTTGTTCGTACAAGCTACAAAAATCAAAGGCGGAATCCTAGGTTTCAACTTCATGCTTCTTTTGGAACGTCGTTTGGATAACGTTGTTTACCGTCTTGGTCTTGCGACTACCCGTCGTCAAGCTCGTCAATTCGTAAACCACGGTCACATCCTTGTTGACGGAAAACGCGTTGATATCCCATCATACCGCGTAACTCCAGGTCAAGTGATCTCAGTTCGTGAAAAATCATTGAAAGTTCCAGCAATCCTTGAAGCAGTAGAAGCTACTCTTGGACGTCCAGCATTCGTATCATTCGACGCTGAAAAATTGGAAGGTTCATTGACTCGCTTGCCAGAACGCGATGAAATCAACCCAGAAATCAACGAAGCACTTGTCGTTGAATTCTACAACAAAATGTTGTAATATTTTATTGAATCAGATAGGCTTTAGAGCCTTGATATTAAGCACTTTGGGGCGCTTTCCTAGAGTGCTTTTTTTGATTTTACTACCCTTTTAGTTACCCATAACTAATTTTAGGTATAGTAAGAGGGTAGCCCCAAAATGGGACACCCTTATTATTTATAGATTGCTGATGGCTGCCTCAAAAATTGAGACGGCTTTTTTGGCGTTCATTTTTGAGAGGTAAAAAGAAGCATGACTCTCCCACAGCAATAGAGCTTTTAGGCGGGAAAACCACACTTCTTTCTTAACTAAATTATACATTTTATTGATTTTAAAATCAAATAAAGGTGACCCACCGCCTCCACAGCAAGCTGCTTCATGGACGTTAGACCACCTTTACCTTAACTTAATTATAACTCAAAAAAATTTCTAGTACAAGTATAATCCAAGGTTAGCAATTATAAAAATAGAGGTGTCCCACCTCCTACCGCATAATAATCTGTTTCAAGGGGAGATGGAAAACCTCTATTCATTAAATAGATTATAATCGAAAAAACTAATTGACGCAAGTATACTTAAAGCCCACTATTTGATGATAGTCGGTTCCTTTGCACGCTATAGCATACGACATTTTACAAGGAAAATAAAGTAGTAAGCTAGTCTAATGGAGTATCTGTAGTACTTTAGCAAGCAAGGTGTGCTATAATGCTTTTATTAGGAGGAGTGCAATGAAACGGTAAGGGCAGCCTTTTCTTTACCACCTAATTATGTATCAGAGCAGAACGGCAGACTTGCAAGATACTATAACGGTATCCTCTACATCACTGAGGCTTATACAAATATTGTAGTAACTAGGATGAAACGTAAAAAAAACTGAGAGGATTTAAACCATTATGAAATACAGCCAACAAGTATTAGACATGCTAAAGCAAGCTGTCAATGGTCAGATTGATAATTTTTGGGATTTCTCCTTCAAGTTTAACGCCCTTTTCGGAGAAGATGAAGATTTTGCCGAAGCTTGGGACAATGAAAACCCTGAAATGTTTGACGCTCTCAATGACTTTGAGCTGATGATGTTCTTAGAGGAACATGATCCAAGTGATAAGCAAGGATTTATAAATTTCCTAAAGCCATACTATGAACAGGTAAAACAGTTAGTAAAACATAGCGCTTAGAACAATCTAGGCGCTTTCACCTGTCAAAACACTATGGGAAAGGATTTTTATATGGCGATATTAGATGATTTACAAGCGTTATACGACAACGGCTGGGATGCCTCTTTTGATTATAATGGTAAAGCTTGTGGGATTTTTATTAATTCTGCTCAAGATATTGTTGTGGTTATTGGAGATAAAGAATACCAGGTATCATCATTAAATGAACTGATTTCTTTAAAAATTGGCGATAATACTTTAATAAATATTATGGATGGAATTGAAGTGCAGTATTATTAAAATAAAAAGCACCTTTGATGAATGAACCGCATCCCAAAGATTAGATTTTATCTGTTAAACTTTTAAAACGCAGTTTAATATGCTACAATGCTCTTATTAGGAGGGTTTGGGTAATGAAATATAGTCAAAAGTATTAGACATGTTTAAGCATGCAGTCAGTGGGTAGATTGATAATTTTGGGGATTTTTCTTTTACGTTTAACGCTCTCTTGGGAGAAGATGAAGATTTTGCCGAGACTTGGGATAATGAAAATCCTGAAATTTTTAAAACTATTAATGACTTTGATCTAATGATGCATTTAGAAGAGCATGATTCAAGCGACTAACAAGGATTTATCGAATTCTTAACACCTTACTACGAAAAAGCCAAGCAATTAGCCAATATTGAAAGGGATATTTAAATGAAACTCTGGAAATTTAACCGTACGGATGTAGTTATCACGCTTAAAAATGGCGTGATAGTTAGAGGGTTTGTAGAGGACTTTTGTGACGCCTCTGACAATGCAGAGGAGATGGACTCCTTGCTTGTGGATGTTGATGGAACTCTTAGAGAATATTTTGAGGATGAAATTCTTAGTATTTCAGCAACTTAGACATGGAACAGTTTAAGCACTTTTATCAACCTAACTATAAGAACTATCGAAAACTAGTGGCAAAGAAAGGAGAATAGATGAGTAAGCAACTATGGAACTACCTACGCTCAAGAGTTCAGGTAGTCACTAATGACGGCAAGATAATCAAGGGACTTGTCACAGATTTTGTTGACGAAATGGACAATGACGAACAAGACGAAATCACTATTTTCATTGCCAATCCTAGTCCTGAAGAGCCGACTGAAATTTCTCTATATGAAAGTGAAATCAGTTTGATTCAAGAAGTAAAATAAAAATTCCCTGCAAATTGAAATTGCAAGGAACTTTTGTTAATGGTTATGGGCAAGCCAGGCGGAATACTTTACCCCAAGCCAGAGAGCAAAGAGGAGATTGATGACGACGATGCCTGAACCGACCAGTGAAAATAGGAAAAATTCGCTAGTCGAAACCTGCCACAAATGCACGATGTCTGTAATCAAATAAGCACTGACAGGAAAACAAAGGATGGAAGTGATGAGAGCAGGGATATACTTACGGAGAAGAATTGATTGTCCAATATGGAGCAAGAGATGGAGTGCAAAGGCTACAAATCCCCCCAACCAAACTAATTCGAGCGCTCTAGATTGACTAAAATACGCTAATAAAGTGATGGATAAGACAAGAATAAACTCCTCAAAAACAGCAAGGGCAAATCCCTCTGTTGTCATTTCTTTGTGGATTTTGAGAATAGCTGGAGCCTTTTGAGCCAGCAAGGTTTCGTTGAGATGAATCCAAGGGACAAGACCGATAATTTCTTCCATATCGTGAAAGATAAAAAGTAGAGGAAACATCCAAAGATAAAATGCCATAAATCTCTCCTGAAAAACTATAGATCGCTCGCCAATCAAGCAAAAAACGCCCAGTAAGGCGTTTTGAGTTAGGTATGCTTATTTCACTTCTGTAAACACGACGTGTTTGCGAAGTTTTGGTGAGTATTTCTTCAATTGAAGACGGTCTGGAGTGTTACGTTTGTTTTTAGAAGTAAGGTACAAGCGTTCACCAGATTCTTTGTGTTCAAGTGTAATATTTACGCGCATGGTATCTCCCTTCTATTATTCAGCTGATGCAGCTTTAGCGATTTTACGTCCTTTGTAGTATCCTTTAAGTGATACACGGTGAGAACGTGAGTAATCTCCAGTAGTTTCGTCAAAGTTTACAGATGGAGCTGTTACTTTGTAGTGTGTACGACGTTTGTTTTTCTTCGCTTTTGAAGTGCGACGTGCAGGTACTGCCATTTTGATTTCTCCTTTAGGTATTTAAATTCGATTCAATCTACTGATTTTCATCAACCATACTAGGATAACACATTTTTTTTGTAAAGTAAAGTTACTTGACAAAAAAAGATGAAAAAATTAGAAGTTGTTAATCGGAATTTTCTGAAAATTCAAGAATTTTATTCTGTTCTTCATGCGGAAATTGTGCTATAATTGTGCTATAATAGTAAAAACTGAAATGGGAGGGATAAGATGACTGAATTAGATAAACGTCACCGCAGTAGCATTTATGACAGCATGGTTAAATCACCAAACCGTGCCATGCTGCGTGCAACTGGTATGACAGATAAGGACTTTGAAACACCGATTGTGGGAGTGATTTCGACTTGGGCGGAAAATACACCATGTAACATCCACTTGCATGATTTCGGGAAATTGGCGAAAGAAGGTGTCAAATCTGCAGGTGCTTGGCCTGTTCAGTTTGGTACCATTACCGTAGCGGACGGGATTGCCATGGGAACGCCTGGTATGCGCTTCTCTCTAACATCTCGTGACATCATTGCGGATTCTATCGAAGCTGCTATGGGGGGCCACAACGTAGATGCCTTTGTAGCCATCGGTGGTTGTGACAAGAACATGCCTGGTTCTATGATTGCTATTGCCAACATGGACATTCCAGCTATTTTCGCCTATGGTGGAACTATTGCACCCGGAAATCTTGATGGTAAAGACATCGACTTGGTTTCTGTCTTTGAGGGAATCGGAAAATGGAACCACGGTGACATGACAGCTGAGGACGTAAAACGTCTTGAATGTAATGCCTGCCCTGGCCCTGGTGGCTGTGGTGGTATGTATACAGCTAATACCATGGCGACTGCTATCGAAGTTCTAGGTATGAGTTTGCCAGGTTCTTCATCTCACCCAGCTGAATCAGCTGACAAGAAAGAAGATATCGAAGCAGCAGGGCGAGCTGTTGTCAAGATGCTGGAGCTTGGTCTCAAACCATCAGATATCTTGACTCGTGAAGCTTTTGAAGATGCCATCACTGTAACGATGGCTCTCGGTGGTTCTACAAATGCCACTCTTCACTTGCTTGCCATTGCCCATGCGGCCAATGTTGACTTGTCACTTGAGGACTTCAATACGATCCAAGAACGTGTGCCTCACTTGGCTGACTTGAAACCTTCTGGTCAGTATGTCTTCCAAGACCTCTACGCAGTCGGTGGTGTCCCTGCGGTTATGAAATACCTCTTGGCAAATGGCTTCCTTCATGGCGACCGCATCACATGTACTGGTAAGACAGTTGCTGAGAACTTGGCTGACTTTGCAGACCTTACACCAGGTCAAAAAGTCATTATGCCACTTGAAAATCCAAAACGTGCAGATGGTCCGCTTATCATCTTGCACGGGAACCTTGCCCCTGATGGAGCGGTTGCCAAAGTATCAGGTGTGAAGGTGCGCCGTCACGTTGGACCAGCTAAGGTCTTTGACTCAGAAGAAGATGCTATTCAGGCCGTTCTGACAGATGAAATTGTTGATGGCGATGTTGTCGTTGTTCGTTTCGTTGGACCTAAGGGTGGTCCTGGTATGCCTGAGATGCTGTCACTTTCATCCATGATCGTTGGTAAAGGTCAAGGAGACAAGGTTGCCCTCTTGACAGATGGCCGTTTCTCAGGTGGTACTTATGGTCTGGTTGTTGGACATATCGCTCCTGAAGCTCAGGATGGTGGACCGATTGCTTATCTCCGTACAGGCGATATCGTTACGGTCGACCAAGATACCAAAGAAATTTCCATGGCCGTATCGGAAGAAGAACTTGAAAAACGTAAGGCAGAAACAACCTTGCCACCACTTTACAGCCGTGGTGTTCTTGGTAAATATGCCCACATCGTATCATCCGCTTCTCGTGGAGCCGTGACAGACTTCTGGAATATGGACAAGTCAGGTAAAAAATAAACTCATACTCTTCGAAAATCAAATTCAAACCACGTCAACGTCGCCTTACCGTACTCAAGTACAGCTTGCGGCTAGTTTCCTAGTTTGTTCTTTGATTTTCATTGAGTATCAAAAAGCAAGCCAATTTCGGCTTGCTTCTTTTCATCTTCAAAAGTGATTTGCCTGCTTAACGAGGTGGCAGTCCAAGGGCAATACGGCCGTAGCGACTGATTCGTGTAATCTTCCAAGCGGGTGACCAGGTAACTTCAACTTGAACATCTTCGATACCCTCGATTTGTTTCAGACCTGCGACGATTTCGATAGGCAGGCTTTCAGCGCAATCACAGGCAGTGTCGGTGAAGGTCATGACAATCTTGCAGAGACCCGTTTCGTCCAGATTGATTTCATAAATCAAGCCCAGATTGTAAACATCCAATTCCACATCTGTATCAAAAACCTTCTCTAGTTTTTCGATAATTTGGTCTTGTAAGGCCAAAGCGCGGTCATTGATTTTGATATCGTCTCTCATAACAGTCCCTCCACGTGATAAATATCCTCTATTTTCTCATAATTCTGACAATTTAGCAAGTTTTTGATGAATTTTCTGAAAAGACTCTCTTGAGATTTTCTACTCTCACTGTTTTAATCCCTCTATTTATGGTAAAATAAGACTATTAAGTTTAAAGAGGATTCCCTATGAAATTACAAAAACCAAAAGGAACGCAGGATATTTTACCTGCTGAATCTGCCAAGTGGCAGTACGTTGAGGGCTTTGCCCGTGAAATTTTCAAGCGCTATAACTATGCGGAAGTGCGTACGCCTATTTTTGAGCATTACGAGGTCATCAGTCGCTCTGTCGGAGATACAACGGATATCGTAACCAAGGAAATGTACGATTTTTATGACAAGGGTGACCGCCATATCACTCTTCGTCCAGAAGGAACTGCGCCCGTTGTCCGTTCCTATGTGGAAAATAAACTTTTCGCCCCAGAAGTGCAAAAGCCAAGTAAGTTCTACTACATGGGCCCAATGTTCCGTTATGAGCGTCCACAGGCAGGTCGTTTGCGTCAGTTCCACCAGATTGGTGTTGAGTGTTTTGGCTCAAGCAATCCAGCTACCGATGTGGAAACCATCGCTATGGCAGCTCATTTCTTGAAAGCGATCGGCATTCAAGGTGTCAAACTACACCTCAACACGCTCGGAAATCCTGAGAGCCGTGCAGCCTATCGTCAAGCCTTGATCGACTATTTGACACCGCTCAAGGAGACCTTGTCTAAGGACAGCCAACGTCGTTTGGAGGAAAATCCTCTTCGTGTCTTGGACTCTAAGGAAAAAGAAGACAAGGTGGCAGTAGAGAATGCTCCGTCTATCTTGGACTTCCTTGATGAAGAAAGTCAAGCTCATTTTGATGCTGTGCGTCAGATGTTGGAAAATCTGGATGTAGACTATATCATCGATACCAATATGGTGCGTGGTCTGGACTACTACAACCACACGATTTTCGAGTTTATCACTGAAATCGAGGGCAATGACTTGACAGTCTGTGCAGGAGGTCGCTACGATGGCTTGGTTTCCTACTTTGGTGGCCCTGAGACTGCTGGATTTGGTTTTGGACTTGGTGTAGAGCGTCTGCTCCTCATCCTTGAAAAACAAGGTGTGGCCCTTCCTATCGAGAACGCTCTAGATGTCTATATCGCAGTCTTGGGTGAAGACGCAAATGTCAAGGCCTTGGAGTTGGTACAGGCTCTTCGCCAACAAGGATTCAAAGCAGAGCGTGATTACCTCAACCGTAAACTCAAAGCTCAGTTCAAGTCCGCCGATGTCTTTGCGGCTAAGGCCCTCATCACTCTAGGAGAGAGCGAAGTCGAAAGCGGACAAGTGACAGTCAAGAACAACCAAACTCGAGAAGAAGTTCAAGTGTCACTTGATGCTATCAATCAAAATTTCTCAGAAATCTTTGAAAAATTAGGCTTTTAATAGTATTTAAAACTGGTCAGGATCTTATTCCTGACCTTTTTCTTTTGCAAAATGACAAAAATCATAAACTTTTTGACAAATATACTTGTCAAAAAGAAAAAGATGTGTTACAATATAAGCAAGTTAAGAGTAAAGGAGAAAGGAATGCTAAAAAATCGTTTAAAAGAGCTTCGGGCTCGCGATGGTCTCAATCAGACCGAACTTGCCAAACTAGCTGGCGTGTCCAGGCAAACCATCAGTTTGCTAGAACGGGATGAGTACACCCCATCCATCGTCATTGCCCTGAAGATTGCTCAGATATTCCATGAGCCAGTCGAGTCGGTATTTCGTATAGAGGAGGATGAGGAATGAATAAGTATAAAGTGATTTATTATCTATCTATAGTTGTGTTTATCGTTAATTTTTTGGCTATGATCGGAAGCCTATTTGGTTGGTTTACAATTGTTGAAAGCAAATATCTCTTCTGGATTAACATAGTTTTACTATTAGTCTTTAGATGGGTAGAGAGAAAAATAAAATTCAAAAAGGTTGAAAAAGGAGAAAAATCATGAGAGAGTTTTTAGCAGGTTTTCAAGTAGATACTGAGAACAAAGAACTTGCAGGTGTCTGTGCAGGTTTAGGAAATTATTTTAATATCAAGACGAACGTTATCCGCTTAGTGGCAATTTTGTTGTTTCTTTCGTCAACAGAGTTTGGGATTTTAACAGTCGTCCTATATGCTTATCTAGCAGGTTGGCTTGGGAATGAACCCTTGGGAGATGGAGCAAAAAAAGCAAGAAATCAAGCTATTATCTTACTTGCTGTTTGTTTGATTTTAGTATCACTTGGAACAGAGGGTTTGACAGCAATTTATGAATCAGGGAAAGCATTTGGTCAGTGGTTAGTTGGATTGGTTTAGTTTAGAAAGAGGTTGAATATGAAAAAGAAACGTGAATTGTTATTTTTAATGGCTTTGATCTTGGGAGGCTTCTTGGGCATGCTTGCAGGGATGTTTAAGGCCTATACCGAAAACTATGGAAGCATTTTAGATGTCAAAACCGTGATTCCATGGATATCATCTATTTGTTTACTGTTAGGTTTCATTAGTATGTTTTTGACTTTCGATTTCTTAAAGAAAAGCAGAACATTTCACTCCTTGTATAAAGAGGAAATGGATGATGATCTGAATGAAACCTATTATGTACAAATGTATCGTAATCTCGAGTTTGGAACTATTGCTTTTAATAGTGCAAGCGTAGCGATTTTTTTGGCTCTATTCATTTCAGGAAGTGAAGTAATTGTACTAAATGTAAGCCACCTAACCTTATCTCTTTCTTTTTTGGCATTAGTGTTGGTTTTCAATGCTCAAAAATATCTCTATAAGACCATTGCGATCGTTCGTCAGTTTGATTTGGAATTCTTCTCTACACCAAAGGATGTCTTGGACTACGTAAACTCCTATGATGAAGGGGAGCGTCAGGCTAATTTGGAACAAAGTTTTCGAATTTTATTCCAATTAAATCAGTATGTCTTACCAGGTCTCTATTTTTTGATTGCTATCTTTTCTTTATTGACAGGAGAGATTCAGTTACTAGCCTTCTTGCTTGTAGGAGCGATCCATATTTATATCAATGTGATGCAATTACCTATGATAAAACGTTATTTCAAATAGGAGCCTTTTATGAAATTATTTAAAAATCTTGGCTGGTTTCTTCTAGCTGTTCTATCCTTTTTCTTTGGCTATGGAATGGTTCAGAGTATGGCTTTATCAGCGCTTGACCTAGGGGCTTCGATCTTTGGAGTCTTGCCACTTTATATCGTCCTGTCAGGAGCCTATGTTTATGGAGTTTACAGATGGTATCAGACAGAAAAGGTTAGCATCCAGACGACGGTTTTTAATCGTTATATTTGGTTGCCAACCCTGGTTTTGCTAGTGGCGATTACAGCCCAGTTCTTTTTGCCAGATGATCCGTCGGTCAATCAACAGATTGTATCACAATTGACACTAGCTCAGCCTGTATTTGGTTTCTTTATGGTGGTAGTCTTTGCTCCTCTGACGGAAGAACTCATCTTTAGAGGGATGCTGGCGCGCTATTTCTTTCCTAAGCAAAACAACAGCAAACAGACAGCTCTGTTTCTCCTCGTATCGAGTGTTCTTTTTGCCTTGATTCATTTTCCAGGGACTTTGCAACAGTTTTTAGTTTATGCCAGTCTGGGATTGAGTTTGGGTCTAGCTTATGTGAACCGAAAAGGTCTTCTTTACAGCATTTCTCTCCACGCTTTGAATAATTTAATCGGCTTTTTGATGATACTCATGCTATAATAGAGTCAGGAGGTCACATGAAACGAGTAATTTTATTAGCAGTGATACAGGCGGTCGTTCTCTTCTTTATCATCGGGGCACTTGCCTATGCCTTTAAAGGCGATTTCTTTTACAACTATCTAGCAGTTGTCTTTGCGCCTATTGCAGGTGTCTTGCGTTTTGCTTCGGCTTATGCGACGGAGATTGTTCTACCTAAAAAGGCAGCTGAGATTGCTGAAAAGCGTAAAAAAGGTTAATAATCATAATCAGAGAATCCGATGACGTTTTCATCGGATTTTTAGTCTGTTCGTTTTGATTTCTAAAGACAATCAAACTTTTCTGCTGATTTTCATGAAGAGCCTGCGCTTTTATGGTAAAATAGTAACAGAATAAAAGAGGAGAGAAACAATGAAACGTAGTATGTATGCTGGTCGTGTTCGTGAGGAACATATCGGACAAGAAATCACCTTGAAAGGCTGGGTTGGTCGTCGTCGTGACCTTGGTGGTTTGATCTTTATCGACCTTCGTGACCGTGAAGGAATCATGCAGTTGGTTATCAACCCTGAAAAAGTATCTGCAGAGGTCATGGCAACAGCCGAAAGTCTTCGTAGCGAATTTGTCATTGAGGTGACTGGACAAGTCGCTGCGCGTGAGCAAGCCAATGATAAATTGCCGACTGGTGCGGTTGAGTTAAACGTGACAGCTTTGACAGTGCTTAATACAGCTAAAACAACGCCATTTGAGATTAAGGATGGCATTGAGGCCAATGACGATACACGTTTGCGTTACCGTTACCTTGACCTTCGTCGTCCAGAGATGTTGGAAAATCTCAAGCTTCGTGCCAAGGTGACCCACTCTATCCGTAATTACTTGGATGAGTTGGAGTTTATCGATGTGGAGACGCCATTCCTTTCTAAGTCAACACCAGAAGGGGCGCGTGACTATTTGGTTCCATCTCGTGTCAATAAAGGGCATTTTTACGCTCTTCCTCAAAGTCCACAAATCACGAAACAGCTCTTGATGAATGCTGGATTTGACCGCTATTACCAAATCGTTAAATGCTTCCGTGACGAGGACTTGCGTGGGGATCGTCAGCCTGAGTTTACCCAGGTCGACTTGGAAACGTCTTTCCTTACGGAGCAAGAGATCCAAGATATCACAGAAGGCTTGATTGCACGCGTGATGAAAGAAACCAAAGGCATCGAAGTAACGCTTCCATTTCCTCGTATGAAGTACGATGATGCGATGGCTCTTTACGGTTCTGATAAGCCAGATACCCGTTTTGACATGTTGCTTCAGGACTTGACAGAAGTTGTCAAGGGTGTTGATTTCAAAGTCTTTTCAGAAGCACCTGCTGTTAAAGCCATTGTAGTCAAAGGAGCTGCGGACAACTACTCACGTAAAGACATCGACAAGATGACCGAAGTAGCCAAACAGTACGGTGCCAAAGGTCTTGCTTGGGTCAAGGTAGTTGATGGAGAATTAAATGGACCGGTTGCCAAGTTTTTGACGGGTATCCAAGGAGAATTGACTGCAGCACTTGGTCTTGAAGATAAGGATTTGGTTCTATTTGTAGCGGATACGCTTGAAGTGGCTAATGCAACACTAGGCGCCCTTCGTGGACGTATTGCCAAAGAGCTTGGCTTGATTGATAACGACAAATTTAACTTCCTCTGGGTAGTTGACTGGCCAATGTTTGAATGGTCTGAAGAAGAAGGTCGTTACATGAGTGCCCACCATCCGTTTACCCTTCCACAGGAAGAGACAGCTCACGAATTAGAAGGTGATTTGGCTAAGGTTCGTGCCATTGCCTACGATATCGTTTTGAACGGTTATGAGCTTGGAGGTGGTAGCCTCCGTATCAACCAAAAAGACCTTCAAGAACGCATGTTCAAGGCTCTTGGTTTCTCAGCCGAAGAAGCAAATGACCAGTTTGGTTTCCTTCTTGAGGCTATGGACTATGGTTTCCCACCACACGGTGGTTTGGCGATCGGTCTTGACCGTTTTGTGATGCTCTTAGCAGGAGAAGAAAATATCCGTGAAGTCATTGCCTTTCCTAAGAACAATAAGGCAACCGATCCAATGACACAAGCTCCATCAACAGTCGCTCTCAAACAACTAGAGGAACTCAGCTTACAAGTAGAAGAAGATGAAACAAGCAAAACAAATTAAGCGGTGGCGCTATTATCTGCGCCGCTTTGCTTATCAGATAAAAATCTTACGAGTTTTACAAAGTATCTCTCGGGAAAAATATGATGAGAAAGTCTCGGCTTCTCTGGTTTATGGCTTTTTGTCAGCAGTAGCAGTCAATTTCTTTTTTCAACCAGGACACGTTTACTCCAGTGGTGCGACGGGTTTGGCACAGATTATCTCTGCTTTGAGTAATCACTGGTTTGGTTTTTATATTCCGATATCGCTGACCTTTTATGCCATCAATTTTCCGTTGATGATTTTGGCTTGGTATCAGATTGGGCATAAGTTTACGGTCTTTACCTTTATCACAGTATCCATGAGTTCCCTCTTTATCCAGCTTGTGCCAGTTGTGACCTTGACAGAGGATCCCATTATCAATGCTCTTTTTGGGGGTGTTGTCATGGGCTTGGGGATTGGTTTTGCACTCCGTAACAATATTTCTAGCGGAGGTACAGATATCGTCAGTCTCACCATTCGAAAGAAAACGGGTAAGAATGTCGGCAGTATTTCTTTCTTGGTAAATGGAACCATCATGCTGATAGCAGGTCTGACCTTTGGTTGGAAATACGCCCTCTACTCTATGATCACCATTTTTGTATCGAGCCGTGTGACAGATGCGGTCTTTACAAAGCAAAAACGCATGCAGGCCATGATTGTGACCAATAATCCTGACAAGGTAATCGCAAAAATCCATAAAAAATTGCACCGCGGAGCAACCATGATCCACGATGCAGAAGGAACCTATAATCATGAGAGAAAAGCAGTCTTGATTACGGTTATCACGCGAGCAGAGTTTAATGATTTTAAACACATCATGAAACAGGTCGATCCGACAGCCTTTGTCTCTGTATCCGAAAATGTCCACATCCTAGGACGATTCGTAGAAACAGACAATTAATAATACTCAAAAGACCAGCCTTGAGGCTGGTCTTTATTTTTCGATAATTTTGTGTCCAATCAACTGGCGGTAACAAATCTGTTTATTGTTTTTGGCATCGTTAATAATCTGGAGAATGGTTTCAAAGGAAACGCGCCCGAGTTCTAAGCTATTGATATCCACATAGGCTGCCAAGTTCAGTTTAGGGTTGACCGAGTCAAAGCTGAGGACAGGGACATCCAGTTGGTGTTTTACGATGTAATCACAGACCCCTGCAGCAAGAAGGCTATCAATAGTAATAATAGCATCAATATTTGGATCATGCTCGAAGAGAAGTTTACTAAAGCGATAACCATTATCTTCAAGAAATTCGGTCGCAAAGTAGGTCAGATTTGGATCAATAGGAAGTTGGTATCGTTTAAGAGCTAACTCATAACCCATTAGACGATCTTGTGTTACGAAAAGTTTTTTGGTTCCTCCGATGAAGGCAATTCGCTTGCATCCTTTTTTGATGAAATATTCTGTTGCATCAAAACCTGCCTGGACATTGTCATTATCGACGAGCGGAATGAAGGGAGATAGAGATTTACCTAAGATAAGGAAAGGAAATTGCTCATCTGCTACTAGCTTAACCAAAGGATCCTCTTCTTGGGCATAGAGGAAAATCAAACCATCTACACGCTTACCATAGACCATCTGGGAAATAGCTTTGAGCCGCTCTTTTGCATCTTTCCCCGTTGCAATCTGGATAGCATAGTGGTTCTCAGATGCCACTTGGGCGATCCCTCGTAGAACAGATGGGAAGAAAGGATTTTGGTAAAAGGCATCCGAGTCGTCAGGAAGCACCAGGCCGATAACTTGAGTATAGCTACTTACCAAGCTACGAGCATTGAGATTGGGGTGGTAGTTGAGCTCCTTCATCGCCTTGCGAACTCGTTTTTTGGTTTCATCACTAATCGTTGATTTGTTTTGAATAACGCGGGTAACAGTTGAAGGTGAGACACCTGCTGCCTTGGCCACGTCTTTAATCGTAACGGGCATAAAAATCTCCTATTTATGATAATCTGGATCACGGAAGTGTGTCTTGTAAAAAATGGTGACCAGATAAAGAACAAAAAGAATGTTTTGTACAGTGATAAGGGTTGCCATATTTTGGCCAAAAAGTCCCAAAATAAGCGTAATCAGAGTGGGTAATCCTAAACAGTTCAAGATAAAATGGTAGCACTCTTTAAAGGTCCTAAATGAAAAGAGGCGTGATCTTTTAGTGATATAAAGGAGAAAGCTAGCTCCAAGAGAGACAATGAAGAAATTCAATCCAAAGAGAAAGCTTGCACCAAGAACGAGAAAGAGACTGATATAGACCCGGTTTTGTTGATACCAGTCTTTAGAAATGGCCTGGGTAAGATCTTCCTTACTCTGGAAACTCTCCGTTTGAATCGCGTGGTAGCGAATGCGAGTCAGTTCCTTACTTTCCTTGCTGATGACGAGTTCTTCCGTATCAAAATGAAGTTGCAAGTCCTTTGGAAATTCCGTGCTTTGGCTTGGACCAATTAAAAGAGAAGGCTGATGATTCTTCGTACCTGAGTAGTTCATCTTTCCATCAACGATTTGTGTATTCTCTGACAAGTCCATGATGGCTTCATCTGTCAGCGGTGTATAAACATTATCGATAAACGTATCCAGCGGATACGTTTCCTGCGAGCTGTTTTGAATGGCGATCGGAACCATAGACAAGCTAATCAAGAAAATACTGGTAAAAATCAATTGAAACCAGTTGAGTCCGAAACGTTTTGACAGGGGCTTACGAAATCCCCAGATACTAGAGAAATACGAGAATGGATATGGAAGCATAGGCATCTTTCTAAAAGTGTTTTCTATATGAGTATTATTATATAGAGAAATGTGCTTTATTTCAAGTCTAGGAGATAAATTGCTTGTTGCAAGAATATTATTTACAGTAACAATCGCTAATACTCAATGAAAATCAAAGAGCAAACTAGGAAGCTAGTCGCAGGTTGCTCAAAGCACAGCTTTGAGGTTGGAGATAAAGCTGACGTGGTTTGAAGAGATTTTCGAAGAGTATAAAATGAAAAAGGGTGGCGGGGATAGATTATCCCTTGTCGCCACCACTTGTAAGTCCTGAAACAAAGTTCTTTTGTAGGAAGAAGAAGAGAATACAGATTGGAAGAGCGATGAGGATAGCACCTGCTGAGAAGTAGGCGATCTTCATGTTTTTCACATTGCTAACGAAGGTTTGGAGACCAACGGCAACAGTAAAGTATTCTTTCTCACGAAGTAAGAAACTAGAGAGGATATAATCCCCGAAAGGTCCCATGAAGGCCCAGAGGGCTTGTACAGCCACCATTGGACGAACAAGAGGGAGAACGATTTGCCAGAAGCGACGGAAGTGTCCTGCACCATCTAGTTTTGCAGATTCGTCAAGAGACATTGGCACGGTATCAAAGTAGCCTTTCATGAGCCAAGCATTCATCGGAATACCTCCACCGACGTAGAGGAAGATGAGGAACCAGCTATGGTTAAGGGCGTTCAACATAAGCGCCATAACGAAGAAGGCGGTCAATGCGGCCATGGTTGGCACCATTTGGATAATCAAGAAGAAGACCAAACTTTGTTTACGAGCCAAGAAGTTGTAACGGCTGTAGGCATAACCAGCAAGTACGATGATACTTGTTTGAACAGCCATTGTGATAAAGGCAATAATCAAAGTATTAAGGTACCAAGTGCCATACAAGGTTTCAGTAAAGAGTCCTTTAAAGTTATCAAAATTGAAGTCGATGTTAGTATCTAGTTTAAAGGCTGCGACGTTACCTGCCTTGAAGGCTGACATAATGGTAATCAAAAGTGGGTAGATGATCACGATTGATAGGCCAATCAAGTAGAGGTAAGTGAGGGTTTGAGTCAGTCTACGTTTGAGTTTGATTGAGTTATTCATCTTAGACGTCCTCCATATCAAATGCGTGTAGTTTCTTGAATGCGATCATAGAGATAGAGATGACAATAATTGAGATAATCAAGGTAACAGCTGCCGCCATAGAGTATTGAGGAGATGTACCTGTTGTCAAACGGTAAATCCATGAAATCAAGATATCAGTTGAACCGGCTCCGCCTCCGACAGTACCAGGACCTCCACCATTAAAGAGATACATGATAGAGAAGTTGTTAAAGTTGAAGGTGTATTGGCTGATCAATGTTGGAGCTGCAACAGCCAAAATCATTGGGAAAGTGATGTTGCGGAATTTTTGCCAAGCATTAGCACCATCGATGTAAGCCGCTTCGTAGAGGTCGTTAGGAATAGACTGCAAGATACCCAAGGTCAAAACGTAAATGTATGGGAATCCTAGCCAACCTTGCATCATAATCAAGGCAATCTTAGTCCAAGTTGGGTCTGTTTTCCAAGGGATAAGAGCTCCATCTAGGAAAGGAAGAACCTTAGACAAAAGAGGCAAGACCTGGGTGTTGATAGCACCGACACTATCATTAAACATATTTGAGAATGTCAAGATAGTGATGAAGGCTGGAACTGCCCAAGGAAGAAGGAAAATAACACCGAAGATACGTTTTCCTTTGATAAATGGTTGGTTAGCAATGATTGCTGTAAAGATACCAATAACAATCTGCAAAGTAGAAGCAGCTAAAGCCCAGATAATGGTCCAAGAAAGAACGGAACCAAAGGCTGAACGGAAGGTACTCAAGCTCCAGATGTTTGTGAAGTTCGTCAAACCAACCCAGTCCAACAATTTATTTGGTGGTAAATGTTGGAAGTCATAGTTGGTAAAGGCAATCATCAAGGTTACGATAACTGGAAAGATAATCGCAAATGTCATCGCTACATACGATGGGATGATCAAAAGGTATGGGAATCCATTCTCATAAATACCTTTAATCATATCCTTAAAGGTACGAGCTACAGGAATACCGTTGTTGATACGTTTAGCAGTTGTATGTGCGTCCTTGATATTAAAGATATAAAAGAGCAAGTAAACGACAACAAAGATAGAATGGAAAGCACCGCGAATCAACATGAAAAGTGAATTGTCACGACCAGGTTTGTCACCAAGAGTGACCAAATTGCTCAATTCAGGGGTTGCAAGTGTTAGAAAATACAGAACAAATAAAACGGTAACACCAAGGAAAATAAAACCTTTCGCTTTTTGTTTGTTATAAATTTGTCCTAAACCAGGAATGATTGACAGCAAGGCTGCTTTGCGAGGCTGTTGTTTTTCCATGATTACTCCTTTCATAGGATGCGAGATAAAACTCGGATTCAATCGTAAGATACGTACGTATAATAATAGGCGTATCTATAAATTCAAAGGGGGATTTTGCTTCCACCCCCCTTGAACAAATCAATTATTCACCAAATTTTTGTTTGATTGTGTCCTTAATCAATGTTACAGCATCGTTAGCAGCTGTTTTCGCATCTTTCGTACCACTTACAGCTTCAAAGAGCATTGTTTTAGCTGGGTCCCAAACAGCTGACATTTGAGAGATGTTTGGCATTGGTTGAGCGTTCTTGAACTGTTCAATCACGGCTGTTGTCAACTCATCTTTTTTGCCTTCAGCATAAGTACGAGCTTCAGTATTAGCTGGGATTTCGTTTGTTACATCGTAGAATGCTTTTTGTTGTTCAGTTGAAACTAGGAAGTCTACAAATTTTTGAGCTCCTTCAAGGTTCTTAGTGCTTGCTGGGATAACCCAAGCTTTACCACCACCAAATGTTTCATAGTTTTTACCGTTTGGAAGAGTTGGGATAGTCGCAACACCGTAGTTTACTTTAGCATCTTTGAATGCTTGAGCCTTCCAAGGACCATCGATGATAGCAGCAGTTTTACCTTCTTGGAATTGAGTTTGGATTAAGTTTGGAGCTCCTTCAGTATCTTGCATACCTTTAGGCCATTTTTCGTACCAAGATTTAGCGTATTCGATACCTTTGATTGCTCCGTCGTTTGCAAGTCCGATATCTTTAGGATCTTTACCGTTTTGGCCAAATACATAACCGCCATTACCAGCAAGAAGTCCGTAAGCGTAGTAGAAGTTTGTCCAGTCAGCTAGGAAGGCAGTAGTTTTGCCATCTTCACCAGCGAAAGCGTATTTGCTGTCTTTAGCAAGGTTTTCCAAATCAGCAAATGTTTTAGGAGCTTCTTTAAGCAAATCTTTGTTATAGTACAAAACGAGTGATTCGATGACAGCTGGAGCACCATAGACTTTACCACCAACAGTTACAAGTGATTTTGTTTTATCGTCTGTCTTCGCACCATCACTAAGAGTTACTTCTGAAAGTTGTCCGTCAGTACCAAGGCTACCTACACGGTCGTATGGAGCCATCATAACATCAGGAGCTTTACCAGATTGGTTGTCTAGAGAAAGGTTATCAAGACCACCCATTTGGTCTCCTGTTTTGATGGTAACTTTTACGCCAGATTCTTTTTCATAAGCTTTTGCAGCTGATTCAGCAAAGGCTTTATATTGGTCTTCAACGTAGAAAGTGATTTCTTTCGCTTCTGAAGAGCTAGTATCAGCTGCTTTGTCAGCAGTTTTGCTTCCGCAAGCCACCAAGAGCAAGCTAGCGAGAGTAGCAGTTCCGAGCACAGCAGCGCTCTTCATGAATTTAGATGACATAGTGTATTCCTCCTAAAGAATAACAGTATAATTTATTTAGAAAACGCAAACGTTTTCTTTTATGAGCTTAGTATAGCACAAATAGAAAACGGTTGCAAGCGTTTTTAAAAAGTTTTTTAAAAAAATTTTAAGGTTTCAAACATTTGTCAATGCTCTTATATAGGAAAAAACTTTAAATCTTTCTTTCTCTTGAATTGAAAATATATTAGGAAAACGATTGCGTAAATTCGGCTCGGTTTTTCAGAAAATAGAGCAGATATTGGGAATGAATTATCTTAAATCAGAAAATCTTTAAAATTTTTTCGCTTATTTCATAAAATATCAGTGGGAATAAGTTTTAGTTAGATAAAAATAATTCAAAAAAAATTTTAAAAACGCTTGCATTTGTCTTTGAAATACGCTATACTTAACTTAACGCAAACGTTTGCGCCTTGATTGCGCAACGTTTTATAACAAACACATGAGGTGCTATTATGAAAAAACGTCAAAGTGGTGTGTTGATGCACATCTCTTCTCTACCAGGAGCATACGGGATTGGATCATTTGGTCAGACTGCCTATGATTTCGTTGACTTCTTGGTTCGTACCAAGCAACGTTACTGGCAAATCCTCCCTCTTGGGACAACAAGCTATGGAGATTCTCCATACCAATCATTCTCAGCCTTTGCTGGAAATACGCATTTTATCGACCTTGATATCTTAGTAGAGCAAGGCTTGCTCGAAGCTAGTGACCTTGAAGGTGTTGACTTTGGTAGTGATGCATCAGAAGTCGACTATGCGAAGATTTATTACGCACGTCGTCCGCTTTTAGAAAAAGCAGTTAAACGTTTCTTGGAAGTGGGAGATGTCAAAGCTTTTGAGAAGTTTGCTCAAGACAACCAATCATGGCTTGAACTCTTCGCAGAATATATGGCGATTAAAGAGCATTTTGACAATCTTGCTTGGACAGAATGGCCAGATGCAGATGCTCGTGCTCGTAAAGCTTCAGCTCTTGAAAGCTACCGTGAGAAATTGGCAGACAAGTTGGTTTACCACCGTGTGACTCAATACTTCTTCTTCCAACAATGGTTGAAATTGAAAGCCTACGCTAATGACAACCACATCGAAATTGTTGGAGACATGCCAATCTACGTAGCGGAAGATTCAAGCGACATGTGGGCAAATCCACATCTCTTCAAGACAGATGCCACTGGTAAAGCAACTTGCATCGCAGGATGCCCACCAGATGAGTTTTCTGCCACTGGTCAGCTTTGGGGGAACCCAATCTACGACTGGGAAGCAATGGACAAAGACGGTTATAAATGGTGGATTGAACGCTTGCGCGAAAGCTTCAAAATCTACGATATCGTTCGTATCGACCACTTCCGTGGTTTCGAATCTTACTGGGAAATTCCTGCTGGTTCCGATACAGCAGCACCTGGTAAATGGGTGAAAGGTCCTGGCTACAAGCTTTTTGCAGCCGTTAAGGAAGAGCTTGGTGAGCTAAACATCATCGCGGAAGACCTTGGTTTCATGACAGATGAAGTCATCGAGTTGCGTGAACGCACTGGCTTCCCAGGGATGAAGATTCTTCAATTTGCCTTCAACCCAGAAGACGAAAGTATCGATAGCCCACACTTAGCACCTGCCAACTCTGTTATGTACACAGGAACACACGATAACAATACAGTCCTTGGTTGGTACCGTAATGAGATCGACGATCCAACTCGTGAGTATATGGCGCGTTACACCAACCGTAAAGAGTACGAGACAGTGCCACACGCAATGCTTCGCACAGTCTTTTCATCCGTTAGCTTCATGGCCATTGCAACGATGCAAGATTTGCTAGAACTAGATGAGGCAGCTCGCATGAACTACCCATCTACTCTTGGTGGAAACTGGTCATGGCGTATGACAGCAGACCAACTCACACCAGCTGTTGAAGAAACTTTGCTTGACTTGACTACAATTTATCGCCGAATTAATGAAAATTTGGTAGAATTAAAGAAATAAGACAATATCAGGAGACACAAAAATGTTACCATTAAAAGAATTTGTACAAAAGCGTTACAATAAAACTATTGCAGAATGTAGCAATAAAGATCTTTATCTTGCTCTTCTCAACTACAGCAAGCTTGCTAGCAGTCAAAAACCAGTCAACACTGGTAAGAAAAAAGTTTACTACATCTCAGCTGAGTTCTTGATTGGTAAACTCTTATCAAACAACTTGATTAACCTTGGTCTTTATGACGATGTGAAAAAAGAACTTGCAGCTGCAGGTAAAGAGTTAATCGAAATCGAAGAAGTAGAATTGGAACCATCACTTGGTAACGGTGGTTTGGGACGTTTGGCTGCCTGCTTTATCGACTCAATCGCTACACTTGGTTTGAATGGTGACGGTGTTGGTTTGAACTACCACTTCGGTCTTTTCCAACAAGTTCTTAAAAATAACCAACAAGAAACAATTCCAAATGCTTGGTTGACAGAGCAAAACTGGTTGGTTCGCTCAAGCCGTAGCTACCAAGTGCCATTCGCACACTTCACATTGACATCTACTCTTTACGATATCGATGTACCTGGTTACAAGACAGCTACTAAAAACCGCTTGCGTTTGTTTGACTTGGATTCAGTTGATTCTTCTATCATCGAAGATGGTATCAACTTTGACAAGACAGATATCGCTCGCAACTTGACACTCTTCCTTTACCCAGACGACAGCGACAAGCAAGGTGAATTGCTCCGTATCTTCCAACAATACTTCATGGTTTCAAACGGTGCACAATTGATCATCGACGAAGCAATCGAAAAAGGAAGCAACTTGCATGACCTTGCGGACTATGCAGTTGTACAAATCAACGATACTCACCCATCAATGGTGATTCCTGAATTGATCCGTCTTTTGACTGCACGTGGTATCGAACTTGATGAAGCAATCTCAATCGTTCGTAGCATGACTGCCTACACTAACCACACAATCCTTGCTGAAGCGCTTGAAAAATGGCCTCTTGAATTCTTGCAAGAAGTGGTTCCTCACTTGGTACCAATCATCAAAGAATTGGACCGTCGTGTGAAAGCAGAATACAAAGACCCAGCTGTTCAAATCATTGATGAAAACGACCGTGTACACATGGCTCACATGGATATCCACTACGGATACAGTGTTAACGGGGTAGCAGCACTCCACACTGAGATCTTGAAGAACTCAGAGTTGAAAGCTTTCTACGACATCTACCCAGAAAAATTCAACAACAAAACAAACGGTATCACATTCCGTCGTTGGCTCATGCATGCCAACCCAAGACTATCTCACTACTTGGATGAGATTATTGGAGAGGGATGGCACCATGAAGCAGATGAGCTTGAAAAACTCTTGTCTTACGAAGACAAAGCAGCTGTCAAAGAAAAATTGGAAAGCATCAAGGCTCACAACAAACGTAAATTGGCTCGTCACTTGAAAGATCACCAAGGTGTGGAAATCAATACAAACTCTATCTTTGATATCCAAATCAAACGTCTTCACGAGTACAAACGCCAACAAATGAACGCTTTGTATGTCATCCACAAATACCTTGATATCAAGGCTGGCAACATCCCTGCTCGCCCAATCACAGTCTTCTTTGGTGGTAAAGCAGCTCCTGCCTACACAATTGCCCAAGACATCATTCACTTGATCCTTTGCTTGTCAGAAGTGATTGCAAATGATCCAGAAGTAGCTCCACACTTGCAAGTCGTAATGGTTGAAAACTATAACGTTACTGCAGCAAGCTTCTTGATCCCAGCATGTGACATTTCTGAACAAATCTCACTTGCTTCTAAAGAAGCTTCAGGTACTGGTAACATGAAATTCATGTTGAACGGAGCTTTGACTCTTGGTACTATGGACGGAGCTAACGTGGAAATCGCTGAGTTGGTTGGCGACGACAACATCTATATCTTTGGAGAAGATTCAGAAACTGTTATTGACCTTTACGCAAAAGCAGCATACAAATCAAGCGAATTCTACGCACGCAAAGCCATCAAACCATTGGTTGACTTCATCGTCAGCGACGCTGTTCTTGCAGTAGGTAAGAAAGAACGCTTGGAACGTCTTCACAACGAATTGATCAACAAAGACTGGTTCATGACTCTCCTTGACTTGGAAGACTACATCAAGGTGAAAGAGCAAATGCTTGCTGACTACGAAAACCGTGACGCATGGTTGGATAAAGTCATCGTCAACATTGCCAAAGCAGGATTCTTCTCATCTGACCGTACAATTGCACAGTACAACGAAGATATCTGGCACTTGAACTAAGATTCATTACATCAGATTGTAAAACAAAACGCATCTATTTAAGGTGCGTTTTTTCATATTTAAACTAATTTACAGTGCTTTCCCAACCAGAATCTCTGCTTCAATGGTAATCTCTGTCAAGTTGCTCCAATCAATCTTGCTTTGATCGACATGAAAAAGTAGAGGTGTCATGCTGAGTAGGGCTTGGAGCTGCTCTGCTGTGATTGCCTTAGTCAGAGAGGCAGTTTTGCTAGATAGGATGGTAAAGTGTTCTTGGAAATGATTTTTGATATCTTGGTTGGAATAGTCCTTCTTTGTCAACTGGTCTTGCACCATTTGGCGGATTTCTTTGAGGTGATTCTCGGTTGGGATGACCTTGATCAAGATACCGTCTTTGGATAAAACGCGGCGAAATTCTCCATAGTTGGCAGGCGAAAAGATATCAAGCAGGATATCCATACTGGCATCTTTTATAGGAAGACGAGCCAGATCACCGACAAACCAATTGACTGCCCAGTTGGGTTCACTCTTAGCAGCGATCTGGACAGAATCTTTGGAGATGTCGAAGGCATAAAAGGTTTTGTCAGAGTGACTTTCTTGTAGTTTGCGAGAGTAGAAACCTTCGCCACAACCGATATCTAAAATTGTTTGGCTAGTTTTAGAATTTGTAAGCAGGTCTGAGATGGTTTCTAAAATAGCTTGATAAAAGCCAGCTTCTAGGATTTGTTGGCGATTTTGGAAGTTTTCCTTGTCGTAGTTGGTGGATTGTTTGATTTGCGGTGCCAGATTGACATAGCCAAATTTCGCCAAATCAAAAGAATGACGATTGAAGCATTTGAGACTAGTCTCCACCAGAGCCAGATTTTCTTGACAGATAGGACAGGAAAAGGCAGTCGCAGACGCAAAACGCTGAAGTTTGGGTTTGAGATTTGTATTCATAGTTTAAGTGTATCAAAAGAGGCAGATGAAAGCAACCTTAGGAATAAGTAGATGGGAGATTCAGTAGAAATAAAATTAATTCTCCAATTTATAGAATGAAATTGCTTTTATATCTAAATTGCTATATAATAATGATAAGGAGGAAATAAGTATGTTAAAAGAAGTATTGACCGTCGCAAAAGTTGCGAAAAAATCATCACTCTTTTTGGGTGGTGTAGCATTTGGCACTCTTGGTTTGAAAATCTTAGCAAGTAAGGAAGCTAAAAAAGGTTATTCTAAAGCCTTGGCTAAGGCTTACAAATTGAAGGACGAGCTAGATGCGTCTGTTTCTGTTGTGAAGCAACATGGAGACGATGTCTTGCAAGATGCTAAATATTTGTATGAGCAAGAGAAAAAAGAAGAGCAATTAGATAGCCTGATAGGGGAATAATATGTCTTTTAAAGTGCTACATAGAGGATACCAACATATCCGACTATCATCTTCTTTTTCACTCACCTTGGATATTCAAGACTATCTTCGTTCCTTGGCGAGAGATGAAAAGGGAATTGAGTCTATCCAGTTTTACATGGATCAACAGCACTTTACTCTACGTATAAAAGAAGGCTTTTCTGTATTAGATAATGCAGAAGCCTTTTTAAAAAGAATTGATAGAGGGAAAGTTTCTGAGTTGATGACTCTTCCCATTCGTAGAGAAGATAGTGCCTATTCTATTGTTTCAGGTGCAGCGATTAAGCGTGTGCTTTTTCGTAGTCTTGTACCGTCTCCTATTCGCTATATATGGACTTGTTATCAGGCTCTGGGGTATGTCAAAGAAGCTTATCAGACCCTAGCGCGTAAGGAACTAACGATGGAGGTTTTGGACTGTTCGGCGATTTTATTGTCCTTGTTCATGAATCAATCCAAGACTGCTAGCAACATCATGTTTATGCTTGATTTGGGGAATCATTTAGATCAGTGGTCCTTGAAAAAAACTGCAACAGATTTAGAACAGAGTCTTCTTGCAAAAGAGAGCGATGTATTCCTAGTACAGGGCGATACGGTTGTTAGTATCAAGAGTTCCGATGTTCAAATAGGAGATGTTTTGGTCTTATCTCAAGGAAATGAAATTCTGTTTGATGGACAAGTAGTTTCAGGTTTAGGTATGGTCAACGAAAGTTCCTTGACGGGAGAGAGTTTTCCAGTTGAAAAAAGAGAGTCTGATTTGGTTTGTGCAAATACAGTATTAGAAACTGGAGAGTTACGCATTCGTGTAACCGATAATCAGATGAACAGCCGGGTTTTACAACTGATTGAGTTGATGAAGAAATCTGAAGAAAACAAGAAAACGAAACAACGCTATTTCATCAAAATGGCGGACAAGGTCGTCAAATATAATTTCTTGGGGGCTGGACTGACTTA
This sequence comes from Streptococcus sp. F0441, assembly GCF_000314775.2. NCBI lineage: Bacteria > Bacillati > Bacillota > Bacilli > Lactobacillales > Streptococcaceae > Streptococcus > Streptococcus sp. F0441. The sequence goes on along the minus strand of NZ_KB373321.1, from coordinate 28,727 downwards.
CCTATTGACAGGTTCTTTTTCTAAGGCTATTTCTTTCCTATTGGTCGATTTCTCCTGCGCTTTGAAAATCTCTACTCCTGTAGCTTATTTGACAGCTATCAAGGAGGGGTTGAACCGTGAAATGGTGATTAAGGATGGAGATGTTTTGGAGAAATATCTGGAAGTTGATACTTTCTTGTTTGATAAGACGGGAACAATCACAACTAGCTATCCGATAGTTGAAAAGGTGTTACCTTTTGGAGACTATAGTGAGGAAGATATTCTCAGAATCAGTGCCTGTCTTGAGGAACACATTTATCATCCTATTGCTAATGCCATCGTCAAGCAAGCTGAGATAGAGGGGATTGAACATGAGGAAATGCATGGGAAACTCCAATATATCGCAAGCAAGGGGATCAAATCTCATATAGATGGCCAACCAGTTCTTATTGGGAATTATGTCTTGATGCAGGATGAGCAGATTCATATCAGTTCAGAACAAAATGCTTTAATTGAAGAGTACAAGAGTCACTACAATCTCTTATTCTTGGCTTATCAGAATGAATTGATTGGAATGTTCTGCATTCATACTCCTTTGAGAAAAGAAGCAAAAACAGCCTTGGATAAACTTAAGGCACAGGGGAAAAAATTGATTCTGGCAACAGGGGACACCTTGGTTAGGACAGAGGAATTAGTCAAAGATTTGCCCTTTGATCAGGTATATACAGACTTGAAACCTGATGGGAAATTTGAGTTAGTAGAGGAACTGCAGAAAGCAGGTCACACTATTTTGATGGTTGGAGATGGATTGAATGACTCAGCGGCTCTAACCCTATCAGATATCGGTGTGGTGATGAATGAGAGTGCAGATATTTCTAAGCAGATGAGTGATATCTTATTGTTAGATAATCGTTTGGATTTCTTCCAAGAGTTGGATTCGCTATCATCATCTTTGCAAACACTCATTAAGAAGAATATTCAAGATACCGTTGTCGTAAATAGTAGTTTGATTGGCTTTGGCTTGTTTAACTGGCTCAGTCCTTCAAATCTCTCTATCTTACATAATCTAACAACCTTACGCATTGTACTGCGTAGCCTGTCTATTAAGGGATAGGTGGGGACTATTCACAGCAAAAAGGAGTTACCTTTCTCGAGGTTAACTCCTTTGTTTATAGGTAAATGTTGAACAATTTAGTAAGTCAATACAAAGTATTTTTTCTTCCCACGGCGGATAACAGTCAGTTCGTTCTCTAACTTGTCGCTATCCCCCAAGACATAGTCAAGGTCTTGGATGCGGTCGCCGTTGACGTAGATAGCTCCGTTTTGAACATCTTCACGGGCTTGGCGTTTTGAGTTAACCACACCAGAAGATACGAGGATTTCCACGATGTTGTGGTTTTCGTCTGCTTGAACTTGGTAGTTTGGCACTCCACGAAGTCCTTGTTTGAGTTCTTTGACAGAAAGGTTTTTGATGTTTCCTGCAAAGAGTTGCTCAGTGATGTTAAGGGCTTCTTTGTAAGCTTCTTCTCCGTGAACAAGAGTCACGACTTCACGAGCGAGGACTTTTTGTGCCAAGCGTTCGTGTGGAGCCGCTTCAAACTCTTTGCGGATGTCTTCAATTTCATCCAGTGACAAGAAGGTAAAGATTTTTAAGAAACGAACAGCGTCGGCATCCATGACATTCATCCAGAATTGGTACATTTCGTATGGAGAAGTCTTTTCAGGGTTAAGCCAAACTGCGTTTCCTTCTGATTTACCAAATTTCTTACCAGTTGCGTCTGTGATGAGTGGAACAGTGATCACGTGACCAGTCTTGTCAGCCTTACGACGAAGCAATTCGGTACCAGCTGTCATATTTCCCCACTGGTCAGAACCACCGATTTGTAGGGTTACGTTGTGCTCTTGGTTAAGGACAAAGAAGTCGTAACCTTGCATGATTTGGTAAGCAAACTCAGTGTAAGAAATCCCTGTCTCGATCCGTTTTTTTACAGACTCCTTACTCATCATGTAGTTGACAGTGAAGTATTTTCCGACGTCACGGAGGAAGTCAATGAAGCTGATGCTGCCAAACCAGTCGTAGTTGTTGACCATGACAGCCTTGTTTTCGCCATTTTCAAAGTCAAGAAAACGAGAAAGTTGTCCTTGGATAGACTTGACCCAGCCATCTACTGTGTCTTTTGTTTGGAGACTACGTTCAGCATCTTTGAAGGACGGATCTCCGATGAGACCTGTAGCACCGCCAACGAGCGCATAAGGTTTGTGACCTGCTAATTGCAAACGACGACTGGTCAAGATTGCGACAAGGTGACCTAGGTGAAGGCTGTCAGCAGTTGGGTCGTAGCCAGTATAATAAGAAACTTGACCTTCTTCTAGGGCTTTACGCAAAGCTTCTTCATCAGTCGTTTGAAAAATCAAACCACGCTCTTTTAGCTCATCAAAAATGTGCATATGTCTTTTCTCCTTTTTAAAATATTGTTTCTACCTATTGTATCACAAACTTGGGCAATAGCCTAGTAGAATAGGGAAGAAAGTGGCTATTTTATTGAAAGTTTCCCTTTTATGGTATAATAGAGAAAGTGAGGACATTCATGAAAGAAAGAATTGATGAATTAAAAACAAAAATGCAGCATTTTTTCCAGCAGCTAACTGCTAAATGGAAGAAAAAGCAAGCAAGTAAAAAGACTGATAAGAAAGTAGCCTCTTCTGACAGAGTCAAAAGGGTAGGGACTATTTTCGCTAAGATTTTGAGTGCTTTTAAAGTGACTTTCAACACTCTTTTTATCCTAGCCTTTATCGGAGGTCTTTTGGGAGCGGGTGTGGCCATGGGTTATGGGGTTGCTCTATTCGACAAGGTCCAAGTCCCTCAAGCAGAAGAGTTGGTCAAGCAAGTGAAGGATATTGCCTCTATCTCAGAAATCACTTATTCTGACGGCAGTACCATTGCTTCGATTGAGGGTGATTTGTTGCGCACTTCAGTCGCTTCAGGTGCTATTTCGGATAATCTTAAAAAGGCTATCATTGCGACAGAGGACGAGAATTTCAACGAGCACAAGGGAGTCGTGCCTAAGGCCGTTATTCGTGCGACCTTGGGAACCTTTGTCGGTCTAGGGTCGTCCAGTGGTGGTTCGACCTTGACCCAGCAGGTTATCAAGCAACAAGTGGTGGGGGACGCTCCCACTCTAGCTCGTAAGGCCAAAGAGATTATTGATGCTTTAGCTTTAGAGCGGGCTATGGGTAAGGATGAGATTTTAACAACCTACCTCAACATTGCTCCTTTTGGTCGCAATCATAAAGGCCAAAATATTGCAGGTGCCCAACAGGCCGCAGAAGGGATCTTTGGGGTTAAGGCTTCGGATTTAACGGTCCCTCAAGCAGCCTTTATCGCAGGATTGCCACAGAGCCCAATTAGTTACTCCCCTTATGAATCTGACGGTAGTATGAAGAGCGAGGAGGATTTGGCTCTGGGGGTCAAACGGGCTAGAGATGTTCTCTATAATATGTACCGGACAGGGGCTCTAAGTCAGGAAGATTACGACAAGTACAAGGATTATGATTTTAAGAAAGACTTCTTACCATCTGGTAGTGTCAGTGGTACTTCGCGTGACTATCTCTACTTCGCAACCTTGGCAGAAGCTACTGATCGGATGTATGACTATCTGATTCAGAGAGATAATGTTTCTGTACAAGAGCAAAAGAATGAATCCATCCAGAAAGCTTATCGTGATTTAGCGACTAAGGAAATTGAAAATGGTGGATATAAGATTACGACGACTATTAATAAAAATGTTCATGCTGCGATGCAAAATGCGGTGGCAACCTACGGCTATCTGCTAGATGATTCGACAGGCCAGCCTGAGGTGGGGAATGTCCTCATGGACAACCAAACGGGAGCTATTCTTGGGTTTGTCGGTGGTCGCAATTATCAAAAAAATCAGAATAACCACGCTATCGACACAAAACGTTCTCCTGCTTCGACTACTAAGCCGATATTGACTTACAGTATTGCCATTGACCAAGGTCTGATGGGAAGTGCAAGTATCTTATCAAACTATCCAACCAACTTTTCAAACGGCAATCCTATCATGTATGTCAATAGTCCTGGTACGGGCATGATGACGTTAGGGGAGGCCCTTAACTACTCATGGAATATCCCAGCCTACTGGACTTATCGTACACTTCGAGAGAAGGGTGTTGATGTTAAAGGCTATATGGAAAAAATGGGTTACGAAATCCCAGAATATGGTATTGAGAGTTTACCGATGGGCGGAGGAATTGACGTTACAGTTGCTCAGCATACTAACGGATATCAGACTTTGGCCAACAACGGAGTTTACCATAAGAAACATATGATTGCGAAGATCGAGTCAACAGATGGTCGAGTGGTTTATGAACATAAAGATAAACCTGTCCAAGTTTACTCAAAAGCGACAGCGACCATCATGCAAAATTTGCTTCGCGATGTTATTTCATCTCGGATTACCTCAAGTTTCCAGACAGACTTGGCTACCATCAATCCAAGCCTCGCTAGCGCCGACTGGATTGGAAAAACTGGTACAACCAATGAAGATGAAAACATGTGGCTTATGCTTTCTACGCCTCGCTTGACCTTGGGTGGCTGGCTAGGTCACGATGACAACCGCCCACTAGCTAAAGGAGCAGGCCACTACCGCAATGCCAACTATATGGCTCACTTGGTTAATGCCATTCAACAAGCAAAACCTGGCATTTGGGGGAATGAGCGCTTTAATCTCGACTCAAGTGTGACCAAGTCACAAGTTCTCAAGTCGACAGGGGAGAAACCGGGCAAGGTTTCAATTAATGGCAAAGAAGTTAACGTTTCCGGTTCTACCGTAACAAGTTACTGGGCTACTAAAGAAGGGGCGCCAGTAACCACCTACCGCTTCGCTATTGGAGGAAGCGATGCAGATTATCAGAATGCTTGGAAGAATATTCTAGGAAGCATTCCTGCAGTAACTCCTCCAAGTTCAAGCAGTAGCTCAGGGGCAAATTCGAACAACAACACTCAAAGTGGTTCGTCGGGTCGTTCCCGTCTATTTAATCGATAATAAAAAAAGTAGCAAGAGGTAATTTTTCTTCTCTTAGCTACTTTTTTCTTTTTCTATTTCGTGTTACAATAAGGGAATGAATAAGTATCAAAAGAAGATTTTTAAGGGAACCTTGTATTCACTGTTCTCGGGTCTTATCTGGGGGATTTGCGGGATTTTAGGAGAGTATTTTTTCACTCATTACCCAGTATCGTCAGGTTGGATTACCTCTATGCGGTTGCTTGTGGCGGGGAGTTTGGTTTTAGGGTTATCTGCCTTTCAGTTGCGTAGCCGCTTGTTGGATATCTGGCGTGATAAGAAAAATTATCTACCTTTTTTAGCCTATGCTATTCTAGGTATTTTTTCTGTGCAGTTTTTCTTCTATCTTTGTGTTGAGTATTCCAATGCGGCGACGGCGACTATTTTACAATTTATCAGCCCCGTTTTTATTTTGTTTTACAATCGCATTGTCTACCAGAAGAAGGCTTCAATTACAGCTGTTTTCTATGTTTTGATTGCCATGCTAGGTGTTTTTTTGATGGCCACAAAAGGGGATGTGTCCCAGTTGTCCATGACACCCTTGGCTCTAGTGACTGGTCTGCTCAGTGCAGTAGGCGTCATGTTTAATGTCATCCTGCCCCAACGATTTGCCCGCCACTATGGTTTTGTCCCCACTGTTGGTTGGGGGATGATTCTGGCAGGACTCTTTAGTAATTTTCTTTACCCTATTTATCGGATAAGTTTTCAAGTGGATCTGGTAAGTGTGCTAATTTGCCTGACGATTGCCGTGCTTGGTACTGCTTTTGCCTTCTTCCTGTCTATGAAGGCCGTCTCTCTCGTTTCTCCTCTAGTCGTCTCTGTAGTGAGCGCTAGCGAGCCCCTCTCTTCGGCCCTATTAAGTGTTCTTTTTCTGGGATTGGTCATGGATGGTTTTTTGGCCTTAGCTATGGTGTTGATTATCGTTCCAATGATTTTCTTATCTGTGGAAGAAGCAAAACAAGCCAAGTAAAGGTGCTTATTTGATAGTTGAGGCTTCAAATTTAAAGTCTTTTTTGGTAGAATAGGTATCATTAAAATGAACTAGGAGACGCCTATGACTGCTACAAAAATGAACGCTCAAGAAATTATCCAATTTATCGCCAATGCTGAAAAGAAAACCAGTGTCAAAGTAACCTTTGAAGGAGAACTCGCAACTGCTGTGCCAATCTCTGTTGTCAAACTAGGAAATGTTTTATTCGGAGACTGGAAGGATGTCGCTCCGCTTCTTGAAGGTTTGGTAGAAAATCAAGACTATGTTGTTGAGCAAGATGCTCGTAATTCTGCAGTTCCTTTGCTAGATAAACGTGCGATTAACGCTCGTATTGAGCCAGGTGCTATTATCCGTGACCAAGTTGAAATTGGTGACAATGCTGTTATCATGATGGGAGCTGTTATCAATATCGGTGCTGAAATTGGTGCAGGAACCATGATTGACATGGGGGCTATCCTTGGTGGCCGTGCCATCGTTGGGAAAAATAGTCACGTTGGTGCAGGTGCAGTTTTGGCAGGTGTGATTGAGCCAGCTAGTGCTGAGCCAGTCCGTGTCGGAGACAATGTTCTTATCGGTGCCAATGCAGTGGTTATTGAAGGAGTCCAAATCGGTAGTGGTTCAGTTGTCGCTGCAGGAGCTATCGTTACTCAAGATGTTCCAGAAAATGTGGTTGTAGCAGGTGTTCCGGCTCGTATCATCAAAGAAATTGATGCCCAAACCCAACAAAAAACAGCGCTTGAGGATGCGCTTCGTACCTTGTAATTGCAAAAGTAAAAAAGAGGCGGAACCCTTTTTCCAGCCTCTTTCTTCTATCAAAAGGAGGATCGATAGATGTTAGATTTGATTCAGACTAGACGAGATTTACACCAGATTCCAGAGATTGGCTTGGAGGAGTTCGAGACTCAGGCTTATTTGCTGGATGTGATTGAGAAATTGACAGCGGGCAAGGGATTTGTTCAAGTTCGTACTTGGCGGACAGGTATTTTGGTTTATTTGCAGGGAAGTCAGCCGGAGCGGACCATTGGTTGGCGGACAGACATTGACGGTTTGCCTATCGTCGAACAAACAGGTCTACCTTTTGCTTCTCAGCACCAAGGTCGCATGCATGCCTGTGGCCATGATTTTCATATGACCATTGCCTTGGGCTGTCTCGAACGCGCTCTTGAGGAGCAACCCAAGAATAATTTGCTCTTCCTATTTCAGCCTGCTGAGGAGAATGAAGCCGGTGGGATGCTTATGTATGAGGATGGTGCTTTTGGGGACTGGTTGCCAGACCAATTTTATGGCCTCCATGTTCGTCCGGATCTGAAGGTTGGACAGATTGCGACCAATACCCATACGCTCTTTGCAGGGACTTGTGAGGTGAAGATTCGTTTCAAAGGAAAAGGAGGACACGCAGCTTTTCCGCATGAAGCCAATGACGCCTTGGTGGCTGCTAGTTACTTTGTGACCCAGGTGCAGTCAGTTGTCAGCCGCAATGTCAACCCAATCGAGGGGGCGGTGGTGACTTTTGGCGTTTTCCAAGCTGGAACAACCAATAATGTCATCACAGACACAGCTTTTTTACATGGAACCATTCGGGCCTTGACTCAGGACATGAGCCTTTTGGTACAAAAAAGAGTCAAGACAGTCGCAGAAGGTGTTGCAGCAGCCTTTGATATGGAAGTCGAAGTGGAACTCAAACAAGGGGGCTACCTGCCTGTGGAGAACAATCTAGCCTTGGCGCGTGAACTAATGACATTCTTTGAAGAGAAAGAAGGAATCGAGTTGATTGATATCGAGCCTGCTATGACTGGTGAGGACTTTGGTTATCTTCTTTCAAAGGTTGATGGGGTTATGTTTTGGCTAGGTATCGACAGTCCTTATGCTCTTCATCATCCTCAGATGAGTCCCAAGGAAGAAGCCCTAGCCATTGGTGTTGAGGCGGTTTCTAGTTTTCTCAAAAAGAAAGCGGCGGAGTAGAGGGCTTAGCTATGAAATCGAAATTACGCAAGCAAGTCTTGCAAGAAATGAAGGCTTTATCTCAAGAACAAAAACAGGCTATGGATCGAGCTTTAACAAAACGATTTTTGAATCACCCCTTTTACCAAGAAGCCAAGACCATCGCAACCTATCTCTCCTTCCCTCATGAATTTCAAACGCAAGAATTGATCGAGCAGGCGCTGAAGGATGGCAAAAAAGTTCTGATACCCAAAACCTATCCCAAGGGGCGAATGGAGTTTGTGGTCTATCATCCGCAGCAGTTGGTAAAAACTTCCTTTGGCTTACTGGAACCGCAAGGGAACATGGAAGTGGTGGATGCCTCTCAGATTGATTTAATTCATGTTCCGGGCTTGGCTTTTACAACAGAGGGCTATCGGATTGGATATGGTGGAGGCTACTACGACCGCTATCTGGAACATTTTGTTGGGCAGAGCCTGAGTACAATCTATCCTTGTCAGGTTCAGGAGTTTAACTTGGAAGACCATGATATTCCCGTCCAGGAGGTGCTAATCTATGAAGGAAATCTTTGATAAACGCTATCCTGTGACTAGTTTCTTCCTCCTAGTAACGGCATTGGTATTTCTTTTGATGTTGGTTCTTACAGGTTTAAATTTTGAACGAGCAGATACCTTGCTTCAGTTTGGAGCTATGTATGGACCAATAATTCGCCTGTTCCCTGAGCAGATTTGGCGCCTTTTTTCGGCTATATTTGTGCATATTGGATGGGAGCATTTCATTGTCAATATGATTTCGCTCTACTTTCTTGGACGACAAGTGGAGGAGATTTTCGGTTCTAAGCAGTTCTTCTTTCTCTATCTCTTATCAGGAATGATGGGCAATCTCTTTGTTTTTGCTTTCACACCGAAAGTTGTAGCAGCAGGGGCCTCCACTTCTCTTTACGGACTATTTGCTGCGATTATCGTCTTGCGTTACGCAACTCGCAACCCCTATATTCAGCAGTTGGGGCAATCCTATCTGACACTTTTCGTGATAAATATCATTGGAAGTGTTCTGATCCCAGGAATCAGCCTAGCAGGGCATATTGGTGGCGCAGTAGGCGGTGCCTTTCTAGCAGTCATTTTTCCAGTCAAATGGGAGAGAAGGATGTATAGTACCAGCCAGCGAATCGGAGCAACCCTACTTTTTGTCGCACTCGCCGTTTTCCTTTTCTACAAAGGGATGAGTTATGTGTAGGGGGGATAGTTAAAAGCTACTCAAAAAATGAGTAGCTTTTTTTGGAACCATTCGAAACAACACAGCTCTAAAAC
>NZ_KB373321.1:0-16974 GCF_000314775.2 Streptococcus sp. F0441 | reverse complement strand
GTTTTGGAACCATTCGAAACAACACAGCTCTAAAACCTCGTAGAAAAATTTTTCTCACGAAATTTCGTAATCGCGCCATTCGTCCCAGCCAGACTTCAGCTCGTTAGGTTCCAATTGTTACTCTTATTATACCATATTTTCAGGGTTCAAGAAATAGTCTTGATCCATCACATACTGCGGAAAATCATAGACTTTTCGAGGTTCGATAAATAAAACCCTTAGTTGATTGAGTTGGATATACTCCATCAGATTTACTAACTCATCCTTTGATAGATAGGCGGATGCATTGATGAAAACAAGGAGTTTCTTTTTCGAAAGATATTTAAAAACCTGGACAATCTCTAGCATCTTTTCAAAAGGTGTATCACTCAGGGTTTCGACTTTGACACCAAGTGCATCGATTAACTCTAGAATGGTAATTTCATCATACTCCAAGTCCAATTCGTTTTCCAAGCACTCAAATGCCAATAATTCTGTAATCGTAGCAACCAGCTTTTCAATCATGGATTTGACTTCGGACTTGTCATTGAGCTGATTTTCAAGATCTGTATGTATCAGCTTGAGCATAGCAGGTGAGTTTAGATTGTATCCTAAGACATCCGTTATCAGTAGTAACTCGGACTCTTTCAGAGCTTTTAGATTTCTATCAAATAACTTCAACTCCCCTTCATCAGTATATTGGTAGAACTGCTTGACGATAGTTGAAAAGGTAAACTGGTCTTCCAACACTAAAAAAGTTGCATTTTCAATAGTTAATGGTTCATCTAATAGCGGGAAATTAATCTTCATCTCGAGGCTCCTCTCCTAGAAAGACCAAGCGTGCGTCGGAGTTTGCTACGCTGGTATTTCGCTCGCCATTTAAGTAAATCATGCGAGAAAACTGCTTTTCTGTAACGGTTAAGAGAGTAATGTTTCCTTTCTTAGGGTTATGAGTCTTGAGTCGCTCAATCATGGCGTTATTAGCAGAGTTGTTGAGCAAGAGCTTGCTATAGATGGAGAATTGGTGCATGATAAAACCCTCATCTATGAGGAACTTCCGAAATTTCCGATAGGCCTTGCGTTCCTCTACGGTATCAACTGGCATATCAAACATTAAAATCATACGCATATATCGATAACTCATATCCTAAACTCAGGAACTCCTTTCTCGGGTTGATTGAGAGCTTGGATGACTTTCTTAGTATAGTCGCTGACGATATTGGACAGGTACATATCTTTACCATTGTAGTGAAAGGTATTTGAGAAAATAGTAAAAAGCTCTCGTTTGATTTTGATAAAAGAACTGTTTCGATTTTCATAGACAATTCTGTCAATAATCGGACGGAAAGGCTCCATAATATCGCTGGCTAGGTTGAATTGATTAAACTGATTAGCATGTTTCAAGCCAAACTGGGTCATACAGCCAGACAAGACAATCTCACGCGCAAACATACTCAAAATCAAGGTGTAGCCGTAGTCTAAGGCAGCATTGATATCATTGTCTTGTTCACGGCTAAAATCATTTCCAAACAAGGTGTTAAAATAAATCCGAGCAGCATGACCCTCACGATTGCTAGGATCAAATAAATCCAACCCATGATAGAGATCGATGACTGACTGGCTCTTTTCCAGAAAACCACAACTCCCTAGATAAAAAGCCTGATTGAGAATTTTTTGTGCAATGATGGTTGTCCAGATTTCCGCCTTTATATCTTCATTCCAAGCAATTTGCCGAGAGAGTTGCAAACTGGAATCGTGCCGACCGTAGTAGGGCATTAAGTATGCCGTTGGCAAGCGTTTGTCATCACAAAAGATGACTAGAATATTTTCATCCACCAAACGTTTAATCAGCATAGTGGAGAGAACGATATCCGTCGTCTCCAAAAGTAGGATGTCCACCTCGGACAAGTGAATCAACTCTGTCCGAGAGGCATCTTTAAAAATCAAGTGATTGTTCTTGTAAGAGAGCTTAGAGTGTGTATTGACAACAACGGTTCTCCATCCCATTAGTCTTCTCCTAGTTTGCTCAAGTCAATCCGAGTCTCGTAGAGACCAGTGATGGATTGGTGGATGAGGGTGGCGTTGAGGATTTCGGATACAGTTGTGTATCGTTTTCGATCAACATCTTTGCCAAAAAATTTAAAGGCAGCAGGAGCACCCAAAGCAGTAAAGGTCAACAAATTGATAAACGAATTTGCTAGAATTTCTATATCTGCTTGCTCATTGTCTGCATATAAGTTCTTGATTTTCTCTAGATTTGCATCCGCGAGGACATATTTTTGAGAGAACTCAGATACAAGATTTAACAAATCCTTAAATTCATTTCGGTGTTTCTGAATGTATTCTAAATGTCCTGGTTCGTCTAGTTTATGGACATTTTTAGAATGGTAGAGCAAGGTTGTTAAATATACTGGAAGCACTATTTCATTGCATTTTTGAAGTTCTTTCGCACTTGCAAGTAGTCGTCTGCGACCATTTTCCAGTTCAAATAAACTATACTTAGGCAGGCAGAGGATATTTTCTTTACATACATTATGATAGCCTTTATTTTCAAGGAAAGCTATTGGATTCTTCTCAAAAGCGTCTTTCTCCATGATGGTAATACCAACTAGAGTCTTGACAGTCTTCAGTTTTTTCGCTTTCCCTTTTTCGATATCGGCAATGAGCAAGATTGAGTAGGCGATAACCGGACTATCAAATCCCCCATATTTAGTAGTGTCCCAAAGAATATCCTTTGTTTTTCGAGGGATTAGCTTATCAGAATTTCCCTTAGGAAGAATGGACTCTTTAGAGAAGCCACCTGTTTGCACCTCTCGCTTCTTCACAATATTCACCTGCGGAAGTGAAAGAACTTTTTTGATTGTAGCGAAATCTTTTTCCTTATTCCAAGCGATTTCTCCGGTATCTTTGGAGTATTCGATATTCTCTCTTTTTACGATAGTTCCGTCTGCGTAATGCACCTCTTCTTTAAAGAAGTTCAACAAGTTTGAGTAGAAGAAATACTTTTCAGTTGCTTTTTCGATTTCTTTAGGGTCTTTGGATCTTGAGATGTATCTCTTAAGATCGTACTTTTGATAGTCACCATAGACGAATTCAGGCTCTAGCTTAGGATATTTCTTAAGGATAGCCTTAGCAACCACTGCATTTAAATAGGCATCATGCGCGTGGTGGTAGTCATTGATTTCCCGAACCTTGTATAACTCAAATTCTTTACGGAAGTTGGAAACCAGATTGGATTTCAAAGTGATGATTTTGACGGTACGGTTCTTCTTATCCTTCTCAGTCACTTCTTTATTGAAGCGAGCATCCAAAATCTGTGCAACATGTTTTGTGATTTGGCGTGTTTCAACTAGTTGGCGTTTGATAAAGCCAACTTTATCAAGCTCGTTTAGCCCGCCTCGTTCAGCCTTGGTTAAATTGTTAAATTTACGGTAGGAAATCAATTTGGAATCCAACAATTGTTGCCAAAAAACCTTCATCTTATCAACTACTTCAAGGCTAGGAACATTATCGGATTTCCCACGATTATCCTTTGAACTAGTCAAGACACGGTTATCAAGAGAATCATCCTTGATAAAGGCCTGTGGGATGATGTGGTCAATGTCACAACTGCTTAGCTGGTTGATATCAAGGGCTTCTCCAGTATACATATCTTTCCCGTTTTGGAGATAGTAAAGGAAGAGACGGTCATTCTGAAGTTGAATATTATCTGTCGGATGTTCTTTTAGAATTTTGGAGTTAAGTCCAGATGCTAAGATTTTTAATGAATCTTCAATTCGCTTATATCTTTGTTGAGAATTCTTTTTCCCTCTGGCAGTTGTCTGATTTTCGCGAGCCATTTCAATCACAATGGACTCGGGAGCATGGCCCATAACCTTGACAAGCTCATCAACTATCTTGATACTTTGTAAAATTCCCTTTTTAATAGCGGGACTGCCTGGGAGTTCTTGGACGACTTGCTTCACATCATTTGTCTTCCCAACCACTTGTGCTTTTTGAATAATTTCTTTGAAGGAAAGTCCATCATCGTTGATTAACTGCATAAAGTTACGATTAATCTCACCATCATCAATCAGGTAGTCAAGAATCGTATTGCCAGTTTGTTTATCACTGATACCGTTAATCAACTTAGCAGAGAGTTTTCCCCAACCAGTATAATGTCGACGAGTCAGTGCTTTGATGACTTTTTCATCAAAGAGAGAGTCATATTGAGCAAGGCGTTGCTTGATCATCTCACGATCTTCAAAGATAGTTAGCGTGTGGACGATATTTTCAAGAATTGCTTCATTTTTAGCATCATCCATAAACGCTTTATCCTTGATTATTTTAAGTAAATCATGATAAGTAGAAAGACTAGCATTAAATTGTTTTTCAATTCCTTTTAGTTCGATTCCATCGTAGCCATCAACATTGTGTAGAAACTGGATGATGTCTTTTTCAGTTACTTTTCTTTTCTCTTTGAATAATTGAGTGACAATTTGCTTCTTCTGCCCACTATCAAGGAATTGATAGTCTCTCAATCCTTCTGCAATAAATTTTACTTTTGTTAATTCATTATAGACAGCAAATGTTTCATACAAGAGACTGTGCTTAGGCAAAACTTTTTCTTCTGGCAGATACAAGTCATAGTTGGTCATCTTATTGATGAAGTCTTCCGCAGAGCTTGCTTTATCAACAATTTCTTCAAAATTCCAAGGTCTGATTGCTTGGTCAGAATTTCGAGTAAGCCAAGCAAAATCACGATTACCACGAGCCAATGGACCAACGTAGTAAGGAATGCGGAAAGTCAAGATTTTTTCTATTTTTTCTTTATTTTCCTTCAGGAATGGATAATGTTCTCCTTGCCGACGGAGAATGGCATTCATTTCTTGAAGATGAATTTGGTGAGGAATAGAACCATTATCAAAGGTGCGTTGTTTTCTCAAAAAATCTTCACGTTCAATTTTATCCAGGAAATAGTCTGCCCCTTCGAATTTAGAGAGAAGATTTTTGATATATTTGTAAAATGTTTCTTGTGTGGTCTTACCATCAATATATCCAGCATACCCATCTTCAGATTGGTCAGAAAAAACTTCATCATATTTTTCTGGAAGATTGTTTTTGATGAATTGTTTTAAAGATGCCAAATCTTTTTGGTGATTTTCATAGCGCTCAATCATAGATGCTGACAGCGGAGCCTTGGTTGAAGGATTTGTAACGGTTAAGATTCCTGATAGAAGGATGGCGTCATAGAGTTTTTTAGCAACTAGAAAAAGATCAGCAAAGTCATCTCCAATTTGTCCGAGTAAGTTTTCCAAATCCTCATCATAGGTATCTCTAGAGAATTGTAGTGGAGCTTTTTCTTCTAAGTCAAAATGTTTTTTAAAATCAGCCTGATTTCCTACAATTAACTTGAGAAATTCTGAAAAGAGACCAGTGGATTTTTCATCAGGAAAGAGTTTTAGAACGCGTTCTCTCTTTGCAGATTTGCTAATTTTATCAGTAAAAATTGCTTCTACTTGTACGTTTTGTCCACTAAGCGAATTTCCTTCAAAGGTGTTGTTGTAAATGCTTATAAATTCATTAAAGATTTTTTGGATATCATTGTTTTTAATATCGAAAGCTTCTTCATATAAAAAATGCCCACGGTATTTAATCATATGAGCTAATGCCAGATAGATCAAGCGCAAGTCAGTTTTTTCTTTTGAATCTGCTAATTGCTTTCTCAAATGATAGATAGTTGGAAATTGCTTATGGTATTTTTTTTCTTCTGCTAAGGTAGCAAAAATAGGATATTTACTCCCTCTTTTGTCCTCAGGAATTAAAAAGGAGTCATCCAATCGATGAAAGAAACTACTATCCACCTTGCCTATTTCCTCAGAAAAGATTTCTTGAAGATAGCGAAGACGATTTTTCCGGCGAGTATAGCGACGACGTGCAGTTCGTTTAAGGCGTCTAGCCTCAGCAGTAGTTCCCTCGTCAAACAATAGAGCCCCGATGAGATTTTTCTTGATAAAGTGTTTATCGGTATTGCCCAAAACTTTCATCTTTTTCGATGGGACTTTATAATCGTCAGTGATAACACTCCATCCGACACTGTTAGTTCCGATATCAAGTCCGATAGAGTAATTTTTGTTTTCCATGTATAAAAACCTCCGTTGTATTTGTATTAAGATATAATTTAAAAATTAAGAAATGAGAGCTTTGATTAAGTCAATGCACCCCTTCATAAACTTTACTAACTCAGTTAGAATAGCTAAATTATCTTTAGTAAATTTGAATTTCTTCAAAACAATCTCCTTAAAATACAATCCTTATTATATTTTAGCATTTCCAATGAGAATTTCAATAAAATAATGATATATTTGTGGAAATCTGTTAGAATTAGTAAGGGGTTGTATTTTAGTTTTAGAACTGTGTTGTTTCAAATGAGGATAAACAAGCTTTTTGTCGTATCTGTAAAATGATTTACATTTCACTTGATAATCTTTGACAAGTATAGTACAATAAAGCTGTTGGAACTATTCGAAACAACACAGCAAGTTAAAATAAGGCTTTGTCCGTACACAACTTGAAAAAGTGCGCACCGATTCGGTGCTTTTTATTTTATTATACTAACTCATTGTACTCCTATTTTTAGAAAAAAACAAATAATATCGTAGCGCTTTCATAAAATTCGAGATCAATTCGATGGGGCTTGTAAGTAGGTTAACTGAGAAATACGATTTCCTTTTGTTGGTTTATATGTTTGAGATGATAGAAATACAAAATAAAAAGAACTGGGATAATTAACTATCCGAGTTCTTTTTTATATGAACTGTTCTTCTATTCCCCTTCAGCTAACTCTTTTCCAAGCTGGATGAGATAATCTTTCAAGTCGTCTTTGACTTGGGGGTGTCTTAGTGCGTAATCAATAGATGTTTTCATAAAGCCAAACTTGTCTCCAACATCATAACGAGCGCCCTTGAATTCACGAGCGAAAACACGCTGTGTTTTGTTAAGGGTGTCAATTGCATCGGTAAGCTGGATTTCATTGCCAGCACCTGGTTTTTGGTGTTCCAAGATTTGGAAAATTTCAGGTGTGAGGAGGTAACGCCCGATAATAGCAAGGTCGCTAGGAGCCTCCTCTGGCGCTGGTTTTTCAACGAAAGTTTCAACACTGTAAAGACCGTCTTTTCCTTCACCTTGCGGAGCAATAACCCCGTAAGCAGAGACTTCGTCGTGAGGGACTGGCATAACAGCGATAGTGGACGCGTGTGTACGCTCGTAGTCATCCATGAGTTGTTTGGTGAGCGGAACAGCTTTTTCGTTGGTGATATCCATCAAGTCATCACCAAGCATAACGATAAAGGGTTCATTTCCAACGAAAGCCTTGGCTTGCAAAACAGCATCTCCGAGACCACGTGGATGCGTTTGGCGGATAAAATGCAGGCGCATGCCAGTTGTTTCATCAACTAGCTTCAAAAGATCTGTTTTCCCTTTTTCTTTGAGGTTGTATTCCAATTCGAAGTTTGAGTCGAAGTGGTCCTCAATGGAACGTTTTGACTTACCAGTCACAACCAAAATGTCTTCGATACCAGATTTGAGGGCTTCTTCAACGATAAACTGGATAGTTGGCTTGTCCACGATTGGCAACATTTCCTTGGCTAAGGCCTTAGTTGCTGGGAGGAAACGAGTTCCCAATCCAGCGGCAGGGATGACTGCTTTTCTGACTTTTTGTTTCATAAATGTTCCTTTCTATAAAGGTCTACGACCACTCGTTTTCTGCTTTAAATTCATTGCTCATGATGTCGTTGATTGCTTCTTTGATATTGACACCTTCGTAGATAACTCGGTAAATAGCCTGTGTGATTGGCATGTAGACACCCAATTCCTGAGCCAGTTCGTGAGCTGCTCGAGTTGTTGAAATGCCTTCAATGACCATGCCCATGTTTGCTTCGATGTCTGCGAGGGATTCTCCACGGCCAAGAGCATTACCGGCCCTCCAGTTACGAGAGTGGACAGATGTTCCCGTTACAATCAAATCCCCAACTCCAGAAAGCCCGCTATAAGTTAGAGGATTTGCCCCAAGAGCGACTCCTAGACGGGTGATTTCTGTCAAGCCACGTGCGATGATGGCCGCCTTGGCATTGTCGCCAAACCCTAGACCATGTAGTGCGCCAGCGCCAACTGCGATGATATTTTTAAGAGCACCAGCGGTTTCAACCCCGATAACATCCGTATTAGTATAGAGACGGAAGTAGTGATTGCTAAAGAGATTTTGAACGTACTGAGCAGTTTCGAGGTCTTTAGAGGCTGCTGTAATCAAGGTAATATCCCGTACAATAGTTTCCTCAGCATGGCTCGGCCCTGAAACAACGACGATATCACTGCGAAGGTCAGCTGGGATTTCCTCCTCAAGAATGGTTGATAGACGTTTGTGGCTATCTGGTTCCAATCCTTTGGAGGCATGCATGATGACAACCTTGTGATCAAGCACCTTTGCTACTTGTTGGGCAACCAGTCTCGTCACTTTTGTTGGGACCACAAATAAAACAGCATCCACATCCTTTAGTGTTTCTTCCAAGTCATGATAGGCTTTGATCTTTTCGTCGAGTAGGATATCTTTGAAGTAGCGTTTGTTTGTATGTTGGTTATTGATTTCATCAATTTGGTCAGAAATATTTCCCCAAATTCGAACTTCGTGTCCATTGTCGTTTAGGACCTGCGAAAGGGCGGTCCCCCAAGAACCAGGACCCAAGACAGCGATGGTTTGTTTCTTCATCTTTTCCTCCTTGTAAGAGTTCTTCCTTTCATTTTACCATAAAAAGCCTTTTCATGCATCACCTGTATATGAAAGCGCACTAATTTATAATAAGGAGACTTCTTTGACAAGATTCCTCTTTTTTGCTAGAATAGCATCAATATGAACGAATGGGAAGGAGCTGACGCAGGATGTCGCTCCCTTTATCTATTTTATTAGGAGGAAATATGCTCATTAAAAAAATAAAAACCTATAAATGGCAGGCCTTGGCATCCCTAGTGATGACAGGCTTGATGGTTGCGAGCTCGCTCTTGCAACCGCGCTATTTGCAAGAGGTGTTAGAGGCTTTGTTGGCCGGTCAACATGAGGCTATTTATAGTATTGGCGCTTGGCTGATAGGAGTAGCCCTAGTGGGGCTGGTTGCAGGTGGGGTCAATGTGACACTTGCAGCCTACATTGCTCAAGGAGTGTCTTCGGATCTTCGGGAAGACGCCTTTCGAAAAATCCAGACTTTTTCTTATGCCAATATCGAGCAATTCAATGCCGGCAACCTTGTCGTCCGTATGACCAATGATATCAACCAAATTCAGAATGTGGTGATGATGGCTTTTCAAATCCTCTTCCGTCTCCCTCTTCTCTTCATCGGTTCCTTTATTTTGGCGGTCCACACTCTCCCGTCACTTTGGTGGGTGATTGTCCTTATGGTGCTCCTAATCTTTGCACTTACAGCCATTATGATGGGGATGATGGGGCCACGATTTGCTAAGTTTCAAACCCTTCTTGAGCGGATCAATGCTATTGCTAAAGAAAATCTACGTGGTGTGCGTGTGGTCAAATCCTTTGTGCAGGAAAAAGAGCAGTTTGCCAAGTTTACCGAAGTCTCAGATGAGCTTCTCGGTCAAAATCTCTATATCGGCTACGCCTTCTCTGTAGTGGAACCCTTCATGATGCTAGTCGGCTATGGGGCGGTCTTTCTCTCTATCTGGTTGGTGGCTGGAATGGCTCAGTCAGATCCGTCTGTAGTGGGCTCTGTTGCTTCCTTTATCAACTATCTCAGCCAAATCATCTTCACTATTATCATGGTTGGTTTTTTGGGAAATTCTGTCAGCCGTGCCATGATTTCCTTACGTCGTATCCGTGAGATTCTAGATACCGAGCCAGCGATGACTTTTAAGGACCTCCCAGATGAGGAGTTGGAAGGAAGTCTCTCTTTTGAAAATGTAACCTTTACCTATCCCAATGATGACGAACCTATGCTGAAGAATGTAAGCTTTGATATTGCGCCTGGTCAGATGGTCGGTGTGGTTGGAGCAACTGGAGCAGGGAAGTCCACCTTGGCTCAGTTAATTCCACGACTGTTTGATCCACAGGAGGGCTCTATTAAGATTGGTGGCAAGGATATTCAAGACGTCAGCGAGGGAACCTTGCGTAAAACAGTTTCCATCGTCTTGCAACGTGCTATTCTTTTTAGTGGAACCATTGCAGATAATCTCCGTCAAGGAAAAGGCAATGCCAGCGCTTCCGAATTGGAACGTGCAGCACAAATCGCTCAAGCCAGCGAATTTATCGGACGCATGGAAAACAAATTTGAGAGTCAGGTCGAGGAACGTGGCACCAACTTTTCTGGTGGGCAAAAACAACGGATGTCGATTGCCCGTGGGATTGTCAGCAATCCCCGTATCCTGATTTTTGACGATTCAACTTCGGCCTTGGATGCCAAGTCAGAGAGACTCGTGCAGGAAGCTTTGAACAAAGACCTGAAAGGGACAACAACGATTATCATCGCTCAAAAAATCAGTTCAGTCGTCCATGCAGACAAGATTTTGGTCTTGGACCAAGGGCGATTGATTGGAGAAGGAAGGCATGCGGACTTGGTAGCTAGCAATGCTGTCTACCGAGAAATCTACGAAACACAAAAGGGAAAGGAGGAATAAAATGAAAACAGTTCGATTTTTCTGGAATTATTTTAAAGTTTACAAGTTCTCCTTTGTCATTGTGATTCTGATGGTTGCGGTGGCGACAATTGCCCAAGCCCTCTTTCCTGTTTTTTCAGGCCAAGCAGTCACAGAGCTTGCTAATCTAGTTCTGGCTTATCAAAATGGAACTTCCGAACTAGCCTGGCAGAGTTTATCGGCTCTGATGCTGAATCTAGCTCTTGTTGTCCTTGTCTTGGTTGTGTCTAGCTTGATTTACATGACCTTGATGACCCGTGTGATTGCCGAGTCGACAAATGAGATGCGTAAGGGCCTCTTTGGCAAACTTTCTCGTTTGACGGTTTCTTTCTTTGACCGCCATCAGGATGGCGACATCCTTTCTCGCTTCACGAGTGACTTGGACAACATCCTTCAAGCCTTCAATGAAAGCCTAGTTCAGGTTATGAGCAATATTGCTCTTTACATCGGTTTGATTTTTGTCATGTTTTCAAAAAATGTGACGCTCGCCCTGATAACAGTAGCCAGCACCCCAGTGGCCTTTCTCATGCTGATCTTTATCGTGAAGATGGCCCGCAAGTACACCAATCTCCAGCAAAAAGAGGTTGGGAAACTCAATGCCTACATGGACGAAAGTATTTCAGGGCAGAAAGCTGTTATCGTACAAGGAATTCAAGACGACATCGTAGCAGGCTTTGTGGAGCAAAATGAGCGCGTGCGCAAGGCAACCTTTAAAGGGAGAATGTTCTCAGGTATCCTCTTTCCTGTTATGAATGGGATGAGCTTGGTCAATACGGCCATCGTTATTTTTGCAGGTTCTGCGGTCTTGCTGAACGATCCAAGTATCGAAACAACGACAGCCCTAGGTTTGATCGTCATGTTTACCCAATTTTCTCAGCAGTACTACCAGCCGATTATCCAGGTGGCTGCGAGTTGGGGGAGCCTCCAGTTGGCCTTTACTGGGGCGGATCGTATCCAGGAAATGTTCAATGCAGAAGAAGAGATTCGTCCGCAAAATGCCCCTGCCTTTACGGAATTGCGAGAGGGTGTTGAAATCAGTCATATTGATTTCTCTTATGTGCCAGATAAGCCGATTTTAAAAGATGTTAGTATTTCAGCTCCTAAGGGGCAGATGATAGCAGTTGTCGGTCCGACTGGTTCAGGGAAAACGACCATCATGAATCTCATCAATCGTTTCTACGATGTGGATGCAGGTAGCATTTCTTTTGATGGAAAAGACATTCGTGACTACGACTTGGATAGCTTGCGGAGCAAGGTCGGGATTGTCCTGCAGGATTCGGTCTTGTTTAGTGGAACGATTCGGGACAATATCCGTTTCGGTGTGCCAGATGCCAGTCAGGAAATGGTCGAAGCAGCTGCCAAGGCAACTCATATTCATGACTACATCGAAAGCCTGCCTGATAAGTATGATACCCTTATTGATGATGAGCAAAATATCTTCTCGACTGGGCAGAAACAATTGATTTCCATCGCTCGGACCTTGATGACAGATCCCCAAGTCCTAATTTTAGATGAAGCGACTTCCAATGTGGACACCGTAACAGAAAGCAAGATTCAACATGCCATGGAGGCAGTTGTAGCAGGTCGAACCAGTTTTGTCATTGCCCATCGTCTCAAGACCATCCTCAATGCCGATCAGATTATTGTCCTCAAAGATGGGGAGGTCATTGAACGTGGAAATCATCACGAGTTGCTCAAACTTGGCGGTTTCTACTCAGAACTGTATCACAATCAATTTGTCTTCGAATAAGAAAGAAGTTGTCCTCATTGGGCAGCTTTTTCTTATCCATAAAAAATACTTATCACGGTCTTTAAAAAAACATATTAGACAGGAAAGGGTTGGAGTGATAAGATAAGACTGTCGCAAGAAAATCGAAAGGAGACACATCATGGCTAGAACGGTTGTAGGAGTTGCTGCAAATCTATGTCCTGTAGATGCAGAAGGGAAAAACATCCACTCATCTGTATCCTGTAAATTTGCAGAGAGCATTCGTCAAGTCGGCGGTCTCCCTTTAGTGATTCCTGTAGGGGATGAGTCCATTGTGCGCGATTATGTGGAAATGATTGACAAACTCATCTTGACAGGTGGACAAAATGTCCATCCTCAGTTTTATGGGGAGAAAAAGACTATTGAGAGCGATGATTACAACCTTGTACGCGATGAGTTTGAACTAGCTCTCTTGAGAGAAGCACTTCATCAGAATAAGCCCATTTTGGCAATCTGCCGTGGGGTTCAGCTGGTCAATGTTGCTTTTGGCGGCACTCTTCACCAAGAAATTGAAGGTCACTGGCAAGGTTTGCCTTTTGGGACATCTCATTCTATTGAGACAGTGGAAGGAAGCGTGGTGGCTAAGTTGTTTGGCAAAGAAAGTCAGGTCAACTCAGTCCATCGTCAAAGTATTAAAGATCTGGCGCCTAATTTCCGTGTGACAGCGGTGGATCCTCGAGACCAGACCATCGAAGCGATTGAGTCTATCGACGAGCATCGTATTATCGGTTTACAGTGGCACCCAGAGTTTCTGGTCAATGAAGAAGACGGCAATTTAGAACTATTTGAGTATTTATTAAATGAATTGTAACGGTTAGAGACTCTAGCCGTTTTTATTCGTTCTTTCAGATTTTTTGTATTTTGGCATTTTTACGCAAACGTTTGAATTCTGATAAAAATTGGGCAAATTCAATAAAAAAGCTTGAAAAAATCGAAGGTAAGCGTTATGATAGAAAAGAAGAAATATTGGAGGAATATCATGTCACATATTAAATTTGACTATTCAAAAGTTTTGGACAAATTTGTTGCCCCACATGAAGTGGAATACATGCAATCACAAGTAACAGCAGCAGACGAATTGATCCGTAAAGGAACTGGTGCTGGTAGCGACTTTTTGGGTTGGTTGGACCTTCCTGAAAATTACGACCGCGAAGAATTCGACCGCATCTTGAAAGCTGCTGAGCAAATCAAATCAGACAGCGATGTTTTGGTTGTAATCGGTATCGGTGGATCTTACCTTGGTGCCAAAGCAGCCATCGACTTCTTGAACCACCACTTTGCTAACTTGCAAACAAAAGAAGAACGCAAAGCTCCACAAATCCTTTACGCAGGAAACTCAATCTCATCTACTTACCTTGCTGACTTGGTAGAGTACGTAGCTGACAAAGACTTCTCAGTAAACGTGATTTCTAAATCAGGTACAACAACTGAGCCAGCCATCGCTTTCCGCGTCTTCAAAGAACTCTTGGTTAAGAAATACGGTCAAGAAGAAGCTAACAAACGTATCTACGCTACAACTGACCGCCAAAAAGGTGCTGTTAAGGTTGAAGCAGATGCCAACGGTTGGGAAACATTTGTAGTTCCAGATGACATCGGTGGACGTTTCTCAGTATTAACAGCAGTTGGTTTGCTTCCAATCGCTGCATCAGGAGCTGACATCAAAGCCCTTATGGAAGGTGCTAACGCAGCTCGTAAAGACTACACTTCAGACAAACTTTCAGAAAACGAAGCTTACCAATACGCAGCCGTTCGTAACATCCTTTACCGCAAAGGCTATGCAACTGAAATCTTGGTAAACTATGAGCCATCACTTCAATACTTCTCAGAATGGTGGAAACAATTGGCTGGTGAGTCAGAAGGGAAAGACCAAAAAGGTATTTACCCAACTTCAGCTAACTTCTCAACTGACTTGCACTCATTGGGTCAATTTATCCAAGAAGGAACTCGTATCATGTTTGAAACAGTTGTCCGTGTTGACAAACCGCGTAAGAACGTGATCATCCCTACTTTGGAAGAAGACCTTGACGGACTTGGTTACCTTCAAGGAAAAGACGTTGACTTTGTAAACAAAAAAGCGACTGACGGTGTTCTTCTTGCCCACACTGACGGTGATGTACCAAACATGTACGTGACTCTTCCTGAGCAAGATGCCTTCACTCTTGGTTACACTATCTACTTCTTCGAATTGGCAATTGCTCTTTCAGGTTACTTGAATGCTATCAATCCATTTGACCAACCAGGTGTTGAAGCCTACAAACGTAATATGTTTGCCCTTCTTGGAAAACCAGGATTTGAAGAATTGAGCAAAGAGCTTAACGCACGTCTATAATAGAAGAAAAGAGTGGCTTGTCCACTCTTTTTACTCTCTTTATTCGTAGACGTTGGACTCAGGCGAGACTTGTGATATAATATAGAAAGCAAAAAGGCAGACGCCTAGAGACTTTATAGGAGAAACTATGTCAAAAGATATCCGCGTACGCTACGCACCAAGTCCAACAGGACTCCTACACATCGGAAATGCCCGTACAGCATTGTTTAACTACCTTTACGCACGCCATCATGGTGGAACTTTTATCATCCGTATCGAAGATACTGACCGCAAACGTCATGTCGAAGACGGAGAACGTTCACAACTTGAAAACCTTCGTTGGTTAGGCATGGACTGGGATGAAAGTCCAGAAACTCATGAAAACTACCGCCAGTCTGAGCGTTTGGAACTTTATCAAAAATACATCGACCAACTCTTGGCTGAAGGAAAAGCCTACAAATCTTACGTTACAGAAGAAGAATTGGCAGCGGAACGTGAACGCCAAGAAGCAGCTGGTGAAACACCTCGTTACATCAACGAATACCTTGGTATGAGCGAGGAAGAAAAAGCAGCTTATGTTGCAGAACGTGAAGCAGCTGGTATCATCCCAACTGTCCGTTTGGCTGTCAATGAGTCTGGTATCTACAAATGGCACGATATGGTCAAAGGTGATATCGAGTTTGAAGGTGGCAATATCGGTGGTGACTGGGTTGTCCAAAAGAAAGACGGTTACCCAACTTACAACTTTGCCGTTGTTATCGATGACCACGATATGCAAATTTCTCATGTTATCCGTGGAGATGACCACATCGCCAACACACCCAAACAGCTTATGGTTTATGAAGCACTGGGCTGGGAAGCTCCAGAGTTTGGTCACATGACTTTGATTATCAACTCTGAAACGGGTAAAAAGTTGTCTAAACGCGATACCAACACCCTCCAATTTATCGAAGATTATCGTAAGAAAGGCTATTTGCCAGAAGCAGTCTTTAACTTTATCGCTCTTCTTGGTTGGAACCCAGGTGGTGAAGATGAAATTTTCTCACGTGAGGAATTGATTAAACTCTTTGATGAAAATCGTCTCAGCAAGTCACCAGCAGCCTTCGATCAGAAGAAACTAGACTGGATGAGCAACGACTACATCAAGAGAGCCGATCTAGCTACTATCTTTGAAATGGCCAAACCATACTTAGAAGAAGCAGGACGTTTAACTGACAAGTCTGAAAAAATGGTGGAACTCTACAAGCCACAAATGAAGTCAGTGGACGAAATTGTTCCGTTGACAGATCTTTTCTTTGCAGATTTCCCAGAGTTGACAGATGCTGAGCGCGAGGTTATGGCAGGAGAAACCGTTCCGGTTGTTCTAGAAGCCTTCAAAGCGAAACTAGAATCAATGACAGATAAGGAATTTGTGACAGAAAACATCTTCCCACAAATCAAAGCAGTTCAAAAAGAAACAGGCATTAAAGGAAAAAACCTCTTCATGCCTATTCGTATTGCTGTATCAGGTGAAATGCATGGACCAGAACTTCCAGATACGATTTACCTATTAGGTCGTGAAAAATCTATCCAGCATATCGAGAACATGCTCAAAGAGATTTCTAAATAAAAAGGACTGCAGATGGATACATGGGAAAAGATGTACGAAGAAGCACGAACCTTATACAATCCTCATGAAGTTTCTGACTTTGTTTATGCTAACCATGTCGTTGCCGCAGTAGAAGCAGAAGATGGTCAGATATTCACAGGATTTTGTATGGAGGGCACTTGTGGCGTTTTTCATCTCTGCGCAGAACGAGCAGCTCTCTTCAATATGTATCAATTTTCAGGACAAACTAAACTTAAGAAAATCCTCGCCTTTCGAGATAAACCTCCCTACGGCGAAGGATCCGGTATGCCCTGTGGCGCATGCAGAGAATTTCTCTTAGAATTGAATGCTGAAAATAAAGAAGCAGAGTTCATGATGAACTACGAAACAAGAAAAACAATCAAAGTTGCGGAGTTGATCCCATACTGGTGGGGAGAGGAACGTGCGACTAATTGGCAAGATAAATAGAAGGAGCCAGTTTTACTGGCTCTCTTCCCTTATTTTTTCAGAATTTTGATAAAGAGGAAAAAAGTTCTTGACAAAGGAGGAAAAGTAGGTATAATAGAAAGAGTTGAAAAGCTCAAGGTCCGTTGGTCAAGGGGTTAAGACACCGCCTTTTCACGGCGGTAACACGGGTTCGAATCCCGTACGGACTAT